>NZ_JBQQCJ010000001.1:0-1591752 GCF_052246275.1 Oceanobacillus sp. M65 | reverse complement strand
GCTCATTCCACAAGCGTCACCCCCGAAGGGGATCAACTTGCTTCCTGCGCTCGACTTGCATGTATTAGGCACGCCGCCAGCGTTCGTCCTGAGCCAAGATCAAACTCTCCAAAAAAGTTTGTATCATGTCGACACCAATCAACATGATCCGTCTTAGCTTCGCAGAAAACTGGCTTCTGCTTGTATTACTTCGAAAAACAGAAAGTCTGTTTTTCCTTGACATACTAGTTGTTCTGTTCAGTTTTCAAAGAGCAATTTGTTTAGGTTGCTTTTTTAAAGCAACCTTTATAGTATAACAAGATATTCCGGTGATGTCAACAACTTTCTTTGCGACAGCTTTGAAAATCTATATACCAGATTCCATCCACAATCACTAGTTAAATGAAACAACCTGTCCTTTGTGGTGGATAATTATTATAGCATTATTCTACAAAAATAGTCAATACCATTTTCACAAAAAAAGAGAAGGGTTTTAAACCTTCTCTTCGTTACGTTTTACGCTTTAATGTCGCCTTCCCATTCAAGCATTCCGCCAGCCATATTACTGACCTTATAACCATGCTCTTTTAAATGCATAGCTGCATGCATACTTCTTTTACCTGAGCGACAAACCATAATATATTGCTTATCCGTGTCTAATTCGTTAAGAGATTCAGGAATCTGCTGCAGAGGTATGTGTTTTGCTTCAGGTATAATTCCTTGGGCAACTTCTTCATTTTCCCTGACATCTATTACTACAAGGTCTTTCTCATCATCACGTAATCTGTTACGTAATTCATTAGGTGTAATCTCATTTATTTCTGTCAAAAAGCGCACCCTCTTTCAAATATTATCATGTTTATCATACGTTTTCGTTGGATAACATGCAACTTTCCAACACACACTATAAAAAATGTATTATATAGGAAGAAGGTATGAAATGAGAAGCGTGTCAACCATTATCTTAGCCCTGTTCTTAAATGTAATCTGGTTCTCTCCGATAAATGCTAAAGAGGCAGATGTTGTTTTAATTGAAACCCTTCAGGGAGATTTAACCGGGGATGGACAAAACGAAGAGCTAAGCTTAAAAGGTATATTGTTTTCTCCTGACACTGTTTTTTACAAGGATATATGGGTAGAAATTGCTAGCCCAAACGAGGAAAGATGGAAGATTAGTTACCAAGGTGGTTATGAACCCGCTGTTGAACTAGTCGATTTAAATCATGACGGGATTAAAGATATCTTTTATCAAAGTGCGACAGGGGGAAGTGGCGGACTCTACAATTACCAGCTAAACACATTAGCAAATGGTGAGTTGAAAGAAATTCCATTACCCGAACAACTCTTCTTGCAAGGATCTTTTAAAGATGACTTTATTGTTTCAATCCAATTGACACCAGACAGTGACCCTTATTTAATGGATGTGTCAAATAGATCTGAAGATTATATCAGGTTAGGGATATATGACGAGAACGGAACCCTTCGAAAACCACAGTCACTAATGATTGATCCGATAGCGTTTTTCGAACCCGTGTTAATAAGCGATAGTAAAGGATATGGACTGAAAAGCAGCCAGCAAATAAGCGGCGCCTATCACGCAGATGGATTAGGCACGGTGGAATCACTTTGGTATTTAGAAAATGACAAATGGATATTGCTTCAGACTGAGTGGTTGCCATCAAATTAAAAAAGGGCGTTCCTTTTAACTAAGGAGCGCCCTTTTATTCTATAAATTTTAATTGGTTTTTTACAACCTTGTGCAAGCATTGTTAATTTGCAACAATATTTACAAGTTTACCTGGTACCACAATTACTTTCCTAATCGTTTTACCTTCTAATAACTCTTGAATTTTCTCATCACGAAGCGCCTGCTTTTCTAGTTCATCCTTCGAAATATCTTTATCGACATTTAATTTTGCCCGAACTTTACCCATAATTTGAACTACTACTTCAATTTCATCTTCCACTAACTTGGATTCATCGTATTTCGGCCACTGGTCATAACTGACTGTACCCTCATGGCCCAAGCACTCCCAAAGTTCCTCAGCAATATGTGGTGCCACAGGTGAAAGCATCTTTACAAAGCCTTCCATATATTCTTTTGGTAATTGTTCAGCTTTGTATGCTTCGTTAATAAACACCATTAACTGTGAAATACCTGTATTAAAATGAAGATTGTTAAAGTCCGTGGTTACTTTTTTCACCGTTTCATGATATACCTTCTCCAAGGAGCCATCATTTGCATCGGTTATGTTAGCAGAAAGTGCTCCGTTTCCGTCCGTATACAATCTCCAAACTCTATCAAGAAATTTACGTGCACCATCTAGACCATTTGTAGACCAGGCTACCGCAGCATCTAATGGGCCCATAAACATTTCGTATAGACGTAAGGTATCGGCACCATGAGAGAAAATAATGTCATCAGGATTCACAACGTTTCCTTTTGACTTACTCATTTTCTCATTACCTTCCCCAAGGATCATACCTTGGTTAAACAATTTCATAAACGGTTCTTTTGTTGGAACTACACCGATATCGTAAAGGAATTTGTGCCAGAAACGCGCATACAATAAGTGAAGCACGGCGTGTTCTGCTCCACCAATATATATATCAATTGGCAGCCACTTCTTAAGGGCTTCTGGGTCAGCGAGTTGCTCTGTATTATCTGGATCTATAAAGCGCAGGAAATACCAACAGCTACCAGCCCATTGTGGCATTGTACTTGTCTCTCTGCGACCCTTCATGCCAGTTTTAGGATCCACCACATTTACCCAGTCTTCGCTATTTGCAAGTGGGGATTCCCCTGTGCCAGACGGCTCTATTTTTGACATTTTAGGAAGTTCAAGTGGTAGTTCTTCTTCAGGTACTGTTGTCATGCTACCGTCTTCCCAGTGAATAACCGGGATTGGTTCTCCCCAATAACGCTGTCTAGCAAACAACCAGTCACGCAAGCGGTAAGTTACCTTTTTCTCACCTTTGGTGTTTTCTACTAGCCAATCAATCATTTTCGTTATGGCTTCATCTTTTGCCATGCCATTAAGAAATCCAGAGTTAACATGCTCGCCGTCTCCGGTGTATGCTTCTTTAGATATATCTCCACCAGCTACTACTTCTTGGATCGGCAAATCAAATTTCACTGCAAATTCATAGTCCCGCTCATCATGAGCAGGAACAGCCATAATGGCACCAGAACCATAAGACATCAGAACATAGTCAGCAACCCAGATCGGCATTTTTTCATTGTTAACTGGATTAATTGCATACGCACCAGTAAATACGCCACTTTTGTCTTTAGCAAGATCTGTTCGTTCCAAGTCGGATTTTGTTTGAACCTTATTTAAATATGCTTCTACTTCCTCTTTTTGTTCGGGTGTTACAATCTCTTTAACCAAATGATGCTCAGGTGCAAGAACTGCATATGTGGCACCAAAAAGTGTGTCTGGACGTGTCGTAAACACGGTAAACTTGTTTTCATGGCCATCAATAGAGAAATGAACTTCTGCTCCTTCTGAACGACCAATCCAATTTCGTTGCATATCTTTAATGCTCTCTGGCCAATCGACATCTTCCAAGTCCTCAAGAAGACGATCCGCATAAGCAGTAATTTTTAGCATCCATTGTTTCATTGGTTTACGAACAACCGGATGTCCACCCCGCTCACTTTTTCCATCAATAACTTCCTCGTTGGCCAAAACCGTACCTAATGCAGGGCACCAGTTCACTGCTACTTCATCCATGTATGCAAGGCCTTTTTCATATAGCTTTGTGAAAATCCACTGTGTCCATTTGTAGTAGTTTGGTTGCATTGTGGAAATCTCCCTGTCCCAATCATAGGAGAAACCTAGCTCCTCAATTTGTCGCTTAAATGTAGCGATGTTTTTCTCCGTAAAAGCCGCCGGACTATTACCAGTATCAATCGCATATTGTTCTGCAGGCAGTCCAAATGCATCCCATCCCATTGGATGAAGTACTTCATAGCCCTCCATTCTTTTCATTCTTGAAATAATATCTGTCGCCGTATAGCCTTCAGGGTGGCCAACATGCAGACCAGAACCGGATGGATAAGGGAACATATCCAACGCATAAAACTTCTCTTTGTCGGAAAACGTTTCTGCTTTAAATGTTTTGTTTTGCCTCCAATGATGTTGCCATTTCTTTTCCACGTCTCTGTGGTTAAAACTCATTGTATTTCCTCCTTTTATAGAAAAACTGCCGTGCCTTCTACTAGTAGCGAGAGTTCACTATCCAAACGCCCAATAAAAAAAGCCACTCATCCCAATAAAGGGACGAGAAGCTTTGCTCCCGCGGTACCACCCAAATTAACGCAGCGTTGCGTTCACTTGTGCTCCTTAACGCGGATATACGGCAGAAATTACTCAATTTCGTTTCTGCAACTTCAAGGTGAGTTCATACCGCTATTTGCGACAGTTTCCACCAACCACTGTCTCTCTATGCCAAAAAGTGATATTACTATTCCTTTGCATTGTCGTTACGTTATGTATATCGAATTGTAATGAATCCTTACCGCTTTGTCAAGACAATAGGTGCGGATTTTTGATAAACTGTTACTATGAAACGCGAAAGGAGTACGTCTATGATAATGAACATACTAAATTATGCCCACTATCTGTTAGAGGGTTCTATAGAAAAGGGAGAAACTGTAATTGATGCCACATGTGGCAATGGCCATGACACACTGTTCTTAAGCAGGGTGGTCGGGAGCACAGGTCAAGTGCTAGCCTTCGATATTCAGCAAGAAGCAATTGATCAGACAAGGCAAACATTATTAGAAAACAACTACACCAACGTGTCCTTAATTTTAGATAGTCATGCGAATGTTACGTCACATTTACAAACGAAAGACATTGAACGAGTTGGGGGTGCAATTTTTAACCTTGGTTACTTACCTCAAAGTGACAAACAAATCATAACGAGTGGAGATTCCACTGTAGAAGCGATCGAAAACATTTTACCCGTTTTAAAATCAAAAGGGTTAGTTGTGCTTGTCGTCTACCATGGTCATGAGGGTGGAAAGGACGAGATGCAAACCGTGCTAAAATATGCTATGAGATTACCGCAGCGAGCATTTCATGTTTTACAGTATGGATTTATAAATCAACAAAATGATCCGCCATTTATTATCGCGATCCAGAAAAGATAGGAACGAGAGAATCCTTGAATAGTTTATCATTAAATACAGGGTTATTTTTTCATTTTGTAATACAGTTTTGTAAACAAGTGAAAAAGACGTGCATTGGTTCCACTTGTTTTTAATAAATGCTTCTTTAACTTTGTTTCATTAGTCAGATGCTTTACCTTAGGATCAGCAAGGTATAGACCAACAAGACCTTGTCTTATCATCTGATGAAACGAATTATCTGGAAGTGGCTGTACTTGGTCAGCCGCTTTCTGGATAAACAGTGATAATCGCTGGCTCATTTTTTCCTCATTAGGATAATAAAAGCAAAAATTTAAATCCTCTGCCTCCACATCCTCTTTTTGATCAATATAATAATCGAGCATTATATGTAATCCTTGCAGATAAGGGAAATAGCCTTCAAAGATGCTTTTCGCTTTTGGCTCATCCAGCTTCCCGCCTAACAGGTAACTCACTAAGCAGAAGACAGTTAAAGTTGATCCGGAAGCAGCAGCAAATTCATACCAAGCCAACTCATCGTCTTCATTTTCTTCTTTGAACCAGTTTTCGAGTCGCGGCACTCTTTCTCTAATGTCTACATGCTTATGAACTTGCAAATCTGTATATAGTGAGACAAGACGATTTAAAAAGTGTTGTGCTACGTGCCGTTCAACCAGGGCTAGCTGAACTTGACACGTGCGGACTAAATCATGTAAATAACCATTATCATTCTGATCTTCTCGTAAAGCATAATAATTTTGTGTTTGCTGATCGGGATCCAAGGCACAAAACAAGGATTCATGAAGCAATCGGAAGTCAGCTGGATCAAGAGATGTACTCCGATCACAAAGGTTGTCTAAATAATCACTAATTGTTTGGTAGGCTACAATAAATTTGATTGCTTCGCCACTTCTCTCTCCTGCAAGTAGCGCGTACACAGCCCCACCTTGACAATGGAATTTTTTAGAACCAATACTTGCAAGTGCTTGATCACGTAATTCTTGATTCGGAATTGCTGTTGCTTTTGCTTTCCAGTAGTTTAGCTCCTTTTCCACTTCAGGGAAAATTTTCGATTGTAACGACTTCAGCAATGTGATGGATGATGTTGGAACATTGTTTCGCATTTGTTTGCCTTCCTTCAGTCAGTTTAAGCGTGTATTTTTTGCTATACTAATTATATCACCATATTATGGAGGAGGATTCAAATGATTCATCAATATCAGGATAAGCAGCCCGTAATTCATGAAACAGCATTTATTGCAAAAGACGCTACTATTATCGGAGATGTGGAGATAGATCAATCAAGCAGTGTTTGGTTTAAGACGATCATTCGTGGGGATGTGGCACCCACTCGAATCGGGGAACGCGTAAACATTCAGGATTTATCTATGCTTCACCAAAGTCCTGGAATGCCTTTAGTTATTGAAGATGATGTAACAGTGGGGCATCAGGTCACCCTACACTCTGCAATCATTAGAGAAAAAGCATTAATTGGAATGGGATCCATCATTCTTGATGGTGCAGAAATTGGTACAGGGGCATTTATCGGTGCTGGAAGCCTTGTCCCTCCAGGTAAGAAAATCCCCCCCAATACGCTAGCTCTTGGGAGACCAGCCAAAGTAGTAAGGAACTTAACGGAAGAGGACCTTGCAGAAATGGATCGAATTCGAAAATCATATGTGGAAAAAGGACAATATTACAAAGCACATACCACCCTTTAGAGAAAGCAATCTAATGGAGGTATACATAAAGCCTTCATCTTCCACTCTAGATTTATTATCAAGTACCGTGAAAACCCAAAAGCCGAACGGATTTCGAAAAAACAGATGGTTCCCTAAAAGGTACCTCATCATTTCGAATGTCCATTCGGCTTCTATAATTGATCTTTTTCTACTTCTTCTCCATCAACGCTTTTAATTCTACAACTTTATCTGTCTTTTCCCAAGGGAAGAGGATGTCTGTTCTTCCGAAATGACCATATGCTGCCGTGTTCTTAAAGATAGGTTTCTGCAAATCAAGCATACGGATAATGCCAGCTGGACGTAAATCAAATAGTTTGCGTATTGCATGCACTAACGCTTCTTCAGACACTTTTCCTGTTCCGAAAGTGTTTACTGCAATTGAAACAGGTTCAGCTACACCAATAGCATAGGCTAGTTGTACCTCACAAGTCTTGGCAAGTTCTGCAGCTACTATGTTTTTCGCAACATAACGTGCAGCATAAGCAGCGGATCGATCCACTTTCGTTGAATCCTTCCCACTAAAGGCTCCCCCACCATGTCGAGCATATCCACCGTATGTGTCCACAATAATTTTTCTGCCAGTTAACCCAGCATCTCCTTGTGGTCCACCAATCACAAAGCGGCCTGTTGGATTAATAAAATACTTCGTTGTTTCATCCAAAAGATTCTCTGGTACGACTGGACGAATAACATGTTCAATTAAATCCTTTTCGATTTGCTCTGTTGTGATATCTTGATGATGCTGTGTAGAAATAACAATCGTATCTACCTTTACTGGTTGGTCCTGTTCATCATATTCAACAGTTACCTGTGTTTTCCCATCTGGACGCAAGTAATCTAATACCTTTTCTTTTCTTACATCAGCCAAACGCTTCGCCAATTTGTGTGCAAGTGAAATAGGTAATGGCATGAGTTCCTCCGTCTCGTCGCAAGCAAAACCAAACATAAGTCCTTGGTCCCCTGCTCCAATAGAAGCAATCTCTTCATCACTCATTTTTCCTTGGCGAGACTCTAGTGCCTCGTCTACACCTCCGGCAATATCAGCAGATTGTTCATCAATTGCTGTCAATACGGCACATGTATCCGCATCAAAGCCATACTTTGCACGCGTATACCCAATTTCTTTAATCGTTTTTCTTACAATAGCCGGAATGTCTACATACGTACTTGTAGAAATCTCTCCCGCTACGAGCACCAAACCTGTTGTAACGGTTGTTTCACAAGCAACACGCGCATATGGGTCCTTCTTTAAAATTTCATCTAGAATTGCATCTGAAATCTGATCAGATATTTTATCAGGATGCCCTTCTGTTACCGATTCTGAAGTAAATAAACGACGATTAGCAGCCATAGTGCTTAATCCTCCTTTTGATTTCTGTTACGGATCTCTGTTCATCAAGTTTTGCTATTTCATAACAAAGGTTTTTATAAAATAAAAAAAGCCCTTCCTTCAGTAATGAGGAAAGGAGTACCAGCCTTTCGCTCTTATTGTTCAAGGAAATTTCCTTGCACCAGGTTAGCACCTTTTCACCGATGTGATGGTTGCTGGGTTTCATCGGGGCTGTCCCTCCACCTACTCTGAATAAGAGAGTATCCGCTCGAAATTTAGCTTATCGAATGAGAACTGACATGTCAACTATTTTTGGTTCGTAACAAGGTTTGCGAAAATTTCATATGATTAGATTAGATATTTAGTATGGACTATTCAATTAAATGTGTTATACTAATAATCACATTAAGGCAACGTAATACAACACATTACCAAAGGTAGGTGCAGTGAAGTGAAAATGGTAGAAAAAAACCCTTGTACTGAATTAGAGCAGCATACTCCGATACTGGAGAATGAAACTGTCCCACGGCTTATCGAGATAATCTTAGCAAAAATGGAAGCAGTTTTAACCTCCACAGGTGCAATTAGATCAACCACTGGTAAATATACCGGTCGCTCTCCTAAGGACAAATTTATTGTTCGCGACGCAGTCAGTGATTCTAAAATCGATTGGGGTCAAGTCAACCAATCTATTGATGAGGATGCATTTGAAAGACTATACAAAAAAACAACAGAATACTTGAAAAACCAGAAAGAAATATATAGATTTAAAGGATTTGCTGGGGCAGATGAAGACTCCCGCCTGCCGATCCAAGTAGTTTCCGAATATGCTTGGCATAGCTTGTTTGCAAGGCAGCTTTTCATAACCCCAACAGAGGAAGAACTCGCCAACCACCAAGCAGAATTTACAGTCCTATCTGCACCGGGATGTTTTGCAGATCCTGATACAGACAGTACTAATTCGGAAACATTTGTTATTGTTTCATTTAAAAAACGAGTCATTCTAATTGGCGGCACAGAATATGCGGGCGAAATAAAGAAATCAATTTTTTCTGTGATGAATTATCTCTTGCCACAACAAGATATCCTTCCCATGCATTGCTCTGCCAATGTCGGGGATGAGGGAGATGTCGCTTTGTTTTTTGGGTTATCTGGAACAGGCAAAACGACCCTATCCGCTGACCCTGACAGAAAATTAGTCGGGGATGATGAACATGGCTGGAGTAATAATGGTATATTCAATATAGAGGGCGGTTGTTATGCTAAATGCATTAATTTATCAGAAGAAAAAGAACCACAAATATATAATGCCATACGATTTGGTTCTGTTTTGGAAAATGTCATGCTTGATTCCGAGAATGACAAGCCAGACTATTCCAATACGTCCCTAACGGAAAACACGCGAGCTGCTTATCCTATTGAACATATGGAGAATGTGATGGTCCCAAGTATCGCTGGTCACCCAAACACCATTATCTTTTTAACTGCAGATGCCTCTGGGACCCTACCGCCGATTAGTAAATTAACGAATGAACAGGCGATGTATCACTTTCTCAGTGGTTACACGAGCAAGCTTGCTGGGACTGAACGTGGAGTGACTAAACCCCAAGCAACTTTTTCGGCCTGCTTTGGTTCTCCATTCTTGCCGCTCTCTCCTTCTGTCTATGCAGAAATGCTTGGCAAAAAGATAGAGGAACATTCGGCAACTGTATTTTTGATTAATACAGGTTGGACTGGTGGCTCTTACGAAGATGGTGGCGAACGTATTAAATTATCCTACACAAGAGCAATGGTATATGCAGCATTGAAAGGCGAATTAAATAATACAGAAACCATTCTAGATGAAATATTCGGATTAGAGATTCCATACCATGTTCCAGGTGTACCTGAGCAGCTCTTAGTTCCTGCCAATACATGGGCAAACATTGCAGATTATCAAAAAGCAGCGGAGGAACTTGCAATGATGTTCCACAGAAATTTTGAAAAGTTCACAGAAGCTAGTAATGCGATTAAGCAAGCTGGACCTAGATACCAAAATTACATGTAACCAATATTTCTAAGAAGATTTTTTATACGTTTTTCAGCGGTCTCTACAAGGAGGCCGTTTTTTTATGCACTTATGTAATAGGCCATCACACATTTTAGGCGAATGCATAAAATGTTTTGACATAACTATCTACTTAAACTAAGGGGGGTCAAATAAAATGAAAAAATTAATTAAAATGACGCTTATAGTAGCTTTATTGCCACTCATTTTGCTCGGATGCAACCAAAGCAGCACTTCCTCCATAAAGCTTGCTGAAGTAACTCGATCCTTGTTTTATGCACCACAATACGTCGCGTTGGAAAAGGGATATTTTGAAGAGGAAGGGTTGGATGTAGAACTACAGACCACATGGGGTGGCGATAAAACCATGACGGCACTTCTTTCCGACGGAGCTGACATTGCATTGGTCGGTTCGGAAACATCCATATATGTTTACGCACAAAACTCAAAGGACCCAGCAATTAACTTTGCTCAGTTAACACAGACAGATGGCACATTTCTTGTAGCGAAAGAACCAAAACCTGACTTTGAGTGGGAAGATTTAGAGGGTAGTACATTTTTAGGCCAACGAAAAGGCGGCATGCCTCAAATGGTTGGTGAATTTGTGCTGAAGAAACATGGCATTGATCCCAAAAATGATTTAGATCTTCAGCAGAACATTGATTTTGCTAACATACCTGGTGCCTTCGTTTCAGGAGATGCAGAGTATGTTCAATTATTTGAACCGACAGCAAGCACATTTGAAAAAGAAGGCAATGGGCATATCGTAGCCTCGTTTGGAGAAGAATCCGGCAATGTTCCGTATACCGTCTTTATGACCAAGCAAAGCTATCTTGATAAAAATGAAGAAGAAGTGCAAAAATTCACTCGTGCTGTTTACAAAGCACAGCAGTGGGTTGAACAAAATAGTGCAGAAGAAATTGCCAGTGTTATACAGCCTTATTTCGAGGATACGGAGCTTGATTTATTAGCCTCCTCTATCGAGAGATACAAGGGGCAGCAATCCTTTGCTACAAATCCAATACTTGATAAAGAAGAATGGGATAACTTGAAAGCTATTATGGAGGAAGCAGGAGAACTTCCAGCTGATATTCCATATGAGGACCTTGTAAATACAACCATCGCAGAAGAAATTATCAATGATTAGGGAGGATGGTCAAATGTCATTTCTCACATTAGATCATGTAACCCATCATTATTTTTCAGCAAGTAGTTATACAAAAGCGTTAAAGGATATCTCTCTTTCCATTAAGCAAGGGGAATTCGTCGCGTTACTTGGTCCTAGCGGTTGCGGAAAATCAACACTTCTTTCCATTATAGCAGGGATTGTAGAGCATACTTCAGGGAATGTTTTTCTGGAGAACACACCAATAAAGCCATCTGATAAAGCTATTGGTTATATGCTACAACAAGATTACTTGTTTCCCTGGAAGACTATTCTTGAAAATGTGATGATTGGCCCTAAGATCCACCGAAGTAATGACCCAGCAATCCGTACGAAAGCGGAAATGTTGTTAAAACAAGTAGGACTTACTGGCATTTCAGACGATTACCCAGGTTCATTATCAGGTGGGATGCGTCAACGAGTCGCACTTGTAAGAACATTACTTAATGACCCAAAAATCTTACTTCTTGATGAACCTTTTTCTGCATTAGATTATCAAACTAAACTTAAGCTTGAAGACCTTGTCTCTACTACTTTAAAGGCGTTCAACAAAACAGCTATCCTTGTTACACACGACATTGGAGAAGCAATTGCTATGGCGGACAGAATCTTTGTAATGGAAGCCAACCCTGGTATGATTTCAAAAGTATTTGAAGTCCCGATTGAACTACGACAGGAAGCTCCTTTTTCTGTACGCAAACACCCTAAATATCAAATGCTATTTGATAAAGTATGGGAGGAACTGGAAGATAAAGAAGGGAACCCTGCAGAATGAAAGGTGGTGAGAGAAGAGAATGGCACCCGAAACAAACACAGATAATCAGTTATTTCAACAACACAAATATAAGTTAAAAAGAGAAAAGAGAATTGTCATCACATGGCAGCTGCTCCTATTACTTGCTTTTATTGGTTTTTGGGAGGTTGCAAGCAGACTCTATTGGATTGATCCACTACTCTTCAGCTCTCCTTCAGAGGTTATCCAAGTGCTTTTCTCTAATATGGCGGATGGCTCCATGGTAAAACATATTCAGATAACCTTATTTGAAACAATTGCCGGGTTTATTATAGGTACACTTGTCGGTATATTATTTGCGAGTGTTTTATGGTCTTCTACACGATTTTCGAAAATTATGGATCCATACCTTGTTATTATGAATGCCATGCCTAAAGTTGCTTTGGGACCGATTTTAATCGTTGCACTAGGTACAGGTTATGTTTCCATTATTGCGATGGGAGCACTCATTTCAGTTATCATCACGACATTAGTTATTTATAACGCATTCAATGAGGTAGATCCCAATTATGAAAAAGTATTGAAAAGCTTTGGAGCAACACGGTGGCAGCAATTTAAAGAAGCGATATTCCCCGCCACCCTTCCTGCTATGATCTCGACGTTGAAAGTAAATGTAGGTCTTTCCTGGGTTGGTGTTATTGTAGGGGAATTTCTTGTCGCAAAACAAGGCTTGGGATATTTAATTATTTATGGCTTTCAGGTTTTCGATTTCTCACTTGTTCTTTCAAGTCTCGTACTTATTGCTATCTTTGCGGCAATTATGTATAAGGTCGTGGAAAAATTAGAGGGATGGCTCATAAAAAGTAAAACCTAATCAAAAAAATCGCCTATTATTTAGATAGGCGATTTTATAATGTAATGTTTATGTAGTCGATACAATGATACAAGACGTCATCTTTCATAATAAAACTGTATGCTTTACTTTTCCTTATATTGGTAGGCAAAGCGTCTAAAAGCTTAGGACCTTCCGTCTCATAATACGTTTTTCTAGGAAGCAAAGAATCTACTATCGCAAAATAAACATTTTTTGCAACATGCTCCCTTTTTCCATAAACATAATACTGTCCTATATAGTGTAATTGCTTAATCAATCCACCTGTTTCTTCCATTACTTCTCGTTCAGCTGCCTGTTCGGCTGTTTCTCCCTTTTCAACCTTACCACCAGGGAACTCCAAGCCTCTTTCTTTATGTTTCGTAAGCAACCATTTATCTCGATACTTGCAAATAACCCAGACATGTCTTGGATCATTTGAAAAAGGGTGGTTTTGAAAGGATAGCTTCACCTCATTATTGTAATAATCTTTAAATGTAAACATCGTTTCAACTACCTTCATCTACTGTCTATAATAATCTTAAGAAATAGTGACATTTCCTATTTTCCATTGTTTATCGTATACAAATTCAATTTCAATTGTATATGCACCATGTAATGCTGTTTCATTTTCCTGTTTAACTTTAACAAGGTCATTATCTAATTGTACCATATCATATGGGTTTTCTGCTATAAACCAAGGAGGTGTCTCAGTTGGTAGGATATATAGACCATCTGGTTTTTCCTCGAAATAAAACGAAACATACGGTTCAACCGTTTCTTTGACTGCAATAGATTCAAAAGCAGCAAACAACTCTGCCTTTGTATCCATATTCGTTACTCTATATGATTCGTCTGCTTCCTGAACTAAAGTATCCATAAAAGCACGCGTCAGTTCCTTCACTTTTTCTTCTTTTAATTCAGGCTGTTGTGGATACGTTTTAGATGTCTGTTTCTTATTTAAAGTCTGGTGGGACTTAGCCGAGGCAGTTACTGGATCTGCTGGCTTGTCTTCCGTCATAAGTATGCTGCATATAATGAGTACGGGGGTCGCTATTGTAATAAGGGTCATTTGAACTAATTTTCTCATATAAAGCCTCCTCTAGGGGTCTGTAATACTATTCCATTTCTCACCTAGAGATAAACCTAAAAAAATTAAAAATAAGGATTCATTCGTCTTATAGCAATGTCTCCCTTTTGTATGAACTTGGAACGTCGACTATTATAATTGCATCCCAGTTGCGTCAGAGCTGCGATGTCATACTTTCTTAACGACTTAAAAAAGCTGCAGCAAAAACCATGCTGCAACCTTCTTTAATTGAAATCCTAACTGCTAAATCCTACATATGCCCATCAGTCAAAATGCCCATTTGTTCAATATGCGCTTTTGTTTCTGGCTCCCCTAATTGGTGAATCATGCGATAGGCTTGCGTCATTTCATCATCATAGTAATCATTTGATTTATCATTATGATAGGGGTTAATTGGAACATGTGCCCGAAAGAAAGTCTTTATTCCGGCTTCATGCATCAGATTAAACTTGTCTCGTAAAACCGCAACTTCATCCTCTGTAGCGTGAATAATAAATTCTTCATTGTTATTAAATTTCTCCTGTGAGATCTCTCCTGCACCAACGTTTATATAAAACTTTTTCTTCTCCATAACGCACCTCCTACTTGTAATCTGTCACAAATCATAAGGAAGCATGTATGAAGTAGGTAAGAAAAGTGCGTGCCACAAAAAATGATTTGTAAAACAATACAATTCGCTAGCATGTATGTACGGATTTCCAAGCTTTGGTTTTCACTATGCATCGATATAAAACAGCAATTCTAGGCACAAAAAACACCCCAAAAGTTAGAATTGGTTAGTCTAACTTTTGGGGTGCACATCAGAAGACAGGCCTTATCTCTAATTAACAGCAGTAGTCTGGTTTTTTCCTTGAGCAAAAATACATCGCCCTTTTCCATGAGGAATGCACATTGGAGTACCGAATCTTGGATCAAATGTAACGTCACACATCATTTCAAAAACTTCATGAACAAGATTACAATTGATTATTTCTTCCGGCTTACCTTGTGCGAAAACTTTTTTATCCTTAATTGCGACAATATGATGAGCATAGCGACAAGCCAGATTTAAATCATGCAGTACCATCACCACTGTTCGTCCATCTTTCTCATTAAGGTCGAATAACAAATCGAGTACATCAATTTGATGGGTCATATCTAAATAGGTTGTTGGTTCATCGAGCAATATTGTATCTGTTTCTTGCGCTAATGTCATCGCAATCCAAGCACGTTGGCGTTGACCACCTGAAAGGGAATCAACCGAACGATCCTTCAAATGATGCATATTTGTCGATTGAAGGGCATTGAAAACCGCCTCTTCATCATCCTTAGACCATTGTTTTAGAAAACCACGGTATGGATGTCTCCCCTGTTTCACCAGTTCATTCACGGTCAAGCCTTCTGGAGTGACAGGACTTTGTGGAAGAATAGCAAGTTTTTTTGCTACATCCTTTGTGCCAACCTTGGCAATATCCTCTCCATCCAATACAACTCCGCCGCCTTTTGGCTTAAGGAGCCTGGCTAATGAACGCAGCAGGGTGGATTTCCCACAGCCATTCCCACCAATAAAGACGGTGATTTCGCCTTTTGGTATAGCTAAATTTAAATCATCTATTATTATATCCTCGCCATAGCCGAGTGTTAAATCATTTGCGGTTAATGTTTGCATTGGAATCTCTCCCTCTACATCTTACTCCGAATCGTATATCACTTACTTTTGGTACGTTCCTGATTTTACGTATTACATACAGTTTATTGGGTTTTTCCGATTTCGTCAATGTCTTTGAGAATGATTTTCAATGATTAAAGTAGATTCTAGACACGAAACGTACATTTTTGGTGGTTCTGATGGCTGACATAAACATGTAATATTTATTTCTTTACATACTAAACCTAGGTGGTCTTGGCTACTAGGCATTGCATAATGACCTCGGCCAATTAACTAGTCTTTCTGCGATACTCCTTTCTTAAAATATGCCCCGCTTTTTGTATTATTCCATTCACCATTTATATTGCATAAGGAGCTAAATTTGATAATTCTTGTTAATTTTAATAACCTAATAGAGGACATATATCAAAGCAAATTAACCACAGGGGGCTGTATCATGCCACAGAATATAGAATTATATGACGTTACCATAGTTGGCGGAGGACCAGTGGGGTTGTTCACCGCATTTTACAGTGGGATGCGCGAGATGAAAACGAAAGTAATTGAGTTCTTGCCATTTCTTGGAGGAAAAGTACCTTATTTCTATCCTGAAAAAGTTATATATGATATTGGAGGAATCCCTCGGATCACGGGAGAGGCGTTTACAGAGCAATTAATAGATCAAGCTAAAACCTTTGACCCAACAATCGTGCTGAACGAACAGGTTATGCATATGGAAAGACAGCCCAGCGGACACATCTTGCTCACAAGCAATAACGGAGCGAAGCATTTAACAAAGACTGTTATCCTGGCAACAGGGTTTGGAAGTCTAAAATCCGTGAAGCTTGCATTACCTGAAGCTACTCATTACGAAGGGACAAGCTTGCATTATGCAATCAGAAAAATGTCTAACTTTAAAGGAAAGAATGTTTTGATTTCCGGCGGAGGCAATTCAGCTATCGATTGGGCGAATGAGCTGGAGGGAATTGCGAATAGCATTTCCGTTGTTTACCGCAAGTCTGCTTTCTCAGGAATAGAACGCAATATTAGCAAGATGATGAGTTCCTCAGTTGAGGTATACCAGCCCTATCAACTTACTAGTTTGTCGGGCGAGAACGGATACGTATCCTCAGCAACCATCGCCCATACGGAAAACGGTAGCCAAAAAGAAATCCCTGTTGACAGCGTGTTTGTGAACCATGGGTTTGAGATAGATCTTGGTCCCATTTCAGAATGGGGGCTTAAGATGGAAGATGGCACCATCGTGGTAGATGGCAAGATGGAAACAAATATTCCTGGCATCTTTGCAGTTGGCGATATATCGAATTACCCTCATAAGTTAAAATTAATTGCTGGTGGCTTTCATGATGGCCCAATTGCTGTCAATAGTGCGAAGCTTCATATTGCACCAAAAGAGGAACTAAAGCCCCTTTATTCAACAAATCATGAGCCATTATTGAATAAAAAATAGCTCACACTATTAGAGCTGGTAACCATAAAAAAAATGGGGATGCAATCCTTCATTCAGGTGGCATCCCATTTTATTGTTCAATCTAAAAGGTTCAATAATTTATTTCTTTGTAGTTTATTTGAAGCGTTCCTTGGTAATGCATTTACAAGATGGAATGAAACCGGAACTTTGTATGAGGCCAGCTTTTCCCTCGCATAATTTTCGACTTGCTCAACCGTAATAGACTCATGAACAACTAGGAAAGCGATAGGTTTACTCCCCCAGATAGGATCTGGTTTTCCTGTAACGCCGACTTCTCTTACCCCGTCTAGCGCTGAAAGGACACTCTCAATTTCTGAAGGATAAATATTTTCCCCACCTGAAATAATTAAGTCAGTTCTTCTCTCCACTACAAATAAAAAGCCTTCCTTATCGACGTAACCAAGATCTCCTGTTGCCAACCAACCATCCTGAATCGCTTTATTTGTTGCCTCTTCATTTTCAAAGTACCCTTTTGTCACCATGGGGCCCTTTACAAAGATCTCACCTACTCCATCAAGATCTGGTTGATTAATTTTAAGTTGGGCTGGAGATAGCGGTTTACCCGCAGAGCCAATTTTTTGTAAGGCGTCCTTCTCGCTTAATGTAACTATTTGTGAAGCAGTTTCCGTCATACCGAATGACTGAAATACAGGCACCTGCTTTTCTTTTGCCTTTAGCAACAGGGACTCTGGCGCTGGTCCTCCACCTAGCAACATACAACGCAGGGTATTGGGGTAATCAGCCTCTCCAAGCTTTTCTAAAAGCTGCTGTAGCGTCACTGTTACAACAGAAACAATGGTAACTCTACTATGCATGATCGCATCGTGTACTGTTTTAGCATGAAATTTGTCCAATAAATATACAGGCATGCCGTAAACAACACTACGGATAAGAATGGAAAAGCCACTTACATGGAATATAGGTAGTGCAGCAAGCCACTTATCCTGCTTTTCCACACCAAGGTTTAAAGCTGAACCAATAGCACTCCACCAGTGATTGCCATACGTATGCATCACACCTTTTGGGAAACCAGTAGTTCCAGAGGTATACATGATGGTAAAAAGGGCATCTAAATGAATTTCTTCAACTAGAGAGACAGCACTCTCCATAAATGCTTCCACTTCATTCAGTTGTACTGCCGTCCTCACTTCCAATGTGTCCGACCTTTTCTGTTGAGTGTCAGACGTTAGCAAAATAGACACATCAGCATCTTTCAATTGGAAATTTAATTCAGAATCAGTGAGACGTATATTGAGCAGTACCCCAACAGCTCCTATGTAGCTTAGCGCATGAATTGCAATCATCATTTGGAGGCTGTTTTCGGAGAGGATGCCAATATGGGCTCCTCTTTCGCCCCCTAGTGATGCGAGTTTTTTAGCATATATTTGGCTTTCCTGCTTTAACTTATTAAACGTGATGGAGTACCCATCTGGTAATTCAATTGCTGTTTGATCCGGAGCTAGTTCTGCCTGTTTAGACAACCAGTGAGGAATTGTCGTACTCATGGATGTGCCCTCCTTCATTTAATAAAGAACAGCTTCGTGTGCAGTTATTTAGCTTAATTGCACGAAGCTAAACATTAAAGAAAACCCTTTGCTTCTGACTAGCAAAGGGTTGAAAATTACTTTTAAGGGAAACGTGGGAACTGCTTGAAGTTTGGCTTTCTTTTTTCTTTGAAAGCGTCTCTTCCTTCTTTTGCTTCATCTGTTGTATAGTACAACAATGTCGCATCTCCACCCATTTGTTGAAGCCCTGCAAGGCCATCCGTATCAGCATTGAAGGATGCTTTAAGGAATCTTAATGCAGTAGGCGATTTTTCTAAAATCTCTTGACACCATTGAACTGTCTCTTCTTCTAGCTTGTCAAGAGGAACAACGGTGTTTACCATACCCATTTCATAGGCTTGCTCTGCATCATATTGCCGGCATAGGTACCAAATTTCTCTTGCACGTTTGTGCCCTACCATTCTAGCCAAATATCCTGCTCCATATCCTGCATCAAAGCTCCCCACTTTAGGGCCTGTTTGTCCAAAAATAGCATTATCTGCTGCTATTGTAAGGTCACACACAACATGTAATACGTGGCCCCCACCAATAGCGTAGCCAGATACCATTGCGATAACAGGCTTCGGAGTGGTTCTAATGAGTCGTTGCAAATCTAAAACATTTAAGCGTGGAACTTGGTCATCTCCTACGTAACCTCCATGCCCACGTACAGATTGATCTCCACCTGAACAAAATGCTTTGTCTCCGGCTCCAGCCAGAATGATAACCCCAATACTAGAATCATCCCGAGCATCAGCAAAGGCTTCAATCATCTCATTTACTGTTAAAGGGGTAAAGGCATTGCGTTTTTCTGGACGATTTATTGTCACCTTAGCAATTCCATCATACTTCTCATAAACGATTTCGTTGTAATCTCTTACGTTTTCCCATTGTACCGTCATACTTATTCCTCCTCATTATGTACATTTTTGTTGTCCACTTGAACTGGTATTCCTATACCATGTGTTAAATGGAAGTTTTATAAATCTATATTTCTATACCATCTTAGAGTCATAAATAAACTCCCCTACTATCTTACCAAAAATCTCTGCTTGTTCCACGTGAATTGCATGGCCCGCATTTTCAATGATACGAAAATCGCTTTGTGGCAACAGTTTATGCATGTTTTCATTTAGCTTTATAAATTTTGTATCGCTACCTCCAGCAAGTAAAAGTGTGGGAATAGATAGCCTTTCAAGAAACTCCCACCACGAAGGCTGAGTTCCCGTTCCCATCGCGCGCAGTGACATTGCAAGGCCGTCTGCTGTATGGGAAAGTCTTTCCTTTCTAATGGCTTTCCTTTTCTCAAACGATAATTGCTTTTGTGAAGCAAAAAGAGGGATTTCTTCCCAAAAATCAACAAATGCGCTTACGCCATCCTTCTCAATCATCATCGCCAGCTGTTCATCTTTGTTTTGTCTAGCAGCTCTTTCTTCCGCAGATTGCAAACCCGGTGAGGCACTTTCTAATATCAATTTATCAACCAGATCTGGATAGAGACAAGCAAAAGATAATCCTGTCCTGCCACCCATTGAATATCCGAGAACAATTACTTTGCTTAAGCCAAATGACTGAAGAATCTCTGCAATATCCTGACAGCACCTCTTCATCGTTACAGAATTAGTTGAAGTTGTTTTGGAATGACCAGGAAGATCAATGGCAAGTACCGTATGTGTTGCTTGCCATTTTTCAACAAAAGCCTTCCATGTTTCCGCTGAACCTGTGAAACCATGAAGGAGAAGCAATGCTGGACCATATCCGCTTTTTTTAATCCTATACGTTGTCCCATTTACCTCATAATACACGTCCTAAGCCTCACCCTTCAACTCTTCCGCGATAGCTTTCCATTTACTGCGATGCCAGCTTGTGTTCGTCTCTCGATCTGTCTTCACTTCAACAACAGACAACCCCTTATGCTGGTAACTGTCATACAGTACTGCTTTTAATTCCTCTTCGGTACCTGCGGAAGCGTACATGCCTCCATACATTTGCACAGCATGTTTAAATTCAATATCTACAGGTGTGCCAAATAATACTTCAAAATGTTTTTTCTCTTGTGATTGTGGAAGAAAAGAGAAAATTCCACCACCATTATTATTAATCAATAGAATCGTAATATTCAGCTTATATTGCTTCGCTATTAATAATGCATTCAGATCATGGTAAAAAGATAAGTCGCCAACCACAAGGGTTACAGGGGCACCAGTTATCGCAGCTCCCAATCCACTTGATACCATGCCATCAATGCCATTTGCTCCACGATTTGCCAAAATAGACAAATGTTTAGGAGTAGTGAAGAAGAAAGTGTCTAAATCTCGCACCGCCATACTGTTCCCAACATAAATACTACTTGATTCTGGAATAACATCCACCAATGCCCTAACCGCTTCTCCCTCGGTTATTTCAGCACCATCTTCAGCAAGAAGATGTTTTTTTGCAATTCGGTTCATGGATTGCCAGTCTTCCAACCATTCCTTGTCCTGTTCAGGTGTATATTCAATGGTCAAAAGCGACTTACAGAATAGAACTGCATCTGAAAAGATAAATTCTGTATTATTACCAGTCGGTTCCCGGAAGCCTGTATAATTTTCCACAACGAATTGAGGAATATCCTTATTTTCATTCACATAAAAAAGATAGGGTTTAGATACCGGCATAGCTCCAAACCGGATAATATAATCTGGCCGTAGCTTATTTCGTAGTTTCTCATCCCGGAGTATCGCATCATACGTTTCCACAATTAAATCCTTGGCATGCTCCCCTGCACGAAGCTGTGAAAGCGGATCTGCCAAAATAGGAAGTCCCCAAGCTTCGGCAACTTGTGTGACCGCCTGTGCCAACTCTTGATCCGTTTGTGGTCCGCAGACAATAAGTCCTCTTCCTTTACCTTTCAGTTTCTCTACAATAGAGGTAATTTGATTAGTGGAAAGCTGTTTTTTCCCTTCTACTGTATGATTTCGTGGGTCTGAGGATTGGTTGCTCCACAAATTCTCAATTGAGAAATCAGGTACTAGTGGGTCTCGAAACGGAAAATTTAACTGTACCGGCCCAGGGTTTCCCTCATTAGCCATAAACACAGCACGTGCCGACTTATTCCTCACATAGGAGAGCATGTTTTCAGATGCCTCTGGCAAAGCCATTTCCTGAAACCATTTTACATAATCCCCATATAGCTTTAGTTGTTCAATCGCCTGCGGTGCTCCAATATCACGTAATTCATGGGGGCGATCAGCAGTCAATACAATGAGCGGTACTCTGCTATAATTTGCTTCCACAATGGCAGGAAAATAATTAGCTGCTGCCGTACCCGAAGTACACACCAGAGCAACAGCACGTCCTGTTTTTTTAGCTATACCCATAGCAAAAAATGCTGCAGAACGCTCGTCAATGACGATCCACTCTTTTATATCTGAATGCTCAGCTATTGTCATGGCAAGCGGCGTGGACCGAGAACCAGGTGAAATAACAATATCTGTTACACCGTTTTTTGATAACTCATCAACAAAATTAGCTGTATACCTTGTTAACACTTCGGTTGGATTCATTCTGCACCTCCAAGTACCGAGAGCATCGGTGTTAGTTTAATGTTTGTTTCCTCGTATTCTTCTTCAGGGTCGGAATCCTTAACGACGCCACACCCTGCGAATAAGGATGCTTCATCCCCTTGAAGTAACCCCGATCGAATGGCCACTGCAAATTCGCCGTTATCTCGGTTATCAAGCCACCCAACTGGTGCTCCGTACCAGCCTCTGTCTAAGAGCTCGTGTTTTCGAATAAAGGCAACCGACTCCTTACGAGGTGTGCCACCAAGTGCCGGAGTGGGATGTAACTTTTTAATAATATCTAAGATCGTATAGTCTTTTTTCATGCGGGCCGTAACCGGTGTATATAAGTGCTGTAAATTCTTTAAAGGATAAACGACCGGTTCATTTGGAATCTCAATATCAGTACAATAATTCTCAATCGCCTTCTTCATCATCTGTACAACAAAATCATGCTCCCCGCGATTCTTTTGGTCGTGAAACAAATTATGGCTGATACGAGCATCCTCTTCCTCCGTTTCACCTCTTGGGGCAGTACCTGCTAAACATGTTGAGAAAAGGCTATTTTTCCTTATTTTCACTAATCTTTCAGGTGTAGCACCAATAAAACAATCTTTCCCTCTTTCAAAGGAGAAAATGAAGCTATTTGACTGGGTATTCAATAGTTTTCTTAAAATATTACCACTATCTGCCTCTCTGTCTAGCTTCAAGCGTACTTCCCTAGCTAAAACAATTTTCTCAACCTTTTGCTGACGTATTTCTTCTGTTGCCAGCTTAACTGTTTGCTTCCACTTTTCTGGAGAGATTTCATGCCTGCCGACAATTTGTGTGTCAGACTCGTAACGAGGAGTTCCATTCAAAAGCTGTCCCTCCATTTCCCGTAACTGATTTGCTAGTTGACGGGGATGGTCATCCGCTCTCACCATTATATTCATCGTAAAATAAAAGTCATTTTCATACTCTGTAAGCAAATATTCTGGAACAGTAAACCGAATCGGTTCAAAATTTGCCCACAGCTTCGTCTTTTCTTTTTCAGGGTCAAAGGCCGCTCCCCCCATGCTGACGATGCCTGTACCAGGAACATCATAAGGATTATTACTTACAGCATCGTTAAGGAGATTATGCCATTCTTGCTCTGCTGTTTCAAAGCGATCCTTGATCGCAGTAATTTCAAAAGCACACCCCGTTCCAACGAGAGTATAAGCCTCTGCGGTACTGGACCAATAAAGTCTTTCCGTTCTTAATTGTTTTGCTGCATCATAAAATGAAAGGGGGTCTATAGCCTCCACCCTTTTCGTAATACTGACAAGCCTGCTATTTTGAGGCTGAATCATATCGATCGCCTCTTGAAATACAGCTTCTATATTTTCTTCCTTCAGTTCTATCATCAATTTAAACCTCCGTAACCAAACAATGCGCCAACATAATACCTTATCCTATTTTATTCCCTTTTTGCTGGTTTCTCAAGGAAATCCTCCTAGTGAATTGACACCCCCTAATAATTTCCCTAAAATTGATACGATACGCATGTGAAATCAGGGGGAAAAAAAGAAATGAGCACATCAGATAATCATACAATAAAACAAGCTTTAAATGAAAAAGAAGGATTCCAGATATGGTGGCGTTTATTACGCCCGCACACACTAACGGCTTCTTTCGTACCCGTTTTTGTCGGTTCCATGTTCGCTCTTACAGAAGATACGAACTTTCATCTTCTGTTATTTTTTGCCATGCTTCTTGCTTCAATGCTAATCCAATCTGCCACAAATATGTTTAATGAGTATTACGACTTCGTGAGAGGCTTAGATACCGAGGAATCTGTCGGGATTGGTGGAACCATTGTTCGTGATGGAATTCAACCCAAAACAGTATTGACCTTGGCTTTGACTTTTTTTGGAATCGCCATTCTTCTCGGAGTATATATCTGTATTGAGTCTAGTTGGTGGATTGCATTGATTGGTTTAGTATGCATGCTTTTCGGTTATTTATATACAGGTGGACCATTACCAATTGCGTATACACCATTTGGCGAATTGTTCTCTGGCTTTTTAATGGGGACAGTCATTATAGGAATTAGTTACTTCATCCAAACAAGCTCCATCATAGCAGCAGTTATCTGGGTTTCCATTCCGGTTGCATTATTTATTGGTGCAATAATGTTATCCAATAACATTCGAGACCTTGATGGAGATAAAAAGAATGGACGAAAAACGATTGCAATTCTAGTAGGAAGAAAGAATGCCATTAAGGTGCTTGCAGCATTTTTCATTCTTTCATTTATACTAACTGCGGCTTACATCATTACCGGTATCCTTCCATTATGGTCACTTATTTCGTTTCTTGCTATCGTGAAGGCATTTGATGTTATCAAGAAATTTCAAGGCAAAACCATGCCGATCGAAATGATGCCTGCCATGGCAGCAACTGGAAAAACTAATAGTATTTATGGACTTCTTTTAGGAATTTCATTACTAATTGACGCTGTAATTTAAGAAGGGATGTCCTTTACGTGGAATTTAACCAGACACTAATGGAAGCACTTGGTATCGAAACGAAATCATTGGATAAAAATCTTATTATCCTTACCATGCCAGTTGATGGAAGAACTCGTCAGCCTGCCGGTTATTTGCATGGTGGAGCGAGTGTAGCTCTCGCAGAAACTGCTGCCAGTATTGGGGCTATGGCCAATATTGACACAGAGCAATCGAACGTTTTTGGAATGGAAATTAATGCAAATCATGTTAGGAGTAAGCGTGACGGGATAGTCACTGCTTTAGCAAAACCGATCCATCTCGGTAAAACTTCCATGGTATGGGAAATACAGATAGTCGATGAAGCAGAAAAACTAATTTGTATTTCAAGATGTACGCTTGGAATTGTTCCTAAAAAGCAGTCATAAAGAAAGGAGATACAAATGAAGACACATCTAAGTAGAGATCAATTAGATAAATTCAAAAAACAACTCCTACAATTAAGAAAAGAGAATGCGGAAAAGATCGATGAAAACCGAGAAAAAAGCCCAAATGATTCCATCAGTGAGTTAGCAGACTATGACAACCACCCCGGAGACATGGGTACCGAACAATTTGAACAAGAACGCGACGCTGGATTGAACCTTGTGCGCGAAGATCGTCTCCGAGAAATAGATGATGCACTAGAGCGAATTGAAAATGGCACATACGGTCTAAGTGAAAAATCAGGCAAACCTATTCCTGAAGAACGATTAGAAGTTCAACCCACAGCAAGATATCTTGTTGAAGAACAATAGATAACTGACGTACCCGCTTGCATAAAATTAATGCAAGCGGGTTTTTCTAATAATATTGAGATATAGTAAAAGATGCAAAAAGGGCTAGTCATCGCATGACTAGCCCTTTTAGGCAATAAAATATTAAATTAGATAAGACTAGCTCGCTTTTCCTCAATCCACTGTCTCATTTTCAAGAATAATGGTACAAACAAAAGCCCGACCACAATTCCTTTTATTAGATTAAATGGTAGTATACCAGCATATACCGAAAACCACTTAAATTGCTCTGTCATTTCCCAACCCATAAACCAACCATAAGCCGGTAATATCAAGAAGTAATTCAGTACACTCATGCCCAATGCCATCACAATTGTGCCCGTAACTAACCCTGAAATAACACTTTTAACACCTTTAAATTTATGATACATCAAGGCAACAGGGACGATAAATAAAACACCAGTAAGGAAATTAGCTAGTACGCCAATTATTTCCCCCCCACCAATCGCTAAATATAAAACATTTTTGATTGCAACAACGATTACTCCTGCTAATGGCGAGAAAATAAATGCGGCCATAAGAGCTGGAACCTCACTAAAATCAATTTTTAGGTAAGGGGTTGGTAGAAAAGGTAGTGGAAAGTTAATAAAGAATAACACCAATGAAATAGTCCCCAGTAATGCGAGAATAATAAGTTTTAATAAGCTGAATGATTGCGTCTTTGATGATTGCATCATCATTCTCCTCCTTCATCTTTAATCGATTCCTATCTCGTGATGAAGGATCCGCCGTCTTCCATTTAAACACAAAAAACCCTAAAGCCTAATCGGGGCTTTAGGGTATGTTTAAAAAATCATAGGAAAAATAAGCGCAATATATGCACTAAATTCCGGCTCGACATCTTCTCCCATCCAGACTGTAACTGTCGGTTCTGGACTTGCACCAGATCAGCCGCAAATAAATTTGCGGGTCACGGACTTAAAGCATGAAATTGCTTCTTACCGTCGGTCGGGAATTGCACCCTGCCCCGAAGATGGAATCGATTATTAAATTATATTAATAGTATACGTGAGTTTACGAAATTTGAAAAGTGTTTTGCTTCGTTTCCTTATATGTAGTTTGAGAAACCTTTGTTTAGTATACCTGAACCTCATCTACACTTATAATCTTTATCAAAAAAACAAGGTGTGTAGCCTAGGCTACACACCTTGTTACATTAATTGGTTCAGTCGACGTTAATGATTAGTTTTCCGTCCGCCTGTTCCCTTGTTTCATTTCCATAGTCATCCTTAACTTTCACTTCTACTACAGCACCATCTGCTTCAACATTGCTAGTCGCAGTCCAGTAACCTACATAGTGCCCATCTGAGGTTTCCATCATAGGCAATTCTGTAGCATTAGATACACTGCTCTTTGCATTTGTTAGTGGCATATGGATAGCGAAAGTTGCGTCTAACCCAGGCTCACTGTCAAATTCAATTTTGACACTTTCGCCTGCTTTTAGTGTTTTATCTTCAGTTGGTGTTAGATTCTCAATCTCAGGCGCATCGTATTTAACGTCAATTGTTACTGTTTCAGATGTCGTATTACCGGCAAGATCGTGTGCGATAACTTCGATTTCATTTTCCCCGTTATCTAACAGAATCCGCTTAGAGTACGTACCATCTTCTACAGTTGCAGACTGTCCATTAACTTCTACAAAGTCTAGGTTAGCATCAGATACAGTTCCTTCTACAGTAACTGTCTCACGATTAGATTTGTCCCCATCCTCTGGGCTGTCAATGGTTAATTCAGGAGCTTCTGTATCCAATGTTACGACAACCGGTTCTGATTCACCTATTTCTGTACCATCTAGTAGAGATACAGCAGTAAGCTCATTTTCTCCTTCTGTTAATTCTGCATCAATAGCGAAAGATCCTTCTTCACCTATTTCAGCAGACCCAACTTCTTCTCCGTTGTTAAGAAGTTGTACAGTAGTTGTTGATGAAGCAGTTCCTTCTACAGTGATTTCTGCTTCATTTGTAATTAGATCCTCTGCAGGAGAGGTAATTACCGGTGTTTCTGCTTCATAACTTACACGTGAACGAATCATATAGTTACCTTCAGCAGCTGGTGACGGAGACCAAGCTCCTCCTACCATTTGATAACTTCTTTCTGCATTCGGCCCATTTTCATCTGTAGCAAGGCCAGGTGCGCCAGTATTTGGCTGTGTTTGGACATAAACCATGTAGAAGTCACCCTCTACAACAATTCCATGCTCTGATAAGTCTACAACAGTCCAAGTACTAGAATCTCGGGTTGCTTCAGCAGAAATTGGTCCAGCTAGCTTCTCACCAGGCTGTCCATCTGTACCAGAGGCATCCCAAACTTCCACTGCAAATTCTGTTCCACCTGGAGAAGGAAATTCTTCATCCCAGAATTTGAATACACCGTCCGTTACGATAGCAGATTCTTCGCCTTCTGGTAGTGACATTTTTACTGCCCAGCCGTTTCCTGCATCATAAAAAGCACGTGCATTTTCAGGGGTACCATCATCATAGCCGATTTCCCCACCTGGTACAGTGTAGAAAGGTTCTAGAGAGACGTTTACTTCTGCATCGCCTTCCTCCAAATTAACTTCTACTTCAGTTCCATGGTAACCAGCAGCTAAGATTTTCAGCGTATAGTTACCTTCATAAGCTGTTATTTCATAATTACCTTCTGCATCCGTTTCTACCGGTGCAATATTTGCATCTTCCACTACTATTACAGTAGCACCTTCCACTGGTTCATCAGTAGCCGCATCTGTCACGGTACCACTTACAGTGTGCTGTGCAACTTCTTCTAGCGTGAAGTCAGCAGTTGTGCTTTCATCACCTTCTATTGTGACTGTTTGTTCTTCTGATTCAAATCCATAAGCTTCTGCTTTGACAGTAAACTCACCTGCAGCATGCAGTAAAGAATACGTGCCATTTTCTGGATCCGTATTAACTGTTCTTCCACTCTCAAGCACACTTACTTGTGCACTCATAGGTAACAAAACTGGGCTTATTGGATCCTTTTCTGGCTTATCTTTCTTTTCCGGCATTAGTGGAGCAATTTTAGTCGGATTTACTTTTTCTTTTAAAGAAGCTTTTTTATCACTCTTTATTATTCCAAGTGCATTGTTAAAGCCTGTAATTCCCATCTGCCCATTATTCAGGCTGATGGCACCTTTATTCTCACCTTTAGCTTTGCCTTTAGTTTCTTTTACAGAAGCACTCGCACTATCAGAAGTGTCAGCTAGTTTAACATCATCAATGTAGAAACCATCTTTGACAACAGAGCCATCTGTAGTTAAGTTAAATCCAATGTAAACACGTTGCCCACTGTATTCGGATAGGTCAAGTTCAACCTCTTCCCAATCCTCAGATACATTTGTTATTCTAGCTAACTGTGTCCACTGTTCTTGATCTGTTGAAATAAACACATGGCCATAATCCCAGTTATTTTCTATGTTGTACCACTGACTGAATTGTAAGTATGATTCTCCTTCTGGTAAGTCAACGGGAGGCATAACCAGTGTTGTATTGGCATTACTATCATAAGTTCCTGCTAGGTTTGTTGCATATACGTTCTCACCGGATACAGCACTTTCCGGCCCTGACGTTGGAACACCGCGTTCCCAGCTGTTATTTTCTCCGAATACTGTCCAGCCTGCAGCCTCTGATTCAAAGTCCTCTGAATAACCAACAGAGATTCCAGGGTGCAAGGTTACAACATACTCGTCACTGGAAACTTCATTGTTTCCAAAGTCGTTAATTTTCCAGCTGTAAGTCAGGGAGTCACCATCAATGTGGTCTCCAGGAATGGTAGCTGTATATTCTCCATCTTTGAAGTCACCAGAAATTCGATCAGCATCAATTGTTTGAGTATCCCCATTATGATCGGTGTACTCAAGCTGAACAGAGGATACACTGATGTTGTCCATAACTTGAATGGATAAACCTAGATCCATTCCAATGTAGGATTCTGCAGGTGCTTCATGTTCAAAAGTAGGCGCTTCCGTATCTTCTCCTTCTTTTGTAACTTGACCTTCAAGTGTTCCTAATCCAGTAACAAGGGATGATACTGCGTCATATCCACTTACAAGGCCATATCCATAACCATTGTTTGGCACTTCTGTAAAGTTACCATCCGTTAATGGTGTGGCAGTAGTGGTGATAAGTTCTTCAATTTCATCTACAGTTAGACTAGCATCCGCTTGCTTTATCAAAGCAACCACTGCAGCTACTGCTGGTCCTGCCATTGAAGTACCATTCCAGCCACCTTCATAACCTCCACCCGGTACACTAGAGCGAATATTCACTCCAGGTGCAGAAATATCCGGTTTCACTTCATCATAAGGAGAAGGTCCTTGTAATGAAAAGCTTGCCAGCGCATCATTCGCATCAGTAGCTCCAGTTGCGAATGACTCTGGGTAATTGGCTGGTACTGCAATTGATTCAGGTCCGCCTGGGTTTGTCAATGTAGTATTACCTGCAGAGAATTCAGGGAAAATTTCCGCTGCTCTCCAGTTAGTAACAACATCACGGTACCATTCATCTAATCCAGGTCCACCGCCCCACGAGTTGTTTACGACATCTGGTGCCATATCAACACGTGCATTACCTTCTGAGTCTGTAGGAGCTAAAATCCACTCCGCAGCTTCAAGTAAATCTACATCTGTCCCACCAGCTGCTGTAAATGCTTTAACAGCGATCCATTGTGCACCAGGTGCCACACCAACCTGGTTAGATCCATCTGGCTCACTACCTACCATTGTACCCGTCACGTGTGTACCATGTCCTTGATCATCGTACGGTGCTTCTTCACCTGCAGTAGCGTCAAACCAGTTATAATCATGGTTGACTTCGCCCGTACTTGCATCATAACCACGGTATTTTTCTTGTAGTGCTGGGTGATCATATTGAACCCCTGTATCAATGCTTGCCACTGTAACGCCAGAACCATCAAACCCCATGTCCCAGACAGCTGGCGCGCCAACTCTTTCAACGTTCCATTCTACATTGGCGATATCGGAAGTAGGTGCTTTCGCGTCTTCTGTAACGGTTGTAAACAGTTCACGATTTTCGTTTGGCAAAATCTTTTCAACTTCCGCAAATGTGGCTATTTTTTCGGCCACTTCTTTAGTAGCAGTAACAGACATACCGTTTACTATATGAAAAGATTTATAATCCTCTACCTTCCCTGAATCCAATTGTGATTCTAGAAAGTCTTTTACATTTTGTTGAGAAGTAAGAGATGTCGCTTTTAATTCGGCAACGACTGCTGAACGTTGTGCCAGCTCTGCCTTTTGTGCCGAAAGGTTTGCTTTAGCTGTAGATTTCTTAGCTTCTTCCGCTACCTTTGCCGTATCTGCCTTTTCTGCAAACTTTACGAGAAAGGTAACTTTATCGTCTTTCTTAAACGTATCAAGCAATCGATCTGTTACCTTATTCTGTACAACCGAGCTTGATGATTCATTAACAGACTGGTGCAGCTTGTTGTTTGATTCGGCACTAGCCAAGCCTGGTGTGACCAATGAGAAAGTCATTAATACCGACGCAGCAATACTAAATGCTTTCGTCTGACGCCTCTTCTTTGTTTTCAAACTATTTCCTCCCCTCAATTTGTAAAACAGATTTTGCTAAGCAAAAAAACACCTACTGCCTCCTCTCCCCATGAATTTCTATGTGGGTTCATTGATGTCAGTGGTGGGATTTGTAGAATCTATGTTGTTAATGTAAGTATAATCAGCGCCTAGCTTGATTTGTGTCGAATCATGTCGATTATATACTGAATTTTCAAAATTGATTAAATAGTCGCGGTTTTTCCTCCGGAGTTCATAGGACCAACGGCTAAAGACTAGTAATGAACTGCTCTCCAACACCCTTATAAGCCCGTCACCATAAGGATTAGAACGTTTGGTAAAAGGTATTTTACTTAGAAATAATAATAAAAATGAATCAAATTACCCTGTCGAACCAATTAAAAAAGCCCTTTTATTTCTTATGAAAGAAACAAAAGGACTTTCGCAGTTATTTATTTAACTAATCATCATTCTATTGTCACGTTAAAGCTAGCAAATGAATCTTTCGAACTAATCGCTATCTAATTTCGTTTTGCAGAAAATAGCATTTGATGGACTTTTTGCAAACATATTTTGTTATTACAAGAGAATTAATCTTCTAATGGGTTTAAGCTTTCATCTCCTGTTAGCGAGCCAAGCATTGTAACCAGTAACTCAATTTCTTCATCAATATCTTTCAAGCTCGCAGTTTCCACCGGAGAATGCATGTACCGTAATGGTAATGAGACGAGCGACACCGGAACACCCGCTCCAGTTAATCTCATCTTATCGGCATCCGTACCAGTCATTCTCGGTGTCAATTCATATTGAACAGCCATTTCTAAACGTTTTGCAGCTTTTTCCAACAGTTTATTTATTTTTATATTAATCGGCGCACCCTTTGCTAAAACAGGGCCTTTCTCAAGTCTCACATCACCGTGTTTGTTTTTGTTTACGCCAGGATAATCTGTTGCAAAGGTAACATCACAAGCAATTGCCATAGTCGGTTGAATACCTGCCGCAGCGAAATAAGCTCCACCCATATTTGTTTCTTCATTAACTGTACTTGCTGCATATACACCTACAGAACATCCTCTTTCCTTTAAACGCTTTAATACTTCAGCAACAATAAATGCACCAGTGCGATTATCCAAACCACGGCCGGCAACATAACGATCCTTTAAAATTTCTGGTTCTGTTTTATAAACAGCTAGATCTCCAATCTGAATATTTTTTTCAGCTTCTTCTTTTGATTGATAGCCACAATCAATAAATAAATCTTCCAATCCAAAGTCGTTTTTTAGGCCACCATGATGCTGGGCATTCACACCAATCACACCTGTTACGGTTTTGTTATAGCCCAGTACTGTTGTTTTCATGCCTACTGCAGCCTTGGGATTTATGCCACCCATCTTATCGAAATGCAAAAATCCTTCTTCATCAATTCGGTTGATAACAAGACCTATCTCATCACAATGCCCTGCAAGCAATACCTTAAATGTAGCGTCAGGATTTAAAACACCAATTGCGTTGCCTGCATTATCTGTTCTTATTTCATCTGCAAATTCCTTTACATAGGTAATCCATTTCTTTTGAATTTCCATTTCATTACTTGACGGTGATGCTGTATGTAACAGTTCTAATAGGAAATCACGGTTTGCATTTTCCATTTATTATTCCTCCTTCAATTACTTCTTTTACTATAATAGCAAATAATCAAATAAAGAGCACTTTAGTTTACGTATCATTTTATTATGGATACACTCAAAGTAAATATAAAAAAGGGAGCAGATAGCAATGAATCTGAATACGTGGTTTGAAAAAGGAATGTCCCCAGATATGTATATAGAATCAATGGAAAAGCATAAGGAAAACCTTCTTTATATATACGATACTTTTTCTTTACCAGAGGATACTGCGTTTTTCACACGATTGCAGAAAGAGCAACTACGTGCCATTGTCTTAACGGAAGACTGGTGTGGCGATGCCATGCTTAACATTCCAATACTACTTCATATTGCTGAAGCAGGTGACATTGATGTTCATATGTTACTTCGTGATCAGAACTTGGAGCTGATGGATAACTATTTAACAAATGGAAAATCCAGATCCATCCCTATTATCATCTTTCTGGACCAAGAAGGGAATGAAGTTGCAAAATGGGGACCGAGGGCAGAAAAGATACAAGCATTCGTAAATGAGTCACAGGCAAAACTCCCAGAAAAGGATGCGTCTGACTATAAAGTGAAATTTAACGAAATGATTCTTTTTATGACAAAATCGTTCCGTGACAATCATGATTTTTGGGAAGAAGTTTATAACAGTTTAAAAGGAACCCTATCTAAGTAATAGAAAAAGCTGGCAAATTATTGTCAGCTTTTTTGTATACACCTTAAAAGCCTGTGTCCATACTAAAAGTAAAAAGGAACTACAGGTGAGCATATGAGTGTTCGATTTATTAAACAAGTGTACCATCAATTACCAGTTATTTTCAGACTGCTATTGAGTATTACTGCCCTTATGCTTTTTTTCGGTACCATCATTCATTTAGTGGAACCAAATCAGTTTCCTACTGTATTCGAGGGAATTTGGTGGGCAATTGTTACAGGAGCAACAGTTGGCTATGGAGATTACGTTCCTCTAACTATGCCCGGGAAAATCGTGGCAATCACACTAATTCTGTCAGGTGGAGGACTCGTAGCATTCTATATTACCACTTTGTCAGCAGCCACGGTACAGCATGAGAAGGATCTCTTGGAAGGAAAACTTCAGTTTAAAGGGAATAATCATTACATTTTTATTGGCTGGAATGAACGCACCCGCAGACTGATCGACTTGACCATTGCAAATAGTCCCAGCACCCAAATTGTCTTAATTGACCGCACACTAAAGTCTGTAGAATATCGTCACTATCCTGTGCATTTTATAAAAGGAGATCCTACGGAGGATGACACCCTCAAAAAGGCAAACATTTCGCTGGCTCAACGTGTCCTCATTTCAGCAGACATCTCTGCAAAGAACGAAAGACAGGCGGATAATGATACAATTCTATCAACCGTGGCCATAAGAGGAAATAATAAACACGTACTCATTATTGCGGAGATCCTCACAAGGGTACAGATAGAAAACGCACTGCGAGCTGGCGCTACGACGATTATTCGCACGAATGATTTTATGTCTGGGCTTTTTTATCATGAATTATCTCATACAGCATCCTCTACACCCTTTGAAGACTTATTACAGCTAATGAAAACACAGCAATTCCATCATACGAAGATCACCGAGGACCTGCACGAAAAGACATTTAGTGAACTTTCTACCATTCAAACAAAACAGCAACATATTTTACTCGGGATTATACGTAACCATGACTATTATTTGAATTGTGCCCCCACTTTTGTACTAAAGCAGGGCGACATTGTAATTTCATTGGTCGCTTGGAAGAATTAGCGCCTCAAGTTTTTGAACGAGGCTTTTACCGATCTCAATATATTCTGCAGGAACATCTGCATCTGGGTTTGTCGGTGTCTGGAATTGATTAACCATACCTTGAAAGGGACCATTTCGACTATCTTGATCATTCCCAGACTCATACTCATGCGCCAACAAGAAGGGTTTTTCCAAACGAACCGTGACCCCGGGATAATCCAGAGAACCTGCTACGGCATAAAAAGGCACACGCAAAAAATAATATGCCCCCTTATCATCCACTTTCAAGTCAAAGTAACCATTATCATAATCCCAATTCGCACCAATCACATAGCCTTCTGGTTTTAAAAGTTCTTCCAATACAAATAACGGATAAATTCTCTCTTCCACTTTTGAGTCTAATGGTACCATTCTTAACATCCCTTTCTACTTTGTTTTTCTTATATTTTGCCTAAACCTGTTTATTATGCTAAAATAATATATTGTGTGAAATGAATCGAATAATGTATATAGGAGTTGTTCAGCATGACAAACAAATTTGAGGTTGGTCAAATATTAGATGGTAAGGTAACAGGCATTCAACCATACGGTGCTTTCGTTGCGTTAGATGAGGAAACACAGGGCTTAGTTCATATATCCGAAGTAACACATGGCTTTGTAAAGGATATTAACGAACATCTAACTACTGGCGATGAAGTAAAAGTTAAAGTTCTTACTATTGATGAAGAAAAGAACAAAGTTTCTTTATCCATCCGGGCTACAGAAGAAGCACCAAAAAAAGCACCGAAGCCACGTAAGCAACAAACTGCAGCAGTTCAACATACCAATGATTCAGCTGGTTTTAACACACTAAAAGACAAGCTTGAAGAATGGATTGAACAATCTGGAGAACGTGACTCATTTAAGAAATAAATAGAAAGGGAAACTCAAACTTGAGTTTCCCTTTTTTTTACACGTTGGGAATGTTTGAAATTCAGCCAGGAAGCCATGACAATCTCGCTGGAATTTCGAAGTCCCAAGTATAAGAAAACCTACACATTCGCTAAAAGACGAGTAAATGCAAGCTTTTCTAATTTGTATAGCGACTTACTTATGTTCAGGATTAACCATCAACACGGTCGGGTTCTCTTTGTTTTGAAAAAGCCTCATCTGTTTTAAATAGCAATGGAATGAGCACAAGGCCGCTAATACCAACCAATCCATAAATAATTCTGGCTAAGGCTGCACTTTGCTCTCCTCCACCGAAAATAGCTGCCACTAAATCAAATTGGAATAAGGCGATTAGTCCCCAGTTAACAGCTCCAATAATTGTCAGCGCTAAGGCTGCTCTTTGTAAACCATTCATTTTTGTATCCTCCTTTTTCTAGTGATCGTGACTAGTTTTTACAGTTCCGTAAAGAAATATGCAGGGTACTTTTCTTGATTTAACCCCAACGCTTAGGTAAAGTAAATGTTGAACATTGAAACAAGAATCAAGGAGGGAAATAACGTGACACATGTTTCGTTTGCGTATGATAAAGCATTATCATTTTTCAACAAAGAGGAAATAAATAACATGGCAGGTTTCGTTGAGACTGCACACCAAGCATTACATAATAAAACTGGAGCAGGTAATGATTATCTTGGTTGGATTGATCTACCAAGTAATTATGATAAAGAGGAATATAGCCGTATCAAAGCTAGTGCCGAGAAAATTAGACAAGATTCTGATGTTTTACTCGTAATCGGTATTGGAGGTTCATATTTAGGAGCCCGAGCAGCGATTGAAATGCTTACCCACTCCTTCCAGAATTTGATCTCTAAAGAAGACAGGAAAGCACCACAGGTCATCTTTGTTGGACATCATATGAGTTCAGCTTATGTGAACGAGCTTTTTGATGTGCTAAAAGATAAAGATGTATCCATCAATGTTATCTCTAAAAGTGGTACAACGACAGAGCCGGCAATTGCCTTCCGCATTTTTAAAAAGTTCCTTGAAGAAAAATATGGTGTCGAGGAAGCTACAAAACGCATCTATGCAACTACAGACCGTGAAAAAGGGGCACTAAAAACATCTGCTGATGAAGCAGGCTACGAAACTTTCGTGATACCTGATGATGTAGGTGGACGCTATTCTGTTCTTACAGCTGTAGGACTATTGCCAATTGCAGTGAGTGGCGTTTCCATTGACAGCATGATGGAAGGTGCACAGGCTGCAGAGAAAGATCTATCCACTTCTTCTCTTGAGGAAAACCCTGCATATCAATATGCTGTTGTTCGAAATGTCCTATACAATAAAGGCAAAACCATTGAAATGTTAATTAATTATGAGCCACAGCTACAATACTTTGCAGAATGGTGGAAGCAATTATTTGGTGAAAGTGAAGGGAAAGACCAAAAAGGAATCTACCCTTCATCTGCTAACTTCTCTACAGACCTTCACTCTCTTGGACAGTACGTACAGGATGGAAGAAGAGATTTATTTGAGACAGTTCTACATGTCAGTAAATCGAAAAAGGAAGTCATTGTGGAAGAGGAATCTAATGATTCAGATGGCCTGAATTACCTAGCTGGTAAATCACTTCACGAAATTAATGATAAGGCATTCCAAGGAACACTTCTTGCCCATACAGATGGTGATGTTCCAAACTTAATCGTAGAAGTTCCAGAGCTGGATGCATATACATTTGGCTACCTTGTGTATTTCTTTGAAAAAGCATGTGCCTTGAGTGGCTACTTACTTGGTGTGAATCCTTTTGATCAGCCAGGAGTAGAAGCATACAAGAAAAACATGTTTGCCCTACTTGGTAAGCCAGGTTTTGAAAAAGAAAAAGCAGAGCTTGAAAACCGATTAAAGTAAACTCTTTTATATAGCAAAATAAAAACCCCATTTTGGGGTTTTTATTTTGCCGTTATATCTAGTAGTTTCCATCCTTCATTTGTTTTTCGCAATATAAACTTCATCGCTATCTCATTCGGCGAATCTGCATTCTTTAGGAAGAAAACTGTCGCTTCTTTTTTATTCTTCCTTTCTACCACATATTCTGTTTCATAAGCCAAATCCAGCCAGAAATGAGCTGCAGATTGACGTAGCATCTCCTGCCTTAAACTATCCGTTCCACCCTCTACAATAGAAGCATCATATAGAGTTATTGTATCGCCTACTTGCCCCTCTTCTATGATATAAACGTAAAGAAAAACAACTTGTTTTGGAGATAAATCGTTTAGAAAGTCGTGATCCTTTTTTTCCGTAAGTAAATCAAAATGATCTAATGTCTGTTTATGTAATGGCCAACGGTTTGCATTTGTAATATCATCTTCCCGAACGCCTGAAAACGTGTCATCAAACATAATGATTAGTTTATTCGAAAAGCTGTAATCAGTATGTTGCCAATCATTTGATCTGTAATCTTGTACTGATTTGTCAATGATACTCCAATAGATGGAATCTTGATGGTTTGCTAAAAAACCCTCCAACTCAGACTTTCTTTCCTCCAAGTCAGTATCGCTTCTGATATACAGCCCAAGAAGTTCGGTGGCATGCCAACTTAATCTCAACGTCGCCCATGATGAGAGATCATCATCTTTATATGTATTATAAACCTCTTCAAGCTTTAATAATGTTACGGAGATTTCCTCCATGGATAACAACGTCATTTCTTCATATGCTGCTCCGGTAGCCGTTTCTTTATCTGTTAAGAGTTGAAGGTAGGCCTTATCCCCTTGGATGCCCTCCCAATTTTCAATATGTTCAAGTAGCCATTGTGGATCTTGATCGACACCGTAGTCCCCCATTTTATAGCCATGTGTTTCAAGGGCCTTCATCAAATTATCTAAATCTTCAACACCTGTCGCTTCCCCTTTCTGCATTTGTTCGAATGTTTTTTCAGATTGTTGAGTAAAATCTTCTTGTAACGCATTTTCTATTGCTTCAAGTAGGTACATATTAAAAGACTGTAGAAAGTCGGTTCTATCCGCTTGCAAATCCTCGTATGCTTGCAAGTCAAACTTTTCGTTTTCATTAAATGTTTCGACTAACATGGCGGGCGTTGATAATAGTTGCTCTATTTCTTTTTTGGTGTTTTTCAATTCATCTGCGCTGACATTCTTCTCAGGGGATTCTACAATGCTTTGCGCTTCTTGTACTTGTGGGAAAGCATTCGTATTTTCTACCCCTAATGATTCACGGAAAGCTAATTTCTCCTGTGAAAAGAATTCCTCAATAGAAAGCTCTTTTTCTACAGTCTTTTTATGCTTCATTACACCAACTATAGTAGCTACAGTAGCAATAACTATAAAAACTATTATAAACCCTAAAATATAGTGGGATTTTTTCGATTTTGTCTGTTTACTAAAACTGTTTTCATGCTTTCTTTCTCCCCAGTTACCTGCCATTTCAATACTCCTTTCAAGAAAAACGTAAAAATAATAATAAAAACTATGTTTTAAACTTTAAAATGCTGGGTAATACTATCAATGTAAGACTTTCTCGTATTCCCCCTGTAAGCAAGGCGTTCTGAACGCTTTGCTTTTTTTTGTTCTATTTTTAAAACAGCGAGCATGCAGTTCTGTTATCAAGTTTGCTATACTTAGTATAATTGAATTTTGTAAGGAGGAGAACAACATTGGGAAAATTTGATATATTACATGATAGAAAAAATACAAGATCAGTAAAATGGGATATGCTTCACCCCGTCTTTCAGACAGAAGACGTCCTGCCAATGTGGGTTGCTGATATGGATTTCATGGCGCCTGAAGAGGTCAATCAAGCTATTATTGATCGGGCAAAGCATGGTATATATGGCTACACAATCGTAGACCAAGCCGTAAAGGGGTCAATTGAGTCATGGTTAAAGGAACGCCACAATTGGCAAATTGATCAAGGATGGCTATCTTTCAGTCCAGGTGTGGTAACCAGTTTACATATGGCCATTCAAGCCTTCACAGAAGTTGGCGATAAAGTATTAATTCAAACACCTGTCTACACCCCTTTTTATAAAGTAGTAGAAAGCCATGACAGACAGGTTGTGAAAAACCCGCTACTTTACGAAGAAAATACGTATCAAATTGACTTCGTTGATTTTGAGGAGAAATTACAAGAAGGTGTAAAGGCATTTATTCTTTGTTCACCACATAATCCAGTTGGGCGCGTATGGTCAAAAGAAGAGCTAACAAAGTTGGCGGAACTATGTGTCAAACATGATGTTCTTATAATTTCAGATGAGATACATGGTGATCTGGTTTTTCCTGGGAACAAACATATCCCTATTGCCTCATTATCAGAGGAAATTGCGCATCAAACCATCACGTGTATGGCTCCATCTAAAACCTTTAATCTCGCTGGGTTGCAGGCATCCTATGTCGTGACACCAGATAAGCAAAAGCGAAAAACGCTTGAAGAGCATTTTAACAAGCAAGGTGCCCATATGTTAAATATAATGGGAAATACCGCCTTAGAAGCGGCCTATTTGCACGGTGGTCCATGGCTTGATGAACTTTTACAGGTCCTTTATGACAACAAAACCTATGTAAAGGAAATGTTTGCAGCACATGCAAGCGACCTAGAAGTTATTGATTCCCAAGGAACGTATCTACTATGGATTGATTGTACGAAGCTGGGTATGGATGAGAAAGAATTGAAAAAGTTTATGATTGAAAAAGCTAAAGTGGGACTGAATACCGGAATAGAATATGGTGAAGAGGGAAAACACTTTATGCGGATGAACATTGGCTGTCCTAAAGCAACCGTTGAAGAGGGTGTACAACGGATTATTCAGGCTATCCAAACAAAATAGTTACAATGAAAAAGGCCGAGCGAATTCTAATTCTACGTAGAATGTTGAATTCGCTCGGCCTTTTATCTTCCTTTTTAAGCTTGTTACTACTCTTCTTGGTCTTCATTAAACTCAGTCGGATCTGTTGGTGACTCTTCATTCTTTCCTTCTTCAGGATTCGTTTTTAATTCTCCACAAACGATTCTCGGCCCACCGCCGCCCCCCGGCTGTGTTAGTCCGTCGTCTGGACCTTCCTGTATAATAAAGGATGTGCCGTCTTCTTTTAATAAAGAATTTTTACCCTCCATTAAGGTTGCTCCAGCCAGCATTAATTCAGCATCTACTAGTCCCCCGGCATCTGCCTCAAGATTTGGTAAGTCTCCAAGATGTGGTCCCTCTGGGTCCATTAACCCATGCTCTTTTCCTTCAGGATTGTAGTGGTTTCCAGCAGTTGTAAAATCAGGTGCTTCACATATTGGATATTCATGTACGTGAAAGCCATGGAAGCCTGGTTCCAGTCCCTCTAGTTTTACTTTTACTTGAATACCATCAGCTTGCTCACTTAAGGCAACTGTTCCTATCATATCACCAGATACATTATACATATCAACTGTTTTCATTTTTTCAGCAGCATTGGATTGGCAAGCAGTAAGGAAAAGAAAAACAATAAAAAAAACGAAGCGCATACGTAATACTCCTTTATGGTCATTTTAACTTAGTATTCGCCACTTCGTTTATTTTAATGAATTGGACACAGGAAATGTTTAATTTTCTTTATTGCCCTGTTGTTCGGTTAAGGTCTCTTTGTAGCTTTCATTAAATGCTTTTTCCTCTTTCTTTGACCGTTTATACAAGAAGTACATTACAACACATGCAGCGATCATAAAGATGATAAGTGTGATGACGGCAGGTATATATTCTGTTTTATCTTCTGGAAAATATAAAAATGGCATCATTTTGCTTCACGCCTTTCTGAGTATCATTATAGCAAATAAAATAAGATAACCAAATGGCAAACAATAATGTTCGCTAAACTGTGATATTTTTGGCAAAATAATAGAGGGAGGTAATATATATGACGGATAAACAAATTGGTGACAAGGTAAAGGCACATTATAAATCGGGTACTTACTTGGGAAAAATTATAGAAGATCGTGGTGATAAGTATCTTGTAGAAGTCCTAGCTGTTGTGAAACATCCTATACAAGGGGATCTGCATAACCCTAATCAAACCGAAGGGGTCTTTTTCCATGAGCGAAAAGCACTTGCCTTTCATGAGAAAATGAATGTAAAAAAACCTGCAGTACACGCTTTTGAAAGTGATATACCGGAATACAAGATTTCCTTACAAGAAGCAGTTCAAAAATATAAGGAAAAATTGTTACAAGAGGACACAGCATATAACCGTGAAGCTCTTTTAGCAATAGAACGTCTTGAAAAGGAATATGCTTAGACAGTGATTGGCTAACATATCCCCTATGTTACGTTAATAAAAAAAGCTGCCCTCCCAATTTATTGGAAGGAACAGCTTTTTTACATGTAAAATTATTCACCAAGATGTTCTTTAATTACTTCTTCTACACCTTTAAGTGCATCTTCTTCATCACTACCGTTTGCAGTCACTTTAATTTCAGCACCTTTTGGAATTCCAAGTGACATAACACCCATGATGGATTTAAGGTTTACATTTTTGCCATTGTATGAAACCTCTACTTCTGATTCAAATTGTCCAGCTTTGTTTACTAAAAGTGTAGCTGGGCGTGCGTGTACTCCTGTATCAGCAGTAATAGTAAATGTTTGTTCTTTCATTGTGTATCATCCTTCCAACCATAATATTCATAGTATGTACTATTCTCTAGTACAACGTTCATTATAAGTGAATAACTGAACTAAATATATTATATACAAAAACAAAACTTTTTGAAACAAAAAAGCCCATATTTTTTAATTCATTTGTTTTTACAGAGCGGTTATGATAACGTTTATTTGATATATGTTGCAAATTAAATTGGAGGGGTAAACAATGAGTGTCCATATAGGAGCTAAACAAGGAGAAATCGCTGACAAAATATTACTTCCAGGAGATCCGTTACGTGCTAAATTTATTGCGGAAAACTTCCTAGAAGACGTTTCACAATATAATGAGGTTCGTGGTATGTATGGTTTCACAGGTACATATAAAGGAGAAAGGATCTCCGTACAAGGTACAGGAATGGGTGTACCTTCCATCTCTATTTATGTAAATGAGTTAATTCAAAGCTATGATGTTAAGAAGCTAATTCGTGTTGGAACATGTGGTGCCATTCAGAAGGATGTAAAGGTACGCGACGTTATTCTAGCACAAGGTTCCACAACGGATTCACAAATGAACCGTATGGTATTCCAAGGGATTGACTATGCGCCACTTGCAGATTTTGAACTTCTTAAAAATGCATATGACGCTGGATTGGAAAAAGGATTAAATCTACGTGTCGGAAATGTATTTACTAGTGATACCTTTTACCGTGATAATGCGAAGGAAGTAAATGAATTACTTGCTGCATACAAAGTGCTGGCAGTGGAAATGGAGACAACGGCTTTATATACATTGGCTGCTAAGTATTGCCGACAAGCCCTTTCTGTTCTTACAGTTTCAGACCACATTCTTACTGGTGAGGAAACATCAGCAGAAGAACGCCAAACCACCTTTAATGAAATGATGGAAATAGCACTAGAAGCAGCTATAAAATAACATATCAGAAGCCAAATGAGATCGAACTGTACGATGAGTCGAACTTCTTTGGCTTTTTTCTATCTCTTTAGCCAAACCTTTACAATAGCGTCTTATTAGGCGATCCATTGTTAACCATAAAAAAAACAGGTTGACAAACGTGTCCATTTCTAACTATTATGTTGTTAAGGAGGAATGGATATGCGTACAAAACCAATCGATCTAACATTTGGAGCAGTATTTGTTTGTTTAATGGCAATTGGAGCCAACATTACAGTCTGGTTTCCATTTCTTGCAATACCACTAGGTGGGACATCAGTTCCCTTATCACTGCAAACCTTTTTTGCGATAATAGCTGGCATGATGCTGGGAAAAAAACGTGCAAGTTATGCAATGATTACCTATATACTTGTCGGAACAGCTGGTGTACCGATCTTTGCTGGTTTATCTGCCGGTCCAATGCAACTGATTAGTCCAACTGGTGGCTTTATTTTCTCATTTGTTTTTATTGCCTTTTTTGTCGGATGGATCACAGAAAAACAAAAAAAAGCGCGTCTACCTCTCTATTCTTTAGCAGCACTAGTTGGCGTAGCGTTTAATTACGGAATTGGTGTCACCTACATGTATGTAGCAATGAACACATGGTTAGAACTCCCGGTTACATACGAATTGGCTTGGATTGGCATGATCCCATTTTTAATTAAGGACATTGCCCTCTCCTGTCTTGCTGCCCTATTTATACTTCAGTTAGAGAAGCGAGTACCCGCAAAATGGATGTATGCGAAAGCTTCCTAATTAAATAAAGGACTTAGCAGCCAATAACTGATAACGGGAGTTTCATGCGTTTCCTGATGAGGTATGATAAACTAAGAGCAAGATCAAATATCGCATCAGGAAGGATGTTACGCATTTATGGATTTATTCCTAAATTTCCCTTTATGGGCTGCACTTGCTGCAATTGTCTTTGCCCAAGTTGTAAAAATACCAATTAAACTCATTGTGACAAAGGAGTTTATTCCTGGCCTTGCATTCAGCACAGGAGGCATGCCCAGTAGCCACTCTGCAGCTGTTGCCGCATTAACTACAGGTGTTGGTATTATCGAAGGTGTAACATCCACCGTATTTGCTGTTTCCTGTGTTTTCAGTATTATTATAATGTTTGATGCTTCCGGAGTACGCAGACAGGCCGGAGAACAGGCAGTAGTACTAAACCAGCTAATCAAAGACTTTCAACTGTTCGTAGATGGAGCAAAGGATTGGAATAAAAAAGAAGAATTTCAAAAGCGACAAGAGCTTAAAGAATTGCTCGGGCATCAGCCAATCGAAGTTTTCTTCGGAGGTCTCTCCGGAATCCTAATTGCCTTTCTCCTATATACACTTTATTAATCCAAAAGCGAAGAACCATAACTTAAGGACCTTAACTCATACAAACACAAATAAAGGGAAGCCTGCCATTACTGGCGTGCTTCCCTTTTAAATTAGCTTTCTGTGATTTGTTGCCTGAATACTTGCAATGAATCTGTTTCATTTAATTGTTTGAGCTCTTTTTCCGTAAGTGTACCATCACCTAATTCAATTAGATGTACATCTAGCTCTTTCTTTCCCCATTGAGCATACACATCTTCAACGGTGTTAAAAAACAAGTCAATCTTATTGCCGGTAATGGCACTACCTTTGTCTGCAACAACCCCATAGCCATAGTCTGGAATGAAAAGTATCGTCCCAATAGGATATACATCTAAATCAGCCGCAATAGTAGAATACAAATCTCGTTTTACTTGAACCCCTGAATACGTTATACCATACTCTGGATGTCCTGGTGATTTCCCAGTCGACTCTACTCCAGCAGTATATCCTGTTGCTACCACTTGTGATTTGGGATACTGATTAATATTAGCCGCTTCTTCTAGTGTTTTAGGTCCTTCAATTTCATCACTTGATATATACGTTTTCTTCTGCTCTAAATAGTTCAATTCCTTTTTTTCTAATGATGATTGCCTGAATTTCGACTCTGCAACTGTGTTATTAACCGTGTTGGTAATACGCATCGGCTCATAATCTACCCAATCACGCACATCAGCAAATGATACGTTAGATATAGATGTGATGGTAACTAAAAAGGCTGCTACAAACAACGAAAACATACCTACTCTTCGAAACGCTTTTTTGATTTTCATGATTAACACCTCTCTGGATGTCATCATTTCCAATCTAGTAATATTTTATTCAAAGAAAGATAAATTCTCTATAATATTCTGTCTTTTCCTGATTGCTACTTTATCAATCAAAACATTTGATAACCGCTTTTGCGTAGCATTTTAATCACAATACCTGAAACTACTGCTCCTGCAAAACCTGCCAATAAAATAGTAATATCAGCCGGTGTAATAGATAGAAATTTTGAATACGCCTCAGAAAATGCGATTCCTGGATTTTTGAAATATTCTAGTGTAGACATATCATCCACAATCATTATCACTACTATTGGGTATAATATGGCCATTAACCATGTTTTCCTTAACAGCATATTTAGGATAAAAGCAATGCCAAAAAAGATAACAAAATATAGTACGATCGATACAAGCAATTGAACGATTTGCGCCAACTTGTGTCTCCCCTTCCACCTATGTACAGTAAAAATTTCATACAAAATCCATTTTATACGAAAGCCAACAAAAAGTACATGTTCTCCTATTCCTCTTCATTTAGAATAGTATGAAGGAAATTAATCAATTGAAAAACTTTCATTTGTTCATCTTTTAGCGAATGTGTATGTTTCCTTATATTTCGTACTTCAAAACCTTAACTTCATCGTAAATGTTCGCTAGCTAACATTTTTCCTAACGTCTACAAAAAATGCAAAGCAGCTATTGCCGCTTCACATATTAGGATTAATAAAAGATATTAAATTTTCCCTTTTTCATTAAAAGTCCAGGCCCTCCCAGTTTTAGGAGGTAACGATTGTCGCTCATCTTTTTCATGAAGGTTGCTTTCCAGCCGAATAACTTGTACTGATTGAATAGTACAGCTATCCCATCATTATGACCTAAAGATGCTATTGTTCCTAAAAGTTTCGGAGTGAATTCTTCTAGCTCTCCTCCATTAATAAAGGCTTTTACATTATGGGCGACGGTTCCGGATTGCTGAATCGCAATTTGCGCGGTAGGTGGAAATGGTCTACCTGTTTCTGGATCCATGATCAAAGCACAATCCCCAATAACAAAAACATCATCATAATCTGGTGTACGCATATCTTTGCGAACTTCAACTTTACCACGATTTGTTGAAAATCCTGATTTCTCTACTATAGAATTCGCCTTAACACCTGCAGCCCAGATAGTTGTCATGGTCGGAATCTCTACAAGCCTTCCATCCTTCTCATATGTCACTTTATCTGGAGTACATTCTTTCAACATCGCCCCAGTCACAAATTCAACTCCACGTGATTCCAAGGAGTTCATGGCATATTCGACTAACTGTGGATCAAAGCCAGGTAATACAGTTGGGGACCCTTCAATGTTTATGATTCGAACAAGATGCTTATCAATATCGTATTCTTCACAAAGCTCTGGAACACGGTTTGCTATTTCACCAAGGAATTCAACCCCAGTAAATCCACCGCCTCCTACCACAATATTAATTCTTGCCTGATTATTTGGTTCTTCATTATGATATAAAGCAAAGTTATACTCCAAATGTTCTCTAATTAGACGGGCACTGTTAATATCTCCAATGGTGAATGCATGTTCTTCGAGGCCTGGTATGCCGAATGTAGCTGCCTCGAACCCTAATCCGATAACCAACACATCATAATTCAACTCATTATTAGACAGCTTAACTTTTTTAGCATCTGGTTTGATCGAAATCACTTTATCTTGAACAAAATGGACACGGTTCAAATTTACGACTTCTTTAATGGATATGCGAGTTCTATCTTGATGCAAGGTGCCGGCTGCATTTTCGTGAAGCCATGTAGTTTGGTAATGGTAATCATTCATATTTACCAATGTAATATCTGCCTCGTTCATTCCAATACTTTTTTGCAGCTTTACGGCCGTCATGATGCCTCCATAACCTGCACCCAAAATAACAATATGTGGATTATTCATTATGATCACTTCCGTTTATAATTTTCTGTTGTTGTTACCGTCCCAAACCCCAGTTACAATTTTTCGTTCATTACCTTACCAAAACAGAGCATTATCTCCGCATAAGGAGGTAAGCTGTCTCAATAAAAACTCCTGATAATGAATATATCTTTTATAGTGCGAGATACTACCAGAGGTATGAAAGCCCTGTTCATTAAAGAGAGAGTGATGCTGTAGAGTGGGCCGTTCTTGATGATTACTGTCTCTGTATCGTTAATACGTTAAAGTGGAGTCTATATACATATATTTACATGTTTGTGACAAATTTCACTTAATCACTCAATTAAAATGACAAGCTATCTAAATGCTTTGTCACCTTGTACCTTTAAAGAAAAATATGAGTCTAGTATTCATAGAAATATCATACATCTGTTACACAATTGTAATATAGAGCACTAAGTAATAGTATATCTTTCAATTCTTTTTTTCAAGTGTTTCTTTTACTTTCTTAATTATTAATTTATTACCAAATCCCCCCAATATTTATTGGGAAAATTACCCTTTCGTCTATTTCGCAATAAGCCATTCCAAAGCCTTTTTACGTTAATTATGATACGATAGGACTGTTGGGCAAGGAATTAACATGTAATGGAGGTATATAAGCATGACAGAAAAGGTTTATGACGTCACCATCATAGGGGCAGGCCCTGTAGGTCTATTCACTGCTTTCTATGGCGGAATGAGACAGGCAAGTGTGAAAATTATTGAGAGTCTACCACATACCGGGGGGCAACTAACCGCTTTGTACCCGGAGAAGTATATATACGATGTTGCTGGGTATCCGAAAGTACGTGCACAGGAATTAATCGATAATTTAGAGGAACAGGCAAATATTTTTGACCCTACGATTGTACTTGAGCAATCTATTGAGAAAATTGAAAGATTAGAGGATCAATCATTTAAACTTATATCGAATACAGAAGAGGTTCATTATACCAAGACAATTATTATTACAGGCGGTAATGGTGCCTTCCAACCTCGTCGACTTGAGGTAGATAATTGCGAACAATTTGAAGGGGTTAACCTTCACTACCATGTAAAGGACATGAATCAGTACAAAGACCAAAATGTTGTATTGCTTGGTGGCGGGGATTCTGCAGTTGATTGGGCGCTAATGCTGGAGCCCATCGCAAAAAAAGTGACCCTTGTTCACCGTAGAGATAAGTTTAGAGCACATGAACATAGTGTTGAAAAGCTAATGGCATCAAATGTAGAGATTATGACCCCATTTGTACCATCAAGTGTCGTTGCAAGCAACCAAATTGATAAGGTTCTTTTTGAAGAAGTAAAAGGGGACAGACAGGTTGAACTCGAGGTCGATGCTGTTCTCTGTAACTATGGATTCGTATCCTCGCTTGGACCTATAAAAGACTGGGATCTAGATATTGAAAAAAACAGTATTGTAGTGAATTCTAAAATGGAAACAAATATCCCAGGAATTTATGCAGCAGGAGATATTTGTACTTATGATGGAAAAGTAAAATTAATTGCAACAGGATTTGGAGAAGGACCAACTGCCATCAATAATGCCAAGCAGTATATTGATCCAAAAGCAAGAATCCAACCAAAACATTCAACTAGCATGTTCTAGAAAATAAGTGAGTGAAAAAAGGAGCAGTGGATTATACCACTGCTCCTTTTATATGTTATTTAACAATCTCCTGGTGTGCCTACTTTATCTTTCGTTCTAAATGATGAGCCACAACCACAAGATACTATGGCATTTGGATTATCAATACTGAACCCGCCGCCCATCATATTTTGTTTGTAATCAATTTGCGTTCCTTCAATAATTGGAATGTCCTGATTGAAAAACACAACTGGCACCCCGTTTATTTCATCTACTGTATCGAGTTCTTCATTGATTTCATATTCAAAGCCCAATGAATAGGACAGACCACTGCAACCTCCGCCTTTAATACCAAAGCGTAGGCGTGCCTCCGCGGACTCTTCCTTCATCATCTCATGGATTTGATTTGCCGCATTGTCGGTAATTGTTATAACCATCCCTTGGACCTCCTTAGATCATGATCATTACATTTAAGTATACAAAGAATAACACTACAATTCAACTATTTGAGTTGATCTTTAAAAGTGAAAAACACCCGTAGCTATCGTTTTGGCTTCCCCACTCATCCAGACCATACCATTTTCATCCCAGTTAATCACAAGGTCCCCTCCCGACAAATGAACCGTAATATCCTTCCCTCGAGAAACAAGACCATTTAATGCTGCAGCTACAACCGCTGCACAAGCCCCTGTTCCACAAGCCTGTGTAACTCCTGATCCTCGCTCCCATACACGAAAATGAAGTTCCCTTTCGGATACTACCTGAATGAATTCTACATTTATGCCTTCAGGAAAGCGGGTGTCCTTTTCGATAACTGGCCCAAGATCATATAGCGGAGCATCCTGAATATCTTCTACAAAAAAGACAGCATGCGGATTTCCCATAGAGACAGCTGTTAGTTCTAATAGTTGGCCTTCTATCGTATAATCTTCCCTAATAACCGCTTCTGTTTCGTCTCCTAACATAGGGATAGCCGTTCTTTGTAATGCTGGCTCCCCCATGTTTATTGTTACCTGATCAACGCTTCCTTCTAAAGGAAAAACTTCTGCTTCCACAATATTCGCTTTCGTTTCAATTTGGAAAGTAGGCTCTGTTACAATCCCGTTTTCAAAAGCATACTTCGCTGTGCACCTGAGTCCGTTCCCACAACTTTTCCCTTCCGACCCATCCTTATTAAAAATTCGCATCCCAACTTCAGCTTTCGTACTAGGGTGGATTAAAATCATTCCATCCGAGCCGATCCCTTTATGTACATCTGCCATTGCTCTGGCTATTTTGGGCATACTTGCTTCGTCCATTTGATATTGGAATAAATCTACATATATATAATTATTTCCTAAACCATGCATTTTTGTAAAAGGTATCTCCACATTAATCACTCTTTTCTAATTAGACTGGAGGTGGATTTCATTTCGATCTAGCTCCTGATAAATTGTTTTTAGCTTCGGAATGCCTTCTGCTACCAGTTTATCATTAACCAGTACAACTGGATAAAATAAATCCTCCTCGATTATTCGTTCGACAAACTGTTGATGTTTCTCCACGGTCGGTGGATTATCTATATCGATATACTCATAGCCAATGTGATCAACCACGTATTTTCTTCCGATTGCCGCCTGTAACCAATCATATGTATCCTTTGATCCAGGTGCGCCAACACAGCTTGCGCAAATCTGATCTGCACCATAGACCGTAATTGTAACCTTCCCCACCATTTGTAGCCCCCTTTTTGCAGTTACTTATATTTTACAAAATGTTTGGTTAAAGATAAAATATAAGTAACCGATGAGTAAAAATATAATTTCAGATAGATTTTTACATGAATTCGTTTTATACTATTTATAAGGAAAGGAGAAGATGGATAATGCAAGAACAGGTACAGGAAGTTTTAAATAAACTACGCCCTTTTCTACTCCGTGATGGTGGAGATGTGGAGCTAGTTGATGTAGATGATAATGGCATTGTACTTCTTCGTCTTATGGGTGCATGCGGCAATTGTCCAAGTTCTACCATAACATTAAAGGCAGGAATTGAGCGCGCCCTGATGGCTGAGGTCCCAGGCGTTACAGAAATTGAACAAGTATTTTAGAGCTACCAAATATAAAGTGAAACTTCAATCAGTGGGGGTTATCTTTCTTTCCCCACTGATTGTTAGTTGAACGAATCGGGGTGTTAGCGTCCGTTTACTTCCACTAAAAACACAGGGTTTCACTTCATGTTTTGAAATGGGAGTCTTACGGACGGTTGCACCGGGATAAAAAAAGGCAGACTTAATCGTCTGCCTTTTTTGCACGTTAGAAAAGTATAAAGTTTTAGTTTGGTAAAATTGACGACGTAGTTAAAATCTTGAAGTTTTAAGTATAAGAAAACCTCGTATTCGCTGAAAGACCAGCAGATACGAGGTTTTCTAAATTCAGCTACAGATGGTTACATGCTCGTGGTTTATATACCTTATTTCACTTCTGTAATCGGCCCTGTACCATGAATAACCCCTGATATATTCTCCAGGCATAACTGTAGCATACTGCTTCTTGTTTCAGTGCTTGCTGATCCAATATGCGGCAAACAGACAACGTTTGTTCTATTTAGTAGCGGGTGATCAGATCGAATTGGTTCTTCCGCAAACACATCTAACCCTGCAGCAGAAATTTCTCCTGTTTCTAGAGCATTAACTAGTGCATTTTCATTTACTACACTGCCTCGTGAAATATTAATGAAAATTGAAGAACGCTTCATTTTCTGAAACACTTCTTTATTAAACAATTGATTTGTCTCAGGAGTAGCAGGTACTACAGAAATAACAAAATCAGCTTTGTTAAGCAATGTAGCAAAATCTACATAGGTAGCCCCAACCCGCTTTTCCGCTTCCACTTTACGAGATCGATTATGATACAAGATTTCCATGCCAAAACCTTGGGCACGTCTGGCAATCGCTTCGCCAATCCTCCCCATTCCTACAATACCGATTGTTTTATTATGTACATCCATACCTGCAAGTAAATAAGGCGACCATTGTTTCCATTTATCTTCTTTTATATATTGGTTTGCTTCCACAATCCTTCTTGCTGTCGCCAGAAGAAGAGAAAACGCTAAATCAGCTGTAGATTCTGTTAAAACCCCTGGTGTGTTTGTCACAATAACACCCGCTTCTCTAGCTGCATGAAGATCAATATTATCGTAGCCTACTGCCAAGTTGGCAACAACCTGAAGTGAACTGCCGGTATTAAATACCTCCTGGTCCATTGTTTCACTTAGCATACAAAGAACCCCCTGCGCGTCGGAAATCTCTTTTAAAAGTACTTCTCTAGGAACCGGCTCTTCCTCATATTTCCACATTGATATAGTAAAGTCTTGCTGAAAAGGTTCCAAGATCTTATCTGGTACCTTTCTTGTGATGTATAGCTTCGGTTTTTCCATCCTCGCCCTCTCCCTCCAGCTTTTTTTGTTACAGCCAGTGTAACACAGGGATTTGTAATGAGGTAGAGTCTAGACCAACCCATTGATAAAGGTCACGCATTTTCTTTTCATACTCTTCTTGCATCGTTACTAAAGAAGAAAACGCTGTAAAAGGGTCTTCAAGTGTCCTCCCACTCATCACAGAATCAAAATGATCAAAAAAGTGTACGGGATAAAGTAGCCTTGCATATAATAGACGCCAACTAAAAATAGATAGCGGTCTTTCTGCTTGGTAGTCATGCAAGAATTGTACAATGTCTTCTGATGGTGCATCGCTTAGCAGCATGCCTCTCGTATATTCTGCTAAATCACGGACCGGATGATCAAAAACAAAATCATCTAGCCAGATAACAGATTTTTGTAGATTATTTGTATAACGTTGAAATGAGATAGTTCCTTGGTCTACCGTATCAAATCTATTTTCACGTTCACTCTCCTGTAAATACTGGATAGCATTTTCACTTACCCCAATAATATAGGGCAAGGTATCCATCACCATCCGAAAATAATCGTTTGGTGATTCCTTAGCGGCCAAAGGAACGTTTTTTTCATACGCCTCTAATTTGTCTATCCAAAGTTTTTTCCATATTCCATAGCAAGATATCTGGTGTGGCTCGAAGCTATAAAGGGTACCGATAGTATGAAAGGCTGCTAGAGATCGCCCATTGCTTTCTCTTGTAATATTGTTAAGATGTTCTACCATGACGACCATGTATGTATTGTTCTGAAATACAGTGAACCAATCCCCATTAGTATTGGCCACAGGGATAGCGGTGTGTCGGTAATTATTTTCCAACAAATAGTAAGCAAGCGCTGCCTGTTCCATATGAATAATTTCCCTGTTATCAGAGGAAATGGTAAAATAAACATATTCGTCTTGTTTATAACCATCTCTTCCAGCCAGTACTACTTTCTCACTTGCTTGGATATTATAATGTGTGGCGAGCATGGTTTCCATTGACAATATGATCACACCCTTTGTTTTAACTTAATGAATCATCCTATCCCTTGTAGATAAACAGGGGATCAGATCTTTAGCAAGATTAATACTAATGTATGTAAGAAAAGGCAAATTCATTAACCAATTTATTAGGAAAAGGTGATGTACATGGATGCAAATACGAATCAAAGTGAACTTGAACTCAAAGCAAGGCAATGGCTAACCCAGCGTGGCGTAACTTTAGATGATATCGCTGAACTGGTCTATTACTTACAATCTAAATACCACGATAATTTAAGCATGGAGGACTGTAGACATAATGTAGACAGAGTGTTGACGAAAAGAGAAGTCCAAAATGCCATCCTTACTGGTATTCAGTTAGACGTATTAGCTGAGAAAAAACAACTAGAAGAACCATTGCAGAAGACGATAGAAGTTGATGAGAGTCTATATGGAGTAGATGAAATTATTGCCCTTTCCATTGTAAATGTATACGGTTCTATCGGTTTTACGAACTATGGTTATATTGATAAACAGAAACCAGGAATACTAAAAAGATTAAACGATAAATCAACCGGTGAGTGTCATACTTTCCTTGATGATATTGTTGGAGCAATTGCTGCCGCTGCATCGAGCAGACTAGCACATGCAACAGGTGACAGTGATATAGTGGACTAAATTCTATTAAAAACAGGAGGGCCGGTTTAAAAAGGCCACTCCTGTTTTTTATATGTTATCGATCCATTCATTTAGGCTGTGTACATAATAAGTAGGCTTTGTTGCAAAGCTGTTCATTTCCTCAAATGGTGTTACGCCTGTAAACACCATTAACGTGTCAAGGCCTGCACGAATACCTGCTTGAATGTCTGTTTGGTAATTATCCCCAACCATTATCGTTTCTTCTTTGGTTGTCCCAAGGATTTCTAGTGCTTGTTCCATTATAATTTTTTCTGGTTTCCCTATAAAAGTAGGTGTGACACCTGTACTTACAGTCACAACAGATGTAAGGGAGCCATTTCCTGGGAGTAATCCTCTTTCAGTTGGTATTGCTATATCCCCATTTGTGGAAATAAAGGTTGCGCCATTCCGGACAGCTAAACATGCTTTTGCAAATTTCTCATACGTTACTTCACGGTCAATCCCTACTACAACAAAATCACACTTATCATCAACCGTTATTGTCAGCCCTTCAGCCTCCAGCGCTGTTTTTACCCCTTCTTCCCCAATCACATAACAAGAAGCATTCTCCTTCCATTCTTTAATGTATTTAGCAGTAGCTAGACTAGTTGTAACAACCTGCTCAGATGTAGCATAAATACCAAGATGATTCAGTTTCTCTGCTACCTCTGCCTGTGTTTTCGAAGAATTATTTGTTACGTATAAATAAGGGATTTCTTTTGCTCGTAAAGTCTCAATAAAGCCAGCAGCTTCCGCAATTGGCTCCTTACCTAAATACATTGTTCCATCAAGGTCAATTAAATAACCTTTATAATTTTTCATCTAATGACTTCCTCTCTTAACGTGTTAGCTGTTGTATTTATGTCAGTTATTCTTCATTTGAGAAGGCGTGAGCTACCCCAAGTTCATTATCAAGGTATTTTCGTATGTTGGTATGAAATTGACTTAATTGCACCATATTTTCGGAAAAGGCTTGATAAACCACTTGATGATTAACGTTCACGTAATCAACAACAAGCATTTTTCTTAGTCCAATAACCTGCTTGTATGGATCACCATCTTCATTAGGTAACACTTTTTCATCAAGTAATATATCGATAATATCTTCATAACTTCCTGGGTCTCGCATGATAAACCCATCTATCATCATATTTCCAACATCCAGTATGGCTTCAATCGAAACATGTCCTATTCTTTCTAAAGCCAATTTCTGCTGTAATGTTTCGTACTTCATTCCCTTCAATTCTGTTAGCATACTATCTAAATAGTTCAGGCGCTGCTCTATCTTACTTCTGTCTACAAAGTACATTCTGTTGACTCCTTTTAATATAATTCTTCTATAGTTAAATACTTAATTTGTATACTAATATTTTAGCATATTACACATGATATCGAGATACAAACGTGTTATAGTTAAGGAAATGTCAAAATAATGGAAAAGAGGGCGCAAATGGCCAGTAAATTTGAAATACTAAAAGATGAGACGAAAACAAAAGAATTAAGGTATATTAGTTTTATGGGCAATTATCAACGCTATGATTTCGCCCTAATGAATCATGAAGAAGATCCAGATAAAACGGTCGTGATCCATTTACAAAAAAACCGTTTTATCGTGGTTGGAAAAGAGGATCTCAACAACAATCGCGATGTGGAACATATTCTTCATGAAACAGCAATGGAAGCAGATGAAGTTCGTGCATTTTTAAAAGAAGTACTGTAAAAATTAACAGGTGAAGTTGCCTAAGGAGAAAACAAAATGGAGAGTATTGATTCTGTCTTAAAAGAGAAGTTACTAAAGATGGACGCCACAGCCTTGGCAGAATGGATTAAAAATAGAAAAGTGACAAGTAGTGAAGTGGTATCTATTTATATAGAACAGCAAAAAAAAGTTAACCCATCGATTAATGCAGTAGTAGAGGATCGCTATGAACTCGCTTTGAAGGAAGCTAAATCGTTTGATGAAAAAAGGCATACACTTAAACAGCTGCCGCCATTATATGGTGTTCCGATAACTGTCAAGGAATCTCTTCACGTAGCCGGAATGAAGACAACAAGCGGGTTAGAACATCGTCAGGATTTGATTTCCAGAGAAGACGCACCTGCCATTACCAGGTTACAAAACGCAGGCGCAATTATTTTAGGTAAAACAAATACACCTGCACTTTGCTTTAACCAGGAAACCGATAATCGGCTCTATGGCAGAACGAATAATCCATGGGATCTTACACGAACAGCGGGAGGATCAAGCGGCGGTGAAGGGGCAATTCTTGCTGCAGGAGGATCACCAGCAGGGATTGGTTCTGATATTGGCGGATCCATACGTTTTCCAGCTCATTTTAATGGAGTACTTGGCTTTAAACCAGGTATGTATAGAGGCTCTTCTGCAGGCCATTACCCATCCGCAACTACTCCCTTACAGGAAAGAATGCTGACAATCGGGCCGATGGGTAGATCTGTACGCGACATGGAGTTGTTATATTCCGTACTATCACCACATTCTACTGCAAATCGTTATTTACAGTTTTTTAAAATTGAAGTACTTCCTGGCACCGTCAATTACCCGCTTTCCGAAAAAACAATTGAGATGATGGACAATATCGAAAAATTCCTTACGGAGTCTTTCTCCACAAATCGATTTATCCCACCATACTTTGAAGAAAGCTCCCTGCTTTGGCTGGAAATGTTGGCGAGTGAAGGCAGTGAGCTTATTGAGAAGTCAGCATACCATAACGATCGCTCCAATCTTGTAAAAGCTTTTCTTCGAGAAAAGATAACAAATCGTGCATCCGTTGATCCCTATCTAACCATGGGGATTCTTGGTTCAAAGCTTTTCAGGCCATCAAAGAGCAGAGTGAAGGAAATAAAAAAAACCTTGGCTGAAGGTGATGACTTTCTATCGGAGTACTTGCATAACCGTTTGCTCCTCTTCCCTGTCTATCATACAAGTGCGCTAAAACACGGAAAAGTTTATAAAGAGATATTCTCTTTACGCAGAACGTTTCTTAACTTTATGCCGTTTATTGCTTATGCCAATGTTTGGGGCTTGCCGTCCTTAACCGTTCCAATAGGGAACGATGAGAATAATATGCCAATTAGCATACAAGTCATATCAGCAAATGGAAATGAGGATGCGATCTTCCGTCTAGGTAAAATTCTTGAGAAGAAGTTCAGAGGATATGTAGCAGCACAGCCAACTGACTAACGGTAAGATTTGGAACGGTTCAAAGATCGCTTTCCTTCATAAAGTAGGGTGGAGGAGAGTGGAAAAAATGTCACGTGAGCCAAAGGGCAAATATAGTGATTTTACTAATGCAAGGGATAGACAAAAAAAGCTTATCCCTGAAGAGTTTCCAGAGGGAGCGTTTGGATCTCCAATAAATGAATCCGAACCTGTTTCAGGTAAATCCACCCCATGGGAAGAAGGACAGTACAGGGAAAGTGCGTTTGTGTACCCAGATAAGTCAATGCATAAAGACGTGCCACGTCAAGCACCCACTTCCCATCCTACACAAAAAAAGGAGTAGCAAAATTGCTACTCCTTTTTTTACACATTAAGTAAGTAAATGTCAACGTAGTTAAAATTTTGGATTCCCAACTATAAGAAATAATACATTCGCTGAAATACGAGCGAATGTATTCTTTTCTAATGTGTTATTCCTCCGCCTTTTTCGGCTTCGCACCTTTTATCTTTTGAAGCACAAAATAAGCGCAACCAAAATTACAGTACTCGTAAAGATAGTCGTCAAGCGCACCAATTTTAGCGTCCAATGAGGCTTTGTGATTCTGATCGCTATAAAATCCTTTTAGCCGCAATTGATCATAGCCCCAATCACCGACAATGTAGTCATATTTCGAAAGGATATCAGAATGACGTTCATTTAGTGCTTTTTCATCAAAACCCTCTTTAACATTTTCAATCAACTCATACTGTTTCCCATTTATTTCAATCATCGCTTTCCCTCCACATATTGTAATAAGTTTATCACATTCACCCATATGGAAACCAGAAATAATTTCATGCATGAATTTCGTAGAGAATTGCAAACTAAAAGAGAAACAAAACTGAAAAGGAGCAATCACATGAAAATAAACCATTTTGTAATTGGCGCTCTCACTTTGTTTAGCCTAAGCGCATGTGGAAATAATGAAAACGCCATGGATGAACGCGATGATATTGTAGACGAGCTTGATCCTTCTGCTGAACAGCAATCAGCTGAAGATGAAGAACTAAATGACAGACTTGGCTACGTACATTATACAAAAGACCAGGTAAACAATGATGATGAAATGGAGCATGGTGTTTCCATCGATCGTACACAAGTCGCAAATGTTATTACGCGTATTGCCTTACGCGGTGAAGGTCTAGAGCAAGTTGCAACGCTTGTCACAGATGAAGAAGTACTCATTGCTTATGAAAAGTCTGATAACGTAGACGAGAAAGAAGCCGCAAATATTGCAAGAAAGACAGCACAATCCGTTATACCTCAATATTATGAAATATATGTCTCTGATAATGAAAGCTTAATCAACGACATACAAAGCTTGCATAATTCCAGCACCACTGACGGCAGTTATGAGAACACCATTGATCAGATCATAAAAGAGATGGAAAAATCACCACAGGGTAAAGAAGATAACCTAAAAGAAGAAATGAAAAATCAAGAATAAATGCAATATATGGAAGGGTCCTCTGTAAATGCCAAGAGGATCCTTTTGTTATATGAATAGAATTCCTCTTCCTAACTAAAAATAACTCTATTCTAAGTAAAAGGGTGAACAACATTGTACTATCGATACCTCTATACAGGTTTCCTTCTTATATTCCTTATATTGTTTACTGGCAGTACAGTTCATGCCGAAGCAGATAAAGATATATACAAAGAGCGGATGGCCTTATTTAAGAAAACCGAAGCACTCACACAAATACCATGGCACTTTTTTGCGGCAATGGATAATTTCGAACGCAACATTAAAAAAGAAGATGAAGGAAAAGTTATTTCAATTGAGGTACCAGCTGAATTATGGTACGGATTAGGAAACAGTTCTATGATTCAAGATGAAAACCTTATTACCTTCTTTAACGGTAAAGGTATGGATGGGGACGGGGACAAACTCGCGGATCCTGACAACCCGGAAGATATACTTCATACCATTGCTAACTACATGTTAGAATACGGTCAAACAGATGAGGATATTAAAATTGCGTTATGGAATTATTATAAACGTGATTTATCGGTCCAGACGATAATGAACACGGCCAAGGTTTTTAAAACTTACCAGGAAATTAACTTGACAGATAGAGACTTCCCAGTATCTACTGATTACAATTACAGCTACCGTAGCACATGGGGAGATAGGCGTGGATTTGGTGGGTTACGTATCCATGAAGGAACTGATATTTTTGCCGGGTATGGGACACCTGTCAAATCAACCACATATGGTGTTATTGAGCTGATGGGTTGGAACTTATACGGCGGGTGGCGCATCGGAATACGAGACATTTACAATATATACCATTATTATGGCCATATGAATGGATATCAAGATGACATTCAAGTTGGACAAGTGGTAAAGCCTGGAGATGTACTAGGTAGTGTAGGTTCTACAGGGTATGGCCCCCCAGGTACTTCTGGTAAGTTTCCTCCACATTTGCACTATGGCATGTATAAGGACAACGGATACAGCGAATGGTCTTTTGATCCCTATCCTTTTTTGAAGAAATGGGAAAGAATGGTTAAATAGTACTGAAAAGAAGAAATGACGATAAGGCTATTAAAAAGAGAGCCATTTACATAAATGGCTCTCTTCGTTATTTATTTTGATTTTTTTACAGCATATGTGATACTTGCTGCCAATCCACCCCATATGACAATCATACCAAAGATCATAACAAAGATAGCACCTGCAGTCATATTATTTTGCCTCCTTAGCTTTAGCTTCCGCTTCAGCACGGTTATTGCCTTTCCACTTTGTAAGAGAAAGGATAATCCCTATTACTAACGCACCTGCTGCAACTGACCAGCCTGCATATATAATAAATGCATCAGTGTAATTCCCATAGTTTCCTGACTCTGTTTCAAATTGTTTAAGTAAGTTTTGTGTAAACAACTGATACATCTGATAACCTAAAACAATCGGTGTAATGACTGCAAGACAAATCGTCCACCAAGAGCCTAGTCGAATATCGGAAATTTCGTTAGCATGGTCTTTCAGTTCTTTAACCTGTCTTAAAATCCATGCAACGACTACTACTTCAACAAGACCAAGTAAGGCAACACCAAATTGGTTAATAAAATAATCCGCCGCATCTAGGAAGTTAAGTCCACCTTGAGTAGAGAATAATATTGAAATTAAAGCTGCTAATCCTCCCCCAAAAAATACTGCTTTCGCTCTGGAAATTTTGAACTTATCAACAAGACCCGCAACATAAGTTTCCGTTATGGACATTAAAGATGTCAATCCGGCAAGTACGAGTGATGCAAAGAATAAGAACCCGAAGAGCCCATTTAAACCAGGAAATTCATTTATAATTGCCGGGAATACAACAAACGCTAAACCTACACCACCAGTAACGACATCATCTACACCTACTCCTGACTGGGATGCTAAAAATCCAAGTACAGAGAAAACCCCAATCCCTGCTAGTAACTCAAAGCTTGAATTCCCGAAACCAACGATGAACGCATTATTCGTTAAATCGGATTTTTTCGGCAAATAACTTGAATACGTGATCATGATTGCAAAGGCAATGGATAGACTGAAGAAAATCTGTCCGTATGCTGCAACCCAAACGTCTGGTGACAAAATCGTACTAAAATCTGGGGCAAAGAACGCCTGTAATCCATCAATGGCTCCAGGAAGGGTTACTGCACGGATAACAATAATAAGGAAAATAATGACCAATGCAGGAATAAAGATCCTGTTCGCAATTTCAATACCCTTCTTAACGCCTTTAAATAAGATCCCTAATACTAACACCCATACAATGACAAGTGGGATAAATACGCCTGGAACAATTCCGCCTATTTCACCAGGTGCAGCTAATTTTAAATAGTCATTGAACAAAAAGCTTTCCGTATCTGATCCCCAATTCTGGTTAAAAGCAAACACAGAATACGACATAGCCCATGCAACAATGACGGCATAGTAGGTGGAAATAACAAATGCTACAAGTACTGCCCACCAACCGATGAATTCCGACTTTTTATTCATTCGCTTAAATGTTAACGGTGCTGAGCCACGATGCTTGTGACCCATTGTAAATTCCATAATCAAAATCGGTATTCCTGCTGTTAGTAGTGCAAATAAGTATGGGATAAAAAATGCCCCACCACCGTTTTCATAGGCAACAGTTGGAAAACGCCAGATGTTCCCAAGCCCGATAGCAGAACCGACAGCTGCTAGAATAAAGCCAGCCCGTGTCCCCCAGTTAGAACGTGATTCCATAATAAGACCTCCCCTTTTTTATTCCTTTCTTCGTAATTGTATGTCCTACATAAGAAAGGAATGTTTAAAATCTTTGTTTTTTTCTGATATTTATGTTTGTATTATAAAGGTACAAACTACCTATGTCAAAGGAATTTTTATCCTATTCCATTTTTATCCCTAAGAATGTTCCTATGTTCCCAAAAAATAAAAAATGAACGACCTTCCGATACATTCTAGAATCGAAAAGTCGTTCAGCTTCAATATATTATTAAGGAAACCTTTTATAAAGAATTTCTTCGTTTTAGAAAACTGCTCGAATTCCCATTACTCTTTCTGAGTAGCTGTTTTGGATAGGAAACTCAAGAAGATACTAATTAAGATTATAATCAAGAGTGTGATCAACAGTGGAAGCCATACTTGATTCATTAACCCAATTAGTAAATATCCAATACTAGCAGCAACGGCTACAATGATAGCATATGGAAGCTGTGTTAGAACATGATCAATATGGTTGCTTCCCGCCCCTGTAGACGAAAGAATAGTTGTATCAGAAATTGGTGTACAATGGTCACCGAAGACTGAACCGGCAAGCACTGCTGCCAGAGATGGTAACAACATTGTTGTATCTGTTACTGCCGCTACCTCCGCTGCAATTGGTAGCATGATGCCAAATGTTCCCCATGAAGTCCCAGTTGCCAGTGCCATAAATCCGGAGATCAAGAAGAATAATAGCGGCAGCATCGACGAACTTATAGAAGCGTCATTTACTAATTGAGCCAAGTACTGACCTGTCTCCAACGTTCCAATTATGGAACCGATCATCCAAGCTAAAACAAGAATATAGATAGCAGGAAGCATGGTTTTCAAGCCTTCCACGATTACTTTAACTAAATTTTCTCTTGGTTTACTTTGCTGAAGATGGAATAAAAGAGCAGTAAGCACAGCAGCAACCCCACCAACAAATAACGATAAGTTAACATTAGTATTAGAGAAAATGGTTAAGATGGTCACATTAGAACCTGATGCAGCTGCCCCTGTAAAGATCATTGCTAAAACGGTTGCGAGAATTAATACAATGATAGGAACTAACAGATGATAAATTCTCCCGTTAGTATGTGCGGAAATTTTATTTCCAAGATCGCCTGGTACGTTTTTTTGTTCAGGGTCAACTAACTCCCCTGTTTCCATTGCACGCTTTTCATGGGTACGCATTGGTCCAATATCCAGCTTGAAATATGCCACAATGAATACGAGCAATACAGCTCCCAAAGCGTATAGGTTTAATGGGATCATTTGTATAAAAGCCTCTAATGGACGAATATCGGTAATCTCATTTGCTGCTAACAATCCACCAATTATTCCAATTATATAAGCACCCCAGCTTGATATTGGGGAAATTACGGTAACCGGAGCTGAAGTAGAGTCAATTAGATATGCAAGCTTCGCCCTAGATACTTTATGTCGATCAGTTAATGGTCTTGCTATTTGTCCCACTGCAAGACTGTTAAAATAATCATCAATAAAAATAATCAATCCGAGTACACCTGTCATGGCTTGTGATCCAGTACGTGTTTTAATTCGATGGATCATCCATTGCCCAAATGCTCTACTGCCTCCCGATGCTTGCAGAAAAGCAGTCATAATACCAAGCAATAATAGGAAACCTAGTAATAGAAGATTCCCAGTATTTGGCGCCCCATCTGCAAAAAATATGTTGCTAAAACTTGTGCCAATCTCTTTTAAGGAATCGAGAATAGAAAAATGATGAATAAACAATGCTCCTACTATAATTCCTACTCCAAGTGATACATAAATATTTCGTGTTAGCAATACAAGAAGAAGCATAAGTATTGCCGGTATGAGTGAAAATATCGTCCCTTCCATGCTGTTACCTCCGTTATTTTTTTGGTCGGTAGTAAAGGGAAATGTATGAATACCGCGATTGTCAAGTTCTGCCTCTGGAAGTAATTACCAGTTTATAAAAAGGCACAAAAAAGCAATGACAGAAAATAACCTATCATTGCTTTACAACATACGTTATCCTCCATTTCGATCAATAGTGCTCCATGCACACCAATGCATGACAGTATATCCCCTTTTCAAAGATATACCAGCTATAAATAAGTTTGACCCTTATTATGCTTCGGCAAACAACCCTTTCACCAGCTTTCATCGTTGTCATTCTCCAGCTGATTACTAATATTGCCCGCTCCTCTACCTCACCGATCTGATAAGATTTACTTATTGAATTTTCCTTATCTAATATTACCAGTCTCTTAGTCGTTATTCAAGTCATTTCGTGGAATGGAAATATTTGGACCATCTCCACTACTTTCCCCTCCACCACGATTATAAAACTCTGGAACGTCCCCCATGATAACTTTTGAATCCACATAAACCTTTGTGCTAATTGTTGTCGTTTCGGTTGTGAATGGAACTACTATTTGTACATTAACAGAAACAGGGATATAAATTTCGATTAACGCACCATTTAGTCCAATTTCTCTTTCTTCATATTTAACGTCTGACTGAATACTGCCGACAATTTCAAAGTGCACGGGGATTTTCGGCCCAAGGTTAGAAAGAATTGTACTCCCTGTTGCCTGGCCAATTGGAATTTCCACCACCGTTGGGTCCTGATTCGCTAATTCTCCTGGTGTATCCCCATATTCAATTGGGTCAAGCTCAGGATCATTTATATCCAAGGTTTCTCCTTTATTCATTCCATAAAGAAAGAACTCCGCCTTATTCGTTGCAATGCGAAGCGCTCTGTTTACAGCAACAGAATTCCAACCTAAAAGAGATACGTTTCCATTATTATCCATTCTTACATCCATGAGATCATCAAAACTAATATTTTCCGTTGATTTTACAGCCGCATTAATAGTTCTTGTTGCAAATTCTTCGGTTTTGACAACTGCAATATCCATCAACACTGGAGTAATTTTCTTATCAACAATTACGATGCTAAGTAAAACCATCAGGCCAAATAACACAATTGTAAAAAGAAAAACTGTTTTTGCTGGAGGTGTTGCTCTACTTGTACCATAACGTTTTCTAAATTTCACGTAAAAAAACCCCCTTAACACAAACTTATGCTTGTATTAAAAGGGCTAGAATTAAATATTAATCTACCAATACATCTTTTACTGTAACGTTTACAGTACGTTCCAAATCAATTTCATATGGGCTAGCTGTCGGATTTCCGTTTTCTTCTAGAATTCGAACAACTGGACGATCACATAAATTAGTGTTTTGCCTTATCACAACACCAATACGGCCATCACTTAATTCGATTGTTAATCCATTTGGGTAGGCAACAACACTCCGCTTAAACGCTTCAATCATTTCTTTATCAAATAAATTTACTGCTCCAGCATAAAGAATTTCCAACCCTTCATGTGGCAGCATAGCTTCACGATATACTCGTGAGCTTGTTACCGCATCAAACACATCCGCTATTCCAATTACTTTTGCATAAGTATGGATTTCCTCCCCTTGTATGCCTCTCGGGTAACCAGATCCATCAAGTCTTTCATGATGCTGATAAGCACAGTGGGAGATTACTGTTGGCATGTATTGGTGTTTACGAAGGTAATCAAAGCCCACTTGCGTATGCCCTTTAATTATTTCAAATTCTTCATCTGATAGCTTATCAGGTTTTTGCAGGATTTTTGGATCAATAAACATTTTTCCAATATCATGTAGCATTGCCCCTACGCCAATTTCTGTAAGCTGTTTAGTTGAATAATTTAACTCAACACCAATAGCAAGCGAATAAATCGTCACATTTAAAGAATGTTGAAAAACATAATTATCAGAGACAAAAATATCCGCCAATAGTGACAAGGATTTTTCATTTTCCTGTATGTTACTTAAAATCTGTTCTACTACGTTCGTAAGTTCCTTTGACCTTCTATCCAGAATATAAGAGCGTTGCCCCAAACCAGCATTCTTAAGCTCGATAAACGTATCTTTAATCATATTGGTTGCCTCAAGACGTAGCTCATCAGGAATAGTCTGGTCAACTTCTATATCTGGCGTTGTGCCATCTTCAATGTATATGTATGTAATGCCATTGTTTAAAAGCCGTCGCAATAGCTTATCTGTTAAACGCATGCCTTTTTTAATTAAAACCACGCCATTTTCATTGTAAATGGTTTGGGCAAGTATCGTCCCTGCATGTATTTTCTTTGTGCTGGCAATTCTCATATTTTTTCCTAACCCCTATCAACAAAGTAAATGACGAAAATGTAAGCTCTAACAAAATTCGGCCTTATTCGACATAAGTCCCACTAAAATAGTACCAAAAATAAGACTAAATTGCTATTAGTTTTGGAAAATTATGTTCATGTATCACCTTCGTTTTTTTAAATAAAAAATGCCTTCCTACGAGGAAGACATTTTATCAGGATATTTTTAATAAGGCATCTTTACCAATCATGCCTTCTTCCCAACCATAAGCTCTAGATGCATCGGTTATTTTTTCCAAAGGTGCATTTAATAAGTCATCTATCGTACGCACACCTACTGCTCTTCCGGCGATCACATTTCGACCTTTTAACTTTTCATTTAATACGTCCACATCCAGCGCAGCACACATAATATAACCGACCTCATTGGATATCATCAGCAAGTTAGTTTTTGGAAGTTCAACACGTATTGCAGTAAAATGCATGCCTTCCACTTCCAGAGGATTGATTGTAATCATTTATGCAAAGCCTCCTTCATCTGGTCCTTACATTTGTATGCAAAACAAAGGGCCTTTGACACAATACTCACTCGTTGCCAGGGATATCTTAATGCTCACGAGCGATATTCTGCTACTCACACATTCCCCGCTCCCGGCAAATGTACTCTAGACATCAAGTAGAGAGTTTCCTCAACGTTTTAACTTTTCGAGAACTTCTCTTTTAATGTTGTGGCAAGATGATCCCTTAGAAACTCGGGAAGAAAATAGTCCTTCACTTCAGATTTAGCTACTTCTGGCAGAAGACGACCAAATGTAAAAGTATCCGCAGTGGCTACCCTGTACGTTACATCAGATTTCAACGCCTCTCCATCAGGGAGACTTACTTCCTTTACAAATTCCTCACCATTATCATGAAATGCTGTCTGGACATGCAACCCAGCAAATACCATCCTGCCCAGTACTTCTCCTCGAAAGCCGAATCCTTTTAATTTAAGTTCAGTAAAATCTTTTTTAAAGCATGCTCTAACTACTTCTGTTAATTCATTACCTGTCACCTCTACCACACAGGCATTAATAGGATGAGGACAGACCCGATGAATGTCACCATAGCTAATATCCCCCGCAGGTAACTGATCTAGAAGTAGACCTGAATTTAGCATGGCAATATCTGCGCTTGTCCAATTTTTTATCGTTTCCGTTAATTCCTGCATTATCTTGGTATGTTTAAACCACTGCACATCAATAGACCTTTCCAAATGAACCACCGTTTCACCAAGAATGGAATCAGCCTTTTCTGTTAATAGCTGCAGTTTTTGTTCTGTTTGCAAGTCTTTAGGCTGGCTTGATATGTCTGTTGCATAGGCTTCTTTAGAGATTAATTTTCCATTGTCATGATCCCACGTTAAAATGACTTCCCCAATAAAACTGCAATGCTTTCCAGCAGCGGTAATGACGGCATTATTAATATGTTCCCCTGTTCTTAACAAATGGTGGGTATGGCCTCCAATAATTACATCAATATCTTCAAACCTACGGGCAATCTCTTGGTCCTCACTAAGCCCCAAATGGGATAACAAAATAATGATGTCAGTGGACTCTTTTAGCTCTTCTATACAAGCTTTTAGCATGTCAAAATGCGGAGATACATGCCAATCCAATAGCTCATAAAAGGCATTAAATGGAGCCGTTAGTCCAATAAAACCTGCCTTTATTCCGTTAACTGACTTGATAGTGGTAGTGGGCTTCAGCCACTTTGGCTCTTGTCCTTTTAGACTATGTAAATTAGCACAGACCACTTCAAATTCTGCTTCATCATAAAGATGAAATAAATCTTGATGGGACAAGGTAATCCCTTCGTTGTTCCCCATTGTCACGACGTCATAGCCAGCATCATTTAAAAGCTCAACATTTGCCTTTCCCATAAAAGCTTCGGAAATGGGATGCACGCGATCCATATGGTCTCCAATATCTACCACCCACGTGGAGTTGTTTTCCGTCGAACTGCTCGCTATTGCTTCTTTTAGATAAGAAACCACTCGTGGCCATTGTTCAAAATTACTATGTAAATCGTTTGTATAAAATAAATGAAGTTGTTCTTGCATTACTCATTCTCCTCACATAAGCCCTTGATAGATCATTCGGATACCAATTACAATCAGCACAATACGTAAAATCCCTTCCAGTACCTTCCCTGTTAGAAGCTGATTCACTTTTGCTCCGAGCTTGCCGCCAACCCAGGCACCTGGTATGAACAAAAAGGCATATTCCCAGACGATATGGCCCAATGTAATATGGGATCCTGCCCCGATAATACTCACAAAGAAAATCATAAACATGGAAGTTGCAATTGCAATATGTGCTGGCATGCCGAATAGCAAAATCATTACAGGAACCATAATCGAGCCCCCACCTATCCCGAATAAACCGGATAAGGTACCAACTACTAGTGACACAAAAAAGGCAGTCCATATAGGGACATGATAGGTATAGACCTCTCCATTAAGTTCCATCCTTCGGCTCGGTTTACCTTGCAATGTCTTCGGCTGGCTCGGATCCCTTTTTAGGAAGAACAGCATAGAGACAACAATTATTAATAATCCAAAATAAAGTAAAAAGTTGTCTGTTTCGATATACTGATTCAACCATGAACCAATCATACCTCCGGGAACACTTCCCACTAAAAACAATAGTCCCGTCTTATAATCCACCCTTCCACTCTTTAAATAAGCAATTGTGGAAGATAATGCTGTAAAGACCATTGCAATTAAGGAAATACCCACAACTGACTGGGGGGTCACCCAGGAAAATGCCTCGGAAATCTGTGCTAAGAATAGAAGACTCGGTATTAGTACTACGCCGCCTCCTAATCCCATTAACGCACCGATAAAAGCTGTAATAATCCCAATAAAGATGCAAAGTAAAAATACCATTTATAATCACTACTATCTCTTATATTATCCTTTAATACTAGCACGAAAAGAAGGGTTTTCCCAATGAGGAAGCCTGTAAATAATCTTACTTAAATAGTGTACAGACAGTTTTATACCGTTTAAACGAGTAGTTAAAATGTTATTGACTTTGTAACAAAATAGGAGTAATTTAAGCTTAATTTCATACACACCTTTTTTCAATAATGATTTCACCTGAGTATTTACTGTTTTTAAGTTGCAATGCAAATGAGTAGCCTTATTGCCAACGGCAAATTCTTTCTTAGATACGTTTATTTCTTGAGGAGATGAAATGTTAGAACAGAGTTTAACTGTTACATTTTTTCTATTAGTCTCGTTATTTAGCAATACCCATCGGAGTTTTATTAATAATAGTTTGGAGAAGGTAGGAGTTTAACGTGAGATTACGTATTAAATGTACACCCCCTCAACTTTTACTTATTGTATTTGTTATTTCTATAATTTTAGGTAGTATATTGCTTAAGTTACCATTTGCCACAGTAGGATCAATTAGCTGGATCAATGCATTTTTCACTTCTACTTCAGCTATGACTGTTACTGGCTTAGCTGTAATAGATACGGGGCAATCGTTTACCTTGTTTGGGCAACTGGTTATTTTAATTTTAATTCAACTCGGCGGACTTGGAATCATGTCATTTGCTGTGTTAATCGCTATGATTCTAGGAAAGAAAATAGGTATAAAGAAAAGGCTAGTGGTACAGCAATCACTCAACCAGAACTCATTTGGAGGAATCATCAGACTGATAAAGTATTTATTTATTTTTTCAATTACCATTGAACTAATGGGTGCTATCTTATTATCTTTTGCCTGGGTGCCAGACTTGGGCTTGGTAAAGGGGATTTATTACAGCTTATTTCATGCTATATCAGCTTTTAATAATGCAGGGTTTGCATTATGGCAGGATAGTTTAATGAGCTATGTTGGAAACCCAATTATAAATATTGCCATTACCTCTTTATTTATTCTTGGTGGGATAGGCTTTACTGTCTTAGTCGATATTTGGAAAACGAAGCGTTTTAAAAAACTAGCCTTACATACAAAACTAATGATCGTTGGGACACTTCTCGTAAATGTAGCTGCCATGTTTATTGTATTTTTACTTGAGTATACAAACCCAGATACATTGGGTAGTCTTACAGCTTTAAGTGATAAATTATGGGCATCTTACTTTCAAGGGGTTACACCACGTACTGCTGGCTTTAATTCATTAGATACTGCTAGCTTAAGAGAACCAACGATTTTCTTTATTATTCTTTTAATGTTTATTGGAGCAGGAAGTGCTTCCACAGCGGGGGGAATAAAACTAACTTCCTTTATTGTCATCTTATTTTCTGTTATCTCTTTTCTAAAAGGAAAAGAAGAGTTAGTTATTAGTAAAAGAGCTATTAAACAATCCATTATACTGCGTGCACTTGCCATTACCTTCTTGGGCATGTTGTTTTTGGTCGTAGGTGTCTTTATTTTATCTATAACAGAAAATAGTTCGTTTATAGCCATTTTATTCGAGGTGACTTCTGCATTTGGCACAGTTGGACTTTCCATGGGGCTGACTGGATCATTAACAATTCCAGGGAAAATGGTTATTATCCTTGTTATGTTCCTTGGAAAAATTGGACCATTGACGTTGGCCTTCTCAATTGCAAAGCCAGCTAGAACGAAAATAAAGTACCCTGGTGAAGAAATTATTACGGGGTAAACTAAATATACAGTTTGTTTATAGGTCCGCGTTAAAAAAGTAATCCTTGATCTGAATCATAGGTAGTGCCCATATTTAAACCTAAAAAACCTCCTACATAATAGGAGGTCCGATTAATAAAGATAATCTATATTTCTTGAAAGGGAATTTAACCACTTTCGATAAGTCTTCTTTTCGCTGTTGGATAAGAGTCCTGTCCTATAAGAGCTTCAGAAATCCCTAGGTCCATTTAAAAGTCCATAAAATCCTTCTCTATATCAATTCGTTCTCCTTTCTCATTTGATTTTGATGCTGCTTCATTCACTAAGGTTAGATTGATTACATCTTCCTTCGTAATGGTTGGTGTTTCACCTGACCTTATAGCACGAATCCATTGGACCATCGGCATTGGCAACACGGTTAATGCTTCTGTCATTTCTGTTTGTTTACTATCATTCATATGAATACTATCTACAGTTATTTTATCGCCGCTAATACGTAACGTCACTTCTGTTCCGTATACTTCCAATTGGAAAGGACTACCTTGTGAAACAAAACTTGTTTCGACTATTCCAAGCGCACCTGAATCGTAATCTATTAAAAGTGCCGCATTATCATCTACGTTGGAACCCACCGACTTTTGCAGACGTGCATATACACCCTTCGCCTTTCCAGCTAAACGGTTCGTTAAATAAATGGGATGGGCACCAAGATCGATCATAGCCCCGCCACCAGCTTGTTCCTTGTTAAAGAACTGTTTAGGTAACCAACCATATTCTCGGCCTTCAGGTGCTACACCGCCGTTATGAGCGAAACGACAACGAACCATAGTAACTTTTCCGACCCAGCCTTCCTTAATTGATTTTTCAGCATATAAATAGTTGTTGTCCGTAAGTCTTGGCAGTGAAACCATCAATTCCACACCAGCTTCATGTACCGCCTGATAAATTTCTTCGCAATCTTTCACAGTGAATGCCAAGACCTTTTCCGTAAAGATATGTTTTTTGTGTTTTGCAGCAGCAATAATAATCTCTTTATGCATATTTGTCGGTGAACTCACAATTACTGCATCAATATTTGGATTAGACAGTACCTTGATTAAATCCTGTTCAAATGGAACACCAAGTTCTTTTGCCCATTTTTCACCCCGGTCACTTTTTTCATCCCAAACTAACTTAATTGATACATCATCATTTTCCTGAATATCTCTAGCATAATCTTCGGCATGTACATGCCATCTGCTTAATAATGCTACATTAATCATTTATAACAACTCCCTTGTATAGTTAGTGAAAGTGCAGCAGCCTTTCCTGTTTTGGCAGATTCATAGATTGCTTTTAAGATTTATGTAACCACGAAGGCCTCTTCTGGTTTTACAATTGGTTTTGTATCAACGTTTTAACTGGGTAATAATCTGCCACAATTGGTGGACAAGTTTATAAAAATACCCTTGTCACAAACAGAGTGGTGACAAGGGTTTAATGATGTTAGCCGATTGAACCTTCCATCTCAAATTTGATTAGACGGTTCATTTCTACTGCGTATTCCATTGGTAGTTCTTTTGTAAATGGTTCGATGAAGCCCATTACAATCATCTCTGTAGCTTCTTCTTCGCTCAAACCTCTGCTCATTAGATAGAACAGTTGCTCTTCAGAAACTTTTGAAACCTTCGCTTCATGCTCGAGTGAGATGTTATCATTGTAAATTTCATTGTATGGTATTGTATCGGAAGTGGATTCGTTATCCATAATTAAGGTATCACACTCAATGTTAGAGCGCGCACCGTCTGCCTTCCGTCCAAAGTGGACAATCCCACGATAAGATACTTTCCCACCATGTTTGGAAATAGATTTCGATACAATCGATGATGAGGTGTTTGGTGCAAGGTGATGCATTTTCGCACCAGCATCCTGATGCTGACCTTTACCAGCAATCGCAATGGACAACGTCATACCTCTTGCCCCTTCACCTGTTAAGAGAACTGCTGGATATTTCATTGTCAGCTTAGAACCAATGTTACCATCAATCCATTCCATTGTAGCATTCGCACCACAGGTAGCACGTTTGGTTACAAGGTTATAGACATTGTTTGCCCAGTTCTGGATCGTCGTATAACGGCAGTACCCATCTTTTTTAACAAAGATTTCAACTACCGCACTGTGCAAGGAGTTTGTTGTATAGACGGGTGCTGTACAACCTTCAACATAATGCACAGATGCTCCTTCGTCAACGATAATCAACGTACGCTCAAATTGTCCCATATTCTCTGAATTAATTCGGAAATATGCTTGTAACGGCGTGCTTGTTTGAACACCTTTCGGCACATAAATGAAGGAGCCTCCAGACCATACAGCCGAGTTCAATGCAGAAAATTTATTATCCGTGTACGGGATTACTTTTCCAAAGTACTCTTTAAAAAGATCTTCGTTTTCTTTAAGTGCTGTATCTGTATCTTTAAAGACGATACCCATTTCTTCAAGATCTTCTTTAAGGCTGTGGTATACTACCTCTGATTCGTACTGTGCAGAAACGCCTGCAAGGTATTTTTGTTCTGCTTCAGGAATACCTAATTTATCAAAGGTTTGCTTGATTTCGTCTGGTACCTCATCCCATGTTTTACCTTGTCTCTCTGAAGGCTTTACATAGTAGACAATTTCATCAAAGTTAAGTTCTGACAAATCTCCGCCCCATTGTGGCATAGGCATTTTGTAAAAATGCTCTAATGCTTTTAAGCGGTAGTCAAGCATCCACTGAGGCTCTTCTTTCATGTTGGAGATCTCTTCCACGATTTCACGGGTCAGTCCTTTTCCAGAACGGAAAACCGAAACGTCTTTGTCATGAAAGCCATACTTATACTCTTCCATTTCCGGCATTTCTTTAGCCATTATATAACCTCCTATTAGATGTCTTTCCTATCAAATTTTTCTATTTTCACTCGTCATTAACACCTTTTTCCATGGCTTTCCATGGTAAAGTGGCACATTTAATTCTTGCAGGGAACTTTGCAACCCCCTGTAGTGCTTCCATATCACCGAAGTCTAAGTCCTCGGCATCCAAGTCTTCTCCAAGCATCATATTGGAGAAGAGTTTGGAAAGCTTTAATGCGTCCGATATTTCTTTTCCCTTTATTGCTTGTGTCATCATGGAGGCAGAAGCCATGCTAATAGAACAACCTTCCCCATCGAATTTGGCATCCTTTACAATACCATCTTCTACCTGCATCTGTAACTGAATACGATCACCACAGGTAGGGTTATTCATATCAACCGTTAGTACATCCCCTTCAATATTTCCTTTGTTACGAGGGTTTTTATAATGATCCATGATGACCTGTCTGTATAGTGTATCAAGGTTATTAGAAGACATCACCAAAATACTCCTTCGTTTTTAAAAGTCCATCGACCAAACGATCAACGTCCTCTTTTGTGTTGTATAAATAAAAGCTGGCTCTGGCGGTTGCCGTTACCTCAAGCCATCTCATTAATGGTTGCGCACAATGATGACCAGCTCTTACAGCAATTCCTTCCGCATCAAGAACAGTCGCAGTGTCATGTGGATGTACATCATCCAAGTTGAAGGTAATTAATCCTGCTCGCTCTTCTGGACCGAATATTGTAATCCCATCCATCGTGCTAAGCTTCTCCATTGCATAACTCACTATACTTTGTTCATGTTCGGTAATATTGTCCATGCCAACTTCATTGAGAAAATCAATTGCTGCTCCAAGCCCGATTGCACCAGCAATAATCGGTGTACCACCTTCGAACTTCCAAGGGAGTTCCTTCCAAGTGGAGTCATAAAGGTTAACGAAGTCAATCATTTCTCCACCAAACTCAAATGGCTCCATGTTTTCTAGCAGGTTTTTTCTTCCGAATAATACACCGATACCAGTTGGAGCACACATCTTGTGGCCGGAAAAAGCATAGAAATCGCAGTTTAAGTCCTGTACGTCAATCTTCATATGTGGAGCACCTTGAGCGCCATCTACAACAATTATAGCATCATGCTTATGGGCAAGTTCCGCTATTTGCTTTATGGGATTAACGGTACCTAATACATTGGACACATGGCTAATTGCTACGATCTTGGTATTAGCCGTGATCGTGTTAGCTGCATCTTCCAAACTTATCGTCCCGTCCGACTGGAGTGGTATATATTTCAACGTTGCTCCAGTAGCTTTAGCTGCTTGCTGCCATGGAATAATATTACTATGATGCTCCATAGGGGTGATCACGATCTCATCACCCTCTGTTAAGTTTGCCCGTCCATAACTATATGCTACGGTATTAATTGCAGTAGTCGTTCCACGTGTGAAAATGACCTGCTTCGTAGTTTCTGCGTTAATAAACTTACGTACTTTCTCTCTAGCGCCCTCGTACTTATCAGTAGCCCGTGTACCCAGTGTATGAACACCACGATGGACATTAGAATTATCTTGCCTATAATACGTATCTAATGCTTCTATCACACTTTTGGGTTTTTGAGAGGTTGCAGAAGAATCCAAGTAAACTAATGGGTGGCCATTCACTTCCTGATCTAAAATCGGGAATTCCTGCCTAATGGCATGTAGATCCATTAGTATACCTTCCTTTCAATAACCTCAGTCAATTGATTTTTAACGGATTCAATTGGCAACTGGTTTACAACAGGGGCTAAGAATCCATGAATAACAAGACGCTCTGCTTCAGCCTGGGTAATACCACGGCTCATAAGATAATACAATTGTAATGGATCAACACGACCAACAGATGCAGCATGACCTGCTGTTACATCATCTTCATCAATTAGCAATATTGGATTGGCATCTCCACGAGCTTTTTCACTTAACATTAAAACGCGAGACTCTTGCTCAGCATTCGATTTAGAAGCACCGTGTTCAATTTTTCCAATTCCGTTAAAGATGGAAGTAGCACTATCCTTCATAACACCATGCTGTAGGATATAGCCTTCTGAGTTTTTACCGAAATGCACAATCTTCGCTGTGAAATTCTGTGTTTGTTTTCCACGTCCAACAGAAACGGTTTTCGCATTGGATAGTGAATTATCTCCAACAAGGTGCGTGATGTTTTCAGACACTGTATTTCCTTCATTCATCTGGCCAAGGGCCCAATCAATCGTTGCGTCACGGTAAGCAACACCACGACGGTTGTTATATACAGTAGTGCCTGCTGCAAAGTTGTCTACTGCTCCAAAAGAGATCTTCGCATTATTTTGAGCAATAACCTCTGTTACAACATTTGCTAGTGTTTCTTCTGTTTCATTATAAGAAATGTAGTTTTCTACATAAGTAAGTGAACTGTTCTCATCGGCAACAACCAGCACATGATTAAACAATGCTGCTTCTGGATCCTCTTGCCAGAAGATAACTTGTAGTGGTACTTTAACTTCTACGTTTTTAGGAACATAAACGAAAATCCCACCATTCATTAATGCAGCATGTAGTGCTGTTAAACGATGCTCATCAACCGAAACAGCGTCCTTCATGTAATACCTTCTTACAAGATCTTCATGTTCTTGAAGAGCTGTAAAAATATCTGTAAAGATGACGCCCTGTTCCTTTAATTCTTCACTAAGTGTTGCATAAGCAACCGAGTGATTTCGCTGTATTAAAAGATTCTCCGGAATATTCTCTTCATCTAAGAAGCCTTCTAATGCTTCAGGCAATTCTTTTAATGATGAGATTTTTTCACCTTCTGCTAAGTGCTTGAAACGACTGAAATTCCATTTACCGATTTTTGTTTTATCAGGTTTTGGCAATTCAAGCGTCTCAATTTGCTCTAAAGCTTGAAGACGTAGAGAATTCATCCATTCCGGTTCATTGTTATCCTTGGAAAACTGATTAATATATTCTTTGTCATATGGCAGCTTTGTTTCAACAGACATAGTATCCCTCCTAACTATTACGCGTTTTGCCCAACTGTTTCGTCTTCGATACCAAGTTCTTCTTTAATCCACTCGTAACCTTCTGCTTCTAAGCGTTGCGCTAGTTCAGGTCCACCGGATTTAACAACACGGCCTTGCATCATAACGTGTACATGGTCTGGTGTAATGTAGTTCAACAAGCGTTGGTAATGCGTAATAATCAGGCAACCAAAGTTTTCATCACGAAGCTTGTTAATTCCTTTGGATACAATCTTAAGTGCATCAATATCTAGACCTGAATCAATTTCATCCAAAATAGCAATCTCTGGTTTTAATAGCATTAATTGAAGGATTTCGTTACGCTTTTTCTCTCCACCTGAGAATCCTTCATTTAAATAACGCTGTGCCATGTTTTTATCGATTTCCAGATAATCAAGGGCACTATCCATTTCTTTAATAAATTTCATTAAAGAAACCTCGTCTCCTTCTTCACGACGTGCGTTCATAGAAGAGCGAAGGAAATCTGAAGTTGTTACACCACTAATTTCACTTGGGTACTGCATTGCAAGGAAAAGACCTGCACGTGCACGTTCATCAACTTCCATTTCTAATACATCTTCACCATCAAGCAAGATGCTTCCTTCTGTCACTTCATACTTAGGATGTCCCATAACAGCTGATGCCAATGTCGATTTACCTGTTCCATTTGGTCCCATCACTGCGTGGAATTCTCCACCTTTTATAGTAAGGTCAACACCCTTTAATATCTCTTTGCCTTCAATTGATACATGAAGATTCTTGATTTCTAACGTAGATCCAGCCATAACGATACCTCCAACTACTATTTTTTTCTTATTTTCAAACGGATTCAATATCCATTCTCAATTTATTCTCATTACAATCTTAAAGCATTTCAAATTTATTATCAACTTTTTTAGGCTATCCAGTTCATAACATTTCCCACTCATTTTAATACACAAAAATGGCTAATTGCAAGTCTACTTGGAATAACGTCAAATCATTGGAGATTATGCATCCTCACAAAAATAGACCCTCATTTTCATGAGGGTCTAATCAAATTACATTTTATCCAAATTATTTATGAGCGCTTTACTTTTTTCATATTCCTTTTGACGGCTTTTCTCCACTTCTAGACGAGTTTCCAGTTTTCTCTCATACTCAGCGTAAGGCACTTTATGTGCTTGTTGCATGCCCTTTTCCATTTCTGGTGTATAGTTCATGCTTATTCCACTATTAATAGTGAACCATCCTTTCGTTTTGTGTACATGAATAAATGTATCACAATACGGTACCCTGAACAATTCAGTTATAAACCCCTTTTGAGCGTTTTACTTCTATATTTGTTCATTTGAGAAATTCTACAATGACCTTCCAAAAGTTCTTTTAGATAACTGCTGTTTTCACGCGCATCCTCAAGATTTGCAATTTTTTTATTCTTTTCCGCCAACTGGGACAACGGCACCTTCATATTCTTCCAATATAAAGTTCTGAATTTCTTCTGAATGAAGAACGTCTACAAGCTTGTTTAATGCTTCATCATCCTTGTCCTCTTCCCTTACCGCAATGACATTTACATAAGGAGATTCTTCACCTTCCACAAAAAGCGAATCTTCAATTGGATTTAGGCCCGCTTGAATAGCAAAGTTTGTGTTGATGACAACAAGTACATTTTCCTCAGAATTATAATATTCTGGAAGTAACTCTGCATTATAATCTGGTGAGAATTCAAGCTCTTTAGGATTCTCCACAATATCATCTACTGTTGCCGTTTCTTTGTCCACATTTTCATCAAGGGTAATTAATCCTTTTGCTTCAAACAAGGAAAGAATTCGTCCATGGTCAGGTACGGAATTACTCATTATAACTTCAGTGCCTTCCGGGATATCATCTACACTCGGAATATCTTTGGAATAAACACCAATTGGTTCGATATGAATACCACCAATTTCTGTTAATTCATATCCAGTATCAGCAATGGTTTGCTCAAGGTATGGAATATGTTGAAAGTAATTTGCATCAATTTCGCCATTTGCTAAATCATCGTTTGGAAGAACATAGTCCTCGTATGGTTCTACCTCTAATGTAATGCCTTCCTCTTCAAGTAGTGGCTTTGCTTCTTCCAAGATCTCAGCATGCGGAATACTAGAAGCACCTACCTTAATTGTATTGTTATCACCTTCTGATGAAGACTCATCCCCTCCGCCACAAGCGGCTAACGCAAGAACAGCCAATAATGATACTAGGATTAGAATTTTTTTCATTTTAGATAACTCCCTCTTCTTTTTTATCGTTTATCTAGTTTAGTTGCTATAATATCTCCAATAAATTGGAAGATAAATACAATGATCACAATGAGTACGGTACAAAGGAACACGATATCAAAGTCCCGGCGCATAAAGCCCGAATAGTATGCGTAGCTCCCCAAACCGCCAGCTCCAATTGCTCCAGCCATCGCTGTATAACCAATAAGCGCAATAGCTGTTACTGTAATACCGGATATTAATGCCGGCATAGATTCTGGAAGTAGCACTTTAAATATAATCGTTCTAGTTTTTGCCCCCATTGCCTTTGCTGCTTCGACAACTCCTCTATCAATTTCTCGAAGACCAATTTCCACCAACCTCCCATAGAAAGGAGCAGAGCCAATAATTAATGCAGGCAACGCGGCAGTAGGGCCACGCATCGTACCAATTAAGAAATTAGTGAACGGGAACAACAGGAAAATTAAAATAATAAAAGGAATGGCACGAAACACGTTCACTATAGCTGATACAATAAAATGGACACTTTTATTTTTCCATATTCCATCTTTTGAAGTCAGATAGAGAAGTAAACCAAGTAGAAGTCCAAGAATAAAAGTACCAATTAACGCTATTATTGTCATATAGAAGGTTTCATACGTTGCTTCAATAAGGTCTTCTATTTTAATATTATTTAACACCCTTAATCACCTCCATTTCCACAGAGGATTTTTCTTTAATAAATCGAACCGCTTCATCCAATTCATTCCCTGCAATTTGTACGATTAGGGTACCGTACGCACCTGCTTGTGTCTGGGTGATTTTACCTTGCAGAATATTGATCTCCACTTCATAATTCTTAGCAAGTTGGCTAATAAGCGCCTGATTGGTTGTTTCACCAATGAAATGAAGCCGTATAATTTCTCCTTCTGTGTATACCTCTGTAAGGCCATGAATATTTTCATCTTCCTCACCGTTGCCCATTACCTGTTCCACAAACTTCTTGGTTACATGCTGACGAGGATGGAGAAAGACATCCATTACTTCGCCCTGTTCCACTACTTTTCCACTCTCCATGACGGCAACGTGATTACATATTTTACGAATTACATGCATTTCATGGGTTATTAATATAATCGTTAAACCAAACTGTTTATTAATATCTACCAGTAGGTCCAAAATGGAATTCGTTGTTTCCGGGTCTAGTGCAGATGTTGCCTCATCACATAGCAATACTTTGGGATTGTTGGCAAGAGCTCTCGCTATCCCAACACGTTGCTTCTGTCCACCACTTAATTGGGAAGGATATGCTTTCTCTTTTCCTGATAGCCCAACAAGATCGATGAGCTCTTGGACACGCTTTTGCTTGTCCATTTTTGCCACGCCAGCAATTTCCAATGGGAATGCAATGTTATCCTCGACTGTTCTTGACCAGAGCAGATTAAAATGCTGAAAAATCATGCCGATATCCTGTCTTGCGATTCTTAGCTGTCGCGCAGTCATGGCGGTAATATCTTCATTGTTAATCTTAATGCTACCGCCCGTGGGCTCTTCAAGTCTATTGAGCAAACGGACAAATGTACTTTTTCCAGCACCACTGTAGCCAATCACACCAAATATATCGCCATCATTTATGTTTAAATCTAAATTTTCTACTGCAGTTACGCTGCTTTTGTTTGAAGTAAATACCTTACTCAAACCTTCAATTGATATCACGTTAATCCTCCTTAGTAAACCTCAGCAATAGTATGCCCAAATAGCACAAAAAACGCCATTCTGAAAGAACAGAATGACGTAGTAAATCGTCTTCACGTTCTCTCATCTGTCAAAGTTTTCACTTTGCAGGAATTGGCACCTTTCAACTATTAAAATAGTTGAAGGTTGCCGCGGTTTCACAGGGCCAGTCCCTCCACCGCTCAAGATAAGAGTCTATTTTTTTATCCACTTAAATTCGATAAGAATTATACTATCATGCTACTTTTACTGTGTCAATAAATAATTTAAGATTAATTTTTTACAAAAAGTTCTGGTTTATACTCCATCAAATAGCCGTAAATGTTAGGTATGGATTGAAAGGCATAAACCTTCTCCTTTATCTGATTATCTTTCATAATGAAAAGACAAGGTACGCTTTCCACCTGATTCTCGATCATAAACTCTGGATAAAGGGATGCATTCATCTCATAGAAAATGGTTTCCTTGTGCACTTGCTCAATTTTTTCCAGCATGGTTCTTGCAAGTGCACAGGTACCACAAAAGGGAGTATAGATATAAAGCAAATAATCGCCATCATTTAGTTGTTTCTTTGTTATTTCTTGCAAAAAATCACCTAACCAATCTGCCTCATAATAAAAATAGAGGGTTAACCGCTATCCGTTTACTTACCAGCGCTGTGGCAAGCGCTTGTTCAGGTGTTGTCGCGACCTCCCGATATTCACTGCTGACATATATATGTTCTGCATGTGGGAGCTCTCTCGCCAACTGTTTACGTAACTTTATGCCTGAATAGTCTTCGTCCACTAAAATATACACGTCCTTATAGTCAAGCTCATAAGTCTCAAGTAATTCATCTAGACGTTCCACTCCAAGTGTTCCATTGGTACAAACAATTGTTACTTCATCTGTAATAACCTTTTTAACTTGTCGTTTATCTGTTAAACCCTCTACAATGATTATTTTCTCATTTTCATGTGACATGGTTACATAGCTCTCCTCGAAAATCAAGCAAAATGTTTTTTCTAATATTATTTCCTAATAAGAGTATATGAAGAAAAGAAGGCTAACTATACAACTTTTATAAAGATGCACGTTAGCCTCCCTTTTTTATTCTTTATTCTTCATCGTTAAGCACTGCCTCATATGCCTCAGCGTTCAGAAGTTCATCTAATTGCGCTTGTTCAGATGGCTCTATTACTACCATCCAAGCTTTTTCATATGGGGATTCATTAACGAATTCAGGGCTGTCTTCTAAATCTGCATTCACTTCTACTACTTTACCACTAACTGGAGCATATAATTCAGAAACTGTTTTTACAGATTCTACACTACCGAATGGTTCATTAAGTTCCAATTCATCTCCAACTTCTGGAAGCTCAACAAATACGATATCTCCCAGTTCATCCTGAGCAAAATCAGTAATTCCAATACGTAGTTTGCCGTCTTCCTTTTTAACCCACTCATGCTCTTTAGAATATAATAAGTCCTTTGGTATGCTCATTGTCATCCCTCCATTATGTAATCAATCTAACTATAACCCAATTTGCCCGTATTTTTCTAGTCATAAATTTAGTCAGATTGCCAAGTCTCGTTATAAACTTCTTCCTTGAAACCGACTGTCACCTTTTGACCGTCTGTAGCAATCGGGCGTTTTATAAGCATCCCATCTGTTGCTAGAATAGCTGCCATTTCCTCGTCGGATGCATTCGCTATTTTCTCTTTAATATTTCCTTCTCGGTATTTTTTACCACTCGTATTAAAAAATTTCTTTGCTGGCAGTCCACTCTTCTTAATTAGTTCAAGAATTGTTTGCTCAGTCGGTGTATTTTCCACAATATGAACAGCATGGAAATCAACCTGATTTTCTTCCAACCACTTTTTGGCCTTCTTGCAAGTACCGCAATTTGGGTACCAATAAAACGTAAGTGCCATTAACTTAACCACCCTACTCGTTATTTTGCTTCTATTATAGCAAATATGTAAGAGACATGACGAGTTGAATGGTAGTTATAAGCAATGGCACATTAATCCATAAAAAGACGAGTCTCTTTAGAAGCAAAAAGCCAAACGATCATTCGAATATTTTCGTGAAAATTCGAATGCATTTGACTTTAAGCGCATTTATAATTAAACGATATACTTCTCTTCCTCAATTATTTGCTCTGCAATTTCTCTTTTCTTAGCTACAACGTTTGTTGGTGTGTGACGTGTAAGCTTTCTTAATGAAGAAAGCATCATTCTTAGCGTGTCTCCTTCTTCAACAGCGATTAATGTTTCTTTCGCGTCAGCTTCAATACGATTAAATGCCTCTTGAACATAAACCTGTGTATATTGCAGTTTTAGATTATTCTTTTCTAATCCAGTTTTATTTATCGCCTTTTCGGTTCTCAAGATGGCCGCTTCCATGTTGTATACTTCTGCTGTCATATCTGCAAGGTTAACAAGAATTTCTTGTTCCTTTTCAAGCTTTTTCATATATTTCTGTGCGGCAAGTCCTGCGCCAAGTAATACCATTTTTTTCGCATTTCTTAGTAAATATTTTTCTTGAGCTAATGTTTCATCGCCTACTTCTTCCGGCATCATCATCATGAGTTCTTCCTGAAGACTTTGTGCCTTTTGCAATAATGGTAGCTCACCTTTCATAGCTTTTTTCAATAATGTCCCTGGAACAAGAAGACGATTAATTTCATTTGTCCCTTCGAAAATTCTGTTTATTCGGGAATCGCGGTAGATACGTTCCACTTCATATTCCTGCATAAACCCATATCCGCCATGTAGTTGAACAGCTTCATCGGCAGTGAAATCTAATAATTCGGTACACATGTATTTATTCATGGAACATTCAATTTGGTATTCCGCAATAGCTCGCGCTACCTCCCTACCGTCTTTTAACTGTTCCTCGGTTAAGGAGCCCATTCGTTGTTCAAACAGTCCAACGGTACGATAAACTGCACTCTCATTGGCATAAATTTCAGCGGCCATTGTTCCAAGCTTTTCCTTTGTTAAAGAGAAACTTGATATCGGTGTCTCGAATTGCTTTCTCTGATTCGTATATTTAACAGCTAGCTCAAGCGCTCGTTTTGAGCCGCCGACCCCGCCTATAGCCAGCTTATACCTACCAACATTTAAAATATTGAATGCAATGACATGCCCTCGGCCCTTTTCACCAAGTAGGTTTTCTACTGGAACTTCAGCATCCTCCAGGACCAGTGTACGAGTAGAGGAACTTTTGATTCCCATCTTTTTCTCTTCTGGACCTGTAGAAACTCCTTGATACTCTCTTTCTACAATAAAAGCAGAAAAATGCTCGCCATCAATTTTTGCATATACAACAAACACGTCTGCAAAAGCAGAGTTCGTGATCCATTGTTTCTCACCATTCAGTATATAATGCGTACCTGCTTCGTTTAATTTTGCAGTAGTCTTGGCACCTAATGCATCAGATCCTGAACTTGGTTCTGTTAGGGCATATGCTGCTAGTAACTCGCCAGTAGCAAGTTTTGGAAGATACTTTTCTTTTTGTTCTTCATTTCCGAAGAAAACAATTGGCAATGAGCCAATTCCTACATGTGCACCGTGTGTAACAGAGAACCCGCCTGCTCTGGAAAATTTCTCTGTAATTAACGAAGAACTGATTTTATCAAGAGCAAGACCTCCATATGCTTCAGGTACATCGGCACCTAATAACCCAAGTTCTCCTGCTTTCTTTAAAAGTTCAACAGAATATTCAAACTCGTGATTTTCCAAGTTTTCCACTTTAGGAAGTACTTCCCCTATTACAAAATCCTCAGTCGTCTTCGCTATCATTTTATGTTCATCAGTAAAATCTTCGGGTGTGATCACATCATCTGCTGTCAAATCTTCTACTAAAAATGCCCCACCTTTAAACAACTTAGCCTTTGTTTCACTCATCATCCATTTCCCCTTTATTATGATTTTCCGTTTCTAACCAGACTATATAAGTTCAAATACACCAGCTGCTCCCATTCCACCGCCAATACACATCGTGACAACGCCAAATTGGATTTGCTCACGTTTCATTTCGTGAATAAGACTTAAAGTAAGCTTTGTGCCCGTCATACCGAGCGGATGACCAAGCGCGATAGCCCCTCCATTTACATTCACCTTATTTACATCAAGATCTAGGGCGTGTATTACCCTAACTGCTTGGGCAGCAAAGGCTTCGTTTAATTCATATAAGCCAATATCTGAAAGCTCTAAACCTGCCTGTTTTACGGCCTTTGGTATCGCCTCAACTGGGCCTACCCCCATGATTTCTGGTTCCACTCCAGCGACTGCGAAAGAGCGAAACTTAACGAGTGGTGATAATCCTTCAGCTAGTGCCTTTTCCCTATCCATTAAAAGAACAGAAGCTGCGCCATCACTCATTTGTGAAGAATTTCCAGCCGTTACGGAACCCTTCATATGAAAGGCTGGACGAAGCTTTGCTAATATTTCTGTAGTTGTACCTGCTCTAACTCCTTCGTCCATTTCAAACTTAGTATGCTTTTCTTCTACTTTATTCTTTGTGTTCATCTGTCTCTTTGTTAATTCAACAGGCACGATTTCTTCGGCAAATTTCCCATTTTTAATTGCGTTTGCTGCCCGCTCATGACTTCTTACAGCGAATGCATCCTGTTCTTCACGCGAAATGTTGAAACGGTTTGCCACCTCTTCAGCTGTGTGACCCATCCCCATATAATAACCAGGAGCATGTTGCACCAATTTTGAATTGGGCTTAATCACGTGCCCACCCATTGGGATCAGACTCATTGACTCTGCGCCACCAGCGATAATGGTATCACTAGCACCAACCATAATACGTTCTGCTGCATACGCAATACTCTGTAGCCCTGATGAACAATACCGGTTCACCGTTATTCCCGGAACATCATGCTTTAGGCCTGCCAGGCCAGCAATATTACGTGCCATATTCATTCCTTGCTCTGCTTCTGGCATGGCGCAACCAATGATGACATCGTCAATCGTGCCATCATAGTTATCAGCCCTTCTTAATGTTTCCTTAATCGTTAAAGCGGCAAGATCATCTGGACGGCTTTCAGCTAGAGAACCTTTATGAGCTCTACCGACTGGTGTTCTTGCCCCTGCTACAATAACTGCTTCCTTCACAACTTTTCCCCCTCTGCATTTAATTGCGTAATGGTTTTCCTTTTACTAACATGTGTTGCATTCTTTGTTGGGTCAATGGCTCTCCAATTAAACTAAGAAACGCTTCTCTTTCCAAATCAAGCATCGCTTGTTCATTTATGAGTGTTCCTTCTTTCATACGCCCACCTGATAAAACGTACGCCAATTTCTCCGCTATCTTCACATCATGCACTGAAGCATAGCCACTCCGGTGTAAGTTTTGAGCGCCCAATAGCATAGCTGCATAACCTGAATCTCCTACCACTGGGATTTGCTCAGGAAGTGGCGATTGGTACCCAGCTTTTGCTAGAGCAAGCACTTTCTCTTTAGCGTCATATAATAGATGGTCTGGGTTTGCACTAATCGAATCTGTGGCATTTAAAAATCCATTCTCTCTTGCTTCAGCAGCAGATTTAGAAACTGTAGCCGTTGCTACTTTTTCAAATACATCGTTAGCCACTTTGGTAAGATCAAACTGAATACCCTTTGGCAAATTACGTAATTGCTTTAAGTACAATTCTTTTGTTCCTCCACCACCAGGGATCAAACCGACGCCAAACTCTACTAATCCAATATATGTTTCAGGTGAAGCCTGTATGGCCGCTGCTGGTAATGATACTTCTGCCCCTCCACCAAGAACCATATTAAACGGTGCTGCTACTACTGGTTTCGCAGCATATTTAATTCGCATTGCCATGTTTTGAAATTGCCGAACAACGATGTCCAACTCCATGAAGTTTTGGTCCTGTGCTTCCATTAGCATCATGGCGAGGTTTGCGCCAACACAAAAGTTCTTTCCTTGGTTCCCAATAACAAGGCCTTCGTAATTTTTTTCCGTCTCTTCAATTGCATAATTCATCATCTGGATAATATCAAGTCCGATGGAATTTCCTTGCGAATGGAATTCTAGCCCTGCTACTCCATCCCCTAAATCTATAAAACTAGCACCTGCATTCTTTTTTATAACGCCATTACTTTCTTTTAGCCGTTTTAAATGAATTTCTTTTTTATTAAACTCCTGCTGGGTATATTCGCCCTTTTGATAGAAAAAGGAAGATCCTTTATCTTGTTTATAAAAGGAAGAGACACCTCTCTCCAGCATGTTTTCTACCCACTCTGGTATGTCTTCCCCTTCTTCCTTCATTCTTGTGACAGAAGCTTCCACACCAATTGCATCCCATGTTTCAAATGGCCCTAATTCCCAACCAAATCCCCACTTCATTGCCTGGTCGATTGATAATACATCATCTGCTATCTCACCACAAAGTCTGGCGGAATATAAGAGAACGGGTTTGAGCATGGACCAAACAAGATCTCCAGCCCTATCTCCTCGCGCGTTTACAAGCGCTTTCAATTTTCTGCGTGTTCCTTTTTCCTGTTTTGCCATTTCCATAGCAGCAGATTTTAACTTTTTCCGTTCTTCATATTCCAATGTTTCGGTGTTTAGTTCATAGATCGCACTGCCATCTTTCCCTTTCTTTTTCAGGAAAAATCCTTGTTCTGATTTCGCCCCAAGCCAGCCCCTATTTAACATTTCTTTCATAAAGTCTGGAACTGTAAATACTTCTTTTTCTTCTCCATCTACTTGATCATAGACATTTTTGGCCACGTGGATAAATGTATCCAACCCAACAACATCTAGGGTACGAAACGTTGCGCTCTTTGGACGGCCAATTATCGGTCCTGTAACGGAATCGACTTCTCCAATGCTATAGCCACCCTCCAGCATTTTCCTTACTGTTATCAGTAAGCCATAGGTTCCGATTCTATTCGAGATAAAGTTTGGGGTGTCTTTTGCTTCTACGACCCCTTTACCTAAAACATCTTCACTAAACATTTTCATAAAGGCAACAACTTCTGGGTCCGTTTTTACTGTTGGAATAATTTCTAATAATTTTAAGTATCTAGGTGGGTTAAAAAAGTGGGTTCCGAGAAAATGCTTTTTAAAATCCTCTGAACAATCTTCGGCCATCTTTTCAACAGATATCCCCGAGGTGTTGGAGCTTACAATTGCACCCTGCTTACGAATCTCATCAATTCGGGAAAATACCTTTTTCTTAATAGGAAGGCTTTCCACCACAACCTCAACGATCCAGTCCACCTCTGCCAATTTGTTCATATCATCTTCCATGTTTCCAACTTCGATTAAGTCCAGGCTTTTTTTGGTAGTTAGTGCTGCAGGCTTCTGCTTTAGCAATGCCTTTTTGCTTTGCGCAGCAATTCTGTTCCGTACAACCTTATCTTCTAATGAAAGACCTTTAGCTAATTCCTCTTTCGTTAATTCCTTCGGCACGATATCAAGCATTATTGTGTGTATACCACAATTCGCCAAATGAGCAGCAATCCCAGATCCCATTACTCCAGAACCTAAAACAGCTGCACGCTTGATAGATTGTTTCATATTATCTCCCCCATTACCGACTTGAATGAATACTCATTCATTTTTTGAGTAAAAATAAAAGATAGCTCCCTATCCATCTATTCTTTACTATAAATGAAATTCTGATAATTCGCAAGAGAAAAAAGAATCCCTCGGATGTTTTTTTAATTCGTTTTTAGTTCCCTGGTTCTCTTTTTGAGAGAACCCAGGGCTTTGCAACAATTACTTTTTAAATACTCCTTTTAAAACAAATAGAACATTTGCCGGACGCTCTGCAAGTCTTCGCATATTGTATCCATACCAATCCTTTCCATATGGTACATATACTCGCATTTTATATCCTTCTTTAAGAAGTGCCTTTTGAAGATCCAACCGAATACCATAGAGCATTTGGAATTCAAATTGATCCCTAGCTATTCCCTCTTCCTTTTCCAATTCTTTTACATAGGCTATGATCGCTTCGTCATGTGTTGCCACTGCTGTATAATTCCCCAAAAGTATATTCTGTTTTATTATCCTTTTATATGTCTCATCAACGTCCTTCTTATTTGGGTACGCAACCTCAGGTGATTCCTTATAAGCACCTTTCACAAGACGAAGATATGGGTTATAAGGGTTTAATCCCTCAATGTCCTCTTCCACTCTGTAAAGATAGGCCTGAAGAACCGTCCCCAAATTATCATATTTCTGTTTTAATTCCTTAAATATATTTAATGTTTTTTCACAGCGTTCAAAATCTTCCATATCGATTGTCACGGTGACATTATGTTTTTTTCCAGCTTCCAGGATGCGATGCATATTTTCCATGACCAACTCATGGGAAATATCAAGGCCCATAGAAGTAAGCTTTAAGGAGAGTTGTGAATCTAATTTTTGTTCGGCGATGACATTTATAGCATGGATGCATTCATCCGCAGATTCCCTTGCTTCCTGCTCATTATCGACAAATTCCCCCAAATGGTCCACCGTAACAACGTATCCGTTTTCATTTATTTCTTTAATTTTTTTTGCTGCACTATCAATATCTGTCCCTGCAACAAAACGAGCAGCACCAAAGCGTAACCCGTACTTTTTCGCTAATTTTGTTAGCGTTTTATTTTTTGATAAAAATAAAAAGAAGTTTCTCAAAAGCTGTTCCAAGCTAATTACCCCCAAATAAAAAATAATTTTCTCTTGTCAAGATTAAGACTATTTTATCACCTTTTATCATATTTCGTATATAGTTTGTTATGAATTCAAATATAGAAAGGACTGCTTCCTATTAAGAACCAGCCCTAAAAGGAATTAACCGACTTTAAGATAGTAGCGCTGTGCACCTATTTTCCTATACTACAACACTGTAACCTTTTGCTTCTACTGCTTGTCGCAATTCAGACAACTTGGCTTCAGCTTCATCATAAATTACATCTACGCTTCCTGTATTGATGTGTACTTCTACACCTGTTACGCCATTAAAAGACTCTACTGTTTGTTTCACTTTTGTTTCACAATTTTCACATGTCATGCCTTGAACTTCTAGTGTCGCTTGCATGGTGATTCCTCCCTTTATTTAAAAGATATCTTTCTTTTGATGTATCCCACTTTTTCTTTTCTAAAACCTCCTCGCACAAAACGTAATCATTCTTATTTACATTTTGCCGCGGGTACGATAAGATAGTTTTAGTATAAATTTAATAGATGAACGAGCGAATTATATCTATAGCCCCATTGGCATGCCATCTGATCTTCGTGCAATACTAATGGGGATAGGTTCCGTGTGAAAAAGGAATCCGCTACAAACTAGAAAGAAGGAATAACATGGACAATTTCGTGGTCCGAATGCAAGATGTATCGTACGCATACGAACAAAAAGATGTACTGACAAATATCAATTTCTCTATTCCACAAGGTGCTTTTATGGGACTGATCGGTCCAAACGGTGGCGGGAAAACGACCCTTATAAAACTTCTGCTAGGTCTCATTAACCCTGATAAGGGGTCCATTGAATTATTGCAGCAGCCTAGAGATAAATTTAAGGATTGGAATAAAATTGGTTTTGTATCGCAAAAAGCCAATTCATTTAATAAAGGATTCCCAGCAACGGTGTATGAAGTAGTCTCAATGGGCTTGACAGCGAAGGTTGGTTATTTGAAGTTTTTTAACAAAACGCATAAGGAAAAAATCTTATCAACAATAGACCAGGTTGGCATGCTTGATTATGCCTACGAAAATATAGGAAACCTATCTGGAGGTCAGCAACAGCGCGTATTTATTGCAAGATCTCTTGTAAACAATCCGGAGTTACTGATTCTTGATGAACCAACAGTCGGAGTGGATTATGAAAATGTACAACGCTTTTATGAAATGCTTTACCGTTTGAATACGCAGTATGGCATTACGTTATTGCTGGTTACACATGACACAGGAACCATGACCGAACATGCAACAGAAATTGCTTGTTTGAACACAACGCTCCATTTTCATGGAAAGCCGGAAGAATATAAATCATTAACAGATAGAGATCTATCAAAGCTTTACGGGCATCCTGTAAACCTTGTAACACACGATCATTAATGGAGGAAAGAACATGCTAGCTGATTTTTTTGAATATGACTTTTTACGACATACTTTTTTAACTGGTTTATTGATTGGTATCATCGCACCACTGCTAGGCACCTTCATCGTGGTTAGAAGACTATCCCTTTTAGCGGATGCCCTCTCACATGTTACTTTAGCAGGAATAGCTTTTGGCCTCTTTTTGGACAAAAAGTTTGCTGTGGGAATTACACCACTCTATGGGGGGATGGCCTTTTCCGTACTAGGATCCATATTTATCGAAAAGCTTCGAGGTGTTTATCATGCTTATCAGGAACTTGCAATTCCCATTATCTTATCAGGTGGTGTCGGACTAAGCCTGATTTTTATATCACTGGCAGACGGCTTTAATACAGAACTATTTAATTATTTATTTGGATCGGTATCAGCCGTAAGTAAACAGGATTTCTTATCAATTGCTGGTATTGCTATCTTTATAGTGATTATCATTACGTTATTTTACAAGGAATTAGTGACATTATCCTTTGATGAAGAACATGCAAAAGTATCAGGTATACACGCAAAACGTATTCACTTACTGTTCATCGTACTTACAGCACTTGTCATCGCAGCATCCATTCGTATAGTAGGTGTTTTACTTGTATCTGCCTTGATGACACTTCCTGTGGCAGCAAGTATGCGGCTTGCCAGAGGTTTTAAACAAATGATGTTTCTATCTATTGTTTTTGGCGAATTAGCTGTTATTATAGGATTAATATCAGGTTATTATTTAAGTATTCCACCAGGTGGAACCATTGTCATGGTCTCCATTATCATTTTACTTCTATCCATTGCTCTAAAGCGAATAACATGGAAGCCTAGAAAAGTGAGGGAAGCCTAATGAGTATAGAAGAAGCAATTGAACTTTTAAAGCAACATGGATATAAAACGACTGGAAAACGTAAGGACATTTTAGCCTTTTTTTCAAGAGCGGATGGTTATCGTACAGCCAAAGAACTTATCCGGCATTTAGAGGAGAGTTATGACGGTATTAGCTTTGATACTGTGTACCGTAATCTGCACTTGTATAATGATGTAGGTATATTGGAAACTACCGAATTAAATGGTGAAAAACATTTTCGATTCAATTGTACAGATCACCACCATCATCATTTCATCTGTAAAGATTGTGGAAAAACGAAAGAAATTTCGGTTTGCCCGATGGACGCTGTGCAATCTGATTTGCATCAGTATGAGATTGAAGACCATAAATTCGAAATCTACGGACTATGTCCAGCTTGTAAATCAGCATGAGAATTAGAGATTGGAAAATCGCGTTTAGTGTAGGGTTAGGTGGGATGTTGGGGGCAGTAGGCCGGTATGCTATATCAGTTGCTTTTCCTGCCGATTCAATTTTTCCTTTCGCTACACTAATTGCTAATTTAGTAGGATGCTTTCTGCTCAGTTTTCTAATGCATTTAAATATAATAAAAAAGCGTTTATCCCCGGCCATTTTTACTGCGTTAACTGTGGGGCTGATCGGGGCCTTTACCACCTTTTCAACCTTAACCCTGGAAACCATTTTGTTGTGGAGCGAGATCCCCATTCTTGCAGTTAGTTACGTGTTTATTAGTATTATAGCTGGGTTAGCATGTTGCTTTCTTGGATTAAAGCTTGCATATCGATTGGAGCGTTCTAGCGTATGATCATTTCTGTAGCGATCGGGGGGTTTTTTGGAAGTATCTTCCGATTTTTAGTAGCTTTCCATGTGACAAAACGTCTTGTTGGGACATGGCTTGTTAACATTATAGGATCTGCTCTGCTTGCATACTTATTTTACCAGCATCTGCAATCAAACATTTCAGACTTCGTATGGGCCTTTGCAGGCATAGGTTTTTGTGGAGCTTTTACCACTTTTTCTACATTTGGAAATGAAACGATCCTGCTATTACTGGAACATAAATATAAGCAGGCATTCCTATACATTTGCAGCTCATTACTTCTATCAATCAGCACTGCTACTGCAATTCTCTATCTGTTGAATAACTCTACATAATCCACACTGCGATTACATATTGCATCTAATTTCAAAGAGGATGGGACACAAGAAAATTAAACAAGAAAAAAACCGGATATTCAAACAGAATATTGTAGAAAAAGTTCGAATACATCCGGATAGACCCTATTTTTTCGATATGTGAATCACACTTTAGCGAAGGAAAAATGTGAGGACTCCAGTGGGAACAGCACGAGTCCGAAGACCCCGGAAGAAGCGTTCTTTGCTTCTGAGGAGGCTGAGGCCGTGCCCACGGAAAGCGCAATATTTTCCGGAGCGGTAAATAAGCAGTTTTTTCTTATTATTGTTAGCGTTTAAAAAAGGCTGGGACGTTATGTCCCAGCCCTTTTTTAATTTGCTGTAATTACGCAAACACTTCTTCAAGTACCTTTGATTCTTCATGATCGAGCATGTTCTTCTGAATAACCTTTTCAACTGGCTTATTCAATTCCTCAGTCAAAGCATTGGCAGGATCAGGCTCACCAATTACAAATAGTTTCTCCCATTCGTGTTCCTTCGCTCGTTTATCAAGTTTTGGTGCAATCTGCTTGTACCAACGGTGCTTATTAGCATTAAAACGAGATTGGAAACCGTCTTTTTGCATGGTTGATCCTTGACCTAAAGCAGGTCTAGGACCTTTCTTTTTTCGCCAATCATTTGTGTCTAAATCTAGTTCAAACGAATCCGTATCTTCAATTTCATTTAAATAAGCTTCAATTACTTTAATTTCATCCTGTTGAACAAGGATAATCCCTGATTTCGGATAGACGTCAGTTAATTTACGTAACTGGGTTAACTCTGGGGTCTCTTGCCAGAAAAATTCCGTGTTCATCCGCATTTGCACACGATCCGCAAACCAGACTTCTTCGTCAGCTGTAGCAATTATGAAGACGCTTCTTAAAAATTCCTGTTCATTTCCTTGAACAAACTTTTCTACTTTTTGTTTAACGAGTTGAAAGTTTTTAAGTTCTTCTTTATCGCCCGATTCCTCCAAGTATTGCTCAAAATTACGTAACCCGTTTTTGAGATGTATCTTCCATTCTCCCCCCTGTTGTTCAGGGTCAGATGGATCCGTATTTAAATACATCGTAAACACTTTATTGGGCCCTTCTCTTCTTATGTTCTCAAGCTTTTCAATTTCTTTATTAAAGTTCATATGATCGGCACTCCTTTACATAGTAGTTCTACTCTTAGTAGTATTTATCCTTAACTCTTCGTGAATAAACATCGTAAACCAAGTTAGGAAGCTAAAAAGAAGTCATTTAAGTACAAATAAAAAGAAGACCTGTAAATCTATGCTCTAAGAATAATTTATTTTATCGGCTTTGGACAAGAAGACTCCATCCTCAAGCTTAGCTAGGGTGGAGATGAATTGTCTGGTTTTCCTGTATTACATACAAATAACGAACATTTGTGCGTGTTTTCCTGATATAATAGATGTACTATTCATATAAGAAAGTTGTGAAAAATATGTCTATTCACAAAGCCTATAAGTTCCGTATCTATCCAACTGCCTCACAAGAAGTCTTCATTGCGAAGACGATTGGTTGCTCCCGTTTTGTGTTCAATCATTTTCTGAATCAATGGAATGAAGCTTACACGAAGACGGGAAAAGGATTGACATACAAGGCTTGTTCCGCCCAGCTGACACAACTCAAAAAGCAACTGGTGTGGCTCAAAGAAGTGGATAGCATAGCCGTGCAGTCAGCACTTAAACACTTGGCTGATGCTTATAACCGCTTTTTTAAAAAACAAAATAAAGCGCCACGGTTTAAGTCAAAGAAAAATCCTGTTCAGTCTTATACGACAAAGTGTACCAATCATAATATAGCGGTGGTTTGGAACAAACTCAAATTGCCAAAATTAGGTCTTGTCAGATTTTCCAAGAGCCGGGAAATTGACGGACGTATCCTGAGCGCTACGATAAGGCGAAATCCGAGTGGAAAATATTTTGTTTCGGTTTTAGCTGAAACAGAAGTAAAACCGTTAGCCAAAACAGGTACTTCTGTTGGCATCGACGTTGGACTCAAAGATTTTGCCGTCCTTTCGGATGGAACAGTATATAAAAATCCAAAACATTTTCGTACATTAGAGTATCGATTGGCAAAAGAACAGCGTACTCTATCACGGCGGAAAGAGCTGGCGATAAAGCAAAAACGAGCCTTACAGGACGCCAAGAACTATCAAAAACAAAAGCGAAAAGTGGCACGTCTCCATGAGCGTATCAGCAATGCACGGCAGGATTACCTGCATAAGATATCTACTGCTATTGTCAAAAACCACGACATTATCGGGATCGAAGACTTGCAGGTGTCCAACATGCTGAAAAATCATAAATTGGCAAAAGCCATTAGCGAAGTGAGCTGGTCACAGTTTCGACAGTTGCTGGAATACAAAGCGGCTTGGTATGGGAAGCGCGTGATAACCGTTGCCAGAAATTTTCCGTCTAGTCAGCTTTGTTCCACACCAAATTGTGGCTATCAAAACAAAGCCGTTAAAAACCTCGGGTTGCGCCAATGGGTTTGTCCTCATTGCAACGCACGTCATGACCGGGATAAAAACGCAAGCTTAAACCTTAAAAATGAAGCGTTACGACTTCTAACTGCGGGGACGCAGGGATAGCCTAATAACATAACTTTCGGTTACGAAGGTGTTCTTAGGAATCCCCCACTTCAAACGTCCGTTAAGTGGGGGTCATTCAATGTGGCAAGCAGCCTATTGGTTCACGTCAAATTGAAGATCCGCTTCCTTAATTGCAGAACGAAGCTTTGTTACGTCCGATTCGCTTACCTGCTCCATCTCTCCATATCTTACCTTTTGATAAATCTCCAAATCGGCGTTAACATCTATCCTGTTAAACCATTCCTCAATTGTCTCGTACTTCCTTCTGCCTTTTTTATTTTTATGTGCTTTTCTCTCAAACTGGTAAACAAGCTTACGTATAGGGTGCTTTGGTTTATTAAGCCAGCGATTAAACCGTGAAGTTCTACCTGAATCCATGTCTGAATGACTGTCTAATGCACTATAGGAAACCGAACTGTCAGCTTCTTCTACGGAAAGCGGTTTTTTAAACCGTTTTCTCCAGAATAGAACGAGTAAAACAATCGCGAAGAGAACCAGCGTGATCACAGCAGCTATTGCGAGGTATGGTGTTATTTGCTCCACCAACGAATTATTTTCTATTTTATTCCAATACCCGTCGCCTGCTTCCGTTTGGTTCTCTTGATCAGGCCATCCACGTTCTGGCATTTCAATAAATTGTAACAAATTAGCAAACCAACTTAACGTCCCTCCTATAAGTGATATAACGCCATAAAATAGGTTCGTCATCATCCAACTGAATAAGTCGTACGTTAAATATATAAGCAAAGCACCAGCAATTAAGATACCAACAAAGGCAGGGATTAATTTCTTATCAACCTGTTTTCTTTCCGTTTTTGATAATGCTGCAAGATGACTCCATAAATACCCAATAACGTTAAGTAGTATAACAAGAAAAGGAAATAGCATCGCTCTAACATCAGGAACCAACATGCCAACCACTACCATTAATAATAGAGTTAACAGAATGTAACTACTTTCTCTACTAATAATGTCTTCCTTCCTTATATTGATGTAACGCCATACCAACAAACCGCTTAATACGATACTATATAACATTGGATAGTCTAACAGAAAAAACACACCAAATAATATAGGTGCCATTAAAACATAAACAATATAGTTGTTTGTGTAAATCGTGATAAGACTAAAAATAAAGCATGCCACTAAAATAACGACCAAATAACTCCAATACGGAACCCACATTAAACTGTGATGGAACCAGGGCATGAGAACCATAAAAATGATGAGCGCCTCACTTACGAAATGGTATGCATATCGGGTTGTTGCATGGCTATTTAGCATGTGACAGTACCTCCTGCCCAAGTGGTTTTACTACGGATGTACCATCTGAATAAGGAACATGGAAGATGCTAACATTCTTCTTTTTCCATTTATCCAAGAGGTGGAGGGAATCCTCTGTAAGTTCACCAATAATGATACATGTCTTATGATGTGTAAGTTGGTTTCCAATGTTGAAGAGCATCTTATCAAATGGGAAAACCAGTGATTGTTTATGGATTCTTGCCAACATCTCTAAGGTTGTACCATAATGTCTTTTCCCTTCTCCCTCAGGGATATGGAGAACTGGAATCTTCCCTGGTCTTCGAGCATTAATAAACAATTCAAAAGGAATATCCATTTCTGTTGCAACCTTAGATAAATATGCTGTATAGGAAAGCAATGCTTCCATGTGTTGATTCGTTTGCACCATATTTGATGTTTTAGATTTTCCTATGTTAACGAGAAACACAAAAGATCGATTAATTTCCCGCTCATATACATTGGTTTGAAGTTTTTGTGTTTTGACAGAAGCATTCCAATTGATCCGGTGAAATGGATCACTATAATGGTACTCTCTGGTTCCTAATGGACTTTGTATGTCTTCATACGGAGAAAAAGGGGATCTTCCCTTACCAGGCATCATCTGAAATACAGCTTCTACTCCCTTTACCTCAAGCAACCTTGGAAACACAACAAATTCTGTCCTGAAAAATGGCGTATATCTAATCATTGCCGATTCAAAATGAAATAGGTGCGGAAAATAGTACATGATATTATGCACCTTCGCAACACCTCGCTGTTTCGCAATGACCGGAATGGATATGTGTGTTTTTCTTTTACGTAAGATAGATAATGGGATTTTTAGTTTATGCCAGTACGTCTCCTCATCCTTTGCATGTTTATAAGCTTTTACAGCAGGCCCCATTTGCAACTGAAATTCTCCATTAATCATGGGAAATATAGAGCGATTTTCCATATTTAAATCTAAATTGGCGGTTTCATCAGGAAAAAGTTTTATCGTTCTCGATGGATTTTCTAACAATATATTTTTGCCAATTCCACTATCATACCATTTAAAAATTAGTAAGTAGGCAGTGACGGCACCTACACCCAGAAATGGGATGGTGATATTAAACATCACGCCTATAACTGCCAACAGGATGATGGCTAAAAGAACATAATCATACCCAGCCTTCCCCTCTATTGCATGGTCTCTTTGCCATTTCATTCCACCATTGCTCCTTCTTCAACTGGTACAGCAGTAGCGTGAATAATCTCCTTAACAATCTCCTTTGCTGTCTTCTTTATGGAACCTTCCATGGAAAGAATGAGTCTGTGCTCAAACACATATGGAACTAGCGTTTTAATATCCTGTGGTGTTACATAATCTCTGTCCTTCATATATGCATAAGCTTGCCCTGCTCGCATTAAAGCCAGCATCCCACGTGGACTTATCCCTAGCTCTACATCAGAATGTTCCCTTGATGCATGAACAAGCTCAAGTAGATAATCTGCAACTACCTCTGATACGGTAATTAATTTAATCTCATCTTGTAATTCACGAATCGTGTCAATAGATAAAGAGGCCTCGACAGCATCATATGGATCCGTTCGTCGGTATGTATTTAAAATGCGTTTCTCTTCAGAAATTGAAGGATAGCCTAGATCCAGTTTAAACAAGAAACGATCTAACTGCGCCTCAGGTAACGGAAATGTGCCATAATTGCTCTCTACAGGGTTCTGCGTCGCTATTACGATAAATGGTAAAGAAATTTTAATCGTTTCCCCGTCAACGGTAGATTGATATTCTTCCATAGCTTCAAGTAAACTTGACTGCGTTTTCGGTGTTGCTCGGTTTATCTCATCTGCAAGTAACACATTGGTAGCAATTGGCCCAATCCTTAATTCAAATTCTTGTACTTTAGGATTAAAGAAACGAATACCGGTAATGTCACTTGGTAATACATCTGGTGTGAACTGGACACGGCTGAATGTGCCGTTTATCACTTTAGCGAAGCTTTTAGCAAGTTTTGTTTTACCAGTACCTGGAACACTCTCAAGTAAAACATGACCTTGAGCTAGTAGTGCAACAAATAATAAATCAACCACTTCTTCTTTCCCATAAATAACGTTATTGACTTTTTCTCTAGCCTTTAAAAGATTTTCCATTCTAAAATGCCCCCTGAAGAATTTTCTAATTTTTTCTACTATATAGTATAACGTATTTTAATAGGCAGGGGTTAGCATATATCTGAAAATATTGTATTCTCTCCTAATAGGAAGTAAAGTCAGCGAAACCTTCACATAAAAAAGAGCTGATGCATTTTGCATCAGCTCTTTTTTAACTTTGTACATAGTTACTTACTTATTAGTCGTTCTTTCTTTTTAATATCTGGTTCTTTTTTTATCATTTTTAAGAATGATGCAACAATGATTAATAATATTACTGTAAAAGGCAATGCAGATATAAGTGAAGCTGTTTGTAATGCATCCAATCCTCCCGCTAGTAATAAAACAACGGCAATTGCAGTAATGAGAACTCCCCAAATGATTTTCACTACCAAAGCCGGATTTAGACTTCCTTTTGAGGTCATACTTCCAAGAATGTACGTCGCTGAATCAGCAGAAGTTACAAGAAAAGTAAAAATGAGAAATAGAGCAAGAAGGGATACCACCGTTGTAAGAGGTAGCGTTCCAAAAGTTTCAAACAAGGCAACTGCCATGTCTGCGTTAACCGCTTCAGCAATTTTTGTACCATTAAATAGATCACTGTGAATAGCTGTACCGCCAAGCGCTGCAATCCACAAACAAGCGATTACCGGGGGAACTACAAGCACACCAAAGACAAACTCTCTAATGGTTCTTCCCTTGGATACACGGGCAATAAATGCCCCTACAAAGGGTGACCAAGCAGTCGCCCAAGCCCAATAAAACACAGTCCAGTCCCTTACCCATAAGTCACCAGTATATGGCGTGAGTCGCAAACTGTATTGAATAAAGCTGGATAGATAGTCCCCAATTCCTAATACAAATGTATTTAAGATAAACACAGTAGGACCTGCCATGAAAACAAAAACGAGCAATAGAAGGCAGATAGCCAGATTGAGATTACTAAGCCACTTAATTCCTTTATTTAAACCTGTGCTAGAAGACAAAAGATACGTAATCAGCATAATTCCGGCTATGGCTATTTGCACCCAAATGGAGTTTGGTATATTAAAAACAGATGTTAATCCTCCATTCATTTGCAATATGCCAAGTCCGAGTGATGTAGCTACACCCATAACGGTTGCAATGACAGCAAGAGAATCAATCGTTCCTCCAAGCGCTTTGTTTTTGCCGACAACTGGTTCGATTGCGATAGAAATAAGCCCTTTTTTCTCTTTTTTAAATTGTAAATATGCAATTACTAAGCCAACAACCGCAAATACAGACCATTGGCTTATCCCCCAATGGAAAAAAGCATAACCCATAGCAACTCTTGCAGACTCTTCATTTTGTGCTTGCAAATCAGGAAATGGTGTTTCAAAGAAATGACTCATCGGCTCAGCCACTCCCCAAAATACTAACCCTGCACCGAATCCAGCAGAAAATAACATTCCAATCCAAGTAAAGAATGGGTATTCCGGTCGAGAATTAGCTGGTCCTAAACGAACCTTCCCATACTTACTAACAGATAATCCTATTAAAAAAATCACAAAAATAAATACTGCCAATAAGTAAAACCAACCAAAATTGTTCGTGGTGAAATTAAATAGTAGTCCAGCAATGGAACCGAATTGGGTTGGCATTATAGCACCAATGATAACTAACAAGAAGATAACAATTGCAGAAATGTAAAATACAGGATTTTGGAATGCTTTTTTGTTTTTCATAAATTCGCCCTTTCCTAAATAGATTTTAAAATAATTATGTAAGCCATCAAATATCAACGAATATAATATACCCTCATCTCTTACTTTTAAAACTTTATAAGGAACCGCATTTACGAAGACAAAAAAAGAAGACTCTATAAAGAGTCTCCTTTCTTATTCTAATCGTTTTCTACATGTTTTCTCGAAATACACCTTCTGAAACAAACGTTTCGACTTCATTTCTTGGTGAAGGTACCTCTCTTTTCTGATAGGCTTCTTCAAGACTGCTCTTCTCTCCTTGGTAGCCTAGAGCCACAATTGCATGCACTTGGTAACCATCTGGGATTGATAAAGCCTCTTTTGCCTTCTCTTTATTAAATCCGCCCATGGCATGTGTAATTAGACCTTTGCGAGCAGCTTCCAGGGAAAGAAAGCCCCATGCTGTTCCTGTATCAAAAGCATGAGCTGGGTTATTTCCTCCAAATCGTTCTTCTTCCATTTTTGAGATAACAGCAATTAGGACTGGCGCGTTTTTGCACCAAATTACATTGCCTTCATTAATAAAGGATAAAAATGTTTCCTTGTCTTGCTCAGAGGAAGCAAAGACAAATCTCCAAGGCTGAACATTCACAGCGGAGGGAGCCCATCTTGCAGCTTCAAATACACTACTAAGCACTTCTTCTGAAACCTTCTGATTAGAGAAAGATCTAGGTGACCACCTTTTTATGTAAATAGGATCAATATCATATCTGGTTTTTCTAAATTGATTAACATCTGTCATAAGTAATTTTCCTCCATCTAGATAGTGTTTCTTTCATTATAACGTTATTTCTTCTAGGTGAAAAAGATATTTGCTTTTCTATCACCAATGAGGTTTACACAATACTAGATTGGGTAATTAATATACTAGATACTTATTTAGAAGAGATTCGTTTGCTTGCCTTATATAGTGTGTAGAATACGAATTTCTCTCTATTAAAGATAGAAAACAAAAAATCCACCCCGTAGGATGGATTTTCATAAGTTATTTCACACGACGAACGTGACCAGTAAATGTGTCATTCCAATAACCACTTGTCATATTTGCAACAGCCAATCCTGTAGAACTTTGAGCTCCAATAAATTTGCCGTTTCCAAGGTAGATTCCAACATGACCATTTGTTTTATAAGTGTTAAAGAAAACCAAGTCTCCAGGTTTTGCATCACTATAAGAAACCTTTGTACCTATACCAGATAGACCTGCTGTGCTAGATGGAATAGAAATACCAGCTTGTGCAAAAGCCCATGATACAAATCCAGAGCAATCAAACCCAGGGTTCGGTGTTTTGCCGCCCCAAGTATATGGAACACCAAGATATTGATATCCTGCATTTATAGCTGTACTAAGATTACCATTACCTTTTACAGCAACTGGTGTGGATTTCTTTTCACTACTTAAAGTTGATAGTTTTCCACCATCTGAATCACTAGATTCACTAGAGCTACTTGCATTATTTTCTGATGTTTGTGCTACTACTGGTGCAGTTGCATCCTCAATACTTTGCTTCACATTTTGTTCCAATGAAGCCAAATCACTATCTTTAACTTGTAAATCTTCCTTCATAGTAACAAGTTCTTTCTTTTTATCTTTTAAAGTTGCTTTCTTATCTTCGTTTGCACTCTTTTGTTCTTCGATAGTAGCTAACATACCTTCAAGTTCTACTTTCATTTCTTTCAACTCATCAAGTTTGGTAACGACTTCGTCTTTTTTATCTTCTACTGCTTTCTTGTCAGCTTCTTGTTTTTCCATCAATTTCGTATCAGAATCTGAGATTTTGTTTACTGCTGATACACGATTAATGAAATCTCCAAAGCTTTTTGCCCCAAAAACAACTTCTAGGTAACTAATGTCTCCACCACTCTTTTGGTAGGATACAACACGCTCTTTTAAAATACTGTAGCGTTCCTCTATAGCATCTTCTAGTACAACAATTTCGTCTTCTAGTTCAGAAACTTTTTCTTTTGTTGCTTTTATGTCTTTTTCTGTTTCATTCATTTTTTCTTCATTCTTCGCCAAAGCTTCGTTAGTACGTTCAATTTCCTTATTTAATTCTTCTAAGTCTATTAAAACGTCTGCAATCTTGCTTTCTGCATCGGATAGATTTGCTTTAATTTCTTCTCTGTCATCTTGAATTTGTGACTGTTTCTGTTTCAAATCATTAACTGACTCTGCATGGGTATCTACACTGAAAAATGCACTACCTAGACCAACTACCACTACTGTGGTCAATGTGACAACTGACTTTTTCAACTTTCTTCCCCGCTTCCCTATCACATCTGCTTATCTAGTATTTATATGTATTAGCAGTTATGTGAAAAATATATTCGTCTTCTATGTAATTTACTATCTTAGGTAATTCGTAGTATAACAGTTAAAAGTTTCATGCATGTTAGAGAAATATTACAATTATATTTCAAATGTGACACAATAGGACTATTTCCTAAATCATCGAATAGTAAAAACCTTTATAAATCAACAGTTTCCTACATTTCTTCTAGGTAATAATGCAAACTATCCCTTATGCGAATTTCTCATAACCTATTAAATTATACTAGAATTGTCCAGCTCATTTAGGCTCATTCTACTATATTGCTCTCATTACGTTCTGTATTTTTAGGTTATGTTAGAATAAATAATAGGTAATTAAGCTTTAAATGCGTTATTGGAGGAAGATAAAGTGAAAAAGTTACATTTTGTCGGCAGCCGTGTAGTGAAGACAGGTGTTGCTATTTTTGTTACAGCATTAATCTGCGGGTGGCTAGACTGGCCTGCGGTGTTTGCTGTGATTACAGCAATCGTTACCATTGAGCCCACAGTTTCCGATTCAATCAAAAAAGGGATCGTTCGTTTTCCTGCCTCTGCCATAGGTTCTGCTTATGCCGTGCTTTTCATATCAATATTCGGGAATTCACCCCTTACCTATACTCTTGCAGCTATGTTTACTATCATTACCTGCTTTCGTCTCAAACTACATGCCGGCTTACTGGTGGCAACCCTTACAGCTGTTGCAATGATTGAAGTTATTCACAGTAATTATCTCATTTCATTTCTCATACGACTTGGGACAACATCAATTGGTCTTGTCGTGTCTACTCTAGTGAACATGTTTATATTGCCACCACATTACACTAAAAATATATCGAGTAGTATCCAGCGGACGGCTATCCAAACTGGCAAAACCATTGAGAGAGTATTTCTTACAATACTAGAAGGAAAGCAAGAACAAGAATTACATAATAGAGAAATGGTAGAGCAATTAGATTGGGGAATCCACCAGACTGAAACGCTTGTAAGGTTCCAAAAAGAGGAAGCGAAATTTCATCCGCTCGTTGGAAAAGAAAAAAGCCATTTTCACCATATGCAAAAACAACTAGGGAGCCTCAGACTCATTCTGTATCATCTAGATAATTTAATTAGCAGTCAAATAAAGACGATAGCATGGTCTAATGACGAACGTGCCATTATTCTATATGCAATAAGGGAATTAGCTGAGGGACTAAAAGACCCATCCCATTATCAAACAGACAAGCATGCTCAGCATCTTAAACAGATTACGGAGATATTTTGGGAGGATAATGAAGAAATAACAAGGGGAGACAGAAGGCATCCTACAAGCTTTCCTCCTGAATTAATTATTTTATACGAGCTTGTATCCATCTACAACCAAGTCGATCGATTCTATGGTAAATAATCAAGTTATTACTTTCCATACAATTAAGCGAACCGAGATTCTTCTCGCTTCGCTTTTTTATTTGGTCAACTCATGTTGGAAAGCATAGATTACTGCCTGTGTCCGATCTTGCACTTCTAATTTACCTAGAATATTGCTGACATGTACTTTAACCGTCTTTATTGCAATAATGAGTTCATCCGCTATTTCCTGATTCGTTTTTCCTTGGGCAATTAGTAGAAGGATTTCTTTTTCTCTTGCAGTTAGCTGGGTATGTAGCGGTTCCTCCTTTTTCGTACGCATTCGATTCATAATTTTCCCGGTCACTTCGGGTTCGAGAATAGATTGCCCCTCATAGGTGGAACGAATGGCTTTAGCAATCTCGCTCGCTTTAGAGGTTTTTAGCATATAGCTTGTTGCCCCTGCTTCTAAGGCTGGATAAACTTTTTCATCGTCAAGAAAGCTTGTTACAATAATAATTTTAGCTTCTGGCCATTGGGCAATTATCTGTCGTGTGGCTTCAATACCATCCATTTCCTTCATAACCAAATCCATTAGAATGATATCGGGCCTTAGCTCAAGGGCTTGTGACACAGCGTCTCCCCCATCTGCTGCTTCCGCAATAACATCAATATCCGGCTGGGCGCTTAAATAAGCAGTCACACCTATTCTCACCATTTCGTGGTCATCTGCAAATAGTACACTAATCATCCTTTTCCCCGTCCTTCCTTAAATTAGGGACTTTAACTTCCGTTCTTGTACCTTCCCCAGGTACACTTACAATTTTAAACGTTCCTCCTACTTCTAATGCACGTTCCTGCATATTCTGCAGTCCATAGGAATTCGTTTTTCTTGTTTGCATATCAAAACCCACGCCATCGTCTACGACTCTTAGAATTACGGTTTGGTCACGCTCTACCAACATAACTTGAAGAGAATTTGCTTCTGCATGTCGCAGCGTGTTGGATACAGATTCCTGAAGAATTCGAAATAATTGATCCTCTACTCCTTTATCCACCACAAACGGTTCTACCTTCCAATCGATTTCCATCGGTACTTTCTGGATTAACTCGACCAGTAACTCCTCTACCCCTTCTTGCAATGACTTTCCTTTTAAGGCTACAGGTCGAAGGTGTAAGAGCAGGGCTCGCATTTCTAATTGTGACTGATGAATCATCTGTTCAACTAAAACGAGCTGCTTTTTTATTTCAGCTTCTGGATTTGTATCGTTAATTGCTGACATCATCATAGATGCAGCAAAGAGTTGTTGGCTTACTGAATCATGTAATTCTCTTGCAAGTCGATTTCTTTCTTGTACGACAATTTCTTGAAGACTTTGTTCTCTTTCATTAGCCCGCTCTGTTGCTAGCCTTTGGGCATGTTCTGCTTGACTATTAATTTTACTTTGTATCTGCTGCACGTATTGCTCAATTGTTTTTAGCTCTTTATAAGGCTCCACAGGTGTAGTGGTTTTCTGCCCCCGTGCTACTTCCATTAGTTGTTTTTCCACACGATTTAGCCTTTGTTTCCAATAGACGCCTGTTACAATCCCAATGACCAATGCCATGGTAACCATGATAATGAAGGCAGCTAGTAAAAATGATACGTCTCCAATTTTCTTTTCGAAAACAGAAAGCCAATCCTCAACAAAAACCGTTAACGTTAAAGCAATCATACTCAGTGAAATAAGCAAACTGTACAGTACCGCTGTAAAAATATGGCGCGCAATTGTATTCATATCCGCACCACCTCGATATCTCCCGAGAATATGGAGGTTATAATTTTAACCCTTGGTAGTGATGAGTCATATAGAGCTGTTTGATAGATCAATGATTGGTTCATCAATTTCCAATCGGTCTCCCCAAATACATATGCCCTTCCAAAAACAGAACTATGATGAATGCTTACTTCTACCTCGTAAGGAACGAAGATTTGGATGTTTCCGATTACATGCCGAATTGAAATTACTGCTGTATCGTTTGGTAAAACGGTATTACTTAGATCAACCATGCGATCTCCAAACCCACCATGTATATTTATATCACGCCATTTATATGCCGTTTCACTTGTATTTTGATCTCCAAATAATCGATGAGTAAATAGTGGTTGGACAGTTGTCACAATGTCATTGCTTGTTGTTCTGTTCCCCATAATATCTGGTGTCAGAAGAGCTGGATCTTTCTTTGTTTTGTAGTAATTGATAATGAACAGAACAACCAGAGCCACGAGTAAAAATCTCACAGCCATTAGGTTCAATATCGAGAGAACAAGACTTACTACGCCGATCCAGAAAATAATTTTACCCCAAAGATGGTAGAACTTACTCCAGCCAAAATAAACAACCAAGACTGAAAAGAGCGCAGGAATAATGGTGCCACCAAAGAAAAAAGCGATCTCAAAGATAAGAAGGATTCCCCCGATGATTAATATCCAGTTAAATGTATCTGTTGAAAATCTTTTAAACACGGGATCCCACCTCTCTCTGATGATTTTTTTCATTAAGTAAAGCAGACGCCTTGCCCTGCGCCTGCTATTATATCACTTTTTAATTCATTTCGGCAGTTTGCTCTTTCATCTCTTTTTCAAGCTTAGCTATTTTGCTATCGAACGTACTGCGGTAAAACGAGCTATTTACTTTATATTCCAGGTTTTCAATGTACTGCTCCATTTCAGCAAACTTAGAAAAGGGCTTCTCTGATGTCTCTTCCACCACTTTGTTCATTTGGTGATTAGCTCTTGCAATATTCTCTCGTCCCATTAATTCCATTCTTTTTAAATGCATGTCTTTTAATTTATGCTTCATCTCTTCATACTTTTGCTCTAAAGTTTCTAGTTGTTCAACGGCTTCCTCGCGAGAGGCTTTCATCCGATCTGCCCTTGCTTTGTATTCCTCATGTTCTTTTATGGCGAAAGCATGCATTTGCTCTTCCTCAGCTCTTTCAGCAATACCTGCTTGTTTTAAACGTTTGTCTGCCATATCCTGTGCTTTATGGAACTCACGAGTAAATTCGTCTTTTAATTTGTACTGACGATCAACAAGTCTTCTTACCTTCTCTTTCTCCTGTTCACCTTGTCTCAAATACTGATTTAACGCAGCTACCGGATTCTTTTGTTCTTTTTTATCCATCATAGTGTGAAGATCTGCTGATATAGAATCTTTCATTCGTGAAAATATACTTGACATGTAAAAAACACTCCTTTATTAATATTGGTTTATTTCTGCCCACTGACGTTCAAAATTTGTAAATGGATCATCATCATCCATTACATCTATGACTGGTTCATCCTTTTCCTTCTTCCAACTTCGATAAATGACATACAACACATATGCAGCTGCAAGCCCAATTACCGCAAACACATTTGAAAAGGTGACACTTAAGACTACGAGTCCTAGCACAACCCACCCGATTTTTCCAGCAGTTGAATCACTTTTTATAAACTGCTTAAAAATAACGTAAAGTAGCCAAACACTAACGCCCAGTATTATCATCGGCCCGATATTCGCTACCAATATCATGAGAGCGATAAGCCCGCCAATAAACAACATAAATTTTTTCATTCTTGTTGCCTCCTTTCTTTAACTTACTCTTAGCTTACTAGGGAAACGAGCTTTCGGTAATGAGCTTCCGCCATATCTTTTGCTACGCCTAAAGGCTTAGTTAGTCTAAGACAGATGCATGTTTTATATTTTTCTAACGTGTTAGAAAAACTCACTTTCGTCCATCTTTTAGCGTATGTTTTTCTTATACTTGGGACTTCTAAATTTCAACTACGTCGCCATTGCTTCTTGCTAAAATTTAATGCTTTCCTAACGTACAAAAAAGGATTTTTAAATCCTTTGTCGAACCTAAAATAAAGTAAGGGAGGGGAAAAGATGAACGCATTGTTTGTTATTGATGTACAAAATGGAATTGTAGAAGAAGGGGATTTCACCGAAGAACTAAATAAAATGGAACAGATTATAGAAGGATTTAAGGAACGCGACGAACCTGTCATTTTCTTTCAGCATTTAGATGAGGAAAAGGAGAGTCCATTGTTTGAGGAGTCTCGTGGCGCTGAACTACATGAATCACTCCGGCATCATGCTGAATATATAGTAGAAAAGCGCACACCCAGTGGCTTTTTTGAGACAGATCTCGAGAAGATTTTAGAGGAAAATGATATTGAGCACGTCGTAATTACAGGATTCAACACTGAATTTTGTTGTATGTTTACAGCTATTGCTGCATTTGATCGAGGTTATGAAGTTACCTTTATAGAAGATGCCACAGGTACACTTAATAATGGAGATACGTATGATATGAAGAATTTAGATATTCGTGACTTTATCGGCACCGTACTTCATTGGTCTGAAACAATAGAAGTCCTCGACTATGATGAATATCTCGACCTATAAAAAGATACGGTTATGGAATAGCTTCCTAACCGTATCTTTATGCTTTGTTTCTATCTTTTTAACGACGCTGCCTTTTCTTTCTAAAGTAAAGGTACAGGAGGATGGCAAATATGACTGCAAGGAAGAAATACACGATATCGGAGTATAGATCCATAAAGCTTGTTATATCGTGCCAAGATTCCCCGAGAATGACCCCAACAGTGATCAAAATACTGTTCCATATAAGTGTGCCTATTACAGTAAATAGCATAAACAGACCAAACCTCATATTGGACATTCCAGCAGGTATCGATATTAAACTACGTACTACAGGAACCATCCTCCCAATTAATACCGTCCAATAACCATATTTATCAAACCATGCATCTGCTTTATGTACATCCTCCACTTTTATCCGTGCAATCCTGCCCCATCGTTTGATAATTCTCTCCAACCTGTCCACATCCAGCAAGGTACCTATCCAATATAGAATAACGGCTCCTAGTAACGACCCAATGGTTGCAGCTATTACCACACCCCATACAGTAATGTTGGTATAAGTAGTTAAAAATCCACCAAATGGAAGGACAATTTCTGAAGGTATTGGTGGAAATAAGTTTTCAAGTGCCATCATGAGAAGAATACCCAAGTAGCCAAATTGCTCCATAATGTTAGTTATCCAATTCTCCATAATATCCTCCAAAAATAGTTTACAAGGTTGTTAGAAGTAGTTAGCATATATGTATTTAGTGAGCCTCGATTGATTATATTAAGAGAAATGGTGAAAAAGACTAGGAAATTTTCAATCCGTTTTCCTTAAAAAGTCTTTCCTTTTTTCCTCACTCGATTTATTTCCTCTTAAATAGTTACGAATTTCATCTTTTGTTAACCCTAGCTGGTTTGCTTCTTTTATAAGTAATACCCACTCTATCTCCAATTCTTGACTGTGCTTTTTGCCAGTTTCCACCCAACTCACCAGCCCCTCCATAGATTTATCTAACGATAGACCTGCATTCCAAATAAAAGTAACTCTACTACCTCTTCTGCTAACTCTTCAGGCTCTGCCAACCCAGTAAATAATCTTGAGATAGTTAGACGTTCCATGATTCCAACTATAATCTCTGAAACGACAAGCATATTCAAATGTTGATGAAAATAGCCATCTTTTTGTTCTTTCACTAGATTCATATATATAGTCTCTGCAAGTAGACTTTTCAGTGATTCCCCATCTTCCGATAAGAAAAAGCCAATTTGGGTTAAATCAGGGTTCTCTTTAAAAAATCGAAAAATTGTTCCGAGCTTTCCTTTTATCTCTATTTTTATCATTTCTTCTTTTAGTCCAGATTCAAGTAGGCTAGCCTCCGTTAGATTTAAGAGTCTTGCCTTAAAAATAGCAGCTAATTCCGTAAAGATTGCTTCTTTACTTTTAAAATATAAATAAAATGTCGGCTGTGTTAAACCAGCTTCCTTTACAATTGAGCTGACTTTTGTTTCAAAAAAGCCATTATTGGCAAATTGCCTTGCCGCAATGGTGAGTAATTGTTCTCTGCTACGTTCTCCATTCGAGCCTTTTTTTCTGCCTCTGTTGCTCATAGCTTACACTCCAAGTTTTTCGTGAAATATTATATTACTAACGAGTATTATCTTATATCTTATAACTACCGTCAAGCAATTTTGGGAAATTAAAAAACCTCCCTATTGGAAGTTTTTTAGGATGTATTTTATTCTGTAAGCCTCATTTCCTGGGCAATAAGCTCATAAGACTTTAACCTTGATTCGTAGCTATTTGTTATCGTCACTAGCATCAATTCTTCTACTTGATACATCGCTTGGAGGTCAACCAATTGCCTTTTAACTTTATCGGGTGCCCCAACAACCATTTTCTTTCTACGCTTTTCAACCAATTCTTTTTCTTTAGAAGTAAAGTCGAGTTGCTTTAGTTCCTTGGTGGTTAGCAACGATGTACTTGTCTTCCTATCCTTCCATACTTGCTTGGCCAACTGGTAAAATGCCAGTTCCTCTGCCTCCTCAGTCGTTTCAGCACATATTACGGAGACAGCAACAATTGGACTAGCTGTTTCTATTTCTCTCGCATACTCCCTGACAATCTCTACTCCATTAGCATCTGACATGAAATGACCGAATGCATAAGAAACTCTTTTTTCGGCAGCTAGCTTGCCGCTCTTCCCACTTGTACCCAGTAGCCATATATCAGGTGGAGGGGAAGCTACAGGGTTGGGAGTAATTTTAGAAAAGATGTGATCATCAGAAAACCCGTTATAACAAAATGCAATGAGTTCATCTAATTTATTGGGAAATTGCTTTACGTTCTCTAAAAAATTATCCGACAATGCCATCGTTGCTTCAGCAGAGCCACCAGGAGCACGTCCTACACCAAGATCCACTCTTCCTGGAAACATGGTTGCAAGCAGATGGTAGCGCTCTGCTATTTGATAAGGTTTATAGTGTGGAAGTAATACAGCTCCAGAACCAATTCGCATTCTGTTCGTTCTGGCACCAATCTGGCTTAATAATATATCGGGGGCTGGGGATGCAAGATCGTCCATGTCATGATGTTCTGCAGTCCAGTACCGTGTATACCCTAGTTTATCCCCCGCAATCGCTAATTCAATTGATGCCTGTATTGCTTCATAAGGACTACTTCCTTCTAGCACGGGTACTTGATCTAGTATACTAAGCTTCATATCATCACTGCTTTCTTTTTGTTTCTTCTTCCAACATGTTATCTACCATCTTTTCAGCGGCTTTCCTATAAAAGTTACTCATCTCCGTAAAGGTTGTAATTAGTAAGAGTTTTTCTAAATACGTCTTCTCCTTACTCCCTAATTTTTCAATCTCCACTTGAATATCATTCATATGATTTTTGACCCCACTATTAAATATGTCCAGATTCTGGTCAAATAAAGTTAGGTAACTCATATAAAGTGTGAGAAGGTCGAAATCTTCCTCCACTATTTGGTTATTCAATGTCTCCAGCGTTTGCTTTACGTCATGTATAGACAATGCACCTTTCATCTGATAAATCATGCTAATAAGCATAATATGGTCCCTTGAGTATTTTTTATTTTTTATAGGAAAAAATAATTTACCTTTGGCATAGTTATTTATCATCGTTTTTGTCAATACCTTTTCCTCTTCATTACGCTTAGTAGGAGAGAATTTCTTTTCAAATAACTGAATTACTTGATCCATATAAAGGTCGATATCAGGAATATCCTTAATATCGAGCCTAGTATCCAGTTGCAACTCATCTAAAATCTTGTTTATATCCATTTTAAAACCTCTTGTTTTTTCTTCTATTATAAGGGAAATAAATAAGTGAGTAAACCTTGACTACATCTTAGTATTAGGATATAGTCATTATATAGTTTTCGAAACTACATACAAAGGTAAAGGTGATGATTATTCTTGGGTACGTATATGCGTGAACCGATTAATGGACTAACTCATTTATTCGGAGCAATTCTTAGTTTTGTAGGTTTGGTGGCAATGGTAATAAAGGCTTCAACAACAGCTGATTCCACACTGGCAATATTTTCAGTTATTATTTTTGGTATCAGCATGACACTACTCTATGCAGCTTCTGCAACCTATCATTTGGTCGTTGCAAAAGCACATGTCATTGCTTTTTTACGACGCTTGGATCATTCGATGATATTTGTACTAATTGCAGGAACCTATACGCCTTTATGTCTGATTAGTTTAAACGGGGTGACAGGCTGGGTGTTGTTTACCATCATTTCAGCAATCGCTGTAGCAGGAGTTACTTTTAAATTAATTTGGTTCCATGCACCACGATGGTTGTCTACTGCTTTATATATCGCGATGGGTTGGATTGTCGTCTTTTTCAGCTCTTCCCTTGCACCAGTTCTTGGTACAAACGGAATGGCTTTGCTTATAATAGGTGGCTTGATTTACACAGTTGGAGCATTCATTTATTGGTTGAAACCAAAGTTCATGAATTTTAAGCATTTTGGATTTCACGAGATTTTCCATATTTTCATTCTGCTAGGGAGTCTCTTTCATTTCCTTTGCGTTTATTTATATGTGTTGTAAAAAAAGTGGCTGGGACATAACGTCCCAGCCACTTTTCTTAATGTTTAACAAGCTTATTAATAGCTTACGATTTCTGACTTCACATATTCGTACACGAGCTGTTCTGTATGATGTAAGGATTCTTCATGGGTTCTTTCATATGCATGAGAAGAATCGATTCCAGGGCCTATTAGTCCATGGATAATATCATGCCCTGATCGGATAGCCGCTGAGGCGTCTGATCCATAATAAGGGTAAATATCAAGCTTGTAGCCAATTTTATTCTTTTCCGCTAACTGGACAAGATGCTTGCGCAATCCATAATGATACGGGCCTGATGCATCCTTTACACAGATCGAAACGGTAAATTCATCTGTAGATTGACCATCTCCCATGGCTCCCATATCTACAGCCAAATATTCAATCGTTTCTGGCGTTACATTGGAATTTCCGCCATAGCCTATCTCTTCATTGTTTGAGATAAGGAAATGTGTCGTATATGGCAGTGTCAACTTCTCTTCTTTTACCCTTTTAATTAGTTGTAGCAAAATCGCAACACTTGCCTTGTCATCAAGGTGACGTGATTTAATAAACCCATTATCGGCAAATTGAACACGTGGATCAAAAGAAACAAAGTCCCCTACTTCAATACCAAGCTTCCTGATATCCTCAGCATTTTCTACCTTGGCATCGATCCGTACCTCCATGTTTTCCTGATTTCGTTTTGCATCTCCTGCCTCTTTATAGACATGGACTGACGTTTGGTGCATAAGGATTGTCCCTGTAAAAACCTTGCCACTTGATGTATGAATTTCACAGTATTCTCCTTCTATAGCGTTATATTTAAATCCTCCAATTAAATCTAAACGAAGTCGCCCATTACTTTTCACTTCCTTTACCATGGCACCCAATGTATCCACATGGGCAGTTAGCATTCTATGCTCTTCCTCATTTGTTCCGGGTAATATGGCTATTAATCCGCCTTTTCGGTTACGCTTTGTCTCCACTTTTAAGTCCTTCAAGAAATCTTCAACAAACTGGATCACTTTTGTTGTGTTGCCTGATGGGCTTGGTATAGACACTAGCTGTTTAATTAATTCTTTTGTTTCACTAACTTTTGGATATGTAGACAAGAAAATTCCCCCTGCACCTATTTTTAGAAGTTTCAATTAGTTAGGATTATACGTGATCCTTGCAGGCAAGTAAACTTCTTGGATTGTAACCTTCTTTAAAAAGAGTATTCCTTTTTCCTAATGGGTAATCTATAGTTACCTGGAAATTGAAAGAGAGGATGTGTAAAATGAACAGATTGTTTATGATTTTAGCTTGTATTGGTCTACCACTCTCTATTATTGGTTCCATATTTCATTGGTCAGCCGTAATTATGTTCGGTATTTATTGTTTAACTATTATAGCCTTAGCAGGGTTTATTGGAAGAGCTACGGAAAGCCTAGCAATTGTATTAGGGCCTCGAATTGGTGGTTTATTAAATGCGACATTCGGTAATGCCGTTGAACTTATTATTTCTATTTTTTCACTGAAGGCCGGACTTGTAAGTATTGTTCTAGCTTCTTTAACTGGTTCCGTTTTGGGAAATTTGCTACTTGTAGGAGGGCTTTCTTTTTTCATTGGTGGTCTAAAATATAAACGGCAATCTTTTAGTAAACATGAGGCACAACATAACGCAGGACTACTTATTTTCTCTGTAGTTGTCGCCTTCGTGATACCCGAGGTCTTTACAACAACGATGAATGACCAGGATACCATGTTCCTTAGTGTTGGGATCTCCATCATTTTAATCCTGTTATACTTAGCGGCCCTGTTATTTAAATTTGTTACACATCGCGGAGTTTACCAGTCCAATAATAAACAAAAGGAGAATCACGAAGAGGAAGTGCCAGAATGGAGTAAATTGAAAGCCATTATAATATTAGCACTCTCTACCATTGCCGTAGCCTATGTTTCGGAGCACCTTGTCTCTACATTTAATGAAGTTGGGGAAACATTTGGTTGGTCAGAATTATTTATTGGGGTTATTATTGTTGCTATTGTCGGTAATGCTGCAGAGCATGCCTCAGCCGTCATGATGGCATACAAAAATAAAATGGATGTAGCAGTTGAAATTGTTGTCGGTTCAACACTGCAAGTAGCAATGTTTGTGCTTCCTATTCTCGTTCTACTATCCCTACTTTTTACCACCTCCATGCCTCTTGTCTTTACATGGCCTGAACTTATTAGTATGGTGACAGCAGTTTTATTAATGATCATGCTGTCAAACGACGGTGACTCAAACTGGTTTGATGGCTTGGCATTATTAGCAGCATATATCATTATGGGACTCGGATTTTATTTTATTTAAGGTCACAGAAATATTTTCCGAAATAAAAAAGCTGGTTTTCATCATAGAAAACCAGCTTTTTATTTATATTTAAGCTACTACATCGTAGCCTTGTTCTTCAATAGCGTCCTTCATGGCTTCAACATTTACTTTTGATTCATCAAAAGAAACATCTACTTTGCCTGCTTCCAACTTAACTATAGCTTCTGAAACGCCATTTAAATTATTCAATGCATTTTCAACTGACATCTTGCAATGTCCGCATGACATACCTTGAACATTCAATGTTTTTTCCATGATCTTCACCTCCTTTAAAAAGTATAGCTTATAGTTTTGCTCGCTTTAATCGAAGTGAGTTAGAAACTACACTTACCGAGCTTAACGCCATTGCCGCACCAGCTATCCATGGTGCAAGTAATCCGACAGCCGCGACTGGGATTCCAGCTGTGTTATAACCAAAAGCCCAGAAAAGATTTTGGCGGATATTTCGAATTGTAGCATGACTAATTCTAATCGCTTTTGGTATGAGCAATAGCTCTCCACCTAGTATGGTTACGTCAGCAGCTTCAATTGCTACTTCTGTACCAGTACCAATTGCAATCCCAATATCAGCAGTTACCAATGCTGGTGCATCGTTTACACCATCGCCAACCATTGCTACCTTTTTACCCTGTGCTTGTATTTCTTTCACTTTATCGGCCTTTTCTTCAGGTAACACTTGGGCAATCACTTGATCAATTCCTACTTGTTTTGCAATCGCATGGGCGGTTCTTTCGTTATCTCCTGTCAACATGAAGACCTCTAAGCCCTGTTCTTTTAACTCTTTGATTGCTTGTATTGCTGATTCTTTAATTACATCTGCCACTGCGACAATTCCTCGATATTCTCCATCAATGGCAATTAACATTGCTGTTTTACCCTCAGTTTCAAATTTGACTAATGTCTCTTCATTATTCTCAATATCTACTTGATGATCTGTCATTAGTTTCCGGTTACCTACAAGAATTTGTTTCCCCGAGATCCTTGCTTCGATACCGTGGCCAGGTATTGCATCGAATTCTTCAACTTCAAGAAAGTCCATCTCATTTTCTGTTGCATAAGCTACGATCGCCCCTGCAAGTGGATGTTCCGAGCCTTTCTCTGCACTAGCTAACAGCTGTAGAGCTTCCTGGTCACCGGAAAAGTCTGTAACTTCTGGTTTTCCTTTGGTGACAGTTCCTGTTTTATCAAGAACAATTGCATTTAGCTGATGTGTGCCTTCTAAGTGTTCTCCACCTTTAAACAAAATACCACTTTCCGCCGCTCTTCCCGTTCCTACCATAATCGAGGTCGGTGTAGCTAGCCCCAATGCACATGGGCAAGCAATAACAAGTACAGCAATTGCTGCAACTAAAGCTGGTTCAAATTGGCCTGGCTCAACAAATGCAATCCATACAACAAATGTTAGGATGGCAATACCTACAACAATCGGTACGAAATAGCCTGAAATAACATCTGCTAAACGTTGAATTGGCGCCTTTGACCCTTGCGCTTCCTCAACTACTTTGACTATAGAGGCTAGGGCCGTATCTTTCCCCACTTTTGTTGCTTTCATTTCAATAGAGCCATTTTTGTTTATTGTGGAGCCGATAACCGTAGCGTCCAGTACCTTTTCAATTGGAATGGATTCACCAGTTATCATTGATTCATCTACTGAAGTTCTTCCCTTTACAACCATACCGTCTACGGGTATTTTCTCACCAGGTTTTACTACTAATCTTTCTCCAACAACAACTTCCTCTACAGGCAGCATGATTTCTTCACCGTTCCTAATAACACGAGCCTCTTTGGCCTGTAAATTTAGTAACGAGGATAATGCATTTGTTGTCTGACTTTTGGCTTTTGCTTCCAAGTATTTTCCAAACAAGATTAATGTAATGAGAATTGCACTGGTTTCAAAATATAAATGTGGCATATAGTCATTGCCAATCGTCTTGAGTGCTTCGTATAAACTATAGAAGTAAGCAGCGCTCGTGCCTAATGCCACAAGCACGTCCATGTTTGCCCCGCCATTTTTTAAGTTTTTGTACGCTCCCACATAAAACTGCCAACCAATGATAAATTGAACAGGTGTTGCTAGCGCAAATTGAAACCATGGGTTCATAAGTATTGCTGGTATTTCCATATTAAATAAGTGAACCAGCATGGTTATTAATAATGGTGCAGATAGCACAGCTGAGATGATCAACTTGGATTTCTGCCGTTGCAAAGCTTTCTCTTTATGCGTTCTCTTTTCTGCTGCTTCCGCTTTAGGTTTTGCGTCATACCCTACATTTCTTATCTTCTCAATTAATACTTTCGGGTCAGTCAAGCCTGGGTTATATTCAATCGCTGCACTTTCAGTTGTTAAGTTAACCGTTGCAGAATTAACACCTTCTTGCTTATTCAAAACCTTTTCGATACGAGTAGAACAAGCTGCACAGGTCATGCCCAATATGTCTAGTTCTGTTTTTTCCATTAACACGCCGTAGCCCACGTTTTCTATTTTTTTCGTAATATCTTCAATTGAAGCTTTCTCTATATCATAGCCCACCGTTGCTTTCTCCGTTGTTAAATTGACCTGAGCTTCCACTCCGTCCATTTTATTTAGAACCTTTTCAACACGTCTAGAGCAAGCTGCACAGGTCATTCCTGTTATATTAAGGGTTGCATGATGTGTGTCGCTCATAATTCTCTCTCCTTATTTAGAAAACTGTTTCATAACACTCATTAGTTCCTCGATGGTTTCTTTTCCTTCACCCTGCTTGATAGCATCACTCACACAATGGTTGATATGACGTTCCGTGACAGAAAACCCAACATTTTTCAGAGCAGATTGAATTGCGCTGAGCTGGACCAATATATCCATACAGTATCTATCCTCTTCAACCATCTTTTGAATGCCGCGTACCTGGCCTTCTATACGTTTCAGACGGTTGATAACCTTTTGTTTTTCACTTTGTGTTCTCGGTTTACTTGGGTGTTCATGTAAGAATTCATCCAAATGGATCACTTCCTTTTTATTTATATTTATACTATACCCCCATATGGTATTTATGTCAAATAAAAGGAGAGGTTGTAACTAATAAAGCTACTCGTTTAATTTGTCACTTAAACGAAGAAACTATAACAAGATGAAGCCAGGGTATTTATAAACTGTGAAAGGAAGTGAACATTTAAATAAACTTTTCTAAATTTTATCTTCCCAAGCTGCGTTGAGTCTCCTATTTACGAGATCGCACAGACGTAATTGCCAAAACAGCACCAACCAAAGCGATTATTCCCATCCACAAAAAAGCTTGCTGAAAGCCTTCATTCAAGGCAACTACCGGTGATTGAGCATTACTGGAATTAGTAGCAGCCCCCACAATTGCAACTATTACTGCTAAACCAACTGCTGATCCAATTTGATAAAAGGTATTATATAAACCGGATGCTATACCAGATCTATCTGATTCAACTTTTGACACAGATGCTGTCGTTGCAGGTAGGTAGGCAAGTGCATTTCCAAGGGATGCTATTAACGAAGCTAGTAACACATTAGTCCAATAGTTTCCTGATACTGTAGCAGTCTGAGAAAATAAAATACCTGCAACTCCAAGTAGGATGAATCCTGCAATTAACGTTCTTTTAATTCCAAACTTCTCCATTACTTTTTCAGCAATCATTATCATAAAGATTGCCATAAAAATAGGCATAGGTAACATTGCCATTGCTGCAACAAATGGAGAAAGCATTAAAACTTGCTGTAAATACAGAACAAGAATATAAACTAATGGAAACCATGAAGCTGCTATTAAGAAAACAGAAACATTGCCTATAGCAAGATTAGGCGTTTTAAAAATGTTAAGTGGCAATAGCGGTTCTTTTATTTTGGACTGGGCCATAATAAAGACAATAAATAATATAGCCCCAATTAAAAATGGTATTAATGTATTAGATGACTGCCAGCCACTATGCTCGGCTGTTACTATTCCATAAACAATTAACATGGAAGAAATCGTAACTAAAATGGCGCCGAGATAATCCACACGACCAGTGGCTTTACGACCTACCTTTTGTAGTAGTTTTGGTGAAAGAATAAGCACTATAATTCCCAGTGGAACATAGATCAATAAAGTCCAACGCCAACCAAGAAACTCTGTAATGACACCACCCAGAACGATACCTAAAGCTCCACCTGCTGCACCGGAGAGCCCCCAAAAGGCAAGGGCTTTGCCCATTTCTTTTGCATGAGAAGAGAATAAGATCATAATCAAAGAAAGGGCAGCTGGTGCAATAAGTGCAGAGCTTAATCCTTGAACTGCTCTTGAAGCATTTAAACTTATTTCGCTCCATGCTATACCGGCGAATAATGATGAGATTATTAAGGTTGTGACTCCCAAATTAAAAATGTGTCGATTACCAAATAAGTCGGCTAACCTACCACCTAATAGTAAAAATCCTCCGAAGAAAATTAGAAAGGAACTCATTACCCATTGTAAATTTTCTTGACTATAGCCAAGATCTTCTTGAATAGATGGTAGGGCAATTTGAATTATGGCCGAATCCATCATTACAAGAAAGTTTGCAAAGCACAATAAGACTAGTGCTTTCCAGCGATTTCGATCTGGTTGCGATATTGAATTTTGTGCAGACATGATGTTACTACCTCCGAAACTTTTATTTTATTAAATACTTAAATTAGCAATTGTTTCTTACATGCTCTCTTCCAAAATTTAAAAAAAGACTCTCTTTTTTTACCCATTTGTGAATAAGCGGTGATAAGTTGATCTACTGTCTCGTATAATTCTTCAGGATTTAAGTTTTCCTTTAGTAAAATACCTACTTCAGCATCTCTTCCCTTGCCTTTTCCACCAACATATAAATTATAATTTTCCTTATATTTCATAACTCCTATGTCACTAAGCATAGGCTCCCCACAACCAATTGGACAACCTGTGTAGGCCATCTTTAACGTAAACGGAACTGCCTTTCCAGCAAAACGCCGATTTAACTCTTTTGCTATAGGCATACCTTCCCGTTCCTCTCCTTTACAAAAGTTACAAGTCCTCAAGTTTTTCACAAAATCACCAACCGGATAACAAGCTAATCCAACACTACTAAACTCATAGATGATTTCTTCTTTTCTATTCTTAGGTATTTCTATATAAAGTTGTTGAAAAGTGGTTAATTCCAGTTCGTCCTCTTCCTTCATATATTTTGAAAGGGTTATCAGCTGTTTGGCATTTAGCTTTGCTCCAAATCCAATTCCGCCATTGACCGCAATTTTAATTGTGTCCTCCGTCTCCATATTCTCTCCCCTTCTTTATTTATTACCCTACCCAGGAAGGGTATTAATTTTGTAAAATTTTTCCTGCCAGTTAAAACCTAATATTTTACTTAATATTTAATAACTTCATTATTTCACTCTTGTTTCTCTCAAACCCTATCATACTTGTTGACTTACTCTTACCGAAAAATGACGGACGAGAAAATAAAAGGGTTGGTACAATTCTATTTCCTGTTATGTTTTTTAGATCTTTTTCTTTTTCAGGATCTTTTGCTAGATCGTATTCCTTGTGGGGTATTTTATAATGCTGCAAGAATCCCTTCAAATCTTGGCAATCAGAGCAAGTAGGCCTAGTAAAGACTTCCAATTGATAGTTTTTCATCTTTAAATTCACCCCCAACGATATAAAACAAGCTGCTAATTATTTTACATCTATAACATAAGAGCAGACATGAGCGTTACCAGCAAACTTAAATTCAGCCTATATTTTATACTTACCTGGCTTAGTAAAATGAGCGTTAAAGGTTGTTGTTTTCTTAGAAGCAGGATGAACATGAATATATTGCTCCATATTTTCATCAATGATTACCACATGACCTAACGCACCAAGATATCGTTCAGGTTTTTTCCCATGTATTTCAAAGACTAATGGCACTTCATCATTAACTGTTGCTACTACAGGGGCCAGCGTAACTGTTTTCCTATTATGCTCTTTTGTCCGATTATTTTTCGCTTAAAGATTTGCTTTGCTTGTTTTATTTGTTCCAACCTGTAGCATATTTGGCTTTGTTTGATACGCTTTTTTTCAGGAGTAATATCAACGAAAGCTTGTTCTTCAATCACTTTAGTGATATCTTCTATGGCTATTTTTACTGATTTAACGGTTACGTCCATTTTCCCATCTTGCAAATCAACCTTTATTGATTCCAATTCCACACCTCTAAGTTATGCCACCTGCCCTTCAATAGTCTTTACACAGTGTCCAACAAGGCATGCCTTGTACTTGGAGTGTTTTATTTATCATGTTAATTACCTCCTCATTTCATCTAAGGTCACTTTACCATACCCCTGATGGGTATTGTCAAGAAAAAATTTATCAACTATCTTCCATCATGCCTAAAAAACCTATTATTCTTTAATCTTTTAAAACATCTGTTCATCTAGCACGAAAGACATTCAAACACCAAAGTATTTCCCTTGGCTCACTTGGTATTTTCATTTTCATTTAAAAACTCCTCTCAATTTACCTATTTCATATAACGGAATAGTTCATTGAAAAGAGTTTTTATATCTTAGTAACCTAATTAAGTTAAAGTATTGCTAATCAATCTTTAATAACTGTGCATTAATTGCAACGATAATAGTACTCAATGACATGAGAACGGCTCCAATAGCAGGAGTTATTAAAATACCTGCAAAATATAATATACCTGCCGCTAGAGGTATCGCTATAATATTATAACCTGCAGCCCAAGCAAGATTTTGAACCATCTTTCGATAACTTGCTTTTGATAACTTAAAAATATTTAAAATATCTACAGGATCACTATTGACTAACACAATGTCAGCTGTCTCTATAGCCACATCTGTTCCTGCACCAATAGCAATACCTAAATCTGCTTCTGCAAGTGCAGGCGCATCATTAATTCCATCCCCAATCATGGCAACTTTCCTACCATTACTTCTTAGTTCTTTAACATATTTCGATTTCTCATGTGGCAAAACTTCTGCAATTACTTTTGTTATGCCGAGCTGCTCCCCTACATAATTTGCAACACGGCTGTTATCTCCAGTTATCATCACTGTTTCAATGCCTCTACTATTTAATGCTTCAATGACACTATAGGAAGATTTGCGTATGATGTCTGCTAACGCAATCATCCCTTGTAATTCATTGTCTTTTAAAATGAAAACAACGGTTTTTCCTTGCTCAGCAAGCTTTTCGTATGTCTTCACATCAAAAGTTAATTGATTTTCTTTCATGGCACCTGGGCTAAACACTGCAATTTCTGATTCGTTCACTTTAGCCGTTAAGCCTTTACCTGTTAGCGTCTCATACTCTGTTACATTATAAAGTTCGATGTTGCGTTCTTCCCCTTCTTTGACAATACCTCTTGCAATAGGATGATCAGACTGTGTCTCCACAGAGTATGCCAACTTCAATAATTCATTTTCCTCTATGCCTTCTGCTGGGTGAATATCTGTTATGCCAAAATCCCCTTCTGTAAGGGTACCTGTTTTATCAAATACCACACGATCCAGTTTCCAAGCACTCTCGAATGGTGTACGGTTACGAATTAATAATCCCTTTTTAGCTGCAATTGCTGTAGACCTTGAAGTTACAAGTGGTCCAGCTAACCCTAAGGCATGTGGGCAGGCTATAATTAGAACGGTGACCATTCTCTCTAAAGCAAAGTCAAAATCACCTGTGATGCTCCAGTAAGCTATAGTTATAATACCTGAAACAACTGCCACATAAAACAACCATTTAGCCGCAATATCTGCAAATCCTTGTGCTTTGGAATTAGTCTTCTCAGCATCACTTACTAGTTTGATAACCTGAGACAGGTATGTGTCATTACCGGTATTATTAACTTTAATCTTTAATACGCCTTCTCCGTTAACAGAGCCGCCAATCGCTTCCATCCCAGGAGATTTCTCAACTGGAACAGATTCTCCAGTCAACATCGATTCGTTGACAGGGGATTCCCCTTCAAAGATTTCACCATCCAGAGGTATCTTTTCCCCTGACTTCACTAGGATCTGATCTCCCTTCTGCAAATCTTCGACAGGTACTTCCATTATATTTCCTGATGTATCAATTTTATGGGCTTCTTTTGGCATTAGTTTAATTAACTCCTCAAGTGCCTTTGACGCCCCCATTACGGATTTCATTTCCACCCAGTGTCCAAGCAGCATAATCACAATCAATGTTGCCAGCTCAAAGAAAAAGTCACTACCATCAATAAAGAAAGCTGTTAAGGAACTATACACATATGCTGTGATAATGGCTAGGGAAATTAACAACATCATTCCTGGTGCTTTTGCTTTTATTTCGTCCCAAGCACCAAGTAGAAATGGTTTGCCCCCATAGAAAAAAACAAATGTGGAGAGCAAAAATAACACCACTGTATCTCCAGAAAGATTCACTTCATAACCTATAAGCATCTGAATCATAGGTGATAAATATGATATAGGGATAGCAAGGATTAATGTTATCCAGAAACGCTTTTTAAATTCCTCTACCATATGCCCATGATGATCACCGTGTCCTCCACCGTGTTCAGTGTGATGATGGCCGTCCATCTCCTGTTCACTATGTTCATGGGAGATGTGGTTTTGCTTATCATGGCTTTCGTGATGGATAAGATGTTCGTGGTTATGATTGGATTCCTCTTCTTCTGGTTTATGACTAAGGTGTTCGTGATGTTGGTGCATATCCTGTTTCTCTTCTTGATTCATGTCTGTCATTACCTCCTTAATTTAGATCTTCTATTTAGGATGTACCAGCGTCCTATTATTATGTTCATATTTCACAATACCCCCGTAAGGTATATAAAAAACATACACACAACAAATTTATGAATTCCATAACTAAATGTTGGTTTAGGTGAAATTAGAATGGGAACGGTATAGAAAACAGGATAATATAAATTACTACAGGAGGTTTTAGAAATGACACATGAAAAACATCAAGAATTGATCCAAGCTTTACACGAGTGTGCAGCAGCATGTAATCACTGTTTTGATGCATGTCTTAAAGAGGAAGATGTCAAAATGATGGCTGAATGTATCCGGTTGGATAGAGAATGTGCGGATATTTGCAGTTACTTAGAACATGCTCTATCAAGAAACACACCATTCGCTTCTGAACTATCCTCGGTGTGTGCTAAGATTTGTGAAGCATGTGGTAATGAATGTAAAAAACATGACCACGAGCATTGTCAAAAATGTGCGGAAGCTTGCTTTAAGTGTGCAGAAGCATGTAAAAGTATTGCTTAATTAATCCAAACTAAAAAAGTTGCTCATCACGGTAAGTACCTTGATGAGCAACTTTTCTTACGGGCTATTATTCGATATAGGGAAAAAGGGTAATTTCTATATGAAGATGTGACTTCAAGCATAAACTTATTTAAAATCAACCATAAGGTTTCAAATCCCGTCATAATACAGGTTCTCATACTACTTTCGAGGTCTTTTTATAAAAATTTATATTTTTAAGGCACTTTACCCTCATTATTTAATACTTACTGAAGCTTTTTCGTTTATAAAAATACTTTGTGAAACTAAATACTTTATAGTATTATTAGGCGAGTTTTCCTTTTTTTAACTTTAGACATTTCATTTGTACTCCTGAGTATAAGATTTTATACAAGTATTCAATACCCATCTTACTTTATGAGGCAATTAATTGTCGCTCACTATTATTATTTTGAATTACTAATAAATTGCTTAGTATATTTTCATTATTAACCACTATAAAGAGCGTGGATCGACCCTAAATTAGAGAGCATATAAAATGAAGAAGGAAACTTCACCACGAATTAACGAACGAATACATCCCCTAATCACCTATGGGAGAGTACACAATTTGATTCGGTCGTACGTAACAAAAGGTATTTGATAATAAGGATGTTAAATTAAGATTTATAGTTTTAGTTATTATCTAATTCTAGATATAAATGTAGGAGCAGGTTAAGATTATTTGAACTCTTGAACTTAATTTTCTTTGTTATATTCTATTAAACTATTTTTATCTTCAATAAAATTATCTATGTATTCAACTAATAAATTATCCGCATCACCTGTTAGTCGAAGAATCTCTTCAGGTGAGGGAAGAGGATTAAATTTATATATAATATAATCAAAATCTCTGAATAATTTTTCTTTACGTAAATATTTTTTCTTACAGTCCTTTAAATCATTCATTATTGGTAATGAAGAAGTACTTAACGAATTGCAATCGTATATTGTTTGAATTGGCACCCCTAAAATAAATATAAATCTAAGTAAATCATAAAAATGGTCCTTATGTTTAGAATCACTCTCCATAAGAGCCAAACGCAAACTACTAGCTATATCAGACTTTTTAGTATTCTTATTTGCTAAGAATACTAAAATATTATCAAAGGGAATTGTTATATCTGGAATAACACCTTCTAACTTCTTTACCAATTCGTCTATATAACTACCGATTGGAAACCTTAAAATTTTGGGGGTTTCTCTTATTAAATCACCAATTGCTGACGCAACCCATCTATCAAAATCACTAACATTTACTTCTTCATAATTATATTCGTCTTTACCTAACCATGTATTGCAGCTATTGCAGGTTGAAATGCTTCCTTTCGTATTTAATGCTAATTGTGAGCTTCCACAAGAGGGACAAGTATGACGTAGTTGAATATTATGTAGGGGGCAAATTTTTACATGTTTTACATTCCAAAGCAATGGTTGGTAAACAGTGCCATTCTCTATTTTCATTTTAGACAAGCATTGGGGACACCATTTTTTATACGGAGTTATTACTTTATGATTAGTGATTCCGCCCCAGGAGATTAAGGTAAGATAACGCAAATCTTTTCTATGAGTCAACGTTTCTAAGGCGTTAATAAATTCAATTGTTAACGGGGTACTACCATCTAGAAACCTACCATCACTGTATATATTGTTGTTACTCTTCTTTAAATCATATGTGGATTTATTAAGGAAGGGATATATTAAATACTGAATTAGGCTTCTTGTTTTTAAATTATGTACATTCGATAATCTTAGCAAATAACTTGTTAAGCTTTCCACCATCAAAGTACCTATTCCCATAGGTTCTAGATTGTATAGAGTACTTCTTCTAGGATGACTTATTTCATTACTATTAATCATTTCTACTTCACCTACTTCACCTATATAGTTTTTAATTATTTCCCTTTATTCACCATGTATTAACACTATAAATGTGTACTAAATTAATTTGGATGAAGCCTAATACTATTCTATATATCACCCACTGCGTCTCTTTTGGGAAGCCTAACTCCAGGTTTGCTTTTTTTCTTACTAATCCCTTTACTTTCATGTTCATTTGACTCCTCATTATCTCTTTCATTAGCGTAACCAGGCATACCTAATAGCATAGAAACGTCATCCTCTTTTCTTTTATTGTTTAAAACATTAGCTTCTCCTTCAATTGCCTCCTTGGCTAGTTTATACGTTTGATTGGTTGTTAAAGCGTACTCTTTAAAATGTTTTAAAGTTAATGTTGTTATGTCTGGAGTTTCATGTAAATTATACTCAAGTGTTGTTGAAACTAAATCTTTAAGAATCCCTATACAACCTACACTTACTTGGTAAAAATACTTCCAGTGCTCCACTAGATTTGGTTCGGTTAACAAGGGTATCTGTTTTTGAATATTCCATAGCGTTTTAATGAACATTTCTTGCTCAACTTTTTTACGAACATCATATCTTCTAAAATGTATATCTAAACCACGTCTAGCTAACTGTCCAAGTGAGTCTCTAAAATCTAATATTTCATATGTACCAAACATTACATGAGGTGTATTCGAGTTAGATACTAAAGATTTTATTAAATTCATTTGGTCTGTCGCAGTCTTGGCAGAACCGTTGAATGTCATATGTTGTGCTTCATCAATTAATAACGCTTGTGTTTTTCTATATACTAATGCATTCTCTAAAGATCTTCTAAGTGCTCTGTTTGGCTGTCTTTCTTTATTAGTAATCTTTTTATCGATATCAATTTTATGCTCTATCAATGGCTCATTCAAAGCCATAAGTGCCCTAATATAGTGTTCCTTCCAGTCATACTTTCCATTATCAGGTGCAATGGCTTCACATCTTGCAATAGGAATAATACTTTGATCACTAATCATTATCTCTCTATTGATTTTCAAGATTCTTTCATAAATTCTTTTTACCAATTCTGATTTGCCAACACCGCTTGGTCCATATACTAAAAATATCTGTTTGGTCGAGGGGTTCGTGATTCTTTTTAAGATTTCATTAAAAGCCACTATAAAAAAGGGGTGGGCAACTGAATAATTGTTAAAATATCTAATACGCTCTATAGGAGTGTCTTCTAATAAGTGAATTGGAAAGTTTTTATCCATATCTTACAACTCCTCATAAGGTTCGAACTCTATATCTTCGATCTTGATTTCATTTATGTTATCAGTAGTATTATCTACGACTAATTTAAAATTTTCATTTACAACCTCTTCGTAATTGCTTTGAATTTTCTCGTCAGGTGATTCTTTTAAACCACCTTCAATAACATATAGATTTCTTATAGCTCTGTCTTTAAGACGTTGACTTAACAGCGATTCTTCAGCCTCTAATGAAGTTAAGAAATCTGTTATCATTTTCACTGTAACATTAGTTTTCCTCTCACTGAGTTTTACTCTAGTTTTTAATTCCTGAAAAGCTATATTAAGTTCTTTTTCAGTTCTATTCTTTAATACGTTATATTTCTCAGATTTAAGTTCAATCCATCTCTTGTTTACATACGCATACGCAATTCCCATATTAAACGGATCATACCTAACAAGGACAGACCTGTTCTCAATTGAACCGTTTCGAAAGGATGAATCCCAATAATAAAATCTATTTATTTTCACACCATAACCAGGTATAACTTTCGCTGTTCCTTTTTTAGTACTAGGTAAGGTTAGTATACGAAATAATTCATCATAGGCTATCCTTGTAGCTTTTCTTTCACCGCCTTTTAAGAGGCTATTTTCATATATATTTTGTGGGGTGGTACCAATTCCACTGTGTTCCGTTTTATTGTATATATCGTAAGCCCATCTACTTAAATATTCATATAGCTTTTCCAATGTCCAAATTGCTAAATTTCTAGGATTAACACTTTTTGAAACTTGTCTAACATTTTTTGTTATTTGTGTGTTTCCAGCTAGGTTATAGAGAAACATTTGATTAGTTGTACCAAATAGTCTTTCTATTACGCTCCCATATCTTGGTTTGGAACCAGGTCTAATCTTCTTAGTGCAATAATTTCTACTTAGTATTGTATCAAAGTACACACTATTAAAGTCTTTACCGCCATCTACGACGAGTGTACTCGGAAATCTTGAGTATTTTTTTACACACTCCCTTAATACCATCATATTGCTTCTATAACTAGGGGCATCAAATGATATATATAATGCTAAAATAATTCTTGAATAGGCATCAATTAATAAAGTTAACCATGGCCGTCCTAGGTTTTCTCCTGTTATTGAACAAATCAACTCGATATCAAGTTGAGTATGATCGATGTGACAAATTTCAAAGACCCGGTCACCATGTCTAGGTGTCTCAGAGTTTAAAAACCAACTAAATTCTCCATTACTATATGCTGCTTTATATCCTTTCCTCTTCTTAACTTGCTCATGCTTTGGGGTTTTGTGAATATTTTTTGTGAATGTATAGTAACTTGGTGGATCAAAATTATTTTTATAACAAACCTGTTCAAATTTTCTATGAACCGATCTCATCGTACTTTGTTTCAAATCCTCGTAACTTTCGTGTATAAATTTTTCCATCAATTTTTGTAAATCGTCTTCAAGCCTTTGAGTTTTATTTCCTTTTTTATATTCCTTTGACAACAATCCTACATAACCGTTTCCATATTCCTTTTCAGCATCTCGGTAACTTTTTATCCAATTATAAATTGTTCTTTCAGTAACAACTTCTTTTTTATCCCCCAAGGTATCTGATTGTTCTAAATACGGGAGAATAGTTTTATACCTTATATTCGCACCTTCCAAATCTTTTGGACTTGCGGTATTTAACAGTTCAATTTCAACATTTTGGACAGTTTCTATTTTTGAGAAACCTTTTATTTTACCTTCTTTAACTAGATAATCTAGTGTTGTAATAGGAATCTCAGTTGTGTTCTCTGCTGACTTTAGGTATACATTTCTTGACCCTATATTAATAATTTCCCATTCTATATCATCCCAAAGCAGTTTTTCACCAAATTGTGTTTTAAAGGAAATGGTATTTTCAGGGCCTCCTTTAACGCTAGAAGATACCATATTTCTATAGGCTTTTTTGTATTCTTTATTAATATAAACTCTAGCTGAATAATCTGGTATTACTTCATTGATTATATCAATGTAAAGTTCTCCTAATATCAATAAACTATAAAGGTCATCTGCGTTAAAATTCCCTTCTATTTCTAATATATTTTTAAGTGTAATACCAGGGTTTAGAGTAGCTACTTTTAATATTTCTCTTTTAACATTATCATCAATATATAACTCATTTGATTTTAAAATGAAGTCCTCTAAAAACCTTACATTTCTAATATATTTTTGATTTAAATCCTTATCGGTCCTAACTCGAAAGGACAGTCCATATTTTTCTGCATATTTTTCTGCGGGAGGACATCTCCATACGCCAAATTCATCAACAGAGTATCTTTCTGGCCATTTTATTGAAAGTCTTATTAACTCCTCTTCTGTCTTCCATTCTTCCCAACCAATCCAGTCTTCCTCAATTACAAAGAAATCAGATGTGTACAAATGACCTTTATTTACCCCTTTAATTAAATATTCAATTTTAAATGATGGTGGTTGATCATAAAATTCTAACACGCTAGAATTTATTTCTTTAACTATTATCGCTACCAACTCAAGAGTATGACTCTCAAATTGTATAGTGAGACCCATTTTTTTACTCGGATATGTACCTGGGACATTCTTTCCACCACTTCTAACCTTTCTTGCTGGGTCTGATAAACGAATTTTCATAACTTCGTTTATCGCTTCTTTACTAAGTTGTTTTGAGCTTAAAAATCGTTCAATATCCTTGATCAACTTTATCACCTCAAAATAAATTTTATTATATTAAGATAATTCTATGTTTTTGTCATAAATCCTCTTTTATTGTATTATCAGCAATTAATAAATGTCTCTACTTAATGAGATTTCTCCATTTTAAAGCAATCTCTCTTTCTTTAATCAAATACGGTCCATCGATTATAGCTTCAATTTTTCTTCTACTAGGATAAATGTTTCTGCTTTCTAATTTGTTAATTGCATTGACTAATTCATTATTAGCATCCTTTTGTCTAATTGCCTTTTTTAGTATTAAGTAATCTGAATAAATTTTAACTATAATTTTGCTTTCTTTTGGATATTTTAAATATAACAAGCGCCTATCACACCCAATATACTCAGCGATGCATTTGAGTGATTTTGGTCCATCTATATAATCTACATTTATGTATTTATTCAAGTATTTTTCTATAAAGACATGGTCATGTTTTTTTCTTATTATGTTGTCATATATGTGAAAATTATCACCACTTATTACTTCTTGTAATGGGCATCTCTCAAGAAAATATGGTATATCTATACCTAATTTTATACAGATTAATACCAAAGATTTTAAAGTAGGTATATTTTCCCCCTTAAACCAGCATCTAAAGGTGGACTTCGATATTCCAAAATACGCAGCTGATTTATTAACGTTGTTCCCGAAGTAATTGCTTACATAGAATTTTAGAGCCTCAGAAATATGATTTCTTTGATAATTATTAGGAACCCTTAACATGTTTATTACTTGATTAACTACCTTTAAACCTTCTTCAGTTGGTGAACTTGTATTATTAGTATTAATTCCTACCCACTTTTCACACTTAGAACAATAGCCAGGCCTACTTTTTCGAGAAATGGTCTGCATTTTTTTACCACAAAATGGACATTTATTAACTAACTGGACTTTATGAATCGGACAATATTTTACTATCTTTAGCGTCCATATTAATTGTTCATAAACAATTTCCCCCTTCTCCTTTGCATCTAAATAACATAATGGACACCATGCCTTTTCATCCCTTAATAATCCTCTTGTAGGCAAGATATTCGCCCAAGAATTAAATGTTAATTCATTTAGATCATCCCTATTTGTAAGTATAGAAATTACTTTTATAAAGTCAGTTGCTAGAGTATCGATTCCGTTTATTCCACCAGAAGTATTATAAAAACCATCCCCGCCCTTATACGCAATGTTATTTATATATCTTTTATCCAATAGGGGAGTGATTAATTTAGAAAATAAAGCTCCCTGTGTAAGGTTATGACTTTCCGCTAGCCTTGAAATATATCCTGATAAAGATTCCCTAAATTCTGTTTTTATATGCATCGGATCTAAATTGTAAAGTACACTCCTTAAGGGTACTACTATAGTTTGATTAAGGATTTTATACACCCCCTAAAATTTATTAGGGTTATTTTATCTATTTAGTTAAATATTTATTCAAAAACCTTTTACCCAATGTTAAAGGCTAGTTAAAAAGAATTATAAAATACAAAAGATAAAAACAAATATTTAAGTAATAATACTCACGTAATTTGCCGGATTAGCAGGAAAACCAATAAGATTTATCGAAATAAATAAAGTAGTCAATATCTTGCTATATTCTGTAAAGTATTTAGTTCATAAGAACTCAACAACTTAGTAATTAAAACTTCTTAGAGTTTAAATTAATTTAATTTATTTTGGGGGTAATAGAAATGATTGGAATTGAGAAAATGGTTATATACAACTATAGAAAATTTTGTTGTGAGACAATTTCTTTAAATGACGAAGTCACCGCAATTGCTGGAGCAAATAATTCAGGGAAAACTTCTTTAGTAGAGTTAATGTCAAACATTTTCACAAAGGATAAAAGAGACACAATAAGAATTGAAGATATGAACAGTAAGGTACGGTTGAGAGACGAAGTGACCTTAGAAAATATTATAAAAAATGAGAGTTTAAAAAAAGACGATAAAATCGAGAAATTATTAGCTATACATAAAAAACTAAATAAGATCAAAATACATTTAACAATTAAATATAATGATAGTGATAATCTTGAAAATTTTTCAAGGTATTTAGCAGATGTTGATATTACAAAAAGAAACTTTTATTTTGTAATTGAGTTTGAATATACACCGACCAAAGAAGAAGATATTATTGATATTTTAAATAATGAAGCAGACTTTAAAGAAGTATATGCTTACTTACAATCTAAAATTTATTACTGTGATGAGAGTTTTGAAAACAAAGTTCAAATCACAGACAGATCTGATTTTATCAATTTGTTTAATTATCACTCTGTGTATGCTATTAGAAAGTTATCAGATACATCAGAGGAAAAGCAAAACTACTTAAGTAAACATTTACTTAAAACCGTCCAAAATAATGTCCAATGGAAAGATAATCTAAAAATATTAATCAAGAATATTAACCAATTATTACGTAAGCAAAATTTGTCAAATGAGATTGATACGATAACCCTTCATCATGTAGAGTCTACTTTAGAAAGCTTCTCAAAAACCAATGGCGGCAATGCTGGAAAGTTAGGAATAGATTTCAGATTAGAAAATGGGGATATAGAAAAAGTTTTACTCGATTTTATACATATTTATTTTGAGCAAGAGGAAGGTTTAAGAATAAAAGAACAAAAACAAGGTCTAGGTTATAGTAATCTAATTTATCTATTATTAGAAGGACAAATTTTTAGCCAGAAAATAGATGAAAAAAAGGTAAATTTACTATTATTTGAAGAGCCGGAAGCGCACCTTCACCCCCAAATGGAAAATATATTTATTAGGTATATAAGTGCTATAAACTCATCAACAGAAGAAAGTGAAAAAACGACAGAAGTAACTGAAGAAGTTGCAGGTTTAACAGAAGTCGCTGCTGGTTTAGCAGAAGTCGCTGCTGTAATTGAGGAAGATTCAACTAAAACAGAAGTTGAAAAAGAAGACAGTAATGAAGCAAACGAACAAAAGGCCTCTCCTTTCCAAATGGTAATTACAACCCACTCGAGTGAAATGGCCAAAACCATTAGTCTAAGTAATGTACGTGTATTGAGATCAAATGGACATACAGAATCAAAAGTGTTCGACTTACAAACTTTTATGAGTCTACCTAAGATAGACAGAAATTTTTATAATAAATTTTTCCAATTTAATATGATAGAAATGATCTTTGCAGATAAATTAATTTTATTTGAGGGAGATGCAGAAAGGTTATTATTAAAATACCTTATTTCAAATATACAAAAATACGAAGAGCTATCTTCACAGTATATATCTTATATACAGGTAGGAGGAGCATATGCTTATAAGTATTTAGATTTAATAAATTTCCTAGAAATAAAGACGTTAATTTTCACCGATATAGACTACGAATATAAGAAAGAAGACAATGAAAAAGAACCTGATTTAATTTTAGAGGAAATTCAAAATAGAGAAACTAGTAATTATACTTTAAGGAAGTTTATAGGCGAGTCTGTTATTTCCGAAATCTATAAGGAAGTTAAAACTACTCCGGATAAATTACTGTTGAACGCCAATGTTCATTTAAAATTCCAAACATATGCCGATGGTTATGCACGTACATTGGAAGATGCAATATTACACAAACTGCTAGATTACGAAACAGTTTTCTCAAAAATCACTAAAGAAGAACTAAAATTAATAATTGAGGACAAGAATTTAATAATGTCTAATACTACTAAAACTAAAACATCTTTAAGAGATAGAGTTGATAAATTAAATAATAAAACAGACTTTATGTACAGCTTAATCGAATCCGGTAATATTAATAACGCAATTCCTAACTATATAGAGGAGGGCTTAAATTGGCTGAAGGACTAGTTTTAAAAAACCAATTCAATTTAGTTAATGCACCTGCTGGTAGCGGAAAAACTACTAGCTTATCTAAAACTATAAGAAAATTAATAGCAAATCACAATAATAAAATACTATGTATAACTTTTACCAATAGAGCAGCAGAACAATTAAACGAAAAAGTTGACAGTAAACGAGTAGATATAAGTACGATACACTCCTTTATTGGAAATTTTATGAGGCCCTTTTTTAAACTCGAACCTATTTTAAAGTATTTCGTTGAATTTTATGAAAAGGATATTATAAAAACCTTAGAAAGTAATGCCGATACAGAAATAAATAAATTAAATAAATATAAAAAAAGATATAATTTAGAAGAGACTCATACAGTTACAAAACAAGATGTACTAGATAATATTAATTTTATAGAATATGGAGAAACACAATTCTCCTCATTTATCTACGGTAGGTTATCTCATAATGATTTGTTAATATTTTCAGAAGCTGTTTTTGCAAAATTCCCTAAGTTGAACATGGCAATATCACAAAAGTATTCCTATATTTTTATTGACGAATATCAAGATACAAATTCAGAGATACTAAAATTATTTTATAATACTATCTTAAATAGTGAAACAAAATTGGTGTTATTAGGAGATGAAATGCAACAAATCTATAAAGGTATGGTTGGGGATTTTCAAGATATAATAGATAGCAATTTCACCAGGGATTATTCCTTGAAATTGAACTGGCGTTCCCAAGAAAACATTGTCAAATTATTAAATAAATTATATTGTGATTCCTCTTACCAACAAGAGCCCCAGAAGGTACCAGAAAAAAAACCTAAATTACATATAATAGAGGATCTCAACAATATAAGTATAGATCAAGATACTTTGCAACTTGTACTGTATAATAGTGATTTGTTTAAATCTATAGGAGCACGTAATTTATATCTTTCATATAAAGAAAGATATAAATTTTATGACAAATACGATGCTAAAGAGATTTTATCCAATTTAACAATGGAAAATCCAGATGATTTAATCATTCTTTTAGTCTTTATTACAGAAATATCTTATCTACTAGAAAATAACCACCTTAGCAAGGTAGTTCATAAAGTAAATAACTTTAAATATGCAAATAAAGAATTATGGAAAATTAAGAGTCACTCAGACAAAATAAAAATAGCTAACCAATTAAGTGATTTAAAAGAGGTAATAAAAAAAGATATAACTATTGAACATTTATTAACTTATTTGTACAAAAATGAAATTGTTGATACAGCTTATATTAAAATGATTCTTGAACATTTAGATGAAGAACTAGATTTTAAAAATAAAATAAATAATGTAAAGTTTATTGAATTCACAAATTGTTATAAGGAAATGAAAAACCCCAAATTTTCCACTCAGCACGCTGTTAAAGGGGAAGGTCATGATAGCGTTGCTTTATTAGTAACTGATGGGAAGCAACCAAATGTGAAAATGTATTTGTTCTTAGAATTATTTTCTAAAGGATTATTTAATTATGAAGAGCTAAATCTTATAAATAAAGAAATAAAAAATCAAATTAATACTCTTAGCTATACTTTTGGCAAAAAAGTAACTGATTTAAAACCTGTCGATTATAACTACAATAGTCAACAGTTTGAAACATGTATTTCTAATATCAAAAGTTCTCTAATGAGAAACAAACAATTATTTCAAGATTTTTTTGCTGAGGTTTTTATAGCATATGACAGTAAATTAAACATATCAAATTTTAAAAAATGCATCTCTGCTACTAACCGAATTGAAGGAGTTTTGTTAGCTTATAAACTATTTTACGTTGGATGTTCACGCGCAAAAAGAAATTTAGATGTATATGTAACGTACAGTGACATTAAAAATTTTAAAAAGCCTTTTATTACTAAAATGAAAGAAATAGAATTCGAGGTTAAAACTCATGTAGATAGTGAACAATTACATGTCTAATTTAAGTAGCTTAGTTGGACAGTACTTCTTATTCTTTTAATGTGTAATCTTCTTTCTTGTATAGGATCGAGGATGGTGATTATTGTGAATGATCGTAGTTACTTCATCAAGTTTTGGTTCCAGACTAAAGAAAAAATTGTAGTTATGGTAAATTAATGTGAATTATGAAATTGTGCATACTTTATAGTTAGCATGTAGAAATATACTGAGAAGTGATGGGTTATAAGATAAACTTAACATTTATAATCCTATCATCCTCATTTTTTAACCATGCTACGCAAACTCGTAACCGGTATTTTATTAACTATAAATAATAGCGAGTTGCCTTTGTCAAGTCCCCAAAAGTAATAATTCTGCAAAAGTAGTGTTAATATTTCTTTCTGATAAAATTATATTAGTGAATTAAAATGAAGGCAATATACAATTACTAAACAATCTGAAGAGTATTACGTAGAGTTTGAATGAAGTTACTGATTAGCTGAAGTGTTACTTTATTCGGGCCTTTTTTAACATTTATTAGCTCAGTTGTTTGCAAAAAGTAGCACAAACTCTGCAATTAATTTCTGCCACTAGAATATACCACCATTGCCCTGATTTGTTCCATCCATTAGCATCACAATTTCACCACTTAATGTCAAATTTACCAGTGAAAACTATAGAAATAGTAGCCCAATAAGCCTAATCCTCCGCGGAGTTAAGCCTTTAGCATTCAGAAATCACACCTGATTATGGACTATATAGTTTGATTGTACTGCGCATTAATTTAAAGAGCCTGTTTAACTAACGTCCCAGTTAGTTGAAGAAGATTAAGGTGGTTATTATAATTAATCCTCTACTTAACAATAAAATTATAATTTCTTCTCTAAAAAGACTAATGATAGCTTTTTAGTACCCTAAGGCGATCGTATAATCAGGTTTTGACTACTGTAGCATCTCTTACAAGAATCCTTATTAGTTAAAGACCAATCTGATGGCGAACAAACAAAGCCACTAAATATTGCCAGTATAGTTCTCTAAATGAAGTGTTCCATTCGATTTTGAAAAACTTATCTAAGTCTGGCTGCATTTTTTTTAGCATTAAACATGCCCATACTTCGTTTGATACTTGGTTTATCTGACTAGCATCAGATATAGCATCTACCCAAAGTTCTATTTCTTTGGTTTCTGGATAATTTCTATTCCACTTCAAATACTCACTAATTTTTGCATCACAGTAATAATCAATACCTTCCCGATTTATCCCTGAAGATAAAGTATAGTAATAATCCTTTTTATTAAGTTCCATACCTTGCACTTTTTCAGCATACTGTAATAATTCATTTCTTTTCATATCTTGTAAGGCTTTTAGCTTTAAATCTCTATCGTCTCCAAAGGTATATTGCCAATTTACAAAATTAAATATCTCTTGTATTTCCCAAAATTCCTCTTCTTTTCCGTTATCGTATTTCCTTACTTCAATTTCATTTGGATAACGCTCCATAACAGCTCTTTTTAAATCAATCAAAAACTTATTATTCATACATTTTAAATTCTCTATTTTTTTATTCTTTAATTTATTTTCCTGTATTTTTATTAATTCCTCAACTTTGTTGTTTACTATATTCAGTTTATCGAGAATAATTCTTACGGGGTCAATTATATCTTTATCAATCCATATCCCCCGATATTCCATACTTCCTAAACCATTATCTGAGCTTTCATCTTTTTTCCTAATTTCTAAAATGATATCTCCATCTACATCTGGTTGTGAAAATCGATAACTACTTTTCATGCGAATATCTTCAAGATAAATTCCCTCCGTAATACTAAACTTCTCAAAAGATTTATCAGTGGTTTTTAAAGTATGTGCAGTCGTTAGGCTCCTCAAAGCACGAAAGTAATCTATTTTCTGTCGTTCTTCATCTTTATTTACTCCGTCTTTCTCATTCGAAGATCCATATAATTGATCATAACCACTTTTCACAACACTAAAGGTCTTCACTATTACATCAAAAGCACTTAATATTTGGTAAGCCTTAATAATAAGTTCATAAAACCAACTACTATCTTTAGATTCACCTTCATAATTTATTTTACCAATCAATCTGTTAATATCTTGTATTCCAAAACTTAAATTTACCTTAGCACTAAATATTAAAGATTTATTTTCATCTTTAGGATACAACTCAAAATATCTTAAAGAAAGGTCATTAAATTTATTATATAAATTTAAGTCAATTTTCTTAAACATATACTTTACCTCACAAAAGTTTTTCATTTTTTATATGAATTTATATGCATTCAAAGTACTCCATTGTTAAGTTACACAAATATAACACTATATAGTATTTAGCCCAATAGATAAAACTAACTATAAAATATATAATTACCGCAAGCGATACAACAAGGCTTAATAACATTATTGTGTTAAAGTTTCTAGTATACTATAAAAGTAATTCAAAATAATGAATTTCACATTAGATATTTAACGATTTGGATTAAAGTAGATAAACTTTCCCATAAAGACGATTAGGAACATTTTTTTACTTAGAGTTGAAAGTCCGCAAAAAACTGACGATTGTTATTAACAGCCTCGTTTAACTAAAACCACATATACTTGAACATAGGAGGCTCTTATTCAGCAAACTACCCCGTTCAAGAAGGAAAGTATTCCATTGGCTCAGTACAATGAACGTAACCATTTTTCTTGTAATAATTAATGGCTTCATCACTCGGCCATACAATTACGAATTCATATTTATTCTCTTTTATCCAATTGTTTATGGTACTTAATACTTTACTTCCAACTCCTCCATTTCGATATTCTGGAATTGTGTATACGTTGGTCATATACGCAAATGGGTGATTAACCCTACCAGGCCTTGGCACTTTATGTATTAATTCTATGTATATATGAGAAACAATTCTATCGTTATCCTCCGCAACCCAAATAAACCACTGATTATTACTTAGTGCATTTTCTAGGAATGTTTGACATTCCCTTTCAAATTCTTTATAGGACGCGTCTTTTTTGCTCTCATCAAATTCAATGGTATTATTCCAACGCATTTTTATTAATTGATTAATGTCTTTTGCTTCAGCAAGTCTAATATTCACTGATCTTCACCTCTCATATTCATATTTTTACTTATTCAACTATCCTGCCCCGTTAGTTTACTAAATTCAGAATAACACAAATCTTATTCAAAAATCATAGCAGAATATAGCGAATTGACGTTTAAACTTCCAGAATAATGCCAATCATTGTTTCGCAGTATACGTCTGTCTATTAAGAAAGACGACCACCTAGAAAGTGATGATCGTCTTCTAAAAGTTCATATTATTACCAGTATCTTTGTACTGTGTAACAACTAAAAAACTCCCACTGAGTGTCTGGTAAATATAATCTTAGAATAAATCAAATGATAAATTCTCAGGTTCGAAATAGATTCTTTCTATTCTATCTACTGCCTTTTCAATTAGTTTTGGATCAGTTAAGTGTTTATTACTCTCAAGCCATAAAGCTACTTTATCCTTAAGTTCTTCAGAGTTAAAATTCCCTTTAAATTTAAACCAATGTGTTATTGATAACGTTAAAAGCCCGTTGTAACTTTCAAACCCATTTATTAAGGATTTAACTTTTAGATATTCTAGATCAGACAAAATATCTTTCTTTTGTGGAAAATTCAATGTTATAACTTTAATTTTTGTTGGCTGGCTAGGATCGTTTACTTTAACTGGTTTTATATAATATTCGCTTAAAAGTAAAATTACTCTGTTAATGTCTGATAAGTAGGGCCCGTTATCTTTCATTTCAAACTTTAAATTTTCAAAGTTTAGGAAGTAAAAAAGAATATGGGTTTGAATATAACTTAACATTTGATCTTTTGAAGCCATATTGTAATCATTCATTAGGAGTAAAAGCTTCTTTCTATCAACAGTCAATTTAGGCTTTTTCTTTTTATTGCTTTCTTTTTGTTCTTTGGAGATAGTAGGTTCATAAATGACTATTTTTTTATCATTTAGAGGTTCTAATTTCTTTTCAATTAAGGGTTTCACAGTAACCCAATCAAGATTTCCATTGCCACAACCAAGCGCGGGCATAGCAATGGATTCAATATTATGTTCTATTATTATACTTTTTAGATCATCAAGACCTTCCTCTATATACTCAATTTTTGATGGATGACGCCAATGTTTTTTAGTAGGAAAATTAACTATATATTTTGTTTTTTCTTTATTAGGAATCTCGTATATAAAACTCTTACCGATGGTTAATTCTTTGCTTAGACATTTTTCTTTATATATTTGGAAGTTTTCAGGATAGCGTTTCTTAAATTCTAAAGCAATCCCTTTTCCCATAACTCCAACACAGTTAACTGTATTTATAACTGCTTCTACATGGCCTATTTGTTTAAAAAGGTCACCTTTTTCGTAAATAATCATTTTTTTACACTCCTTAAGTCCTATTAAATATGGTAAATTTAAAATAAAATACTTTTTAGGGAAGGTGCGGGACTATGGAAACGGTTAGTTCAGCTAAAGAACTGTTACTCTGTTCACATGTTACTAAGTATTTACCACAAAATTGTAAGTGGTGGTCAAATTATATTTACCATTTTTCTCATATTACAAACATCGCATCTATTCTAAATGATGGAATACTGTGTTCTAGAAATCAAGTTAACAAAAAGAAGATTGAAAACTTAAACGACAATGCTAGTAGTGATGTGATATCAGGGACTGTGGAAGAATATAAAGATTATGTTCGGTTCTACTTTAGACCCTTAACCCCTACACAGTTTCACAATGAAGGAATTAGGGCTAAAGTAGAAATAACTGAACTTGGAGCACATTGCCCAGTACCTGTATTTTTATTATTTGATACAGAAATATTGGACGAACCGAATGTATATTTTTCATATGAAAGCCTTGCCTCACATCATTATGTACCAATACATCAAGGTGTGGAAGAATTAGCTGAAGCACCGTTTAATTATATTTATCATAATGATAGCACATTTGGACTTGATGGGTCACAAATAAGGAAACATCGACAAGCAGAAATAGTAGTAAAGAATCATTGTAATTTGGATTATTTACAAAGAATTGTTTGTAGAACAAAAGCTGAAGCTGATACGTTAAAGCATCTATTAGACGACTTTGCTCGTCTGGAGTATCAAGATATGATTTGTTATATAGATGACGGTACATTTGATACAAAAGATTCTAATACTATATTTCATGGTGATTTCTTAAAAATTTTCGAGGTGTATCAGAGTAAGAGTCACTTAATAGTGGATTTTAATAGAAAGGACAGTTATTCAAGAAATATAGATATAAGATGGTTCGATAGAGGAGGAGAAATTTGTTCTTTTGCTAGGGAAAATTATATTATATCTGCTAATCAACTTAGTATAAATATGAATGATTTTATATTGAAGCGGGACCAGGTAGAATTAGCTATAAAATTAGACGGTAATTTAATTTATTGTAATAGTATCAATTTATAGTAATAAATATACAATAGATTATATGTTTGGATAATAATAACGCCGTTAAAAGTAATATTCTACTCGTATTACTCACATAACAATTCCCTCAATATAGAAGGGACCATCTCTAACATATATTTAATTAGTAGCAAGCGTTTGTCATTAAAAGGTACAAATTTTGTCACATGCGATATAGTATTCAATCTCTGTACATTTCATTGACCCTAATCAACAACAATTATAGATAATATTATATTCAAGCATAAGTCTTCAGAAAATAAAATCAAGCATAAGCTTTCAATTTTGAAAACTTATGCTTTAAGTCTCAGAAGACACAAAAAAACCACCAACATATGTATTGGTGGAGACGGAGGGAGTCGAACCCTCGTCCAGAGACATTGCCACTCAGGCTTCTACACGCTTAGTTGGTATATTATCATTCACTGTCACATCAGCCTACCAACAGGCTTTTGTGCAGCTAGTCTGATTGGTTTCAACGGTCATCCTCAGACGGTGGATGAACGTATAGCCCGTTTCAGTTGAGACCCTTCAATCTGCCACACGGGCGATAGCAGGAAGGATCGCTTAGCAGTGCTTACGCAGCTGCTAAAGCAGTGTTGTTGTTAAATTTGCCAGTTATATTTAGGCGAGTAACGTTTTACGAGCCGTAACCTCGACATGCGACCTGAGCTCAATCTATCCCTGTCGAATCCGTAACGTCCCCATAAAGGAAAACGCTCGGGTAAAATGAGCATTTATATAATTGTTTTAGTTCGTCATTACAATAAATAGTATACCATTTTTCGCGAAAAAGTCAAGAATTCAGGAGTGTTAGACCTATCTCATATGATCCTTAATCGCCCGGTCAACATCACGTTTCATTTGTTTCCGCTTCAGGTCTTCCCGTTTATCATACTTCTTCTTCCCTCTTCCAAGACCTATCAATACTTTGGCAAAACCATTTTTAATATATATTTTTAATGGCACGAGTGCGTAGCCTTGTTGCTGTGTTAAGCCGATCAATTTATCAATTTCCTTCCGGTGCAACAACAGCTTTCTTGTTCTCGTCGGATCATGGTTATACCGATTTCCCTGTTCATATTCTGCAATATGAAGATTAATTAGCTTTATTTCCCCACGATCAATTCTTGCATGGGAGTCTTTAATATTAACTCTTCCGGCACGAAGTGATTTAATTTCGGTACCTTGCAGTACGATCCCTGCTTCATATGTGTCTTCAATAAAGTATTCATGCGATGCTTTTTTATTTGTTGCGATTGCGTTTCCATGTCCTTTTGGCATCCGAATTTCCTCCTACTGCTTACGTGAACCTTATTCTATCAAAAAAAGAGGCAGAATCCAATTAGAACCCATTTAAATAATAAGTAGCAAACTTAATGCCATGACTGCCATGCCACCAATCAGCCCGTAGATCGAGATATGTGCTTCGTCGTATTTCTTTGCTGCAGGTAACAACTCATCTAGTGAAATAAACACCATTATCCCAGCAACCATTGCAAAGATAACCCCGAACATAATGTCATTTAAAAAAGGCATTAAAATTAAAAAGGCTACTACAGCACCAATCGGCTCAGCTAATCCAGATAAAAAGGATAGTTTAAAGGCTTTCTTTTTATCCCCTGTTGCATAATAAATAGGCACGGAGACCGCAATACCTTCTGGAATATTGTGAATAGCAATGGCGATTGCAATAGCAAGACCTAGTGCGGGATCCTGTATTGTGGATACAAAGGTAGCGATACCCTCTGGAAAATTATGAATCCCTATTGCCAAAGCTACGAAGGTTCCCGTCTTTAATAATTGTGGGTCTTGTATAACAGCTCCAGGTTTTTTCATATCTTCTATTTTCTTAAGTTCATGGGGGTTTGTTTGATTAGGAATCAAGCGATCTATAAACGTGATAAGTAGCATTCCAGCAAAAAAGGATCCAACAGTCAGCCAATTTCCTCCAACTTCTCCAAGCTCTCCAACAAGGGATTCTTTTGCCTTAACAAAAATATCAACTAAGGATACATAAATCATTACCCCTGCTGAAAACCCCAGTGCAAAGGACAAAAATTTAGTATTAGTTGTCTTCGTAAAAAACGCCAGTAAACTACCTATACCTGTTGCAAGGCCGGCAAACAGCGTGAATAGAAAAGCCAGCAGTACCTCTTCTGTCATGGTCGTATCTCCTTTGTTGTAAAATGTACTCCCCCCACAGTAAAGTAAGATGAATGAGTTTTGATGGGGTATTACATTTCCCACTGAAAAAAATTTTAATCCTGCGAAAGGAACATATTTTCAGCTTATTACATTTTTTCTTTTTGGAAGCTTGTTTTTTAAAAAATCAGATTTTTATTCACTCAAACTGACAGTGAGACCTTCACTTTATGGAAGGCGAGTAGTAATGAAGCTTTTTATGTGAGTCTAGTTCCGAATCATTCAAGGGAAAACTCTACCAAATTAAAGTTCCCTTTATTTCATTCCAGCTATTTAGTAGTGTAAGGGAACAAATGATTTACGTCAACAATATAATTTACCTAAGGCAAAAAAGATCAGAAAAACTCACTTTCGCCCTTTTTTAGCGAATGTGTACGTTGTTCTTATACTTGGGACTTCAAAATTTCAACTACGTCGTCTTTGCTTCTTATCTAAAATTTTATACTTTCCTAACGTGCAAAAAAATATAGCACTGATCTCATTAATCAGTGCTACTTTTGTTATCTAGATCTTTTATTCTTTGTTTTCTTTCTTTTATTGTTATTTGGATTTTCAACTCGGGCTATTTCAAAATCAACCGCCCGTTCATCCGTATTTACACTAGCTACCTTTACTTTTACTTCGTCACCAATTCGGTAAACCTTCGCTGTTCTTTCTCCAATCATCGCATGTCTTCGTTCGTCGTAATGATAGTAGTCATCTGTTAAATAACTAACATGAACAAGTCCCTCAATGGTATTTTCAAGTTCAACGAATAATCCAAAGTTGGTAACGGAGCTGATAACCCCAGTGTATTCTTCGCCAATTTTGTCTTTCATGAATTCTGCCTTTTTCAGATCATCAGTCTCTCTTTCGGCATCGACTGCTGTACGTTCTCTTTCACTTGTATGTCTAGCAATCTCCGGCATGGCTTCTTTCCAATAATTCACTGTCTTCTGGTCCATTTGCTTATTGATTAAATAGGTCCTAATAAGCCGATGAACGATGAGATCCGGGTAACGCCGGATTGGTGAAGTGAAGTGTGTATAGAACTCTGTAGCCAGCCCAAAATGTCCAACGCTTTGGGGATCGTATTTTGCCTGCTTCATAGAACGAAGCATTAATTTAGATACAATCATTTCCTCTGGTTTATCTTGGACATCTTCAATTACTTTTTGTAAGGCTTGTGGGTGCACTTCATTGCTCGTACCTTTCACTGTATATCCGAGACTTGCTAGAAATTCAAAGAAATTTTGCAGTTTACCTTGGTCTGGCTCTTCATGAATCCGGTGAATAAATGGGACATCCATCCAATGAAAATGCTCTGCAATCGTTTCATTTGCTGCTAGCATAAACTCTTCGATTAAACGTTCTGCTACAGAGCGTTCTCTTAGCACAACATCCTGAGGTACTCCTTTTTCATCCACCAATACTTTTGATTCTTTAAAGTCAAAGTCAATAGCCCCACGGCCCATACGTTTTCGGTTGAGTACGGACGCAAGCTCACCCATTTGTTCAAAAAATGGCACGAGATCTTTATAGCGCTCCATTACTTCCTCATCTTTATCGACAAGTATTTTATTTACATCACTATACGTCATTCGTTCATTTGTTTTAATAACACTTTGGAAAATCTCATGATTGACAATATCTCCTGAGGAGGTAATCTCCATCTCACAACCTAATGTTAATCTATCCACTTTGGGATTTAACGAACAAATACCATTTGATAGACGGTGCGGAATCATCGGGATAACCCGATCTACTAGGTAAACACTCGTCCCTCTGTCAAACGCCTCTTTGTCAATTGGGCTGTCTTTGTCAACATAGTAACTAACATCAGCAATATAGACACCAAGCTTGTAGTTTCCATTATCTAATCTTTTAACAGAAACAGCATCATCCAGATCCTTTGCATCCGCACCATCGATGGTGACAATCGTTTCATCTCGTAAGTCACGACGCCCTTGTAATTCTTCCTCTGCAATGGTCTCAGACGTATTTGCAGCCTGCTCTAGTACTTCTTCAGGGAAGTCAACTTTAATGCCATGCTTGTGAATAATGGAAATAATATCAATACCTGGGTCGTTTTTATGACCAAGTATATGAATGATTTCCCCTTCGGCACTTTTATGCTTTTCCGGATACTTTGTGATATGAGCAATCACTTTGTGTCCGCTCACAGCACCGTTTGTGGAACCTTTCGGAATGAAAATGTCATTGGGAATACGTTTGTCATCTGCAATTACAAACCCAAATGAACGATTATCCTCAAATGTTCCAACTACTTGAAGTGTGGCACGCTCCAATATGCGAATTACTGTTCCCTCTGGTCTTTGGCCATCCTGATCCTTCTTTTCAAGGCGGACAAGCACCTTATCATTGTTCATAGCAGATGCCAAGTCTGAATGATGGATATAGACATCAGTCTGATCCTCATCGTCTGGGATGAGGAAAGCGAATCCTTTTGCATGCATTTGGATCCGTCCTCGCACAAGATTCATCTTCTCCGGAAGACCAAATCTATTCTTTCTCGTGCGCACAAGCTCTCCATTCTCCTCAAGCTCATTTAGTGCTTTAACTAATTCCTTGAATTCAACTGCGTCTTCAACTTCCAACACGTCTTCCAATTCATCTACGGATAATGGCTTCGTACCGTTTTCTTTAAAATAATTTCGTAATCTCTCTTTCATTCGCTCACCTTCTTTCTTTATTATTATTTACCTTTTATAAGAGTTATAATCATACTTCCCAGTCAAGCTGTTCTAAAAACTGATAAACCTCTTCAAAGACTTGTTCCTTTTCTTTTCCCATCGTAATTACATGGCCAGAATTCTCAAACCATTTTATTTCTTTCCTATCCGCTTCTACCTGGTCGTAAATATAAGAAGCACTATCTGTATTAATCATTTCATCTTTTGTTGCCTGGATAACCATTGTTGGCGTATAAATGGTATCAATTTCATTCTTTACTTCTGTAATAAAGTTCCCAAGATCACGAAATACATGATTAGAATTTGCCATAAGCTCTTCTAGTTCAGATTTTATCGTTTCTTCCTCTTTTCCTTCCAATTGCTTGTACTCTTTAGAGAAAGCCTTAAATCCTTTCGTCAACTGGGTTTCATTATCAAAGAACATAGGGGAACACATCGTGATTACTGCTTTCGTCTTTTCCGAATATGCCAATTTTAAACCTAGTACTCCCCCAAGGGAAAGGCCAGCCACGGCAATTTCTTTATACCCTAGTTCTTGCAAATGGCGGTATGCCTCTAGAACATCCTCCCACCACTCTTCTGGGGTTGCTTTAATAAGCTCTTCAGGTGGCAAACCATGTCCTCGGTAAATCGGCGCATGGCTTGTGTAGCCTTGCTTTTCCAGGTAGCGTCCGAGCATTCTTACATCTGCAGAGTGTCCAGTAAATCCATGTAATAATAATACCGCTCGCGGGCCTGCTTCAAACGTAAAAGGTTGTGGTTGTTTTACTTTCATTCGTGTTGCATCTCCTTTATATCTCTGTTTCATTTGATAGCCGTTCAATAAGTAACAGGAGGATAGAAAGGCTTCTCCTCTCACTACTTTTTTGAACATTCTATTTCTACTTTACCCTTTTTTCATCCAGAATAAAAAGCAATAACCCTTATCACAAATGTGATAAGGGTTATTATTATTGTAGGATATATGCACTTAGAAATGCTAAAACGAAAAACAAAACACCGGTCACGATCGTTCCTCTGTGAAGAAAAAGATCAGCCCCTCTTGCCTTTTGTTTCCCAAATAACTGCTCTGCCCCACCAGAAATCGCACCAGACAGTCCTTCACTTTTCCCTGACTGAAATAATACAAAAATAATCATAACGATTGCATCAATAACTAACAATACATGTACTAAAGCTTCCATCTATGCAAGACACCCCCAGATACTAAAACACAAACAATCCGTTGTTTGCGTCTAAATATACCAATACTTATCTCTACTTTAGCACAATCTTGTTTTGGATAGCAAGTCTATTTTAAAAGGATAGATGTTATACTAGACTCACGTAATCATAGTATTAGGAAAACATTTGTAGGGGGACTCTAAATGATAGAAGAAGATTGGCTAGAAGTAGCAGACAATACGGAAATCTATTTTAAGAAATGGTATAACCCTAATCAACAACCAAAAGCGATTATTCAACTGGCTCATGGGATGGTGGAGCATATTAATCGCTATGATGATTTTGCAAAGCAGCTTGTAGATATGGGCTTTTATGTTTATGGGAATGATCACAGAGGACATGGGAAAACTGGAGAACGACAAGGTTTATTAGGCTTCTTTGCCGATAAGGATGGTTTCTCAAAAACGTCAGAGGACCTTTTAATGATGACAAGAAAAATAAAGGCAACATACCCTTCTGTTCCGATCATTCTATTTGGCCACAGTATGGGCTCCTTTCTAGTAAGACATTATATCCAACAACATAGCCATGAGATCCATGGAGCTATTCTCTCTGGCACCGGTTATTTTCCATCCCTCCAATCACGTGCTGGAAAATTCTTAGCGAGCCTACAGCCCGCAAAAGAGCCCTCAGAACTGATGAATTGGCTTGCGTTTGGTCGTTATAATAAAAGAATAAAAGATAAACGCACGAAAGTGGATTGGTTAACCCGAAATGAAACTGCAGTGCAGGATTATGAGCGAGATCCACTCGCAGGCTTTGTCCCAACAGCTCGCTTTTTCTACGATCTAATGTCTGGTCTAATAGTGATTCAAGATAAACAACGGAATCAATCTATTCGAAAAGACCTTCCCATCCTATTATTGAGTGGAGACCAAGATCCAGTAGGCCAATATGGAAGTGGCATATGGAAAACAGCTCAATTATATGACCAAGTAGGACTGAACCGTGTTACTACCATGCTGTTTGAAGAAGGTCGGCATGAATTGCTATTTGAATTAAATAAGCATGAGGTCTATCGAGCCATCGAAGGTTGGATCACTGACACGTTACGTATCAAAGTTTAATCCTTGTGTAATAACGAGCAAGCGTTTAAAATAGACACTGGAGTGTATAAACGTATTTCACGGTTTTATCGCTAATATTTTTTTGCAATAAGGAAGGTTGGTCAAAATGAAGAATGTACAAGGAATCGCTGCATCATCCGGTATTGCTATTGCGAAGGCATACCAACTAGAAACACCAGATCTTTCATTTGAAAAGAAAACAATTGATAATCCACAAGTGGAAATAGAGAGATTGGAAAAAGCGCTTGACGTTTCAAAACAAGAGTTGGAAAAAATCAAAGCACATACGAAGGAACAGCTTGGTGACGAGCATGCAGAGATCTTTTCTGCACATTTATTAGTATTAAGCGACCCTGAGTTAATAAACCCAATGAAAGACAAAATAAACGCTGATAACGTGATGGCAGAAACAGCACTTGAAGAAACAGCTACCATGTTTATTGACATGTTCAAGAGCATGGACAACGAATACATGAGAGAACGCGCTGCTGATATTCATGATGTTACTCAACGTGTGATGGCTCATTTACTTGGTGTAACATTCCCAGACCCTGCATTAATTAATGAGGAAGTAATTGTAATCGCCAAGGATTTAACACCATCTGACACAGCTCAATTAAACAGAGAATTTGTAAAAGGCTTCGCTACAGATATTGGCGGACGTACTTCCCACTCAGCAATCATGGCTAGATCACTTGAGATTCCTGCTGTAGTTGGAACTAAAGAAATTACAACTTCAGTATCTAAAGATGACATGATCATTGTAGATGGAATGGAAGGGAAAGTTATCCTTAACCCATCTGATGAAGAAATTGCATCCTACCGAGAAAAGCAAGAAACGTTTGCAAGACAAAAAGAAGAATGGGCTAAATTAAAAGATGAACCGACATTCACGGCTGACGGGGAACAAGTAGAGCTTGCAGCAAACATCGGTACACCAGAAGATGTAACAGGTGTTCTGAACAACGGCGGGGAAGGTGTTGGACTTTACCGTACCGAATTTCTTTATATGGGTAAAAACGAGCTTCCTACAGAGGACGAGCAGTTTGATGCTTACAAATCCGTTCTAGAACAGATGCAAGGCAAGCCTGTTGTTGTACGTACACTAGATATCGGTGGCGATAAAGAGCTAAACTACTTAGATTTACCGAAAGAACTGAATCCGTTCCTTGGATTTAGAGCAATTCGCTTCTGTTTGGAAAATGAAGATGTTTTCCGTCCACAACTACGCGCACTATTACGTGCAAGTGTTTACGGAAACTTGAAAATCATGTTCCCTATGATTGCGACAATCGAGGAATTCAGAAAAGCTAAAGCAATTCTGCTTGATGAAAAAGAAGCACTTAAAAACGAAGGAAAAGACATTTCTGATGATATCGAAGTAGGTATCATGGTAGAAATCCCTTCTACGGCCGTAATCGCAAAACAATTTGCTAAAGAAGTAGATTTCTTCAGTGTTGGTACAAATGACCTAATTCAATACACGATGGCAGCAGATCGTATGAATGAACAGGTTTCTTACCTTTATCAGCCATACCATCCAGCTATCTTAAACCTAATTAATAACGTGATTGAAGCAGCACACAGTGAAGATAAATGGGTTGGTATGTGTGGAGAAATGGCTGGTGAACCGTTAGCAATTCCAATTCTTCTAGGACTTGGTCTTGATGAGTTCAGCATGAGTGCAACTTCTATCTTGCCTGCACGTACACAATTAAAAGAGCTTTCTAAGAAAAAACTTGCTGCCAATAAGGACAAGATCCTTTCTATGGGAACAGCAGATGAAGTCTTAGAATTTGTTAATGAACTAATTAACTAAATCTAAGTAAAGGTATCATGAAGCCGGAGGGAATCGTTGATTTTAACGAGTTACTCTCCGGCTTTTTCTATACCTTTATTTATAATTTCCAGTTTGTCTTCAATTGGGGTTCGACCTTTATTACGCGGAACTTTTAGTGGGTAACCCATCTGAAGTACAGCAGCAATTTTCATCACGTCATTATTTATTCCAACTCTTTCTACAAACGTTTGATCATGCATGTAAGGTGTAATCGTCCATAACACTCCTACACCGTGTTCCCAGGCAGCGAGTTGGACGTTTTGGATAAATGCACATACTGCAGCATAATCTTCCTCATAGCGAATAGGGTCCTCTTCCACTTCAAAGAAAATTACCGCATGGTGCGGAATTTCTAATAAAAACTGTTTCATCGATTCCTTCATTTTTATAGTTTTAGGTTCTTTGTCTGTACGAAGCATACCAATTCTTTCGTAACTTGATATGATTTCATCGACAAAGAATTTCTTTCCCTTTTCTTGAAATACTTTTATTTGCCAAGGTTCTTTCATGTAATGTGTCGGGGCATAGGAAGCGTAGTGAAAGATATCCAGTAGTACATGATTCTGTACTTCCTCTTTTTTAAAAGTATGTATGGATCGTCTGTTTTTTATCGAGTCTAAAATAGAAATGCGCTTCATCCTCCCACTTATCCTTTTTACAAATAGCATAGCAGGGCTCCCTTTTAATGGTCAATGGGTTAAGTAAAACGTTGGCCACTCATTACAGTCATAAAATCCATAAAGAACTGCTTATAGTTTAACTGGAAGGCAATGTCATGTTTCTTTAGCTCTACTTCTCCATCTGTGAGAAAAGGTCTGATATCGGCAATGCTTTGCCCGCGCTCCGTCCCTTCAGCTGCCTGTACAATATTTACCGGTAATCTTTCATAGGTAAGCATATCTGGCTTGATTACAGCCATTAAAGTTAACACATCGTGCAATGGACTACCAGTTATGGATGGGTTTCTTTCTTTATAAAAATTATAATAATAGTCTAGTAGCGGTTTTACAATGTCTATCGGACCATATGCATCAATATAGTCCACCATTTTTGGTGTTGCAATCGCTTGCTCTGTTACGTTTAGAGGAATTATTTTTAGATTCTCTGCGTATCGGAGTACTACCTGTGCAGCAACCGGATCACCATAAAAATTAGCTTCTGAGACAGCCGTAATATTACCCGGAACCCAAAAAGCCCCTCCCATTACATAATAACCCTTTACCTTACGCATCAAGTCACCATATAGCAGAAACATTGTTGCTAATGAAGTTAAACGACCAATATTAACGATCAGCAAATCGTCATGTTCTTTAATAATATCCACAATTTCATGAAAGTTTTCTGTGACACCATTCATGAAATTTAGCGGAGGAATAATTGGTCCTAAGCCGAACTCGCCATGGATTTCCGGTACGTAAACTGGGAGTTCACCAGTCATTGGTGCTTCAGCTCCTACAATGATGGTTACCTGTTCAGTCATTTCACTACTTAGTAATGTCCGCACATATTGAATATTGGCCAATGCGTTTTCCCTTGAGATATTCCCATAGTCAGCTACAACTCCGACAACGTCAATATCATCATTTAAATAGGCATAAATAAGTGCAACTGTGTCATCTATTCCAATATCGCCAAAAAGCAATACCTTTTGCGCCACTTTAATCTCCCCCTTTATAAAGTGAAACTTCAATCAGTGGGGATTTTCGTTCTTCCCCCACTGATTGTTAGCTGAACGAATCGGGGTGTTAGCGTCCGTTTACTCCCACTAAAAACTAACGGTTTCACTTCATGTTTTGAAGGGGAGGCTTACGGACGGTTGCACCAGGATAATTTTTACATTACATCCTATTTTATTTAACTACAATTTGTCCTATGCTAAGCAGATTGATATCTTCCATTAACAACAGAGACGAGGTTTCTATATAACACAAAAAAGCATCCCCCTTGCTTCTTTTGCAAGGGAGATGCTTCACATTGTGTTTGTTTATTTTTTCAAGTTATAGAATGAATCTAAGCCACCATATACGCCTAGACCAGCTAATTCGTCTTCAATACGAAGTAATTGATTGTACTTAGCTACACGGTCTGTACGAGAAGGTGCACCCGTTTTAATTTGTCCAGCATTTGTAGCTACAGCGATATCAGCGATTGTTGCATCTTCTGTTTCACCTGAACGGTGAGAGATAACAGCAGTGTATCCAGCGCGTTTCGCCATTTCAATTGCTTCAAATGTTTCAGTAAGTGTACCAATTTGGTTCACTTTAACAAGAATAGAATTTCCTACACCTTGCTCAATACCTTGAGAAAGCTTTGTAGTGTTTGTAACAAATAGATCATCCCCAACTAATTGAACGCGGTCACCAAGACGGTCTGTCAATAGTTTATGACCTTCCCAGTCGTTTTCATCAAGGCCATCTTCAATAGAGATGATTGGGTATTTATTTACCATTTCTTCATACCAGTCTACCATTTCAGCAGAAGTACGAACAACACCCTCGCCTTTTAGGTTATATTTTCCATCTTCGTAAATTTCGGAAGCCGCAACGTCCATAGCAAGCTTCACTTCTTCACCTGGTTTGTAACCAGCTGCTTCAATTGCTTCTACAATCGTTTGAAGAGCCTCTTCATTTGAAGCAAGGTTTGGAGCAAATCCACCTTCGTCACCTACACCAGTGTTATATCCTTTTGAGTTAAGAACTTTTTTCAATGAGTGGAAAATCTCAGCACCTGTACGCAATGCTTCTTTGAAAGTCGGAGCAGCTACAGGCATAATCATGAATTCTTGGATATCAACATTGTTATCTGCATGCTCTCCACCATTTACGATATTCATCATAGGTGTTGGCAATGTTTTAGCATTGAATCCACCAAGATAGTTGTAAAGTGGTACTTCTAGATAGCTAGAAGCAGCATGAGCTACAGCCATGGAAACACCAAGAATAGCGTTTGCACCTAATTTTCCTTTGTTTTCTGTACCATCAAGTTCTATCATTAATGCATCAATGATATTTTGACGTGTTACATCAATACCCACTAATTCTGGCGCGATTACTTCATTTACGTTTTGTACTGCTTTCTCCACACCTTTACCTAAATAGCGGTCTTTGTCACCGTCACGTAATTCAACAGCTTCATATTCTCCAGTGGAAGCACCACTTGGTACTAGAGCAGATCCAAATGCACCGGACTCTGTGAATACTTCTACCTCTACTGTTGGGTTACCGCGTGAATCAAGTACTTCTCTTGCATAGACATCTGTAATATATGGCATGTAAATCTCTCCTTTTTTTGGTTTCTCATTCATCTTACCTGACTTTTGTTAAGATAGGCAACTTACTTTAGTAAAGACTTTCCTGTCATTTCCTCTGGTTTGGAAACATCCAGTAGATCAAGTAGAGTTGGAGCAAGATCTGCAAGAATTCCGCCGTCGCGTAATGTTGCATCCTCTTTTGTTACGATAACAGGCACAGGATTTGTCGTATGTGCTGTCATAGGGTCTCCATCCACTGTGATTACTTCATCAGAATTACCGTGATCAGCGGTAATAATTGCATTTCCACCAAGAGAAACGATTTTATCGATTATTTTACCTAAGCATTCATCCACTGTTTCAATTGCTTTTATCGTTGGCTCAAGCATACCAGAATGACCAACCATATCAGGGTTTGCAAAGTTTAAGATAATCGCATTTTGATTTCCTTCATCAAGCTCTTTTAATAACGCGTCTGTTACTTCATATGCACTCATCTCAGGCTGGAGGTCATAAGTTGCAACTTTTGGAGAATCGATAAGAACACGTTTTTCTCCTTCAAATTCTTTCTCGCGTCCGCCACTCATAAAGAATGTAACATGAGGATACTTCTCTGTCTCCGCGATACGTAACTGGTTTAAATTGTTTTGTGCCAGTACTTCACCAATCGTGTTATCAAGATTTGCCGGTTCGTAAGCTACGTAGCCATCCACCGATTCACTGAAATTGGTTAGCATAACAAAGTCAAGATCCTTCGGTACATTTTCTCCCCTGTCAAAATCACGGAAATCTTTATTGGCAAAAGTACGAGAGATTTGAATAGCTCTGTCTGGACGGAAGTTATAAAAGATAATGGAATCTTCGTCCTGTACTTTACCTACTGGTTGGCCACTTTCATCTGTAATCACAGAAGGAAGAACGAATTCATCATAGATGCCATTTTTGTAGGAATCTTCTACTACTTCTTCAGCATTTGTATACGTCGGCCCGTCACCGTGAACCATCGCGTCATAGGCTTTCTTAACACGCTCCCAACGCTTATCGCGATCCATGGAATAATAGCGACCAGAAACCGTTGCAATTTTTCCGATACCCAGCTCTTTCATTTTATCTTCTGTTTGGGCAATGTACTTTTTAGCTGTTTGCTGGCCTACATCACGGCCATCTAAAAATGCATGTACATAAACCTCTTCCAGGCCATTGTCTTTGGCAAGCTTCAGCAATGCGAACATATGGCTAATATGACTGTGGACACCACCATCAGACAATAGACCAAAGATATGCAACGCCTTGCCTTTTTCTTTAGCAGAACGAATTGATTTTAAGAAAGCTTCTTTTTCGAAAAAGTCTCCTTCTTTAATAGAAAGATTAACTCTCGTTAAACTTTGATACACAATTCTACCTGCACCAATATTCAGATGACCTACTTCGGAGTTACCCATTTGACCTTCAGGCAGGCCTACAGCCTCTCCACTGGCGGTTAGCTGATTATGTGCGTACTTCTCCCAGAATCGGTCGAAATTAGGTGTATTAGCTTGTTTTACCGCATTTCCCATCTCTTCATCGCGTATCGCAAATCCGTCAAGGATAATCAATGCAGCTAATTTATTTTGTGTCATTATTTACCAGCCTCCACGAGCTGCAAGAATGAGTCTGCCTCCAGACTTGCTCCGCCAACTAAGGCACCATCAATATCTGATTGAGCAAGTAATTCCTTAATGTTTGCTGGTTTCACACTACCACCATATTGTAGAACAACTTTTTCTGCTGTTTCTTCTGATGTCACATCTTTAACAACATTACGGATATGTGTACAAACTTCATTTGCTTGTTCACTTGTGGCTGTTTTTCCAGTTCCGATCGCCCAGATTGGTTCATACGCGATAATCGTACTAGCCACCTGTTCCTCAGAAAGTCCTTCTAAAGCAGCTTTTACCTGGTTGCCTACATGATTCATTGTTTCATTTGCTTCACGTTGATCAAGTGTTTCACCAACACAAACGATTGGAGTTAGACCGTGTTTAAATGCAGCCTGTGTTTTTTTATTTACTGATTCATCTGTTTCTGCAAAAAGCTCTCTACGCTCAGAGTGTCCAAGTACGACATGTGTAACGCCGAGATCTTTTAACATTCCAGGACTTACTTCCCCTGTGAATGCACCACTTTCTTCATAATGCATGTTTTGTGCCGCTATTTTCACTGGTGAATTTTTTGTTTGCTCCACCAAGCTAGCAAGGAAAGGGAATGGTGCACAAACAATTGCTTCAGTCTGGTCTGATTCGGGCGCTTTATTTACAACTTCTCCTACAAATTCAGTCGCCTCAGACAATACTTTGTTCATTTTCCAGTTACCTGCAATCACATTCTTACGCATACGATCACCTCTTCAATAAATTTTGATTCAAAAACAATTATTTATCGTTTAAAGCTTCCACACCTGGAAGTGCTTTGCCTTCCATGAATTCTAGGGATGCTCCACCACCGGTAGAAACATGATCCATGTCTTCCGCATAATCAAATTTCTCTACTGCAGCAGCAGAATCTCCACCACCAATTACAGTATAACCTTCTGTGTTTGCAAGGCTCTCTGCAACAGCTTTTGTTCCACCAGCAAATACGTTTAATTCAAATACTCCCATTGGCCCGTTCCAAATTACTAGTTTGGAATCTGCCACAATCTGGCTGTATTTCTCACGCGTTTTTGGCCCGATATCTAATGCTTCCCAATCCGCAGGAATTTCTTCAATATCTACAATTTTGGTATTTGCCTCTTCAGAGAAGTCATCTGCTACCACAACATCTACTGGCAATACAAAATTAACGCCGTTATCTTTTGCTTTTTGCATGAATTCTTTCGCAAGATCAAGTTTATCTTCTTCTAATAAAGATTTTCCAATTTCATGGCCTTGTGCTTTGATAAACGTATACGCAAGTCCACCACCAACGATAAGGTTATCTACTTTATCAAGAAGGTTATCTATTACATTAATTTTATCTTTAACTTTCGCTCCACCTATAATGGCTGTAAAAGGACGCTCAGGGTTTTCAAGTGCTTTACCCAGTACTGCAATTTCCTTTTCCAAAAGTTTACCAGCAACTGCTGGAAGCTTCTCCGCAACACCTGCAGTGGAAGCATGTGCACGATGAGCTGCGCCAAAGGCATCATTTACATAGATATCAGCCATATCTGCGAATGCTTGAGCAAGCTGTTCGTCATTTTTTTCTTCTCCTGCTTCAAAACGTACATTCTCTAAAAGTAGAATATCGCCACCACTTAAGCGAGATAGGGCTTCGTTTACTTCACTGCCGTATACTTCGTCTGTTTTTACTACTTCTTTGCCAAGAAGATCGCTAAGACGTTTTGCAACAGGGTCAAGGCGTAACTCTTCCACTGCTTCGCCCTTTGGACGACCTAAATGACTTGCAAGAATAACGGTGGCACCTTGTTCACTAAGATACTGGATAGTCGGCAGGGCTGCCTTAATTCTAGTATCGTCTGTAACCTCTCCGTCCTTCATTGGTACGTTAAAATCGACACGACAAAAGACCTTTTTACCTTTAACGTCAATGTCTTGAAGTGTTTTCTTATTCATTAAAACAACCTCCTGCTTTATTAAATTATGTAGCACTTATAGCTTTTCCCTTAATAGTTTGAGGTTAATCATGTAACAAGCAAAAGACGAAGGAGGATTTATCTCCTCCTCCGCCTGCTTTAATCAACCTGACTGCTGGTAAGGTGAACCTTACAGTCCTTGTTTTTTAAGAAATGCAGCTAGATCCACACAACGTGAAGAATAACCCATTTCATTGTCATACCAAGAGATTACTTTAACCATGTTATCTTCAAGTACCATAGTTGATAGACCATCAATGATTGATGAATGTGAGTTACCTACGATATCAGAAGAAACAAGTGGCTCTTCGCTGTACTCAAGGATTCCTTTAAGGTCGCCTTCTGCAGCTTCTTTCAATGCAGCATTAACGTCTTCAGCTGTAACGTTTTTATCCAACTCTACTACTAGGTCAACTAGAGAACCATCTGGAGTTGGAACGCGAACTGCTCCACCGTTTAATTTGCCGTTTAATTCAGGAAGTACTTTACCTACTGCTTTCGCTGCACCAGTTGTTGTTGGAATAATGTTTTCTGCTGCTGCACGAGCACGACGGTAGTCTTTATGTGGCAAATCAAGGATTTGCTGATCGTTAGTGTAAGAGTGAATTGTTGTCATCAAGCCACGTTTAACACCAAATTTATCATTTAATACTTTTGCATATGGTGCAAGACAGTTTGTAGTACAAGAAGCGTTAGAGATAATGTTATGGCTAGATGGATCGTATTGATCATCGTTTACACCCATAACTAGTGTAAGGTCTTCATCTTGTGCAGGTGCGGAAATAATTACTTTTTTCGCTCCAGCTTCAATGTGTTTCTGTGCATCTTCACCTTTAGTGAAGCGACCAGTTGATTCAATAACAACTTCTACACCAAGATCTCCCCAGCCTAAATCTGCAGGGTTACGCTCAGATAGTACTTTAATTTCTTTTCCACCAACAACAAGGTTGGAACCATTTACTGAAATTTCTTGATCAAGTTTACCATGAACAGAATCGTATTTTAACAAGTGTGCTAACATATTAGCATCTGTTAAATCGTTTACTGCTACTACTTCTACTTCATCATTTTTAAGTGATTGACGAAATACGTTACGTCCAATTCTACCAAAACCATTAATACCTACTTTTACTGCCATGTATATTCCTCCTATAAATAGAAATTAATTTTATATATAAAAGGGTTACCCCTTCAATATCTCTTTCGCAGCTGCTTCATCCGTGATCAGAAGATTACTCTTCCCCTGTTTAAAATAAGAATCGATTGCTTTTCCTTTGGAGCTACCGCCCGCAATGGTCACAACATGATCGATTGTTTGAAGGTCCTCTAATTGAATGCCTACGGTGCGTACCTTATATACAACATTACCCATTGCATCAAAATAGTAACCAAAAGCTTCACTGATAGCCTGTTTGTTATAGAGTTCCACAGAAACCTGCTCGGGTGTTTTTCGACGTTTCGCCATTGTCATGGCGTCGCCAATTCCGTGAAGGACAACTGTTGCTCCCTTAACCTGCTGAAGTGTTTCGTTAATAGATGGCTCGTTAATAATTGTCTGATAAGCAGATTCACTCAAAGGATCTGGTGCGTAAAGCAAACGGTATTGTACGCCGGCCTTTCTGGCCATTTCAGCAACGATTGTGTTGGCTTGGTTTTCTACCTTTTCCCCAATTCCCCCACGCGCTGGTACAAATAAATAACTATTTGCCTTATCTAAAGGGTTCATGACATTCGCTACAGCTGCCATTGTAGTCCCACCAGTAACTGCGATTATATCCTCGTTATCTACTACAGACTGAAGAAAGGAAACACAAGCTTTCCCCATTTCTTGTTTGACCCATTCATATTGATCACTATTTCCAGGCACCACAATGACCTGCTCAATATTCAATTTATCCTTGATTTGCTTTTCTAAAACACTTAAACCTTTAATTTCATTCATAAATTCGGCCAACTGTTCTAGAATTACCTTACCCTCTTTTGAAATATACATTCCTTTTGTGGTAATTTTTATGAGTCCTTGTTTAGATAGGAAGTCGACCTCACTACGGGCATTTCTTTCAGACAAACCAGTGTTTTCCGCCAAACTACGTCTTCCAATTGGCTGAAACAAGTCTACACTGTGCAATACAGCATACCTTTGCTGCATTACTTCCACTAAATCTGGAACTAGTTTTTTCTGCAAATCAATTAGATCACTCATTTAGATCCCCTCTTGCTGGACACAAAAAGTCCCAGATGGTTATATTGTGTCCCAGAAACATCAAAAAAAACTTCCTTCGACATTTATTATAGCAAAGATATAAAATTTCACAACTAAAATGAATTGTTCAGTCCTCCGTCTTCTACAAAAAAGTAGTCACCCGTCATTTTGAAACGCTCGTACAAGTGTGTTCCATCCCATTTGGGAACCATCAACAAAATTCTTTCCGATAATCACACATGGGATAAGTAAATGATAGCGCTCCATCCACTCATCATTCGTTTCGATATCCCTTTCTATTAAATTAAAGCTATAATCCTTTTGAAGAAGCTCCAACATCATTTTTGCTTCATCACATAATGAACAAGGGTTCTTTGTGTATAAAATTACATTTCTCATGTCATGTTTCCTTTCTCTTGCTAGAAGATGGGATTTCCTGGCGCTCACGGTATTTCATTACTGTCCTTCTGGCGATGTGTAGCCCGTACACTGCCTCCAATTTTTCCTTAATCTCTCTATCTGATAATGGCTTCCGTTTATTTTCGTTTTTAACCAGGTCAGCGATTTGTTGTTTCACAACAATGGAAGAAGTTTTCGTACCATCTGATTGTTGAATTCCTGATTGCAGAAAAAAATTTAATGGAAATACTCCACTTGCTGTTTGAATATATTTGTTAGAAACCGTTCTGCTTATTGTAGAAGTATGCAACTCAAGAACATCTGCAATTTCTTTTAGTGTTAAAGGTTGAAGCATGGACAAGCCATTTTCGAAAAAAGGAGATTGCTTCTCTATTATACAATGAATCACCCGTTCTAATGTATTAAGTCTATATGAAATAGCTTTTCTAAGTGATTCAACTTGGCTCCATTTATTATTAAGGTAACGTACAACGTATTTTTCATCTGACACGAATTCTTTATAATTTGGATTTATCTTTATGCTAGGGCTGCTCCAAGAAAAAAACGAAACATGCCATTTTCCCTGTTGCTTATAAATAGAAGCTTCCGGTGTAATATAGTTCGTCATTTTGGTTGTTATCCGCTTCCCTGGTTTTGGATCGCATCTTTTAACCTTTGCCAACAAGCCTTCTACCTCAGGTTTGGACAAACTATAATATTTTGTTATAGATGAAACATCCCCTGCAGCAACCCAATTTAGTTTATCTTCTAACAAGTCTTGTAAAAAGTCAGGATCGGGGGCATCTTGTGCTAGTTGTAGGCAAATGCATTCGCTTAGTGACCTGGCTCCTATACCAGTTGGTTCCAACGATTGAATATACAATAGTGCCTTTTCAGCGCTTTGCAGGGTTATGTCACATGCATTGGCCCAAAATTCCAAATCAATCTCAAGGTACCCGCTTTCATTTAATGAATCAATTCCATATAAAACGGCATGATGTATCTCCTTGGGTATAGTTAGCATATATAATTGCTTTTTTAGTTTCTCATACATGGTTAATTTCTTCGCATTTAATTCGACAGGGGCTACTAGCCCCCCTTTAGATGGATGGGAATAGGAAACACCATCCTGATAAATAACTTCTTCTATTAAAGGATTTTCTTTTTCAATTTCCTTTATATATTCCATTAAATCCATACTCGAATATTGCAGTAATTGGAGAGATTGAAGAAGGGATTGGTTCATTTTATGTTCAAGTACCTGTTCTTGTAGTAAATTCATCCTCATCCCCCTATATATACTCCAACTCTTATTTTGCCATAAAATCACAGTTCCTTCTACGCTTACACCTCATATAGGTGTTAAACCTGAATATGCTTTCAACACTTCTCTCTACTATTCACGATACCCTGTGTTTGCTTTCACCTGGACTTCGGCATACCGTTTCAAGTCAACTTCTTTAGAGAATACTGTCCCTAAATACCCCCCTAAGAAACCTAATGGAACAGATATTATAGCCGGATTAGTTAACGAGAAGATAGGTTCCCCAACAAATAGTGCTGCACCTTCGATAGGGGAAAAAACGTTTGGACTAATTGCCACCAAAATTAATGCAGAAACTAACCCTAATACCATCGCTGTTACAGCACCACTTGTATTAAAACGCTTCCAGTATATCGTGTAAAGAATAACAGGTAAGTTCGCACTTGCCGCCACGCAAAACGCTAACGATACTAAAAAGGCGACATTCATATTTTGAGCAAATAATGCAAGTAGTATGGAAAAGATAGAAACACCTAAAGAGGCATATCGTGCTGCCAGCATTTGCTGCTTATCCGTTGCATTTCCTTTTTTTATAATTTGTCCGTAAATATCGTGTGCAAATGCAGAAGCTCCTGACAAAACTAACCCTGCAACAACTGCAAGTATCGTGGCAAATGCTACTGCTGAAACGAATGACATTAACAAATTACCACCAAGTACTTCAGCCAATAAAGGTGCTGCCATATTACCAGCCGGATTAGCCGCAGCTATAAGTTCCTCGCCCACAAAAGCAGCTGCCCCAAACCCTAGAAAAATCGTTAGTATATAAAAAATTCCAACAACCCATGTAGCGGTAACGACGGAGCTTCTTGCTGTTCTAGCATTTTTCACTGTAAAGAAACGCATTAAGATATGAGGTAAACCAGCAGTCCCTAATACAAGTGCCAACATTAAGGATATCGTGTCCAAAGGAACGGTATACTTTAGCCCTGGGTTTAAGTAATCGGCCCCATGACTCGTCGCTGTTTTCATTTCACTAAACATTCCAAGTATATTAAAGTTAAATTTTGCGAGTACCATAAAAGCAATAATAACAGTACCAATCATTAATAATACCGCTTTAATAATTTGAACCCAACTTGTCGCAGTCATGCCTCCAAATAATACATAAATAGTCATCATTACCCCAACTATTAGTACGGCAATCCAATAATCTATCCCGAATAATAGTTGGATGAGAGCACCTGCCCCTACGAGCTGCGCAATCATATAAAATATAACAATCGTAAGCGTACTTAGGGCAGCAATTCCTCTTACCTTTTTTGCATCAAACCTCGCATTTATCATGTCAGCAAGTGTGTATTTACCTAAGTTTCTCAAAGGCTCTGCCACTAAAAACATAACTACTAAGTACGCTATTAAAAAGCCAATACTGTAAAAGAAACCATCAAATCCATAAAGCGCAATGGCACCAGCAATACCTAAAAAGGAAGCTGCAGACAAATAATCTCCAGCGATAGCAAGTCCATTTTGCCAACCGGTTAATCCGCCACCTGCTGTATAAAAATCACCAGTTGTTTGAGTCTTTTTAGCCGCAAAATAAGTAATAACCAATGTAGCGAGGACGATTACTAAAAAAAGTGTCACAACCGTTCCGTTCATTCTTTCCCCTCCCCTAATTGGTCAGCTATTATCTCATCAGATTGTTTATCAAAATGCGCAGATTTTTTAACATAGATAATACAAAACACCCACGTCATAATAAATTGCGCAAATGCAAAAATCCATGCCCAAGATATGTCACCAATCGCTGGAGAATTTAAAAAAGTAGTGTAAGAGGTTAAAATCGGGAGCAGAAAATAAAACACTAAAAATATAATGGTTAACGGGACAATGAATCTTTTACGCTTTGCAAGTAAATTCTTAAATGAAGAACTTTCGGCGATTTTCTGATAGTCTGGTTTACCTCCTGTAAAATCTTCGTGTTTGTATCCGCTTTCATAGCTCATCCTATTTCCTCCTTGATTACATGCTTCATACGAGTACAAGCATGTGCTGAATAAATTAAATGGTATACTAATTTTTGTTAAGTTACAATAAATTTTAGGAATATTCTTTAAATTGGTAATATAGTCTTAGTCTAGATACTGAGATAGAGGAAGTTTGTCTTAAATGGTAACTTTATGAACAGAAGAATAAATAGAAACCATAGTAGCGTACCTTAGTACCTTATTCCATACTTCAAATCTGAAAATCACGTTTTAATTTGGTATAGTTAAATATGGCGGTTTCGAGGGATTTTCACAAAAGTTTGTCGATTATATAGCCACTAAAACATTAGTAAGGATGATGAATGTATGATAGAAGTTTATACAGATGGCGCTTCTCGAGGAGACCCAGGTAAAAGCGGTGCAGGTATCTACATAAAACAAGGAAAAACTAAATTTGAGTATGCGATACCTTTAGGAGAACTTTCCAATCATGAGGCAGAATTTCTCGCAGTAATAAAAGCTTTGGAGATTTGTGAGGAGAATTTTCCTAATGAGATTATTTCAATCAGGTCTGATTCGAAATTGGTGGTGGACGTTGTGGAAAAGAACTTTACACGCAACCAAAGCTATAAGCCATTTTTAGAAACCATTGTCCAAAAATCTGCTACGTTTCCCTACTTTTTTATTAAATGGATACCCGAGAAGCAAAACTATCATGCAGACAGACTCGCCAAGCAAGCTATAAATTAAAACGAACATTTGGTGGAGTTTCTCCCCCTCTTCAAATGTTCGTTGAACGAATCGGACCTCTACTGGTTGATTCCCCTTGCATTCTAAATCTGGGCCCTACTGCCAGTTAAGTCTAGAAATGAAATACTATAAACAAAGGAGTTTAGTTCATGCCACACCGTAAAAGAAAGAAAGAGAGTATTGTTCATCTTATTTTGAGGTACTTCATGCTTTTCATTGGCGCAGCATTAGCAGCAGCCTCTATTGAGCTTTTTCTCGTCCCTAATGAAATTATTGATGGCGGGATTATCGGTACCTCCCTGTTAATCAACTATTTAACCGGTTTTAGCTTCGGGGTGCTTGTATTACTTATCAATATTCCTTTTTTGTATGCCGGACTAAAACGACTCGGGAAAGATTTTCTGTTTTCCTCACTATTTAGCATTCTCGCCCTTGCTATCGTTGAGTCATCCTTACACCATGTAGCACCCATAACAGATGACACTTTGCTGGCAACAGTATTTGGTGGTCTTTCACTTGGGGCAGGTGTTGGGATTGTCATCCGCAACTCCGGTGCATTGGATGGTACAGAAATCCTGGGTATTATATTATCGAGAAAAATCCCATTCTCAGTCGGTGAATTTGTGATGTTTATTAACATTTTTATCTTTCTCTGGGCAGGATTTGTGCTTGGCTGGGAACAAGCAATGTTTTCCATCCTAACTTATTACATTGCGTCCAAAACAATCGATGCAGTAGGGCAAGGATTTAATGAAACAAAAGCAGCCATAATTGTTTCCAATTTAACAGGCGAGATTGCTGATGAAATAGGAGAGACACTTGGAAGAGGCGTAACCAAGCTGTATGGTCAGAACAGCTACCAGGAAACCGATACGGAAGTGATTTACGTAGTCGTGACTAGACTTGAAGTGGCCAAGCTGAAGGTGCTCATACATGATATTGATCCAACCGCTTTTACGACCATAATGGATACGCAAGAAGTTCATGGAGGTAGATTTAAAAGCGTAGGTCACTAATTTACAAAAAGGTTTACTAGAAACTCCTTAACATGATAGTTCTAAAATCCCAAAATAGTTAATAAAAGCCAAGCGATGTATTATAGTCGCTTGGCTTTTATTTTCAACTTCTCTCTCTCTATGCGAAAAAAGTATTAACATTATTGTCTATTTTCAACCCGGTTTTCTATTTTTCCTATGTTCTCTATCTCGACGGTAACTGCATCACCGCCGTTTAGAAAACCTGGTGGGTCCATAGCAAAACCGACACCATTCGGAGTACCAGTCAAGATAATGTCACCTGGCTCTAATGTCATAATTGAGGATATGAATTCAATTAGGTAAGGAATATTAAAAATAAGATGCCTCGTATTTGATGATTGACGTTCCTCCCCATTCACAAATGACTTTATTTCCAGTTTAGCCGGATCAGTAATCTCATCCGCTGTCACAATCCATGGCCCGACAGGTGTACTGCGGTCAAGGGTTTTTCCCTGCAACCATTGTGGTGTACGTTTTTGTAGGTCTCGAGCAGAAATATCATTTCCAATAGTATAGCCAAGAATATATTCACCTGCATTTTCTTTATGTACATTGGAAGCTTCTTTCCCAATAACAATGGTCAATTCTGCTTCATAATCAAGCTTGCTTGTTAAATGGCTTTTTATAATAACGTCCTCTGGCCCAATCAATGTATTGGCAAACTTGGCAAATAATACAGGGTAGTCTGGTACGTCACTTTTCATTTCTGCTGCATGCTCAGCATAATTTTTCCCAACACAGATGATCTTTCCAGGTCGCGAAATAGGCGTACCCAATTCGACCTCTTCCCTATCAAACTGTAATCGCTCAACGTGTGTACGTTCAACAAAGTCCAAAGCCTGTTTTGCTAGTTCTATTGCATCTGGCCCAGCTAGAAAAAAGGCATTTGGGTCTGCTGGAAAGTTCTCTGTACCTTCTCCCCCATTTGCCATCTCCATTTGTCTAAATGCATACTCCAGGTCCAATACATTCTTTTTATCTAACATTGCCCCAATCCGAAATGGGCTATTTTTTCCTTTTCTATAGCTAACAAGTTTCATATTCTCACCTCTTTATAATTTAGGAGTGTTGATGGATAATGTCTTGTACCTCTCTTAGTTGTGAGACGGAGATCTGGCCGGGTGCAGATTGGTGCTTTCCAGCAGCAAACGTAGCAGCACTTCCAAAAATTTCTCCAGACAGACGGCTTAATAAACCTAGTTTCCCCATCGCCATAGTAATGACAGGCAGTCCTGATTCCTTCGCCTCCTGGGTCACATCCAATAGTGTTAACAAATCCTTCACCGTCTGTGGCATCACCGCAATTTTAGGAATATCCGCACCAAGTGAGGCCATTTTTTGCAAACGAAAAAGCAAGGTTTCCTTTGCAGGCGTGTGGGTGAATTCATGGTTAGACAGGATAATCTTTACGCCTTGCTGTTTTGCATGGTTCATCATTTCTCGTAGCATGGTTTCATCTGTAAGTAATTCCATATCTACGAGTTCTACTAGTTTTGTATCAAGTACAACTTTTGTTAGATTAAAATAGTCGACTAAGGGCATAGGGCAATTACCGCCCTCTTGTTCGGTTCGAAAGGTGAATAAAAGTGGTGTGTTAGGTACCTGCTCTCGAATTAGGCTCAGCATATGCTTTACTGCAGCGTAATCTGCCACTCTTTTAAAAGCATCTGCCCGCCATTCGATAACATCCGGATTCAACTCTTTAATATAATCGATCTCTTCCAGTAATTCGCTCTCAGAGTCTCCCATAATAGGAACTATTATTTTGGGAGTCCCTTCTCCTATTGTAATGTGTTTTACCTTTATTGATTTCATTTGTTATCCTCCAGTAGTATTTCTCTATAACTATTCTATCATTTTTAGCCCAACATTTTCAGATAATTTACTAGCTGTCTCTTTAAAGTATAAAAAAGTGACTCTCTTACCATACAACGTTACAATATGATATCTTTCCCCTATACTAGAATAAATTAATTACATTGCGAAATGAGGGTGACAATGGAGCGAGAAGACAAGAAAAGCATTGCCTTAACTGGATTTATGGGGGTCGGAAAAACATCTATAGGACAAGCCTTAGCGAAAAAAACAGGGAGACAGCTTATCGATATCGATGCAGAGATTGAAAAAGCACATGAGCTTCCTGTGCCGGAAATATTTCGTAAATATGGCGAAGAATATTTTCGAGAAAAAGAAAAAGTAATGATTCAATCCTATAGTCAGGAAAAAAAGAAGGTTCTATCTTTAGGAGGCGGAGCATTTCTGCAGCCAGAAGTGAGAGAAATTTGTATGGCATCCTGTTATGTTATCCATTTGGAACTATCCTGGGATAAATGGGTCGATCGGTGTGAACAACTCATCGAGACAAGACCCGTGCTACAAGGGAAGAGCCTTAATGAAATGAAAACTCTGTTTCATGCTAGAGAAAAAATCTACCAGGAATACCATCTGAAAATTAACACGGACCATTTATCCATCGACGAAGCCGCCGACGAAATAATACAATTATTATAAAGTGAACCTTCAATCAGTGGGGGTTTTCATTCTTCCCCTACTGATTGTTAGTTGAACGAAGATAAATAAAAAAGAGACAGCTCTTGGATTTTCCAAGAGCTGTCTCTTTCTTTTTATAGCGCGCCCGGAGGGATTTGAACCCCCGACAAACCTGGTACCGGAAACCAGTGCTCTATCCAACTGAGCTACGGGCGCAAATTCTATTTTTCAAATAAGACACATAGGCTATTATAACGCCCCTAAATATTAGATACAAGCTTTTTATAAAAAAAAGGCACGAAAGTACTGTTTTTCAACTAGTAAGTTATTAAATCATGGGCATGTTTCATATAATTTATTAGCAGCAATCTATGAGGAGGAGTCCTATGCAAATTGATTCATCACTTCTTGAAGTAAGAAACCTGCATACACATTTTTTTACCAAGTCCGGTGTGGTGAAGGCAGTTGACGGGGTGGACCTTTCTGTGAAACCTGGAGAAACACTAGGAATAGTTGGCGAATCCGGTTCTGGAAAAAGTATCACGGCATTATCTATCCTTGGACTGATACCTTCTCCCCCTGGCCGGATTGTGGACGGAGAGGTTTTATTTAAGGGAGAAGACTTATTAAGAAAATCACCCAAGGAGATGAGAGCCATACGTGGGAAGGAAATTGCAATGGTTTTTCAGGACCCGATGACTTCCCTTAACCCAGTTCTTACCGTAGAAAGACAGCTGGTTGAAACCATTTTGGCACATGAAAAGCTAACTAGAAAACAGGCATTTGATCGGGCATTGGAGTTACTAGATCTCGTTGGAATTCCCGATGCACGAAACAGAATTCGTAATTACCCTCATGAATTCAGTGGGGGAATGAGGCAACGGGTTATGATCGCAATCGCTTTATCATGTAATCCCTCTCTGCTTATTGCAGATGAGCCAACTACCGCTTTAGACGTGACCATTCAAGCGCAAATTTTGGAGTTGTTTAAGAAAATGCAGAAAGAACTCGATATGGCACTCGTTATGATTACACATGATCTTGGAGTGGTTGCCGAAGTTTGTGACAGGGTGATGGTAATGTACGCTGGAAAGCCAGCAGAGTACACGGAGACAAAAAAGTTATTCGATAATGGAAAACACCCTTATACACTTGGTCTCATGCACTCGATTCCTAAGATCACGGAAAAGAAGCAAAAACTTGAAGCTATTTCCGGGATGCCACCTGATTTGCGTTCTCTCCCTACTGGCTGCAATTTTGCACCACGATGTAAATTTGCAATGGAGAGCTGTCTGCATGCAGATCCCGAGTTAAAGAATGTAGAAGATAACCATGCAGTTAGATGCTTCCTTCATGACAAAGTTATTAGCGAGGAGGAATCCTTCAATGAAACCCCTATTGGAAGTGAAAAATCTTAAAAAACATTTTCCTATAAATGGTACTTCGCTATTTTCACGTAATAAAGACATGGTAAAAGCTGTGGATGGAATCTCTTTCACTGTAAAAGCAGGAGAAACACTGGGCCTAGTTGGGGAGAGTGGCTGTGGCAAATCTACTGCTGGTAGGTCTATTTTAAAATTGACTGAACCAACAGAGGGACAGCTCATCTATAAAGGAGAGGATATAACGGCTTTTCGTGGTGAACGTATGCGAAAGCTACGACAGGAAATGCAACTAATTTTTCAGGATCCTTATGCTTCCCTGAATCCAAGGAAGACAATTGAGCAGATCATTACGGAGCCCATGAAAATATTTCAGATGGAAAAAGCAGCACGTAAACAAAAACTGGACCGCTTACTAGATGTAGTTGGCTTAAGTTCCTATCACAAATCTCGCTATCCCCACGAGTTTAGTGGCGGACAGAGGCAACGTATCGGGATTGCCCGTTCTTTGGCACTAGACCCTGAGCTTGTCATATGTGATGAACCGGTTTCCGCCTTAGATGTATCCATTCAAGCACAAGTTATAAACTTGTTAGAAGAACTTCAAGAGGAGTTTAAACTAACGTACATTTTTATTGCCCATGATTTAAGTGTAATCCATCATATAAGTGATCGAGTGGCGGTTATGTATTTAGGTGAACTTGTGGAGATTGGAGATGCAGCTGAAGTCTATCAATCTCCTAAACATCCTTATACACAGGCACTTCTATCCGCTGTACCAAAAGTAAATCCTCATCAAGAAAAGGAGAGAATCATCTTAAAAGGTGATCTGCCATCACCAGCGAATCCACCAAAAGGGTGCAAGTTTCATACTCGTTGTCCATTCGCAGAAGCAATTTGCCGCAGTGAAAAGCCAACTATGAAACAAGTGTCTTTAACAGGGCAAATGGCTGCCTGCCACTTTGCAAAGGAGGTGGTGAATTAATCATACTGCTTCTAGAAACGTTGAAAGAAATCATACGAGGGGGATAAATAGTGATAAACAAAAAATGGTTAGGAATACTAGTCTTGTTGTTTGCAATGCTGCTTGCTGTCAGTGCGTGTACTGGTGATGACACGGATTCTAGTAATGAAGAATCCAATGAGGAATCAGCAAATGAGGATGGCACAGAAGATGTAGCTGGTGAAAAAACACTCATATTCGGCCGTGGCGCGGATTCCATTCAATTAGACCCATCAAAAGTAACCGATGGCGAATCAATCTATGTTACGAATCAAATTTATGACACACTTGTACGTTACGAGGAAGACAGTACGGAAGTAAAACCTGCACTAGCAACAGAGTGGACGCCTAGTGAAGACGGGTTAACCTGGACTTTTAAGCTTAGAGATGATGTAACGTTCCATGACGGAAATGATTTCACAGCAGAAGACGTTGTATTTAACTTCGAGCGTTGGGCTACATCTGCTGAATATATTTATTACGGCTACATGTTCGGAGCTTCTGAAGAGAACTTAGGTGGGATTATAGAATCCGTGGAAGCTACTAGTGACTACGAGGTAACCTTCACGCTAAGTGAGCCTAATGCTCCATTTTTACAAACCCTTGCAATGCCTCCTTTTGGAATTGCGAGCCCTAAAGCTGTTGAAGAACATGGAGAAGATTATTTCAAAAACCCTGTTGGAACAGGACCATTTGTATTCAGCGAATGGGTACCGGATGACAGCATTACGGTTACAAAAAACAATGACTATTTTGGAGATGCAGCAAAGGTAGATAAAGTAATCTTCCGTACAATTCCTGATAATGGTGCGCGTTTTATGGAACTACAGTCAGGTTCCATTGATATGATGACAGGCTTAAACCCTCAGGATATTCAAACGATAGATGCTGATGAAAGCTTACAGATTATCGAGCGCCCATCCATGAATATTAGTTATATGGCGATGAACACGGATAAAGAGGGTCCACTTGCTGAAAAGGCTGTCCGTCAGGCGATTAACTTGGCTATCGATAAAGAAAAGCTTGTCTCCCTTTACGAAGGAATTGGCAAGCCTGCTAAAAACCCTCTTCCACCTTCATTATGGGGATATAATGATGACATTGAAGACTATGGATACGATGTAGAAAAAGCGAAAGAATTGCTCGCTGAAGCAGGCTACGCTGATGGTTTTGATATTACATTAAATACGTTCTCTAACCCAAGACCATACATGCCTCAACCTAAAGTAAGTGCACAAGCAATCCAAGAAATGCTGAAAGAAGTAAATATTAATGTCGAGGTCATTGAAAGTGATTGGGACACACATTTGTCTCTAACAGAAAATGGCGAACATGACATGGCGTTTTTAGGCTGGACCGGCGATAACGGAGATCCAGACAATTTCCTCTATGTTTTACTCGATAAGGACAATGCAAAAATGGGTTCAGCTGGAAATATTGCATTCTATAAGAGTGATGAAGTCCATGATTTATTGAAGGCAGCCCAAACCGAAATGGACCAAGAAAAACGAACAGAATTATACTTGGAAGCACAGGAATTAATTCATGAGGATGCACCATGGTTCCCAATTGCCCATACAACACCGCCAATTGCAGCAAACAGCAAAGTGGTTGATTATGTGCCACACTCAACTGGAAGTGAACCTTTTAATATGCTTGATATTCAAGAGTAATGTAACAGGAGTGGTGCCGTGGAGCTACAACGACACCACTCCCAATAAAAGGAGGTGTGTTTGATGCTGAAATATATTACCAAACGCTTGCTGATGCTCATCCCTGTTCTTATTGGTGTTTCCATTATTACGTTCTCACTCATTCATTTAATTCCTGGCGATCCTGCACGTAGTATGCTTGGAGAAAAGGCAACAGAGGAGCAATTGAGTGCGTTACGCCAAGAGCTAGGGCTGAACGATCCGTACATTGTTCAATACGGCCGTTTTTTAGGGGATATACTTCAGGGAGATTTGGGACAATCTATCCAATCAAAGGAATCCATTGGATATGAATTGTTACATAAGCTACCAGCAACTGTAGAGCTGACCTTATTTGCTATGTTACTTGCTGTCAGCATCGGTATTCTCGCAGGTGTAATTGCAGCAGTAAAGCAATATTCCTGGTTTGATAACATCAGTATGACAGGTGCTTTATTTGGTGTGTCACTCCCCATCTTCTGGCTTGGTCTTATGATGATTTGGTTCTTCTCCGTCAAACTAAATATTCTCCCACCTTCTGGCAGACTGACACCAGGCATCGAAATGAATACCATAACAAATTTCTATCTGCTAGATAGTCTTTTGACAGGGAATTTCCGTGCATTTAAAGATGCCTTTTTACATTTACTAATGCCTGGCATTGCATTAGGGACCATACCCATGGCTATTATTGCGCGAATGACACGCTCCAGCATGTTGGAAGTGATGAAACAAGACTATATTCGTACCGCAGATGCCAAGGGATTAAAAACACGATTGATTATCTTTCACCATGCCTTAAAAAATGCCTTCCTTCCTGTCCTTACAGTTATCGGATTGCAATTCGGTCTATTGCTAGGAGGAGCCGTGCTTACTGAAACGATATTTTCATGGCCAGGCATCGGACGATATGTATATTTGGCCGTTTTAGGAAGGGATTATCCCGTTGTGCAAAGCACGATCTTAATTGTGGCAACGATATTTGTGCTCGTTAACTTATTAACAGACCTACTGTACAAGTATTTTGATCCGAGGATTCGTTATGAATAATTGCGTTGCAGGACATTTGAAAGGATGTGATTACGATGGCGCGCACTCCTGAACCCGTAACAAATACAGCCAGTGGAGAATCCATAAAAGCTTCTAAACCTATTCCCTTATGGCTTGAAGCGGGGTTCCGAATAATAAAGAGTAAAACAGCCCTTATCGGTGTGATTATCATTGTGTTACTTGTTCTAACTGCTATTCTAGCACCTGTGATTGCTACACATAGCCCAACTGCCCAAGATATCGTCAATCGCTATCAGGCCCCCTCTTCAGACCATTTACTCGGAACAGACGAACTTGGCAGAGACATTTTTTCGAGGATTGTTTATGGGACAAGGATCTCTATCCAGATTGGAGTCATTGCGGTAAGTATTTCACTCGCTATTGGTGTTTTACTTGGCGGAATCGCTGGCTATTATGGACGTTGGATTGATCAAATCGTCATGCGCTTTATTGACATTATGATGGCATTCCCAAGTATTCTCATGGCAATCGCATTGGTTGCTGTACTTGGACCGAGTTTACAAAATGCTATGATTGCGGTTGGTATTGTGGGAATTCCACAATTTGCGAGGATTGTACGTTCGGCAGTGTTATCTATCAAAGAGAATGAATATATTGAGGCAGCGAAATCAATTGGGGCTAAACATGGCAGGATTCTTATACAGCACGTCCTTCCAAATTGTGTTGCACCGATTATCGTACAGGCTACACTCGGCGTTGGGACTGCCATATTAGATGCAGCTGGTTTAAGCTTCCTTGGTCTTGGTGCTCAGCCGCCAACACCTGAATGGGGTGCAATGTTAAGTGATGGACGAGCTGCGATTCAAAATGCCCCTTGGGTTGTTGCCTTTCCTGGTCTTGCAATTTTCTTAGTCGTCCTTGGCTTTAATTTATTTGGCGATGGTTTAAGGGATGCCCTAGATCCCCGATTAAAACAATAATTTTATGACAACGTGAATTAAGATCTACTCATCTCTCTATCGTTTCGTACCCATGAAATATCACGATGAGGAGATGGGTTTATTTTCCTGAGAATAAGGGAATGATGGAATGAGTATAAAGTGAAACTTCATTTGATGAGGGGGTTCCCTATCTTCCCTACCAAATGTTAGTTTGAACGAATCGGACCTTTTCTGGCAGTTGCCCCCACTTTGTATGATGGATTTCCCCTACCTTTTTAAAGTGGGGGTATTAAGCCAGTAAAGGCGGAATACATACCGCTCTACTAATAAGGTGAAACCTGTCGAACTATTTTATTTGACCTTTTTTGACCTATTAGGTATGATAAGTATATCCAATCCAAAACATGGATAAAAGTGAAACAATTGAAGGAGGATTTACAAATGAATTTAATTCCTACAGTTATTGAACAAACGAATCGTGGAGAACGCGCCTATGATATTTACTCACGTCTATTAAAAGACCGCATTATTATGCTGGGAAGCGCGATTGATGATAATGTAGCAAATTCAATCGTAGCACAATTGCTTTTCCTTGAGGCAGAAGATCCTGAGAAAGATATTTCCCTATACATCAACTCACCTGGTGGATCAATCACAGCGGGTATGGCTATTTTTGATACAATGCAGTTTATCAAATCAGATGTTTCTACAATCTGTACTGGGATGGCAGCATCAATGGGAGCATTCCTACTTGCAGCTGGTGAAAAAGGAAAACGTTATGCTCTTCCTAATAGTGAGGTTATGATTCATCAGCCACTTGGCGGTACGCAAGGTCAAGCTACTGATATTGAGATTCATGCAAAACGTATCATTCAAATGCGTGAGAAAATTAATGAAATCCTATCTGAACGTACTGGACAGCCAATTGAAGTTATTGAGCGTGATACAGATCGCGATAACTTTATGACAGCTCAAAGATCAGTTGACTATGGTCTAATTGACAAAATTTTAGAACGTAATACAGATAAATAATTTCTGGAAATTAAAAATGTCCACCTTCGCTCAACTTGTAGCGATAGTGGACATTTTTCTTTTACTTAGGATGTCAAAACAGTAATTGAACCGTACTTGCTCAAACAAGCATTTTATCATCCCTAAGATACAAAAATCCCTTTCGTTAAGAAAGGGATTTTATTCTGTTACAAAGGCAGCTAACTCTTGGATAGCTTTTTCTTCGTCTTCTCCATCACCAAAGATAATAATCTCTTCGTCACTGGCAACGGCTAAACTCATTAAGCCCATGATACTTTTAGCATTTACCCGCTTGCCTTCTTTTTCTAAATACAAATGAGAACTGAAACGGTTTGCCAGTTGTACAAATTCTGCAGCTGGTCTTGCCTGCAATCCTGTTGGTAATTCCACCTTAACTTGTTTCTCCTGCATCGCCATCACCCTTCTCTACGTAAGCGTTATCATTTGAAGTGAAAAACTATCCGATTTGGCATCCCCATACCGGATCTATAAAGCATTATATCTTTAAATTTTTTAAATTATTCGTATTATATCATGGAGACCTAAAAAAGAAAATCCTTACCCATTCTCTAATAGGTCTCCACGCTTAATTTTTTCAGCAAATTCATCTATTTTCTTCAGTCGGTGATTAACGCCAGATTTAGAAATTTTGCCACTGCTTACTAGTTCACCAAGCTCTTTTAATGAAACATCCTGATGTTGCACACGCAATACAGCAATTTCACGTAATTTTTCTGGTAGCTGATCTAAGCCTACAGTCCGCTCAATTAAATTAATGTTTTCAATCTGACGGAATGCAGCACCAATGGTTTTATTTAGATTTGCGGTTTCACAGTTAACGAGACGATTAACAGAATTGCGCATATCTCTTACAATTCGGACATCCTCAAACTTAAATAAAGCATTATGTGCCCCAATGATACTTAGAAACTCCGTTATCTTCTCTGCTTCTTTAATATACACAATGAAGCCATTCTTTCGCTCTAACATTCTTGCATGAAGCCCAAACTCATTAATAAGCTCACAAAGTGCATCATTGTGCTCCTGGTAAAAGTTAAATATCTCCAAATGGTAAGAAGACGTTTCTGGATTATTAATCGAACCACCTGCAAGGAAAGCACCACGCAAATAGGATTTCTTGCAACACTTTTTCTTCATATAATTGCTAGAAATGGACCTACTAAATGTATGCTTTGTTGTTAAAATCTCTAGATCTATAAGTAAGTCCTGTACTTCTTCCTTCATCCGTACAATATAAACATTATTCTTTTTTAGCTTCATTTTTTTGCGCACGAGTAGTTCGACAGGCAGATGATAGAGGGATTTAATTAAGGTGTAAATTCTCCTTGCAATCGCAGCATTTTCTGTTTGTACATCGAGCACGTATTTTTGTTTTGATAAGGAAATGGCACCATTCATTCGAATGAGTGAGGCTAATTCTGCCTTTTTACAGCATTCATCCACCTCTATTGCTGTTAATTCCTTCTTTATTTCTGATGCAAATGACATTGGGTATCCCCCCTCTCTATTTCCCAATTACTTTTGCTGGTTTTGTTGACTATCTGCTGAAATTTCTCTATAAAATCGAATAAAGCAACTGTGCTACTTTCGAATTATCATGTCTCAGCATTTTCTGGGAATGGTTAATAATATCCCCTTCAATAATTTGTAGACCCATTTTAAGAAGTTGATCTGTGTCATAAATAACCGGCTCAGCATTTTCTTCCGCATAGATTTCCCGAACGGAACGAACGATTGGCTCATTATGTACCACGATAGCATCTACACTATCCTCTCCTATATGGTCCCGTATAGCCTGTACATGGTTGGAAGCAGTGTAACCAGTTGTTTCTCCGGCCTGGGTCATGACATTACAGACATAGACAACTTTTCCCTTTGTTTCGCGAATTGCCTCATCTATCTTTGGCATAATGACAGTCGGCATAATACTTGTATATAGGCTTCCTGGAGCGATCACCACAAGGTCAGCATTTTCAATCGCTCTAACTGCGTTTGGCAATGGCTGGACCGGTTGTGGACTTAAAAACACCCGATCAATTTGTTTATTGGATAATGGAATATTCGATTCCCCAGAAACAATGGTTCCATCCTTCATCTTTGCGTGAAGTGACATATTATCGTTAGAGATAGGATAGATCTTCCCTTTCACATTCAGTACACGGGAAATCTCTTTTATCCCTGTATTAAAATTACCTGTTATGGCAGTCATGGCTGCCAACAACAAGTTTCCCATTGAATGACCTGATAAGCCATTTCCTGCATTAAATCTGTGCTGAAATAGCTCAATAAGCATAGGCTCGGCATCTGAAAGAGCTGCAATTACATTGCGAATATCTCCCGGTGCAGGGATCGCCATTTCAGATCTTAGTCTTCCTGTGCTCCCACCGTCATCGGCTACCGTCACGAGCGCAGTTAGATGAATTGGTAAATTCTTTAATCCCCGTAAAAGGACTGGCATCCCTGTGCCGCCCCCAACAACGACAACCTTTGGTAAAGCTTGTTGTGTCATATTAATGTCCCTTTCTTTTGTCAATATCTCTGTGGGTTACATGCGTTATATACGCAGATGACAATTCATTGGCAAAAAACTCAGAAAGGGCCACGGAACGATGCTGTCCGCCTGTACAGCCAATAGCTACGACAAGCTGAGATTTTCCTTCTTTTTTATACTGTGGCAGCATAAATTGCAGAAGATCAAGTACCTTTTCATTAAATACCTGCGTTTCAGACCATTTGAAAACATAGGAAGAAACATCTTTATTCAATCCAGTTAGTGGCTGTAATGTTGGTACATAGTGTGGATTAGGAAGAAAACGTACGTCAAAGACTAAATCTGCATCGATTGGCAAGCCATATTTAAACCCGAAAGATACCATGTGCACAGAGAAAATCTCCTGTTTTTCTTCCGTATACTTTTGAACAATTTTGTCACGTAATTCCTTTGGCTTTAAGGAAGTCGTATCAATTATACGTTGTGCTCTTCCTCTTAGTTGGTCAAGAATTTCCCGTTCTTGACGTATTCCATTCAATGGCAATCCGCCAACATCCAGTGGATGCGCTCTTCTCGTTTCTTTATATCTGCTAACTAATTTTTCATCCTTTGCGTCAAGGAAAAGAATATGCTCTTCCAGCCAGTCTTCTTTTCCTAGCACGTCTAAAGCTTCAAACAGGGAGTCAAAAAACTCTCTGCCACGCAAGTCCATAACCAGCGCTACTTTACGAATGTTATTCCTTGAATCCCTCATTAATTCGAGAAATTTCGGCAGTAAAGCTGGTGGCAAATTGTCCACACAGTAGTATCCTAGATCTTCAAAGCTTTGAATAGCTACTGTTTTCCCAGCACCAGACATGCCTGTTATAATAACCAGCGACGTTTCGGTATGTTTACTTTCCATCTGCAATCTCCTCCATTCAGAATTAGCTCCTAGGATGGATCCAACCGGGCATCAAGAAGTTGATAATCCTCCGTATATGTAAAAGCGCCGTATAACAACTCTTGTGAGCGTTTGACATGTTGAAAGATTTTCCGATCCCCTTCTGCCATTGGTAATTGTTCTATTTTCTCCAATGGAACCCATTCTAGCTCACCTTCTGGACTGCTATCTGTCAGTTCTCCATTATATGCATATGCTACAAAGGTAAACATCATCCACTCCTGAATGAAAGTATCTTCTGTATCCACCGAAAAGGTGAAGATACCTGCAAGTTCAGGATTCTGTAGATGGAGATTTGTTTCCTCACAGTATTCTCTGGTGACTGCTTCTTTTATCGATTCCCCGGCTTCCATCTTCCCGCCAGGTATTGCGTACCATCCACGCCTTGGTTTTTTTATTAACAAAACATGATTATCTTCTATAACAATACAATTGGTTACACGTTGCATTCTGTATTCGCCTCTTTCCGTATCTTTTAAGAGGATGTTGTTAGGCTCGGAGAATCCGTTCATCCCGACATTGACCTAGGTCGGAGCGTTTTTTAGTCGGGTTCCTTAACGGGCAATCTCCGCTTTTTTTGTCTAGCTCTGGACGCCCAGAAACTATGCAACTTCGCAAATCGCCTTACAATAAGTCATCAGCGATTCGTCACCTCATCGTGATTCCTTTATCTCAGTTAATTTGCTCCATTTGCTACGTAGGCCCGGAGGATCCGGGTCATGCCGACGTTGACCCAGGACGGGTCGTTCTTTAGTCGGCGTTCCCTCGTACGGGCGACCTCCGCTTTTCTTAAAACACGCTTCTTCTATTATACAATGAAAAAAATCATTCCAACAAGGTAAAGGTTTTATCAATCGCTACATCTATATAATCGGTCAACTTTCGACAAGAGACCGGGACTGACTATTGAGTAGACATGCCTAAATTGAAATCAAGTTTAGGATAACCAAACATCATTAGAAAAACTCGCATTCGCTCGTCCTTTAGCTAATGTGTACGTTTTTCTTATACTTGGAACCTCAAAATTTCAACTGCGTCGAATTTGCTTCCTTGTTAAAATTTTATGCTTTCCTAAATAAAAAAAAGACACAGGTGCATCTGCACCTGTGCAAGAAACTAATCTATCTATTAAAAGGGGGTCAATTAGTTATTTATAGTGTACCCCATTTTTATTGCGTGCGTATTACAGCAGCGTTAAAAAGCAGTTACTTCTTAGTAAAGATAACTTAACAATACTAAGATTGTGTTGTTTTCAATGCTTCTTGAAGGTCTTCAACATACTTAATTGCAGCCTCGGCAGCTACACTTCCGTCTCCTGTAGCTGTCACAATTTGTCGAAGTGTTTTTTCTCGAATATCTCCAGCTGCAAAAACACCAGATACATTTGTTTCCATGTGTTCATTCGTTGGAATATAGCCTTCTTCATTCGTGATACCAAGTGATTTGAATGGCTCACTTAAAGGTACCATACCAATATAAATGAAGACCCCATCAATGTTTTCTTCTTTAACTTCTCCAGTAAGCGTGTCTTTTAATGTTACACTACCTACTTTTCCATCTTTACCATTAATGGTTTCGACAACAGTGTTCCAGACAAAGTCAATTTTATCATTGTCAAACGCACGTTCTTGAAGAATCTTTTGTGCACGTAATTTATCACGGCGATGCACAACGGTAACTTTATCAGCAAATCGTGTCAGATAGATACCTTCTTCGACTGCAGAGTCTCCGCCACCAATTACGATAAGGTTTTTCTCTTTGAAGAATGCCCCATCACAAACAGCACAATAAGAGACACCACGTCCACCTAATTCTTCTTCACCAGGAATGCCAAGTTTTTTGTACTGTGCACCAGTGGTAATAATTAGTGATCTTGTGTTGTATTCCTTTTTACCAGCAACAACAGTCTTATAATCACCATGGTCAATTACCTCTTTAATATCACCATAAGCGTACTCAGCACCAAATTTCTTTGCATGGTCAAACATCTTATTGGATAGATCCGGTCCTAAAATATGGTCATAGCCAGGATAGTTTTCCACGTCTTCCGTGTTGGCCATTTGACCACCAGGAATCCCACGCTCAATCATAAGCGTTTGTAAATTTGCACGAGATGCATAAACCGCTGCAGTCATTCCTGCAGGACCAGCACCTGCGATAATCACATCATACATACGTTCTTCGGACATATCTATCGCCCCTTTTTCCTTCTATTAATTAGCCACATCAAGCTTATAAGACAAACGCAATTTCGTCTAATATAATGCTCAATCCCATGGCACTGATTCTTTAGCTAGCTTAGGATATTTCTTCGTACCTTCTTGCCAAAGCTTATAGGCCCGTTCCTTATCCCCATGATGAAATGCTGCAATACTATACCAGCGAAAATAAGAAGGATGTCCTTTTAGCTTGCCTTTTGAGAGGAGAAGAAAGCGTTGAAACGCTTCTTCAAACCGATTCGTACGGGCAAGGGTAACAGCAATGCGCAGTTTTTGTTGCTCATGGATAGGATATACATTTAGTAATGCCTGAATATGGACTTCATATTCCGTGTATTTTCCCTGTTGGAAATAAAACAAAGCAAGATTCACGTGACTGTAAAGGGAAGTTGGTTCTTCATCAAGAATGTCTTCCTCCATTTGGATCGCTTTTTCTTCATTACCAGAGAAAAATAAGGCCTGTGTATAATCATGCTTTGTCAATTTGTGCTCTGGAAATAGGGTCATCATCTCCTCGATAAGCGGGATTGCCTTTTCCCATTCCATATTTTCCATATGATAAAAGACGGTTTCTTGATAAATAAGGAGTTCATCCTCATCCTCTAAATCCCAGTCTTCCTCTTCATCCTCATCGATATCAATGAGTTCTAACAATCTTTTAGCTTCTTCACTTAAATCCCCTTCAGGCTCTTGCTCAAGGTACGATAACGCAAATTTTTTCGCATCATGAAGCAAACCCAAATGGGCATAATTGTTTGCAAGTAAATAATAACAATCTACATAGTCTGATGATTGCAGGACTTTATTTAATAGCTGATTTGCTGCGTGAAATGCACCGATTTCCGTATATATAACCGACATTTGACAAAGATACAATGGATCTTCTGGCTTTGCTTCTGTTGCTTTCTTCATCCACTTGATTGCAATGTCAAATTTACGTTTTTGAAAAGCCTCTATGCCTTTTGTGAAATAAAAGTCACCTTCAGGAATAAAAGGGATAACATTGTTCTGCTGTTCTTTCTTACCTTTTGTCACCTGTTGCATGCATATCCCCCTAATTAAATTACATACGAAAAGATTATACCACAATACCATGTCAAATTATATAGGTTACAGTTTAGAACTAGATCAGGGAGCTGGCTCATAAAAAGCCGGACAAACATTCTGTCCGGCAATCTATATCAATTCGTATAAAGTGAAACTTCAATCAGTTTTCATTCTTCCCCCACTGATTGTTAGTCTTACGGACGGTTACACCGGGATAAAACACGCAAACAAGCGAAATCTTGAACATCAGTTAGGATTGAACAGGTGTTACAGCATCATGTAAGAGTTGCTCTAACTCTTCTGTGTAAGCCTTGGTTTGATCATCTGTCCATTTCAGTTCTTTTGCCATGTAGCGAATAACATTATCCTTGTGCGCTCGTACCCATCCAATTTCAAAGAACAAAGCACCCGTACGACGAACAAAGAAGTCAACTGGTTTATAGGCTAATTCATATTCCAATGCGTAAACAAGTTCAGCAAATACGATAGGATCAACATCTTCTGTTTTAGCTTTCTCTTGATTCGTAACGTAAAGATCTAAAACCTTATCAAAATTGGATCCGTATCTCTCAATCAACATGAGAGCAGTCTGCTCATCAAGTCCCTGTGCCAAGCCTTCACTTACTTTTCTATTTTTGAAGTCCTTAAATCCTTTTGAGCCGCCAACTTCTCCACCAGAAAGGGCTAAATGCTCTGTTTCAGAAGCAGAATAAATAATTCCTTCTTCTTCTTTCAATTGTTTGGTAACTTTATCGACTGCATGCTGTGCCATTTTTCGGTAACCTGTTAACTTACCACCGGCCATCGATATAAGGCCAGAGTCTGAAACGAAAATTTCATCTTTACGTGAAATCTCACTAGGGTTATCATTATCCGCTTCCGCAATTAAAGGACGCAGACCTGCCCAGCTGGAATCAACATACTCAGCTTTTATATCAAGGGTAGGGAACATATAATTAATTGCATCGATAATATAATCACGATCCGCTTCCGTCATTTTTGGATTAGCTATATCGCCTTTATAGGTTGTATCTGTTGTACCTACATAGGTCACATTATCTCTTGGGATTGCAAAAACCATTCTTTTGTCAGGTGTATCAAAATAAATGGCCTGTTGTAACGGGAAGATTTCTTTACGGAAAACAAGGTGAACCCCTTTTGTTAAATGTAGTGCCTTTCCTTTTTTGGAACCATCTATTTCCCTTAATTCATCGACCCATGGGCCACCTGCATTAATAATTTTCTTGGCATACACTTTATGTTGCTCACCAGTAATTGTGTCTTCCATAACGACACCAGAAATTTTATTTGCATCATTGTAAATGAAGTCCACAACTTTTGTATAGTTAACTGCATGGACACCTTTTTGCACAGCCTTTTTCAGTACCTCAATCGTCAAGCGAGCATCATCTGTCTTATATTCAACATAAAACCCAGCCCCTCTTAACTCATCACGTTTAATAAGTGGCTCTCTTTCCATTGCTTCTTCCGGTTTGAACATTTGTCTACGTTCACCTTTTTTCACACCAGCAAGAAAATCATATACGCGGAGCCCTAAGTTTGTAGTTAGTGGACCGAACGTTCCGCCCTTATGAAATGGCAACATCATCCATTCTGGAGTCGTCACATGTGGCCCATTTTCATAAACAATGGCGCGCTCTTTTCCTACTTCTGCAACCATTTTTACTTCAAATTGTTTTAAATAACGCAGACCTCCGTGTACTAGCTTTGTAGAACGACTTGACGTTCCTGCAGCAAAGTCCTGCATTTCTACTAAACCTGTCTTTAAGCCTCTAGTCACGGCGTCCAGTGAGATTCCTGCACCGGTAATTCCGCCACCGATAACCAGTAAGTCTAATTTTTCCTCTTTAAAATGATTAAATGTAAGATTTCGATCATAACTTGAAAAAACAGTCATGTTTAAGCCCTCCTGTTTATTACAATTGTCTATACATATAAATACCCTATTTTTCGTATTCTAATGTACTTTTCCGCAGAAAAATTGCTCTTCAGGCAAACAAAAAAACCGCAAAGCACACTAATCAAATTATGATTAGCATGTTCGCGGTTTCTCCATTTCTCCGTCCGAGATTATTAACTTAAATTCATTATAACATAGCTCTAATTGGAAGTATAGCAATATGTTAATGGTCTATAGCAGATTAAGAGAGTCTATACCTTTCTCTCAACGAAACCCACTTATTTAAATGCCTGTGCCGCCTTAACGGCTTTTTTCCAGCCATCATAAAGCTGTTCTCTTTCATCCTGATTAATCTCCGATTCAAACGTTTTATCAACTTTCCATTGATTTGCGATTTCCTCTTTACTTTGCCAGAAGCCAACAGCAAGTCCTGCCAAATAGGCTGCACCAAGTGCTGTTGTCTCCGTGACAACAGGCCGCTCTACTTGAAGTCCGAGTATATTGCTTTGGAATTGGACAAGAAAGTCATTCTTAACAGCGCCACCATCCACACGTAATGTTTTCACATCAATACCCGAATCATCTTTCATTACATCTAATACATCGCGTGTCTGATAGGTTAGAGACTCCAGTGTAGCACGTACTAAGTGCTCCTTCTTTGTACCACGAGTCAGACCAAATACCGCACCTCTAACATCACTATCCCAATATGGCGTACCTAACCCAACAAACGCTGGGACGACATATACCCCGCCAGTGTCCTCCACATCTGTAGCAAGGGATTCTGTCTCCTTGGCATCTTTAATAATTTCTAATCCATCACGAAGCCACTGAATTGCCGACCCGGAAACAAATATACTTCCTTCGAGGGCATATTCTACCTTTCCATCAATCCCCCATGCGAGTGTTGTTAATAAGCCATTGTCAGACTTAACACCTTCTTCTCCTGTATTCATCAGCATAAAGCCGCCTGTCCCATAAGTATTTTTTGCCATCCCTTTTTCAAAACATGCCTGACCGAATAGAGCAGCGTGCTGATCTCCAGCAATACCAGCAATTGGAACTTCATGTCCAAAGAAGTGATAATTTACTGTTTTTCCATATACTTCAGAAGACTGCTTTACCTCTGGTAGCATGGATTTCGGGACACCAAGAATATCAAGTAGTTCTTCATCCCATTCTAAGTCATAGATATTGTACATAAGGGTTCTTGATGCATTCGAATAATCCGTTATATGTTGTTCTCCGCCAGTTAACTTGTAAACAAGCCATGTATCAATCGTGCCAAACATTAATTCTCCATTATCTGCTTTTTCCCTTGCACCATCTACATTATCCAATATCCATTTTACCTTGGTTCCAGCAAAATATGGATCGATAAGCAAACCTGTCTTATCTCGGAATAGCTCATTATGACCAGCCTCGCGCAGTTCATTACAGATATCAGCAGTTTGACGCGACTGCCATACTATTGCTCGGTAAATTGGCTTTCCGGTTTGCCGGTCCCAAACAACGGTTGTTTCTCGTTGGTTTGTTATACCAATTCCAGCGATGTCATCTGGCTCAATATCACTCTTTCGCATTGCCTCTGAAATACTAGATAAGATAGATGTCCAAATCTCATTCGCATCATGTTCTACCCATCCTGGCTTTGTGAAATGCTGCTCGAATTCACGTTGGCCTGTTTCTACAACTTTTCCCTCTTGATCAAATATAACAGCTTTTGAGCTGGTAGTTCCCTGATCTAATGCTAAAATGTATTTTCCCATTATAATCTCTCCTCTTGTAAAAATTAGCTTTGGTTAGCAGGTTTCTTTAGTTCCTGTTGTAAACCTACCCCAAATAAAATAAGTATGATAGCACTAACTACCCAAAATATCTCGGTTGGGTTTGTCTCGAAAATTGCTTGATAGAAAAGTCCACCATAGATTCCTCCAATTGCCGGCCCTATAACAGGGATCCAAGAATAACTCCAGTTTGATCCCCCTTTGCCTGGTATCGGCAGGAAAGCATGGGCAATTCTGGGTCCCAAATCTCTGGCCGGATTAATGGCATAACCAGTTGTCCCACCAAGTGACATACCGATCACAACAATAAGCAGCCCAACAATGAGTGGATTTAATCCTTCAGTAAATTCATTTGCCCCAATAAATAAAATTCCCATTACCAATACGAAGGTGCCAATGACCTCACTTATTAAATTTGCGATGGGACTGGAAATCGCTGGACCGGTACTAAAAACCCCTAACTTGGCTCCTGGGTCTGTCGTACCTCTCCAGTGTGGCAAATAGTGAAAAAATACTATGATTGCGCCAATGATTCCACCAATCATCTGTGCTGTAATATAAAGTGGGACTTTACTCCAAGGGAAATCACCCACAGATGCGAGCCCTAAGGTAACGGCAGGATTTAAATGAGCACCTGTTATATTTCCAACTGCATAGACACCCATTGCGACACCTAGCCCCCAAGCAAACGTCACAAGTACCCAGCCAGCACCTTCTGATAGGGTGTTTTTCAATGAGGTACCAGCTACTACGCCCGTACCGAAGATAACAAGAATCATCGTCCCAATTACTTCTCCAGCAAACTCTGACATGACATCTCCCCCAATAACAATATATATATGTTATTCCACAATTTTCAGAGATTACACATCAGGGTTTTAATCAATTGGAAACGAATGAAGGTGAGAAATTCAGATTAGATCGGCTACAAGTGAATGGAGACGTTTTTCTCGTTCTTGGGACTTTCGTCATTGCTACCTTGGTTAATGAAAAAAAGAAACCTATAAAGGTTCCTTTTAAGGATTACCAAAGTGATTTATTCGACGTCGAAACGGCTATTGCTCCCGCTGCTAATGCCATATCTACCTCTTCTCTTGTCTTAATTAGTCCCCCAGCTATTACAGGTATGTTTGTCTGCTCCTGGATGTAATTTATCATTTCCGGTATCAAACCTGGTAGCACTTCAATACAGTCAGGTTTTGTCCGATTAATTAACTTTATATTATGTTCCAAAGCTAAGCTATCTAACAAAAACACTCGTTGAATCGCTAAAAGGTTGTTCTTTTTCGCCATCGAAATTACATTCGCCCTTGTGGAAAGAATGCCATCTGGTTTAATTTCCCTCAACAAAAATTCCATGGCATAATCATCCGCTCTAAGCCCCTGGATTAGATCAAAGTGAACCAACGCTTTTTTATTGGCACGCTTCGTATATTCCACAAGACTTTTAAGCTGTGCCAGCCTTGTTTCTAGAAAGACGATGCTTTCATAGGATGTTTCCAATGCAAAATCGAAATCCTTCATCTTACGTATTGCTGGCAATATCCCTGCAGGAGTATTCATTATTTCCACCTACTTCATGTATCTATTTGACGTTTCTCCATTTCCAATTTTGAGTATATCAGTTTCATTGGATTACCCCCGACAAAAGCGCCTTCTGGTACATCTTTATGTACTAGTGTTGCGGCGGAGACCACTGCACCGTCCCCAATCGTAACACCAGGCAGAATGGTCGTATTTGCACCGATCAGCACATTACTTCCAATTTTTACTTCTCCAATCCGATATTCCTTAATTAAATATTCATGTGCCAAGATAGTCGTATTATACCCAATAACACTATTTGTCCCGATTATGATCTTTTCAGGAAACATAATATCAGGCATAACCATAAGAGCAAATGCTGTTTGCTTTCCTATTTTCATCTTTAAAAAATTCCGATATAGCCAGTTTTTCATCCCTAAAAAGGGTGTATACCTGGCAATTTGAATGACCACAAAGTTTTTAACTACCTTTAGAAAAGGAACTGTTTTATAGATTTGCCAAAGCGAATTAGAATCTTCCACCTGGTAACGTTTGGTTCTTCGCATCCTTTACACCTCTGTAAGTTGAAGTAAATCACGCATATCTTTCAGCATATAGGTGGGATGATAGCCTTCCAAGAAAGAGCTTCCTTTATCAGACCAGGCAACACCTGCTGTTTTAACACCAGCATTTTGCCCAGACTCAATATCATGGTAGTTATCTCCGACCATTAGCGTTGTCTCTAAGTCAGCTCCTAGTGCTTGAACAGCCTTGAGTACCGGCTCTGGGTGTGGTTTAGCTTGCGTTACATCATCCAAGGTAATAATGGTGTCCATGTATGTAGCCAATCCAGTAAGGGTTAGCCCCATGTTTACACCCTTTCGCATTTTTGTCGACACTATTCCTAGCTTGAGCCCTTGCTCTTTTAAAGCTGCAATTGTCTCTGTAACATGAGGAAAGGCTGTCACATAGCTATCATGGACCGTTAAATTATGAGCGCGATATGTTTTAACCATTTCTTCTGCTAGGTCCGGAGCAATTTTTTGAAACGTATCAAGTAATGGTGGCCCGTTAAACTGGACCACCTCTTCCCTTGTATAGGTCATGCCATAATGCGAAAAGGTATGCATAAAGGAAGCAATAATTAGTTCATTGGTGTCAATTAATGTTCCATCTAAATCAAAAAGTATTGTACGAATGCTCATGTTGGTTCGTTTCCTTCCGTTTCTTTTTCTCTAGTCGATTCCATATCATTGCAATTGTCATTGTTAATAAGATAGCAGTTGCTAGCCGTATTAATAAGAGCGGCCAGACTGGGATGCCCAAAGGAATAAAAATAAGTGTATCTTCAACGACAGCATGACAAGCTACAAGAAAAATGAGTGCAAGGGACATATCTTTTTTCGAGACATTGTCCTCCTTCACGGCTTGAATCATAAGGCCTGCACCATATGCTAGCCCAATTGTAAGACCAGCAACCATGGTCATCGAAGTATTCTTTTCCATCCCTAAAAATTTCATGCCTGGAGCCAGTTTGTTGGACAGCATTGCTAACCAACCTTTTTCTCGCATAAACTGCATGATGATCATTAGCGGAATGACAATCAATCCAAGCTGTACGACAGCCATTAATGCAGTTTGCATTCCTTGAAGGGCAATCTCTCCCCAGCCAACTGGCACAGTGTCCGTAGACTGTATTAATCCATATTGAGCTTGTTCCGCTCCCCCGTGCCAAAGTAAATTAATTAATATCCCGCCTAGTAAGGCAAGCCCTATTCTGATCCCAACGATAAGCCACCAGCTGACACCAACTTTTGAGGCAACAGCAGATTCAATAAACAAGTTATGCGAAAAAGATAGCATGACCGCTAGAATAAATACTTCCTTTACCGTAAAATCAAAGGATACAATTGCTGCAATCCCAGCATATAAGTTTAGGGAGTTCCCTAGAACCAGCGGCACAGCTGCTTCCCCTGATAGACCCAATAGCCCCATGACCGGCGTTAACATTTCGATAATCCACGGTAGTACGGGGGTGAATTGTAAAATCGTAATCAATAATGTGATGGGGAAAATGACTTTCCCTAATGTCCAGGTTGTTGTCAGCCCCTGTTGAAAACCACGATATACAATACCAGACATTTCATCCCCTACTTTCTATAAGATGTTGTTCAAAAAATCCGGTAAAAATGACACATCGGTACCGATGACCTTCGACTAAATTCCGACACGTCCTGTGTCGAACGTCGAAGTCAGCACATCCTGTGCAAGCCCGGTACTCAAAGCTACGCCGCCTCGAACTTCTCGGTCCTTTTTATCCTCCTTTTTGAACACGCACTATAAATATTTATTTCTTTTTCTTCTTTTTCTTTTTCTTTGGAGGAATTGGTACATCCTTATAGTGTTCCTTTACTCCTATTTTCCTGCGATAGATGATAAGTAGTATGGCTACTATGATGAGGAAAACGGACAATAACTGTGCCTGACGCAAACCAGCAAATGCATACAAGCTATCTGTTCTCATTCCTTCAATAAAGAAGCGGCCGATTGAATATGTAATGGCATAGCTTAAGAAAACTTCACCTCGTAATGGGTTATATTTTCTTAGTACAAGTAAGAAGGCAAAAACGAGTATATTCCAAACTGATTCATATAAAAATGTCGGATGATACATGACACCATCTATCGTCATTTGGTTCATTATAAAATCAGGAAGGTACTGCAAGAAATTATCATAGGCAGCAATTGAGACTTCGTGTCCATGTGCCTCTTGATTCATAAAATTTCCCCAGCGACCAATCGCTTGACCAAGAATTAAACTCGGTGCAATGATATCTGCAATCTGCCAAAATGTAATATCACGATACTTAGCATATACAATAGCGGTAAGCACGCCACCTATCACAGCCCCATGGATTGCAATTCCGCCTTCCCAGATGGCAAAAATATCAGTCCATGGTCCGTTTGCATAGCGTTCCCATTCAAATACGACATAGTAAATCCTTGCACATAAGATTGCTATAGGGATTGCAAACACGATAAAGTCTATGATTAAATCCTTTTTTAACCCAAGCCGATCCGCTTCTCTTGTTGCTAAATATAGTCCTAAAAATGCACCTGTCGCAATAATTACTCCATACCAATAAACAGTCAATGGGCCTAGTTCAAAAAAGACCCTGTCCAAAGGAGCTGCGGTAAATAGCATAGTGAACCCTCCTATTCGGTTTCATCCTTTTCATTTTTGATCATTGTAGTCAGCCGTTCTGAAAATTCTTCGGCTGCATTAACTCCCATTCTTTTTAAACGAAAGTTCATTGCTGCGACTTCAATAATAACGGCCAGGTTTCTACCAGGACGAACTGGAATAGTGGCTTTCGGAATGTCCACTTCCATGATTCTCATTTTGTCCTCATCAAGACCAAGGCGGTCATATTGTTTCTTCTGATCCCAAATTTCCAGGTTAATGATAAGCGAAATCTTCTTATGACTTCTAACTGATCCGGCACCAAACAATGTCATCACATTAATAATCCCAAGGCCACGTATCTCGAGTAGATGTTCAATAAGAGGTGGTGAATTTCCTACAAGGCTGTCATAATCTTCTTGCCTTATTTCCACACTATCATCAGCAACAAGTCTATGCCCGCGTTTAACGAGTTCCAAGGCCGTCTCACTTTTACCTACACCACTTTGGCCAGTAATAAGCACGCCTACTCCATATATATCTACAAGTACACCATGAATCGCAGTAAATGGAGCGAATTTTGTTTCAAGATAATTGGTTAATCGGCTAATAACCCGTGTGGTTTTCCTTGGAGAGTGTAAAATAGGCACACCAGAATCATTTGCTGCTTCAATTAATGTCTCAGGTATATCCATCCCCCTTGAAATCACAATTCCAGGCGTGATGTCTGTGCATAAATTTATGGCACGATCTCTCTTATCTGCATCACTTAACTCCATAAAGTAAGCCATTTCTGTCTTTCCAATAAGCTGCAATCTTTCTTTTGGGTAATATTTAAAATACCCGGTCATTTCAATACCAGGTCTGGAAATATCACTCGTGGTAATTTCTCTATGTATGCCGTCCTTGCCAGCAACTAGCTCTAAATTAAAATGCTCAAGTAAATCTTTCGTGCGCACTGTTGACATCCAGTATGTCCCCCTAGCTAATTAAGCGTTATTTATTTTATTATCGCCATCCTGTAAGGTTTCGTATTCTTCCCATCAGAATAGATACACTTTATTGTAGCATACGCCAAACAAAAATCGTAGACTGTGCGCCTACGATTTAACGGAATCTTTAATCAAGCTATTAAGTAACAAATTGAGAATTGCCAATATGACGGCAGCAATTAACGCAGTACCAAATCCTCCAATAATAAAACTGCTACCCATAAGACCCTGTGCAATCATTAACGTAATTGCATTTATAACAAAAAGAAACAGTCCAAGTGAAAGAACCGTAATTGGCAAGGTGAGGATAATGAGTATTGGTTTTATAATGACATTTAAGATTGATAGGATAAAACTCGCTAACACAGCTGCCCCGAATCCTTCTAACTGGAACGAATCGAATAGCTGTGACACTACAATTAAGGCCACGGCGTTTAACACAATAGATAATATCCAACGAATAAACATCGTTACATTTCCCTTTCCTTTGGAATGATATAAAGAGCAACCACGTATAGAAGAGATACGGTAAAGAAGCTCATAAATAGTAAAATGACAAATATTAATCGAAGAATCGTTGCATCGACTTGGAAGTAAGATGCCAGTCCACCAAAGATTCCCCCTACCATTTTCTCAGAATTAGATCGATAAAGCTTTTTCATCATGATTCCTCCCACTCTATAATATACCAATCTCTGTTGATATATAAACTATGTTTTGCTTTGATAGTACTTGCTAATCAATGAAGGTCTACATCATTTGAGAAGTTGATCGGGTTGAAGAAAACCTGATTTAGGATTGTGAGCATTTCGGATTCGCTTGCGATGATGTGGGTTCACTCTTTGCGCTTGTTGTTTCAATTTTGAGTGCTGTGGTTTCACTTTCCACGGCTCTCGTTTCACTTTTGAATACTATGGTTTCAGAATCCGTTAGAGATAATACAATATACGTTGTTTCACCTTTAGAGGATTCAAAAAACTCTTCTGCATGAAATACAGAAGAGCTTTCCATTAATATTTCCACGTATAAAATCGTTCTGTGCCAAATTGTTCTACTACTGCATCTCTGTCTTCACTGTTCATCTGCTGGTAGTTTTTAATTTGTCCCAGAATACCACCTGCCTGGGAGTCATGGCAGAGTATAGCTTCCATTTTTTTATCAAAATATTTCCTTACATCATTTACAATATCTGGTGTCCCTAATACTTCTGGGTAATCTCTCGAAATAGCTTGCGCCCATACTACAGGTCGCTGCCCCTCATCCATTAGGCGTACTGCTTCAATCGCGGCAGCACCAAGTGCGTTATGATCTGGATGAACAGCATGCTCAGGATAATGGGTAATAACTAGGCTCGGATCAAGCTTTTCCAACAAGCCTTTGAGATGTTTGGCTACTTCATTACGGTCCTCGTATTCTACTGTCTTGTCACGGTAGCCAAGCATTTGCAAATCAATGTCAAGCACTTCACAAGCTTTAATAAGTTCTTTCTTTCTAATCTCAGGCAACGTTTCCCTGTTTGCAAACGTTGGAGATCCCATATTACGTCCCATCTCTCCTAATGTTCCACATAGGTAGGTTACAGGTACTCCCTCTTCGCGAAATTTTGATATTGTTCCAGCAGCGCCGAATGACTCGTCGTCCGGGTGTGGATATATGACTACAACATGTTTTTCCATCGTATCTCACCTTTCTCCATTCAATCTTCATGCACCCGTTCCTTAATAATGGAAAGGTGTTTCACTAATTTGCAGAGCAACCATTAATCTACCTTCACGATCATGGCCTGCAAGTAATAATTTTGCTTCATCCTCGATAATCCAGTCTGTAAGCCCCTCTGCGTAAATCCATCCCATTTCCATTTTGAGACCCGCTCTGAAGACTTTTCCATCCCCGACAATCTTTGCTTGGCTGAATGTAACGTTAGCATTTCGTACATATGCACCGACATTATATGCCTTATCATTAAAATGGCTTGCGTAAGCGCCATTCGTTGTCTCAACATGGACGTAGACTTTTTTATTAACAAAACGGTCAAGCTTTTCTTGTACTTCATTTATTTTAATTGGCTTCATTATTTGTTCCTCCTACTACGCTTCTCTACTTAGCTTATCGAAATGATCGGGTACCGTCAAAACATTGATACGAAGAAATAAAAAAACGGCCAGTAATTGCTATCCACAAACTGGCCGTTCATCGTTGTTCATTCTATTTTGCTGTTGCTTTTTCCTTTGTTGTGATACTATCTTCCATTCGTTTCCGATCTCTTTCCAGCACGGGTTTTAGATACTTTCCTGTGTAGGAATCCTCTACCTTCACAATTTGTTCTGGTGTTCCTTTGGCAATAATCTGTCCGCCTCTGTCTCCACCTTCAGGTCCAAGATCAACAATATGGTCTGCTGTTTTAATGACGTCTAGGTTATGCTCGATAATTAAGACTGTATCTCCGTTGTCAACTAGTCGCTGTAAAACCGCTATGAGACGCTTAATATCATCAACATGAAGACCAGTTGTTGGTTCATCAAGGATATAGAAAGACTTTCCGTTGGAACGACGGTGCAATTCACTCGCAAGTTTCACACGCTGTGCTTCCCCACCAGATAAAGTGGTTGCAGGCTGTCCCAATCGCACATATCCTAAACCAACGTCAAATATGGTTTGCAACTTGCGTTTGATTTTCGGTATGTTAGCAAAGAAGTCAAGCGCATCCTCTACTGTTAGTTCTAACACATCTGCAATATTTTTACCTTTATATTTTACTTCAAGTGTTTCACGGTTATATCGTTTCCCGTGACAGACTTCACATGGTACATATACATCAGGAAGAAAATGCATTTCAATTTTTATAATGCCGTCTCCACGGCAGGCTTCACAGCGCCCACCTTTCACATTAAAGCTAAATCTACCCTTTTTGTATCCTCGTACCTTTGCTTCATTCGTTTGTGCAAAAACATCACGAATATCATCAAATACACCAGTATACGTAGCTGGGTTAGATCTTGGCGTTCTACCGATCGGCGATTGGTCGATATCGATTACCTTTTCAATATGCTCGATCCCTTTGACCGTTTTGTGCTTACCAGGCTTATGCTTTCCCCGATAAAGCTCTTTGGCGAGGGACTTGTAAAGTATTTCATTTACGAGCGTACTTTTACCAGAACCTGAAACTCCTGTGACCACCGTCATTAATCCAATTGGGAATTTAGCTGATACCTTTTTCAGGTTATTTTCCTCAGCCCCTACGACCTCGATAGCTCGTTTATCGGTTTTTCTTCGTTTAGTTGGTAGTGCGACGAATTGCTCGCCAGATAAGTATTGTCCTGTAAGCGAGTTCTTGTCTTTCATAACCGTTTCAGGTGTGCCACTGGAAACAATATTACCACCGTGCTCCCCAGCACCAGGTCCAATGTCAATAAGCCAATCGGCAGCCATCATTGTATCTTCATCATGCTCAACAACAATCAAGGTATTATCCAGATCACGCATTCGTTTTAAGGTATCAATTAGTCGGTCATTGTCTCGTTGATGCAGGCCAATGGATGGCTCATCCAATACATAAAGCACCCCGGTTAGTGCAGAACCGATTTGAGTTGCTAACCTGATTCGCTGGGCCTCTCCACCTGATAATGTCCCCGCAGCTCTAGATAAAGTTAGATAATCTAAACCAACATTATTTAAGAACTCCAGACGATTGCAAATCTCTTTTAATATCATTTTGGCAATTTGCTTTTCTTTATCCGATAATGCAAGCGTCTCGAAGAAGTCTTTTGCTTCCATAATAGAAAAGTCCGTGACATTGCTAATATGCAAGTCATTCACTTTTACAGCAAGTGCCTCACGCTTTAATCGGTACCCTTTACATGTTGGACAGTGTTTTTGCCCCATGTATTTTTCTAATGATTCCCTTATAAAATCAGAAAAGGTTTCGCGATATCGACGTGCTACATTATTTAATACCCCTTCAAATTGAATTTGATTGTCTCTTACATTCCCAAATTCATTAACATAATGGAAACGGATCTTTTCTTTCCCACTTCCATGAAGAATAATATCCATTTTTTCTTGTGGGATTTTCTTCACTGGTTTATCCATATCTATATTAAAATGGTCACAGACACTTTTAAGTAATTGTGGGTAGTACTGAGAGCTAATCGGCTCCCATGCGGCAATCGCATGCTGATTAAGAGTTAAATTCCAATCCGGAATAACTAGATCTAAATCCACCTCAAGTTTTGTTCCTAAACCGTCACAAGTTGGACAAGCACCATATGGACTGTTAAATGAGAACAGGCGAGGCTCAAGTTCACCTATTGAAAACCCACAAATAGGGCAAGCGAAATTTTCACTAAAAGTTAGTTCCTCTTCGCCTATTACGTCAACGATAATCTTTCCGTCACCAAGCCCTAACGCCGTTTCTATTGAATCACTTAAGCGTCCGGCAATGCCATCCTTTACTACGATTCTATCTACCACTACTTCTATGGAATGCTTTTTATTTTTTTCCAATTTAATATCCTCAGAAACCTCGCGCATTTCCTTGTCAACACGGATACGTACATATCCCTCTTGTCGAAGCTTCTCGAGCGTTTTAACATGCTCTCCTTTACGACCAGATACGACAGGCGCAAGAATTTGCAATTTCGTTCTCTCAGGATATTCCAATATGCGGTCTACCATCTGTTGCACTGTTTGGGAGGTGATCTCTACCCCATGATTCGGACATACCGGATGCCCCACACGGGCATAAAGCAACCGTAAATAATCATAAATCTCCGTAACCGTTCCAACCGTTGACCGTGGGTTTTTACTCGTTGTTTTTTGATCAATTGAAATGGCTGGAGAGAGACCTTCGATTGCGTCAACATCTGGTTTATCCATCTGGCCTAAAAATTGTCGTGCATAGGCGGAAAGTGATTCGACATATCTGCGTTGTCCTTCAGCATAGATGGTATCGAAGGCAAGGGAGGACTTTCCGGATCCTGACAGTCCTGTCATGACAACAAGTTTGTTTTTAGGAATTGTTACATCAATGTTTTTTAAATTGTGTGCCCTTGCTCCTTGAATCTGAATTGATTTACTAGGCATTTCACCATCACCTTCCTGCTTTAAGTTCTAGTATCACATCACGAAGCTCAGCTGCTTTTTCAAAATCAAGCGACTTTGCAGCTTCCTTCATTTCCTTTTCCATCTGATCGATTACTTTTTCTTTCTCGTCTTTGGATAGCTTTGTTAAGCTCTTTGCTTTGCTTTCATATTCTGGCTGATCTTCTGCAGCAACTGTAGCGCGTATAACGTCCCGCACCTCTTTTTTAATGGTTGTCGGGGTAATGCCATGTTCCTCATTATATGCCTGCTGTTTTTCTCGACGTCGGTTGGTTTCGCTAATTGCGATATCCATTGATTTTGTCATTTTATCAGCATACATAATAACCCGACCGTTTTCATTACGAGCCGCCCGGCCCATTGTCTGAATTAAAGACCGCTCTGAACGAAGGAATCCTTCTTTATCCGCATCAAGGATTGCCACAAGCGAAACCTCAGGAATATCAAGCCCTTCACGAAGTAGGTTAATACCTATAAGAACATCGTACTTTCCAATGCGAAGATCTCGAATAATCTCAATACGCTCCAGTGTCTTAATCTCTGAATGCAGATAGGCTACTTTAATGCCGATTTCTTTCATATAATCCGTAAGGTCTTCTGACATTTTCTTCGTTAATGTCGTTACAAGGACACGTTCATTTTTTTCTGAGCGTATGTTGATTTCTGCTAGTAGATCATCAATCTGTCCATCTATTGGCCTTATTTCCACTTCGGGATCAAGCAGCCCTGTAGGTCTAATAATTTGCTCCGTCATCTGTGGAGAATGTTCTAGCTCGTACGGGCCAGGGGTTGCGGAAACATAGACGAGTTGTTTTGTCTTTTCCTCAAACTCGCCAAACATTAATGGTCGGTTATCCATTGCAGACGGAAGTCGAAACCCGTGGTCTACTAACACTTGTTTTCTGGCTTGGTCACCATTATACATTCCTCTTATTTGCGGAAGTGTAACATGGGATTCATCCACTACGACAAGAAAATCATCCGGAAAGAAATCGATGAGCGTATATGGTGTAGCTCCTTGCTCACGAAGCGTAAGATGTCTGGAATAGTTCTCGATTCCTGAACAGAAGCCCATCTCATTCATCATTTCCAAATCATAATGCGTTCGCTGTTCTAAGCGCTGGGCTTCCAATAGCTTGTCATTTTCACGTAACTCTGTTAGGCGTTCTTCTAGTTCCTTTTCAATGTTTTTAATAGCCTTCTTCATTTTTTCTTCCCTTGTAACAAAGTGGGAAGCCGGGAAAATAGCAATATGCTCTCTGTCGCCGATAATTTCGCCTGTTAAAGCATCTACTTCACGTATACGATCAATTTCATCTCCAAAAAACTCTACCCGAAGACAATGCTCTTCTTTTGAGGCTGGTATAATTTCCACAGAGTCCCCTCTTACTCGGAAGGTTCCGCGTTGAAAATTAATATCATTTCTTGCGTACTGAACATCAACAAGTTCACGCAACAGTTGATCCCTTTCCTTCTCCATTCCTACCCGAAGAGAAAGAACGTGGCTTTTGTATTCTTCCGGAGAACCCAATCCGTAGATACACGATACACTGGCAACAACTAATACATCATTTCGTTCAAATAATGCTGATGTTGCGGAGTGGCGTAGCTTATCAATTTCATCATTAATACTTGCATCTTTTTCTATGAATGTATCTGTGGAAGGTACATAGGCTTCTGGCTGATAATAATCATAATAGCTTACAAAATACTCTACTGCATTATTGGGAAAGAACTCTTTAAATTCACTATAGAGCTGGCCGGCAAGTGTCTTATTGTGGGCAATTACTAAAGTGGGGCGGTTAATTTCCTTTACCACATTTGACATTGTAAATGTCTTCCCTGTCCCAGTAGCACCTAGCAACGTCTGATGCCGCTGCCCCTTCATAATTTTTTCTATAATTTCTTTAATTGCTTTAGGCTGGTCTCCGCCAGGCTCGTAGCTTGATACTAATTCAAATGTATTGTTCACATTTTACCTCCGTCCACGTGATAATCTATCTAAAAATCTTATATTAAGAGGCTATTCCCGAAAAAAGTTGCCTACAATACACTGCTAGAACAACTAACAACAAAGAATTGGAAAAAGCCGAATATTCTTATATGGTCATATTTTTATTTTATCATACAACGTTGTAATTATAACATAAACACGAACAAATATTCGATATTTATGCTTTGCCTATCTTAGCATTATACCCTTTTTCCATAGTGAAATATCATAAACCTGCAGATCATTGTTCTCTACCGTAAAAAACATTAGCTATTTAGCTAATGCTCTTTATTAAATATATCTAGGAGGATCTCACCCATCTCTCGCTTATCAAGATGCTCATGGTATTCTCCTACCCGTTGTCTATATCTCTGCATTGCTTTTTCATTTTCCAGGTAGCTAACGATTTGCTCCTCCACTGATTTATCACGCGACAAGGTCAGCATCAGACCATGCTTTTCTAGTTCTTGCATATTAATTCTTTCCTGTCCTGGAAGTCCATGACTAACAAAAATCGGCTTTTGTTTCATCAGACATTCACTAATCGTGACACCACCCGGTTTTGTTAGCACTGCATCCACCTTGTCATACAAAGCGTTCATTTCATACTTACTGTTAATATAAGGTATCGGTATTAGTCGGTCGTGTTTCCTTGCTAGAAGTTTTTTGTAAAGTTTACCATTGTTGCCACAAAGAATATAGTAACGAACGGTGGAAGCCTCGTTTTGTGGTAGCAGATTTTCCATGGATCCTGCCCCCATGTTCCCTCCCGTTACGAGGACAGCATAGTTCCCAGTGTCTTTTCGATTGGGAATGGATCCTTTAAATACGGAATGGACCGGAATTCCAGTTAGATAAATGCGTTCTTCATCTACCCCTAGTTGAATAAGGAAGTCTTTCACAGTATGGGATGGGACCAAATGATAGTCTATTCCGTTAATGCCCCATACACGATTTACAAAAAAGTCAGTGTATACATTTACTGTTATGGCATTTAATTTTCCTTTTTGCTTTAGGATAGAAGTAATATTTGAAGGCAAAGCATGGGTGCAGAACAAGAGAGAGGGATTTTTATTAGCCAGTAGCTTTTGCATATATAGTTTAAAGAGGAACTCATAATGTAGGTGGCGGCTACGCTTGGCAACATTTCGATATGCCAAATAGTAGTAAAGCCGATCATAGGAACTCGGAAAAAGATGGATCCATTTCATATAAAATGACGATACCAATTTTTCTACTGTTCCATAACTATAAGAAAGGATATCTACCTTGCTCGTATTTATATGTTCCTCCAGTTTAGCCGTTTCTTCCATTAGCGTATCTGCTACATGATGATGTCCTGAAGCCATATTCATGAATGGTAGAAATAACGCTTTTTTCGCCATTTTCCTCAACTCCTCTGGCTCGGTATATACCGCTAATTACCAATGATTTACCCAGTTTTCGCATGATATAATAATGCAGGAGGCGATACACCATGACCTATCTAGCAATTGGCATTATACTAATCGTAACCTCGTTTTTATTCTATAAAGCTTATATGAATACAAAGGATATTCAACTGAATAAAGTAAATATTGACTCAGGAAAGGCAGCAACTCTTTCTTCCCTCTCTATTCTTCATCTATCAGATTTACACTTAGAGAACATCTCGATAACCCCTCAAGAATTAGAGCAAAAATTAATGGGCGAAACACCTGATCTTATAGCCCTCACAGGCGATTTTCTTGATAGAAAAAGGTCGATTCCGAAATTACGTCCTTATCTGCGTGTATTGCAGAAATTGCAGCCCAAGTACGGCATGTATGCTGTTTTAGGCAACCATGACTATGTATTGAAGCAAGATGACCTTACTCATTTAAAACGTACGCTGTTGGACTTTGACTGCACCGTTCTACAAAATCAAAATAAAACGGTAAGAGTAGGCGATCAAGCACTAAATATTATTGGTATCGATGATTACAGCACAAATAGAAGTAATCTTGCACAAGCCTTTCTTGATATTCCAGCTGGCATGAATCTTGTTTTAACACATGACCCAACAATCGTTCTTGAAATGTATGAACAATCATTTGATTACCTACTTGCAGGACATTTTCATGGCGGCCAGATTTGCTATCCTAAAGCATATCACTTAGTAAAAATGGGAAAACTCGCTAGAAAAAATATTGTCAAAGGATTGCATATGCAGCACGGAAGCCCTTTTTATATTAGTGAAGGATTAGGACAAACTGGGTTTAATATTCGAATAGGAAGTCGGCCGGAAATCACGTTTCATACAATTAGGGCCTACTGATACAATTGAAGCAGGTTTTGCTTTGACATAAACAAATAAATAGGATCCTTGTCCATACGCTTTTTTCCTGCCATTACATTAATGGGAATAAGCGTTATTTTTTTGTATGTGAGATATAACTTGCTATGAATGGGACTAGTCTCGAAACCAAGCCGATTTACGCCACTATTTAAGAAGGTAATCCCAATTACTCCTTTAATTTGATCGCAATTCTGATGTGCTGAAAGATGTGCTGCGAGTCTTGGCAGGGATTGTTTCATCATATGATATATATACACAGCTCTTTTCATTTCACTAGTGACACCTTCAAGCTCTCTCAGCATCCTCACATTATGCAAATGTATTTTAAGTAACAGATCGTTTTTCTGTATTATTGTTCCATCCTGCAATATTATCTTCGCGCCTTTGTAACGAGTTAGGCGGACACGCAGGATTGTATTTGTTTTATTTGCTTCCTGCAAATACTGTAATCTTGTACACCTATAGTAGATTGGATCAAGATAGTTCCATGCATCCATTAAATAGCTTTTCATCATTGTACCCATTCCATTCTCTAAACTTATATATAGTTTTTGATGAATTTAGCTAAATTATTGAAGGAATAATATGGATTTTAGCGTTTAGCCATTCTACATAAAATGACCGGACATTCGATTTCTTCCGAATGTCCGGTCATTGCCTTGTATTTATTAAGCTTGCTTTCGACGGTATGGGGTATCACTAAAAAGGATTCCCAATTCATGATGATCTCCTTGATAGAGCGCACCTTGGACAAATCGTATTTCACCATTTAAGTCCTCAAGGTCTAATTTAAAATAAGCACCGCTTGCCTGAAGCGACTGGTAAAAGGAATCAATACTGTTTACCATTTGCCCATTTACTTTCATTATATTTTCTCCCACTTTTATTCCTAATCGGTCTGCAGGGGTCCCAGGAATAACTCCAAGCACCTTTAACCCATTATTCATTGGATGGAAATAACATCTTCTCAATCTTTCACTATTACGGTGGCGATAATTAATATATTCTTTTCCAAAAATCGTTACAATAACAGCAGCCAGAGACAAAGGTGCAAAAAAGACGCCCCCGATTGCAATTGCTGTCGCGCCTATCCCTAATAATATAATTGGAACGGCTAACTTGTCAGCAGCTTCTTTTGGATATCTTCCGCGAACCTTATAATCTAACCCAAGTAAAAAGGGAAATAAAATAAGACTATAGGTTTGTTCACCAAAAGAAACATACGGCCAGTAATCAGCAAATGGTGTAATCAAGCCAGATGGAAGGAGAAGAAAAAATGGAATGATGGCCAGCTTTTTAAGATGATGTTCTCCGACCCAGATTCCGCGGTTACTAAGCGATAAACCTGGATATGTATCTCTCATGTTCGTTCGCTTTATCAGCCAACCTTCTGCAATTAATAAGATTCCCAATAATACCGGAAATGCTGCCAAATTAATTGGATCAAAAAGGTCTTCCCTAATCCACTGCTGATTTCCCAGAAGGGTAGGAACAAACAATAATAGTAGGAAAGAAACCCCTACTGTATAGACAGGAGATAATAACATAAACCTGCCTGATAAACTGAATAAAATAGCTACAACGCTTAATAACAGTAATGATGTAAAGGATAGCACAAATCCTGCACCAATCATGACCACAGAGACAAGTAATCCTGTCAAAATGGAAAACAGCCAGGTAGATTTCCATTCAGAGAACAAATCAAATATTTTTGTCCCAAAGTTTTGCCTTTCTCGTTTAATTCGCCTATAGCCGGCAAATAACAAAACGATAATAGACCAATATAGTAACGGGTTTATAAATAGCTTGGCCATCCCTTTCGCAAGCTCAATCAGCCATGCTTCTAACATAACGACCACCTCTTCTGCTCTATCTTAACTAGTACTTTGCTTTTACTAATACTTAAATTCGGTTATGAAATAATTTTACCATATAATAGAGAAGGTTAGTATACAAACCGGATGGTTAATAGAAATTTGCTCGATTGGACAATGGACAAAATCTATCTATGAAAACATAGAAAAAGAGCAAGGAAATAGAAAATCCCTTGCCCTTCTTGGCTTACTAGTATAGTTCTTCTAATGCTTTCTCTAACTGTTTGTCATCTTCGCCATTGCGAATCTTATCAATAATTTGCGCTTCAATTAAGCCAGCAGTTTCTTCATCAACTTTTCCAGTCACATCTAACTCATTGTCTTCCTGGAAGTTATTTACTGCATATTGTGTTTCTTCACTGAAATATCCATCTGTTCTTCCTGGTTCATAACCGAGTCCATCAAGCATAATTTGGACATTTTCAATTTTATCATCCGTCTGGTCGTACGCTAATGGATCCTCAATTTGAATAGGATTCGTATAGAAATAGTCGGCTTGCTTTACTTCTACAGTAGGCTCAATCCCTTTTTCATGGACAGATTTCCCATCTGGTGATAGCCATTTATAGAACGTTAACTTAATAGAACTTCCATCACCCATTGGCACTGCCTGTTGGACGGTACCTTTTCCAAAGCTTTTTTGTCCAACAATGTCATAGTCCATTTCTTTCATGGCCACAGCTAAAATTTCAGATGCAGAAGCACTTCCTTCATCTATAACAACACTTATTGGGTAGTCCTTTTTCTCATCAAGTTCTGAGAAATAAGGTGTTTTCTTACCGTCTCTATCTTCAATTTGTAGATATGGCATATCCTTTGGAACAAACTCTTTAAGCATTTCCTCTACAGCTGTTAAGAGTCCACCCGGATTTCCTCGGACATCAATAACCAACCCTTCTATCCCTTCCTCTTCAAGCGTTGTAAGCTGTTCTGAGAACTCTTGGGCTGTATGTTCAGAGAAGTTCGTTACTTCTAAAACTCCAGTTTTCTTTCCATCTATTTCTTCAATGCTGTTGTACACTGTTTCAAGTGGGATAGTGTCACGGACAATTGTCATATCGAAAGCTTCTGAGGCTCCAGGCCGTTGAATTTCCAAGACAACCTCTGAACCTTTCTCACCACGTATTTTAGCCACAGCTTCATTTAAATCTAGTCCTTCCACACTTTCCCCATCAACACTTAAAACTTGATCATTTGGACGCAGACCTGCTTTTTCAGCCGGAGAGTCCTTTATCGGCGCTACAATGGTTACCATGTTATTTACCATGCTAACTTCAGCACCAATTCCTTCAAACGAAGACTCAATCTGTTCATTGAACTGCGCCATCGTATCTACATCCATATAAGAGCTGTATGGGTCTTCCAATGTGGATAACATCCCCTGAATGGCACCTTCTACTAGCTGCTTATCCTCTACTTCTTCTAAGTAATTTTCTTTAATGAGGGAAAAGGCTTGTTCCACCTTTCCTAACTCAGTACCGCTTATTTGGTCTGAACTCGGGCTTGCCTCTTCACCTTGTTCGATACTTTCCTCACTATTGCCACCCTGATCTGCCAGTTGAACACCCATATAGGCACCCGCAAATCCAAGAACGAGGGCTAAAAGAAGTAGTAGGATAATATGTGATTTTTTCAAACTCATTTTTCCACCTCGATAGTTATTTGTCTAATATTACGTTACATCCTTTTGTACAAAAGCATACCATTATCTTCTACATATGACTATGGTTTTCTTCGACGTTTTATGAACTGCATTTAACGAAATAGAAGAAAAAGACATCACACCAAGAGGGTGATGTCTTTTTATAATGTATGTTTATTAGAAAAATTTCATTGGATTAACGGAATTACTTTTCGCTGCATTCCATCCACCCTCATGTACTTCAAAATGTAGATGGGGACCTGTAGAACCGCCTGAATTCCCAGTTTGTCCAATATTTTGTCCTTGTGATACGGTTTGACCTGCTGATACAGAAATACTGCTCAAATGTGCATACAGTGTTGTATAAGTTTTACCGTTTAAATTATGGGTAATCATAATTGTATTACCATATCCACTCATCCAGCCTGCACGAATAACAACACCGCTAGCTGCAGCTTTTAATGGTGTTCCAGTTGAAGCACCAATATCCATACCTGCATGCAATTTATCAATTCCTTGAATTGGATGGTGTCTCATTCCGTAGTCAGATGTCTTCGGGCCAGCTGCTGGCCAGATAAACAACCCGCTACCACTACTTGACGGAATGGATGAGGTGCTACCTGTACTAGAACTAGAGTTTGACGAAGATGATGAGGCAGACGCAGTCTTTGAAGAAGATGCTTTTGCTTGTTCAGCCTGTCTCTTCTCTGCTTCTCTCTTTTCAGCTTCTTTTCTTGCTGCTTCTTCACGTGCTAATTGCTCTAATTTACCTTTTTCTGATTCTGCTAGATTCTTAGCTTTTTCAACTGCTTCAGCCTGTGCAGCAAGAATCTGTTGCTCATCTTCAAGGCTAATTTTGTATTCTTCAAGATCCGTATACTCTTTTTCTAATTTGGCCATTAATGTTTTCTTTTGATCTTTTTGGTCAGCCAAATCATCTTTAAGTGCTACAAGTTCTTCTTTCTGTCCTTCTAACGCAACTTTCTTTTTCTCAACTGATGCCTTACTTTCTTCTACTTCCGCCTTGTTAGCCTCAAGGGAATCTTTATCAGCCTGTTGTTCTTCTAAAATGGTTTTATCTTGATCCATTATCGTATTAACTGCAGAGCTTCGGTTGATAAAATCTCCAAAGCTTTTGGAACCTAGAATAACTTCGATATATTTCATATCTCCGCCACTCTTTTGAATCGCGCGTAGACGTTTTTTAATAAGCTCGTCCCGCTCTTTAATTCGTTCTTTCAATACCTTTATTTCTTCTTTTAACTCTATCATTCTATCTTCTAACTTTTTAATTTCATCATTTGTTGATGTAATTTCTTGCTCTTTTGTTGCAATATCATTTTGTGTTTTCGTTAACTTGTCGTCAATTGATTTAATTTGGCTGTCAACTGTACTCTGTTCTTCTTCATTCTCGTCCATTTTGCCTTCTGTATCACTCTTATCACCTGAAATACTTCCTTGTTGCTCTTTTAATTCACTCTGTTCTTTTTCTAATTCGTTGATTTTGTTTTCAAGTCCATCAATTGATTCTGCTGAAGCTGTATTCCCACTAAAGGAAATGCCGGTGACTGCCAGTGTTGTTGCAAGCATTAATGAAGCATACTTTTTCATTGTTTTGCTTTCCCCTTCCCTCTGTACAATAATGGTATTTTTTTAAATCGAGCTAGACTTTTAGGAATTTACGTACACTCATCACACTGCCCCATATTCCAATAAAAGCGCCGATTCCCAGGATAATCAGGGAAAGCTGCCATGCGAATGGATTAAATGGTAATATTTCTACAAAGCTGTATGAGATACGTTCACTTACATTGTTTGCCAGATAGTAATAGCCTGTAAGAATTACTCCGATTGGAATGATAGATCCTAATATACCAAGCATTAACCCCTCAATAATGAACGGCCATCTGATAAATCCATTTGTTGCTCCAACGAGTTTCATAATACCAATTTCTCTACTACGTGCCATAATTGTAATTTTAATTGTATTTGAGATTAGGAATATTGCTGTAAATACTAGTCCGATGATTAATGCCAACCCAATATTTCTTGCGTATTCAGTAAAGGTAAATAATCTTTCAACTACGCCTTTACCATAACTCACTTCTTGTACCCCATCTAGATCACTTATTTGATTTGCAACATCTATTGTGTCTTCTGGGTCAGATGTTTTGACGACATAGACGTGATTTAAAGGGTTATCCTGTTCAAATAATTCCCAGGACCGTCCTTCATCTCCCATGCTTTCAATAAGGTTTGCTAGTTCATCATCTTTTGATGAAAAGACGACCGTCTGTACACCATTAATCTGTTCTATCTCATTGCCTAGTTCTGTGATTTCTTCTTCATTTAATGTCAAGTCAATCAATGTACTGATTTCTACGTCTTCTTCTATGTTATCTGCCATTTGATTCAGGTTTAACATGAGTGCCAGGAATGCTCCAACCAAAATTAACGTTGTGGTAACAGCCCCCACGGATGCTACCGTCATCCAACCGTTTCGGGCTATATTTTTGAAACCTTCCCGTAGATGCCGCATTATTGTTTTAAATTTCATAGCCGTAGTCACCTCGGTGTTCGTCTCGTGCAATTAAGCCATCCTCGATTGCAATGACACGTTTCTTGATTGTGTTTACAATTTCTTTGCTGTGAGTCGCCATTAGAATGGTTGTGCCTCTAGCATTAATCTCTTCAAAGGTCTTCATAATCCCCCAAGAAGTATCCGGATCCAAGTTACCTGTCGGCTCATCTGCGATAACAATCTTAGGATTGTTGACTATTGCCCGGGCAATAGATACTCGCTGTTGTTCTCCCCCTGATAGCTCATCCGGAATAAATCTTGCTTTATTCTTTAATCCTACAAGATCTAATACGTCCATAACACGGGTGCGAATTTTACGTGGAGATTCCTCAATAACTTCTAAAGCAAACGCGATGTTTTCATAGACTGTTAGTTTAGGAAGCAATTTAAAGTCCTGAAAGATTACGCCTATATCCCGTCTTAAAAGTGGAATTCTCTTTTCTTTAATGTCACCTATATTGATATCATTAATTAGAATGCTACCTTTGGTCGGTTTTACTTCGCGGTAAATCAATTTAATAAATGTAGATTTCCCGGCACCACTTGGGCCGACAATATAGACAAACTCACCCTGCTTTATATCAATACTAATGCCATTTAGTGCAGTAACACCGTTGGCATATGTCTTATATACATCGTTCATTAATATCATATAATATCACCTTTGCTTTTTTGGTTAACTTCTACTTGGCTGTGTTCTACCCCATTAACAACTATGGTTCGGAGTTTATGTACGCAATACTTACTTAGTATAACATCTTTCGCCACGATTTTTAGACATAAAATTATTACATTTGTATTTCAATGTTACACGCATGGTATTATTTGTCAGTAGTTGTAGGAACATGTATTTTTCCCGCTCTATTACAAGTAATATTCGATCAAAACATTGCTTTTTTGACGTTTGTTACATATATTTTTCTGAACATAAAAAAAGGCCTAACGCTTAGTAAGCATTTAGACCTTTATCCTTTATTTCTTTTCAGCTAACCAATTTGCCAGAAGCTCAACATCGTCTCCGCTTGCTTGTCCAGCAGGCATTGAACCTTGTCCATTTTTAATAATATCTGCAATTTCATCTGCCGAATGCTTTGATCCTACATTGGTTAAAGCAGGACCTACTCCACCAGATAAATCGGCACCGTGACAGCTAGAACAGTTGCTCTGGAAAGCTTCTTCTGCAGCTGCAGTATCAACTGTGCCGCCTTCACTTTCTTCACCTTGATTGGCACCCTCTTCTGTTGCCCCATCGTCTGCTGGTTCTTCTGAAGAATCATCTCCACCACCACAGGCTCCTAATACAAGGGCAGATCCAAATAGTACGGTAAATAACCATTTTTTCATAGCATAGTTACCCCCTTATAAACTTAATTTTACGTTTCAAGGGTTATTATATCCTATTTGCTGTTTTTAAAACCGCTTATTACAGATCCATCCACCAATCCTCATAGAAAAATATGGTTAGAGAACCAACTATGATAAGGCTATTTCAATTTGTAACAAATTTATGACAAAAGCTTAGTTCAAGTTTACACTAGGCTAAGGCAAGCAAACTCCTCCTAACCCATCTGGGAACGTAGGTATGCATCAATAAATGGATCGATTTCGCCATCCATAACCGCCTGCGTATTCCCCATTTCGGTATTTGTACGATGATCCTTTACCATAGAGTATGGGTGGAACACATAAGAACGAATCTGACTTCCCCAACCAATTTCCTTCTGTTCTCCACGAATTTCAGCTAGTTCTTGTTGCTGCTTTTCAATTTCCAGTTGATACAATTTAGACTTTAACATCTTCATTGCAGCTTCTCTATTTTTAATTTGCGACCGCTCATTTTGACAGGTGACGATAACATTTGTAGGTATATGTGTAATACGAACAGCCGAGTCTGTGGTATTAACATGCTGGCCACCTGCACCACTTGCTCTGTACGTGTCCACCTTAAGATCTTCTGTTCTAATATCGATATCCACGTCATCTGACATTTCTGGCATAATATCACAGGAAGCAAAAGAGGTATGTCGTCGACCAGAAGAATCAAACGGTGATATTCTAACAAGTCGGTGAACCCCTTTTTCTGCCTTCAAATAACCGTAGGCATTATGGCCTTTAATTAGAAGGGTAACACTTTTGACACCAGCTTCTTCCCCAGCAAGATAATCGAGCATTTCCACTTTGAAATCTTTTGCTTCGGCCCAGCGTTGGTACATTCGCAACAGCATGCTTGCCCAATCCTGCGATTCGGTTCCCCCTGCACCTGGATGCAACTCTAATATAGCATTGTTTGCGTCATATGGCTCACTTAAAAGCATTAACAATTCAAACTCATTTACATCAGAGATAATTTCTTTCATCTCTCCTGATAACTCCTGAAAAAGTTCTTGATCGTTTTCCTCTTTTACGAGCTCATACGATACTTCCAGATTCTCAATTCTCTCTTCTAATGCTTCAAAGTTTTCCGAATAACTTTTCAATCCATTTACTTCGTTTATTACTTTTTGAGCAGCTTCCTGATCATCCCAAAATCCTGGATCAGCCATTTCTAGCTCAAGTTCTTGGATACGTGCCTTTTTATTATCTAGGTCAAAGAGACCCCCTAAAGTTCTCTATTCGGGTATTTAATTTATCTAATTCATTTCTTATTTCAGCTAATTCCATGCTCTTCACCTCTGTTAGTAATATGTAGGAAAACACTCCCTATACTAAGAGAGTGTTTTCCGTTTTAACTTCCGTGGCAATTTTTATATTTTTTCCCGCTTCCACATGGACAAGGATCATTTCTTCCTACATCCTGTTTTTTTATAAACGGTTTACGGCTTTTCTTTTTCTCCTCTTGGTTTCCGGAGACAGCTTGCGTATTCTTAACAACTTCTTGGCGTTGTAAGTTATCTCTAATCTGTGCTTTCATAATATATTTTGCAACTTCTTCTTCAATGTTCTCAATCATGACCTCAAACATGGCGAACCCTTCAAGCTGATACTCGCGAAGTGGATCGTTTTGTCCGTATGCCCGTAAGTGAATTCCTTGACGAAGCTGATCCATTTGGTCAATGTGATCGGTCCATTTCGTATCAACGGTACGCAGAAGAATTACTTTTTCAAACTCTCGCATTTGCTCTTCTGTTAATTCTTCTTCTTTTTCATCATAGCGGCTACGGACTTTATCCATAATTAATGCATTTATCTCTTCTGGTTCTTTTCCACTTAAGTCATTTTCTGTGATATCTTCTGGTGGAAGAAGGTTACCTTCCACAAATTCAACGATGGATTTCAAATCCCACTTATCTTCATCATCGTCCTGTGTATGTGTCGCAACGACGCGATCCAGTGTAGAAACAATCATTTTTTCAATGATGTCACGTAATTCTTTGCCGTCTGACTCAATCACATCAAAACGTTGTTTATAAATGATTTCGCGTTGCTCACGTAACACATCATCATAAGATAGGACTGTTTTCCGTGCGTCAAAGTTATTTCCTTCAACCCGCTTCTGCGCTGATTCAACTGCGCGGGATACCATCTTACTTTCGATCGGCTGGCTATCATCCATACCGAGGCGCTCCATCATGGTTTTTAAGTTATCAGAGCCGAAGCGACGCATTAATTCATCTTCCATGGAAAGATAAAATTGTGACATACCTGGATCACCTTGACGACCTGAACGTCCACGAAGCTGGTTATCAATACGTCTTGATTCATGACGCTCCGTACCAACTACAGCTAGTCCACCTACCTCTTTAACACCGTCACCCAGTTTAATATCTGTACCACGGCCAGCCATGTTGGTGGCGATTGTTACAGATCCCTTTTGACCAGCATTTTCAATGATTTCTGCCTCTCTAAAGTGGTTCTTCGCGTTTAACACATTATGGCGAACTCCAGCCCTTTTCAGCATTTGGGAGATTAATTCAGATGTCTCTACAGCAACCGTACCAACAAGGACAGGCTGACCTGTCTCATGTTTTTCTTTAATTGACTCTACTACAGCCTGGAATTTACCTTCCATCGACTTATAAATCAGATCAGCACGATCATCTCGCACTATTTCTCTATTGGTTGGGATCGCAATAACATCCATATTGTAGATGTTTCTGAATTCTTCTTCCTCGGTTTTAGCTGTTCCTGTCATACCAGACAACTTATTGTACATCCGGAAGAAGTTTTGGAACGTAATCGAAGCGAGCGTCATGCTCTCATTCTGAATTTGAAGCCCTTCTTTAGCTTCAATTGCTTGGTGTAGGCCATCACTATAACGGCGTCCTTTCATAAGGCGTCCGGTAAACTGATCGACAATCACCACTTCGTCTTCTTGTACCACATAATCTGCATCTCGGTGCATCGATACATGCGCCTTTAGTGCTTGGTTTATATGATGGGTTAAGGATACATTGTCAAGGTCATATAAATTCTCAATGTTGAAATACTTTTCAGCTTTTGTAATACCGTCCTCTGTAAGTTGTACACCTTTGGTTTTTTCATCATAGGTATAATCGGTTTCTTTAGATAGGTTATTAACAAAGCCATCTGCCCGCTGATAAAGGGAGGCTGACTTTTTCGAAGAACCTGAAATGATAAGTGGTGTTCTTGCTTCATCAATTAAAATCGAGTCCACTTCATCAATAATGGCGAAATTCAATGGGCGCTGAACCATTTGTTCTTTGTAAAGGACCATGTTATCACGCAAATAATCGAAACCAAACTCATTGTTTGTTCCATACGTTATATCGCTATAATACGCTTCACGCTTTTGCTCTTTCGTAAGCCCATTACCATTAAGGCCGACTGTCAATCCTAGAAATGAGTATAGTTCGCCCATTTCTTTCGCATCACGGTCTGCTAAGTATTCATTGACCGTAATAATATGAACGCCTTTACCAGAGATTGCATTGAGATATGCAGGCATGGTAGAAGCAAGGGTTTTCCCTTCCCCTGTTTTCATTTCTGAAATATTTCCCTCATGCAGGGTCATCGCGCCCATTAGCTGCGTCTGGAAAGGACGCATACCAAGAACACGTTTTGCACCTTCTCGTACTACTGCATAAGCTTCAACCAATAAATCATCAAGTGTTTCCCCTTGTTCAAAACGCTGTTTAAATTCTTCTGTTTTTAATTTTAGACCGTCATCAGTCAACTTTTCTATTTCAGGCTCCAAAGCCTCTATTTGATCTACTTTTTTTTGTAATCGATTAATTTGTTTTTGGTTACCATCACCAAAAATCTTCTTAATTAATCCAGCCATAGCAAACGCTCCTCAATTTCAACATTTCATTTGAAAAATAGTATATAGTCCACAATTAATAATAACACTATATAAAGAAAGATGACAACTGCTTGCCCGACTGATAAACGCATGGTTCTCGAAAAATGTGATTCGTTAAGTTGCGAGTTAGCCATGTTATAAGAGGCATAATTAAAATTGAAAAGAGCAGCCCGGGGATGAACTGCTCTTTGCTTTGAGGGATGGTGAGGTTACGTTGTTGGAAGGCAACTTATCTTGCGTGGAGATTTAGGATGTTCCAGTTAACGAATCTTGCCTGGCAGATATGTCTGTTACTCTTCGATTAGTTGCTGCAATAATTTCTACCAGCTGCGTGATCGTCTCTTCTTGCTGCTGTACTTTTTTTGACAATGTCACTAATAATCTTCTTTCTTTTTCACTCATATCACACCTCCTTGGTTCCATTGGCTCATTTATATCACGTAATAGGACTTTTTGGCTAATGCCCATTTTCCTGTTTCGGCTATCCATTCGACAAAAATTAAGCTAGGAATGCTGTTATTCGACATGTATTCTGAACAAACTAGGCTCTTTTTGAATAAAACCCACATCTAAAATTTAATTTTGGTAAATCGATCTACATTTTTCGACATTAAAGTTGATGGAATGTAAAAAAGGCGACCCCATTCACTTATCAGGGGTCGCCTTCGTTTTTAATTTATATTTTTAAGCATTCGGTTCAATCAAGCCATAGCGTCCATCTTTTCTTCGATACACGACATTGGTTTCACCCGAAACGTCATTTGTGAATACATAGAATGCGTGTCCGAGCATGTCCATTTGTAATACTGCTTCTTCAGAATCCATCGGCTTAAGGTTAAATCGTTTTGTTCTTACAATTTCAATATCTGAAGTTTCTTCTTCAACCGCTACACTCGCGGCTTCTTTTTCCAAGTCTGCGAAGACGTGCTTTGCTGCACCATGTTGTCTTGTTTTGCGATTTACTTTAGTTTTATACTTACGAATTTGTCTTTCTAGCTTATCGACAACCAAGTCAATGGCAGCATACAGGTCGATGTGTTGAACTTCCCCGCGTAATAGTAGGTTTGTCATTGGAATCGTGACCTCTATTCGCTGCTCATCATTATAGACACTTAAATTGACATGTACATCCGATATTGGCGTTGAATCAAAATACCTCTCTAGTTTACTGATCTTCTTCTCTACATATTCTCTTATCGAGCCAGTCACCTCTAGATTTTCACCACGAATGTTAAATTTCATTAAAGTGTCCTCCTTTCATCTTCTACCTATATTATACTATGTTTCCCACGAAAATTCCTGCATAAACCTAGCTAGATTTTAAGGTTAACGTGCTTTTATGTGAATTTTCTGTATGAAAGCCTGCTACAACGCTTCACACGGGCTTCACATAATTTACAAACTTTTTAGATAAGATAGCTAATTTGTAAATATAATCTTACAAACGACTTGAATATCCAGCCAGAGTATATAAAAAACACGAAGCAACTTTTCGCTTCGTGTTTTTTATATTTGTTGGTTGAGGTTTACGATTAGTTTCTGCTGTCCATAAACCTTCCATCTCGAGCCCTAACTTTTTCATAGGGGTTGGTATATGTTCGATTAGATTTCTTTTGTTTCTTAACTTGCTTCATTTCCAATTTAAGGTCACGGAAAAGGTTCTCCATTTTCCCCTCGATTGTCCGATTCTTTTCTACCACGATTTGTCCCAGTTGTTTTTCTTCACTGGAGAAAGGAGCAACAATGTTCTCCATCTGCTCGCCCCGTAGTTCCACTAACTGGTTAACTTGCTCTATAATTTTTTCTCTGTTTTTTGCTGTCGTCTCCTGACTCAATACTTTTTCAAGTCTTATGGTGACATCGTATACTGGCTTTAGACGATTCATTACACTTGTGCGCCCTGAGTATAAGTAGTCTGTCGGCTTTTTTGTAGAACCTGTTTCCATGTATCTCGGAAATCTACGGTTAGGTCAAGGACCTCTTGCAAGATTGCTGGGTCGTTTTTTATATTCGCTTCTTTAAGCTGAAAATGCATGTATTCATATAAAGGAAGAATTTGCTGAGAAATTTCGACCTTTTGATCTAATGTGATCATCAGTTCTTGTATAATGTTTTGTGCTTTTTGGATATTGGTATTTTTTTGTTCGAAGTCATTGTTCTCAATATTCCTGCTCGCATGCTTAATGAATTTAATACATCCATTATAAAGCATGAGCGTTAATTCTCCGCCAGATGCTGTATTCACTGCGTTGTTCTTGTAAGCCTGGTACTGCTTAGTCGACAATACACTCACTCCTCTGTTGGTATTCCACTTACATCATGCCCCCGCCAAATTGTGACATTAGTTGAGCAGACTGGTTATTCATTCGGGAAATAGCCTTTTCCATCGCGGTAAATTGATTCCAGTATCGCGTCTCAACTTGGGTTAACCTGTCTTCAAAAGCAGATATCCGTGTATTTAAATCCTTCATCCGTTTACCAAGGGTATAACTTTCTAGTGTAGTACTAGTAGCTGTTCCAGCCCTTTCCCCTATTGTATTCATTGTCCGATCTAGTGAATCTTCTAATCGATTAATTATACCCCGATCAGATCCCTCACTACTATTAGCAAAAAGCTTTTGTACGTCTGCAGGATTTTCTTCCAAAGCAGCTCTGAGGTCATCTTCATCTACAATTAACTTTCCACCATCCAGATAGTTAGAGGAGGTGGTGATGCCAATTTGCGTTAGGGAATTATATTCACCACTTGTTTCAACTGAGGAATACCAGCTTTGACGCATATCAAAAAGCCCTGACGTTAAGGAAGTTTCCCCTCGGAGAATGCCGCTTTTCGCTCGTTCTTCCCAACGTTCTATTTCATCCTCGGACATTTCTTCTTTCTGTTCTTCTGTAAGTGGTGGATAATCGCGGTGTCTTTCCTCTTTTTGAACATCGTTTATCATTTCAACCACTTCGTTGTATTTATCAACGAACTTCATGATTTTTTCCACGGATGCATCCACATCATTGGTTACTGTCATCTTGGCAGATTCATTTCCTGTTGTATCAGTGAAATTAAAGGTAATGCCATTCATCTTGTAACTGTTTGTTTTGGATTCCATTTCAAGGCCGCTGTTGTTGTATTCGAATTTTGCGTTCTGGCCGCCTTTTTCATTTGCTTGATCCATTTGTAAAACTGAATCAAAGAAAGACCCTGCTGCAAAAGTAATTTCATTTCCATTTGGATTGTAATCACCGGTCCGTGTCGTTTCCATGATAACTTTATCTGTTCCCGAATCATAAAATGCACGGACATTATTGTCTTGGTCGGTAACCCTTTTGAGAAGACTATTAAGCGTATCATCTGCTTTAACTTCTACTTCATGGTTGACCGCTTCTCCATTCTCATTATAGGTTTGGAACACTATTTTTTCACCAGGTAGCTTTCCCTGCTCTTCCAATGTTTTGGTTGGATCAATACCTAATTCATTTTGACTCACATTGATCGCATTTGAAGCAAGTTGGCTTACCTTCATTTCAAAAGTGCCATTAGAAGTACTTGGTGTTCCAGTTGCAGTTACTGCACCTTCCATAGAGGAGGAGATTGTTTTCGGGTTGTATGTTTTACTCAATTTCATATCTAGCATTAAATTATCTAGCTCAGATAGTTTTGTATTAATTTCACGGAAGCTATCACGCTTCCATTCCAGTAGTGTTTTGTCTTGTTGCATTTTATCAAGCGGCATTCGCTCTGCTGTCATTAGCTTATTTACGAGCTGGTCAATGTCCATTCCTGATGCAAGTCCACCAATACGCATGGGTTTTCCTCCTTTACCTTTAAGGCTTTATACTTTTTTATCAATTAAAATCCCCATAAATTCTGCCATTTGGGCATACATGTCTAAAAACTTCTTTGGAGGGATCTCTTTAATTACTTCTTTTGTTTCAGAATCTACCACCGTAACGTAATATTTCTCTAATTTATCATGCAGTTCAAACTTCAAATTTGTATGTAACGGTTTCATCAAATCATTTAATGCGTTAGTAGCATTCTCTATATCTGTCTTGTCAAATTCCTTTATGGCTTTTCTGTTTTCACTGATTCTATCTATCTCTGGAGCTGTAGCTTTGGTGTTTTCACTTGATAGAAGAGGTTGTGAGTTATTTATCACATTTTCTAAGCGCATGTCCATGCAACTCCTCAACTATATTATTCAATTTTTATATCGGCTAATTAGTAATTAATATGAAGCAGAATAAGAAAACTTCTACTACTTCTCCGTATTTTTCAGAAGCTGTAATAAGTCTTCTGAAATATTAAGTGCCTCATTATTTTGCTGTTTTGTATCTATGTAGAGCTCTTTGCGATAAATGTCTACAGATCCTGGCGCTTCAATCCCTATCTTCACCTGATCTCCTTCAATGCCGAGAATTTTGATTTCAATCTCTTCACCTATTTGAATGGACTCATTCTTTTTTCGTCTAAGTACAAGCATAATTATTCCCCTTCCGCTTCCATTGGTGTCTCTGGAACAATCGGAGCTGTTGTAGAATATTCATCTATCGCTACAATATATTGCTTGCCTCGTTTACTTCTCGGATTAATGACTAGCGGGGATTTTAAGTTTAATGTGCTTTTTTGAAATGGGCTCTTTAACGTGACAATAGAAAATAATAGAACATCCTTTTCAGTCTCTATCTGCAGACTCTCCATAATGGCGTCATCCAATTTAATCGTATAAGCCGGGTAAACGGTATGCGGGCTTGTTATAACAAAAGCCACATCCTTTGTCTCGACAGATTGTAGAATTTGAAAAGCAGGGTTATCCGCTAATTCTAATAATACAAAACGTTTTTCATCTATAAAGCCAGGAATACCTGTTGCAAAATGAATCAGTTGCTGTTCCTCTACTTCTACTTCGCCTAAATACTTCGTTTGAATTCTCAAAAAAAACTTCCTTTCGTCTAATAGAAAAATATCGTATTCACATGTAATATAGTGAACTATTTCAACGCCGCCCTTTATTCATCCCCACCGTGTAAATTAACAAAATCAATCTCTAATGATGGCTGCTGTTTCATCCCTGTTTGAACCTTACCTGGAATATAGCTTATTTCCGGTTTGTTTGACTTGGCTTCGATTATAGGTGCATTGGTTTTCACCGAAATATCTAATTGAGATGGTTGATAGCTTGTTTTCACACTAAAGGTTGATGGGATAAACGTCAGTTCGAGCGATTTCATTGGATTTTCAGAATTAGTCTTTGCTTGCGTTGTTATCGGGTTCCCGCCGTTTTCAATCTTCATCAGCGCTGTTCCTTGCCTAGCACGACGTGCCATTCCCTCTTTCACCGCTGCAAGGCCTTCCTGTGCAAAACGATCATTTCGTTTAAAAATATGCATGAGGTTCATATCCTCCCATGCTTTTGTTTGATCTATCTTTAATTTAGAGGGCGTTGTCTTCATCGTCATCTCTGCCGCCGGCTGTTGAATCGTTAGGTCCGCTTTCGGTTGCCTGATCTCCTGTCTAGCCGGTGTTTGCTGTATTTGAATTTGTGCCATTTGGGACTGCATCCTGATTTGTGGTAACTTCACTTTATTCCACCACCTTATCATCTAGAATAATCACTGTTTGACATTTTATTATTTAAAATGAAATAAACCCTGCGCCCTTTTCTGGGTCAGGGTTTATGAGAACTACCGAAGAAAATCAATTAAGGATGGTTGAATAATTTTAGAGCCAGCAGACAATGCTGCTCGATGTAAGCTCTCCTGGGTAATCAACTCCGTAATGGCTTTTTCATAATCCACATCTTCATTTTCGGCCATTGTTTGAGTGGCAACAATCTCTTGTTCACTCAATCGATTTTCAACTAGCTCTAGTCGATTCATACGTGCTCCGAGGTCCGCACGAGCATTAATAATGTTATCAATCCCACCTTGCAGACTCGATATATTGCCTTCGATCGCTTCCTGGTCGTTATTCTCAAGGTCTTCAATAAAAGAATCAATGTTTGCAAATAGATCATTTCCAAAAACATCTTCAGGATTTACGTTCGCTTGTAGCTTTGTGCCACCAGCCACATCAATTAAAACTGGGCTTGTACTGGAAGGATCAAATTCGCCACCCTCATTAACGGGCGGTGTCTCTGTATCTGTCCCATTAAAAATATACTTCCCATTCACACTGGTATTCGCAATATCCATCATATGCTCTTTCAACTGTTTTACTTCTTTCATGATGTTTTCACGCTCGGAAGCATCGTATGTATCATTGCTTGCCTGTACAGCAAGTTCACGTAACTTCTGCATCGTTTGCGTTGCTTTATCGAGTGCGGAATCCGTATTATCCATCCAGTTATGAACTTCACTCGTATTACGTTTATATTGTTCAATCTGTTTGAGTTCTGTACGATAGCCCATTCCTTTCATCGCAATAACCGGATCATCGGAAGGGCGGTTTATCTTTTTACCTGTACTAACTTGGTCCATCAATGTATCTAATTTTGAATAGCTAGATGTTAGGTTACGAAGCATGTTATTGGATAACATTCCTTGTGTTATACGCATTTATTTCCCCTACCTTCCTACTAATCCCATATTATTGATGACACGATCAAGCATTTCATCAATTGTCGTCATACTTCTTGCAGCAGCACTATAAGCATGCTGGAATTTAATCATATTAGACATTTCCTCATCAAGTGAAACAGAGCTTACTGACATACGTTGATCTTCTACTTGAGAGCGAAGAACATTAGCGTTTGCTGTCATTCTACTAGCTTCTTGAGATTGTACCCCCATCTCGCCAATTAAAGATTGGTAAAATGTATTAACGGAAGTATTTTTCCCGAGTGGGTCGTCAGTTAATGAAGTATCATTAAATACCTCTGCTAGTTTCGAAGCATTGCCACCATTTCCTGTATTACCTGTTTCGTCTCCTGGGGCAGCTGCAATAAGATCAGGTTCATCCAGGATATCTTGGTTAACTGTTAAGCCCTCTGCAGTACCACCTAGGCCATCTTTAAATTCAAAGAAATCTAAGCCTTCATTACCGTCAAGATCCTTACCTGAACGATGTACTGCATTAAACGCTTCCGCAAAAGTCTTCGCCATTTTATCAAGGTCTGCCAACATATCGGTATAGGTTCCAGTAACACCGTCTCCGCCTTCTGCCTCATAACCGTATGCATCAATTAATCCTTTGATCGAACCATTTGATGACATAATGGAGTTGCCGCCAGCAGTAAGACCAGTTACCGCAGCTGTATTATCATCTGCGTAATCCACACTGATTTCATTTACTGCTCCAGAATTGCCTGCATTGGTACCATCAACAAGTTTGACAGGTGGGTTAAGTGCTTTTCCTTTGTTATCGACAACTTCAATACTTGCAAGTCCTGCCGCTATATCAGGGGAGCTTTCAGAACTCTTGTCATAGCTAACCTTGATGTTCATCATGCCAGAAAGTTTGTCTACTAATCTGTCTCGCTCATCATAAAGATCATTGGGCAGGTAGCCATGTGGTTCTAATGCACTTATCTGTGCGTTTACACCATCGATTTGTCTTAGCAACGAGTTGGCATCACTTACAGATACATCGATTTGAGTTTTCAGGTCTGTTCGAATGGAGCTTAATGATTCAGATAAATAGTTAAATGTCTCAGCAACAGCTCGGCCCCGCTCTGCTACAACAGATCTCGCTCCAGAATTTTCAGGTGTTGTTGCTAAATCCTGCAATGATTGCCAGAAGCTATCCATTGTCTTAGATAAGCCACTATCTGATGGTTCGTTCATAATGCCTTCCATTCTGACATATGAATTGGAAAGCGATTCCCAATAACCCGTTTTGCTGTTCTCAGAACGGTATTGGTAGTCTAGAAAGCTATCTCTTACTCTTTCTACAGATCCAGCTTGCACACCAGTCCCTAGTTGACCAGGAATTTCAGGGCGATTCCTTGATCCAGCAGGAAAGGGGTTCATCGTTTCGAAATTAACTCGTTGTCTAGAGTAACCTTCTGTATTTGCATTTGAAATATTATGACCTGTTGTATAGAGCGCTGATTGCTGGGTAAACAGCGCTTGCTTGGCCATTTCTAATCCGTGAAATGTGCTCATCATCTTGCTCCTTTATTCTTTATTAAGCTTTTGAATCAAATACCGATCGTTTGCCAGCAGAAGAAGCTGCCTTCCCTTCCCCATAATTCAAGTTTTTAAGAGAGGGATTCATTAAATCAAGGGAGAGCTGCACAAATTGCATAGACTGGTTAATTAATGCCTCGTTAAGCTGCTCCTGTTGTTTTAATTTTGTGATAGCTTCTGTTAGCGAAATGGCACTGGCTTCAAGTTCCGTCTTTTCTTCCTCTTTATCCAAATGCTCCAATAAGGAAGTAATGGATGGATCACTAACGGATGGGTGCTCCTTAACAAAGGCTTCTACTGTTTGGATACGGGCAGTCTCGGTCTGTTCTAATTCTCGAATCCGCTTTCTCTCTTTTACAAGAATGGACTGCAGCTTCTCTACTTTCCCTTCCTTTATAACCTCGGTTTTTTCTCGGGAGATTTCTAGTAGAGCTTCATGAAGCTTTACTAGACTATTTAATGCTTCTTGCACTTTTTGAATTGACATGGGGTGTTGTCCTCCCTGTTATCCGAAAACTCTATTTACCTGACCAGAAATCGATCATTTTTTGTGCGGTCTTTTCTGGGTCGACTTTATATTCTCCAGCATCCACTGCTTTTTTTATATTTTGGATATACTCTGCACGTGCTGGATTTGTCTTTTCACTCTCTTGTAGCTGTTTTGCTTGATTAGAGATTTCCAATTGATCCTGCTTGGTTTCTTTTTTTATCTCCGTGTGTTTTTGTAGATGACTCTTATATGGATTAAAGTTCGTTTGATTAGGTCCGTTAATCTTCATGGCCTTCACACCTCTTTACTTGAATATTCTTCTTTTATAGGTTGTTCAAAAAGTCCGGTACAAATGACACATCGAATTTCTTCGTTGGCTTGCTTTTCCATTCCTCACGTATAATTACATACGTTCCGGTACTCAAAGCTACACCGCCTCGAACTTCTTGGTCCTCTATATCCTCCTTTTTGAACACGCACTATTATAAATACCAATGGTAACATTCTCTTGTTCATTATATCGGTATTATTTAGGATTTCTAAAGTATTAATTAAGATTTATCAAATAAATAGTACGTTCTACCCGGTTCGTTTTGTTCACTTTTTTGTTCAAGTGATTTATTTTTCTCAAACCGCTCCAAATCATCCTTTAACTCTTTCGTACATTTGTCACACATTTCTCCTTGGACAATCGGTTCTCCACATTTTGCACAAGGATAGGAAAGTTGAGGAAACTGCGATGTTCTTAACCTTTTTTGTTTCACAAATTTTAGGATGAGCATCTGATCTACCCCAGTTGCCTCCACAACCTCCTGAAGGGTTGCTTCTCTATTTTTTCTTACCCGTAGAAAACTATAAACCGTTTCAAATGCTGCTTCCTCTTCTTTATAGCAGCTCTGGCATATATCCCGCAGTCCTTTAACAAATACCGCATCACAGCGGGAGCAGTTTGCTAATTCAGCCATTATACGTTCTCCTTCGATTCTATAATTATAACAGTGCGACAGAGCCTACCCTCGAATTAAGGTATAAGAATAAACCTCTGGACAACCATTTTGCTTTAAAAGCTCTGCTGCATGTCTGATGGTTGTACCTGTTGTATATATATCATCGACCAAAATAGCTGGTTTGTTAAGTGTTTCTTTTAAGGTAAATGGGTTCTTTCTCGTGATTCTTTGCTTTCTAGATTTTTTCGATTGTTTTTCACTATCTATTCTGGCTAGTAGGCTTTTGGATTGGTTAGGAAGAAATGCAGCTAGTGCTTCAGCTTGATTAAACCCCCTTTCCTTTAGTCGGTTTTCGCTTAGAGGAATAGGGATGATAATGGCATCTTTTTTCTTCCCAAATGCTTGATAATATCCTTCTGTAAAAACTTCCGCAAAAACATTTCTTAGAATATAGTCACCACGGTATTTCCACTTTGCAATTATTTCTCGCATAAAGGCATTATAGGTATACACAGAGTAATTACCAGCTAAAACATTGCGCTTTTGCGATTCCCACCACTGGCAATCTCGGCAAACGGCCTCTGCTGTTTTCCTACTGCATTTTCTGCATCTATCCCCTTCTATCTGCTCTAATTCACTCTCGCATTTCTCACAAAGAGAGGCGGACCTGGATGGCAACAGAAGATTGCCCCAGTTTACGGAAGGGATAATTTCCTCATCACACCATAAACAATGCATTAGGCAAAACCTCCTCGCTTGTTCATTTTTCGAATCGACTCGACTGCTTCTACCATGGCATCTGTTTTGCCATCGTGAAATAATAGTACGTCACCAAATGGGTCATTTGGACTTCTCCCAGCCCTTCCGGCAATCTGCACAATCGCGGCTTGGTCAAATACATGATGACCTGCATCCAAAATAATCACATCCACAGACGGAAAGGTTACCCCACGTTCTAATATGGTTGTAGTTAACAGCATAAATAAATCCCGGTCACGAAAGGATTGAATTTTCTCCTCCCTATCTCCATCAGAAGCATGCACAGTGCTTGCCTGCTGTTTTGACGTGATAATGTCATAGCTAATTAAAAGGTCCGTTAGAGGCACTGATAAGTGGTCGGCTAAGGAGACGGTGGGAACAAACACAAGAATTTGTCGTTGCGGATGCTTTCGAATAAGAAGCCATTTCAAAAAGCTCGGAGGGAGTTCTTTCTTTTTCAACTGACTTTTAAGCTGTGAAACTTGCTTCATCTGCGGTACTGGAAGTGGATAACCATGAAAGCGACGAGGGACAAAAATATGGGGAAGGAGGTTGTTGCGAATTCGTTTCAGTTGCTGTTTTCTTGGTGTAGCTGTTAGGTAGATCGTGGTACTGTCTAGTTTAATTGCTCGCTCTGCAGCAAACGAAAGGGAAGGATCGGCATGAAAAGGAAAGGCATCAATTTCATCAATAATCATGACATCAAAGGCCTGCTTAAATCGTAGTAATTGATGCGTAGTGGCAAGAAAAAGCTGTGCTGTACCTACTTTGTCCTTGCTCCCACCATAAAGTGCTTGGACTGTGACGTTGGAAAATGCCTGTTGGATACGTGGTTGGAGCTCACGGACGACATCTGCTCTCGGTGTAGCCAAACAGATACGCTTTCCCTGTTTTAATGCTATGGAGATGGCAGGAAATAACATCTCTGTTTTGCCTGCACCGCAAACTGCCCATGATAGTAGTTCTTTTTCTTTATTTACAACAGTGCTGGCAATACGATCGGCAGCTTTTTGTTGTGCCTCCGTCAAGGTTCCCTTCCATGTACAGGGGGCAGCGTGTATTTTCCATTCCGATACAGGGCCAGACCATTCATAAAGCATAGTACACTCACTCACCCTCCCCATCGCGATACACTTTCGACAATAACTATGCGACTTATCACAAATACTACAGGGATATTGTGCCATAAGACGCTTTTCGTTATTTCCACAACGATTACATTGCAGGGTGAAATGTTTCTTGGTAAATGAGGGGACAGCTCGGATAAATTTTTGTTCTACAGCTTGTGTGAAGTGGAATGCAGAGAGAGGGATTTCCTGACGAAGCAATAATTTTCCAGTGACGTTCTTTGCAAGATCCATAAGCTCCTGTCTGTTGAGTGGAACGACCATAAAAACCATTTCCTTTCTATAGAGATATGATTAATGAACGGTGACTGTTCTGCTTGTCATCAATAGCTGAGGAAGTCTTACTTGTTCAGTGGGGAGAACTCTAATACGAAGATCCCGGAAGTTAGGAGAAGAAATATTGGTTAAAAACACTACATATTGCGGCAACGCCTACGTGACCAACGCTCTGTTGGCCCGAGGCTGAGACCGTGCTCACCAGAAGCGAAGTTACCTTAGCGCTAATTGGAGCTTTTCTTTTATGCTTTACTTGATTAATTGAAGTTACTTTTTATACCAGCCAACGCCAATAGAGCCTTGCCCTAGATGCGTTCCAATTACCGGACCAAAATAACTGATCGAAGTATCCATCTGTGGGTACCTTTCCCGGAATTCTTCTTGTAATTCTAATGCAGCTTCTTCGTTATTCCCATGGATAAAGACAATGCGCAGTTCATTACCTTGTGCGGCATCTTCTTCAACCATTCCCATAATTCTAGCAATGGCTTTTTTACGGGTGCGAATTTTTTCAAATGGAACAATAACTTTATCAACAAAATGAAGTACTGGCTTTACTTGCAACAAGCTTCCAACAATTGCTTGTGCTTCATTCAGCCGTCCACCCCGCTGTAAATTTGTAAGATCATCTACCATAAAATAAGCTCGCATAGATTGTTTCATTTCTTGAAGCCGTTCCATGATTTCTTCTGGTGTTTTCCCTTGTTCCGCCATCTCTGCTGCTTCCAGTGCATAAAAGCCCTGTGGCATACAGCTTAATTCTGAATCAAAAGCATGTACCTTGATGCCCTCTACCATTCGTCCAGCACTGGCAACTGTCTGGTAGGTACCACTGATACCACTAGAAAGGTGGACGGAAATCACAGCATCATAATCCTTCGCTAACTCTTCCAACTTCTCTGTTACATATCCAATAGATGGCTGGGATGTTTTTGGTAGTGATTTCGTTGTTTTTACTTTTTGGTAAAATGTTTCCGTGGAAATATCCATTTCTTCTCTGAACGATCCATCGTCAAAAACAACAGTAAGTGGTACCATATGTATGTTATGCTGCTTGCGGATATCGCGAGGAATATATGCCGTACTGTCTGTCATAACAGCAACCTTCATAACTACCTTCTCCTTTTTGCTCTAGCATATTACGTTTAGTATTTATAATTTTATTAGAATAATGCCTAAGACATTATTATTTTACATGAATCGATAAGAAAATGCATCAGTTTGTTTATTAAATAAAAAGCATTTCTTAGACCTGTATTCTGTGCATACGCCCCCACCCGAAACTACACATAAAAAAACACCCCGGTTTCGTTATCCAGGGTGCACGCTATAGTCAATTAGCTATAAAGATAGTACGTTGTGGTAGGAACAAATTATACATAGGGAACCAAAAAATCTACTAGAGAACCTCTACCCATCCTTTGCGAATTGCAGAGACAACAGCTTGCGTACGATCATTTACATTCATTTTTTGCAATATGTTACTAACATGGTTTTTCACTGTTTTTTCACTAATATATAACGTCTCAGCTACTGCACGATTACTCTTTCCATCTGCAAGGAGTTGTAGTACCTGACATTCTCTCTTTGTTAGTAAATGCAGTGGTTTGCGGTATTCGATGCCATTTTCTGTAATATTAGAATTATTTTCTTTCGCAAGTCTCCGGTATTCCAAGACAAGGTTATGGGTAACTTTAGGGTGTAAATAAGAGCCACCTTCTGTTACCACTTTAATTGCTTCAATTAACGCATCGGAGTCCATTTCTTTTAACAAATATCCTTGTGCTCCTGTTTTTAAAGCATGTGTCACATAGCTTTCATCATCATGAATGGATAGAATGATTACACTGGTATTTGGAAAGTAGCGCACAAGATCTGCTGTAGCTTGTACACCATTCATGTTCGGCATATTTATATCCATCAAGACTACATCTGGCTCGTTTTCTTTAACCAGTTTGGAAGCAACAGATCCGTCGTCTCCTTCTGCAACCACATCAAAGGATGGTTCGAAGTCGAGAATTCGCTTAACCCCTTCACGAAATAATTTGTGATCATCAATAAGTACAATTTTTATTTGTTTTTCCGTCGTATTCATATCTTTGCTCCTCCAGGTTCTTTTTCTATTTTTACCCTATTACAATACGATGATAGATTGATAGTGTATTTTATTTAAAATCTCTTATCTACTAGTATAACCTTAGCTAAGCGTATAAGGAACTTTTATTAGAATTGAAGTTCCTTTGCCAATATTGGAATTAATTTCGAGCTTGCCTTCTAGCATCTCTACTCTTTCACGCATTCCAATTAAACCGAAAGACTTGTCCCGCTTCATCGAAGTATCAAAGCCTTTCCCATTGTCTTTTATCAACATCGTTAAATTTTGTGTGCATATCTCTAGTTTAACCTGAATTCTTGTCGCCTCTGAGTGCTTCACTGCATTTTGTAAAGCTTCTTGAACAAGACGAAAGAAAGCAACCTCGTATTTCGTGTTCAAGCGTTTTTCTTCCCCAATGGAAGCAAATTCTATTTTCATATTATTATAATCCGCGATTGTCGCAACATATTTTCTGATGGTAGGGATAAGACCAAGATCATCTAAAGCCATTGGTCGTAAATCGTAAATAATCCGGCGGACTTCATAAAGAGAAGACCTGATCATTTTTCGAATATCTTTAATTTCATCCAGTGCTTGATCCACATTGTTTTGACGAAAAATACGATCTACCAATTCGGAGCGTAGCAATATATTGGCGAGCATCTGAGCAGGCCCATCATGAATCTCTCTGGAAATCTTTCTCCGCTCGTCTTCCTGTGCTTCAATGATTTTCAGACCGAATTCCTGCTTTTCCTTGGCTTCCTCAATCATTTCATTAACCTGTCTAAAGTCATCGTGTAAATAGTTAAGGATAACCGATATTTTCCCTGCTAACCCCTCCGCCCTGTCTATCGTTTGGCTTAAGGATATTAAACGTCGCTCTAAATCATCGCGTTTCTCTCTTAGAGCACTCTCTTCTTGCCTGAGCATTGCTAGCTTTGTTTGCATGGCATGGGTATTTTCATATACTTCCCGAATCTCATTTTCTGAGTACTTATCAAAATACCTACTTACCTCTGCAAGTCTTTGTCTGGAAAACCGCACCTTTTGTTCCAGTTGGTCTCCATCCTCAATATGTTGGGCGACTTTATGCTTTGTGTCTTTTAACTCTCGGACGAGGTGTTCATGTTCACTACGTGCTTCTTCACTAATATTAAAAATCTCGTCCTTGCTGTTTTCGACTACCTCAATCATTTCATTAATAATATAATCGAGTGCTGTTTCGCTAATCTTTTGTGCCATCGTCTCCCACCAACCTATGTTATAATTATACGTATATATTTTGAATTTTTATAGGGCCTTTTATCATGTATCTTACATTTTTTCAGACCCGACTTCCTACCTATGTGCATGAGGATGCATTCTAGCACACTCTATAATTATATCATGTCTGTTAAGGAGGCTAAATGCAACATGTTAGCAACTTATTTCACAGTAAAACAAACTGCTATTGAAGAAATAATCATACAAAAGTCACGGTTTATTGGCCATGTGGCTAGAGTAGAAACAGAAGAGGAGGCCCAACAGTTCATCCAGGAGATTAAAAAGAAACATAATGCTGCAACACATAACTGCTCCGCTTATATGATCGGCGAACATGACCAGATCCAAAAAGCTAATGATGATGGCGAGCCTAGTGGTACAGCTGGAGTCCCAATGCTTGAAGTTCTCAAAAAGAAAAATCTAAAGGATACGGTTATCGTTGTCACACGATACTTTGGCGGCATTAAACTTGGAGCTGGCGGGCTAATCCGCGCTTACGGTAATGCCACAACAGAAGCACTTCAAGGTAGCGGTATTGTAAAAAGACAATTAATGCAGGGAATTTCTATTACGGTTGCGTATACATTGCTTGGCAAGCTGGAAAATGTGTTGCGGCAATCCGACTATATCCTTGAAACAATCAACTATCTGGAGAAAGTAGAGTTTATCGTCTATGTAAAAACAGGTGAAGAAGATAGCTTCCAGGACTGGATTATTGACCTGACAAGTGATCAGGCCACACTATTACAAACCGATCAGAAATATGTTGAGATAGATGTTGAACCAAAATAAGAAAAGCTCAGAGCGCCTGCTTAGAAACAGCTTGTTTCTTCCTGGTGAAAAGGCCTTTGCGAGCCAGCCTAGTTCCTGGTGCTCTGAGCGAAACCTCTTTCCTTTCCCACGCAGCAATTCAAACAAGCGTTATCCTGGTGCAACCGTCCGTAAGACCCCCACTTCAAAACATGAAGTAAAACAGTGATGTTTAAGGGAAGTAACGGACGCTAACACCCCGATTCGTTCAACTTGCAATCAGTGGGGGAAGAACGCCCCCCTCTGATTGCAAATTCACTTTATAACAAGGAAAGTGCTGCTTTATCCCCAATCACGGTAACATTTGGATGTTTTTGCAAGATAGATGCTGGGAATTCTTCTGATATTTCTCCCTCTATCATTCTGGAAACAGCTTCCGCTTTCTTTTCACCTGATACTAGCAAAAGGATCTCCTTGCTTTGTATTATTGTTTCAATCCCCATTGTAATGGCTTTCTCTGGAACTTCGGCCAGATCTTCAAAAAAACGGGCATTTGCTTTTCTTGTTGAAGGCGCCAAATCAATGATGTGCGTTCTACTAGAAAAGTTAGTTCCAGGCTCGTTAAAGCCAATATGACCATTTAATCCGATCCCCAATACTTGTACATCAATACCACCAGCCTGTTCAATTCTTGCTTCGTAATCGATACACTCTTTCTCCAGGTCTGCTGCCACACCGTTTGGTAAGTGGGTGTTTGCTTGATCAATGTCAATATGTTGAAACAAATTATCTTTCATATAGAAGTCGTAACTTTGCTCGTCTTCTTTGGTTAAACCAACGTATTCATCCAAATTAAAGGTGCGAACAGATTCGAAGGAAACATTCTTCTGCTTGTACTGCTCGATCATTTGCTTGTACAACCCTTCTGGTGTTGATCCTGTTGCTAAACCTAAAACTGGATTATCTAGTTGCTGTATTCTTTGGATTATGACAGAGCAAGCAAGCCTGCTCATTTCCTCGTAATTTTCTACTGTTTTTAATTGCATCCTTTATTCCTCCCTAAAAGCTACTTCCCCGCGACAAATGGCAGAAGTAATATGAAGCTGACGATCCACTAACAACAAGTCAGCATCCTTACCTACAGTTATACTTCCTTTTCGGTCATATAAACCAAGCTGTTTTGCAGGATTTACAGAAGCCATTTCGATTACTTCTTGTAGTGTAACACCATCTAAATCAAGCATTTGCTTCGCACCATCACGCATTTTTAAAATACTCCCCGCCAAAGTTCCATCTTCTAAAACTGCGCGGTCTTCCGTTACCACAACTGGTTGCCCTCCAAGCTCGTAACGTCCCTGTTGCAAGCATTTAGCCCGCATGGAATCCGTAATTAGCAATAGTCTTTCACTGCCCATCGTTTTGTAAACTAATTGCAGCATCTCCTTGCTTATATGAATGCCGTCCGCAATCAATTCGGCCCGTAATTCATGGAGCATGAAAGCTGCTCCCACTGTACCTACATCACGATGATGTAAACCAGTCATCGCATTGCAGAGGTGGGTCACCTGTTTGACACCATGTTCTACTGCTTGCTTCATATCTGAAAAACTGGAATTTGTGTGCCCTGCTGATACAATTACCCCTTGGTCTGACACGTGGCGGATAAAGGTTCCATCCGGATCGTGCTCTGGCGCCATCGTTATCGTCTTAATCTTGTCTCCCGATAACTTTTGCCATTCCTCGAACTGTTCAATGCTAGGCTCCATAATATAAGCATGTGGCTGCGCGCCTGCCTTGGACTTTTCTATAAATGGTCCTTCTAGGTGTACGCCAATCACTTCAGCCTGTCCGGGCTTATTTTTATAGGCAGAAACTGTTTTTAGCGCTTTCTCAATGTTTTCAGGTGATTGTGTGATCGTCGTTGCCAGAAAGCTTGTAGTTCCTTCCCTAGGCAGAACGGAAGCAATTGAGTCAAGTGCTGTATTGCTTGCATCCATCACATCTGCACCGTTTGCACCATGGATGTGTCCGTCTATAAAGCCAGGTATAACGATTTTTCCCTTCCCATCAATTTCTTGAATCTCATCCGGAAGGGCCGATTGTTTCCCGATCTTAGATATTTTTCCGCTCTCTAAAAGAAGAGCGCTATCTTCCATAATCGTTTCTTCTGTTAAAATGCTAACATTTTTTATGTAAATGGGACTTGTTTGCAACTGTCTCTTCCTCCTCTACTATAATATATATCATACCATTTTTTTCATAGAAAATGGAGCAAGAGATAGCGCTATAATAAAGAATTTGAATAGAAAAGATTCAGAAAGAAAGACTTTTTAGGAGAATGGAAAAATTGGTAAAACGAAGAGTGTAAGAAAAATGAAACACAAGGGGAAATTATATACAGGAAAAAGATCTATGAGAACACTAGCAGCATAAAATCACGCCACAAAGAAGCTCTCCTCTATTTGCTACCATTCTTAAGAGGCGAGCTTTAACGTAACGGTTTATCTTGACCGCTTTTTACTTTATTTACTTTTCAGTACAGATTGCTGGACATTCGGAAGTAGTCTTTCATGTGTGAGTTCATCAATTAAAGTCTGAATCATTTCTTGAGAGGATTGTATATGATGCGTTTCGGTATCATGAATTACTTTTTTTAGCATCGTTTTAAACTTTTCTTGCTCCATTATTCATACCCCGCCTTTTGAAAAATATCTTACCTGTTGCATAATAGCATATGAACGAACAGAATGTTGTCGAACCTTGTCGTAGATGCTCAAAATTTACAAAAAATTAATACCTCATTACCTTATTCGTTTCCCTGGACAACTTTATAGAGGTCTTCTATCTTTTCTTTTATGAAAAAGTACAAGTAGGCCTACCGCCAACAGGGCACCAAAGCTATCAAGTATGACGTCACCTACGTAGGGCGTTCTGTTTGGTGTGAATCCTTGGTGAATTTCATCCGATATGGCATAAATTACCGTTAGAAACAAAGAGAAGATTAGCGCTTTACTATGATTTTGTTTTCCAGCTTTTCGAAAGGCCACATAAAAAAGCAAACAGAGTACTAAGAACACAGATACGTGGGCACCTTTACGAATGAAAAATTCGATAAATCCAGCAACACCTAACTCTTCCACGCTAACGACACTTTCATGATAGGTGAAGGATAACCAGTTTAAATACGGCTCAAGAAAACTTACGTTTATGAAATTGTTCAAAAGTGGTTTCACATCTTGATTTTCATAAGGCTGATGGGAAGAGTAAAAAATGATCCCCATCCAGCATATGGGTAAAAGCCAGAAAATGTGTTTCTTCAAAATTCATTCTCCTTGTCTTGTTATATATGCTTTTTGTGTAGTCCGCTTTTTGGGCTTCCCCCGGCACATGTATGAATTATTTATTCAGAGTTATTTATAATGGCCACCTTAATAAAATAACCTTAATCCACCATATCGGCAATACCCCGAATGAGAAAAAACCAAACAAAAAACCGTGCATCACTGCAACGGCTTTGATGGGTCATCTATCTTTATTACTGCGCCATTTGTTAAACTCTAGATATTCCTTAAACTGTTCTTTTGAAACACCAGACTCCATTGCTTCCTGTACGATCTTCAACCATTCGTTATCTAAATCCTCAGGACCGCTTATGTTTTCTTCCCGTAGAAGATCATTAACCGTTGTACCAAGAACGGTGCTTATTTTTTCAATAAACTGGATCGATGGGTTTGTCTGAAGGTTACGTTCAATCGAACTAAGGTATGATTTAGCGACCCCTGCTCTTTCAGCTAATTCAGAAATGGACATCTTTTTTTCTGTGCGAAGTTGTTTGATTTTTTCACCGATCAAGCCCTCACCTTCTTTCAAAGCGAATTATAACATAAAGTGGGTGAGGAGTTCTATATAAAGTACAATTAAATTCAGGCATTATGTAATGATTCCGTCTGTTTTAGAAATTGACGTATTTCCTCTGTAGTGATCCCAAGATTCTTTGCCCTTTTGATTAATTCAATCCATTCACCATCTAACGATAACTGCTCAACTATTTTTTCCATATCCTATCCCCCATTATTATTTCCAGATAACCCAGCCATCCTAGCATATGCCGTAGATCTGTGATTTTGCGTCCTCGTCTTTCGATGAGTATGCCTTTTTCTGAGGAAATGTAGTTATGACACTAAATAGAACTGCCTAGTAATATGATACTACAAATTCACGACTATTTGCGTAGGTTCTTTTGTCTTATTTCAACTAGTTTTGTAAGAGAAATGGAATATCTTACACCTGTTTTTGTCGAAGAATATGGAAAATATTAGATACGATGATCTTTAATCAACCGTAGTTTACGTATAACAAGAATGCCGCCCCCGACTGCCAGTAAAATCGTTCCGAAAAGGAGAAGAGTAAAAATATCTGTTGATGTATTAGGTAAGGCTGCTCCACCTTTATCCCCCGAAGTTCCATTCCCATCTCCATTACTAACATTACCACCTACACTAATGGAGTCTTGCTGATCTTCCTCTCCTTCTGCGGTGAAGATGAGAACAAACTCCGTTTCAAGGCCTTGAAATTCGTTCCCCAGATGGTCTGGGAAATAAACGGTTAGCTTCAGTTCCTCTTGTTCTCCGACATCCAGACTTCTGTCCGGGATGGCGAAATTCGGCAGATTCCCTTTATAAAGTTGTTCATCCTCGTCTGCTACTTCAATTATTAATTCATTAAACAGCTTTTCCTCTTCCGTCGTATTTGCCAGCTCTACATGATAACTAAAATCCTGTCTGCCGTCATTAGAGATTTTAAGATCCCTTGGCGCCCAATCGCCTGGCTTCATATTGGGAACCTGGAACAAATAGTCGTTTGGCGTAAGTTGAATATCCAACTCCTTAGAAGCGTCTGCTTCATTTGCTTCCGCTGCGGATACGTACCCTAATGGGAAAAAGCTGCATAGTAGTAAAACAAAACTTAGAATGAAGAAACGTTTATTCATGGAATCCACCCCCTAAAATCCGATTTTCTTCTATTGTTAGGAAGAAAGTGATTGCCCTTCTTCCAGTTTCTGATCACCTTTTTTATTTTGCTTCTCTATTTCTCCTAGGGTCCGCCAAATCGTTAGGCCGGAGTAGCATAGCAGTAAAATCCCTGGAATGAGTAATAGAAATGCTCCATTTCGAGACTGTGCAAAGTTAACCAGATATCCAAGATAAGGGATCGTGAAACCAGTGTATTCCGCCACGACGTTCTCAGATAATACTGGCTGAAGATCTTCCACATTATTGTTATCACCTTTTGTCCGGTACATCACTTGCTCCCCACTTGCCATTACTTCGGTAATGCGGTGAGTAATGAGTTTTTCTTCTTCATCCATGAACGTGATGACATCCCCGTCTTTAAACCGTTTCATATCCCCATCGGGCATAACAGCGATTAACGAGCCAGTTTGAATTCCTGGTTCCATGGAGCCTGATAACACGGTTTTCAGCTGGTAACCAGCAATTTCTGGTTCTCCCCCAGACGCTTTAGAAGAGACTACGACAACTGCCATTACAATTAGTGCAGCGAACAATACATAGGTCGTAATGTGGCTAACCCACTTTTTTACTTGTTTAAGTGACATGTTTATTCTCCCTCTTCCTCTTTGGTTCCAGTAGATGGTTGCTCTGTCCCTTCATTTTGCTCTTGTTGCTTCTTCTCTGGCTGTTTTTCTACCTGCTTTTCCGTTTGCTTTTCTTGTTTTACTTCCTGTTTTTCTGATTCAGCTTCTGATGCGTCTGTTTCCTGTTTGTTTTCCTCAGTTGATGAAGTGTCCTTCTCTTCCTCCACAGGAGCCTTTTCTGTTTCTGGTTTAGCTTTCTCTTGCGTATCATCGGTGCTCTTCGACTCTTCTTTTTTGTTATCCTCGTTAAAAATGTCCTCGTCTTTTTTCTGTTCTACTCCTTCATCTGATTCTTCTTTTACCTTTTTCTCTTTACATTTTGCATTTACTTTTTTGCTCCAAACCTCTAATGGTTTCTCTGTTTCTTCGCCATATAATGGATGCTGAAGTGCTTTAAAAACATAAAAGCCTTCTTTTTCTGCCTTGTAGCTTAAGGACACTGTTTCACCCTTTTCAAGCGTTTTAATTTCACCACTCGCTACTTTCTTACCCGTTTTTTGTGGATTGCCAGTTTCGGAATAGAACACTTCATAGGTAGTTGTATCTGTCATGGAAAAACCTTTATTTTCCAATTCCATGCTAACGTTCATCTGAGGGCAGGCTTTTTCTTCCACTGTTGGTTTGCCTACAAAGTCAAGCTCACTACCATCCCACCATGTCCCCGCCTGAATAACTTGTTCACTTTCCTGTGAGGATACGAAATAGGCTCCTGTTCCGGAAGCAAGATATCCAAGCGTAAATACCGAAATATAACAAATAGCTACAACCTTCCATACCATCACAAATTGCTTATACCTTTTAAACTTTCGCATCCGGCTCATTCGCAACCTATTTCCCTCCATTCAACATGATTCATTGCTTTCGTAAACGCAGCTATATGTGCTGCCCTTACGAAAGCAAAATCTCTGTTATATAATATGTATGGAAGAAAGACGGGAATATCCCGCCTTTCCAAACTAACTTATCTTCTTTCACCTTCACCTTGGTGTCCAGTAAAGTTCCAATCAAGTTCTAAAGAATCTCCTTGGAATTTGTTTTGATCTTCTCCGTTATCAACAAATTCAAATTGAACATGTAATTCGTCCGAATCGCCTGGTTGTAGTCCACCACGTTCTTCAAAGAATGGAATAAAGATTTCATTAGCCACTGCGTCTGGAGACATACTCTGCAATTCTGCAAGCGTCGTATAGTAGACAACATTATCTGGAGACCATGGTCCTAATACTGCTTTGTCTTCATTCCATAAGAAGTTGACTCTGATATGCTCACCGAAATCTTCTCCAGCATTGTCGCTCCCAGCGTCGATAACTTCATACGAGGTTTGTAGTAGAACTTCAGCAATTTCAAGTGAGCCACCATTACCAAGAGTAAATGAACGGTTCATCCAATCACCCGGCTTTAAATTTTCCACATCAATGATTGTAGTTGGATTAGCATTAAGATCTAAAGTTCCCGCAGCAAATGTGCCATTTGTTTCTGCTGTATCACTGAAATATGCAAATGTTCCTCCGCCTACTAATGAAATTCCTAGTGCTGCTGTTGCAATCCCTAGACCTAATTTTTTCTTCATACTCATAATAAAATTCCTCCTCATAGTTTATAAATATTTTGAGATACGTTCCGCTGCTGTTACCTGAAGAAATACATGATGGTTACCTTGATAAACGAACGTCCACTACTCCTACCATCTTCATATACAGCGAATATCCCCCTCCCTATGTATAATGATCGTTCTTTTTATCTACATAATTGTTTTATATAACGAACGATTACTTGAAGTATAGGTCATATTTCATAGTTTGCAAAACTTCATATTCGTTCAATAATTCTATATAAAGAACGTTTTACTTAGTTTTATGCTCTTTTTCTTTAAATTACTTAACTTTTTGCTAAATTGAATAAATAGTTGTTCTTAATAAAATCCAACTTTCCCTTATCTGATCTTTCAAAAAAAGAAAGCTTTCTATATACTAGAAGTAAATAACGAACGCAAGGAGTATTGCCTATGAAAAAGCTCTCCCTATTGTTAATCGTTGCTGGACTCGTTTTACTAGGTGTTGGAGGTTATCAATGGTTCCATACAGCCCAAGCGCAAAAAAATAGTCTAGCTGAGGCCCAAACATTGCTCGATGAGGGTCAAAAAGTGCAAACAAATGAAGGATCAACTGAAACAGCGGAAGGGTTTGCCCCTCAAACAGGCGACACTGCCGGGATTCTGTATATTCCCAGACTAGATGCCGAATTACCTATAGTAGAAGGCACAGATGAAGATGACCTTGCAAAAGGGGTAGGTCATTATAAGGGGACTGCATATCCTGGTCAGAACGATCAGATCGTTTTATCCGGTCATCGGGATACTGTTTTCCGCAGTATGGGGGAGCTCGAGCTAGGAGACCATTTAACAGTCAAACTTCCTTATGGGGATTTCACTTATGAAATAGTGGATACAAAGATCGTGGATGCCGATGATCGGACCATCATCTCCCCTACAGCGCCTGAGGAAGTATTGACCTTGACCACCTGCTACCCTTTTTCTTTTGTCGGAAGCGCTCCAGACCGTTATATTATCACAGCCTTACCTATTGAAACTGAAAAAGATAATTAGGGCTAATAGCAAATGTAATAACTGGCCACCAGGGTTATCAATTTCCTTGTGGCTTTCTGTATTGGCTGAATTCTTTAACAAACATGTTATAATAGACCTAGATTACAAGATAGATACTGGAGGGGGATCCGATGAAAAAGATTACAATAGCCTTAGCTGCTATCATTATGGTAGTATTAGCCGGCTGTTCAGACGACGAAGTAACACCAAATGAACGATTTGATACGTATGTGAAGCATTGGAATGAACAGGAATTCTCTGATGCATATGGCATGCTATCAAGTGAGTCTACTGAAACGTATCCAACTGAAGAATATGTGGATCGTTATAATAAAATTTATGAAGATCTAGCAATATCTGACCTTTCTATTTCGTTTTCAAAATTGGATGAGGAAGAGCTGGAAACCGCAATGGAAGAAGGGACTGCTACTATTCCCTTTGAAGTAGCGATGGAAAGCATGGCTGGACCAATTGAATTCGACTATGAAGCTGCCCTTGTACAAGAAGGTGAAGAGGATGAACAAAACTGGTATGTACAGTGGGACCCTGGCTTTATTTTTCCTGAACTAAAAGATGGTGGAGACATTAGTATTCAAAGCGAAGCTCCTACGCGAGGAGAGATTCTTGACCGGAATCAAATGCCATTAGCCATTAATGACAAGGTAAATGAAATTGGGATTATTCCAGGAAAACTTGGCAGTAACCCTGAACAAAGCAAAGAAGAACTCTCAAGCTTCATAGGGCTTTCCGTTGATGCCATTGATGAAGCATTAAATGCTGCCTGGGTTGAGCCAGACTTATTCGTCCCCTTAAAAAAGGTGCCTTCTACTAATGACTTATCCCCATTATGGGAAATAGATGGTGTTGCTGGTAGAGAAGTAACTGGTCGTGTTTACCCAGCTGGAGAAGCTGCTGGACAGCTGGTAGGATATATTGGAAATATTACAGCTGAAGAGTTAGAGGAACAGGAACCAGGCGTTTACAGTGCAAACGACATGATTGGTAAAAGAGGTCTTGAAAGTCTCTATGAAGAGCAACTTAAAGGTAAAAAAGGCACACGCATTGAAGTAATCAAAGAAAATCAAGAACCTATCGTTCTTGCCGAGACGCCAGTTGAAAACGGTAAAAATATCACCTTGACAATTGATGTAAATGTACAAGAAAGCATTTTTGATTCTTATGAAGAGGATGCTGGTACTGCTGCAGCCATAAATCCCAAAACAGGAGAGACACTTGCACTTGTCAGTAGCCCATCTTTCGATCCAAATGAAATCCTTTATGGGACGAAAGCGAATCTGTGGGAAACATTACAGGAGGATGAGCAGCAGCCATTGTTAAATCGTTTCTCATCAACCTTTGCACCAGGATCAGCTCTTAAACCAATTACTTCTGCAATTGGTTTAAAGAATGGCAGCATTGATCCGAATGAAGGATTAGAAATCGATGGATTGACATGGAGTAATGGGAAAGGATGGGGAGAATATGCTGTCCGCCGTGTTTCCGAATCTAGTGGCCCAGTTGATTTAAAGGATGCCCTTGTACGTTCTGATAACATTTACTTCGCCATGCAAGCAGTGAACATGGGGAGCGAAGCATATGTAAAAGGATTAAAAGAATTCGGTTTTGGGGAAGATCTTCCATACGAATATCCTTTCACTGCTTCCACCATCTCATCTGATGGAAAGTTGGATGATGAAGTATTGCTTGCCAATTCAAGTTATGGGCAAGGACAGTTAGAAATGAGCTCGTTACACCTTGCCACAGCATACACTACCTTTTTAAACGAGGGGAACATGATAAAACCAACATTACTTACAAGTGAAGAAACAGCTCAGGTATGGAAAGAAAACCTGCTTAATAATGATCAGGCTAATTTGATGAAGGATCTGTTATACGAGGTTGGTCAATCTGGTACACCATCCAAATATACTGCTGACTCAGAAGTAGGGATTTCCGGTAAAACTGGTACAGCTGAATTGAAACTGACAACAGAAGATGATTCTGGTGAAGAGAATGGTTGGTTTGTCGGCTTTCCGACAAAAGAAAGTGAACAAGATTTATTAATCGCCATGATGGTTGAGAATGTGAAAGAAAAAGGCGGAAGTGTTTATACAACGAATAAAGTAGTCGATGTGTTTAATGAGTTGAAATAGAAAAGCAAAAAGCTGAACAGTCTCGATTGACTGTTCAGCTTTTTTGTTACGAAGTTTTCCTCTCTATTGCTTGTACTGCATGTAAACAACTTGCGTTACGAGGAAATCTTCTACCCCGTGCTTGCCATCTGTTCCACCAAGTCCTGATTTACGCATACCTGCGTGATAGCCTTGAACAGCTTCAAAGTTTTCCCTGTTCACGTACGTTTCTCCGAATTTAAGATGATTCACGACATGCATGGCCTCATGCACATTATCGGTATAAACGGAGGATGAAAGACCATATTCTGTGTCGTTCCCCATTTGAATTGCGTCATCGAGTTCATTAAAGGTGACAATCGGTACAACAGGTCCGAAAATCTCTTCCTTAATGATTTCTGAATCATGTTTGACATTTTTAAGAATCGTTGGCTGAAGGAAAAATCCCTTTTCCTTATTAGCCCTTTCGCCACCTGTCACAACCTCCGCTCCCTCTTTTACAGCTGTCTGTAGCATTTCCTCTACTTCTTCTAATCTATCTTTACTCACCAGTGGTCCCATACCAGCCTGTTTGTTTTGTAGAGGGTTATCAACTGTGACTGCTTCAAAGGATTGTTTCAGCTTTTCCGTAAAGGCTTCAGCCACTTCCTCCTGAACATAAATTCTTTCTGCATTCGTACAGGCCTGTCCATTATTGGCTAGTCTTGATGTCGTAATATGCTTGGCAGCCAAGTCAAGATCAGCGTGCTTTGTTACAATAGCAGGTGCCTTACCACCAAGTTCCAGATTCACTTTCGTAATACTTTGGGCCGCTGCTTCCATCACTTTTGTACCTGCAGTGACACTTCCTGTCATGGAAATCATATCGACATCTGGATGAGAAGCTAAGGCATTTCCTAGTGTAGAGCCTTTTCCGGTAATAAGGTTGTATACTCCTGCAGGAAGTTCCTCCATCTCATCGACCAGTTTTGTGAATTCTGCCGCTGTATTTGGTGTTTTCTGGCTTGGTTTTAATACAATTGTACAGCCCGTTACAAGCGCTGTTGCAACCTTCCTCGCTAAAATAAATACTGGGAAGTTCCATGGTACAATTCCACCAATTACCCCAATAGGCTTCTTATATAAGAGGATATTTTCATTTGGCCTGTCACTTGGGATAATATCTCCTTCTATTCTTCGGGCCCATTCGGACATATATTTGAAGAAGTCAATTGCCATGTCTACTTCTCCATTAGCTAATTCAAAATCTTTTCCTTGTTCTTCCTGTAATAATTCAACAAATTTACTTTTATTAACTTCTAGCTTTTCTCCAAGTTTACGAACAATTTCTCCACGTTCCACAGCTGGTTTATGCTCCCAACCATACTGCGCATCTGAGGCAGCCTTAACGGCCTTATTCACATCTTCGTCAGTTCCGCTCGCAATCTTTGAAATCACCTGTTCTGTAGCAGGGTTTATTACATCAATTGTTTCTGTCGCCGTCGATTCTGTGTATTTCCCATTAATATATATAGGTTGCGTTTGCACAATAAAGCCTCCTTCATGGTATCCTACTTTTAAATTTCCACCATGAGGAGGCTCTAAAACATATTATTTATCCCGGTGCAATCCGTCCGTAAAACCACCACTTCAAAACATGAGGTGAAACCGTGATGTTTAAGTTGGAGTAAACGGACGCTAACACCTCGATTCGTTCAACTAACAATCAGTGGTGGAAGAATGAACCCACCCGACTGATTGAAGTTTCACTTTATGTATGATGACAGCTTGTTAAAGCATTTTCAATAAGGAATAAAAGGTTGCTTCATCCCGTTCGTCAAGTGCCTTATCGATGGATCTTTTTATGTTTGCCAGTTCAAGCTGGTCAAACAGTATGTCAAGTTCATCTAGATCCCATGGAGGGGTCGTTTTGCTTGGAGTATAAGGTTTTATAAATGCTTGTAAATAAATAAGAAAATCGCTACAAAAAAGGAGTTCATACATCGAAATACGTTCTTCTTCTTTTCCATGCCGGAAAACGAATACAGCATCCTTATTAGATACCTCTCCTGTCGTTCTGTTAACATGGATAGAAGTAGCACCATTTGGGGTATAATGAAATTCCTTGCCATTGATTAGTACGACAAATCCACCAACTGATAATTTTACATAAATCGCACTGCTGCTTAAGCCTATTCGAAAAGGCAAAAACGACTTGATGATGACCATACTTTCCATTCAGCTCCTCACTCCATGTATTGTTCATTAAATAGAACGATTACCTTATTATAATTCATTTTGCCTAGTAATTAAAGCCTATTTTATGTTTTTTCTACTAACAATAAACAAATAAAAAGCCAGCTCCTATAAAAAGAAGCTGACTACTACTTGTTTTACCTATTCTAGTTTTTCCTCTTCTGTAAATACTCTTGACCTTGTAAGAAACCTTTTCCCTTCAGGTCCTTCCAGTGAGAACATTCCTCCCCTTCCATCTACAGCATCTATTATAAGCTGGGTATGCTTCCAATAAGCATATTGATCTTTGGAAATATAGAAAGGCATCCCCCCTATTTCACCGAGTAGAAGGTCTGACTCACCAACGCGAAATTCGCCCTGTGGATAACACATTGGAGAGCTTCCATCACAACATCCACCAGATTGATGAAACATTAAATCTCCATGAACTTCTTTTAACGTTCGAATGAGCTCCAGTGCTTCGTCTGTAGCGGTGACCCGTTCTGTCACATGCCTCATCCTTTCATCGAGTGTGCCTCTTAAAATAGACCTGCTGGTTGCTCACTATAGCTAACTAGTAAATTTTTAGTCTGCTGATAATGTCCGAGCATCATAAGGTGATTTTCCCGGCCGATTCCGGATTTTTTGTAGCCACCAAATGCGGCGTGGGCAGGGTATTGGTGATAACAATTCGTCCACACACGTCCTGCTTCAATTCCTCTTCCAAATCGATAAGCAGTGTTCATATTTCTTGTCCAGACTCCTGCTCCTAAACCATATAGCGTATCATTTGCGACTGCAAGGGCTTCTTCATCATCTTTAAAGGTCGTAACAGATAAAACTGGGCCAAAGATCTCTTCTTGGAATATACGCATCTTGTTATCTCCTTTAAAGATCGTAGGCTGTACATAATAGCCGCTTTCCAGTTCTCCTTCCAATTTATTAATATTTCCCCCTGTAAGCACCTCTGCTCCTTCTTGTTTTCCAATATCCAGATAGGACTGTATTTTTTCCATTTGTTCATTGGAAGCCTGTGCTCCCATCATGGTCTCCGTGTCTAATGGATGGCCTATTTTAATTTGTTTTACCCGTTCCAGCGACCGCTCCATAAATTCATCGTAAATGGATTCATGTATAAGTGCACGAGAAGGACACGTACATACTTCTCCTTGGTTGAGAGCAAACATAACCAAACCTTCTATCGCCTTATCGAGAAAGCCATCATCTCTGTCTAAGACATCTTCGAAAAATATATTAGGCGATTTCCCACCCAATTCCAGGGTCACAGGAATGATGTTTTCAGAGGCATATTGCATAATTAATCGCCCTGTTGTCGTTTCGCCAGTGAATGCTATTTTAGAAATCCGACTGTTTGATGCTAATGGCTTCCCTGCTTCTACACCAAAGCCGTTCACAACATTTAAAACACCGGGCGGAAGTAGATCACCAATGAGTTCTAGTAAAACATGGATAGATGCTGGTGTCTGTTCGGCAGGTTTTAATACAACACAATTTCCTGCTGCAAGTGCTGGTGCTAACTTCCAGGTCGCCATCAGAATAGGGAAATTCCATGGAATAATTTGTCCTATCACACCAAGTGGCTCATGAAAATGGTATGCCACTGTATCATTATCAATCTGGCTAATCCCACCCTCTTGGGCACGTATCACTCCTGCAAAGTAGCGAAAATGATCTACTGCCAGTGGGATATCGGCAGCAAGCGTCTCTCTTACTGCTTTACCATTGTCCCATGTTTCGGCCACAGCTAATAATTCCAAGTTCTCTTCCATACGATCGGCAATCTTATTTAAAATATTTGCTCTTACTGCCACGGATGTTTCTCCCCACTCTTTCTTGGCTGCATGTGCTGCATCAAGGGCTGCTTCCACATCCTCTTTTGTTGATCTGGAAACTTCGCAGAATGCTTTTCCCGTAACTGGGCTCACATTTTCAAAGTACTTTCCATTTGCCGGTGGACGATATTCTCCGCCAATGTAATTGTCATACCTGTCTTTAAACTGGACTAGCGATCCTTCGCTATTTGGATTTGCATACCTCATTCTATCCACTCCTCCTCTTTTGCAAACGCTTACAAATTAGGTGTAAAAACTAGGTGGCTTTCTACTGATTACTATAGCAATTAATTCAGAATCATTCAAACATTTTGTATTAGTTAGAATTTATCAAGATAGAACGCGCTGATTCAAAACGTAACTGCGTCCTGTAAAAACGAATCACCGCTGTATGTATCGCCCAATAAAAAAGATCCCCTGGGTTTATAAAAACCCGAGGACCTATTCTATGGGCAAATAAGTTTGCCTAACTTATAAATTCTAATCCAAGAGATACGCGTTCATGTTACTTTACTTCTGGAAGTACACGTACTTCCTGTTCCATTGAAGATTTACAAAGTGGACATTCCGGCTCCTGTTCAAAACTGTAACTTTCTCTCATCCAACCCTGACAATCGTCACTGGTACATGACCATACGTTAGTTTCCACCTCTGGAACTGGTTCCTTTGGTCCGCGAGAAAATGACATGGCAGCATCCCCTTTCCTGATACCCTTCTATTATACCCCTTTCTCTTAAACAAAGAAAGGTCATATTATGCTAATTACGATTCTCCATAACCCTATGTTGAACAACACAACTAGCATTTTCATCCTTCTACTAGTATAGTCATGCACTATACAAATTATACCAAAAAGGGGGTGGGGCATTACAAGGCAAATCGTTGAATTGCTTTCGCAACACCGTCTTGATTATTCGTATCTGTGACAAAATCTGCAGCCTGTTTGATAGCATCCTGCGCATTGCCCATCGCAACACCAATTCCAGCTTGCTGGATCATTTTCATATCATTCAAACTATCGCCTACTGCCATAACGTTCTGCATGGTGATACCGAGCTTATCACAAACAAGTTCTAAGGCACTGGCTTTACTTACCCCTTTAGGGTTTGCCTCTACATTCGTAGGTAGCGAGTTGGTTAATTCAAGGTCATCTGAATAGGAAAGTTCCTTCACCATCACATCAAGCTTTTCTTTATCAAATGACTCACAACCAAACTTTAACCAATTATGTGCATAGAAATCTTCTGGTGGCGTCTCTCTGTACACACCGTCGGTTGAGATCATCCACATGCCTACACCTGTTTCAATACCAAGATTCCATAGCTTCTCCATTTTAGCCGGATCCATCAAATGCTGATCAACAAGCTCCTTCTTAACAGTCCAAATCTCTCCTCCATTAGCTGTCACCAGGTAGGATTGGAGTTTCAATTTTTCTGCATACGGATAGCAGGAGTTCAGCCAACGCCCTGTACTAAGTACTACCTGAATGCCTTTCTCTAATGCCTTGGCAATAACTTCTTCTGTGTACGGAGTCACTTGATGCTCACTTGTTAGTAATGTTCCATCCATATCTAGTGCAATAAGTTTCACTTCTTGTTTTTCTTCCATTTTTCAAACCTCCATGTTCTGGTTATGTTCCACTTTAATTTTTCGATCATACAAACGCGTTGTAACAAAAGGTATTATCAGGAGACCCAATAAAATAATAAATAAAAGTTCAATATTATATAAATCTACAATAAAGCCACCAAACACTGGACCTATCATTCTCCCTGCTGCAGCGACACTGTTGACAATTCCTTGGTAAAATCCTTCCCTTCCTTTTGGTGCCAGTTCATTTGCTAAAGTTGGCACAGCCGGCCATACAAGCATCTCGCCTACTGTCAATATCACCATAGCTGCAGCAAACATGGTAAATGTCTCTGAGACCATCGCAATCAGATAGGATACGATAAAAATAACCGTGCCCATATAAATATGAACCTTTTGGGATGTTATACGTTCTGCTACCCATTTTATCAGAGGCTGGCCAAGAACGATAAGAAAACCATTTATCGCCCATAAAGAACTATATTGCGCTAATGGGATACCAATGTCCTGTGTATAAGAAGCAATGGTTGATTGCCATTGACTATAGGCAATCCAGGCTATGAGGAATCCCCCACACAAAATAAACAAGGCAGTAAAAGCTGTTCTGCTTTGTATTTTTGCCCGTTGCTGCAAAATAGATGTGTGCATCTGTCGATCTTTTTCTTTATCGAGGTTCCGAAATGTAAACAGAACGATGATAAAATAAATAAGAAATACAGTGGCATTAGAAATAAATATATAATCAAAAGAAATACTGGCAATATAGCCACCCAACGTCGCACCGAGCGCCACACCAAAATTTTGAGCAACATAAATGGCGTTAAAAGCCCTTCTTCCACCTTCAGGCCAGATGGAACCAGCCATAGCAAACATAACGGGCCAGGTAATTCCTGAACCAAACCCAATTAGCACGAGAAAGATCGAGTAAGAGACGATGCTATCATGTGTGAAGGCAAGCATAACAGCAGAAACTACCGCAATGCCTGTTCCTCCTAGAATCGTTTTATACGCGCTAAATTTATCGAAAAGGAGCCCGCCGATTAGATTCCCTGCAATAGAAGCACCTTGGTTAAACATTAAAATGAACCCCGCAAAAGCTAAGCTTTTACCGAGCTCATTATGCATATAAATGGTGTTTAATGGCCAGAGAAAAGAGGCCCCCGTTACGTTAATTGCTGTTGCTATTACTAATAGCCAGATATATTTTGGCAATTCTCATCATCTCGCATTCTCTGTAATGTACCACGTTATTCTATTACACTTTCGGCACTGTGGCAATTCCTATTTGCGCAATGAAAATAAACCTGTTTGTCCAGTTAATTACAGTGTCTCTATTGCTATTTTAATCCCTTTAAGAAGATCTTGCTCCGACCAGCTTGGCATATTCTTTTCAACAGCAAGCGCGTGTGAGGCTGGGATATGGATAAAGCCAGAAGGGGTCGCTAACCCATGCTGTTTTGCATAGTGTAGGCCATGATACATGACATTATTACACAGATAAGCTCCAGCCGTATTTGAAATTTTGGCAGGTAACTTCTCTTCTTTTAATCGGTCTACTATTTTCTTAATGGGTAGTGTAGAAAAATACCCATCTGCTCCATCTTCAGAAATAGCTTCGCCGTCTGGTTTATGCCCTTCATTATCTACAGGACCATCATTACAATTGATTGCGATCCGCTCTGGCGTGATACAGTTTCGGCCAGCCGCGAAACCTAGTGAGATGATAACATCGGGTTTATGTTGCTCAATTAACTCAATCAGCTGCTTACCAGACTTATGGAAATCCACGGTAAGTACTTCTCCTATAATCTCGTACCCATTGTGCTGCTCCCCATTTAATGACTGTGCAATAGACGTAGTTGGGTTAATGGGAAATTCTAAAAAGGCTTCAAATCCTGTTAGTAGTAATTTCTTCATGCTTTTTTCCCTCTCTCTATATGTTGTCGAAATTGTTTCAGGCGTATGAGAAATTTCTCTTGTTTACGAGCATCCTCCTCTGCTTTTTCTACAGATACCCGCTTAAAGGAGACCTCCCCACCTGGGATAAGCTGCGCAATCTTCGGAATATCTGTGGAGCTCACCGTACCTATTCTCGGATAGCCGCCCGTTGTTTGTCTGTCTGCCATTAAAATAATGGGTTCGCCAGCGCTTGTGATTTGCACTCCACCGAATGGAATGCCATCTGACCAGACCTTTACCTTTTCCGGCTTGATAGCCTGTCCCTCTAGTCTATAGCCCATTCGATTGGAATTGGCGCCCACTTTATACGGTTCAGTGAAAAACGTGGTTCTGTCTGCTTGTGTAAAATAATCGGTATGTGGACCTTCAATCAAAGAGATCTTAACCCTTTTTTGATAGATTGGAATGAGTGTGTTTGCTACACTGATTCCGGTCTTTTCCATTACTGGGTATCCTTTTATCACATCTTCTATTTCCAGCGACTTTCCAAAGCCACTATTCCCATCAACGGAGCTACTTCCAAAATAAGCTGGTGTCTCAAATCCCCCAGACACTGCCAAATATGCTCTTACGCCAGATTGATGTTTTCCGAAAACAAGTTCATCCCCTTCTTCAATCCTTACCGTTTTCCACATAGCAATGGGCTCACCATTACACGTTGGACTTAGGTTGGCACCCGTGATGACAATTGTCATGGTCGTTTTTGCCAGTAATGTGGGACCTACTAATGTAATTTCAAGACAGGGACTCGTTCGCTTATTTCCTGCGAGGATATTTGCCACTTGAAGGGAAAACCGGTCCATTGCGCCAGACACGGGTACACCAAACTGTTGGTAGCCTGTCCGCCCCATGTCCTGAAATGTAGTTTGTATCCCTGGCTTGATAACTTGAAAGAGCTCTTGCTGTACCATAAGGCTGTCTCCTTTCTTCATTTAAAGGAATGTTTACATACTTTCAATCAAAATTCCTTCCGCTTGAAGTGCTGTAGTTAATTCCCTTACAAAAGGCACTGCGGAAGTACCATCTCCATGTACACAGATCGTATCAGCTTGTATAGGAAGGCTATTCCCTTTTACGGACGTTACGTGGCCTTCGGTTAGCATCCCCTTCACTTGCTTTACTGCCTGGTCAACTGATTCTATTAGTGCTCCTGGCGTGTTTCTTGGTGTAAGACTGCCATCTTCCTGATATGTACGGTCAGCAAAAACCTCTGAAGCTACGCGTAAACCTAGACGTTTCCCTTCCTCTACCAAATAACTACCTGCAAGGCCATACAAGATTAAGTTTTGGTCGAAGTCTGCGACCGCTTTCGCAATTGCATGTGCCACATGCTTCTTTTTAGCTGCTACGTTGTATAATTCGCCATGGGCTTTAACGTGATGCATTGGAACGTCTTGTGCCTTACAGAAGGCGTGCAATGCCCCAATTTGATAGAGAACATGGCTGTATATTTCTACATCCGTTAATTCGATCTTTCTCCGTCCAAAGCCTGCAAGGTCTGGGTAACCTGGATGTGCCCCAATGGCTACCCCGTTTTGTTTAGCTAGCTTCACCGTGTCTTCCATAACGTTTGGATCGCCTGCATGTGCACCACATGCTATATTTGCTGATGTAATATGTTGCATTAGCTGTTCATCTGCCCCGAAAGTATACGCACCAAAGCTTTCTCCCATATCGCAATTTAAATCTACTGTCCTATTCATCAGCGATCACCTCTTCCCACTTATTACTCAAGGTCAACTGACTATAATCTGCTTCAGATATTTCATAAAATTTCACGCGATCACCAGGCTGAAATAGAAAAGCATCCTCCTTCTTTTCTGCATCAAATAAAGGGATAGGAGTATTACCTATAATATTCCAACCACCAGGTGACGACAGTGGATAAATTCCTGTTTGGGCATCAGCAATACCTACAGATCCTGCCGGCGTTTTAGCACGAGGTTCTTGTAGTCTTGGTGTGGCGATTGCAGAATCCAATCCGCCGAGGTAAGGAAACCCTGGTAGAAATCCTAACAGATAGACTAGATATTCCGGTTGCTGATGTCGTTTCACCACCTCATCTTCAGTCATATGGTGTCTCTTCGCTACATCTGTAAGATCTGACCCATGTTCTCCCCCATAGCACACAGGAATATGTAATAGCCGTGTTTTTTCCTGAATGCTTTCTTGATCTTGTTCTTTTCCCAGTAGGTTCTCTAGCTTGCCTATTAGTTCCTCAAATCGAATTTTAATGGGTTCATAGTAAAGGGTGATGGTTTGATACCCTGGAACAAGCTCTATCACACCATAAATAGACCTCTCTTGGATAAGCCTACAAGTATACTGAATTTGTTGGTTCATTTGCGGACTAACATCACCTGCAAATTCTATACGGATAACCCCATCCCCGATCGTAGCAATCGTCTTTTCCATTTCATCAGCCCCTTTCCATTTACTTGCTGTTTCCTATTCTAAAACAAATTTGTTTCTTCCTGCCCCCATACCAAATAACACGACACATAGAGAAACTCCAATTAGGAACATTAAAGGAATATTCCAGCTATGTGTCAGGTCATAAAGCAAACCAATAAGCAAAGGGCCAAGAGCTGCTAATAGATAGCCTAGGCACTGTGCCATTCCTGATAAGGCAGCTGCCTGCTTTGCGTTTTTTGCACGCATCCCCAGAAAAGCTAAAGCAAGGGCAAAGGTTCCGCTTAACGTAAATCCAATTAACACTGTGCTTATAATCATGACAAGGTAAGATCCCCCCATTAAAAGTCCTGTATACCCCGTAATCGAGAGAATACCATTCACAATCACGATCGGCCGCTGTGATTTTAACTTTCCGGCAATAACTGGCACAAGAAAGCTAGCTGGTAACCCAACAAGCTGCATGATGGAAAGCATCCAGCCAGCTGCTGACATACTTAAGCCATATTGGTGAAGAATCTCCGGTAACCAGGAAATCGTTACATAAAACAAAAAGGACTGCAGTCCCATAAAGGCTGCAACCTGCCAGGCAAGCGATGATTTCCAGATCGCATTGTTTTCGCCCGTAACGAAAGCGACATCCATAGATTGAGTAGACTTATTTCGCTTATTTAGGTATATCCATAAGAAGATGCCAAGAAGCGCAGGCACTCCCCATACAACTAAGGCCCATTGCCACCCTAGCCCCATGTTAATGGTTAGTGGAATACTGAGTCCTGAAGCAGCTGCAGCAAAAACACCCATTGCTGTGGAGTATACACTTGTCATCAACGCAACCTTCAAGGGAAACTTTTCTTTAATTACACTAGGCAACAAGACATTACATACAGCTATCCCTACACCAACAAGCAATGTCCCGAAAAATAAAAGGGAGATTACGGAGACCGAGCGGACGCTAATTCCTAATAGTAATAGCACAAGTCCTGCCAGCATGACGCGCTCATTTGAGAACCGGTTTGCTAATCTCGGGATGAGTGGTGACATCATGGCAAAAGCTACCAATGGTAGACTTGTTAACAAACCAGCACTCCAGTTAGAAATACCCAAATCGTCGCGAATCGTTGTGATGAGAGGTCCTACTGAGGTAATAGCTGGACGTAAATTAAAGGCTACAAAAATAATTCCTGCAACCAATATGATCTGTTGTAATTTCTGCGTCTTTTCTAACGTACGTTCCATTCTAAGTTTGTCTCCTTTATCTCTATCTGTGTTAATAGTAGCACAATAGGGAGAAAAGGAAAAAACGTAATGATCCGTAATTTTCACACGACTATACTTACTAGCTAATGATATAGATAAAAAGCGTTACATGTGGATACAAGGAAGGTGTTCGGAAGGTTTTATTCACGTGTGTTTCGAGGTGAAAAAGGTAATTCGTTTGCAAGAGGGAAGTGTAAAAAATAGTGGGGGTTAATATGCTCCTGAATATCGGGGTTATTAACAAAGAGGCTGGGGACTATCCGACGAGGTATGATGATGAGTCCCCTTTATGTATGTATAAAGTTTCTTTCCTTATTTCCCTGAAGAAAGAAGGCTTTCTTTATGCTCATCCAGTATATTATTGGATATCCAGGCAATACGGTAGCTAACTGTGCCAAACCTTAACTTACTCCGCGTCAATGCATTAACCATAAGGATCTCTTCCAACTCTTCCATCATGTACGACACTTGAGCATATGGATTAATTTGCTTTTCCTCCTCAAAAGGTTGACAGGCTAATAACCAATTCCCACTATTTCTCCCTTTCTCCCCTACATTTCGAACATCCTTCATCAAATCCCCCTATCTTGTTATACTTCTTTTTTTCTCCGCTGCTTATCTTCCCCTTTAAAACCAATTACAATTTAGTTTAATACAGGAAAATATATTCATGACTATATTCCTATTATGCCATAGACGTCAAGAACCATATGTTTTCTGTAATGATGTCGAAACAAGGAGAAAATCCCATGCATTTGATCCATCCGCTGTCAAAAAAACACGCATTATAGAATACCTTGTAGAAAAATAAAACAAATTGAGGATTTAAAAAGATATGAAACTAAATATTACAATTGTGTAAATTATTTTACGATTAAGTAACAACTTAAACTGGTCTGTGCTTTTTGATGAAACTTCTCCTTGCAGTCATTAGCAATAACCCTTGGTTGACCAATTTTCCCAACAGGCTATTTTCCTTGGATGTCGCTATGATTATGGTATAATATTTGTATAAATCAGCATATACTAATATGGCTGTACAGTGTGTAAATAAGTCTTTTGGACGATTGCTTTCGTTCGAAAAAAAGACCACAGCTGCAACTGTGGTCAGGTGATAAGCGGTTCTCTCAGAGGATCGGCTTCCTAGTTAATAGGCCTTCCCCAACCATCACTTTTTAGGTTAATGGGGAGGTCTATTTTTTGTTGATCATACGAATGATCAGAGTCAGGAGCGCTATAATAAACGTCCCAAACGAGAGCATTACCATAAATACTTGATAAATATCCAAATGGCATCCCCCCCTTCGTCAGAAAAAGGGCTTTGCCGATCACTACTGATAAAGAACGTTATCTAGTTACTAGTATACCACGCACAGAGCGAAAAATACCCCAAAACAGGAACAAATGTTCTATTTATTTCATAGGATATCTTTCCCCTAAAAATGTGGCTATAAAACAAGCTTTGACTGCTTGTTTACGATATTATATGCTACAAAATTAATTCCTTGTAATGCAAATGGAAGGAGTTAACGATATAAATTTTGTGATTTAATAGAAAATCTGCGCTTGTCTCCATTTATAAGGATCAAAAAAAGGACACTGATTTCAAATCAGTGTCCTTTTTGTTTCGTGTTTATTCCGTTTCATCCGTTGTAGCTGGTTCCATATCCTGAATGTCTTCTGGTTGTTTAATCTCTTCGGAATCAGAAGATTTAACGATGCCTTCCTCTTCCGGTGTTCCGTAGAAATAGTCGGAAGAATCAACAGGATTCCACGATTCATTTGGTGTATAGAATCTTAATAGATCACCGTATAAGACTTCATCTGACAGTTCAAGCTCTTTCAGAACCTCTTCTTTTTGTTTTTCCATTTCTTCAGTAGGGTTTTCAATTACTTCTTTTGTTTCATTGTCATAGAAAACATCATTCACAGAGCTGTATTCTGGTGTCATAAAGTCACCGTTTCTGAATGGAACAACTTCTTCATGCTCCTCTGAGAACAAGTCGGTACCAAATTGGATATAGTCTTTCGCATCAACGCCCATTAAATGAAGCATTGTTGGCATAACATCTACTTGACCACCATAAGAGTGGTTCGTCCCTTGTCCTTCAACACCAGGAACTTTAATAAAGAATGGTGTCCGTTGAAGTTCCGCATTTTTTAATGGTGTAATTTCTTCACCCGTAATTTCTTCCATTGCACGGTTATGGTTATCAGAAATTCCGTAATGGTCTCCATAAATCATGATTATAGAATCTTCATAGAGCCCTTTTTCTTTTAGATCATTGAAGAATTGCTCCAACGATTCATCAAGATAACGCGCAGTTTGGAAATAACGGTCCACTGAACCATCGCCCGTTTCTGCAGGAGCGATGCTAGCATCCTCTTCATCTATTAAATAAGGATGGTGGTGTGTCAATGTCATCATGTGCGCGTAGAATGGCTGATCCATGTTTTCCAAATATGGCATAGATTCATCAAAGAATGGTTTATCCTTCAAGCCATAATTAATTACATTATCCTCACTCATATCGAAAAAGTCAGCATGATAGAATTCATCAATGCCTAAATGCTTGTATACTTCGTCACGGTTCCAGAAAGACTTTCCGTCACCATGGAAGACAGAACTTGTGTAACCAAGCTCTTGATCTAAAATAGCAGGTAATGCTTGGTACGTATTTGTTCCCTTCGTTACAAATGCAGCCCCTTGTGGCAGTCCATAAAGGGAGGTATCCATCGTTAGCTCAGAATCAGCAGTTTTACCTTGTTCTGTTTGATGGAAGAAGTTATCAAAATACGTAAAGTTTTTGCTTTCGTCATGTACGAGTGAATTTAGAAATGGGGTTACTTCTTCCCCATGTAACTCGTAATCTATCAAAAAGGACTGGAAGGATTCTAAGTGAATCTTAATAATGTTTTTACCTTCACCTTTACCAAAGTATTCTTCGTTTGGTGCAGCATACTTGTATTTCGTATAGTTTTCCACTTGTGTAATATCATCACTATCCGCTAGCACACGGCGTGTAGATGTTTTAGCACTTTGAATCGCATCATAAATGGTGAAGTTATATGCACCTAAATATTTTACGACATAGTTACGGTCAAATGTCCGCTCCAACAATTGCGGACGATCCGCTTCGGCTAAACCAAGGTTAACAGAAAAGGCAATCACACCTGCTACGATAACTGTTAGCGGTTTGCGAATTTTCATTCTTGTAACAGACCAGTTTGATTTCATTGTAATAAACAAAACAATCAGCAATACAAGATCTAATGCATAAAACAAATCTTGAACTTGAACTAAATCTGCAATACTTCCACCAATGCTACCAAAGTTATCAGTCTGCATTAATGTAGGAATCGTAATAAAATCACTATTGAAACGATAGAAAACAACATTTGCATAAAGAATAAATGTCATGATCGCATCAATCAGGATAATAAACAATCCCGCTTTTCTTCCTTTAGCGAATAAGGCAAGCCCTAAAAATATTAGAGCAGAGCTTAGTGGATTAAAGAATAATAGAAACTGTTGCATGGCTCCACTAACACCAAGACTAAATTCAGTAGAATAGATTATATACGTTTTTAACCAGAGTAAGACAACAGCAATAGCGAAGAATCCCATCTTCGTAGATATTAATTTCTTCACTTTCTTCACCTCTTATTTTCTTTACATTTAATTTACATTACAACGATTTTTTATTATACCCTACTTATTACCTTTGGTCAAAGTTATTTTGAACCGGGTATATCCTACTGTATGGCTTGTTCACATATATAGTGAGGCTTCACAGGCTAACTCAGCACGTAAATTAGAACAATTTACCTATGGTACAAAAACTTGCAAAAAAGATTAAATAAAAAAGGGACAAGCACTCCTGTCCCTTTTTTCCTTCGTTTCGTACCTTTTAACGTTATTATACCATTCTGTGAAAGAAGTTAAACCTCTATTTCTTAAACTCTGTCCTTATTAAACTTTAAATCTGGCAACGAGGCTATTTAACTCTTCTGCTGAGTTTGCCAGCTGTTTGGAACTGTTTGCTACTTCTTCCATTGCGCTACTCGTTTGTTCAGTTGAGGCGGAAGTCTCTTCTACACCGGCGGCAGATTCCTCGGCGATGGCCGCAATTTCTTCAACAGAATGATTCATCTTGCTGCTTTTTCCTGCCAGATCTGCTAAGTTGGCAGAAATAGCTTTTATACTATCCGCCATCGTAGTGACAGACCGATTGATCTCCGTAAAGGTTTCCGATGTGGATTGTATTTTTTCTGTCCCTTGTTCTACTTCTTGATAGCTGTCGTTCAGCGACACAGAAATAGCTCGTGTTTCGGTTTGAATATTTGTTACAAACTCTGTAATTCCGGATACTGATTTTGCTACCTCTTCAGCAAGCTTTCTTACTTCATCAGCAACAACCGAAAAGCCTTTGCCACTTTCCCCTGCTCTAGCTGCTTCAATCGCAGCATTCAGTGCAAGTAAATTCGTTTGCTCCGCAATATTCTGGATTACCGATACAAGTTGACTAATATGCTGTGTATGCTGGTCTAATCCTTGCACTTTCACCACTGCGTCCCGTACAATCTCGTCAATTTTCATCATTTGCTCTCTGGACTCATTCATCAAACTTGCTCCCTCATTCGTCTTAGCAAGTACGTTAGTGGAAGTCGCTTGAATGTTTTCTCCGCTTTCATTCGTTTCCTGTATGCTCTTAGTAAAAGTGGACATGACCGAAGATAAGCTGCTGGCATTGGTTGCTTGTTCCTCTGTACCATGAGCCAATTCTTCCATTGTAATGGCAACTTGCTCAGAGCCTGCCTTTACTTCATTAGCTGACTGGGTAAGTTCCTCGCTTTGATTGGACACCGTACCAGATACCTCGCCTATTTTCATAATCAACTGTCGCGTATTGGTAGTCATGGTGTTTGTTGCGGACACGAGCTCACTAATCTCATCCTTTGTTGTGATGGAAAGATCATCGTGTCGAAGATTTCCTGAAGCAACCTCTTTCATCCGTTGCATTACCGTCACAATCGGTTTCGTAATTTTGCTTGAAGTTACAAGAGCAATTGTCACACCAGCAAGAATTACTAACACAGCAATAACAGAGGTGACTATTAAGTTGGTATGACCACTATCTACAGTCTGTTTTCCGAGCTCTTGGATCTCTTGCTCGCTAGCTGCTGCCATTTCTTGAAATGCTCTGGTGATCTCTCCCTCCAATGGTTGAACAAACAAGGACATGATTTCCAGTGCTCTATCTTCATTACCATTCTCATACTCTGTAAGGACTTCATCGGTAAATGTGCCCCATTCAATTTTTTTCTCCATTAGGGTTTGAATTTCTTCTGCGTCATTTAGTTCGAGCAATTTGTTTTCCAAAGCAATCGATTCATCAATACCTTCATTAAATTGTTCCTTTAAATTAGAATCACCATATAACAAATAACCACGTAATAAGGACGTTCTGTTTTGCATATCAAGTGTGATTTTCTCTTGGGTAATTAACAGTTCCAAATGGTAATCTGTCAATTTTTCCATATCTTTATTTGTACTATATACGGTATAGGCATTGTATGCCGATAAAAGAACAACCAAAAAAATGACAATCCCGAAACCGAATAATATTTTTCCTTTAATTCGTTTGAAGCCAAATCTCTTCTTCATCTATTCCACCTCTTCATGTTAATATCCGTGTTGCCCGATTCTTCCTACTAGATATATCGACATGAAGCGAGAAGTATTTAGTTCTCTGAGAAAAGCAACAATATTAAATTAATTATGGAATGATTAGCCAGTTATGCTTCACTGCCTTGAGTGCGGCGCTTGTCCGGTCTGCAACATTTAACTTCCTTAGAATTGCGCTAACATGATTATTCACGGTATATGAAGAAAGGTATAATTCCTGAGCAATCTCGGAATTTTTCTTTCCATTTGTAATGCCTTCAAGTATCTTCCACTCTTGTTCACTTAAAATGCCAGTTGGTTTTTGTTCCTTTATAGGATTCTTATGTATATAGTCACTCATGAGCACTGGGCACAGTTGTGGATGTACGTATTGACCTCCTGCGAATATCGATTCTATGGCCATTTTTATTTCGATTAATTCCATGCGTCCATGAAAGTAGCCATCGAAGCCCATCTGGAATAGCTTTTTTAAATCTTCAACAGTAATTTTTTTAATTAAAATAGCAATTAGTGTCGTAGAATTGCTCAGACCTGAAAGAATCTCTTCTAAATTTGTGTCTCGGCCTAACTCAATAATGACTAAGTCTGTATCCAGTGTTTGCTTAGATATCTGCCCATGCTTCAATATGTTGTAGGATTCTATGTTGTAATAGTTGATACTTTCGCTTAGAATTTTACAAATGTTATCCATTATTTCAGATCTCGAAATAACCGTGACTTTCTTCATCTATTTAATCTCCTTTATGATTATTATGGCCTAGCTGTTTTCGTGCATGCAAAAAGGGAGTCGATTGTTCGACTCCCCTTACTGCCTACTTTCCCTCTTCCTATTATATACTTACAACCTAAATTTTCCAACAAGAACGTTTAACTCTACTGCCAGCTTAGCAAGTTGTTCCGAGCTACCAGCTACTTCTTCCATTGAACTGCTTGTTTGCTGTGATGAGGCAGATGTTTGTTCAACACCTGCTGCTGATTCTTCTGAAATAGCTGCAATATCTTCTATTGAACGATTCATTTCTTCACTGCTCGTGGCCATTTCAGAAAGATTTTCGGAAATTTGCTTCACGCTATTGGTCATCTCATTTACAAATAGCTGAATGCCTTGGAATGTTTCTCCAGTCGTCCTCAATTGGGAAGTCCCCTTTTCCACTTCCGCATAGCCTGTTTCCAAGGTTTGGGCGACACTGTTCGACTCTGTCTGGATGCCCGTAACGATTCCAGTGATATCTGTTACCGAAACAGATACCTGTTCGGCTAACTTACGTACTTCATCGGCAACAACGGCAAAGCCTTTTCCTTGCTCTCCAGCACGTGCTGCTTCAATCGCTGCATTCAAGGCAAGGAGGTTCGTTTGTTCTGCAATGTCTCTAATGACCGATACCAGTTTCGAAATCTCCTTCGATTGGGCATCTAGTCCTTTCATCTTCTGTACAGACTCTTTTACAATACGATCTATTGCTACCATTTGCGTTGTGGAATTTTCCATTAACGTGCTTCCCTCATTGGTCATGACCATTACTTCATTGGATGCTTGTTGGACAAGTGCCCCTTTGTCATTAGCCTGATGCACTTTGGTGGTGAAGGAACTAATTACTTCCGCCAAATCACTTGCACTATTAGCTTGTGTTTCCGTACCACTTGCTAACTCCTGCATCGTTTCTGCTACCTGTTCACTTCCCGCTTTTACTTCATTTGCAGACTGTGTCAGCTCTTCACTATGACTGGTAACAGTTTGGGAAACGGTTGCTACCTGATGAATGACATTTCGCAAATGTTCTGTCATTCCATTAATAGCTGTCGACAGTTTGCCTATCTCATCTTTGCCTTTATAATCCATTGGTTCGACAGCCAGATTGCCGTCAGCAATTTGATTACTAATAGAAACCACACGGCCTAAGTTACGTGATACACTTCTACTAATCACGAAAACGAGAACCCCACCAATAACAATGCTACCAATCATCGTTGCCAGTTGAATGATTAAGGTAAGTTCTTGCAAATCCTTTGTTTCCCTTGTAGATTTGAAGCGTTCTTCATTCATTACTTCCCGCAACTCATCAAGTTGAAAAACAATACTTGAACGAAGGATTTTAGCTTCAGAAACAAGGGAAGCTGCATTAGATGTGTCTCCCTTGTTCGCCGTAGGAACCACTTCATTCATGAAAAGTTCGTTCATCTCTTGATCCTTGCTAACAATTTGCTCAAATAATTCTTTTTGTTCAGCAGTATTTATTCTTTCCCGAATCATTTCAGCCAGCTCATTAAATTGTTTCGTGTAGGTCTCATATTCTTCCACGGATAACATGCTTTGATTATACATGTAGGTTGAAATAGGAACACCTTTCTCTTTCGTAATTGCGCTCATTTCCGTAATATCTACTGCTTGATTTCCCCGCATATCCACGTTTCTAACATTGTCTCCAATGTCAGTTAGCAACTTAGAAACGTAGGCTGTAGATGCAGCAATGAGAATAAACACAAGTATAATGGTAAAGCCGTATTTCCAACCGATCTTCACATTTCGTAACGTAAGCTTTTTCCGCATTCCCCTAGTTCCTTCCCTATGTAGCTTGATCTGTTTATCACGGTGCAACCTTCCGTAAGACTCCCACTTCAAAACATGTGGTGAAATCATGATGTTTAAGTTGGAGTAAACGGACGTTAACACCCCGATTCGTTCAACTAACAATCAGTGGAGGAAGGATGAAACCGCCCCACTAATTGAAGTTTCACTTTATAGTGCTTTTGATAATGCCTCGTTAATTCTGTCCGCTGTAAAAGGCTTGACGATAAAATCCTTTGCCCCAGCTTGAATTGCTTCTACAACCATTCCTTGCTGCCCCATCGCTGAGCACATAATAACTTTTGCATCTGCATCCAGCTTTTTAATTTCTTTTAATGCTTCTACACCATTCATCTCAGGCATCGTAATATCCATCGTCACAAGATCTGGTTTTACTTCTTGATACATATCTACTGCAACTTGGCCATTCTCCGCTTCGCCAACAACCTCATGTCCAAGTTTTGTTACGATATCCTTTAATTGCATACGCATAAATGCAGCATCATCTGTTACTAAAATTCTTGCCATGATTGAAACCCTCCAAAATAAAATTAATTAATCGCTTGTTTCACTTCCTGTACTTCTTCCATATCCAGAATATGCTCTAGGTCCAAAAGGATAAGCAGCTCATCCTTTAATTTAGCAACACCTTCTAAATATCTTGCCTCCACTCCAGCAATCATTTCTGGCGGTGGCTCAATTGCCTCTGCTCCGATATCCAAGACTTCATTAGCAGCATCCACAAGCAATCCAACCTGCATTCCTTTTATCTCTACAATCAGAAAGCGGCTTTCATCTGTTGTGTCCGTCTGACCGATCCATAATCGCTCTCTTAAATCAATGACTGGAATTGTGTTTCCGCGCAAATAGATGACTCCTTTAATGAAAGAAGCCGTTCTTGGTACCTCTGTTACTTTTTGTAGACGTTCAATGGAATGTACCTGACTGACATCCACTCCATATGACTGGTTTTTTAATGTAAACACAATAAATTTTCTTAGGCCTTCCACAGTTTGTCCCCCCTTATTTCACTAATGCATTAGGATCAAGAATTAATGCCACACGCCCGTCACCTAAAATTGTGGCACCTGAGATGGCAAAGACATCCTTCAAGTAAGCTCCAAGCGCCTTAAGTACGACTTCTTTCTGACCGATGAAAGAGTCAACCAGAATTCCTGTCAGCTTGTTCCCTTTTTTCACAACCACAATAGCCTGGTCTGTTGAATTATTTGTTTCTGTTTCTTCTATATTAAAAACTTTTCTTAAGGAGACGATCGGGATAATATTTCCCCGGAAATCAATCACTCTCTGTCCGTGAGCATCCATAATTTCTTTTTCGTCAATCATCAGTGTTTCAATAATAGAAGAAAGTGGGATGGCATATATTTCTTTTGATACGTCAACTAGCAGTGTTGATAGAATCGACAATGTTAGTGGAAGCTGGATGGAAAACTTACTTCCTTTCCCTTGTGTTGACTCAATGGATAGCTTTCCACCAAGCGATTCAATTTTATTTTTGACCACATCAAGTCCTACTCCGCGGCCGGAAATATCTGAAACTGTTTCTGCTGTACTAAAGCCAGAAGCGAGGATAAGCTCATTTACTTCTTGATCTGTTAATTTTTCCAGTTGTGCTTCTGTTAAGACACCATTTTCAATCGCCTTTGCAGCAACTTTTTCACGATTGATTCCAGCTCCATCATCTTCCATTTCTATAAACACATGGTTTCCACTATGGAAAGCACGCAATATTAGGCTGCCTTTTTCCGCTTTGCCTGCTTTTTTACGCTGCTCTGGTGATTCAATACCATGGTCAATCGAATTTCGGATTAAGTGAACAAGTGGATCACCAATTTCATCAATTACCGTACGGTCTAGCTCCGTATCTGCCCCAATAATCTCTAGTTCTAAGTTTTTGTTAAGATCCTTGGCCAATCCGCGCACCATTCTTGGGAAACGATTAAATACCTGTTCTACTGGAACCATCCGCATCGTAAGAATTAAGCTTTGCATGTCCTCTGAAACTCTGGACATATGCTCGACAGTATCCTGTAAGGCTTCGTTTTTAATTTCACTCGCCAAATCTTCTAATCTACTTCTGTCAATAACTACTTCTTCAAATAGATTCATAAGATCATCAATCCGTTCAAGATTCACCCGAATTGTTTTAGACGTAACGGCTTTATGACTTTCTTGTTTCGCCTCAGTGGGTGCTTCTTCTTTCGTTGCAGCGATTTCTTCTGTTGCTAATACAGCTTCTTCTTTCACCGCGGAATACGGGCTAATCTCAGCAGATTCTACTTCCGATACATTATGTACACTTTGCTTCACTTCTGCTGCAGGAGATTTTGTTAGCACGATAAGAGAAAAACGGTCTACCTCGCCTGCTTCAAGCTCTTCAACAGGAGGAGATGTTTTTATAATTTCACCATGTTGTTCGACCGCTTCCACTACCATATAGGCACGGGCCGCTTTTAAGATACACCCTTCGTCCAGCGCAACCTCCATTTGGTAGGCTTCAAAGCCTTGCTCCTTCGCCTGGTCAAGGACAGTTAATTGGTATTCATCAAGCTCCAGGTTTTCTTGCGTTGTAGCTTTTGTTGCTACTGGAGCCTCTTCTGGCTGTTTTCCATTTTCAATTGCTTCTAAGCGAGCAAGTAAATCTGTCACATCTTTCTTTCCTTCGTTGCCACCTGCAATCGATTCGACCATCTCTTCTAATGCCTCGACGGCTGCAAACGTAACGTCGATTACTTCTGTCGTAACATGTAGTGAGCTGTTTCTAATTTTGTCTAACACATTTTCCATATTATGAGTAAGTGATGCAATATCTTCGTATCCCATCGTGGCTGCCATCCCTTTTAATGTGTGGGCGGAGCGAAAAATCTCATTCACAATGGAAAGGTCATCAGACTGTTTTTCCAGCTTTAACAGCTGGTCATTGACTGCCTGTAAATGCTCATTACTTTCATCTAGAAATATTTCGATATAATCATTCGTATCCATATAACCTTCCTTTCACCTTCGCATTCTTATAGACTAGCTATCTAATAAGAACATGACATCTAATTCACCAAGATTTTCAAAGCCTGCTGTTAATTGTATTGCTTTTTTGTAACCAGAAATCTTTGTAGATCCCTGTAATACTGTTGGTGCTGTAATATCAGTTGTCAGCCCTTCATTCACGATAATGGTCGCAATTCCACCGGCTATCATATTCCCCAGCTCTCCACTAAAAGAGACAAGCATCTCTCCCTCCACAGCCATTCCAAACATGACACCGCCAATTCCACTAAAGACAGCGGGATCACCTGAGAGCATGATTTTTCCTCTGATGTCGCCTGTTATCCCTATTAGCACACCATACTCTACAATTGGCGGCTCTGTTAGTAGTTGTGGTTTTGAAACGTTTTGAGCTACTGGGATAATGGATTTCATGGTAGTATTTGTGCCATTAAGTAAATGTGTTATAACTTTGCTCTGTTGATTGGCTGTTGTTGTCATCTTGCTATCTCCCCTTATTATTCATTTGTCGTTATATCGTAATTAGGTAGAATGAGTACTTCTACTCGCCTATTTTTTGCCCGGTTTGCTTCCGAGTTGTTTGGCACAATTGGTTGGTGTTCCCCGTATCCCTTTGCACTAAATTTGCCTGGGTCAAGCTGATCGTTCTCTAGGATCAGCCCCATAAAATTAATCGCGCGCATGACACTAAGCTCCCAGTTTGAAGCAAATTCTGCGTTATAAACGGGGCGATCGTCTGCATGCCCACTTACAACGATCTGATGTGGTGGGTCTGTATAGAGAAGTTCTGAAACATCCTTTGCAAGACGCTGCCCTCTTTCTTTTACCTCTGCACTACCCGAGTCAAAAGAAATATCATTCAAAATCGTAAGCAATAATCCTTCATCCGTGAGCTGTGTATCAAACACCTCTTCAAGCTCTTCTTCTTTGATATAGCTATTAATGTGCTCTTGGATTGTCTCCAGCTCTTCAAGCTCTTCATCTTCTTTGCTTACCTGTTTGGGCTCTTCTTGTATCTCTTGCTCCTCATCGTCTTCAGGAATATCGACAGTTGATTCATTCGGTGCATTGCTTTCTTCCATAAAACTAGCCCCACCCGAAAATTCTTCTTGGAATACAGTGGAAAGCTGGTTATACTTTTCCGAATCTATTTCACTCATGGCGAATAAGACAATGAAGAGTGCTACAAGTAAGGTAAGTAGATCGGAATATGGTAAGAGCCAGGATTCATCAATATGGTTTTCTCTATTTTTTTTCTTCCTACGCATCTTCCTGTTCCTGCCTTAACGCCTTTAATTCCTTTGTAGATAAATATGATCCTAATTTATCTCTTACCATCATGGCAGAATCGCCATTCGTAATAGAAAGGATCCCTTCCACGATCACTTCTTTACGTTGCACTTCTTTCTTTGACTTTTCCTTTAGCTTATTGGCAAATGGGTGCCATAGCACGTACCCTGTAAAGATACCGAGTAGAGTAGCTATAAAAGCTGCGGAAATCGCATGGCCTAATGCTTCGATATCATTCATATCACTTAGTGCTGCTATTAAACCAATTACGGCACCAAGTACTCCAAGGGTCGGGGCATACGTTCCTGCTTGAGAAAAAACGGCAGCGCCTTCCTGGTGTCTCGACTCCATCGCGTCTACCTTTTCCAGCATAACTTCACGTATAAACTCTGCTGGTTGACCATCAATCGCAAGTTGTAAGCCTGAGGATAAGAAAGGATCCTCTGTTTCTTCTACTTGTCTTTCTAATGATAGTAGACCTTCTTTTCTTGTTTGATCAGCCCACTCTGTAAACGTCATGATTAATTCCTGCGTGTTTTCCTGCTTTTCTTCAGAAAAAATAATTTTAAACAGAGAAGGAATTTTCTTAACGGTGCTCATTGGAAAGGCAATAACCACCGAAGCTGCTGTTCCCACGAGGATGATTAGAATGGCAGCAGGGTTTACTAATGCTGCAACGCCTACACCTTTTAATACCATCCCTACACCGACTGCAATCACACCTAGTATGACGCCAATGACAGACGTTTTATCCATTACACATGTCTCCTTTATCTCGTTGTCAGTTGTAAAATTAACTAGTAGGTTTCGTTAAGGTGAGGAGGATCTTTAATATTCGTTCAACCTTTTTCAGCCTTATTAAAAACGCTATCCCTTAAAAGTAGAATAGCCAAAAAAGAATAATTGATTATCTTTTTGGCAGCCAGGCGATCGTAGCTTGAGAACCTTAGACCCTTTGCTTTGCGTCCTACTCTTTCAAGCAGTTTGCCTTTTCTAGAATTGGATTTTGTCCCATTAGTTAAAAATACCTATGCTTTTATATCGTCTCATTTCAAAAATAATTTAGGGATAATGTAAAAAATAAAATTTGGTACAATACTCCAATTTTTTTGCAGAGTGTGATTATATAGTGTCCTACCCGCTTTAGCTAAAATATTATTCTACATTTTTCTACATAATTTGTTTTCTTTGTCGATATAACTTGAGAATGTACATTTCAAAATAAATTATCAATGAGAGTGGTGTTATTACATGAAGAAATTCAAATTAAAAAGATTCAAGTTCAGCTTAAAGAACAAGCTTCTTTTATCCTTTTTGCTGGTGTTGCTCGTTCCTAGTTGCATTATTGCCTATACATCTTACATGAGTGCGAAAAGTAACACAGATAGTCGAATGCTGAATACCGCAGAGGAAAGTCTGCAAATGGTAGATCAAACGATTAATCAGCTACTTCAGGCACAAATGGAAAACGTGGACTTTCTATCCAATGCAATTTCTGCGGAAGCCCTTATAGACCAGGATACAGACCAAATTAAAGCTTTACTTGATAGAATTCAAGATTCTAAGGTTGATGTGGAACAAACCTATGTGGGGACAGTTGAAGGAGATTTTATAAAGTCTCCTGATAAATTTAAAAATTCGGCGGATTATGATCCTCGAGAACGTCCTTGGTATCAACTGGCAATGGAAAATAAAGGTGAAGTGGTCATTACAGAGCCTTATCTATCAAATTCGACTCAGGTAATTGTAGTGACGATTGCCAAGACAACTGCTGATGGACAAGGTGTTATTGGAGCTAATTTAAAACTTGATAGCTTATCAGCGATGGTTGGTGAGATTAACATCGGCAAAGAAGGATATGTGTATTTACTTGACGGGACAAAGCATTATATTACACACCCTACAAATGAGGCTGGGTCGGAGGCAACCGCTTCGTTTATCGATGATCTTTATGCATCTAATAAGGGCAAGTTTAGTTATGAAATGGACGGAGAAAATAAAAAGCTTGCCTTTACAACAAACGAAACTTCCGGCTGGAAGATAGCTGGTTCTATGTTCCAAGATGAAGTAGATGATGCTGTGGCGCCCATTTTCCATAAAACAATTATTGTAATTGCCATCGCGCTTGTCATTGGAATTGCAGTTGTTCTATTCATCATTCGTTCTATCACTCGCCCAGTTAATAATTTGGTTGAAGTTGCTGATAAAATGAGTAAGGGCGATTTAACTGTCGAGGTTGAAAATCATAGTAATGATGAAATTGGCCAATTGGCAAATGCCTTCAATCGCATGAGAAAACATTTAAATGAAGTGATTGTACAAGTACGTGACAAAGCAAATAACCTTGCAGCCTCCTCAGAGGAGTTAAATGCGAGTTCACAACAGAACACGGTAGCTACAGAACAGATTACAAATTCTATACAAGATGTAGCATCCGGAGTGGAAAGTCAATCTAGCAGCATAGATGCTAGCTCCAGAATGGCACAGGAAATGTCTTCATCCATCCAACAGATTGCAACCAGTTCCAATGAAGTTGCTTCCACTGCAGAAGATGCTAATGTTGTTATTGATGCTGGGAATAAAGCAATTAGAACAACAGTAGGACAAATGGAATTCATTAAGAAAACAGTCCATGAACTTTCAGGAAACATCAAAGGTCTTGGCAATAAAACGAGAGAAATTGGGGAAATCGTAGATGTGATCACGAACATCGCAGAGCAAACCAATCTATTAGCCTTAAATGCTGCTATTGAAGCGGCAAGAGCTGGCGAACATGGGAAAGGCTTTGCCGTTGTAGCAGATGAGGTTCGTAAGCTTGCAGAGCAATCATCTCAATCATCCGAGCAGATTAAGAATATGATTCAATCTATACAGAGCGAATCCATCGATGCAGTCAAAGCGATGGAAACTGGTACAACCGAAGTAGATCGAGGAATTGAAGTGGTTGGCGAAGCTGGTCAGTCCTTTAATGATATTACATCATTTGTAAATACAGTAACGACACAGATCCAGCAAGTTGCTTCAAAAATTCAAGAAATCTCGTCAGGTACAGACCAATTTGTTGAAACATTTGATAGTCTTGCAGGTATTTCTGAAACTACATCTGGAGCAGCACAAAACGTTTCTGCATCAACAGAGGAACAGCTAGCATCCATGGAGGAAATTACCGATTCTGCTAATTCCCTTTCCATTATGGCGGAGGAATTGCAGGAGGTAGTGGAACAGTTTAAGTTGTAACATAAAAAAGAGGAGTTTTCTAGAACTCCTCTTTTTTATATTCGTCTATCTTCAAAAACCTTCTTTAAAATTGTGCTAATATATCCGATATAATAAGTATGTACGCACCATGTATACATACTATTACAAATTAAGTTAGGAGCATTTATTAATGACAACTTTAGATAATAAACAGTACTCGCAAATTGTTAATATAGCAACTACAATGGTTGAGGCATCAGAACACTTTTCAATACTCATAAAACAAAAAAATCTTAACCAAAGTATCTTCATATTTAGTTCAATTGCCGAGGGCTTTGATGCTTTAAAAACTATGCTAGGTTCTTTAACAAATAGTTTGTTAATCGAAAAGTACAGTAAGCTTGATAACACTCTCTTGTTAATCGCTACTAATTTAGAAAAAGGTAACCTACTTAAGGTCTCTGAAATTACTCAATTCACTTTGATACCGCAATTTAGAAAGTTTAAACAAGAGCTAGAATTATCACAAGTAAATACAGAGAAAAAAAAGAGCTTAACAATAGGCGTTTATCTAAGTATTAAAAGCCCTCGGGACGCATACCCAGAAACTCGAATCAATGCATTAGTAGAAGAAAGTAAGAAACAGCAAACTCCTCTTTACTTTTTTTCCTCCGCAGATGTTAATTTAGAAAAAAAAGAAATAAATGCTGAAATGTTTATAGAAAAAAAATGGATAAGAGCAACGGTTGATCTACCAGATGTTATCCATAATATTGCACCTTTAGCTAGGGGGCAGCAATCTACTATAGAGAAAAAGTTAAGAAGAATAATTCCTTTCACTAGCTTTGGTGTAGGCGACAAATTTAATCTTCCGAAAACATTGGTCCAAAACAGGGAATTTGCAGATTTACTAGTTCCTTTTAAAATCACGACTGATAAGACAACTATATTAAACTTCGTTAAAGAAAATGATAGTGTTGTTTTTAAACCATTAAGAGGTAGACGAGGAGAAAATATCTACTTTATAGAGCAGAAAGGGAACAGATTTAACTTATTAGATCATACAAAAAGTACTATTTTGAGTCAACAAAAGCTAGAACAGTGGTTAGAGGAAAGGATTCTAGTAAACAAAAATAGCTATATGGTCCAACGGTATATTAATAGTCGAACCAAAGCAGGAGAACCTTATGATATAAGGGCTCATGTTCAAAAAAATGGAGAAGGAAAGTGGCAATTAACTAAAATCTACCCACGAATAGGGAATAAGAAAAGTATATTAAGTAATATTAGTCGTGGGGGTAGAACAGAATCCTTAACAAGCTTATTCTCTAACGAATATGGTGTTAAAAAGGGGAAAGTTCTTGAGGAAAAACTAATCAATTTATCAATGGATCTTACTTGGCATCTTGATAAATTACACAATTTATCTCTCGACGAACTGGGGTTAGATATAGCCTTGGATAATAACGACAGGTTTTGGTTGCATGAAGTAAATAATGGCCCCCAAACCACTTACCATGAACAAGAAAGAGCAGTAAATACTATAGCCTACGCAAAATATATTGCCAAAAACGGTATTGTTTTAACAAACCAATTTAGTAAGGTTAACTACAGAAAGGGCCAATTTAATGCAAAAAAATCAAATTTAGAAATGGCTAATTTAGATAACAAAACCCAAATTGGAATGCTAGTTGATAAGAGCGAAATAAACAATTTGACAGTAGCCTGCGCTTACGTTTCTAATTATGAAAATGTGCATTTCTTCTACTTCACCCCATTAGACATAGACTTTGAGGAAATGTTAATCAGAGGCTACTTTTTTGAAGGAAAAGAATGGGTTCCTAAAATTGTTAAATATCCAGATGTAGTTTATGACCGACTAAGACTTCGAGGTATAAAAGGCTATTCTAATATATATGAGGAGCTAGAAGGTATACCTTTCACCAATGAATTTTTTGGCAACTCAATAAGTAAACTAGAAGTATATAACAAACTAAGTGAAAATAGCTCTTTAAATGAAGTAATTATACCTTATAAGAAAGTTGAAACGCTGACTGACACTATTCACTATATTAATGAATATGGAAAAATAATTCTTAAGCCAGAAATTGGTTCTTTTGCAAAGGGAGTAAACTTTATTTCAAAAGAAAATATAGATCAATACTTTGTCGCCGAAGGAGAACTTGAAAATAGGTATACAGAGTGGGAATTGAGAAAATATCTTAGCGATCTTATAAAGAAAAACAATTATATAGTGCAGCAGTATATAGAAACCAGAACAATTGATGACCAACCATTTGATATCCGAGTTCATATGATGAAAGATGGTAACGGCGAATGGTCCTTTATTAAGATCTATCCAAGAGTAGGTGTAGATCATGCAGTCATTCTACCTTTGAGAAGAGGCGGTTATATTGGGAAGTTGACCAATTTCTTAGATCGGAACTTTGGTGCTGAAAAACAGTCAATCATTGTAAAAGAAATCAAGAAAATTTCACTTAACATTGCAACAAGTTTTGAAGGAACATACTCAACAAATCTTAGCGAAATAGCGTTAGATCTTGCTATAAACAAAGACCTCAAGTTGAAACTTATAGAAGTCAATGTAAACAAACCTGGTTATATGGATTATGATTTTGAACTAGCACAACATGCAATTCCCTATGCTGTTTTTCTAGCAGATAAACGTTAATACTTCCCAGGTTTTGTTAACTAACCAATTTAGTACTTAAGAGAAATAAAATACGTTAAATAAAGGCTATTACCTCAAGTTATTAAGAGGGTAATAGCCTTTATTTTCGTTACTAACTATAAATGAATAGCATAAAACCCCTTGCTGGTATCATAAAAAATGCACCATAAAGGGGTTTTAACAAGACTATAAGTACTGTCTTAATTGATTATTGAAGTAATTGTAGTACTCCTTGTGGCTGTTGGTTAGCTTGAGCAAGCATGCTTTGCGCTGCTTGGCTAAGAATGTTGTTCTTCGTGAAGTTCATCATTTCTTTTGCCATGTCAACGTCACGGATACGAGATTCAGCAGCAGTTAAGTTCTCAGAAGAAGTTCCAAGATTGTTAATAGTATGCTCTAGGCGGTTTTGAGTTGCCCCAAGTTTAGAACGTTCAGCAGAAACTGTGTCGATAGCTTCTTGGATAGTAGTAATTGCTGTATCAGCAGCTTCTTGAGTTGAAATATCAATTCCTTCAGTAGCTGATCTAGCAACGCCTAGTGATTCAGCATCCATTGCGTCAACTTGAATTTTTAAGTTTTGACCTTCATTTGCACCAATATGGAATGTAGCTTCAAACTCTCCACCAAGTAAGTTTTGCGTATTAAATTCAGTGTTGTCAGCAATACGTGTGATTTCTTGAGAAAGTTGATCTACTTCTTTTTGCAATTCTGCGCGGTCTTTGTCTGTGTTAGTGTCGTTAGAGCTTTGTACAGATAATTCACGCATACGTTGAAGGATTGAATGAGTTTCATTCAATGCACCTTCAGCAGTTTGAATTAAAGAAATGCCGTCTTGAGCATTTTTAGATGCCATTTCAAGTCCTTTAATTTGTCCACGCATTTTTTCAGAGATTGCTAGACCTGCAGCATCGTCTCCAGCTTTGTTAATTCCTAGACCTGAAGAAAGTTTCTCCAATGAGTTTTGTGTAGCACCTTGGTTTGCTCCTAATTGGCGGTGTGCGTTAAGAGCTGCAATATTGTGATTGATAATCATAATTTTCTTACCTCCATGTAAGTGTATTTTTTGGGCACGTCCCTGTGTCCCATCTATAACAACACTTGGTGAATATCACCTTGCGTTATTAACTTTGTCAATGTTCGGCCAAAACATTTTTATCATCATGATGACTACATTCCTTATATCGACCGTTTTATAGAATGTTTAAATGTTTTTATAAAAAAAGATAAATATTTTTCTTTTGTGACAAGCATAGGATTCTTTAACAGCGCGTTAATAATCTGTTATCCTATTTGAAAGCGTTTAAAAAATTGAAAGGAGAGTAAAATCTATGAAAAGTATTACGCGGTTTTGTGACCGTATGGTTCAGCGTTATTTGCCTGATGCGTTCTTATTTGCCATTATTTTAACGCTTGCTGTCTTTATTCTTGGTATGATTTTTACGGATAGTTCCTCTGTAGACATGCTGTTTTATTGGGGCGATGGATTCTGGGACCTTTTAGCGTTTGCGATGCAGATGTCCCTGATTGTAGTAACAGGTTATATCCTAGCTAGTACGCCTGTTGTTCGGAATCTTCTTAAGAAAACAAGTACCCTTGCAAACACACCATCTCAGGCCATTTTGCTTGTGACATTTATTGCTTCACTTGCTTGTATCATTAATTATGGGTTTGGTTTGGTGGTTGGGGCATTATTTGCTATCCATGTGGCAAAGCGGGTGCCTACAGTAGATTACCGTGTTCTGATGGCGAGTGCCTATAGTGGCTTTCTTCTGTGGCATGGTGGATTGTCTGCTTCCATCCCTCTATTAATTGCGACACCTGGTCATTTTATGGAAGATACGATGGGGACGGTGCCGGTCACAGAGACATTATTCAGTAGCTTTAACTTGTTTATTGTCTTCTTCCTTTTATTCACACTTCCTTTTGTAAATCGCTTCTTAATGAAATCACGTGATCCGCTAACACAAGGGGACGCACGTCTATGGCGACCAGAGTCAATTGATGGCTCGAGTGAAGAGACTGGGGAAGAGAAAGTAGCTGAAACACCTGCAGAAAGGTTGGAAAACAGTCAGGTATTATCCGTTGTTATTGGAATACTTGGCTTTGCATTTGTGGTTTACTTCTTTATGCAAAATGGGTTTGATCTAAACATTAATATTGTGAACCTCATCATGTTATTTTTGGGAATTCTATTCCACCGTACACCGAGAAGGTTTTTAAACAGTGTGACAAATTCTGTGAAAAATGTAGGCGGGATTATTGTTCAGTTTCCGTTTTATGCAGGAATTATGGGGATGATGGTAGCATCTGGGTTATCAGAACAGATGTCGATGGCATTTGTAAACATGTCTAATTCTTTCACTTTTCCGCTATTTTCCTTCTTGAGTGCAGGACTGGTTAATTTCTTCGTTCCATCCGGTGGTGGGCAATGGGCTGTTCAAGGGCCGATTATGATTCCTGCTGCACTTAAGCTAGGCGTCGATACTGCGAAAACTGCTGTTGCCGTTGCTTGGGGAGATGCTTGGACCAATATGATACAGCCATTCTGGGCACTGCCTTTACTCGCGATAGCCGGGTTAAAAGTACGCGACATTATGGGCTTTTGTGTCTTAATTCTCGTGTATAGTTTTATCCCAATTTCAATTGGTCTTTTATTCTTTTAAACAGAGAATCCTCGGGCAACCGGGGATTTTTCTTTTAAAGCAAAAAAATAAGCCTGCACATGCACGCTTTAATGTTGGTTTTGTTTTAATAACTTCATATCAGCCTTTGTTTCGACAACACTATCACTAAGCACAGAAAACTTGGCATCCAATTTGCGAATGTCTTGCTTGAGTTCTTTTTCTAGATTGGCAACTCGTGTATCTAAATCGGATACCTTTTGTCCCAGCTCTGTAATAGCCTGCATAATATCTCTGTTTGAAATATCCTCCATACTTCTCACCTACTCCTGTTTAGTCTATAACTTAGCTTACCATGATTGAGGGTTCCCAACAAAAAAGCAAAAATTGAAAATAGGCATAATAATCGGGGGCATTTTTCTTTCTCTCTAAGAACAAAATAGGATTATATAGACAGTATTTCTATGAAAAAAGCAAAAAAAATAAGCCTGCAGACGCACGCCCTATTGAATAATTCCTTGGGATAAAAATTTATTAGTGCTTTTTTCAAGCTGTCTCTCTACCACTGTTGCGATTCGTTGGTCTAATCGTACAACATTTTGCTGTAAACCGTTTAATGTAAGTTCTATGTTATTGGCCCTGATTTCTAAACTTAGAAACAGTTCATCCATTTGCTTGCTTTTTGTCTGCAATTCGTTGATTTCTTCTAGTAGCTTTGTGACACTTCGCAACAGATCTTCCATCATTTCTTTGGTCAATCTGTCCCCTCCTTGTATGCATAGAATAGTTTGTAATACAATCGTAACATTTCAACTTATGAGCAACAAGTGTATATAGGAGGATATTTCTATAGGAAGAAAGTAGGTCTATTTATCTGGGATATGAAAAAGGAACTCTTCTCATGAAGAATTCCTTTTCAACTTATCTATCTCGATCTGCCAACAAGCGATTTAATGTATCTGCTGATTCAGATATGGTTGTTGCAGACTGCTCAATTCCACTGATTGCTTCATTAAATACTTCTAGATCATCCTGGATCGTTTCATTACTGCGTTTGGATTTATCCATGCTCGCATCAATTTCTCCAAAAGCGTCTTCTGTATTTTTTAGTTCACTTTTAATTGTATCCAAAAATTCCTGTGCTACTTTGATATTAGAAGAACTGTTGAAGACTTGCTCTCCTGTTTGGTTTACAAGGTCGGTAACATTTGTTACAGAGCTGCCTGTTTGTTCAGCAAGCTTACGCACTTCTTCTGCTACAACGGCAAAGCCTCGTCCATGTTCGCCTGCTCTAGCAGCTTCAATGGATGCATTTAATGCTAACAAATTGGTCTGGTCCGCGATTGATTTCACAATCTCGATGATTTCTTTAATTTTTATAGATGTCGTTTCCAAATTGGTCATTTCCAAAACGATTTTAGCTGTGCTATCCTCTAGCTCTTGCACAGAGGAGCGCATATCAGAAAGTCTGGAAACCCCTTTGTCGGCGGCAGTTTTTGCATTTTGTGCCAGTTCCGTACCACTTCTTGAGCTTGTTGTGATGACGCCAATTTTTTCGGTCATGTCACCAATTGACGCATTTGTTTGTTCAGCTAATGCTGCAAGCTCTGCAGAAGTATGTTCAACTGAATTCAAAATTTCCATCTTGGCTTGTTCTTGTTGATCCCGGAATTCTGCAACTTCATCATCGTATGCTTCCAACACAACCTGTTGTTCCAGGTTGAGTAGTTTATTGACAAGCTTTATGCCAAGTAAGCGATCATCCTGATGTGGGAAGTTTGTTACGATTAAATCAATCAAACCGTCAAATAACTTTTGGAACGAAGCAATATACCATTTCTGGGTAAGGCCAATTTTCACATGAATATGGGCGATTCTCTTCCGGCGTTGAATAAAGGCTTCACTAATTTCTCCTGAAAACATCTCAATAATATGTCTTTCTAATGTCAGTTTCAATTTATCAATAGAACTGTATTCTTCAATTATCGCGATCAGCTTTGGATTTTGTTCAATGCTACCATAGAAGCAGTCTATAATGGTTTTATTATCTGCTTCCACATATGGCTTTAATGCCATCGCTATTGCAAAGTCTTCTCGTTTTAAATCAAGCATTTTTAATTGCTTTTCTAAATCAGATTCTGGTGTTATTTCAATCGTTGGGTTCATTTCACTTGCAGCTTGCTGAAGTGTTTGCTTGTTCTTTTCACTTTTTTGCTTTCTATGTATGGATAATCCCAATATGGTTCCCCCTCTTTGTTCCCTCTACTTTTTATATCGGCATAACTTGTCTCAATTTATAGGTCTATAGACGGATTACTGCATAATTTTTTGATTTCATTTTTGGGGTGCGTGATGCTATTTGCCTCGAGTGGGCTTAGGGGGCGCTGCGTCTCTTTCCAAGGTCGGTGCGTCTTTTTGCAGGAGTACAACGTCTCTTTCTGGGTTTACTGCGCCTTTTCTCGGGGTTACTGCGTCTCTCACCAAGTTTGCGGCGTCACTCTTTAGGATTAATGTTTCATTTCGAGCTTACACGGATTCCTTTACCAAAAAACCACTCCCCCTTAAGGAAGTGGTTCAATTCATTATTTCGCTGCTTTTTCATGCAATATATTCCCTGCTAACGCATAGAGAACAGCATATGTGACGAAATGGGAGGAGTTGTCATTGGGATCCTGTTGTGGGTAAACTTCCACATAGTCCATTCCGCGAATACCCATCTTGGCGAACTCGTGCACAAGCTCCAACAACTCATATGAAGTGAGGCCATTTCCATCTACGGGTCCTCCTGGATTAAATGCAAAATCCAGAACATCACTGCAAATGCTTAGGTAAACAGCTTCTGTTCCTTCGCTGGCAATTTTATATGCTTTCTCTGCTAAAGCTGCAAGATCCTTTGCTTTGCGTACCTCTCTAACAGAGATAGTAGTCGCGCCGACTTCCTTCGCATATTTCCCAGTTTCGGGCGCGTTCCTCGGTCCGTGGATTCCCATATGGACAATGCTTTCATTTCGCACACTTTCACTTTCATAAATGCGGTGAAATGGTGTACTTCTTGCATATAGGTCGCCTTCATATTCTTTATAGTTGTCATAGTGAGCATCCAGATGAATGACTCCCACTTTGCCGTCTACTTCTTCACTTAATGCTTTTACAATGGGATAAGTGATACCATGATCACCACCGAAAGCGACAGGGAATTTCCCCGTTTTCCAAACACCTGAGGCAAAGTCCTCAATTCGTTTCATCGTCTCGATTGTATCTGCTGGCACCACATCTACATCCCCAAGATCGCCAATTGTATAATGGGAAAGCACATCGATGTCATCTAATTCCGGCAAATAGCCTGAATACCGAGCAGAGTTGAAGCGGATAGCCTTTGGTCCGAGCTCACAACCAGTGTAATCTCCCCAGGTTACGGCTCCCTCCCAAGGGACACCGTAAATGAGGACATCGCGATCGGTCACATCATCTTTTCCTAATTTCACTTTTTTTCCATTAAGATAGCAAGGTGTATTGCCGTATAATTTATTTTGACTCATGCTGTATCACTCCTAACGTTATTTTACGCCTGCAACTTTATCGTATTCTTCTTGCATCTCCTTGGAAGGTCCTTTGCCAATCAAACTGAATAAAATAATCGCAATACTTGATAACACAAAACCTGGTACGATCTCGTATAAAGCAGATCCAGTCAATGGCCATAGGAAGACTGTTACGCCACCCACGATAATTCCGGCGACCGCACCGTTTCGAGACATCTTTCTCCAGAATAAGGAAAACAGAACAGCTGGCCCAAACGTTGCACCAAATCCTGCCCATGCATAGCTTACAAGATCAAGCACAGAGCTTGTTTCATTCCATGCAAGCATGATTGCGATAATCGCAATGACAAGAACGGAAATCCGTCCAACCCATACCAGTTCTTTATCAGATGCATTTTTGCGGAAATATCTTCTGTAAAAATCCTCCGAAAGGGCACTGGAAGAAACAAGTAATTGTGAGTCAACCGTACTCATAATGGCTGCAAGTACTGCTGCGAGTAAGATTCCGGCAACCCATGGATTATAAACAACTTGCACTAGCTGTATGAAGACTTGCTCAGAATCGGCAAGAGGCTCATTAAAGGTTACGATACCAAGCATCCCAACAATTAACGCACCATATAGCGGGATAACAAGTCCAAAAGCTACACTGATCAAACGTGCTTTACGAACTTCCTTATGGGAACGGATTGCCATAAAACGAGCTAGGATGTGTGGCTGACCAAAATACCCAAGACCCCAGGCAAGTGCAGAAATAATTCCCACCGCTCCGATCGCCCCTAAAGGCTCCCAAAACACCCCTTCTGATTGGTTATAATCTGTTGCTGAGAACGCATCAATTAAATTGGGGGTTATTTGTCCAAGCTGATTAAATAATTCCCCAAATCCACCAATCTCAATCAAACCATAAATGGAAGTAAATAAAAGTGCTGCCGACATAAGTACACCCTGGACAAAATCTGTATAGCTAACTGCAAGGAATCCACCCAAAAAGGTATAGGAAACGATAATAATGGCACCAACTGTTAAAGCAAAATGATAATCCATATCAAAAGTTCCCTGGAATAATTTTGCACCAGCCACGAGTCCTGAAGCTGTATAGAATAAGAAAAACGCTAAAATAAATGCTGCGGAAATCACGCGTAATAAATGTGACTTATCTCGAAATCGATTTTCAAAAAACTGTGGTAATGTAATGGAGTTATTGGAGTATTCGGTGTAAACACGTAGACGTTTTGCGACATATTGCCAGTTAATCATGGCACCAACTGCCAGACCAATTGCAATCCATAAGCTCCATTGTCCAAGACCTGCCGCATATGCCGCACCAGGCAAACCAATTAAGAGCCAGCCACTAAAATCACTCGCTGATGCTGAAAATGCAGCAACCCAGCTATTTAACTTCCTGCCACCGAGTACATAATCTGATAATGTGTTTGTCATTCTGTACGTAATAATTCCGATGACAATCATTCCAACAAGGTAAAAAATAAATGTTATCAACGTGGCGTTCATTTCGAGTCATCCCCCTTTTCCGTGAAAAAGGTAATCACTGCCCAGACTACCAATAGCGGCATGGGAACGACAAACCAAAATAATGTCCATCCACCAATTGCATATTCCATCGTATTCCTCCTTTGTCTTTATCTATATCATATTAACATAACAATTAGAAAATTTCATTTAATCGGAAATGAGTGTTAATTTATGCAACAAAAAAATAAGCCTTGCTGTTATGCAAGGCTTATTACGTTTCGTTATTGATTCCATTTTTCTGTAAAATAACCTATATCGCTCGACAGTTCTTCCCAAGCTTTATTGGAAATATTCCCTTTTTCTTTTTCATAATCAAGCAATACCGTCATACCCTGCAAATGCTTTACTAGTTTTTCATTCTTCTCTTGCTCTTTATAATAGTTCAGTGCCCGCAAATGGTTGTGTAATAGGGTAGAAGTTTCTGTACCTTGAATATCGCCATGCTCTATAAAGTGGTCAACTAGCCATTCCGTACCTTCTAGATTGTAAGAATGACTTCCTTCTATTAATGAAACCTCGGCAATGACTGGTAGATGATCCGCTGCTTGGCTAGACATCTTAGTAGCAGAATGGACTTCGATTCTTGGTGAAGCAAATACATAATCAATTCTCCGGTCAGGCGAAGCAGCAGGATACGTATACCCATCTTCTTCTACACTCCATTTCCAAGCATCCGCATATTTCTGAAATAATGGTTGAAGTTCAGGTGCTTCAGGTCTCGCGTTCATATCTCCAACGAGAATACTATAGGTATGCGCTGCCATGATTTCTTTCATGTCCGCAACCTGCATTTCTCTTACAATAGGATCTGCCCTGTAGTCTAAATGTGTCACATAAAAAGCCACTTCTGCGCCATCCACATTAATCTGTGCTTCAAGGAATCCTGGTGCAGGTTTAGGTACAGGATCCGGGTCTTGGGTAGATAATCTTGCAATCTCTCTATTTGCAGCGTCGGTAATTGGATATTTACTCAATACCGCTACACCAAATTGCCTGCGTGGTTCCCCTTCACCTGCTGGGTCAAAGTCATAGATTGGGGCAAAATAGTAATCCATATCTAAACGTTCAGCAAGTAACGCCACCATATTATCATTGTTGCTGCGGTCTCCCCAGTGGACATCTACTTCCTGCAAGCCGATAATATCCGCACCTGTATTCTCAATGGCTGTAGCAATTCGATCCAAATTATACGTCCCATCAGTCCCCCTACCCGCTGCAACGTTATACGTCGCCACCTTCAAAGCAGTTTCTTCCAACTGACTTGACCCTTGCACCGCATACGTTTCATAAGAAGGAGAAAGAGATACCCACAGTAATGCCACAAATCCAGCAACAAACAACATCGCCTTTTTCATTAAATCTACTCCCCTCTATTATTTTATAAAAGACAGTATTGGGACAAATGCATCCCCGCTAAATAATAACCCGAACTATAATGCAAATTCTTGAGTAAAGGTTTGCTTAGTTCGGGTTTTGTATGTTTATAAACTAATCTTAGCGTAGGCAGAACACGTAGACTCCTCGAAAATCCAAAGCAATTTTCTTCGTGCGAAGTGAAGCTGTCGGAGCTCTCCTTGTCCTACGGGAAAAGCACGAGCTGAAGACCCCGGAGTGGTGCCCTTTCCACGAGGAGGCTGAGGCCGTGCCCGTGGAAAGCGTAGTGTTCTGCAGAAGCGATGCTGAAAATTATTATCTTTATTGAGCACTGACAATTCTATTAATTCCACATCGCTAACATATCCGTTGCGTCACTATAAAGGAATTCGTAAGCGCTTTCGGAAATGCGTTCAGCTTCTAATTGCTGATCCAATAATAGTAGGAAGCTTTCCATATGCTTTGCCACTTTAGCGGCATCTGCACTTTCCTCATATCTTTCAACAGCGGTAAGATGCAAGTTTAGCTTACGAGCTGCATCATTTTTGAGTTCCTCCGAGTCAACAAATGCTTCAATCAAATTTTTCAAATTAGCTGTGCTGACAGTGTATACAAGATAGTCTCTACGCACTTCTTTAAATGCTTGCAGATCTCCTTTCCACTGATCAACCATTGATTCCACTGTTTCTCCATTCTCTATTGCTTCCCGTACCCAGCCGTTACCAACTAGGTTATCAAAGAATGACACGCCTGCACTGCTTTCAGCACGAAAAGCAAAGTCATTTGGATACATGTCATGTAGTGTTTTTACGATATGCAATCCAGTCACAACAGGGTCGTATGCCTTTTTATCTGTTACATGAATCTGTACCCCATGGCTTAAAGTACCACTATGCTTGGAAAACGTCGGAGTAAAGGAAGCCGCACGGAAGGTCACACCGTCTAGTTCAAGGTTGTTTAATGCCGCTGCATAGTCTGTACTATTTACAAACGGCGCACCGATTAATTCGAATGGCTTTGTAGTCCCTCGTCCTTCTGACACATTCGTTCCTTCTATTAAGGCAGCCCCTGGATACACAAGTGCCGTATCAAGTGTCGGCATGTTTGGTGATGGTAGCACAAACTCAAGCTCTGTATCATCATAATATTGTCCCCGCTTCCAGCCATCCATTTCAACGACTGTCAGATCTGCTCCAATATCAAATTCTTCATTAAATAACTTGGCCAATTCCCCTACTGTCATGCCGTGTCGTAATGGAATTGGATAGTTCCCAACAAAGGAAGCATATTCTGGATCAAGGACAGGGCCTTCGACGCTGTTACCTCCAAGTGGGTTTGGACGGTCAAGCACGAGAAATTCCACATCGTTTTCCTGTGCTGCTTCCATTGCATATGCCATTGTGTAAATATACGTATAGAATCTAGCACCAACATCCTGAATGTCAAATAACAAAACATCCACATCTTCTAGCATCTCTGGTGTCGGTTTTCTAGTCTGGCCATACAAGCTATATACTGGCAAACCTGTTTCTTCATCAATATAGTACTCTACATAATCTCCTGCCTGCGCATCGCCGCGCACCCCATGTTCAGGACCATAAAGGGCTGTAAGTTCAACGTCTGGATCATTATGCAATGTATCGACAATACTGTTTAACTCTTGATCAACTCCTGTTGGATTGGTAATCAGTCCAACCCGCTTCCCTTCGATTAAATCTTTATGCTGTTCAAGCAATACTTCCACACCGAGCTTCAACTCATCACCACCAGCATTGTTATTGTTCTTTAGCTTATCTGCCACTACACCTGACAATGAACCGAGAACAAAGCATAGACTTATTACCAAAATAATCGTCTTCTTCAAGGTTAACGCCTCCCTTATTTTTTTAATAAAGGCTAGGAGGATACAGAACTCCACCCTGCCTTTTGCTTAATTTTGTGCTTTTTGCCAAATCAGCAAAAGAGCCTCTGCATGTTGTGTTATCTCCTCTTTTGCCTGTTCGGAAATTTTTCCATTATCATGTTGAACTTCAAGCAACTGAGTAAGCACCTGCATATGTTTACTTGCTTTATCTAGGCGATCTTGATTTGCAAATCGCTCCACTGCTGTTAAATGGGTAAGCAGGAGTCTTTCTGTTTGCTCATTATTGATTTCTCCATTGTCAGCAAACTGCGCTACTAATTGCTTCAATTTCGATATGGATGGAAGGTCTTCAGCTGAAATGCCAATTGCTGTGCCTTCTCTGGTTGAATCAGCAGCACCACTATACGTTTCATTATGAAGTAAAATACTATTTACATTGCCAATCTCTCTTGGCGTTTCTTCCCAGGAATGTCCCATTTGCTCTAATAGATCACGAATGTTTTCCGGCACCCCATACTCCCAACGAATGCTTGGATAGCTGCTACTGTAAATACGTGGTTCTTCAATCGCATCTTTTAACTCCATTTCATATCCAAGTACATTAACAAGTGTCTGGGTTACGGACGTAATGATGGTGGCGCCACCTGGTGAGCCAACCGTCATATAAGGTTCTCCGTCTTGTAAAACGATAGAAGGTGTCATGCTACTAAGTGGTCGCTTATTAGGCTGCACTTCATTTGCTCCACCTGGAATGGCATCAAAGTCGGTTAGCTCATTATTCAGCATAATGCCATAGCCTGGTACCATGATGCCTGATCCAAACACCTGCTCAATGGTCGTTGTATAGGAAACAAGATTTCCCCATTGATCGGCAACCGTAAAATGCGTTGTTTCTCCATCTACCTTGTCATCTACCTGTGTGACAACCTCTGGTGCTTCCCCGCCCTGATAGTCCCACGGATTTCCTGGCTCTACGTTCGGGTTAGCAGCTTCTGGGTCAATGGTTGCCACTCGTTCTGCTACATAGTCTGGATCAAGTAATCCTTCTCTCGGCACCTCCACATATTCAGGGTCTCCCATATAAGCACCCCGATCGGCATACGCAAGGTGCATTGCTTCCGCCATATAGTGGTATTTCATTGGAGATTTTACGTCATGCTGGGTAAGATCCAATTGCTCAAACATTTTTAACAGTTGAAGCATGGTTAGTCCTCCAGAGCTTGGTGGCGGCATGGATGCAATGTCATATCCTTGGTAATCGCCCCATACTGGTTCGTCCTCCGTCACATCATATCGACTTAGGTCTGCAGTATCCATGCTCCCGCCAAATGCTTGAACCTCTGCAGCAAGCGCTTCGCCAATTTCCCCGTTAAAAAGAGCATCTGATCCTTGATCGCGAATTAACTTAAATGTTTTAGCCAAATCTTCCTGTACAAGGGTATCTCCTTCTTTCAGTGGATTGCCACCTGGTAAAAACACATCCCCAGCAGCTGTTCGGGCTAATTTACTTTCATTACTGGCAATTGCATTTGCTAGTACCCAATTCACAGGAATACCCTGTTCCGCCATATCAATCGAAGGCTGAATTAAGTCTTCCATCGGAATCGAACCCCAGTTATCAAGAGCAGTCTCTAGACCCTTTAAGGTCCCAGGCACGCCAACCGATTTTCCGCTTTGTACACGCTCAGAAAAAGGAATTACCGTACCTGCAATGGCCTCTATATCCCATTCCTCAGGCTCTTCTTCGTTTTCTTCCCATTGACGAACCTTCAGTTCATCATCCTCTACACGGAAACGAAGTGATTGCCAATCTGTTGTACGGTCAAAGGAAACGGTGTCCAACGTAGAGTTTTGACCGTCTTTAGCTTGAATTAATTTTAGTTCACTTGTATTTGTATTGATTTCTACCCCATAACCATTGCGAGCATAGGTAGACCCCGTGGAACGGAACGCGTCTGCACGCAACCATAGGCGAAGTCTTCTATCGTCTCCTGGGTCATCTGTGCGAAAACGAATAAATAATTCGCTATCTTCTACTGACTCCATCACAGAGGTAGCTTGACCGAATGAAGTGGAATTGCTGCCATATGGTGCTCCAAAATGAATGTTTCCTCCTGTTTCATTTAGGCGAAACGCCGTGCCCCGCTCCAACAACTTAAATTTATCAGCGTCCCACGGTGCACCATTCTCTCCTGTAAAATCAGAGCTAAATACATGCTCCCCTGTTACGACATCTTCCACTTGCAGGTCCGCAACATGGAATTCGTTGCCCACTTCATCACTCAGTTCATTTGCCCCAAGTAGAAACTTACCTGGTTCTTCCACGATATTGCTTTTATCAATAAACATATCGGGTGTAGCCCCTTGTGGTGCACGCTCTCTACTATTAATGATCGAGACATCTTCGCTCTGGGCATCATAATACATCATAAAGCCACCACCGCCGATTCCCGACATCATCGGTTCTGCCACATTCAAAGCAAATTGCATGGCGACTGCAGCATCTACCGCGTTACCTCCGCGTTTTAAAACATCTGCTCCGATCTCAGAAGCTAGCGGATGTGCGGAGACGACCATCCCTTTGTCCCCAACATCAATTTGTTCGGGCTGAACCCCTGGATTCTCCGGTTCATATTCCGTATTATCATCAGGACTGCTGACAGCAGAAACCGCAGACACCGGGATACTAAACAACATCCCAATGATAAGCAGGATCGATAATAATCTTGACTTCTTTTTCATGTTTCCCCTCCTTTTCGCGCTTAAAAGGAAACAGTGAGGGGTATCATTGTGCTCCTCACTGTTGCTTATAGCGGATATCTATTGCCACTTCACATTCAAATAAGTTGCTGTACGGACGAGGTCCTCATAGGTTGAGTCATTAAATGCATCTTCCTCGTGTAAATAATCGACTAACTGTTGGAAACCGGCAAGATGCTTTAATACTTTTTCTTGATTCCCTTGCTGCTCATAGCGACTAATTACCGTTAAATGCAAGCCGAGGGATCTAGCTGAGTTCGCATCTATTTCCTCCCTTGTAAGCAATCGTTCTACCATGTCCTGCATGCTTTCTGCACTCCATGCATAAATAGCATCTGCTGTCTTTTGCGATACTTTTTTCCGAATACCGTTGGTAGAAACTGTTTCTCTTGTTGGATGAACACGGTTTGTTAGCAAAATTGTCACTGTCTCGTGATTCGGGCTTACTACAATCGATGTTCCGGTATAACCTGTGTGGCCCAACGTATTATGTTCAGCCAGATCATCCATGTACCATGATTGATTTAATTCCCAGCCCAGTCCTTGGTCTTGGCCAGGATAGGCTTCATTCCAGTTTGTTTTCATCAGTTCAACTGCTTCCTCTGAGAGAATCTCTTCCCCAGCATAGGTGCCTTCTTCAAGCATCATTTGTGCGAAAACAGCTAAATCTGCTGCACTACTGAAAATGCCAGCCTGTCCTGCAACGCCATCCAATGACCAAGCATTTTCATCATGCACACTTCCCCAAACGACACCACGATTTGTCCATGGCTGATATTCGGTAGCAGCAATGCGCGATTTAAGTGATTCTGGTGGATTATACATCGTATCCTGCATCTGTAGTGGTCCCGTGATTTTCCTTTCTACAAAAATATCCTGGCGCTCACCACTAAGGCGTTCAATGAGCACGCCTAGTGTCAGGTAATTCACATCACTGTAAACATAATCGGCACCTGGCGCTTGCTGAAGCGGCTCGTGCAATACAAAATCTAACCTTTCAGCGCGATCCCCTTCCACTTTATCAAGGCGTTCACTAGGACTTGGGGCAAATCCAGAAGTATGTGTGAGTAGTTGCCTGATCGTAACTTCTTCTTTGCCTTCCCCCGTGAATTCAGGAATATACTGTTGTACCGGGTCTTCTAATTCAAATAATCCTTCATCCCATAACTGCATAACAGCTGTTGCTGTAAAAAGTTTGGAAATCGAGGCCATATCAAATATAGTATCTTCCTGCATTGCTACAGGATCTTCCATTTCAGTAAATTGATCATCCGTGTAACGAGCAGCATAACCATAAGCGTCATGTTTAACGACTTCGCCTTGTTTGGCGATATACACGACCGCCCCTGGCATCACCTTATCCGCAATCGCTTGCTCCACCTCTCCGTCAAGATCATCCAAAGGTTGTTGGAGCATTTGCACCGCATTACTAGCAGCCTCCGCCTTCACGGGCGCTACGGGAACAAACAGTGTCAGACAGAGCATGAAAAGGAAGAGCATGGATAGCGCTTGTTGTTTTCTCATCTATAAACGCCTCCTTGTTTAATTACTTATCTTCTCCGGCTGTTTGCTGTGCAGTGAATGTCCATTCTAGGCTTAACGTGTCTCCTTGGAATTCGTTTTGGTCCTCTCCGTTATCTACAAAATTAAATTGCACGACAAGATCATCAATAGTTCCAACTGGTAGTCCATTTTCACCAAGCAGTGGCAAGAAGACATTTTCATTTACTGCTTCAGGTGTCATGGTTTTTAGTTCTGCCAATGTCGTCTGGTAAATTACTTCATCAAGTTTGTCGGCATTGTATAGGAATTCGACCATAATATGTTCGCCGAAATCTCCTGTATTATCTCCAGCAGCATCTGTGACAGTATAATCTGTATCGAGTAATACCTTTTCAATATCAAGTGTGCCGTTATTTTGTAATTCAAAATCACGTACCATCGTATCGCCTGGTTTAATATTATCTACTTCAATAATTTCTGTTGGCGCTGCAGCGAGATCCAGCGTCCCTGCAGCAAATGTGTTACTTGATGTTTCGGTATCACTGAAATACGCAAATGTTCCCCCACTAACTAATGTAAGACCTAATGCTGCTGAAGCAATTCCTAACCCCAATTGTTTTTTAATATTCATTTATAACTTCCTCCCCAATTTTTATATGGTTGCTATTTTGCATCCATCGTTTTTTCCTGTAGCAAATGTTTTACCTGTTTCAATGTCCTTCTAATGGTTATAAAAGCATATCCGAGCAATAGAAATCCTGGCAGAATCATGAGCAGTGCCGCTCCTTCAGGTGACGTGGCAAACTGAAACACATAGCCAACATATGGAATTGTAAACCCGGCATATTGCCCCACGACATTCTCTGATAATACTGGGCTTACATCAGGGCCATTATTAGCATCCCCTTGCGTTATATACTGTTGCCCATTGTTTTCCACCTCTATAATTCGGTGAGTGATCAGTATGTTGTCCTCCGCACGATAGGTGATAACATCGCCTTCTGAAAAGCGCTGCATATCTCCACCGGTTTTCACCGCAATAACGGAGCCAGTCTGAATCCCTGGTTCCATTGACCCGGAAAGAACGGATTTAATTTGATAGCCAAACACATTAACCTCATTACCGGAAGCTTTGGAAAGGCCCACGACGAGTAGAGCACAAAGCAGCACAGCGATGACAATCGTATACAAGATATTACTCATCGTTTTTAATGTCATTTTCATTTTCATTCTCCTCCCCTTCGCTCATCGCGTCCTCTTCCACCGTTTCAGATTCTGTCGTTTCGCTCTCTTCCTCTTCTTCATCAACAGGCTTTTCATTCTCCAGGTTACTTTCCTCTGCTTCTTTTTCTGTATTTTTTTCAGAGGTTTCAGATGTATGATCTTCTTCTGATTGTTCGTCTATGTTCTTCTCTTCAAGCGTTGACCCCTTATCCGTCTCTGCTTGTGTTGTATCATCCTTTTGTGTATGCTCTTCTGCGTGTTGTTCCTCCCCCTCAATCGGTGCTTCTTCAGCATAGGTACCTGCTGTTACGGCACCTTCCACAGTTGAGGTTGCCGTAAAGAAAGCAGACGTGGGAGAATGAACCTGGGAGACGAGCAGAAAGAGCAAGTATAGGATAGTGAAAAAACGCCCCATCACTAGCACAAATCTATGCATACGCATCCCCCTAGTTTGATTAAAAAGTAGATTTATTCCTGCGTAGTCCAGACTTCATGCAATTTCAAGCTTTCTGTTTCTAGATAGCTGTATGCTTTGTCGGTAATCTTGTCGTTATCATGGAAATGAGCAATCAAGTCTTGGAAGCTTTCTAAGTGCTTCACGACCTTATCTCCAAGCTCACGCTCTTCAAATCGTTCTATAGCTGACAGATGTGTTGTAAGCGCTCTGGTCGTTTGGCTATCTGTAATTTCATCTTGTTGTGCCAACTCATCGACAAGCTGCTTCATCCCCTCAGCACTGAGAGAAGTATCTGTATAATCCAGGCTATGCCCGAGGTTATATAGATCTGGAATCGTAACAGGCAGTTTTCCATATGGATTAATATCGCCTACCAGCACGCCAGCTACCGCATTAATTGACACGTCGAGATAGCTATAGGAAGCAACATAACCACCTACCTCTGGAAATACCATCACATCATATGGATTACGATGTGCCGAAACAATTACAGGTTTTCCTGTCTGTTGAAGCGCTTCCACAAATTCACGCTGTCTTTCATTTGTATTCGCCGTATAGGTCGTAACAATAATTTTATCGGCATCTGCTGCGTGCTCTACAGCCTGCTCAATCTGACTGTCTGTCGGACTTGTACCCGTTGCATAGCTACGTCCATCGACACCCTTTTCCTCTAACAATTGATAAAGCAAGGATGGCTTGGCTACTGATGGACCAGTAACAAGTACCTTTTCATCGTTTTGAACTGGTAACACGTCCTCATTTTTAACTAAAGTAATGCTTTTGTCCGCAATATCTTTTGCTGCCTGTAAATTGGCTTCTGTTCCAATATTCTCTAACTTGTCAGGGCTAGTCTGCGTTTCTTCAAACAAGCCATTTTCCATTTTTGCCCGAAGAATGCGATAAACCGACTCTTCCACACGCTCCTCGGAAATTTCCCCGGATTGGACAGCTTCCAGCATGCCATTATATGCCACTTCTACATCTGGTGGATTTAATAAAATATCCACACCAGCTTTAAAGGATTCTACCGGAACACGGTCTGGTGGTACTACGTTGGCACCTGACATACCAAGGCTATCCGTGATAATTAAGCCATCATAACCAAGCTCCTCACGAAGTAAGTCAGTAATGATTGGTTTTGACAATGTTGCCGGAAGTCCTGAGTCATCCAATGCTGGCACGACAATATGTCCTGTCATAATTGAACCGACTCCAGCATCAATTGCTTCTTTAAATGGTTTTAAATCCACTTCATGTAATGTTTCCAAATCATGGTCAATGACTGGAAGCCCATAATGGGAATCTACATCCGTGTCACCATGTCCTGGAAAATGCTTTGCCGATGCGATTACATTCTGTTCTTTATATGCATTAATTTGCGAGACACCAAGCTTCGAAACCAGTTCAGGATCTTCACCAAAAGAACGAATTCCGATAACTGGATTTGCCGGATTCAAGTTCACGTCAACGGTTGGTGCAAAGTTCATGTTAATCCCTAAACTGTTCAGCTCTTTGCCGATGATGTTTCCAGATAGGGCAGCGAACTCCTCAGACCGTGTTGCTCCAATTGCCATGTTTCCCGGAAAAACCGTCCCTGGTTCTGTTACACGTTGGACAATCCCGCCCTCCTGGTCTGTCGAAATAAATAAGGGAATGCCGGAATCCTGCTCGACCGCAATTTCCTGTACACCGTTAGACAGGGACTGCACCTGTTCTGGATCCAAAGGTGTGCCAATGTTGTAGGACCAATTAAAATAAATTAGCCCACCGATATGGTAGTTTTCAATAACCTCTTGAAAGTTTTTCCCACCGCGGTTGTTATTTAAATTGGTGTTCTCGTATCTTGGGTCAGTTGGGGTTTGGCCATATACATGAACAATAAACAGCTGCCCAATTTTCTCTTCTAATGTCATGTCATCTATGATGGCGTTAATCTCATCCTCGTTTACATCCTGCTTTTCAGCAGCTGACACATTTTTCATTCCCCCTGGTATGGGAAGTGTCAGAAGTAGTAAAGCTGCTGACAAAAACGCGATTACCTTTCGTAGCTTCAGCTTCAAGTAAATCCCTCCTTCATTCATTTATTTGATTTCGAGGTTCATTTCCTGGCTCAACATTTCCAAGTCATGAAAACACCGCCCTTCAAAATTTGTCAAAGGTAGGATCCCCCTTGTCCTTAATAGGGTTATCTAGACAATAGCAAAAGCTGTTAAAAAATGTTGTTTAATTATGTCTTAATTTTCTATGTTTTCAAAATTGATATATTGGGACTAGTTATTACCCGAAATGCTAGTAGAGAGGGCGCATCTATTCTTACCAGGAAAGTTTGTCCGTACTATCTCACTAGGTATTCCTACACACTTTTTGCAGATTGATGTCTTTGTGTAAGATTTTCACTTTGGATTTACATATTATTCCACGCGGGGATTCGACAAAATTAGCGTGTTTTTGATGAAGTGTGGCATTTGGTTAGAAGAGAGGATTTTATTGGGGTGGATATGGGTTCAGTTTGATGTGCTGTCGATTCACTTTGATGCGCTCTCGATTCACTTTGATGTGCTCTCGATTCACTTTGGGCGGTGACGATTCACTTTTAATACATGATTTCACATTTTGTAAAAAAAGCCTATTGCTACCTGCTTGAACAGGTAGCAATAGGCCTACAGCGTTATCACTTATTTTTTCTAGCTTTTAAAAATCCATCGATCCCATTCCAGACTAGGCTGAGGATAAGTATGACAATAGTCCAGAATGTTACCCGACTCCAAATCCAATTGACGGTATCATAGCCTTCACTGCCCGCAATAAGGACATTTGCCTCTACCAATTCACTCATGAACGTTGGATTCCAAAAGTCCGTAGCCGTTACCATGAATAGAATGACAGCCATAGAAAGTGTATTTGAAACGGTTGTATATAAAACTAACTTATAGCTCCATTTTCCAAAAGCTAGTTTTAAACATTCGTTTAATATTCCAATCCCTAAGATTAAAATAATGAATACGAGGTAGGTCCCATAATTCTGTTCATTCAAAAAGGGGACAACCCCATTAAATCCATCATGAAAAACCCAAACACCTAAATAATCACTTGAAAAGGAAAACAGAACGATAAAAAACACATAGAAAATAATACTCGTTACGGCTTCACCGCGTTTAACTCGACTATGCTCAACTGGAATCGGTGGCAAGTTAGTTGGTTTCCACTCTTCTTTTTCCCATTGTAAATCTTCCTTTTTCACATTACCCATTAACTCTCCCATAGCAAATCCAAATGTCGTCCACCCGAAAGCCATTGGCAATGCAGTAACAGCTGAAACAATCATATCAACGAAGTGATCTAAAATATTTACTGGATTGATAACGACCTGAATGGCGAATCCAATGCCTATAGAAATTCCTACTACTGCCAATATAACCTTCAATATATATAGGTACGAGTCAAAAAGTTCTGGTCCTATCAGGTATTTTTTGGTGTTGCGATACTTATCGGCTAATTCTTTCGGCCTGCCCAATTCCAGCAGTACTTCTTCTATATCCCTTTCCGTGTAGTGATTTTTTCCGGACCGATCTTCCAGCATGTCTTCAATTAAACCGCGAAGTTCAATAGCAATATCTTTCCTCTGTGATTGTGGCAGCTTTTGCGTAACTGCAAAGATATAACGTTCAACCATCTCCATCGACATCATCTCCCTTATCCTCGATCACATGATTTAAACTTGTCACAATACTTTTCCATTCAACAACGAGCAGATCATATACCTCTTTCCCTGTCTTGCTGAGTAAATAATATTTTCTAGGCCTTGCTTCGTTGGTGTCCCACTTACTTTCCAATAGGCCTTGTTTCTCTAACCTCCTTAAAAGTGGGTATAATGTGCCAGGTTCTACATGGACCCCATTTTCGCCGAGCATTGTCACGAGTGAGTACCCATACTGCGGTTCAGAAAGCTGGCTTAGTACCCCAATCGTAATGGTTCCCCGTCTCAGTTCTTGCATTAGTTTATCTAAATGCTCATGTGCATCTTTCATATGATCAACTCCTGTATTTATTATAGTGTATGAGACACACTATTGTACAGTACATAATAAAGTTTATTGTAAACTATTGTGTTGATAACTATTAGAAATAATGATTTATATTTTATGTGTCCAGTTGGCAGATGGAGAAAAGTTTTGAATGATTAAATGTACTGATTATGTGCGGCATTCGGTGATTTAATGTTGGTACCGCGACTTTTTGGGCTAGCTGCGTGTTTCCAGAGTCCTCACGCTAGTTCGGCAGCTTCTCACGCGGCATTTTCGGATACTCAAGCGTTTCTTCACTCCCCCACGCGACTTCTCCTCATCGTCACGCGCACCCACAATCCAACCATCAAAAAAACACCAATCTCATTTGGATTGGTGTTTTCTATTAACCTTTGATTGCACCTTCTGTCATGCCCTTGGATATACGCCTTTGGAAGATTGCGTATAAGATGATGACTGGTACGATGGCGATGACAAGGCCGGCGAATAATGTCCCCCAGGCATTCGTATATTGTGCTTCACTACTAATAAAATCAATGGCTAACGCAAGGGTATAGTTTTCGCTGGAATTCAGGAATATGAGTGCCATGAAATATTCGTTCCAAAATTGAATGGCGTTCATAATGGTAACGGTGATGATCCCTGACATACTGAGTGGTGTGATGATTTTCCATAATACTTTGTAAGGTGACATGCCATCCATTGCTGCTGATTCCTCTAAAGATTTTGGAATGGTACCAATAAAGCTTGTTAGAACAAAGATGGAAAATGGCAACTGACTTACCGCATACACAATCGCCAGTCCATAAATATTGTCTAATAATCCTAAATCTGATAGTAGGAAAAAGAGCGGGATCCAGCCAAGCACCATAGGAATCATCATGGCGGACACGTAAACGGTAAATAATATTTTACTACCACGGAAGTTAATTCTCTCAATGGCATAAGCAGTGGGGATTGCTAATACAAGCGTTAAAACAGCACCCACTACAGTTACGATTAAACTGTTGAAGACACTAACATCAATATTATAGTTCGTCCAAGCAGTAACGAAGTTGTCAAAACTAAAGGATTCGGGGAATCCCCAAGGGTTTCGATAAATTTCTGCATTGGATTTAAAGGCTCCTAGAAACATCCAGAAAATCGGATACAATACTGCTAATGACCAAAGGATCAACGGAATCCGTATCCCTGTTCTACCAAGGATCTGGCCGACGCTTCGTTTCACAATAAATTCCTCCTCTTTATCGGTAATCCGTGCTAGTTAGTACTCTACTTTATCTCGGCGCATAATGAACTGAAGGATTAAGACAGTCAGCAAGGAAATGATCAAAATCATTACACCGATTGTGGCACCATAGCCGAAGTTATATTGTACAAAGGCCTGCTGGTATAGATAAGAGCCCATTACATGTGTAGCGTTATTTGGCCCACCACCTGTCATGACCTGTACAATAATAAAGGAGCCATTTAATGTGGTAATCACGATATATAGTATGGAGATTTTCACCTGAGGCCAGATAAGTGGGAGTGTTACCTTCCAAAATTGCTGCCATTCTGATGCTCCGTCCAATTCTGCTGCTTCATAATAGCTTTTTGAAACATTGGATATTCCGCCCATTAGCAAGAGCATAAATAACCCAATCCCTGCCCAAACCGATGGTAGCACAAGACTTGGCAATGCCCAATCCTCGTCTCCTAGCCATGGTTTTGCTAAGCTTTCTAAACCAATAAATTCAAGTCCTGAGTTAACTAGACCAAGGTTAGGATTGTAAATAAACGTCCAAAGAATCCCGATAACGACGACACTCATTATATTTGGGAAAAAGAAAACAATACGATAAAATGGCGCTTCCTTTATTTTAAGTTGGGTTAGGGCTACAGCAAAAAACAATGCCATAACCATAATGCCAATTACTTTTGTAGCAACAAGGAAATAGTCATGGATAATCGTATTTGGTATGATTGCATCTTTCACAAGCTTTATGTAGTTCGCCAAGCCAACAAAGTCCTTGTTTTGCGAGGAGCCTGACCAATCAAAAAATGAATAGTACAGACCACTAAACAGCGGATAAAGCGTAAATATGGCAAACAAGACAAAGGTTGGGATTAAACAAAAAGCCAGAAATAGGTATTTTTGCTTTTTTGACTGTACCATCTTATCCCTCTTTCTTTAATAGTTATTTCGAAAAAATGGATCAGCAGGAGAGATGAGACTCCTGCTGATACCTGTTTTCCTATTCGTTACTGCTGCGATACTCGGCAGCTGCCTTTTCTGCTTCTTCTACAAATTCCTCTGCTGTTGAATTACCCAGCATTAGTGACATAAGCGCATTTCCAACCGGTGTTTCTAGATCAGCACTCATTGGATGTGGCTTGTTGTAAATTTGTACTTGTTCTGGATCATTGATCATTGCATTTGCTTCTGTTAAATATGCTGGCACCTTGTCGCTTTGCGTTAGGTCAACCTCTGTAAGGTTCATGATCGCGCCTGTATGCTCTGAGAATGACATTGCATATTCACGTGTGAAAGCAAACTCTACAAATGCTTTTGCAGCTTCTGGATTTTCCGCATTTTCTGCAATAGCAAGTGGACGTAAATCTGGTACAATTGCATACGTCTCATCAGGCGCTTGCATAGGTGATGGGATAAACCCAAACTCGTAGCCTTCTGGAATATCATTTTTCATTTCATTTGGTAACCAGAATCCTACTGGAATAAAGGCATTATCACCTAAAAGAAAATTCATTTGTGATTGGGTATGGTTTAAAGCACCAAGCCCAGAATCAAACATTCCTTCGTCTGCCATTCTTTCTACTCGCTTCATTATTTCAAGAACTGGTTCACTTGTCCAAGCTCCCTCAGCACCTTGGATAACATCTGTTAGCAACTCTTCTCCCCCAGCTGCCCCAAATGCAGGATAAAGTGCTCCACGTAGGAAGTAGTATGGATGCTGACCACTTGTTACAAATGGATCGATTCCTTCACTTTCCTTAATTTCTTCCATCGAACTCATTAGGCTTTCAAAATCTGTCGGAACTTCATAGCCTTTATCCTCGAATTTTGCTTTGTCATACCATGTTCCCCACGTATCAAATACAAGTGGAAGCGTGTAGACATCGCCATCATAATTCGCTGGCTCAACAATAAAACTGTCAACAAGTTTATCTCCGTTTTCTAGTTCAATATCTTGAAGCCAATCTGATAGATTCATAAGCTGCCCATCTTCTACCATTTGTGCTTCACTAGATCCTGCTCCGTCGATATACACGACATCAGGTGGATCATTGGATACCCAACGCGACCGCATTTCTTCGTTAATATTCGGTCCGGCATGCTCGATAACATTTACGTCTGGGTACTCTTCTTTAAAACCTGCAATTACTTCTTTCCACCAAGAATCCCCATATCCACCTACAAAATACTGAAGCTCTAAATCTCCTGAAATACCACCCTCGCTACTACCTGAATCATTACCATCTGAATCTGCCTCTCCACCTGCATCTTCATCGTTCGAGCAGGCGACAGTGAATGCGATTAGCAGCATGGCAACAAACAGAAACAAGATGCGGCTTTTCTTTATTCCCTTCATCCTAAAATCCCCCTTTGTTTAATTACTATTATATGAAACACACGAAGGCTAAAAATGCCGTTCATGTTATTCCCCTATTAAGGACTTGATTGCTTCTCGTACATTACCATCTGTTGCAATTAAGGCAACGTCTATTTCTTGGAGGCTCTTTCCTGTCTTCAACATAATAATGGCTGGTTTTACTTTATAATCGGTTTTTTCCAATGCTTCCTCAGCTGATTCATAACTTGCCTCCGTAATGGCAATCACATTTCTCTTTGCCCTTTCCTTCAGCTTATAGTTGCTTGCATGGACATCGACCATGAGATTCTCATAAACTTTTCCAAGTTTCACCATAACGGCTGTACTAATCATGTTTAATACCATTTTATGTGAGGTTGCAGCTTTCATTCGGGTAGAACCAGTTAAAATTTCCGGTCCTACGATCACTTCCATTGGACAGTCTACAAAACTGCTAATCTCAGAGTCTTTATTGCTAGTAAGCGAAGCTGTAAATGCACCAATTTTCTTGGCATATTTTACAGCACCAATTGGATATGGTGTTCTTCCACTAGCAGTAATCCCAATCACAACATCTGCTGCTGTCACATTGCGTTCTGTAATATCGAGAGCTCCTTGTTCTTCTTGATCCTCTGCTCCCTCAACCGCTTCGAAAAAGGCACCGTTTCCGCCAGCCATGACCGTCTGGACTAATTCCGGTGGCGTCATAAAGGTTGGTGGGCACTCGGATGCATCCATAACACCAAGTCGTCCACTCGTACCAGCACCGACATAGAATAACCTTCCTCCACTTTTTAATGCATTGTATACCTGTGTGACGACTGTCTCGATTTGTGGCAGGACTTTTTCCACTGCTATGGCGACCTGTTTATCTTCCTCATTTATGAGTTGTAGGATGTCGCGAGTTGGCATTCCATCCAGGTTCATAGAATTAGGATTTCTTTGCTCCGTAACCAATCCGGCAAGATTAGATAGGTTCATATGTATATAATCTCCTTATCTGCTAAAAGCTGAAATAAAATTTTAATTGGTGGGGCACTAAATAGAATTAAAGCGCTTTCATACATTTTCTATAAGGAAGCCCGTAAAAAAATTCTTTAATTCTACCGACTTCTTTCATCTGCCAGCGTACTCCATTTTGTCCTAGGTGTCTGTGCAGCTCTTTGTTAAGTTGTTTATAGGTTGTTCAAAAAGTCCAGTAAAAATGACGCATCGAATTTCTTCGTTGGCAAAGGTGAACTTCTACTAATATCGCCCACGTCCTGTGGGCAACGTCGAAGTCAGCACATCCTGTGCAAGCCCGTTCCTCACGTATTAATGCATACGTTCTGGTACTCAAAACTACACCGCCTCGAACTTCTTGGTCCTTTTTATCCTCCTTTTGAATACAATTTTATTATAGGGTGAATGATATTTTTTGTCAATTTTATTTTTAAAATAAGAAATAAAATTTCACACAGCATATAAAGCGTCCTGTTTCTTAAACTTCTTCAGTAAAACTTATCTCTACCTAGCTTAAGTTGGAATCGTTGGACGCTGCTGGATTCTCTTGGTTAATCACGTAAAAACATGACCGCTTCTCTTGATGCATCAAGGTGTTGGATTGTTTCTTCATAATGGTTGGATGCAAGACACATCAATAACATATCAACGACATGTAACTGGGCAATTCGAGACGAGGTAGCCCCACTGCGAAAGGTTGCTTCCTTTGCTGCAGACGTATGTAATAATATATCAGCATATTGGCTAACTAGGGAATTTCCATATTTCGTTATCCCTATCGTTGTAATGTCACGTTGTTTTGCTAACTGAAGTAATTTGGCAACTTCCTGTGTGTCCCCAGAAAAAGATATCCCGATCACGACATCTCCTTTTCCTTTGTTTGCAATCAGTGTTGCTGCTAAATGAATGTCTGAAAAGGAATAGGCATTTTTATCGATTCGCTGAAACTTTTGCTCTCCATCCTTGGCGGCAATATAAGACGCACCCACCCCTGCGAGTACGATAGAATTTGCATTCGCTAATGCTTCTACCGCTTTTTTCAATTGATTCTCATCAATAATGTCCACTGTTTCCTTCAATGTTTGCACTGTGTTCGCTGTCACTTTATCTATAATACTTTTATAAGTTTCATTCGGCTCAATATCCCGGTAAACGGTTGCGTCATCTGTCTGTAGATCCCCGGTTACCCGTATTTTTAATTCCTGAAATCCTTTAACGCCAAGTGATTTACACAACCGGATCACTGCTGCACTGCTTGTATTACTTTTTTCCCCTAGACCGAGTGCCGTGAGATGGATCGCTTCCTGTGGATGGTCAATAATATATGTTGCAACCTTACGCTCTGATGGTGACAGACTGTTCACCATTTCTTTCAAAATCACGAGTCCGCCTTTAACATGCGCCATGACTTCACCTTCTTATTGTGTATTTTTCATCTGCTCTAACATGTTTTGGCTTACTTGAATAGTTGCTTGTTTGTATGCCCCGATTAGCGAACCAGCCACTGGTGGAAATTCTGGTTGCACGAGGATAAGTGGAATATTTTTCAAATAGTCTTTTAAAAGTACTGGCATGACTGCTTTCTCTTGAAAAACACCACCACAAAGCACGACCTTTGTTTTCTCATCACTAGTAAATAGTGTACGATATAGTGACATAATTTGGGAAGCAATGTCTTTGGCAGCCTGTTGTAAGATAGCTTGTGCCACGACATCTTCTTGGGCATATGCTTGAAATACAATGCGGGATAATGGCGCAATAATCGTTTTCGGCTGTTTGGCATTATAGACTTTCTTTATAAGCTCCTGAGGTTGCAATACTTGAAAATGCTCGTAAAGCATTTCAAGCAGAATGGTAGGTTCCCCTCTCCCATCAACCGATTTCAACGCCTCCGTTACGCCTGCTCTGCCTATTGCATAACCACTGCCCTCATCACCAAATAAATAGCCCCATCCGCCAACTCTTCCTTGTTCACCAGCTTCATTCATCCCGTATGTAATGGAACCTGTGCCAGCAATCTGAACGATCCCCGCTCCCCCATATGTCCCCGAATACAAGGCGCAAATAGCATCCGGCTCAACAAAAACAGTTGCATGTGGAAGGAGCTCGGAGAGGATGCTTTCTAATAGGATATGGTTTGCTGGATTGGCTGACCCTGCAATGCCGGCATATACCAATTTCACATTCTCTAGCCGTGTTTTTCCCTCGTTATCCAGTTCTAGAAAAAGAGTTTGAAACACTTGGATCAGCTGTTTTTCGCCGACAGCATTTGGATTACTTGCTCCACTAATAGCCCGCGATAAAATGTTCCCGTTCTCATCAGCCAATACGGCTTGGGTTTTCGTACCTCCGCCATCTATTCCCATATAATACGCCATCTATCTCCCTCCCCTTGATTGCATACTTTACTTTCTTAACAAAATTTTATTTTAAATCCATTAGTAATTATTGAAATATTATTATAACATAAAATTTCATTTACTTTTATAGCAGACAAGTTGAAAATATCAGGAAAGTTTTCAATAGAGAACTGACCTCCCTATCTACCTAAAAAAATAGCTCCATTCCTGAGAACAGAGCTATCTTCCACTATTTTTCTATTTTACTTACCGAATCCCTGTAGACAATTTGATGTGGGATAATAATTCGCTTAGCCGGTTCGTCCTTATTCAGTGTCAATTCAATCAGCGCTTTTGCTGACTGTGCTCCAAGCTGATGGATTTGTACATCCACCGTCGTTAAAGCAGGCCTGGTTATTTCCGATAAATAAACATTATTAAAACTTACCAACGACATATCAAGTGGAACATGGAATCCTAACTCCTCCAACGTACTTAGCACACCTAAACTCATCAGATCATCTGTTACGACAATGCCTGTTGGTTTCACATCAAGTGACAGGAGCTTTTCCACCGCTTCCCTACCACCAGATTTTAAAAACTCAGTGTGCAGTTTATACGCCGGATTTTCTGGAATGCCCGCCTCTCGCATTGCCGCCTCATAACCAGCTTCCCGGTCAACTGTCACAAATAAATCCTTCGCACCACCTATGAAAGCAATTCGTTCATGCCCTTGCTCAATTAGATAGGAAGTAATGTCTTTACCTGCTTTAAAATTATCATTGTCCACATGTGTAATATTGCTTACATTGTCATACGGCTTCCCGACAATAACAAAAGGGAAGTTTGTTTCGATTAAGAAATCCGTAATCCGATCGTTTACACGGGAATATAGGAGAATAACCCCATCAACGTAGCTACCATAAACCATACGTTCCACTTCATTAAAAATTTCTTCCTCTGTATCTCCACTCGATAATGTCATGGAATACTGCATTTTATGTGTAATGGAACCAATTCCCCTTAGTACTTCTGGGAAAAAAGGATTTTGTAAAGATTTATCAGCAGAAGATGGCAGAATTACGCCAATTGCTTTTGTTGATTTCACGACAAGATTTCGGGCGTTTACGTTTGGGTGGTATCCCAGGTCCTTCATTGCTTTGCGAACCTTCTTTTTCGTATCTGGACTTATTCTTGGATTATCGGCAATCACTCGTGACACAGTAGAAGGTGAAACCCCTGTTGCCTTTGCTACATCTTTAATTGTTACCATATACTCACCCACTACTTTTCATTATAGAGGTTGCTCAAAAAATCCGGTAAAAATGACACATCGAATTTCTTCGTTGGCTTGCTTTTCCGTACCTCACGTATTAATTGCATACGTTCCGATACTCAAAGCTACGCCGCCTCGAACTTCTTGGTCCTTTTTATCCTCCTTTTTGAACACGCACTTATAAAATTATCTTCAATTGTTGTTTGTCTTCGTATGTTTTTCCATTTAGTATAACATTTTGATTCGGTTTTAACCCGGCTAGATTAACGTCTACTTCCTTATATGGAGGCGTATAATTTCCTTCTTTATCTAAAATGGTAACATGGATCGCATCTTCCTCTGATTTGATCTCAATATTCCATTTTAAGTATTCGCCTTTTTCGTAAGCAAACGTCTCGCCATCATCATCATAGTACGTGAAGGAGTAGACATCACCTGGGTTACCTGCCACTACATGCATGCTGCGTTGTTTTGTTTCTTTCTCTTGATTTGAAACCCACTTTGTTTGCATAACAGCCGTTCCCTTTTTAATGAAAAGCGGAAGATCCACAAGCTCAGCGTGAACCAAATGGGCACGTTTACCTTCATAAGTTTCACCTGTCGCCCATAGTATCCATTCCCCTTCAGGCAAGTACACCGCACGATCTGTTACTCCTGGCGAAAGAATTGGCGCCAATAGAACATTATCGCCAATCATGACCACATCATTCAGATTGTACGTTCTTTCATCAACCGGGTATTCCATAAATAGCGGGCGCATGACAGGAAGTCCTGTTTGGCTAGCCTTAAAGAATAGACTGTAAAGCTGTGGAAGCCATTCATACCGCATCTGCATATATTTTTTCATGATCGTTTCGTATTTTTCACCAAATTGCCATGGCTCTTGATACGTTGTATTCAGTGCAGAGTGGTTACGGAAATACGGTGTAAATGCGCCAACCTGTGTCCAGCGTACAAGCAGTTCAGGGTTGGTATCATGAGCAAATCCACCAACATCAGGTCCTGTAAATGCTACACCAGACAAACCGAGGTTCATGACCATTGGTAAGGACATTTGTAAATGCTCCCAGAAGCTTCGGTTATCCCCTGTCCAGACAGCTGCGTATCGCTGCACTCCTGAATAACCTGCCCGTGTAAGTAAGAAAGGGCGTTTTCCTTGAAGCTGATCCTTCATCCCCTCATAAGTTGCTTTCCCCATTAACAGCCCATACACATTATGGAGTTCTTTGTGTGTAGTTGGACGGCCATCATTTCGGTGCATGACCGAAGTATCCATCGTTTTCGTTTCGTTAAATACAGCAGGCTCGTTCATATCATTCCAAATTCCCTCAATGCCCATATCTGTATAGAATGCATGCTTTTCGCCCCACCACTTCCGAACTTTCTCTTCCGTGAAATCAGGGAACGCACTTTTACCTGGCCAAACATCGCCAAAATAAATGTCACCTTCAATATATTTACAAAAATTATCCCCTTGTACACCTTCTTGATAAATCGGGTATTCTGCATCCTGCTTTACCCCTGGGTCCACAATTGGAACAACCCGTATACCCATTTCGCGCAGATCTGCGATTAGCTTTTCCGGATTTGGAAAACGATCTCTGTCAAAGGTGAATACCCGGTATCCATTCATATAGTGGATATCAAGATGGATCACGTCGACTGGAATATCACGTTCTAAGAAATTGGCTGCGAGCTCTCTTACTTCCGCTTCTGTTTCGTAACTATAACGTGATTGGTGATAACCGATCGCCCATTTCGGCGGAATCGGCATTCTTCCTGTTAAGTACGTATACTGTTCAAGTACCTTTTTCGGATCCGGACCTGCTAGGACATAATAATCAAGCTGTCCCCCTTCTGCTGAAAAGGAATATCTATCAATCTCTGACTTCATATCAAAAAAGGTACGGAATGTGTTATCAAAAAAGATACCGTGAGCTTTCCCATTCCGTAATGTCATAAAATAAGGAATAGACTCGTATAATGGATCTGTTTCGGGATTATGTGGTGCATATACATCCGTGTTCCACATTTCATATTTTTCACCACGTTTGTCAAGAAAACCACTCTTCTCTCCAAATCCATAGAAATGGTCTGATTCCTCCATTTGTTTCCATACACGTATTTCCCCATTTTGGTCGTATGCCATTCCCCGCTCTTGTTCTTTTACAAGAATTCGAGAGTTTTCATCTTTGACGGTGATCCGCAATGGGTTTTTCTCTATCTTCACTTCAAGTTTCTTTGTTTTAAGAAGCAACACCGCTTCAGAATCCTCTTCTGAAACGGAAACATCTAATGGTGTTACATGTACTGATTTGGAAAGATCCAGCACAGGCTGTGATGTAGGGTTCATCACAACTCTGAGAATGGCATCCGTATAAAAACAAAGTGTCACAAACCCATTCGTACATGCTAGTTGGTACATATTCTGTTGTTTTTCAATGGAAAGAACATTCCCTATATCGAGATAATGTTTTCCAGTCGTATCTTGTTTATTCTCTGGTAGTATGGCAAAGCTTGTATCTTCAAGCATATGGGTTCCTCCTGTTTTCTTTTTGATGTCTACCCTTTTGTAGCTCCTGATGTTAAACCAGATATTAAATAACGCTGTAGGAGTAAAAAGACAAGCGCAATTGGTATTGCGATCAAGATAGAACCGGCAGCAAATCGGGTAAAGTTGGTAGAAAACTGATCATTAATAAAGTTATATAAACCAAGCGCTAAAGTGAAGTTTTCCGGACTTGTTAATACGATTCTCGGCAACAAAAAGTCCATAAATGGCGCCATGAAATTAAATAACGCGACAACAGCTAGGATTGGTTTGGCGAGTGGTAGCATAATTGTCCAAAAGATTTTTAAATGTCCTGCGCCGTCTATTTTAGCTGCTTCATCTAATTCTTTCGGAATCGTATCAAAATAGCCTTTCACGAGCCACGCATTAAATGGAATCTGACCACCTAAGTAAATAACCATTAAGCCAAACAGTGAATCAGTTAATCCGATTGTGTTAAGCAAAATATATAAAGCTACCATTCCCATAAGCGCTGGAAACATTTGCAGTAATAGGAACATATACAAACCATATTTTCTTCCCACAAATTTATATCTGGAAAAAGCATAGGCTATCAATGACGTAATAATGACCGAACCTACTGCATTAACGACTGCGACATACAAACTGTTTCGATACCATATTAAATAGTCACTGTTCGGATCTGTAAATAGCCATTTATAATGTTCCAAGGTCGGTGCTTTGGGAAACAGATCTGTTACGAGCATATTAGATCCTGGGTTAAGACTCATCATGAGAGCCCAAAACAAAGGGTATCCAATAATGACAAACATAATTAAAAAGAATAAATAGATGAACGCTACTTCAATTCTTGATTTCTTTTTCCTCGACATTGCCATTAGTAACGTCCCTCCTCTTTAAATGATGCGGTTTTTCTAAATTGGAAAAAGGCAAAAATAGAAATGATTAATCCCATAATAATCGTTATTGCAGCTGCCATATTATAGTTATTTGTTTCAAAAGTTAACTTATAGACCCAGGAAATTAAAATATCTGTTCCCCCTGCGTTTTGACCTCGAACGGCAGGGTTTCCTTCGTTAAACAGGTAGATTATGTTAAAGTTATTAAAATTCCCGGCATATTGCATAATTAATAATGGAGCTGTCGCAAACAATAAATGTGGCATCGTAATAAAACGTAATTTTTGAAAGCGTGTGCCACCATCCACATCTGCTGCTTCATACATATCCTGAGGAACACTTTGGAGTACCCCAGTAAAGAGAGCAAATACAAATGGAAAGCCTAGCCATGTCTGAATCATAATCAACGCCATTTTTGCCCAATACGGATCTGACAACCATGGAATCATGACTTCAAATTGACTAAGTAGATCACGATTAATTGCCCCAAATGTAGGGTTAAATAGCGCAGAAAATATTAAGATGGAAACGAAAGCGGGAACAGCCCATGGAAGTATTAGTACTGTACGAATTGTCCGCTTAAATTTAATTCTTTTATCGTTTACAAGTAGTGCTAAAAACAAACCTAATACAATTTGCATTGTTGTAGCTACAACCGTCCACACAATTGTCCAAGAAAACACACTCAAAAACGTGTCTTTCCAAATTCCAACGTTTGCCAAGTCTACGAAATTATCAAAGCCAACCCAACTTAATAGATTACGTGGGGGTGCGTTATATTGATTGTAGTCCGTAAATGCTAAAGCCAACATAAATACGAGTGGAACAACTACAATAAATAGAAGTAAAAGCAGTCCAGGTAAGATCATGAAGTAAGGAAAACCATTGTCATAAAAACTAGTCATCCCTTGTAGTAAGGTAGGATTCGGTTTGTTATCCTCCCTTGCCTTTGCATCTTTTCTAGCATCCCGAATGTTATATACATAGATTGCAATTCCGAACGCAAGTACAATTAATGAGATAATACCTTGAATTAATAACTGTATGGAGTGATGATCACGTGGGACCGTACCAAGCGTAAACAACCCCCAAATTCCAATATCGATATAGTTCCATGTTGTGACTAAGAAAGACACTGCTACAAGGAAAATAAGAATACCTTTTAGGAATCTTCTATTATATAGTTGCCCTAGTCCAGGCAAAAGGATAGATAGAAGCGTTGCTAGATTTCGCAGCCGTGTTATACCGGTTTTTCCCTTTGGTTGTTTCGTTGCCATTTGAGTTCCCCCTATATTTTCAACCCGTATGTAAACAACTGTATGGAAAGACGTGAAACCTCTTTCCATACAGTCAATTAATCCCAATTCGTTCAACTAACAATCAGTGGAAGAACGAAACCCACCATTAATTGAAGCTTCACTTTATATTTAATTTGCTCCAGAAGCCTCGATCTGCTCATGAATTGTATCTACTGCTTCTTGTAAAACTTCGTCTACAGGCTCACCTTTAGAAATAAAACTCAATGCATCGTTAAACGGATCCCACACTTGCTGCATTGCCGGAATGCTTGGCATTGGTTCGCCATATGTTGTTTGTTCAGCAAACGCAGAGAAAATAGGATCTTCTGCGATAATTGGATCTTCCATTACATCATCCCTAGCAGGAATCTCACCAGCTGTTTCATAGTAAATCTTCGAGTTATCATAGTTTGTAATGTATGCCATTAGATCTTCTGCCCACTCTTTATTTTCAGAGTAATAGGAAAGCATATAAGATTTTACCCCTACAAATGATTTCGGGTTTTCACCATTATCTAAAACAGGTAACGGCATAGCTGCCAAGTCATCACCTAAAGCCTCTGAATAATCTCGAACCATCCATGGACCATTGATTACACTTGAAACCTTACCTTCTTGGAAAAGACCATTCATAATATCTGGTGTTAAATCCTGCGGAATATATCCATTGTCGAACCAAGATTTAACAAGTTCGCCACCTTTTACTGCGCCTTCATTTGCAAGGCCAATATCTGAAATGTCATAATTTCCGCCTTCATTTGCAAACACGTATGCACCGTTACCTGAGAAGAACGGATACACAAAGTAGAGGTTAGCAGCTTCCATCAAAAATCCAAATTCGTCGTTTGCTGCGTTCGTATCACGTTCTGCAATTGCCATGATATCCTCCATTGATTCTGGAGCTTCTTCAACAAGCGATTTATTGTAGTACATTGCATATGTTTCAATTACAGCCGGATATCCCCAATACTCTTCCTCAAATTGGACAGCCTGCAATGCAGTATCTGTGTAATCGCTTTCTAAATCACCAAAATTAACTGGTTCAACTAAGCCTCTAAGTGCCAAATCTCCAATTCTATCATGCGGCTGGAAAATAATATCTGGTCCATTACCTGCAGGACCTTCCACATCAAGCTTTTCTACTTGTTCAAGCATATCTACTGGAACCATTTCCACTTCAATTCCTGTTTCTTCTGTATATTTGTTTGTAATTTCTTCGACTGCTTCTTGTTGTTTCTCTTCAGCGTTCACCCAAAGCTTCAAAGACTCTGGCTTTTCTGGCATTTCACCTTCTACACTTTCCTCTTCTGAACTTGAACTACTTTCCTGATTTACTTCATCAGGTCCACAAGCTGCTAGAATACTAATGAGTAACACCATTGCGAATAAGTAAATAAATCTTTTCTTCATCTAATTTACCTCCCCTATATCAGCGCGTTAAGTATATTTATGAAATCGTTTGCACAAACGCTGTATCTTTATTATACATTTTTTTAAGGAAAGAACAACAACTTTTTTAAATTTTAAAAAATACTGTAGTATCAACTAAGTTATCGCTTACATTAAACCCAGTTTTATGCTATGCTCTCTACAAATCTACTTCTCTATCAGTATAAGTGTTGTAAATAATTTAGTGACTTATGCGCAAACGTTTGTTCAAAAAGGAGGTTACAACCAATGATAAAAGAAGCAATCTATCATCGCCCCAAAAATAATTTTGCCTATGCATATGATGCGGAAACGCTTCACATTGTTTTGCAGACGAAAAAAGGTGACATGCAAGATGTTCAGCTCATCTACGGGGACCCCTATGATTGGAAGGATGGAAAATGGCAAACTGAAACAAATTCCATGACCCGTTCCGGTTCTACAGACTTATATGACTATTGGTTTATTGCAGTTAAACCAACATTCCGTAGAATGCGATATGGCTTTTTATGCTCAGATGGTGATGAAGAATGCTATGTTGCGGAAGATGGTATCTTTTCTACTCTTCCAACTGAAATTAGCCATTTCTTCTGTTTTCCATATTTAAATAAGGCTGATGTCTTTCAGGCGCCAAATTGGGTAAAAGACACTGTTTGGTATCAAATTTTCCCAGAGCGATTTGCTAATGGGGATGCCTCTATTAATCCTGAAGGCACTCTTCCATGGGGATCTGAGGACCCAACACCTTCAAACTACTTTGGCGGCGATTTTCAAGGGGTTATTAATAATCTTGATTACTTAGAAAGACTTGGCATTAACGGGATTTACTTTACCCCTATATTCAAGGCATACTCTAACCATAAATACGACACCATTGATTATATGGAAATTGATCCGCAATTTGGTGATAAGGAAACCTTCCGTACGTTGATTAAGGAATGTCATAAACGTGGTATTCGAGTAATGCTCGATGCCGTGTTTAATCATAGTGGATACTATTTCCCTCCATTTCAGGATGTTCTTGAAAACCAAGAAAACTCCCAATACAAGGAATGGTTTCACTTATGGGATTACCCAGTTGTTACAGATCCTGCACCAAACTATGATACATTCTCTTTTGTTTCGTCGATGCCAAAACTAAACACGGAAAACAAAGAAGTCCGTGACTATTTACTCGAAGTGGCCCGTTATTGGGTAGAGGAATTTGACATTGATGGCTGGCGACTTGATGTTGCCAATGAGGTGGATCATACGTTTTGGCGTGACTTTCGCCGAGTCGTAAAAGAAGTAAACCCTGAAGCATACATTCTCGGAGAAATTTGGCATGATTCCATGCCGTGGTTACAAGGGGATCAGTTTGACGCGGTTATGAACTATCCATTCACCAACGGGGCAATTAATTTTTTTGCAGAAAACGACATGCAACCAACCACGTTTTCTTATGTTATTAACCGGGTCATGCATATGTATCCGCAAAACGTCAATGAGGCAGCCTTTAATCTTTTGGATAGCCATGATACACCGCGCATTCTAACTTTGGCGAAAGAAAGTGCAGCAAGAGTGAAGCTACTTTATTTATTTCAGTTAACCTTTACGGGAACTCCTTGCATCTATTATGGAGATGAAATTGGAATGAGCGGTGGGCAAGACCCTGGATGTCGTGCATGTATGGAGTGGGATTCAAGTAGGCAAGATCAAGGGCTGTTCCAATTTGTCCAAGAACTCATCGCTTTACGTAAGCAGAATGCGTTATTTGGAAATAAAGCAACATTTCGCTTTCTCCATGCAAATGATGAGAAAAATGTGCTTGTCTATGAGAAGAGATTGGGTAACCAGCAGTTAGTCGTCATGCTAAATAACAGTGAATCTGTATCGCATGTTTCGAAGACTATTTTTGGTAGAGAGCTAAACAATGAGATTTCCCTACCTACGCAAAAAATCGAACATCAAGACAGTGCTTCGGAGTTTGAAGTCCCCCCTTTAGGATGGCGAATTTTTGAAGTGATAGATTAATGAGTAAAAAACTGTCTTGATATAAGTTCTCTAATTAACGCTTCGGAAATACAGAAGAAATTCGAACTAGATTGAATGAAAGACAATCCAAGTTCGGATTTCTTTTTTACTTAAACACTTCCCCCTCTTTTCTTCTTTTTATTTTCAATTGCTTCTATCACCAATAAATTTTATTGATTTTATCTAGTAGTTTTATGTATTTAATTTTCATAATAATCTATACAGTTTACTGCCGAACCTTTATTGTTTATAATGGCATTAAATCTTAGGAAAGGAAGTAATAATCATGCGTTTAGAGGATAAGATTGTGATTATCACTGGCGGTGCTGGTGGTATTGCTACTGGTATGGCCACAACCATGGCCAAAGAAGGTGCCATTTTAGTATTAATTGATATTAATGATGAAGCTGGAAAAGTTGTGGAAGCAAAAGTTAGAGAGATTTCTCCTAAATCAATGTTTATAAAAGGAGATCTTTTTGATGTTGAAAACTTACCTACTATTATTGAAACGGTTGTTGCAAAGTATGGTAAATTAGACGTACTAGTTAATAATGCGCATGCGTCGAAACAAAAGCCGTTCGAAGAAACAACCCAAGAAGATTTTGATTTCTCATTTGGTACAGGCTTTTACCCTACTTTCTACTTGATGAAAGCAGCATTTCCTCATTTAAAAGAGACAGAAGGCACCGTGATTAACTTTGCATCTGGTGCTGGCTTATCGGGCCAACCAACGCAAACCTCTTATGCAGCAGCAAAAGAAGCAATACGTGCTATTTGTCGCGTTGCAGCTAATGAATGGGGGAAATTTAATATCAATGTTAATCTAATCAGTCCTATTGCAAAAAGCCAAGCTGTAGAAAAATGGGCTGAGGACTTCCCTGAAATGTATGAGACAAGCCTTTCCTCAATCCCATTAGGCCGCTGGGGAGAACCTGAAGAAGATGTCGGGCGTGTCGCTGTGTTCTTAGCCTCTGAGGATGCTCGTTATATTACAGGACAAACGATAATGGTAGACGGTGGTTCGATTCAATTGCGCTAATCAAAGGAGAAGCCAATGAATAAACCAACATTTTACGAATTAATTAATATGGTCGAACAGGTAAACAACGCAAATATTATCCAATTTACAGAAGGATTGACTAAACCAATTGGCATTTCTTCGCTTATTGTATTAAGCGAAATTCGCAAACTTGAACAATGCCAACCCATAGAATTATCCAATAAACTCGGATATTCAAAAAGCAGTATTTCTATCATTACTAAAAAATTATTAGATGCTGGCTATATTGAAAACACATTTGATCCACATGACCGGAGAAAAATTTATTTAAGCTTAACAAGCGCAGGCAATGATATGTTACGCGAAGCCGAATATCTTGGTCAGCAATACTATGAAAATATATATAGTGTACTCACTGATGAAGAGTTACTTCAGTATATTGATATTCAAAAAAAGTTACTGAATAAGTTGAAGGGTTCAAAATAACTATTATCATTCCGTTCTGCATAGTTTTTAGCTAATCTAAGACACGGAGGCAAATATAAATGAATCGTTTAGAGAATAAAGTTGCAATCATTACTGGTGGAGCTCAAGGCATGGGTGCTGCCCATGTAAGATTATTTGTAGAACAAGGTGCAAAAGTGGTACTAACAGATTTAAACGAAGAAAAAGGCCAAGCATTAGCTGCTGAATTAGGTGATAATGTGATCTTTGTAAAACAAAACGTTACAAGTGAAGAAGACTGGAATAATGTACTTGCAATTACGGAAGAGAAGTTCGGTCAAGTGAATGTATTAGTTAATAATGCAGGAATTACGATGGCCAAAAGTATTCTAGACATTTCGCTTGAAGAATATCGTCGGATTGTGGATATTAACCAGACTTCCGTATTTATTGGCATGAAAACTGTTGCACCGTTAATGGCTAGATCGGGCGGTGGGTCCATCATAAATATCTCGTCAATGAATGGTTTAGTTGCAGGCGCTGTAGGTTATACAGATACAAAATTTGCGGTACGTGGTATGACAAAAGCAGCAGCCATGAATTTAGCGGCTATGGGTATCCGGGTGAACTCTGTACATCCTGGGGTGATTGCTACCCCTATGGTAGTACAAGAAGATACTAAAGCTGCTGTGGAAACATTTTCTGCACAGATCCCATTAAAACGTGTAGCGCAACCAGAAGAGGTATCAAACATGGTACTATTCCTAGCTTCAGATGAATCGAGCTATTCAACTGGTTCGGAATTTGTAATCGATGGTGGATTAACTGCACAGTAATTTATTTTATTAGAAGATAACCCCCTAATTTAAATTACATTATGGTTATTCAATATAAAATGCCAAGGGTAGCACAGAAAGTAATTTTCAGTGCTACCCTTATAGTATAATCTTTTCTCCCATTTCTTTTCTGCAATGTCTTTGTATTGCGATACAACGGGGTCTTCCTAATGAAGTGTCCCATTTAATCATTCATTAAACGGATTGGTTCTGCTCATCTAAGAAGTTTTCTATTTGCTTCCTGTGATGGTTGTCATGCCAAACAAAGCCGCTAAAGTAATTAAACGCGTTGTGCGGATAGCCAGAGTGCTCGTCAAGCGTTTCGCCATTTAATTTAAAAGTTGTTGTGAAAAATGATTCATCTTTCGCTTTCAACGCTGTAAGTAAAGCATTCCTTGCTTGCTGCTGTTCCTGCAAAATTTGTTTCTGGCTGATTCCTGATTTCGCGTGGGTGGCCGCTTCCTTGTTAAGTTTTTCAATATCGATGCTTTGAATGTCCGCATCTTGCTCCATTTTGGGTAGCATAGCAGTAAGAATATATGTATCCCAATAAGCAATATGTGTCATAATCTCCGCCATTGCCCATTTGCCCTCAGCAATTGGGGTGAAGAAAAGATTCTCCTCAATCTTATATAAGGTTTCCGCCCATTCATTGAATTGCTCCATATCCTGGTAAAGTTCGTTTATTGTATACATACATGTCCCTCCCTTTCTCTTTAACTATTCTATAAAGGGAGAGACAATCCTTCTTTCTAAATAATTATATCTATGTACCATGTTAGGTCCTTCCTTCTTATGGGTATACGGCAATTAGAAGGAGTGTAATGGAATATGAAAATAATCAATAATGTTCGCCTATATAGACCATATGATAAGGAAAACACAGAGGATATTTACCACATTGGTGTGGAAAACGGAAAAATTTCCTTTATTAAAAAGGGATTATCGCAAGAGCAGGGCTCCAATATAGTAGATGGCAAAGGAAAAGTCCTTACCGCTGCTTTTAATGATTCTCATATGCATTTACTTCGGTTCGGCTTTATGAAAAAAGAGATAGACTTAAGGAAGGTCACCTCTTTCAGTGAAATGAAAAAAATTGTCCATAACACCTATGAAGAGGAGAAAATGGAAGAACATGACTGGTTGGTTGGACGAGGATTAATTGACAGCCATTTAAAGGATAAAGACAAACCACTAACAGCAGAGGATCTAGAGGAATTGGAATATAGTAAACCAGCCTATTTCCTCCATGATGATGGACACGAATGTGTACTAAATAAAGAAGCGTTAAACATTGTTAAAGAAGAACCAGATCTTCTCAGAAATCATGAACAATTCATTGAAAAAGATAAAGATGGCCAATGGACAGGAAGATTTAAAGATACTGCCGTTCACTTTATTAAATTTCATTTCCGAAAGAAAGAACAGGAAGAAATTTATAAAGCATTAGAAATGGCAATCCCTCCCCTACTAGAAAATGGTATCTCCTCTGTCCATACGGATGATCTTAACTTTGCTGGAGATTTTGAGAAGCTTTGGAACACATATAGAACCCTGGAAAATGAGGGAAAACTCCTAATCGATGTCTGGCTTCATCATTACATTTTTAACAAAAACGATCTAGCTGACTATTTAAATAAGTGGAAACTCCGGACAGGTGACGGTAGTGACCAAGTGAAAATTGGGGCCGTAAAAATTTTCCTTGATGGTACACAACGCTTGCATACTTCTGCGTTAAGAGAGCCTTATTCAGATAGACCACATACACGAGGTACGTTAATTTATTCGCAAGAGGAGCTTCGTGACATCGTGCAATTAGCTGACGAAAACAATATGCAAGTTGCGATGCATGCTATTGGAGATCGCGCGGTAGAGCAAGCACTTGGCGCTCTAGGTAACGTCGATACCAAGAAACGCAGGCATCGTATTATCCATGCACAGGTTTTAGCACCAGATTTACTACAAAAGCTAGAAGAAATAAAACCATACCTTGAGACCCAGCCCGGCTTCATGATGGATGAACATGATCAAACGTTAAACTGGGTAGGGACAGAAAGAGAACGCTATTGTAATCCATGGAAAACCGTACTAGATAGAGGTATCCCTTTCACATGCAGCTCTGATACACCAATTGGTCCCCTCTCCCCTATACAGGAAATATACGCGGGAGTTAACCGTATGGATTTAGATGGGAAACCAGAAGGTGGCTGGATCCCTGAAGAAAAGTTAAGTGTCGATGATTGCTTCTTTGCTTATACGGTCCGAGCAGCCGAACTGGAACATCGCGAAAACGAAAAAGGAAAAATAGAAACTGGGCATAAGGCTGATTTTATTTTACTGGATACCCATCCTAAAGACATAAAATCAAGTGAACTATATAAACTTCAGGTGTCAGAAACGTGGATAAATGGCAAAAAGGTCTACGATACGTTGGAGCAAAAATAAATATATTACAGACCTGACTAAAATTTCTACTTGTCCATTCGTAAAATTTGTAAAAAGCCTACATTTTAGTAGGCTTTTTTTAATACACTGCTTTTAGAGGTGATAAAAATGGCTAGAGTGAGATACACGGATAGTGATGTTGATTTAGTAGCAAGAATGATGCGAGCAGAAGCAGAAGGTGAAGGTAAACTGGGAATGCTGATGGTTGGGAACGTTATCGTTAACCGTTTAAAGGCCGACTGTTTAGATTTTCAAGATTTAAGGTCCATTAACGATGTTATTTTTCAAATTCAAGGTGGAAATTACTCCTTTGAAGCAGTACAAAAAGGAAACGTCTTTTACAACAGAGCAAGGACTGTAGAAAAAAGATTAGCAAAACAGACCTTAGATTATTGGCGACAACACCCTTCCAAATTTGCGCTTTGGTATTTCAATCCCTATGGTGAATGTCCACCTACTTGGTATGACCAACCCCTCACAGGGCAGTACAAACAGCATTGTTATTACGAGCCAATAGCCGAAACATGCGAAAGTGTTTATAGCTACTAAAAAAATCCCCACTCTACATTTCTACTTTTCTATTGAAGGGAGAAGAAGGTTGGTAAAAATCCTTTCCTCCAAATCAACCCCTTAAAATTTTAAGAGGCTAGGACATAACTAAATTGTCAGTTTTTAAATACAAATAATACTTTATAGCACCGCTTTGAAATAACACTATGCTTTCCACGGGCACGGCTTCAGCTCGTGCTGTTCCCGTAGAACAAGGAAAGCTTCGACCGCTTCACTTCGCAAGAAGAAAATGGGTTTTGATTTTTGAGGGGTCTCCATGTTCTGCCTAAACTAAATTATATTAAATTCATACAAAACCCGAACTAAGCAAATCTTTATACAAGGCTTTGCATTATAGTTTGGGTTATAATCTCTCAGCGATACTTTTGTATGTCCCTCATTTAACTAACATCAACATTTGCAAATCATTAACATATTTCCATCAGGGTCTTGAAAATTAAAATAATGATCATGTTCAATCTCCGTCGTTAGGTTAACACCCTTCTTCTTCATAAATTGAAATGCTTCTTTAATATCTTTCGTATTCAGGTGAAATGCTGGAGTTTTATATACATGGTCCTCTGAATAAATCTTGCTGTCTAGCACAATCCCTGTACCCTCCATTGGTAACACATAAAGATGACCAAACTGTATTTCTCCCACAGTTTTTAAACCTAAAATATTACTATACCAATCTCTTGCTTTCTCTATATTGCTTACCGGAATGAATACAGCTCCAATTTGGTTTTGAATGGGATGAGTCATGAAAACACCTCTTATATTTAAATTTCTACCATCACCATAGTTTGTATATAGACAACTCTTTAATTAACTTAAAATATAGCATATTCCTATAATTTAGCAAACCAAAATAAATGCTGGACTTCTTGCCTGTTTTTTGGCTAGATGTGCCTACAAGTAGATCTTTATCCAGCATCTTCTTAACCATAAAAATCCCCTGAAAAATCCTCTCTCTTTAATAGTAATGGGTCTTCTTATCTGGTATAAATAGACTAGGAAGAAATAGTTTAAGAGAGGTGTACTAAACATGTTTTGTGATATTTGTCAGCCAAAACCAAAAGGTTATACTGTTTATTTTGCTGATGATCAAGATGCACAACCACTTATACATTACATAGAAGGAAAACCAGAGAATACGTGGAGTGCAGTAAATGAGAGAATGTTTTGGGTTATGGAACCTATTTTATTCGATATGATCGATTATGTAGAAGCCCATTTGAACCCTAAAAGCATTTATGCTGTCGAGTCAAACAGAGAAGATCCACTTAAAACGTTATATAAAATGAAACAAATCCATGAGTTTCATATAGAACGGGAGTCAAGCTGGATTGATGAGGTTATCGAGGAAAGCCAACTTCGCACCCATTTCCAACCTATTATAGAAAGAATAAATGAAAGTTCTGAAATTGTAGGGTACGAGCTTCTTTCAAGAGGAGTAGATCAAGATGAAAACATCATCCCTCCTTTCAAGCTATTTGAAGCAGCAAGGGTGAGAAATCGGACGTTTGCTCTTGATCGTGCCTGCAGGCTACAGGCAGTTCGGAACGCTGCTACTTTACCTACTGATAAATTAATCTTTATTAATTTTATTCCAACCGCTATTTATGTTCCGGAGCATTGTCTTGCCACTACCTTTGCTTTGATTAAGAAGCTTAAGATAAAGCCGGAGCAGGTAGTATTTGAAGTAGTGGAAACAGATGAAGTAGAAAATATTGAGCATTTGAAATCCATCTTAAATTATTATCGTGATCACGGTTTTAAATATGCCTTAGATGATGTTGGAACAGGCTTTAATGATCTGCAAAAATTAGCCGATCTAAGACCTGATATTGTGAAGCTTGCCATGGAATTTTCTAGTGGCGTGAGTGAAGACAAAGCCAAACAGGAAGTTGCAGCATCCGTAGTAAAACTCTCACGTGAGATGGGTGCAAAAGCACTTGCAGAAGGTGTCGAAACAGAAGCAGATTATCACTATCTTACTAAAATGGGATATGAATTATTCCAAGGTTATTATTTTGCCAAGCCGAGTCCTACACCCTTGGAAACACTCAACTCAGAAAAAGACGGAAGGCCTGAACACCTACATGATAACAGCAGAATATAATAACACACCTAATATAACTGAGATATAACTCTACCAAAGTGACTCTCTTTCAGGAGCCACTTATTTTTTTATCGGTTTTGGACAAGAAGACTCCATCCTCAAGCTTAGCTAGGGTGGAGATGAATTGTCTGGGTTTCATGTATTACATACAAATAACGAACATTCGTACGTGTTTTTCTGATATAATAGATATAATATTCATATAAGAAAGTTGTGAAAAATATGTCTATTCACAAAGCCTATAAGTTTCGACTCTATCCAAATGCATCACAAGAAGTCTTCATTGCGAAGACGATTGGTTGCTCCCGTTTTGTGTTCAATCATTTCCTGAACCAATGGAATGAAGCTTACACGAAGACAGGAAAAGGCTTGACATACAAGGCTTGTTCCGCCCAGCTTACACAACTCAAAAAGCAATTGGTATGGCTTCAAGAAGTGGATAGCATAGCCGTGCAGTCAGCGCTTAAACACTTGGCTGATTCATATAACCGCTTTTTCCAAAAACAGAATAAAGCGCCACGGTTTAAATCAAAGAAAAACCCGGTTCAGTCTTATACGACAAAGTGCACCAATCATAATATTGCGGTTGTGGGGAACAAACTCAAATTACCAAAATTAGGTCTTGTCAGGTTTGCCAATAGCCGTGAAGTGGAGGGACGGATCCTGAGCGCTACGATAAGACGCAATCCAAGCGGCAAATATTTTATCTCGATCTTGGCTGAAATAGAGGGAAAACCGTTAGCCAAAACTGGTTCTGCTGTTGGAATTGACGTTGGACTAAAAGATTTTGCCGTGCTTTCGGATGGCACCGTATATAAGAATCCGAAACACTTTCGTACATTAGAGTCCCGCTTGGCAAAAGAACAGCGTATTCTTTCCAGGCGTAAAGAGCTGGCGCTAAAGCAAAAACGAGCCTTACAGGACGCCATGAACTATCAAAAACAAAAACGAAAAGTAGCGCGTCTTCATGAGCGTATCAGCAATGCACGGCAGGATTACCTGCATAAAATTTCTACTGTTATTATCAAAAACCACGACATTATTGGTATCGAAGACTTGCAGGTGTCCAACATGCTGAAAAATCATAAATTGGCAAAAGCCATCAACGAAGTGAGCTGTTCACCAGATGCTGGAATACAAAGCGGCTTGGTATGGGAAGCGCGTGATAGCCGTTGCCAGGAATTTTCCGTCCAGTCAGCTTTGCTCCACACCAGATTGTGGCTATCAAAATAAAGCCGTTAAAGATCTCGGATTGCGCCAATGGGTTTGTCCCCATTGCGGCGCACATCATGACCGGGATAAAAACGCAAGCTTGAATCTTAAAAACGAAGCGTTACGACTTCTAACTGCGGGGACGCAGGGATAGCCTAATAACATAACTTTCGGTTGCGAAGGTGTTCTTAGGAATCCCCCACTTCAAACGTTTGTTATGTGGGGTTCATTCAAAGACTTATTTCCTGTATACTTGGGTTATGCAATGAATTGGAGGAGAACAAAAATGAAGGTAAAAATGAATGTACAAACTGCATACCATGGGGATTTGCTCCGTGCGGGGAAAATATATGAAATTGATGAAGCGACTGCAGAACGTTGGATCGCCAGTAAAATTGCGGTAGCGGTAGAGGAATAAAGTGTCTTTTGATTTAGACACACAGCACCTCAGGGTGGGAGAAATTTCCCCTGTAGATACCTTATAGATGCTACGTTATAATGAGTAGGACAAGGAGGTGATTAGATTGAGTGAGGAACGATTTGATCGGATGGAGAATACTCTATCGCAAATTATTACAATGCTAGGTAATGTTATGGAAGAACAAACTGCTATGAAGACTGATCAGGCTACTATGAAAGAGGAGTTAACCACTCTAAAAGACATGCAAGCTGCTATGAAGGCCGATCAGGCTACCATGTGGAAAGAGATCACCGCTATGAAAGAAGAAAACAAGGAGCAACATACTGAAGTAATGGACAAGCTAAAAACCATCGAGGCGGACCAGGAGCATATTTGGGAAAAAGCCGCTCGTAATGAACGAGAGTTTGCGCGATTTAAGAATCAATTCCACTTTTAAAAATCCACAACTAAAAACAAACTACAACTGGAAAACCTCATTTTTCACCCGTTACAAGCTCCAAGCCTGTAACGGGTTTATTTTATCCACAAATAATATTAAAATGTTTTCTAGTTTTCATAGCTAGCAGTTAATTTCTCAAAGAATTTGGTAAAGAAATATATGCCAGATGAACTCGGAATTAAATTATACTAATTTACTTCTTTCCTCTCTTTTACCTGCTTTAAAGTTGCTACGATAAGGAAGCTAACGATCACTAATAAGACCCATGAACTAACCTTTCCTAAATGAACAAGGCTCCATACATCCGTTTGATTTGGATATTCCCAAGCCCCAAAGAACGTTGCTATATTTTCAGCAATCCATATAAAAAATCCAATGAGTACAAAAGCAAGTGCAAGTGGCATACGATAACGAATTCTATTAACCTCGTAGGTAACCCCTGATTTCAAAAAGACAAGAATGATTAGTCCAGTTAAAAACCAACGAATGTCAATTAAAAAATGATGGGTAAAGAAATTCAAATAAATTGCAGATGCTAATGGTATCACTACGATAAACGGTGGCCATTTAACTAAATTAACCTTTAATCTTCTCCACGCTTGGCATAAATAACTTGCCACACTTGCGTACATAAATCCGCTATACAAAGGAACACCAAATATCTTGAAATACCCTTCCTCAGGATAAGACCATGACCCCATGTGCACCTTGAAAATCTCTAAAGCAAGACCAATTAGATGAAACAATGTGATAACTTTTAGCTCATCTCGTGTTTCAAGCCCAGAATGTACCATCCACCACTGCATTAAAAGGAATATAATGAGAAGCCAGTCATACCGTGGCAGAAAAGGAAGTGGAATAATTTGAGTGATTGCTAAAGAGGCAAAAATGACGACTGGGAATAAACATGAAAGTGCTTGTTCCCACCCAAAATGAAAGAGTTGTTTAAAAGAACTCGTAAATCGTACCTTTAACGTCTTATTTTGAAACTCATTTGGATTAATTGAATTCATAATTAGCTCCTATCCTATTTATTCCTAATTGATTTGATTTTAGCATCATATTTATCGATTATCAATATATATTTATTATTTTACTATTATTTATTATTGTTTTCATATATTAAGAGTTGGGGATTTCCATACCTTTTAATAAAAGCATTTTTAATGTAACGCTATGAGAGAAGTATGTAATTATTTACATTACCTCTGAATTAATATAGTGAACTGTGGTAAAGTAACCATAAATATCTAACTGAGGGGAAGATGATGACCTATGACAACTAGCAGCAAACCCAACGGATTAATTAATGAAAAGTCTCCTTATTTATTACAGCATGCCTATAATCCAGTCAATTGGCTTCCATGGGGTGAGGAACCCTTTGCTATAGCAAAGCGGGAAGGAAAGCCAATTTTTTTATCTATTGGATATAGTACTTGTCATTGGTGTCATGTTATGGCACACGAATCCTTTGAAGATGAAGAAGTTTCCGACCTTTTAAACTCACATTATGTCTCGATAAAAGTGGACAGAGAAGAACGACCAGATGTTGATTCGATTTATATGAAGGTATGTCAAATGATGACGGGGCATGGTGGCTGGCCATTAACCATTATCATGACGCCAGATCAAATCCCCTTTTATGCAGGTACATACTTTCCAAAAGAAAGTAAATACGGAATGCCCGGTGTAATGGAGATGCTGACACAGCTGCACAGAAAATATGAAAACGATCCTGCCCATATTTCAGAGCTTACGGAAAGTGTGCGTGCTGCACTGAAGCGAACCGTCATGGCCAAAAGTGAATCGAGACTTACGGAGAAAAGCTGTCAGGAGGCATTCCACCAACTTTCCGGCCAGTTTGATCTTACGTATGGGGGCTTTGGGGATGCTCCAAAGTTTCCTATGCCACATGTGCTTACCTTTTTACACAGACACTTTCAAACAAATGGGAACAATACTGCACTCGATATGGCGAAGAAAACCCTTTACTCTATGGCTGATGGTGGCATTTATGATCATATTGGATTTGGTTTTGCGAGATATGCTACAGATGAAAAGTGGCTTGTCCCCCACTTTGAAAAAATGCTGTATGATAATGCTTTACTCTTAATTTCATATACAGAAGGATTTTCACTTACAAAGGATGAACATTTTAAAAAAATAGCTACTGAAATCATCACCTTTTTACAGCGGGAAATGAAGGGATTAGATGGAGCCTATTATTCGGCAATTGATGCCGATTCTGAAGGTGTGGAAGGAAAGTACTATGTTTGGGGCTATGACGAAATTCTTTCTATACTCGGGGATGAAGCAGGCTCTTTATTTGCAGATGTCTACTCCATTTCCCCTCAAGGTAATTTTGAAGGGGAAAATATTCCGAACCTCATTGGCAAAGACTTAGGGATAGAAGCAGCAAAACGAGGCATCAAGCCTGTGCTGTTAAGCAAGCAGATAGAGGAATCACGACAGAAACTGTTAGAGGTAAGGGAAAAACGTGTATACCCACATGTCGATGATAAGGTCTTAACCTCATGGAATGCCATGGCTATTGCAGCTCTGGCAAAGGCTTCAAGAGTATTTGATCAGGATGATTATTTAGGTTATGCCAAGGGGGCAGTTGCCTTTATTGAAGAAAAACTTATGGATGATGACCGTTTGATGGCTCGGTATCGTGATGGCGAAACGAAGTATAAGGCATATATTGACGACTATGCTTATCTTTCCTGGGCTTACCTTGAATTATATGATGCAACGTATTCATTAGAATACTTGAAAAAAGCGAGAGCTCTAGCAGATAACATGTTGGCATTATTCTGGGATGAGGAAAATGGTGGATTCTTTTTCAGTGGGAATGATAGTGAAGAACTCATAGCTGTTGATAAAGATATTTACGATGGAGCACTTCCTTCTGGAAATAGTGTTGCAGCTGTAATGCTTGCAAGGATTGGGTATTTAACTGGAGAGTCTCGTTACCTTGATAAAGTGGATGAAATGTATTATAGCTTTTATGATGATATAAAGCGTCAAGCCTCTGCAGCGCCGTTCTTCCTGCAAGCTCTGCAGCTTACAGAAAATCCAACGAAGGAAGTTGTGATTATCGGTGCGGAAAACGATTTTGACAGACAGCGTTTAATCCGACAGCTGAACCAGCATTTCCTCCCTCATATCACATTATTGGTTGCTGAAGATGCGGAACGTTTGGCACAGGTAGCCCCATTTGCAGCAGATTATAAGCAAATGGGCAATAAAACGACTGTCTATATTTGTGAAAACTTCGCCTGCCAGCAGCCGACAACAGATGTGGAGAGTGCTTTAGAGGAGATATTGAAGTAGTTTAGGATTGGTGTGTCTCTTTCGGGTAGTGACGCGTCTCTTTGGAGGCAGGTTGCGTCTCTTTCGGGTGATGGTGCGCCTCTTGGGATGGAGTCTGCGTCTCCTTCGGGTGGTGGCGCGTCTCCTGGGATGGGGGGTGCGTATCTTTCAGGTGGTGGTGCGCGACTTTTTAGGATTGACACGCGACTTCACGTAGCTCCCGCGCGACTTTTCAAGAACTACAACAGGCACAAAAAAACCGCTCCATCAATAGATGGCGCGGCTTTTTTTATCTATTTATTCGCAAAGAATTTCTCTGCTTTTTCTAGGAATACTTCTTGTTCTGGTGTTATATCGTATTCTTCTTCTATTGCATCTACTGGGCAGACGGCTTTACATGCTCCACAATCGATACAAATATCTGGATCTATGTAAAACTGGTCTGGACCTTCCTCTATACAATCAACTGGACACACACTGACACATTCGGCTGCTTTCTCCGGTCCGCATGGATCCAATATAACGAATGCCATTTAAGTTACCTCCCTTATCACATAAAAGATAGCTAGTATCTCTTCTATTATGATACATGAGAGGGCAATTGCAAGTAAACAGCTTAGAGCAAATTCCCGTTATTTTTCGAAGTAAAGCTCGTAATGTAGTGCACATCCTGGGTTAAAAGCTGCTTGACAGGAAGGGCAAGCATAGCCTGATTTTAAATAGTCACCAATATTTAGTTCTTTACCACAGGATCCGCAGAGAATAGCTTTATGATCGAATTTCTCCTTTGGCCATACTTCTTTTTTGCCACAACCATATTCCTCATGGCATTTATAACAAGGATAATATTCCTGACAGCAATAAAATTTAATTGCAATCCGGTCTGTGGGACCATGGTAGTGCGTGCAACGTGTTTCTTTATCCAGTGAACCTTTTATCGTAAATCCATGTATATTCAAGAAATTACCCCCTTTATCACGTTTTACTTACTCTTTCAGTGGGAAAAGCTTAGATATAATCATTATAAAGGATAAAGGAGTTTGTCAAAATGAAAACATATAGTGTCGTACCGAATGTAGATGTGTCAGGCTGGTTTGTTAAACTAGAGAATGTGGCCCCAGAAGATGTATACGAGGCAAAAGATGATGCCATCGCCGCCGCAGTGCAAATGGCAAAAGAAAACACACCAAGCATGGTGGAAATCATGGACAAGAATCATAACGTCATAGAAGAAAAACGATTCTAGTAGTTTACATTTCTATAGCGAGGGTACTAGTATACTAAACAATAAAAGGCAGGAGAGATGAACAATGGAAAAAACAAAGAATAACAAAGTTGGATTACTAGTAGGTGCTGGAGCTTTAGCAGGTATTTCCTTCATCCTTCTGAATCCAAAAACAAGAACAAAAGTAAAAGATTCATCCATGAATGCGAAAGATTCTGTTGTAACGTACACTCAAAAAATTAAAGAAGATCCAAATGGCACAAAACAATCTCTTGTTGAAAATGCCAAACAAACACTATCAAGCGCACAGCAAGCACTTGAGAAAGTACAAAACGTTTGGGCTAACGAAGGCCAGGAAATAAAAGAAACAGCTAAAAATATTGTGGATGAAACAAAAGAGCTTGGTGACCAAGCGAAAGATGTAAAAGAAGGCGTGAAGGATGCCAAGTCTGATATTGACGATGCAAGAAACACTGCAATGGATGCTGGTAAAAAGGTGAAGAAGGAAGCAAAATCTACTAATACTTCATCAAAATCCAGCAATTCTAACGAAACGGATCATCATGTATTAGATGAACCAGTAAATAAAATGTAGAAAAGAAGCGCTAAGGGCGCTTCTTTTTTTGTGGCATGTTTTCCCAGCTACTTGTGCCCCTATTTCCCTATTCTAAAAAAGCCTCGTTTCTCTCTTTACTAGAAAGAAACGAGACTTTTACATAACGAGTGTTTCGAATTTAAATTTCTTACTTCTTCAACTTAGCCAACTGCTCTGCCAGGGCATTATTGGTAAAACCTTCATCCTGCTTTTTCAGATACTTGTTAACATCTTTTTTGGAGACTTTATGCTTTTTCTCTTTTTGTTTCCGCTCATTAAAGGTAGACAGTTTTTCTCTGTGGCCACATTTACAGGTAAACATTTGGCCTTCTCCTTGTCCGCGCAGTTCTAAGCGTTTATGACATTTTGGACAGCGGGCATTTGTTTGTTTGGCAATGTTTTTCTTATGCCCACAGGAACGATCCTGACAGACGAGCATTTTGCCGTTTTTATTCTTGATTTCCAACATTAATTTTCCGCAGTCAGGACACTTCGTCCCTGTCATATTGTCATGCTTGAACGTTTCCTGCGTGTTTTTAATCTGCTGTACGACATCTTTGGCATAATCCTTCATTTCAGCGATGAATTTATTTTTATTAAGTTTTCCTTCTGCTATTAGACCAAGCTTCTGCTCCCACTCTGCTGTAAGTGCAGGGGATTGCAGGTCATTCGGAACAAGATCCAGCAATTGACGCCCTTTTGATGTGATGAAAATATGCTTTCCCTTCATCTCCATGTACATACCGTTGAATAGTTTTTCAATGATATCAGCGCGTGTTGCAACAGTACCTAGGCCACCTGTTTGATTAATGGTTCCAGCAAGATGCTTCTCATCTGGCTGCATATAGCGAACAGGGTTTTCCATTGCTTGTAGGAGCGCACCTTCCGTGAAACGCTCTGGCGGCTTCGTTTCCCCTTGTGTACGGGATAGCTGCAGATTGGCGAAGGTATCGCCTTTTTCCACTGCCGGCAACTTCTCTTCGTCCTCTTTGTCCCCATCATCAAAACGATTGTTGTACACTTCTTTCCAACCTTGTTTTTTCACTGTTTTTCCTCTTGCAGAAAAACGTTCCCCATCGATCGTGGCAACTAATGTTACCTGCTCGTATTCAAATGGATCGGATAAAACGGCCAAAAAGCGTTTTACAACAAGATCATAAATCTTGCGTTCTTTATCATCCAGATCAGCCAAAATTACATGCTGTTCGGTTGGAATGATGGCATGGTGATCGGAGACTTTCTCATTATTAACTACAGATTTTGATAGCTTAAATTGCTTGTTTTGTAGCTTTCCAGCAATCTTCGCATACTCATCTACCCCACATGCCTTTAAGCGATCCTTTAATGTTGGCACGATGTCTGTCGTGAGTACTCTTGAATCTGTACGTGGATAAGTTAGAACTTTATGGCGCTCGTAAAGACGTTGCATCAGGGATAGTGTTTGCTTACCGGAAAAGCCAAAAATTCGGTTGGCATCACGCTGTAGCTCCGTTAAATCATATAGCTGAGGTGCATGTTTTTTCTTGTAGGCTTTATCTACTTCCACAATTTTAGCCGGCTTGTTTTTTAATTGCTTATACAAGCCATCTGCTTTTTCTTCTGAAAAGATGCGGGTGTTATTTTTATCATCTTGCCACGTAAGCTTAAATCCTTTGCCAGTCTTTGCTACAATTCCATAAAACATGCGTGGCTTGAAGTCTTTAATTTCCTTTTCCCTAGCTGCAATCATTGCAAGTGTCGGTGTTTGAACTCGCCCACTGGACAGCTGTGCATTGAACTTTGTTGTCAAAGCACGTGTAGCATTAAGTCCAACATACCAGTCTGCTTCAGAACGAGCGACCGCTGCATGGTAAAGATTTTCAAATTTCCCACCGGGCTTCAATTGATTAAATCCATCCCGAATTGCTTTATCGGTTACAGAAGAAATCCACAGACGCTTCACGGGTTTGGTGTTCCGTGCTTTTTCTAGGATCCAGCGTGCTACTAGCTCCCCTTCTCTTCCAGCATCTGTTGCAATGACAACAGATGAAACATCATTTCGGTTTAGAACCGATTTTACCGCATTGAACTGTTTTCCGGTTTTCTTCATTACTACAAGCTTTAGCTGCTTTGGCAGCATCGGCAGGTCATCAAGCTTCCATGTTTTATATTTATCATCATAAACTTCAGGGTCGGCAAGTGTTACCAAATGCCCAAGTGCCCATGTCACAATATATTTTGAGCCTTCCATATAGCCATTGCCTTTTTTATTGCAATTCAGTACACGGGCAATGTCTCTGCCAACAGAAGGTTTTTCTGCTAATACAACCGTTTTACTCATACACAAAAATCCTCTCTTTTTGTTAAAGCGCTCCTTCTACTTTACCACAGAATCAATTGTTCTTGCAGAGCCACTTTGTTGGACAGGAACAGAGTAAGCCACCTCTCCATAAGCTATGGATACAACGAACGTGTAAAGGAATTGGTCGTATGCTTTTCTATACAGGATTATTACTATTAGTTGTTGCAGTAAGCCTTGACGGCTTTGGTGTTGGGATTACGTATGGAATGCGAAAAATACATGTACCTGCTGTTGCTCTATGTATTATTATGCTTTGTTCAGGCGGGATCGTGTTACTGGCCATGACGATCGGGACTGGGATTACCTCCCTCCTATCACCAGATATAACGAGGTTCATCGGTGGCGGGATATTGATTGCGATTGGTTCGCTTACCTTTTATAATAACGTCCGCTCTGGAAAGACACAGCAACAAAACCACAACGCGATTACAACGGTTTTGACTGACCCAAATAAGGCTGACTTAGACAAATCTGGGAATATCTCCTCTACAGAAGCCTTATTACTAGGTGCAGCGCTGGCTTTGGACGCCTTTGGTGCAGGAATTGGTGCATCAATGCTCGGCTATCCATCTGTTTTCACAGCCATTCTTGTTGCCTGTATGAGTGGAGTATTTCTCTTTAGCGGAATAAAACTAGGGCTTTACTTGGCCAAAAATAAACAAATGCAGCAAATGTCACTCCTCCCATCCCTTCTTTTAATTACCATTGGTGTATGTAATATTTTTCTATAAAGCGAAACTTCATTTGGTGGCGGTTACTGCAATGATGGCCAACTAAAAAATCCCGAACGCTTTAGAGGCGTCCGGGATTTTTGTTTTTTTTTACAGCATGGAGATGATCCAGCCTATAACAACGATTGCTCCGATAATCATTAAAATGGTACGTAACATACATTTCATCCTTTCAGTGTAACGCTTAGTTTCTTTTTGTCTCCTGTCTATAGGTTACCCTGTATTAAACGGTAAGAAACATTACGAAACAATGTTAAGGAGTAATGTAATGGTAACAATACTGACGAGCGTTGCTGCAAAGGTGATGCTGGAAACAAGTTCTGGCTCTGTATCAAACTCAATAGCGTACATCGTAGTGGTAGCCGCTGTTGGCATTGCCGAGATGATGATAAGAACAGATGCAATGATCGGATCCATATCCACAATCGCTACAAACCCGAAGGCAATCAGTGGTGCGACAATCATTTTTAATGTGACGGCGGAAATCAGCACGTGCCAATTAAGCTTTAGACCTGTTATGGACGCAAGCTGCATTCCTAGCATCACCATCATGACGGGAATGGCTGCGTCTCCTACCATCGAAAGAGTAGAGTGGGCAGCTTCAGGAACCGGTAAGCTAAATTGCTGAAAGACAAAGGCCAGTATAGCAGCATAGGTGGTCGGCATTTTCAATACATTCAACACCGCTCGCTTCATTCCGCTCGTACTCCGAGAAGCATAATAAACACCGAAGAAGTTATTTTGCAGCGCCTGTACTACCATAATAAAAATCGCAAACGGTACTGCTTCCTGTCCCACACTGAAGAGCACAACAGGCAAACCATAGTTACCAGAGTTCATAAATCCTGTAGCTAGAATAGATGCACTCTCCACTGATGGTGACCATTTAAATACACGTGCCACTATTTTATTTAGAAGAACCATTATAAAAAATAGGACAAAGATATAAATGAATATAATTAAAAAATCACGATCAAACGACGCATCGTACAATGAAACGAAAACAAGTGCCGGTGACAGTATATAAAGCGACACAGCTGAAACGGATTTCACATCAAGTAATCGAATTCGTTGTAATACATACCCTGCTGCAAAAACAGCCATAATTGGCAAAATAACATTTAAAAATAAACTCATGATGACATCCCCACTATAATTTTGTATTTTCCTAGTTTACCATATTTGATTCGTTTAGGACGGGCGATTTGGATGGTGGTGGTTTCACTTTGTGGTGGCTGACGTTTCAGTTCCCATAGCTGATGTTTCACTTTTGGCCTGTTTGGTTTCTCTTCATGCCGCTCACGCTTCACTTTTAGCTCCTCTTGCGCCACTTTTTCTTTTGCTGCTTCTCTTCTCCCTTCCATCGCGTCACTTTTTCCTATTCCTGCGTCAATCACTCCTCCCTTTGCGTCTGTTTAACTTATTCCGGCGTCTTCTCTCCCACAGTAGTTGACAAAGGAACCAAATGTGTATATATTGTATATAATGTATATACACAATAACAAAATGAGGTTTTGTAAATGAATATTCTAATTGCCAGTACGAGTAAAGAGCCATTGTTCCAGCAAATCAAGGAACAGATTAAACAGCATATTTATTCCGGAGAGCTGAAGGAAGGCGATGCGCTCCCCTCCATGCGTGCGCTTGCCAAGGATTTGAAGGTAAGTGTGATTACAACCAAAAGGGCATATGAGGATCTGGAAAATGAGGGATACCTTATATCCTCTGTTGGCAAAGGAACCTTTGTTGCTGGTCAACAGCCCCATGTTTTGAAAGAATGGCAGGTTCGCGAGCTAGAGAATGAGCTGGAAAAACTCACAACAGAAGGAAAACGGCTTGGACTTTCTAAAGATGACTTAATCGAACTGTTGGAGATTTACTATGAAGGAGAGTAGATGCATGAATGCTGTAGAGTTTCATGACGTGACAAAGAAGAGAAAAGATTTTACGCTGGATACAATTAATTTAACGATTCCTCAAGGCTATGTTACCGGATTTATTGGCCCAAATGGCAGTGGCAAAACAACGACCATTCAAATGCTGATGGACCTCCTCCCTCCTGACAGTGGAGACATCACACTATTTGATGAGAGCAATAAAAACCATCGAATGAAGCAACGAATTGGATTTGTCTATGATGAACTTTATATGTATGAGGAATTTAACATTAAGAAAATGAAGTCGTTTATTGCCCCACTTTATGAAAATTGGAATGAAACGCTGTTCCAACAATATTTAAAAGAGTTTGATTTACCATTAAAGAAGAAATTAAAGCATTTTTCCAAAGGTATGAAAATGAAGTGCTCGCTACTTTTCGCGCTAGCGCATGAGCCTGAATTCATTATTATGGATGAGCCAACTTCAGGTCTTGACCCAATATTTCGTAGAGAGTTGCTTGATCTATTACAGGAATTAATGCTGCGTGATAATCAAACGATTTTCCTGTCCACACACATCACCACAGACCTTGAGCGAATAGCTGATTATATTGTTTTCATATATAAAGGCGAAATTATTTTTCAAAAAAGCATGCTCGAAATACAGGAACAGTTCCATATTGTGAAAGGGAAGCGGGAAATGATTGATGCAGATACAGAAACCCTCTTCTCGGGGATAAAAATGAGCCAGCATGGATTTTCAGCACTCTTTGAAGGAGACCCCACTGTTTTTAATGCTTATGGTGATGATTTAGTGATAGAGAAAGCTAGTCTGGAAGATATTATGTACTTCCTGACAAGGGAGGAACCTGAATGATTGCGCACTTGATGAAGAAAGATTTCCATATTAATAGTTTCTATTACGGATTTAATGGGCTATTAATCCCATTATTTTATGTGATGGGATTTACAGAAAGTTATTTTTTCTTTGTGATCATTATTCATTTCCTTTTTAATCTATTCTATTTTGATCATCGTAATCATGTAAATCGATTTATCAGTAGCCTTCCTGTAAAGCTTCATCATGTTGTATTAAGCAGGTATCTGTATTTGCTTTTATTTCTAATCGGCTTTCTTTCATACGTATGGCTTATAGATAGCATTGCTTCTAAGGGGTTGCCTTATTTGACTTCCCCACCTATTGATGCCATAAGTATAACGTTATTGTTTACTACGATTTGTATAGTTGTATCGTTATCTATGCCAATCTACTATCTCGTAACATCTTTTACTAAAGCATTTGTAATTCAGATGGGGCTACTAGTTTTTAGTACCTTTGCTTTCTCAGTCACGCTTGGAAATGATCTCATTACTTTTCACGAACCGATTTTATCTTGGTTTTCCAATTTAATTGAAATCCAACCAATCATTATCCTTGTGGCAATTTCCCTTGTATTCTTATACTTGTCCTATCTTTTATCTGCCTGGATATACACAAAAAAAGCGAAAGTTTGAGAGGAGGATTACCATGCTACACTTTGTTAAATACGACCTAATTATGCCAACTTGGGGAACTTTGCTTACTTTTCTCCTAACCATACCATTGTTCTATGCTGTTATGCTTCCGTCATTCTTTGTTTTCAATGTATATGTTATGACCACCTTGATCGGCTTGTTTTATACAGACCAGCGATCAAAAAGCAGGCTCTATATGTCTAGCCTGCCTGTTAAAAGAGCATCCATTGTGCAAGGTAGATACGTTTCTATTTTAATGGTAGGTATATTCTTTATCTTTTATCAAGGACTATGTGGAAGAATCCTTAGCCTCCTATTCGAAAATAACTACTATGTTTATAGTTGGAAGGATATGCTGGTACTTTTATGTATGGCTGCATTGATAGAAGCAGTGGCTATTCCACTATATTATGGTCTTACTTCCTTCTTAATGGCTACTGGAGGGCTTGCATTTTTATATTTTTTCTCCATTATTTTCTCCCTCCCACCTTTAACAAATGTTTTAGGAATGGAGCAGGAAATCATCTTTAATGACCTTGACCCGGGGTTTGTGTTGCTCGTGGAAAAGTACATTCCTTTCCAGCCATATGTAACACTTAGTTTGGTAACAGCTATCCTTTTTTATCTTTCTTTAAAGCTTTCCGAACTGTTGTTTGTAAAAAAAGCTAAGGTTTCTTGAAAACAATTTGTTCTCGAGAGATTATGTGTTAATTTTACAGATAGAATTAAAAACAGCCTAGAACCTTGTAATTACTGGTTCTTCGGCTGTTTCTGATTGTCAAAAGGTTGTAGTCTAATTCATCGATTCATTACCTTCCTCTACCTTTGAAATTTGTCGGAATGCAACTTCAACCCGATGAATATTTCTATTCTCATTTCTTCTAAAACGAATGGTGGTATTCTGGTCCCTCATGGATGTTAAAAACTGGTCATTCCCAATTGGTTTAAGTACTTTAGTAACAAAGCCAGGAATTGCCACATACAACTCATCATTTTCTAAATAAAACGAGCTTGTCATGCCATCGTTTGCCATGAAAGTTCCTTCAAACTCTTTTAAGCTTTCACATGGTATGTCGACAATCTCGACATCTAAGTGTGAAGCATCAGCAAGCTTTCCTAAGTAACTAGCAAATGCACTAAATAGAAGTTTGGAAGACGGCGCTTCTGCAAGATTTGCAAGCGATATTCCGGTTAATCCGCGTTCTGGAAGAATACCTATTTGAGCTGTTACCCCTTTTATATCACCCCCATGGTGAATGAGCTTATATCCAAAGAAATCTGGAATAATCATGACGCCATATCCGTAATAAGTGTCATGTGAGCATTGCATGTACGGCGTCGTCATAACCTTCACACTTTCAGCGGATAGGATTCTTGCACTTCCAACTTTTCCTTCATTCCGTATGATTTCCATAAATTTGAGCATATCATTCACTGTCGACTTTATAAAACCTGCCGCACGCATTGCTGGTGCATCCCATGGATGATTGGACCTCGCTATCATTTTTTCATCCTCATTAGTTTCCAAGACATATAAGACGGCTATATCTTCATATCCCTTCAAGTCCTCATATTGAAAAACACTATGGTGCATACCAGCAGGGTTGAAAATATTTTCTTGCACATATTGTTCGTACGACATACCACTAACCGTTTCTATAATTGCACCTAAAAGGGCATAACCGTCATTGGAATAACTGAATTCTGTTCCTGGTTCCCCTAGTAATGTGAATTCAGTTTTAGCAATAGCATCCATTAAATCCCCATGCGTATCAATTGTATGAATCGAATCTAATGGATTTCCTTGCTCTGGATCTACTATAAAAGTTGGATCACTTTCCATACTTTTCTTTACTGCGCCCATTAAAGTAGCTAATGGTGGAATGCCTGATGAGTGTGTCAAAAATTGGTGTAGACTTATTTTTTCGGATTGTTCTTCATTAGGCGTCTTAAATTCAGGTAAATAGTTACTGACAGGGTCATGTACGTTAAGCTTCCTCTTCTCCTGTAACTGAAGAATAGCAATCGCTGTAATGGCTTTTGTTATAGAACCTACCCCAAAAACAGTATCCAAAGATAACGGTAGCTTCTCTTCACTGTCGCGGAATCCAAACTCTTTCTTATAACCCAATTCACCATCTTCGGCTATTCCCATTGCAAACCCAGGTACGTTGTATCTTTTCAAAATGTCATCAAAATATTGTTCGAATTCGTGTATCTCCGTTTCTTGTTTCATAAAGTAATCCCTACTCTCTTTTTGTTTGAATGTCTTTAGATACACTTTAATCCTCTCAGGTCGTTTATACACCCTCCGCTAGTTTGGTATTATCTACGACTTCAGACCGATATTCTTATTTGTTATATTGCAAACGAAATTCTTCTTGACAACGTACAGCATTTATGAGATTATAAACGTTGGTAGTAAAAGAAGTAACAGATAAGTGATCTGGCATTCTACAATGTTTATCGAAGATGCTTATTCACACTGGCGCGACTAAGGGGTCGCAAGGACATAAGAGCAGGTAGGGCTTATGTTGCTTAAGTTAGAGAACACCCAGTGGAACACGTACCGCGGTTAAGTGAAATTCTAAAAAACCTTATAAAGGTTTTCGAATTATAAAGGAAGAATATATGGCTTGTAGCCTAAATACGCCTGGAAATCGTATGTTTTCCGAGGTTATAAAAAGAATTTCCCACCCGATCTATTCGGGGTTAATAAAAATTTAAATCTTATGTGTTACTTTGTAAATCAAAGGGGTACTCTTACTAGTGAGTACCCCTTTTCCAATCTTACATAAAATGAAAGAAGGTTTGCTAATGAGTGATTTACCTATAGGTACTATCCAAACAATGGTAGTACTTCGAAAAATTGATACGGGTTATGTCCTGCAAAAAGATCTAGAAGAAGCATTGTTGCACCACAATGAAACGGAAACAGAGCTTGAAGTTGACCAAGAAGTAGAGGTCTTCCTTTACCAGGATAAAAAAGGAAACACGATAGCTACAACAAAACTCCCTTCTATTCAAATGGATGAGTATGGCTGGGCTGAAGTGGTAGAAGTGCTTGCTAATCTTGGAGCTTTCGTTAACATTGGTACAACAAAGGAAATACTTGTTTCCAAAGATGATCTCCCCCTGTTTGAATCCGTATGGCCCGAAAAAGGAGACAAGCTTTTTGTTACACTTGGCAAAGACCAAAGAGACAGATTACTTGCCATCCCTGCAACAGAAGGTGTGATTGCTCGTGAAGTGGAGCTTGCTCCCGACGAATTGTTAAACCAACAGGTTTCGGGAACGGTGTATCATACAAGCAGAGAAGGAGCAGCTTTCCTAACAACTGAAGATTACCGTGGATTTATCCATTACACAGAACGAAAAACAGAGCCGCGCCTAGGTGAGTTTGTAACCGGTCGTGTTATTGAAGTAAGACCTGATGGCACATTAAATGTTTCGCTTCGCCCGTTAAAGCAAGATAGCATGGGCGAAGATGCGGATGCAATTATGGAGCGTCTTGAGCTTAGTGGTGGCGTCATTCCATTTGGTGATAAAAGTGATCCAGAAGATATTCGTGGAACCTTCCAAATAAGTAAAGCAGCATTTAAGCGGGCGCTTGGAAAGCTTATGAAAGAAGGAAAAGTTGAACAGCGTGACGGTAGTACGTATTTAAAATAATGTAGAAAATCCACCTAGCTCTATTGCAGGTGGATTTTATTATTCTAAGGCAAGTATTTCTTTAACTTTTCATCCCATCCAGTAAAAAGCATCACTGCGGTTATCGGCAGTGCTACTGTTACGAGGAAAGGTACTGATGTGGCATTAGAAGACCCGAGGAGGAAAGTAATTAACAGTAAGATCAACACGAATCCGATGTAATGCTTTAAGAATAGCTTGAAGCAATTTTCTTCATCCTTATAACCCCTCTTCCATTTAGTATCGGGATATCAAACTGGTTTTCTTCTATAAAAAAAACCGTAGAAAAGCATTGCTCCTCTACAGGTTCCTTGGTGCGATCATTTTCTATGCCTCTGCGTTTGCAGACGAATCTAGTATAGTTGTGATAAGGATGCCAGCTGCTGCTGCAAATAAGAATGCGATTCCCCATCCACCATAGCCTAGTCCCATAATGTCTGCTTTACCAGCAAGTGCGGCTAGCACGATAAATACCCCACCAGCAAGTGCAACAATAAAGCTTGGGAAATATCCAATATATTTATCTTTTGATACCGCTTTAGAAATAAACAAACTAATCGCGACAAGGATTGCAGCCGTGACGCCTCCAATAGTTAGAACAGTTTCTATCATCTTTTCACCCCATGATTTATGTATAGTAAACTACTTACAGTCTACAAGTGAACAGTTGGAAAGTCAATTGCCGGAAAGATAGTCTAGTTAACTATCTTTCTTAATCATACACTACTCTTCCTACCTGTCCATCTTCTAAGCGAACCTTTATTCCATGTGGATGAAACGAGGATTTTGTTAATAAATCTTTTACAATCCCTGCGGTTCGATTTCCTGATCTTTGATCCTTCTTTAAAATGACCTCAACTTCAAGTCCTGGGTATATATTTTTACGATGTCTTCCATCTATTTGCATTTTAATAGCTCCTCCTACTGACTTCGCTCCATTATATAATAATTTTATTTAGAGAAAAAGGATTCTCCCCTTTTATGTCGAATATTAATAGGATAAAGGAGGGTCATCATGCAAACTTTTGAAAATTACACTTATGAGCGACCAGATATGCCAGCAGAAAAAGAGAAATTCAACGTGTTATTAAACAAATTCAAAGAAGCTTCTTCCTATAAGGAAGCTACAGAAGCGATCGAAGCAATTAATAAGAGAAGAAATACATTAGCTACCATGTTCAATCTTGTCTACATACGTGCTTCGATTGATACAAATGATGCTTACTATCAAAAAGAGCGGGACTTTTTTGACGAGGTAAGTCCAGAGATATCTGAAATGGCAACAGCTTTCTATAAAGAATTGGTCTCCTCCCCTTACCGAGAAGAGTTGGAAAACCAATGGGGTTCTCAGCTATTCCAAATTGCCGACTACCAAATTAAATCCTTCTCACCTGAAGTTATGAATCTATTGCAGGAGGAAAACAAATTATCATCCAGCTATTCCAAGCTTGTCGCATCTGCGGAAGTAGAATTCCAAGGTGGAACGTATACCTTAGCACAGCTGGGTCCTTTTGCAGAGCATAAAGATCGCGCTGTACGTAAAGAAGCAATGAATGCGAGTGCTGGTTTCTTTTCAGAACACGCCGATAAATTTGATGAGATTTACGACAAATTAGTAAAAGTACGTCACGAAATCGCCGTGAAATTAGGCTATAAGAACTTTGTTGAACTTGGCTATGTACGGATGCAGCGAATTGATTATAATGCAGAAATGGTAGACGTCTTCCGTAAACAAGTTCGAGATGTCATTGTACCACTTGCTTCTAATCTTTATAAAAAGCAGGCCGAGCGAATCGGAGTAGATAAGCTGAAATTCTACGATGTTAATTTTGACTTTAAGACAGGGAATGCCACACCAAAAGGGTCTCCTGAATGGATCATCGAAAACGGGAAACAAATGTACAAGGAATTATCTGATGAAACCAATGAGTTTTTCCAATTCATGCTTGATCGTAATTTGATGGATCTAGAGGCGAAAAAGGGAAAAGAAGCTGGTGGATATTGTACCTTAATCGAGGACTACCAAGCACCATTTATCTTTGCTAATTTCAATGGCACATCTGGTGATATCGATGTCCTGACACATGAAGCAGGCCATGCATTCCAAGCGTATTCCAGCAGAAATATCGGAGTGCCAGAGTATTTGTTCCCAACATATGAATCAGCGGAAATCCACTCCATGAGCATGGAATTCTTTACATGGCCATGGATGGAGTTATTTTTCAAAGAGGATACGGAAAAATATAAATATGCACACCTGGCAAGTGGACTACACTTTATTCCATACGGTGTTGCTGTAGATGAATTCCAGCACCTTGTTTATGAGAACCCAGAGTGGACACCAGATGAGCGCAAGCAGGCTTGGAAAAAGCTAGAGGAAACATACCTTCCGCACATTGATTATGATGGAAATGCTTATTTGGAAGCTGGCAGCTATTGGCAACGTCAAGGCCATATCTATGATGTTCCATTCTATTATATTGATTACACATTGGCACAAATTTGTGCATTCCAGTTCTGGAAAAAATCTAGAGAAGACCAAAAGCAGGCATGGGAAGATTACCTACATCTTTGTAAGCTTGGTGGATCTAAATCTTTCCTTGGTCTCGTCGAAGCTGCTAATCTAAGATCACCATTTGAGCAAGGTACAGTGGAAGATACAGTTGCTGTTATCGAGGATTGGCTTGAAAGTGTGGACGATAAAGCGTTATAGGTTATAATGTTTCAGAAATAGTTAAGCAAGAGCCGAATGGTTATTTTCTATCCATTCGGCTCTTGCTATCTTTGAAAAGCCTATTAACTTACAGACAGCAAGTAGAAAGCTTCCCCTTCCATATTTATTAATTCACCGTTCCTGTCATATTTACAGGTGTGTTTTGCTTAACAAATTTCGTAAATACATAACGTACGATCGGGCCCATGATGATAAGCTGTAACGGTAACGCCATGATCAAATTCTTTAAAGCAATCGAAGCATAGTTTACCCATAAGGATGTTTCGCCTAAGCTGTCCATGACCGCCGCCGTTATTAACCCGTAAAGCGACATACATAACACCATTCCAAATACCATCAAGACAGTCATCGTCAAAATTTTATAAATGGGTTTGTCTTGTTTGATAGGTAGTGAAAATGCGATTTTCCGCGCAACAGGCCCCACAATAAATAAATCTAAACTGAATGCAACGATAAATCCTAATAGAAGATTTATAATAATTCCAGTCACTGGTATGGCGCCAAACAGTTCCTGTAAGAATAAATTATAAAAGGTCATCACAATAACCATCCCAGAACACATCATTAAACCAAAATAGAAGCTTTCTTTTTTTGTTGTCGGCATTCTTTCCTCATCCCTTCTCTATAAAATGTCTAGGTTCACGCTCCAGAAACGCTACGCTTTGCCAAGAACACTTCGTTATTATATAGGTTTTAAAATTTCTTCATAAGTGAACATTTTGTGACAGTTTTATATTACCAAGAGAAGTGATGTTTGCCTGTCTCATTCATAACGTATATCATTGGACAATTTCTCTAGAAGTGACCAATCTTGTATTTGAATAAAGTGCCTGTCTTTTGTGATAATCTCCCTTTCAATAAGAGAATGAACTACTCGGTTAAGATGGCGATAGGTTGTACCAAGTAAACCGGCTATTTCTTGCAGATTTGTAGTCTTCAATTCTAAACCAAAGGGATGATCTGCATCAGCAGCTAGGGTGGACAAAAGATAACTCGCAAATCTATTTTCCACAGATGCTAATAAATTCACACGCGAAGCTGTCGTACAGGTTTGTAGCTTGTAAGCTACATGATCTAATAATAAGTGCAGAAGCTTCGGGTTGTCCTGCTCGTACTTTTTTATATAGTCTCGTGGTAAGCCAATTAGCAGGGTTTTCTCCACTGCCTTGATCTGTGATTGAACAGGTACGTTTCGAATGAGTTCAATGTCGCCAATAATAGAAAATGGCTGAACAAACCGCAAAAGCAATGATTTTCCTGTAGCGACACTCGAAGTTACTTTCACTTTTCCATCCACTAAAAATAATAGTGATTCTAATTCTGTACCTTCATGCAAAATGACTTCATTTGCATCATAATATTGGAGAGAAAACGGTGGCTTTTTTTCCAGGTCCACTATTTTGTCTAGCTCATAATTTTGTAAGGCTGTTTGCAGTAGCTTTTCGTCTTGAATATTTTTCATTGTAAACCCCTTTTTAGGACATATGTCCTTCCCATTATAATACAACCTGATATGATGGAAACATTAACATGATTATGGGGGAAAATTTTATGAAATATGTATTTGATTTGGATGGAACCATTTGCTTTAGGGGGAAGCCTGTTTCAGAGGCCCTTTTGGTTGCATTGGAGAAATTAGTAGAACAAGGGCATGAGGTGATTTTTGCTTCCGCAAGACCAATTCGAGATATTCTCCCCGTCTTACCGGCACGTTTTTCTCACTACCCTATGGTCGGTGGCAATGGTTCGCTCGTTGCCAGAAACGGGGAAATCCTTTCAGCTGTGTCGTTTAGTGAAGAAACACTTGCTAAAATCCTAGCCATTATTAACATTAATCAGGTTAGTTACTTAATAGATGGAGAGCGGGATTACGCTTATACAGGACCTGCTAACCATCCCATCTTAAAAAATTTAGATACACAAAACCGCGCAGAAAACGTTCCTTTAAATCAGCTACTATCTATTGTAAAGATTTTATTGTTCGCGTCTGCAGATATAGAGACTATGGAAGAAAAGTTGAACTTATCAGATGTGGTGGTTAACAAACATGGAAATGAAGGAATTTTAGATATTAGTCCTAGTGGTGTTAATAAGTGGCGTGGATTGCAACAGCTGGGAGTAGCAGACGGAGAGTACATTGCATTTGGGAATGATGTGAATGACATTACGATGTTCCAACATGCTTTACATACCGTAATGGTTGGCGAAAATACGCAACTAGCCCCGTTTGCATCGGAAAACCTGTTGGTGCCAGAGATCGAAATCCTGTTGCCGAAAAAACTACAAGAATTAAGTGAGAAGCAGACAACAATAAACATATAACCAATTCATGTTAATAAAGCTTCTTTCTGTTATTCTGCGGGGATTATCAACGTTATTCACATCTTCACACTAGAAAAAGCTTAGAGAAGTTTTTCCTCTAAGCTTTTTATAATTCGTTCCACTTTTAATTACAACAATACTTTATCACTCTTTTACTTCAATAAATTCAACATAAGTATCGTTATTTAATGCAGAAAATAGATTTTTAAAATGACTTACTGCATCCGCATTCGTCATTTCAAAATCAGCATCACTAATTTCTGCTGCGTACGTACTGAACTCTTTCTCACTTTCTTTAACTTTAAAGCTTAGTTTTAATATTTCATTGTCATTTTTAAAATGAAGCAAAAGTACATTGTCATTTAGTTCATATGTTCCCTCTCCGTTTTGAATAGAGCTCGTGAACGTATTTCCATCTAAAAATTCTACTGTCAAAAGAGACGCATATTTATCAGGATCATCAGCATCCCCCTCTGTTGACATGTTTGGATCCAGGGATGGATAACCAAGTTTAAAGGTTTTTCCAGCTAATTCGTCGTTACCGTTACAAGCTGAAAGTAAAAGTACAAGAAAGAGTGATATTAAAATGAATCGCTTTTTCATCATGATCGCCCCATTTTTCTTAATATACAAAATAGTTTTATTACTTTATATACGAACGAAAACAGGAGAAAGTTTCACTCTATTGAACATTAGTTAAAAGAATAAGTAAAAATGTGATTTAGTTGCTCTACCTCTCCAGTATAATCGTTATGTTGGGATTGGAGATGTTTAATTTCCTCACCTATATGAAAAACTATGGTAGAATTTCCTATATAAAGTGAAACTTTAATTAGTGGGGATTTTCATTCTTCCCCCAATGATTGTTAGTTGAACGAATCGGGTTGTTAGCGTCCGTTTATTCACACTTAAAACATCTCTGTTTTACCTAGGAGTTTTACGGACGGTTGCACCGAGATAAACATGTATAGAAGAAGGAGAGCCAGATGACATATAAACTATTATTCCTCGATATCGATGGAACCATTTTAAAACCAGATCACACATACAGTGCATCTACTAAAGAAGCAATTGCAGAAGTAAAAAAACAAGGGGTGGAAGTATTTCTGGCAACAGGAAGACCACTCCATGAAGTAAGAGAGCTTGCAGAAGAATTGGACGTACAATCTTTTGTTGGGTATAACGGTGCTTTTGGAATATACCAAGATGAAATCATCATCAATGAACCTTTAAAAGAAAGTACAATTAAAGAATTCCTTAGACTAGCCAAAGAGCATAATCATGAGCTTGTTTGCTATACGTCCGAGAAAAATTACTTTACATCTCTAACCCATCCAAAGGTGCAGCAATTCATCGATATTTTTAATCTGAAATGGAATGAAGCTCTAACAGAAGACGTAGTAAGTGGTATCCTTGGTGCTACGGTCATGAATTTGAAACCTGCAGATGTAGCATTATATGAGGAAGAAGCAGATATCCACTTGTCCCAAGTTAATGTGGAAGACGTTAAGCATGGCTATGATATTATTCGAAAAAGTGTTAACAAGGGGGTTGCCGTACAACGTATTATGGACCGCTTAAATATAAAAAAAGAACAGACCATTGCATTTGGGGATGGGATGAACGATAAAGAAATGCTCCAAGCGGTTGGTGAAGGTTTCGCAATGGGAAATTGTGCGCCAGAACTTCTACCCTATTCGAAACATCAAACTACCACGGTAACGGAATCAGGGATTGCAAACGGACTAAAACAACTTGGATTGCTGAAATAACAAAACGGGGCTGTGTCATCATTGACACTCGCCCCGTTTTACTTTGCTATAGCAGAAAACCACCATATATCAGTGCCCCAGCAATAACAAATGCCGGATGGACTTTAAGTCGTTCAATCAGGATATAGCTAGCTCCAGTTAAAAATACCGTCTGCCAAATGCCGACTCCTTCATACGATTCGAAGAAAAAACGCCAAGCCATGACCCCTAGTAAAATTGCGATAACTGGCCTCACAAATAAGGTAAGCCTTTTTACCTTTGGGGAATCCTTGTATTTAAAAAGGATGCGCAATAGGAGGATCATTAAAATTAGTGATGGTGCAACAGCTGCAAAAACGCCCACCACTGCACCAAGTATCCCCCCTACATCATAGCCAATATAGCCGGCGAGCTTCGTGGCAATCGGCCCCGGTAATGCATTCGCAAGGGCGAGCATTTCACTGAATTCCTGAACACTCATCCATGCAAAACGACCGACCACTTCGTTTTCAACTAGTGGAATAGATGCAGGTCCGCCGCCATACCCTAGGATACCTGGTATGAAAAAGGCAATAAAAATTTCCCAGTAGATCATGAAGGATCACGCTCCTTCGCACCAGCGCCTTGTTTCGGTTTATCTTTTATAAGCAAGGCAATCGCAAGCAAGCTGGCAATGATAATACCAGGGTGCAAGCCAACGACCTGAATAAGTACAAATAGGATAACTATCATGATCGCCGTTTTCACCCAACCCAGCCCACTGCCTGATTTCGCAATAAACTGCCAGGTGAGAACTGCTAGCATCATACCTACAACAGGGATGACCGCTGCTGTCATTCCCTGCACCCAATCATAGCCTTTAATAGAGGAAAGCGAGCCAAGTAATATGATCATGAGAATAATCGTCGGCACTATAGTCGCCACCACAGCATTTAGCATCCCCCATATACCTGATACTCGGTAGCCAATATAGCCTGCCAATTTCGTAGCAATTGGTCCAGGTAGTGTATTTCCCAATGCAAGCAGATCACCAAACTCTTCATTATCCATCCACTTATATTTCTCAATTACTTCCTTTTGGATTAAGGGAATGGAAGCAGGTCCGCCACCATACCCAAGAATCCCCACTCGAAAGAAAGCTATAAATAAATTCCAATGTGTTTTCATACGTCACGAACCTTTTCAACATAATAAAGTTACGTTTCTCTTTTGTCAGGCCTGGTTTACTCCCAGTCCCTTTCGCATTCTATGCTTACCAGGCGGAAACACTGCCGTCTGTACGTGATTCTGTACCGCCGATTAAAATACCGGTCTCTGGATCACGCCAAATAATTTGCCCTCTTCCAAAGCTATTTGGCTCAAGCTGTATGTGTATTCTGTGTCCCTTATCTGCAAGCCCTTGTGCGAGATGGTGCGGGAAGCGATTTTCGACCTCCACTTGCTTTTCCTTTAACCACTGCCAACGAGGTGCGTCCAAAGCCGCCTGTGGGTTCAAATTAAAGTCAATGGTATTCATCATCACTTGCACATGGCCCTGCGGCTGCATAAATCCACCCATAACACCAAATGGTCCAACAGGCGAATCATCCTTCGTTAGGAAGCCTGGAATAATCGTGTGGTACGTTCGTTTTCCACCTACCAATGCATTTACATGGTCAGGGTCCATGGAAAAATTATGCCCGCGATTTTGCAGTGCTATTCCCGTTCCTGGTACCACAAGGCCGGAACCAAAGCCCATATAATTACTTTGTATAAAGGAAACCATATTTCCTTCCGCATCTGCTGTTGCTAAGTAAACAGTACCGCTGCTGTTCGGCTCCCCCGCTTCAGGTAACAGTGCTTTATCTGTAATGAGCTTCCTGCGTGTTTCCGCATAAACTTCACTTAGAATGTCTGTTGTAGTATGATGCATCGCATCCTCTTCTGTCACGTGTTTTTGACCATCAGCAAAAGCCAATTTGATTGCTTCAATTTGTTTGTGATATGTATCTACAGATTCTTTTTCGTTAAAGGTAAAACCTTTAAGTATATTTAGTGCTTGCAGGGCAATAATTCCCTGGCCATTTGGCGGGATTTCCCATACATCATAGCCTCGGTAATTCACTCGAATTGGATCTACCCAATCTGGTTTATATGCAGCTAGGTCGTCTGCTGTTAAAAAGCCTCCATTTTCCTCAGAGAAAGCTGCAATTTTCTCAGCAAGCTCTCCTTTGTAAAAAGATGCTCCTTTTGTTTCCGCAATAGCACGAAGCGTATTGGCATGATCAGGCGAAGACCAGATCTCTCCTATTTTTGGAGCACGGCCTTTAGGCGCAAAGGTTTTGAACCAATTCTCAAATACTTCATCCGTTAATCTTTCTTTAAAAACTTCATATCCACGGGCCCAAAACTTTCCTAAAGTTGGCGATATTGGAAATCCTTCTTCGGCGTACGTGATGGCTGGTTCTAGAACCTCGGTTAAAGGTAGCTTACCAAATCGCTCTGATAGCTCAGCCCAAGCGCCTGGAGCACCAGGTACTGTAACAGGAATCCAACCATGTGTAGGGATTGTTTCATGCCCCTTCTCTTTTACTGCATCAATTGAAATATTTTGTGGCGAACGCCCACTGGCATTCAGTCCGTGTAGCTTCCCTTTTGTCCAAACAAGGGCAAAAGCATCTCCGCCTATTCCGTTTGAAGTAGGTTCTACAACAGTGAGACATGCTGCAGTGGCGATTGCTGCATCAATGGCATTACCGCCTTTTTTTAATATCTCTAATCCAGCCTGTGAAGCAAGAGGCTGTGATGTTGCCACCATTCCATTCTTTGCATATGTCGCATGCCTTGTAACAGGATACGGGTAGGATGGGTTTGTGAATGAATCCATTTTTTTCGCTCCTTCGTTGTCTGAATTATAAAAACATCATACGTAATGCACAGCAATTTGTCAACACAATAAGAAGGTGATAATATGTTTATACTTACATTTAGATTTATGATTTTAACATATACTTTCATAATGTGGATACAATGGAGGTTCAATGATGAAATATGATGATATTGATAAAAAGCTTTTGGAGGAACTAACTGAAGACGGCAGGTTATCCTATGTCGAACTGGCAGAAAAGGTCGGCCTCTCCCGTGTAGCTGTTAAGGACCGTATTCAAAATTTGAAAGACAAGGGCGTCATTGAAAAATTTACTGTCGTCATAAACTCAGAAAAATTTGGTAAGAATGTTTCTGCCTTCTTTGAAGTAGATGTGGAGCCCAAACAGCTGCAGCAAGTCGCACAAAATCTTGCGGATAATCCACACGTTGCAAGCATTTACCAAATGACTGGACCGAGCACCTTACACATGCACGTCCTCGTGGAAGACTTTCAAAAGTTGGAAGTGTTTATAAATGAAGAGCTATACGCCGTTACAGGCATCACCCGTGTTGAGAGCTCTGTTATCTTGAAGCGATTTAAGAGCAGGACTGGGTTTAAGCTTTAGAGTTGGTTGAGTTGAAGCTCGAGAATGGTGCGGGCGCGACTTTCTCTGGCTGGCGCGCGACTTTCTTGGCTGGCGTGCGACTTTCTCTGGCTCTCGCGCGATTTTTCATGGCTGACGCGCGACTTTCTTGTGCTGGCGCGCGACTTTTCATGCTCTCGCGCGACTTTCTCTGGCTAGCGCGCGACTTTCCTTGCTGGCGCGCGACTTTTCCTTGCTCTCACGCGACTTCCTGTCCTGACGTAAAAAACCAGCATTCAGCTGGTTTTTTACCAATAATAGAGTGTAGAAAGAATAGCGATCCCCATGAAAAAAAGGCTAGAAAATATACTAATGGTGTAGTGTTCCTTTTTACGAAGAATACCTGTGTCATAAGCCAAATAGGTTGTTGTCGTATGTATTGGCAGAACCATCATGCTGCCAATGATTAAAATGATAAGAAACGCAAGTTGAATTGGCGGCAATCCGATCAGCTCCGAGTACGACATGACGATCGGGAAAATCACAATTACTGCAGACGATGGGACGACAAAGAAAAAACGAAGTACAAATACAATGAGTGCAATGATCACTACCTTTATAACAATCCCCGCATTATCAGGAATCAGTTCAACCAGCATCCCTGCCAGCTGCTGAGCAGTACCATTTGCCTCAAGAACGTAGCCCAGCGAAAAGGAAGCACCGAGTAGTAAAAAATTTTCCCAATCAAAGCTGCGTATTGTACGATTGGTGATCAGCCCTATCCTAGGCAACGAATAAAACACAATTAGCAACATAGGTGGAAGTAACAGGGGAACTCGATTTTGATCGGTTACAATCCACGTCAGGATCATAAGTACAAATGCACCTGTCACAATCCAGAATGTACTATTAATTCCCTGGGTCTCTATTTCTTCGTGCTTGGGTATTGGTTCCTTATCTTCTGTATTTCCAACCCTCTTTAAGTAGTTCCAAACTAAAAATGCAAGGATAAATGCCCCAATCCATAATGGAGGTGCAATAAATAGAAACCAGTCCATCCACCCAAGGTTCGCAATTTGATAATCTCGAATTAACTGTGAGGCCAGAATTGGAAAGCCACCACCAGTATAAATGATCATGGTAGCGTTCTGATTCATCATGCCTATTACATAAATACAATACTTCTGGAAAACACTCTTTTCTCTGAATCCGTAAAAGCGATTTAAGCTTACCGTTACTGGCAGCAGCATCTTAAAGCGGGCTACTGCTGAGGGCAGAAAAATAGGCAAAACTGAAATGAACAGTGGCATTCCAATAATGACAAATGACGGCCCTCCTCTGCTGACTTTTAACAAAAATCCCGCAATAACACGATCCATTCCTACTTTTACAAGAGACTTGCTGATCAACGATAGCATGAAAATAAAATACAGCGCAGGTGAAAGAAATCCGATTACGGCTTCTTCCATGGTATCGACCAAGCCGAGTAAAAGTAGCATGGCGAGAATAAGGATACTGCTGGCGCCTGTCGGGATCGGAGCTGCTACCCATAAATAAATGGCGAACAGAAGCAGTAACAATGTTCGCAGTTGTTCTGGGGTGAACTCTCTCCATATCCCTGCATTCAACAAGCCGAACAGGGCAATCGCGGTGATGCATAACAAACTGTAACGAACGATATTTTTAAACAATAGCATTTCTCGTACCCGCATATACTTACGCTCTTCTACTTCGGATAACACGAATCAATGGAAAAACGAAAGAAAGCATGGCAACAATTAACAATGTTAACGCAATTGGATCTTGGACAAATACCGTAAGACTACCATTGGAAATGGTTAGGGACTGCCTAAATGCCTGCTCCATCATGCCACCAAGAATAAACGCGAGAATAAACGGTGGTGCCGGAAATGAAAACAATCTCATTACAAAGCCGACGACCCCAAAGAGCAATAACATATACAGATCAAATGTATTAAAACTAATGGCATAAACGCCGATGATACTAAACATGATCACAAGGGATATCAATAACGGCCGTGGTATTTTTAATATCTTTGCGAAATACGGAATGAGAGGCAAATTTAAGATCAGCAAGAAGACATTCCCTATGTACATACTTGCAATAATACCCCAGAAAATCTCCGGCCTATCCGTCATTAACAGTGGACCTGGCTGTACACCTAGCACAAGAAAGGCACCGAGCATCACTGCAGTTGTACCAGACCCAGGAATCCCCAAGCTCAATAACGGTACAAACGCTCCACTGGTTGCCGCATTATTGGCTGTCTCTGGGGCAGCCAGTCCTTTGACGGATCCTTTGCCGAATTCTTCAGGATTCTTTGATAGCTTCTTCTCCGTAATATAAGAGATAAAAGATGCTATCGTAGCACCAGCACCTGGCAAAACGCCAAGAATAAATCCTAGAAAAGAGTGGCGTGTTACCGGGCCGCTCATGTCTTTGAAATCCTGTTTACTGAGACGCATACTTCCCAACTTATGTGCATTTTCCTGTGAAAGATCTTTTCGTTTAATAATTAGCGTACAAACCTCCGCAAGTGCGAAAAGTCCGAGTGCAATGACTAAAAAATCAATTCCTTCTAATAGGTTTACATTCCCAAACGTAAACCGCTGTGTTCCTGTTTGTGCATCAATACCAATTGTGACAATCATAAATCCCGCCACAGCAGATATAAGTGCTTTAATCGTACTACCTTCAGACAAACTTGAAATAGCTGTAAGGCCCATCAGCATTAGGGCGAAATAGGCAGGTGGACCAAACGAAATTGCCACACTTGAAAGCATGGGAGCTAGTAGCATAAGCAGAATAACACTAACCGTACCACCAATAAACGAACTGATCGCCGCTATGGCCAATGCTTTTCCGGCTTTTCCCTGTTGTGCCATCGGATAACCATCAAATGCGGTTGCCACTGCTCCAGACACACCTGGGGCATTTAATAAAATCGAGGATGTTGATCCGCCAAATATAGCTCCATAGTATACACCTGCCATCATAACTAACGCAGGCGCCGGGTCCATTCCAAACGTAATTGGAATCATGACCGCGATGGCACTTATAGGGCCCAACCCAGGCATCATTCCAATAAAAGTACCTACAAAAACACCAATCATAACAAACAACAAGCCTTCCAAACTGAAAGCCACTTGAAACCCTGCTATAATTCCTTCTAATGAACCCATCTAGATTCCTCCTTAAAACGGCCATAATCCTTGTGGCAGACTTATGTTAAGAAACTCTGTAAACATCCCATACATACATAACGGAAATAGGATAGACACAAGGGCATTGCTTAGATGTTTTTTATACCCTAGAAACCACGAACAAAAGAAAATAAACAACATTGTCATTAAGACGAAACCCATTAATTCCAAAAAAAGAATATACACAAAAATAAAGGAAAAAACAGCAAGCAGTGCTCTTATATCCTTCATAGGGATTTTTCTTCTCGCCTTCTGCTCTTCTGTTTCCGAGTCTTTCGAAAAATAGAGGCAAGATGCCAATAGGATTAAAAGAATGCCAAGTGTGATGGGGACTATATCTGCATCAACTGGCACATAGGCATACGAAGGAAGCTGAAATGCGAGAATCAAATAACCAATCCCAACGGCTATTAAAACTAAACTAATTCGTTGATTCACTGTTTTTAACATGCTTACACCACCTGGTTTGTGAAATAGATAGAAGTCAATGATCTAAAGACAATCACTGACCTCCCTTAATATGAATTGCTACTCGCCAAGTCCTAATTCATCAAGTAATGATTGTATTTCTCCCTTTTTTTCATCAAGGAATTGCTGGTATTCCTCACTATTCATGTACATTTCGTCCCACCCGAACTGTTTGCGTATATCTGCAAAGGCCTCTGAATCGCTCAATTCTTTAAACTTTTCTTCATAGTAGGCTACCGCCTCTTCATCCATGTTTGGTGGTCCAAAGAATCCTCGCCAGTTAACAAACGTCGCATCAATCCCCTGTTCTTTAGCTGTTGGGAAGTCTTCCAACACTTCACCTTCCAGTCTTTCCTCTGAGGTTACCCCAAGAACTTTGATTGTCCCCGCTTTGACTTGCTCTACTGTTTCAGAAACGCCAGTGGAGAAAACATCCACACTTCCATTTAAAAGTTGAGTCAAACCGACTCCGTCTTGGTCTGATACGTATTTAATTTTTGTCACGTCAACCCCTGCTGCCTTGGCAATTTGAACAAACTGAATGTGATCCATACTTCCTGGTGACGATGTTCCAACCACTGTTATACTGGAAGGGTCTTTCTTCATATCATCAAATAGTTCATTTAAGTTGTCCCATTTGGCATCTGCCGCTACTGCAAATGCTGCATAATCGGCTATCACGTTAGCAATCGGAGTAAAGTCTTCATGACCATATTCCGATTGTCCATTTAACGGGATAAAGAGAAGTGGCGGGGAAGCAACAAACATATTGTATGGACTTCCCTCTTGCCCAGCTACATAAGCCCAACCGACTGCACCGCCACCACCGGCTTTGTTAACCACACCAATATCACTGTCTATGATTTCTTCTTCCGTAAAGACCTTTGCTGCCATTCTGGCTGTAGTATCCCAGCCCCCACCTGCCCCAGCAGGTGCGACTATCTCAATTGGCTTCTCAGGTTTCCATTCTTTGGACCCCTCTGTTCCACTTGCCTCTTCATCGCCTCCAGAACAGGCTGCTGAAAAGATAAGTAGCATGACAAATACGACGCCTATAAAAACCTTCTTCATAAAATTTCCTCCTCTTTTAATCAAAAAATTCACATAATTATTACTTACCACTCACTATAAAGTAGGATGATCCTAATGTAACCGTTTCCAAAATAATGGGTAATAAGTTTTTTCTATACGTTTTGGTCATTTTGTTCATGGGTCTGTGAGGGAAAAATAAGTCCTGGTGATGCAACATAAAAAAAGCGAACACGATAGTATTCGCTTCAGGGTTAGCTTAATTAAGCCAGCCAATATAATAAGCTTCCAACGGACTGTTAATTAATTTGAGTGGTAAGGTAAATATTCTTCGGCGTGATGATTGTTCCTTTCTAATGACTACTTTTTAACATGATATTTTCTTTCTGGCCTTCCTACTACGCCATATTCCAATTCTGCTTTGATCTCTCCCTCGGTGATAAGGTATTCGAGATAGCGCCTTGCAGTCGTTCGGGAAGTGCCAATTTCCATACCCATTTCTTCTGCAGTTACCCCGTTGTTTAAAGTATGTATGCGTTGCTTTATCTTTTCTAGTGTAAGAGGGTCAATACCTTTTGGTGTTTGCTTTTCCATAATTGACACGCTACTTCCATAGCCGAAATAATCATCAAGAAAACTCTGGTCCAACTCCTTTTGTGCTGCAAGTTTCCCCTTTACTTCTTTGTACCGTTCCATTGTCTCCATGAATCGCTCCAGTTTTACGGGTTTCATAATATAGTCAAATACCCCGTTGCGTAACACTTCCCCTACGATTTTCGCTTCGGTAGCGGCAGAAATCATAATAATGTCCAATTGTTTGTTTAAGGATCGAATGGTTTGTAGCAGTTCTGACCCTAAAATATCAGGCATATAAATATCTAGCAGTACAAGATCTATTTTCTCTCTTTCTATGATTTCCAAGGCTTCTTTCCCATTTAGCACTTTTTCGACTACTTGTACCCCCTCTACTTTCTCTAAAAATTCTTCATGGATACCGGCAATCCGGTAGTCATCTTCCACAATAAGTACATGTATCATACGGCTCCCCCCTTTTTTCAACGGTGAACACTAGGAATGAACACAGTAAATACCGCTCCCCCATTCGGTTGCGTGTGCACTTCCAAATGCCCTCCCAAGTCTTCTACTGTTTCTTTTACGATGGCTAGCCCATATCCATGTGCCTGTTCATGATGTGTTTTTGTAGTGTATCCCTGCTTAAAGATCCGGTCTATATTTTCGTCAGGAAGACCTGGTCCATTATCCGCAATCTCAAATACGATGTCTTCTCCCAAATCGGTTGCAAAGAAAACGATGTGTTTTTCTGTCTGGTCTGCTACCGCTTCCAGGGCGTTATCGATTAGGTTTCCCAATATGGTTATAAGCTTAGCAATATCCACCTTTTCGGGCAATGGTTCGAGATAACTGTTTTCATCGATTTCAAACGTTACCTTTTTCTCTGAAGCTTTTCCGATTTTCCCAAGTATTATGGCTTGTACGGTACGATCATTTATCTGGTCAAGCAGTACTTTATGCTGGTTTGCAGCGAGCTGTGACTCTTTTTGAATAAGTTCAATTGCGTCCTGGTAGTGACCAAGCTGTAACAATCCTGATATAACATATAATTTGTTAGTATATTCATGGGTTTGCGCACGAAGATCTTCAGAGTATTGTCTGACCTCTGATAATGTATTAATCATCTCATTTAATTCTGTCTTATCCCGAAAACTGGAAACTACTCCTACCACCTCATCACCATCTATGATAGGGGTGCGATTAACAATGACCTGCCGTTTATTCAGTACAAATTCTTCATCTTGCCCAGTATTGTTGGAAAGCAACACATCATACATTTTCGTATTTGGAAAAACATCCTCAATTTGCCTACTTTCCATATCTGCTTGTAAACCTAATATTTTCTTTGCTGAACCATTCATCAAGCTTATTTTCCCTGTCTTATCCATCGCAATAATCCCTTCTCTAATACTGGAAAGAATTGCAGTTCTATCTCGGTACAAGGAGGCAATTTGATGTGGCTCCAGTCCTAGCGTATCCTTTCTTATGTTTCGAGCTAGCGCGATACCTCCACCTATACCAATGAGAACGACGAAGAGAGAAGCTCCGCTTATTTTCACCAATTTGCTAAATATCATGGAACGAATATCCTCCACCATAAAGCCAACTGAAACAATTCCTACAACTTCTCCCTCGTCATTAAAGATCGGTGCTTTTCCCCTTAATGATGGACCAAGACTTCCTATTGCTTTTGAGGTATAATACTCTGCATCTATTAAGGCCCGGTCATTATCGCCCCCGACCATTTTTTTGCCAATCTTTTCGATATCAGGATGAGCGACGCGGACACTTTCTTTATCCCCAACCACGATAAACTCTGCCCCAATAAACTTCCTAATTTCTTCTGCTATGGGTTGGATAATGTTCGCGGGGTTTTCGTTAGCAAATGCAGCTTTGACGGAAGGCATAAAAGAAAGAGTAGTAGCAACTTGTAGCGCACGCTCTCCTACTTGCTCCTCCACATCCTTCGATTCAAAATAGGCATTAATCGCGGTTAACAAAAGTGTGACCAACATAATCAGAGTGATAATAAGCACTAGGACCTTTGTTTGGAGAGAAAACCTAGGCATAGACATTCCCCTTTCTATGAGTCTATATCTACTTGCAATTCATCTATGTAATCGCTTTATCATATCATGGTGAATGTATACTGAAAAGTGACTATTTTAATGAAAAATAGTCTGGTAGTATTGGCTGGAAACGACTAGAATTTTTTAGAGAAAACGAGTTTTCAGTGTTTTTTTATCTAAAAAAAGGTATCAGGTCTCCCTGATACCTTTTCATTATGCTGACTTTTTCCAGCTTGTAATATCTTCTTCTAATGGTATGTTGTTTCTCCGAGCCTTTACTGCTGCAAAGAAGAAGGTTATGACAAGTGCGATCGTAATAATCGTTGCGCCGATATATGAAATATTCATCGGTAAGCGGAAGCCTATTGGAGCATTTAGTATATAGGTCATGGTTGCCATTAGCATAAACGTACCTGGAATTAAGGCAATCCAATAATTCTTCTTGGCAATGAACAAATACATGGATCCGACAAACAAGGCGATTACTGCTGTTGACTGGTTTGCCCAAGAGAAATAGCGCCATAACAGGTTAAAATCAATTCGGGTAAGGGCAATCGATATAGCGAATAATGGAAGTGCGATCCACAGACGATTGATTATTTTTTTCTGTGGGAAACGAATATAATCTGCAATAATCATACGTGCGCTGCGGAATGCTGTATCTCCTGACGTGATTGGCAGGATAATAACTCCAAGTACTGCCAACGTACCACCAATAGCACCAAGCATTAAGGTAGAAGCTTCACTTACAACAGCTGCTGTTCCGCCATTTGCAAGCAGTTCGTTTAGGCCAACTGGTCCGTCGAAAAGACTCATGGCTGCTGCTGCCCAAATCATGGCGATGATTCCTTCTGCGATCATCATGCCGTAGAAAATTTTACGACCTTGCTTCTCCCCTTTTGTGGTACGAGAAATGATTGGCGTTTGTGTTGCATGGAATCCAGAGATAGCTCCACAGGAGATTGTTAAGAATAACAATGGAAAGATTGGTGCATTATCCGGATGGAAATTTGCCAATGTAAGTTCCGGGATTGGAGCACCTGTTACAATCATTCCAACTGCCACGCCGATTGCACTAATTACGAGCAAGGCACCAAAGATTGGGTAAACTCGTCCGATAATTTTATCAATTGGTAGCAGAGTTGCCAGTAAATAATAAACAAAAATGGCGCCGATAATATATCCTAGTGCAACCCAGCCATTCATTAGATTATAAAGTAAATCTGCTGGTGCGGTTACAAAAACAGTAGCAACTAATAATAGCAACAACACAGCGAAACCGTTTACAATATGTTTCATAAATCTACCTAGAAATTTTCCAGCAAGCTCAGGTAAATGGGCTCCCCTGTTTCGGATGGAAATCATTCCTGTTAAGTAATCATGTACAGCTCCGGCAAAAATACAGCCCACCACGATCCATATGAAAGCAACTGGTCCGTATAATGCGCCCATTATTGGACCAAAAATCGGACCAACACCAGCTATATTTAATAATTGAATCAAAGAATTTCGCGGTGTACTCATTGGCATATAGTCTACACCATCACCACTTGTGTAAGCAGGTGTAACCCTCTCCTCTTTCACTCCAAATATCTTTTCTACTATTTTTCCATACGTGAAGTACCCTATAATTAAAAGTAAAATACCAGCTAAAAATGTATACATAATATTTCCCTCTCTTTCCGATGTATGCGATTACATACAGTGTAAGACATAAACCAGTGAAAGGGCTTTATTCAGCGTAAGATGTTACAAAGGGAGGTTGAAACGCATTAGCGGATAATCAAGATGCACAGCTAGTCTCACAGTTCCAGCTTACTGCGAAGTGCTTTAACATAGTTACGACTCACCGCTAATGCTTCTTCTTTCCCTTCTAACTTTAATTGGTAGGCACCATTAAACCATGGTGTCAGCATTTTTACATAGGCAAGATTCACCACATAGCTTTTATGTATACGAAAAAATTCAAAACCAGCAAGCCTTGCTTCCAAATCTTTTAAGGTGGTACGAACGTGGTATTCCTTATCATCTGTTAAGATCTTGGTAAACTTTTCTTCACGGGACAAATAAAGAATATCGTCTGGATTAAGATAATGAATTTCCCCATTCGTTTCAATCGACAGCTTTCCTTTCGCTACTATGGTCTGCTCATCGGCAGTAAACAACCGCTTTTCCACACGGGAAATCGTTTCCTGTAGCTGCTCTTCTTCATAGGGTTTTAATAGATAATCAAGCGCCTCAAGGCGAAAAGCGTCTGCCGCAAACTGTGGGTATGCTGTTGCAAAAATGATGAGCGGTGCTTTCTTTAATTCCTGTAATACTTTGGCCGCTTCCATCCCGTTCATTTTCGGCATCTCGATATCTAGAAAAACAACGTCTGGCTTCAAGGTAAGACTCTTCACAATCGCATCCTCTCCCGATTCCGCCTCCCCTACTACGCGAATATGTTCAAAGTCACCTAACAGGTGGACTAGTTCCTCGCGTGCGTAGCGCTCATCATCCACAACGAGTACATCAATTTGTTTCATTCATTCATTCCCCCCATTCCAATTGGCAGATTTAAGCTAATTCTAGTACCATGACCTGGCTTGCTATCTATTTGAATGCCTGCCCGCAACCCAAACGTCATCGTTAATCGTCTGTTGACATTATACAAACCAATACCTGTCCCTGTTTCGGATTCAAGCTGTGTTTCGCCTAAGTTCTTTAGCTTGCTCTCTTTAATCCCTACCCCATTGTCTTCAACTATAATGACGATCCTGTCCTTTTCTCGCTTAATGGAGATATGGACAAGTGCGTCTTTTTCCATTTCCTTAATTCCATGCTTGACCGCATTTTCGACTAGTGGCTGCAGTGCTAAAGGTGGAATATTGTTATCAAGTACCGATTCGTCGATGTCGTAGGTGACGTGTAATTTGTCTACAAACCTCGATGATTCGATTTCCAAGTATGCCTTCACATGCTCCAGTTCTTGTCTTAAGGAAACAATCTCAGCGGTCGTTCCAGCTAGGTTTTGCCTAAAGAAATGGGAAAGAGACATTAAAAGCTTTCGTGCCTTTTTTGGATCGGTACGAATTAAGGATACAATGATATTTAAGGAATTAAACAGGAAATGTGGGCTAATTTGCGCCTGTAATGCTTTAATTTCTGCCTCTTTTGCTAACTGGTAAGCTTTTTCGGTGTCTGCTAGCTCTACCTGTGTACTTAACAAAGAGCTGAGACCAGAGATAAGCTCCAAATTTACATTGGTGATGTGTTTTTCCGACTGGAAATAGACCTTCAGTGTTCCGATAACTTCATTACGGCTTTTTAATGGCGCCATGACGACGGCACCGAGCGGACAACCTTCCACACTGCAATGAATTGTTTCATCATTGGCGACGACAAGTTTTCCATGCTGAATTACCTCTTTTGTGAGTTTCGTGCGAATCGGTGTATTTGCTACATGGTGATCACTTGCCAGTCCGACATGCGCCAAAATAAGTTCCTTGTCGGTAATCGCAACGGCACTCGGATTTATTTCTTTATATAAAATCGAACAGACAGCTAATGCCGATTGGTTGGTCATCCCCTGCCTCAAGTAACCGATCGTCTGCTCAGCAATGCGCAACGTTTTTTGAGCCTGCTCGGCGCTTGCATTTTCTTTTTCTTTTACAACATTTTGCACAATTAACAAGAAAATTGCTGTCCCAAGGCCGTTTGCCAATATCATGGGAATTCCAATGATCTGTACTAGTGTCCACGCCATCTCAAATGGTTTGGAAAGAATTAAGATAATAAGCATTTGAACCGACTCTGCAAGTGCGCCAATCAAAAATGCTGTTGGGAGCTTTAAATATTTCCCTTTCTTTCTGAAGTAACCAGCCATAGCGCCAGCAATGACACTGGCTAAACTACAGGAAATAGCAGTAAAACCGCCGAGCGTTAGGCGGTGGATCCCTGCTATAAGTCCAGCTCCTATTCCTACTCGATAGCCTCCTAAAAGGCCAGCAATGACTACCCCTATCACACGAGAATTGGCGATTGCTTCCTCTGCAGCGAGATCCATTGTGACACTATTAAATAGTAGAGTCCCTGTGTTAAGGGCCACACCATAATACGTTCCCATAATGCCAAATAACCCAAAAAAGAGAATGGCAGTAAACTGCTTTCTATTATTTAGCTGATCTTGATGAATCATGTCCTGGAAAAAGCGAAAACGTGTCAGCACAAAAGCAACTGCTACCAAAATACCAATTCGCTCTAGCATCGTTATGAGTAAATCAATCAATGCTCGCACCTCACTAAACATCCGTAAAATAAATTCTTAGCTTATCATATCACATTATCAAATACGATCTTAACAAGCAGCGACAAAATGGTATCATGGCATTAGGAAAATTTATCCGAGGAGGTGTAATTGTATGAAATTATTTAGCGCTATTTTTTTCAGTAGCATTTTAGGGTGGATCTTAATCCCCTTTAATGTATTTGGTATCGCAATTGCATTTGGCATTATCGCAGGGTCGCTATTCTATGGTAATAGTCAGTTACTATCTATTAAAGAAAAACTAACAATGATTAGTAAACACCTTGATTTAAAAGAGGAAAAAGTTGAGGTGAGTGATGAAGAGATTGAGAGAGAATTAGAAAGTTTTTCTAAGAATAGAGGATGATTGATGAAGTGTTTTCCTCCAGAAATCTAATGATGCACTATACCATTCAATTAATTTGAATTGTAGAAAGAAAGTGAATAGAATAATACTATAAATTGCATACGCTGGGGGAGCATTTTCATGATCATTCGAGAAATAGAAGTAAAAGATAACCAAAGAATAGAACATATTATCAAACGTTCATTAGAATCATTAAATTTAGACATTCCGGGAACAGCCTATTATGATCCACAACTAGCAAGCTTGGCGCAATTTTACCAGCAACAGGCAAAGGCTAATTATTGGGTTGCTGTCAATGAACAAGACGTGGTCGTCGGTGGTGTTGGCATTGGTCCATATGGACAGTCCGCAGACGTGTGTGAACTTCAAAAGCTTTACATCGCACCAGAAGCTCAAGGAATAGGACTCTCAAAAAAGCTGATGGGCGTGGCCCTTACATACGCGAAGGAACATTATTCATATTGTTACTTAGAAACATTAGATAAGCTCGAGGTAGCGAATTCCTTATACAATAAATTAGGCTTTGAGCTACTTGATAAAGCACTAGAGGGATCTGATCATGATGCAATGGATGCTTGGTATATAAAAAAATTGAAATAAGAGGGATGAATAATGAATAAGTATTTAAAAAATGTGCTGGCTATCGTAGTAATTTCTGCTTTGTTACTATTTGTATTTAATTACTGGCTTGGTATTAATCTAATTGGACAAGTCATTATTCTGTTAGTTGGGATTTATGCAACTTATCTAAATATACACGCGCTAGTGGTGGAAAAGAAAGATTCCAGAATTGGATAGGATCCAATAAGAAACATGTCATTTTTGGGAAAGGATTTTTTACTTTCCTGTTCGTGCCAATATCCTTATATTTGATAGAAACGCTTGAACTAGACCCAAAACTTCTTTATATTTGGCTAGTAATTATGGCTAGCATAACCATTATAAATGGTATCCAGGTTAGAAAGTTTATGAAGTAAGGTCAATTTCACATCCTCTTTTTTCCCTTCGCTAATCCATTTTATCAAAAAAAACAGCCTCAAGGATTTCCTCCCCTGAGGCTGTTACTCTATTTTATTTTAAAATGCTTTCTTTACAGCGTCATGCACTTCTTGCAAGGTTTTCCCCATGCCTGACTCCACTGCTGCTACATAAGCCCCTTCAACTAAAGGACCTTCGACAAGGAGAGCCTTCTCTGTCTCGTTCATTTCGATTGCCATTTCCGCATTCATCTTCGCGCTACCGATATCGTAAAATAACAGCACGCCTTCTCCCTTGTCTGCTTCCGCTATCGCCTCTGTGATTTTCTCAATGCTAGTACCAATCTCATCGTCATCCGTACCACCGGCTGTTTCAATTGGTACGTCTGTCATTACCTGGCGAATTAAATCTTTGAGACCTTCCGCTATTTTAGGGCTATGAGAAATCAGGACAATACCTACATAAGAACTCATCAATTATGCACGCTCCTTCAGTACATCACTTAATGCATCGAATAAATAGAAGGAAGAGGCAGAACCTGGATCAATATGCCCCTGTGACTTGTCTTTAAAATAAGCGGCACGCCCTTTTGTGGCCAGCATATCCTTCGTATTCTCCATTGCCTGCTTTGCTGTCTCTGATAAAACCTCTGCTGTAAAATCTTGCTCTTCCGTGAGCGCTTCGGAAACCGGGTACCACACATCAACCATGGTTTTTTCTCCAGCTTCTGCCTTACCACGTTGTTTTACCCCTGCGACTGCCTGTTCTATCCCGTTAACAAAAGCCTCATATGAGACCGTTTCGGCACCTTTCACGGCAGTCGAGAGTTTTAAAAAGGCTGTTCCAAATAATGGGCCAGACGCACCACCCACTTTTGACATGAGCGTCATGGCAACATCTTTTAGCACATCTGCAGGTGTCTCATAGGTTTCCTTTGTTACCTTATTTTCGACTTCTTGAAAGCCCCTTGCCATATTAATCCCATGGTCGCCGTCCCCTATCGGTTGATCCAATGTCGTTAAATAAGGTTTGTTTTCCTGCATTTTTTCATTTGTTTTTTTCATCCAGTCTACTATGAGTTGTACGTCTAATCCCATTGCGAATTCTCCTTTCTTTGTTGACCAATATTAGCTACGAAAAGCAGGAGCATCTGAATCGGCATCCAGCAATGTTTTTAGCTCATCATCCAGCTTGAGTAAGGTGACAGAACATCCTGTCATCTCAAGTGCTGTCATGTACTCTCCGACAAATGTCTTGTACACGGTAATACCTTTCTCTTTCAGTATTTCCTGTACCCGTTTATTTACAATGTACAGCTCCATTTCTGGTGTAGAGCCCAGCCCATTGATCATCACAGCAACATCTTCGCCTGTAGTATAGTCAAGATCTTGTAAAACTTTTGCGGTTAATTCCTCTGCTATTTGGTCTGCGCTGGCTATTTCCTTTCGCTCTATCCCAGGCTCGCCATGGATTCCAATGCCGATTTCCATTTCATCGTCTTTTAATTCAAAGCTTGGACTCCCAGCTGCCGGGACAGTACATGGTTTTAACGCCATCCCCATGGAACGGACGTTGGCAACCACCTTTTCTCCAACCTGTTTTACTTCTTCTAAAGATCCACCAGACTCTGCTTTTGCGCCTGTAATTTTATGAACAAAGACTGTTCCAGCAATTCCTCGTCGGCCAGTCGTAAACGAACTATCTTCTACTGCAACATCATCATTGACGACGACATACTGCACATCAATACCTTCAGCTTCTGCTAGTTCTGCTGCCATTTCAAAGTTTAAAACGTCTCCCGTATAATTCTTTATAACAAGAAATACGCCTGACCCACCATCTACTGCTTTGATCGCTTCCAATACTTGATCTGGTGTTGGCGAGGTAAACACTTCACCTGCTACTGCAGCATCAAGCATTCCTTTTCCAACATACCCAGCATGTGCTGGCTCATGGCCGCTTCCTCCGCCACTGACAATCCCTACTTTTCCTTGGACAGGCGAATCTTTTCTAGCAAGAACCATTGTCTCAGGTACTTGCTTTAATGCTTCTGGGTAGGCTACTACCATTCCTTGCACCATGTCTTGTACAACTTGATTTGGATCGTTAATAATTTTTTTCATTATCTTCTCTCCTCTTCCATTAAAATTTGCAATGAATCAAGCAATCATGCACGTTAGCTATTAATGTGCTTCTTTTCGATTTCTTTTACTCAGTCAATTTCCATTGGAGATGAGAAAGAGGAAGACTCTACTTACCTTTGTTTATAAAGATAAATGGAGCTTCCCCTTTCTTTTCCCTTTACAGGTTTCTATTTAAACGTTCTTGTAGCCTCGACCGCTTTCTCCCAACCAGCATAAAGGCTATTACGCTTTCCTTCTGTCATAGCTGGTTTAAATGTTTTCTCGATATTCCATTGTTTTGCGATTTCCTCTTTATCTTTCCAATACCCTACAGCTAAGCCAGCTAGATAAGCTGAGCCAAGTGCGGTAGTTTCTTGTACATCTGGGCGTTCAACAGGTACATCCAGCATGTCACTTTGGAATTGCATTAGGAAGTCATTTTTTACTGCTCCACCATCTACACGCAATGTTTTAAGATCAATACCGGAATCTTTGATCATAGCATCCAATACATCTTTTGATTGGTAGGCAAGTGATTCTAGTGTTGCACGAACAAAGTGATCTTTAGTCGTACCACGTGTCAATCCGAACATAGCACCCCTTGCATCACTATCCCAATAAGGTGTACCAAGTCCTACAAATGCTGGCACCATATAAACACCATCAGTAGAATCTACATTTTTAGCAAGCTGCTCCGTTTGTGGTGCGCTTTCAATAAGTTTTAGACCATCACGTAGCCACTGAATAGCAGAACCTGCGACAAAGATACTTCCTTCTAGTGCATATTCTACTTTTCCATCAACACCCCAAGCAAGCGTTGTTAACAAGCCATGCTCTGATTTAACGCCTTCTTCACCAGTATTCATTAACATGAAACAACCTGTTCCATATGTGTTTTTCGCCATTCCCTTTTCAAAGCACGCCTGACCAAATAATGCTGCCTGTTGGTCGCCCGCTATACCTGCAATTGGCACCTCATGGCCGAAGAAATGGTAAGAAGCAGTATGTGCGTAAACTTCAGATGATTGCTTTACCTCAGGTAGCATGCTTTTTGGAACAGTTAAAATATCAAGCAATTCATCGTCCCACTTTAGATCATAGATATTGAACATAAGGGTTCTTGACGCATTAGAGTAATCGGTAATATGTGTTTTTCCACCGGAAAGCTTGTAAACAAGCCAGCTGTCGATCGTTCCAAATAACAGATCGCCATTGTGTGCTTTCTGTCTTGCGCCTGCCACATGATCAAGGATCCATTTTACTTTTGTTCCAGAGAAATACGGATCAAGTAGTAAACCTGTTTTCTTATTGAAAAGTTCATTGTGTCCTGCTTCTCTTAGTTCCCTACAAATACCTTCTGTTTGTCTTGATTGCCAAACAATCGCCTGATAGATTGGCTTCCCTGTGTTTTTATTCCATACAACTGCAGTCTCACGCTGGTTCGTAATTCCAATTCCAGCAATGTCTGTCGGCTCTGCGTCTGCTTTACGAAGCACATCCGCGATACAAGCTAGAACAGATGTCCAGATTTCATTGGCATCATGCTCCACCCAGCCTGGCTCCGGGAAAAATTGCTGAAATTCCTTTTGTGCTGTTTCTACGATTGCTCCGTCATGATTAAATAAAATAGCCCGTGAACTCGTTGTCCCTTGATCAATGGATAAGATATACTTTTTACTCATTATAATTCCCCCTTAAGAAATTTTTTGTTCTACTTTGTTTGCTGTACTTTTTCCTTTTTTCAATTCAGCATTCGCTGCACCAATGAATAGGATTGCTACCAATGCGCTCATTATCCAGAAAAGAGCACCGAAGTTTCCTAGAAACATAGCATTATAGAATGCTGCTCCGTAGATACCTCCAAGAATTGGTCCTACAACTGGAATCCAAGAATACCCCCAGTCAGAACCGCCTTTTCCTGGTATTGGAAGAAGCGCATGTGCGATACGTGGACCCAAATCCCTTGCAGGGTTAATCGCATAGCCTGTAGCTCCACCAAGTGACATCCCAATGGCAATGATAAGTGCACCCACGATAATTGGATTCAACCCTTCTGTGAATTCGTTTGCACCAATGAATAAAAGTCCCATTAATAAAGCAAATGTTCCAACCATCTCACTAATTAGATTCGAGAATGGGCTACGAATTGCTGGATCTGTAGCAAATACGCCCAGCTTAGCACCTTGATCTTCCGTTTCTTTCCAATGTGGTAAATAATTAAAGAATACTATTGCTGCCCCTATCATGGCACCAATTAATTGTGCTGTAATGTATAATGGTACATCGGCCCACGGAAATTCACCAATTGCGGCAAATCCGAGCGTTACGGCAGGGTTTAAATGTGCTCCTGAAAAATTCCCAACGGCATAAACACCTAAAGCAACAGCAAGACCCCAGCCAATTGTAATGACTACCCAGCCAGCACCTTCTGCTTTGGTTTTCTTCAAGACGACGCCACCTACTACACCGCCACCAAAAATGATTAAAATCATCGTACCAATAAGTTCTGCTAAAAACTCGGACATGTAAAACACCCCTTTATGTTCATTAATAGTTAATCGCCAACGGTAAAAGACCCACACTTTAACAGACATACTCCTAGCAAGGAATATCTATTAAAGTGTGGGTCTCCATATCTCCGCCACATAATTAACTTGTGCTTTCATCATAAACCAAACTGAAAGCGGTGTCAATTAAATTTAATAAATTATTCCTAGATTATTAGATTTCTTTCTTACTAACCTCATACCTTTGTACCGTATACCAGTCTTTACAAGCAGAAAGTCTTACATGGACTGCCCCCCTTCTATCTCAAATAAGGTACAAGCGTTATTAGTTTATGTAACTAGATTAAAAATAATACCGTAGCTATCTCATGATTTAAGTGGTGTTTTCCCGCAAATAACGACATATATTTCCCGGGAAATGAAACATTTTTGTAGTGCAAGTTTCCTAGATTGTCTATGCTCCAAGGCATAAAAAAACCATTCCAATGTTAGGAATGGTTTACAAGTAAATCGCTCGTTTCGGCTTTATCTTTGTCACGCTTAGCTAGTCTGACAAGAAGATACACAATAGGAGTATCTACAATGGCAACAAGCAGTTTAAAACAATATTGTGTGGCAATCATTCCAAGTAAAACGGCAGTTGGCACTGTTCCCCAGAATGCAATGGTGATAAAGATGCTCGTATCCACCAGCTGACTCGTCATTGTGGAGAGATTGTTACGTAGCCATAGCTTACTATTACCATGCTTCTTTTTTAGGCGATGAAACAAGCTGACATCCAAGTGCTGACTGGCCAAATATGATAATAGACTCGCTAGCATCACACGGAAGCTACCACCTAGAATGGTTTCGAATTCTGTCTGTACTGTAAAGACTGGTGCCGCTGGTAACTCGATTGCAATAAATACAAAAACGAGTACGAGGATTTGTGTCAGAAAGCCTGCCTGAACTGTTTTCCTTGCAGCTTGCTTCCCGTATACCTCCCCAATAACATCCGTGATAATAAAAGTAATTACATATACAATAACCGCTGCCGGTAAAATAAACTCTCCGATTGCAAAGAGTTTTACACCTAGAATATTTGACACTATTAATAGTCCTGCAAATAAAGCATTTAGATATAAATACATTTTTTTCTCTCCTCTTTGATGAGAAGAACTTAGCAACCCTCTATTATCGATTGTCTACTTTTTCTGGATAAAGATCATGATTCATTAGTCGTTGCTCTGCCATTTTTTCATACTTTGTTCCTGGCTTCCCATAGTTACAATAGGGATCGATCGAGATGCCACCACGAGGGGTGAATTTACCCCACACCTCAATATACCTAGGATCCATTAAGTTAATCAAATCGTTCATGATCACATTAATACTGTCCTCATGAAACCCACCATGGTTACGAAAGCTGAACAAATACAGTTTTAGAGCCTTACTTTCTACCATTTTCACATCGGGAATATAGCTTATGTATAAGGTAGCGAAATCTGGCTGTCCTGTCATCGGACAAAGCGTCGTAAATTCAGGACAATTAAATTTCACAAAGTAGTCTCTGTCCTGATGGTTGTTTTCAAAGATTTCTAGCACATCAGGATTATAGTCAAACGCATAAGTTGTTCCCTGACTTCCAAGCAGTGTTAGTTCGGAAAGATCTTGTTCTTTCATCGTATTTACCTCCTCTTACTATTTTTCACATCAAAAAAGCCATGTACCTACTAAGGCACATGGCTCGATTCGCATCATCTGTCCTTAGTTTTTTATAGAGGGTTTAAGCTAAGAACCTCTCGCATTGTTACCTGACATATTATATCGATTGGCCATAACACTGTCAATGCAATTATGATTGTGGTTTGTCCCCTACAAGCACCATTGTCCATTCATGCACTTCATAATTTCGTGCACCTTTTTCAACATACGGATCTGCTTTAACTAATGCTTCTGCTTCTTCTAGACTATCAGCCTGGTAAATGACAAGTCCACCAGCACCGTCTGTAAATCTACCTTTGGCAAATACCTTTCCCTGTTCCTCCATCTCTTCCAAATAGGCTAAATGGTCAGGACGATACGTTTTACTTTTTTCCTCATCTTTCATTGGCAACGAAGCCGCATAGTAGTTCATTATGTTCTCCCTTTCTCTTTCTAGCATATCTCTTATTTTGTCGTTTTTCTCTCCACATAGCAAGTGGAATTATTCTGGCTTCAAAGTTAGTTCCTCGCCATTGAATGACTTAAGATTTGTTTCATGATAGTTTCCGTACACCCAATCTTCCAACTGGTCATCATACCAGTCACTTTTAAAATGCCCGGATTGCCCTGGACCGACGATATGATAGCCTTTCTCCATGTCATTGGAATCAATCACAAATCGCCAAGAAGCCCCGTGATCGACCATCCCTGTCTTTTTCTCATAGCTTGCTGCCATTGGTGTAACACTACTTCCCCCGACTTCCATCGGCTTTTCATTATTGAAGAAAAAGGCCAGGACAGGATTGATTCCAAAGAGTGGATGGACAAATTGAATCTGGTGATAGTCTCCCCATCGCCATTCATTTATCGCGTCCCCATACTCTTCCTTTAGCTTCTCTATCGTTTTACTAAATGTTTCTCCCAATAGTCCTTCTATCCCGCCCTCCTCCTCGACCCAAATAGAAGTATCTCCACGAAGCGCGGTTCGTAACAATTCATCTGTTGTTTGTCCTTTACCAGAAAACATGCCCATCATGTTGCGTGGTATATCTTTATATAATCGGTTTTCGATCTCCTCCATCCAGTGGTGATAAAGGAGGGCTTGGGAACTTTCGACATCATCTTCATAGTCCCATTTTCGTAACAGCTGGATAGCTTGTTGCTCAGTGTCCGTAAGATCTGTTCCACTTAAAGTCTCTGCGAAAAGCGGGACAAATTCTCTTGCTCGTAAATTTTTAATATCCATCTGTAATGCCATCATGTCTTCTGCTGTTAGGTTTGTTCCTGCTTCTAACACTTCAGAAATACGTTCATACCTGTAAGGTTGTGCCCAAACGTTGCTTATATGGTACGGATAACCGTCTCCAGTAATTTTATTGTTCGCTGTGGCAATATAGCCTTTTTCCGGATTCACTACACGAGGCAGCTCATCAAACGGAATAAATCCTTTCCAATCATTTTCTGCTTCCCATCCGGCTAATGGAAGCAAAGCATCTTCCCCATCCTCATAAATGGGAATGTTTCCGTTAGCCTTATAGGCAATGGTGCCATCCTTGTCGGCAAACACAAAATTCTGTGCTGGAGCAAGGAACTTCTCTAAACCTGTTTCGAATTGCTCCCAATCAGCTGCTTTATTGATAGACAAAATCGCTTCCAGCTCTGTTGTCGCATCCAAGGCTGTCCATCTTAAAGAAAGAACGGTATCTTTGCCTGTGTCCTCAGTAAATTCGGAAATAATTGGACCGTGCCTTGTTTCTATCACGTCATAATCGATTGTTTCTTCATCTTTTACCTTAATTGGTTCTTCAATAACATTTGCTTCTTCCCAGCTATCTTCATAAAGAAATGCTCTGTCGTTATCCGGGCTACGCTTTTCGACATATAGCTGTTGTACGTCTGGTCCTGTATTGGTTACGCCCCAGGCTATATTATCGTTATGGCCAAGAATAATACCCGGTACTCCAGCGAAAATCACACCACTTACATTCATTTCCTCTGCTTGTAAATGCATTTGGATCCAAATCGAGGGTGTTGCTAATCCCAAATGCGGGTCATCCGCAAGCAGGGGCATGCCTGAAGCTGTTTTATCACCGCTAACCACCCAGTTATTGCTCCCATTAAACGTATGAGGGATGACTGCCTTCTCAAAACTACTAGCAATATCCAGTTCCCCTTCCCCGATAATAGTCGGCTTATCTTTCGGGTATGCTGGGAAAAGTTCTAATGCCTTCTCCTCCTCAAATGTTTCTAATAGGTAGTGATTAAAGGCTTGGCTTTCCCAATGTCCGCCTAAATCGAATGCCATATACTTTCCAATCGTTAGGGAGTCTAATGGTGTCCATTCAGCTGGCTTGGACCCCATCAAGGTAAACTCAATTGGTAAACTGTTTTCTTCAATTGCTTCTTCAATATAGGCATTGACGCCATCTGCAAAGCTCTGGAGCACAGCTTTGGATTCGTCGGTATATAGCTCATATGATTTCTCAGCCGCTCTTCTTAGACCCAAAGTACGGAAGTATTTATCATTGTCCACTGCTGCTGAACCTACGATTTCACTTAATGTCCCTGAAGCTTGACGACGCGACATTTCCATTTGAAAAATCCGGTGTTGAGCCTGCACATAGCCTTGAGCCATATATAAATCATGCTCTGTGGTTGCGCTAATATGTGGCACTCCTTGTTCATCTGTTACAACTGTTACCTCATTCTGTAATCCTGCCAGGTCAATTTCTCCATCAACTTGTGCCAGAGAACGATTTATGTATGCGTTTACAAAAAATAAGGTAATAAGTAGAATAATTATGATTATGCCAGTAGTTATCAGGACGCGCTTTTTCCATTTTTTCTTTTTTGTTTCTTGGATTACTTCTATACTTTGTGCCTCCACCGTCATTCCCCCATTTATATTTTCTCTATGATATAGCTTATTCGCCATAATTTAGAATAATCCTGCTCACTAGAGGTTTGGTCGACTGGAGATCTTGTGTAGTGATATGAGGAGAGTCTGTTTGATTGATTGGAGTGCGCATGTTGATGATTGGCGCTCCTGTTTAATTGACTGGAGTGCGCAGACCGTTGATTGGCGCCCCTGTTTAATTGATTGGAGTGCGCAGACCGTTGATTGGCGCCCCTGTTTAATTGATTGGAGTGCGCAGGCCGTTGATTGGCGCCCCTGTTTAATTGATTAGAGTGCGCAGGCCGTTGATTGGCGCTCCTGTTTAATTGATTGGAGTGCGCTGGCCGTTGATTGGCGTCCCCGTTTGATTGATTGAAGTGCTCGCGCCGTTGATTGGCGCTCCTGTTTAATTGATTGAAGTGCTCGTCTTGTTGATTGGCGTTCCCGTTTGATTGTAAGCCACGCTAATACCTCTCTATTAAATAAAACCCTGCACTTATGCAGGGTTTTAAACTTATTCGGATACAGTCACGTTATACTTCCGCAGCCAATAATCAATTTGACATAAATGAGCAATGAGTTGCGGCCCTTTCATAAGCTGACCATACCATGGATCCTTAAATTCCTTACCTTCACTTTCCAAAATGGCTTTCACTTTCTCTCTATCCATGAATTCAAAAAGCCGGGCATTTTCATCATCTAAAATTTCTTCCATCCAAGTAACGACTGCCTTCGTGTACTCTGGTTGAAATGTTTTAGGATATGGGCTTTTTTTGCGATATAGCACTTCATCAGGTAATATGCCCTCCATGGCTTTTCGTAAGATCCCTTTTTCTCTATCTCCAACCATTTTTATATCCCATGGAATGTTCCAAACGTATTCTACAAGCTTGTGATCTGCAAAGGGTACTCGGACCTCTAGACTGGCTCCCATGCTCATCCTGTCCTTACGATCAAGCAGCTGTGCCATAAACCAGTGCATGTTCAAGTAAAAGAGTTCTCTACGATGTGCATCCTCTTCCGTCTCTCCCTCCAAGCGTGGGGTCTCTGCGATCGTTTCCTGATAGCGATTTTCTACATATGTTTTAAGATCAAGCTTTTCCTGCCATTCTGGGAGTAATAGATCCACCCTAGAATCAAGGGAGCGCATCCAAGGAAAGCTTGCTTCTTCACTACTAGGAGGGTTATGAAACCATGGGTAACCACCAAAGATCTCATCAGCACATTCTCCTGATAAACTCACCGTTGTATGCTCTTTTATTTTGTGGCAAAACCATAACATGGATGAATCAATGTCTGCCATGCCAGGTTGGTCACGCAAATAAACAGACTCCTTCAAGTGGTCCGCAAGTTCCTTTCCGCTTATCACTTCATCATGGTGATCTGTTTTACTATAAGCAACCATTTTCTTTATCCACGGTTGATCACTTGATGGTTGGAACTTACTTGCAACAAAATGCTCGTCGTTTCCCTCATAATCTATCGAAAAAGTAGTAAGCTGTTCTTGTCTCAGTTTTTCAAAATGCTCTGCAGCGATTGCTGTAATCGCGCTGGAGTCTAGCCCACCTGATAAAAAGGTTGATACGGGTACATCAGCAACGAGCTGACGTTGCACTGCATCAACGAATAAATGTCTTACTTTTTCTGCTGTTTCGTCCAATGAATCGGTATGTTGTTTACTCGTTACATTCCAATAGCGCCATACCTGTAATCCTTGTTTAGAATAGGTCAAGGAATGACCTGCTCGCAACTCCTTACAGCCTTTAAATAGGCCATGCCCTGGTGTACGTGATGGTCCTAGTCCAAATACTTCTGCAAGACCTGATTTATCCACTTCCGGCTTTACATCCACATGTGCCAAAATTGCCTTCAATTCTGACCCAAACACAAATTTTCCTTCTGCTTCATAGTAAAAGAGCGGTTTTACACCAAGACGATCACGGCTCATAAAAAGTTGATTTTTTTCTTCATCCCAAACTCCAAAGGCATAAATTCCATTTAAGTGGTCTACACACTTTTCCCGCCAGGCAATGTAGGCAGTGAGCAGAACCTCTGTATCAGACGTAGTCTTAAATTGGTACCCTTCTTTAATTAAGTCGTTTCTCAATTCTTCCGTATTATATAGCTCTCCATTATAAACAATTGTAAATTGGTAGCCATTTGCCTTTCTGGTCATAGGCTGTACGCCACCTTCTAAATCCACAACAGACAAGCGTTTATGTCCAAAGGCAGCATGAGGATGGAACCAATACTGCGTATCATCAGGTCCTCTAAGTGACAGGGTATTTGTCATATTTTGTATTATGGTTTTATCTGAACGTGCAAATGTATGCCAATCTACATAGCCGGCAATCCCACACATAGTGCGTCATCCTTTCTCGTTGCAAAAATCTATACAGACCATCCTATGCATGTGGGCAAAAAAGTATGCGTGCCCTTAAGTTATCATGCTATGTAGATACGGCTACGAAATATGCATATATGTATAAATTCGCTTAGAAAAACTCGGTTCGTCCTTTAGCTAATGTGTATGTTTTTCTTATACTCGGTAACTCAAATCTTCAACTTCGTCGATTTTACTTCCTTGCTGAAATTTTATACTTTCTCAATGTACAAAAAAAGAAGACCCGTAAAGGATCTTCTTTTTTATGTTATTCAGCTGTAGGTGCTTCTTCAGCAGTTACAGTAATTTCGTGTTTATCAGGAACCCCATCGAAGGCAATAGAGTAGTTTTGAACACGGTTATTAACAGGCACTAACAATGCACGGTATAATGTAGGGAATACCGGTACTTCCTCAACCATGAACTCCTGCCATTCGTTGTAAACTTTTTTACGATGTTCTACATCAAATGATTTCTCAGAAAGTCCTTCTGCAAGTAACTCGTCATTCTTCTCACTAGCGTAACGAGAGAAGTTAAAGAGAGCATCGCGACCGTAAAGACCAGCTGGACTTACATCATTCCCAACGCCCCATGCACCTTGGAAAATGTCTACTGCTGGATCATCGTCACCATTTTGTCCAACACGATCATAGAAAGTATTGAATTCTTGTAAGCGACCATCTAAAAGTTGAACATTTAGACCAACAGCTTCCCAAGATTGAATATAATAGTTAGCTAGTGGTTCAGCAGTGTCTCCACCTGACATAGAAGCAAAGTTTATTACCAATTCTTCGCCTTCAGGATTTTCACGCATACCATCGCCATCTACATCTTCATAACCAGCTTCGTCAAGAATCTGTTTTGCTTTTTCAGGATCATATTCTACACCAGGATTTTCAGCATCATGGAATTCAGGATGAGATGGTGGAATTAATGTAGTTGCATTCCAACGTAACCCGTTATAGAATTGCTCTCCTACTGCGTTATTATCAACAGCATGCCACATTGCTTTACGCAAGTTTACATCTGCCATTTTTTTACTATCATCTGGAGCCACTTCTTTTGCATCAGCGTCCCAAGTACCTAGCTTGAAGCCAATATACGTATAAGCCATATCAGTTTGTCCAAGGTATTCAACATTAGACATGTCTGCATTATCAGGGTATTGATCTACAGGGAAGCTATCTACTGTATCTACTTCACCTGTTTTAAGTGCTTGAACTACAGTACTTGGATTAATAACTTTTACTGTAACACCATCAAGCTTTGGTTCTCCTGCCCAGTAATCGTCATTTTTTACCATTGTTACGGACTCACCAGGTACGATACTCTCTACTTTAAATGGTCCAAACCCAATTGGATTTTCACGTACTTCTGGTGCTTCGATCATGTCAGCAACCGGAATATCTTTAAAAATATGTTTTGGTAGTGCATAAGCCCATATCCCACCAGTTAATAGCGATGGTGTAGACTCAATGTACGTAACCTTTAATGTTTTTTCATCTACTACTTCTACACCGGAGATACTATCAGCTTCACCATTGTGGTAAGCTTCCATTCCTTCAATGTTAGTGAAATCTTCCCCATAACGTACGCCTGGGTATTCCGGGTCACCAATTACTTCAAAAGCAAATGCCCAATCTTCTGCAGTAACAGGCTCACCATCATGCCAATTTACGTTATCACGAATGGTGAAAGTGAAAACTTTCCCGTCTTCATCTACTTCATAGGTTGCTGCGCCATCGTTTGTGTACAGGAAGTTTTCATCCCATGATAGTAATGACTCATCAAACCAACTAATGATTTCTGCATCATATGTTCCAGAATAGAAATTCCAGTTAAGCGTTCCTTCAAAAGCGGTGTCTGTAACAAGACCAAAGTTTAACTTTCCGCCTTCAATTGCTTCCCCTTCACTTGTTTTTTCGGTAGTGAAGTCTTCGATGGAGTATAGCCCATCATCTTCTTCTGCTTTTTCCTCTGATCCACCTTCTTTGCTTCCACCTTCTGAGTCAGAGCTTCCACTCTCCTCAGAATCGCCACCGTTACATGCTGCAAGCGCAAGCAACAAAACAAGCATAAGTGCAAATAGCGCCTTACTCCAACTTGCTTTTGTCATCCTAATACCCTCCCTTTTTTTGCCTTTCTTTTGTGCAACAGGCCGATAAGATAAATCGGCCCGCTACAATATATACTCAACATTTCTATGTTTAGTCATAGAAACGCAGGTAACAATGTTTAAATATTGCGAATATACGGTGTAACTAAGTGACTTACCCTCTTCTTTGCCTTGCATCTGTGGCACGCTTCAATGCCTGTCCCACGTTATTTACAGCTAACATCAACACTAATATTAGTATTGCAGCTGGAACCCAGATCCACCATCTAAATTCAAGTGTTTGCGGGTTTGTAGCATAGCTTAACAGTGTACCTAAACTAGGCGTACTCTCTGGAAAACCAAATCCTAAGAAGGATAAACCAGATTCTAGCCCAATGTTTGCAGCAAGGTTTAGCGTCATTGTTACAATAATTAAAGAACTTAAATTTGGTAACACCTGTGTCATCATGATTTTAAAGTTTGACGACCCCAATGTCTTGGAAGCTTGCGCATAATCCAGTTCTTTTTCCTGTAGTGCTTTTGAACGAATAAGTCTTGCGATTCCCATCCATAAAAATGCAGTCATAATAAGAGAGAATGAGAGTACACTATATTTTGGAACAATAGCTACAAATACAATAACAACCATGAGAAAAGGTAGTACTAAAAAGAAATCTACAATACGCATCATAATGTTATCAACAGTACCACCGAAATAGCCTGATACTAAGCCATAGAGAACACCAATCACCCCTGTCATTAGAGTTACGAGGATTCCGATTGATAGCGAGTTACGTGTACCGATTATTAACTGTCCAAATATATCTCTTCCACCATAATCGGTTCCCAGAATAAATTCATCACCTGGTGGCTCATGGATTGAAAAAAGGTCCACTGTTACAATTTCATCTTGATTTAGAAATAGCGATATACCATATACGAACAAAGTAATTAAAACAAGTAATATTAAAGAAAACAATGCGATCTTGTCTCTCACAATTTCGCGCCATATGATACTAAAACCAGTAGGGCTTTTCGTAGCGACCTGCGGAGTACCATCGACTTTTACTTCTTTTGATTCCATTTTTTTCACCTCAGAGTCAATCGATTTCTATTTTATGCGGATACGCGGATCAACAAGACTTAAGATTATGTCGGAAATTAACGCTCCTAATATCGAGGCAATTCCGAACAATAATACAACAGATGTTACAACACTGTAATCACGTTGCGTGATCGACTCAAGAAACAACTGGCCCATTCCGGGGTATCCAAATATATTTTCCACAAACACCGTACCACCTATTAAACCTGTGATCTCAAAACCGAAGAATGCAGCAATTGGTAATAGCGAGTTACGTAGAATATGACGATTATAAACTCTGGATTCAGAAGCACCTTTTGCTCTTGCTGTTATAATAAAATCTTTTTGCTTTGTGTCTACAATCTCATTTCGTAAATATTGGACGGTATTAACTGTTGTAATTAACGCCATCGAGATGGCTGGCAATAGTAAATGCTGAATTTTACTAACTACATATTGAAATGTACCTGGTTCTGTACCTGGTGCTACACTTCCACTTGTCGGAAACCAACCTAACTGATATCCGAATATCCATAACATTACTAGTGCAAAGATGAATAATGGCGTGGCGAATCCTACATATGTATAACTTGTAATTAACTGATCAGCCCAAGAATCATTGTATCGTCCACTTGTAATTCCAAGGGGGATTGCGATGAGATACGTAATGATTAATGTAGCAACAGATAACCAGAAGGTATTAACAAGCCTTAGTTCAATTAAATCTGTTACAGGCATTTTGTATCTAAATGATTGACCAAGGTCTCCTTGTAAAGCACCACTTATCCAATCTGTATACTGTACATACCATGGATTATTTAGTCCTAATTTCTCACGCTGTGCTTCTATTGCTGCAGGATCAATGTTCGGATCTATTAGACCAGACAATGCATCACCAGGCATCATTTGCGCCATTAAAAATATTAGAACACTTAAAAGTACAATTTGGGGGAATGTTATAAAAAGTCGTCTAACTATGAATTTCCACATGTTCTATTCAACCTTTCTCCGGCAAAGCTACTAAGTGTGTATCGGATACGGATTGTAAGCCGTAAGCCAAGCCGTCGTTATCAAAATAGTCATTATATGATTGCTCGTATTCCGTTTGTACTTCCTGTCTAAATTGCTTTTTCTCTTCCCGTTTTTTCGGGTCAATATCCGGAATCGCAGCAACCAATCTTTTCGTGTATATATGTTGTGGATTGTTGAAAATATCTTGCTTCGTGCCTGATTCTACATAACGGCCCTTATACATAATGCCGATCTCGTCACACATATGTTTTACAATCCCTAAGTCATGACTAATAAATAAATAGGTTAAATTTAGTTCCTTTTGTATATCCTGCATAAAGTTCAGTACCTGTGCTTGTACAGAAACATCTAGGGCAGAAACTGGTTCATCGGCAATGATTAGTTTTGGTTTCAAGGCAATTGCTCTTGCAACCCCAATCCGTTGTCTTTGTCCACCGGAAAATTCATGTGGATACTTCAAAATACTCTCGGGACTTAGTCCAACTTGCTCTAATAGTTCATGAACACGTTGTCGTTCTTCTTTTCTTGAGAGCTTTTCATAATTTCGTAATGGCTCTGCAATGATATCGAGTACGCGTTTTTTTGGATTCAAGGAAGAATATGGATCCTGGAAGATCATTTGAATGTCTCTTCGTGGATCAATCGCCTTGCCTTTTATATTCAACTCTTCGCCTTCATATGTGATGTTGCCTTCGGTAATTTCATTTAATCCGACAATTGCTCTACCTGTTGTCGTTTTCCCTGATCCGGATTCACCAACTAGACCATACGTTTTACCTTGTTCGATTTCAAAGGACACACCATCAACAGCTCTGATTGCACCGATTGTACGATTAAATAATCCACCTTTGATAGGGAAATGTACTTTTAAATCTTCTACTTTAAGAAACGCCATTTGCTTGCTCCTCCTTGCTCTCATCTGGGAAGTAAAAATGGTTATGACATGTACAGCGAACAAAGTGACCTGGCGTTACTTCATGTAGCTCCGGGTTTTCTTCATGGGCTGATTCATCAACCCAAGGAATACGTGCAGCAAATCGGCAGCCTTGACGTGGCAGATTTTGCAATGATGGTACAATTCCTTGAATTACATGTAATTTGTCCTGTGCTTCATCCTCAGATGGCATGGAATTTAACAACGATCTTGTGTACGGGTGAAGAGGGTTATCAAACAATGCCCCTACTTCCGCAATTTCTACGATTTGGCCTGCATACATAACTGCAACCCTGTCAGCCATTTCCGCAACAACACCAAGATCGTGTGTAATGAGAATAATTCCGGCATTCATGTCCTCTTTTAAGTCACGAATCAAGTCCAGTATCTGTGCTTGAATGGTTACATCTAGGGCAGTTGTTGGCTCGTCTGCGATAAGGAGCTCCGGCTGGTTGGCGATAGCGGTCGCAATGATTATCCGTTGTCGCATTCCACCAGAAAGCTCGTGTGGAAACTGATCATAGGTATGATCCGGACGAGGAATACCTACTTTATTGAGTAAATCAACTACCTTATTTCTACGCTGTTTTGTTGACATATCTTTTTTATGGAGAAGAATTGCCTCTGCAATCTGATCTCCAACTGGCATCAATGGGTTTAATGCGGTTAAGGGATCTTGGAAAATCATGGCCATGTCATCACCGCGTAACTTATTTAGTTTAGTAGGTGAAATATTGGCAATATCTGCATCCTTAAAATGAATATTTCCTTCAATTTTGGCGCGATTATGTAATCCCATAACTGAAAATGCAAGAGCACTTTTACCGGAACCAGATTCACCTACGATTCCAAGTACTTCATTCTTATTCAGTGTCAACGTTACATCATCCACTGCTGCATAATAGTCATCTTTTATTCTAAATGAGGTCTTTAGGTTTTTAATTTCTAACAACTCTTTACTCAAATTAATCCCCCTACAAATATTTCTATAGTTTTATATATTGGCCTGATAGTCAGTAACTCGTGCTAATTTTGGTTATCGAATGAACGTTCTGAATATTTAAGGTAAAAAAATACGGTTACGTTGACTGTATTTCCATTTTCGCCGCTTTTTCTATTCTTCTGAAAATTTAAAACATTAAAGGAGTACCTCGACGTTTTATTATCCCATATGCTCACTCACTTCAAATCAGCATTGTTTTATATACCTTTGAAATCTATAAAATTTGATAAAGTATGTGTAAGAAATAAATTCTTAATAAAAACTTAATAGATTATATGTGATTATAAGTGAATATTTTCAAAAAAGCAATAGCTTCTCATACAATTTCTAGGTATAAATTTCTATATTTTGTGGAATCCTGTCATTTGTGAGGACTTTTATCTAGTAAGTTAAACATGCTAGTATTGTAGAAAAAGCGTTATATACGTCGATTTTCAGAGGATTTTACCCCATTTTCTCTACTATTCTTCCCCTCTCTCTTATTAGGCTCTTTCTTTTGTAAATTTTCGCACTGAATGGAATAATATATATAATCCCAAGTAATTTTATAGACATTAGGAGGAAATAAATTGAACCTACTTGATTTACAAACAAAAGAAGCACGCCAAAAAGCATTATTAGAGATAATTAAACCATTTAAAGAAAGAGCTACTAAACACGATGAAGAAGCAAGTTTTCCGTTTGAGAATTTTCAAGAGCTCAAGAATGCACGCTACACGGCACTTACTGTTCCACAAAAATATGGTGGTGCAGGTATTTCGTTGTCTGAGTTATTGTCCCTGCAGCAGCTTATTGCCGAAGCTGATGGCTCCACTGCACTTGCAGTTGGGTGGCATATGGGGATTACGAAGCACCTTGGAGAAAATAATGTCTGGGACGAAGCAACATATCGTCGTTTTGCTGAAAATGTCGTCAAAACTGGCGCCTTAATCAATAATGCTGCCTCTGAACCGGCAACAGGCAGCCCAACACGAGGTGGCAAACCTGAAACCACTGCAACATTGACAGCTGATGGTTGGGTACTGAACGGACGTAAGACCTTCACTACGCTAGCCCCTGTTTTGGATTATATTGTGGTCAGCGCCTCTATCAAGGACCAAGACAAGGTAGCAAATTTTCTCGTTAGACGTGATTCACCTGGTGTTCAGGTTGAGGAAACATGGGATTCTATTGCCATGAGAGGTACTGGTAGTCATGACTTAATTCTAGAGAATGTCCCTATTAATAAGGATGACTTGGTAGAAAATCTAACACCAGGCAAAAAACCTGCAGCTGGGTGGCTTCTTCATATACCTGCTTGCTACTTAGGAATTGCACGTGCTGCTCAACGCCATGCAATTGAATTTGCTACTAGTTATTCTCCTAATAGTGTGGAAGGCACCATTTCTGACTTGCCTAATGTAAAACAGAAACTCGGTGACATCGAGCTAGCATTAATGGAGAGCACTTATTTCTTACAAGCTGTAGCGCAGGAATGGGACTCGGCTACTGATGATGCTCGCAACCAAATGAAACCGACGCTTGGTGCCGTGAAGCTTTCTGTAGTGAATAAAGCACTTGAAGCAGTTGATTTGGCAATGCGTGTTGCAGGCGCAAGGAGTCTCTCACGGAAAAATCCGCTGCAACGCTATTATCGCGATGTTAGAGCAGGCCTTCATAACCCGCCAATGGATGATATGACAATCATGCAGTTAGCAGATAAAAGCATAAAAGAAAACGAATAGTTTTGTTGTAGCCCCTCTGGTTTGCGTTGCTGATCAGAGGTGTTTTTTTGTGGATGGGTGGTGTTGGTTGATTGAGTGGTGTTCTTGGTTGATTGGACGAGTATGTTGGTCGATTGAGTAGCGTTCTTGGTTGATTAAGAGGACTTGTTGGTTGATTGGAGACGGCAATCTTGGCCGAAATTTGCTCACTTATCGGCCGATGCTCCTACTTTCTAAAACGATGTGCTCACTCAACTGCCATCTCCCCATCTCCCCCTCCCTTCCAAAATAGTAAACAACCCTCTGCAATAAGATTGCAATCTAACTGTAAGATTAACTTTCTTCAAAAACGGTAATAGTATACAAGATTTACTATGTTCATTTAACACAGGTTTAAATTTAGCCAAAGGGGTGGAAAACATGAAAGGTATCATCTTAGCCGGAGGAAGTGGGACGCGTTTATCTCCCAGTACGGACAGCATCAACAAGCATTTGCTTGCAGTATATGACAAGCCGATGATTTATTATCCGTTATCTGTTTTAATGCTTGGTGGAATAAAAGAAATCATGATTATCAGTACACCTGAAGATACTTCCCGATTTGAGGAGCTTCTTGGTGATGGTTCTTCCCTTGGTATAACACTGAAATATAAGGAACAACAGAATCCGAAGGGGATACCTGAGGCTTTGACAATTGCCGAGGAATTCATTGGTAAGGAACCTGTAACCTTAATGCTTGCAGATAATATTTTTTACGGGCAAGGCTTCACAACCCTGTTACGAAATGCAATCAAGCATCACCGGCATGCAACCGTTTTTGGCTACCGTGTTAAAGATGCTCGTCGTTTCGGTGTAGTTGAATTTGACCACAAGCAAAAAGCAATCTCTCTTGAAGAAAAGCCAAGTAATCCAAAGTCTGACTTTGCCGTGACAGGTCTCTATATATATGACAATAAAGCGGTTCAGCTAGCGAAAAAGCTCAAGCCTTCTGCTCGAGGAGAACTTGAGATTACCGATTTAAATAAAGAATACTTAAAGCGTGGACAGCTAGATGTGGAGCTACTCGGCAGAGGTTTTGCCTGGATGGACGCCGGGACACACGAATCCCTATTCGAGGCTTCTGAATTTGTGAAGATTACCCAGCAACGTCAAGGGTTTAAGCTTGCTTGCTTGGAGGAAATAGCATATTACCTTGGATATATCTCACAAGATCAACTCTATAAGAAAGGGAAGTCCATGGAAAAGAATGACTACGGGCAATACTTACTAGAAATTGCCGCTCGGAAACACACACAACAATACTGGGATTCAATTGATCGAAATCCTATGCTGGGGCTGGTTGAATGAACAAACAAAAACCTGTGTTGCTTATAACGGGAGGCGCTGGATTCATTGGCTCCAATTTCCTGCGTTATATGCACGAAACCTATCCATATTACCATCTATTAAACTTAGATAAACTTACGTATGCTGGGAATACTTCGAATCTAAGTGAGCTTGAAACTTCTCCCACCTACACGTTGATAGAGGGAGATATCGCGGATGAACACTTGGTCCAACGCCTTTTTGATCAGTATGATATTCACGGTGTCATTCACTTTGCGGCAGAGTCCCATGTGGATCGCTCTATTGAAGATTCCAAGCAATTTGTCGAGACCAATGTCTTAGGCACCCTCGTTCTCTTGCAGGCAGCTAAACAAGATTGGGAGAAAAAGGGCGTTCTACAAGTAAGGCGTTTTCACCAAATATCAACAGACGAAGTCTATGGATCCCTTGGTGAAACAGGGAAATTCTCTGAAGACACACCGTATGATCCGCGAAATCCCTATAGTGCGTCTAAGGCGGGGGCAAATTTAATGGTCAGGAGCTTTGGTCATACGTATAACATGAATGTCGTTATTTCAAGCAGTTCTAATAATTACGGGCCAAGACAACATACAGAAAAGTTGATACCAACCATTATTTCTAAAGCACTACAAAATGTACAGATACCGATTTATGGAGACGGGAAAAATGTCCGCGATTGGCTCTATGTAGACGATCATTGCCGCGCTTTGGATCTTATTTTCCATCAAGCTCCCCCCTTCTCCACTTATAACATTGGAGGCGGCAATGAAATACGAAACATCGATATTGCAAAAGAAATTTGTAGCATCCTAGATGACATAAAACCAGAGCTTTTAAAAGAAACAAAGCTTGCTAGTTTTCAAGATTTAATCACACATACACATGATCGACTTGGCCATGATCGCCGATATGCCGTGGACGATTCCAAGCTGCGCAAAGAGATAGGCTGGGAGCCGAAGGAAGCATTGTCCACTGGATTACGTAAGACGGTTCAATGGTATGTGAACCAATGGGAAAGTGTAGCATCGCCATGATTTCGGTTGTCATCCCCGTCTATGGCTGTAAAACCTGTCTTGACGAACTAAGCAGCCGGCTTGCATCGACCTTTGCAACAATCCCAGTCGACTATGAAATCATTTTTGTAAATGATGCAAGTCCTGATGGGGCGTGGATGAAAATAAGTGAGCTACATGAAAAGAATCCCCATATTAAAGGGATTGACCTTGCACGTAATTTCGGGCAACATCATGCCATCACAGCAGGACTCGACCATGCACAGGGTGACTGGGTAGTGGTGATGGACTGTGATTTACAGGATCGTCCAGAAGAAATTCCGAAGCTTTATGAAAAAGCACTTGAAGGCTATGATGTCGTTTTCGGACGGAGAGTTCAGCGTCATGACGGACTGCTGAAAAAGGCGTCCTCCAAACTCTTTTACCGGGTTTATGATTATATTACAGGTCATACATCTGACCATACGGTGGCCAATTTCAGCATCAATTCCAAAAAGGTAGTAGAAGGTTTTAAAAGCATGCGCGAGCAGAGCCGCTTTTTCCCGCTATTCATTCAATGGATGGGCTACCCATCTGTCTCGATTGAGGTAGAACATAATGAGCGGAGAGCGGGAAAATCCTCCTATAATATAAAAAAACTGGTCCGTTTGGCTACAGACGGTATTATCTCGCAATCAAATAAACCGCTGCGGTTATCGATTCAATTTGGCTTCTTTATTGCCAGTATTTCATTTTTATATGGACTTTACTTGTTCTTTCGCTACTTTTTCCTAGCAGAGCCCGTGCAAGGCTGGACCAGTGTCATGGTGTCCATCTACTTTATTGGCGGGCTAATGTTCTGTAACCTCGGCATCCTTGGCCTTTATATCGGGAAAGTATTTAACGAAGCAAAAGATCGACCACTATATCTCATACGCGACACTACTGAAAACAAAAGCGGAGAACGCCGCTTAAAAACGTAGCGACTGCGCCTGGCCATGCCAGGTGGCTTCAAGTTGCCACGCAAAGTGGCTGTTTTAATGGAGCAATCCCCTTACGAGATAAAGGAATCACGATGAGGTACGAATCGATGATGACTTTCACCCTCCGGGTATAAGTGGGACTAGGCCTCTGGTTTTAACCAGTCGGCAAGTCTTCTTTATTACAGGGCGCTTCGGGAAGTTGCCTAGTTTTTGGCGTTCGGAGCTAGATGTAAATACACAGACAAGGAAAAGGAGCTGATATGATGGAAAACTATTTGCAGCCTACCCCATGGGATAAACGAAACTTTCATGTTGAAACATATGAAGTAACCTCTTTAACAGAGGAAGCGTTAAAGCAGACAAATGAAACGGAGGGCCATTTCACCTTAAAAACGGATCCGCTTGCCAACAAAGAAAATCTTCGTAAGTATGGTTTTTACTATGTAGATACATTAATTGAACCAGTTTGCAAAAAGGACGATTTACGGGTAGTGGAAAAGGAAGGGATTGAATTGTCTAGAACCTTTCCTACTGATGAGATCATTGCAATAAGCGGAGAGGCTTTTTCAGGAGGACGGTTTCACCGCGATCCGGAAATTCCAAATTTCATGGCAGATAACCGTTACCGAAATTGGGTAAAGGACTTAATTGACGAAGATAAGATCATTGCTCTTTATTATCAAAATGAGCTAGCGGGGTTTTATGCCTACCAGGATGACAAGGTGCTGTTGCTCGGTATCCATGAAGCATTTCGCGGTAAAGGATTAACAAAGGCGTTTACCAGTCTTGCCGTCCAGGAGCATTTCCGTTTCAGTGAACTTGAAACGATTCGAACTTCCATTTCTCCTTCCAATCTAGCATCCTTAAATCTCTTTTTATCACTAGGGTTTAAGATGAGAGGCGCGGTGGATATCTATCATAAACTAAATGGTTCACTGCCAGTAGGTGTCTAGATATGGGCTATCTTTATATACTCGGCACCATTTCCTTTACGGTATATGGTCAACTCATTTTGAAGTGGAAGATGGATCAAGTCGGTGAATTACCCGACTCCTTCGTGGAAAAATTCACGACATTGCTCCAGCTGCTGCTAAATCCATGGATCATATCCGGCTTTCTATCAGCCTTCTTAGCAGCATTATGTTGGATGGCAGCCATGACGAAATTTGATATTAGTTATGCTTATCCATTTATGAGCCTTTCATTTGTCCTTGTATTTATTCTCTCTGCATTTCTATTTCAAGAACCGGTCTCCATGCAAAAAGTCATCGGTTTTTCTTTCATAATTCTAGGCATTATTGTGATGAGGTGATGTAAAATGATTCCATTTAATATTCCATGTGTGACAGGAAAAGAATCTGTCGCCATCCAACAAGCCATAACCGCACAAAAACTATCCGGCAATGGGTCTTTCGGAAAAAAATCCTGTACTTGGCTAGAAAAAAACCTGTCATGCGAGCGCGCTATGCTAACACCATCGTGTACTGCTGCCTTAGAAATGACAGCAATCCTGGCAAACGTTGGGCCAGGGGATGAAGTCATCATGCCATCCTATACCTTTGTCTCGACAGCGAACGCTTTCGCATTACGAGGAGCAACAATTCGCTTCGTTGATATTGATCCAACTACAATGAATATAGACCCAGTGGCAGTAGAAGCAGCGATTACCTACAAGACGAAAGCCATCGTGGTTGTCCATTATGCTGGCGTTGCTTGTGATATGGACCGCATTTTGCAAATTGCAGAGGGGCACGGTATTTTTCTTATTGAAGATGCTGCCCAAGGGCTGATGAGTACATATAAAGGAAAGGCTCTCGGAACAATTGGCCACATGGGAACCATTAGCTTTCATGAAACGAAAAACTACACATGCGGGGAAGGTGGGGCTCTGCTGTTAAATGACCCGCAATTAATTGAACGAGCGGAAATTCTCCAGGAAAAAGGAACGAACCGCTCGCAATTCATTCGTGGCCAGGTGGATAAATATACGTGGCGCGATGTCGGGTCCTCTTATCTATTGAGCGAGCTCAATGCCGCCTATCTTTCTGTCCAGCTTGACCATGCAGAAGAAATAAATGAGCAGCGCCTTGCCAGATGGGAAGATTATAATCAGGCACTAAAGCCACTGATGGAGGACGGCGAAATTGTCTTGCCACATATCCCCGACGAGCATGTTCATAATGCGCATATGTTTTATATAAAAGCAGACAGTGAAGCGACACGTAATGAGCTAATGGATTATTTAAGAGATCAGGATATTATGGCAGTCAGTCACTATGTACCGCTCCATTCCTCTGTTGCTGGTAAAAAGTACGGCAAGTTTATTGGAGAAGATACGTACACAAGCGTTGAAAGTGCCAAACTTCTGCGTCTGCCGCTATATTATGGATTAAAAGAAGAGGACGTCGCCTATGTGGTTAAAGCCATTCAACAATTTTACGATTTTAAATAAGGTACTTATCGGGATAGCACTATTGATCATCGCTGCTTATGTGGCGCCATACTTTATACTTGGCGAGGATGCCCACATTCGGGTCCACGACAACATGGACTCAAACATTGTCTGGTATAAACTGTTAGCTGAAAGTGGCCAGATTTTCACTCTAACGGACACCCATTTGCCCAATGTCATTAACGGACTGCCAAGAAGTGCGCTGCCTTCAGGCTTTGATGCACTGGTATGGATGTACACTTTATTTGAGCCGATGACAGCCTATGCAATTGGCCAAACTCTCATGCGTCTAGCCGCCTTTTTCGGTATGTACTTCTTGTTAAAGCATCATGCCATTCGTTCTGATAAACAGCAGGTGCTTTGTATTGGGGCCGCTTTAGCATTTTCCTTACTCCCCTTTTGGCCTTCTGGCATGCTGTCAATTGCTGGACTGCCCTTAGCACTGCATTGTTTTCTCATGATTCGGAGGAAAGGAAAAAGTGAAAAAATCTATTACTGGATCACGCTTGGCCTCATTCCCTTTTTCTCCAATTTTGTTTTGTCATTTGTGTTTTTCCTTGCAGTGATGGGTCTTGTTTGGCTTATTGACTGGATTAGGGATAAGCGAAGCAATTGGGTATTCTTTTCGGCCATAGCGATGATGGCTACCATTTATATCGTGAAAAATTATTTACTTATTTTCTCTATGTTTTTCGAGTCCGGTTTTACGTCACATCGTAATGCACTGGACCTTGGCCATAACTCCTTTGAACGAAGCATGGAACTGACCTTGGAAAATTTCCTGTATGGACATACGCACGATATGGCTGAGCAGTTTCTCATTATTTTGCCTGTTATTGGCTTTGCCTTCGCGCTTGCTGCTTATCGAAACATCAAGCCGTACTGGCTACTTAGCTTGTTTTGCTTTAATTTCCTGCTTTCCCTATGGTATGCCTTTTGGTACTGGGAAGGATGGCGTATCGTGAAGGATAATGTGATGGTGGCAAATACGTTTAATTTTGCTCGGATCCATTTCTTTGACCCAGCTATTTGGTATATTTGCTTTGCGCTAGCACTTGCGATTATCTGGAAGCATATGCGTCTTGGAAAAATCATCGCGATTGTGCTGATTGTCGCTCAATGCTATCATCTCTTCCCTTTTAATGAAGAGAATAAATATAGCGAATTTGATACACCAACCTTTAAAGAGTTTTATGCAGAACCTTTGTTTAATGAGATAAAAGAGTATATCGGAGAAGACCCGTCTTCTTATCGGGTTGTCAGCATTGGCATGCATCCAACAATTGCTCAATATAACGGGTTTTACACATTAGACACCTATAATAACAGCTTTCCTCTGGAGTATAAGGAAGCATTCAGGGAGGTTGTTGCCGGGGAGCTTGAAAAAAGCCCATCTCTTGAAAACTATTTCGATACATGGGGCGGAAGACTATACATGTACGTAGCAGAACATGGGGAAAATTACTTGTTTACAAAGGACCGTAATGATCCTATTGAGAAACTGGATATTAACACCACTGCTTTAAAAGAACTCGGTGGAGATTATATTCTTTCCGCGGTGCCAATTGAAAACTACGTCGAGCTTGGACTAACGTTTGAAAGCGAATTTGAAAAGGCTGACTTACCATGGGAGATCTTTTTGTATCGGGTGGATTAGGCGAGGACTAAGGTTATTGTTTGGATGATTATAGTGTTATTTTACGTATTACACTGCAGATACTTTGAAGACAGCTGGCGAAGTGATTCTATCAGCGAAGAAAACACACGAAGACTCCAACGGGAGGAAAGGCATAGGTGAGGCCTACTTAAGGAACAAAGGCTAAAAGCGCCACATCCTGGGGCAACGCCTTCGTGACCAACGTCCTGTTGGCCCGAGGCTCTCCACCCCCCCGCGGAGACCGAGTGTATTTGCGAAGCAGTAAGAAAGGATAGATCGTATTATCTTCAATGTTCTCTATTTTTATTGCTTTATTTAATTCTTGTCATTGTTCTAGTTTTTTTTATAGTTCCATAGAATCCTCCATTGTCCATCTACCTCGGTTGCATATACATGTTGAACGATAGTGAAATTACCAAAATCGCCTTTGAACTGTTGGTTAACCTGTACTCTATATACAACAGCAAAAGAATTGCTTGTTTCATCCATGGCCCAATCCTTCAGTTTTTTGGTTTTTTCCAATGTAAAACTGAAGTCCTCTGTACCAAGATAGCCCATAAATAATTCTCCTCTTACCTGGAGATATTCCTTCTTATCCATTTTTTCCTGCATGAAAGGATGGAACAATTCCCAAGAAAGAGAGTAAACGCCTGCCTTTTCATACTCATAAAAATTCTCTACAGCCCGTTCAGCTTGATTCTTCGGTGAAAACAACTGAAATAAGAGCACGATAATCGTAATTAAGACGACTCCTGCAACAACAAGGACAATTCCTTTCTTCATAGAAGCGCTCCTCCACGAACATGTTATCCATACATTCTATTCGTAGAAGAGCACTGATATTAATTAAATTGACAAGCTATTAGGTTGCAAGTGATCCGCCGTCTACTGGATAGGTTGCACCTGTTACGAAAGAGGCTTCATCTGAGGCGAGGAATAATACGACCTGGGCTACTTCTACTGGCAAACCATAGCGTTTCATTGGCACACTTGCCTGGATTTGTTTTCGCACGTTCTCTATATTATCTGGTGACATGTTTTTTTCAATATTTCCCAGCATTTGGGTATCGATCGCAGCTGGGGCCACCCCATTAATACGAACTCCAGTACCAGCATGTTCTAGTGCTGCTGTTTTGGTTAAGCCGACAACAGCATGCTTGGAGGCAATGTAAGGCGCCATTCCTGCGCTACCAATAAATCCTGCATTGGAAATTGTATTGACAATCGATCCACTTCCCTGTTCTTCCATGACTTTTAAGGCATGCTTCATGCCAAGGAATACACCATAGACGTTGACTTCCATGACTTTTTGGAAGGCTTTATAATCACTTTCTTTTATCGATACGAAAGGGCCTTCAAACCCAGCATTATTGAAAAGGACATCTAGACTACCGAATTTTTCCGTTGTCTCTGCGACATACCGTGCAACATCTTCTTCATTTGTCACATCTGCTTTAACTGTTAGTATTCTATCATCACCAAGTTTCAGCTCTTCCTTTGTACTCGCCAATGCATCTTCATTCATGTCTACAAGTACAATATTTGCCCCTTTGTCAGCAAAGGCCTTTGCTGTAACCTTTCCAATTCCACCAGCACCACCTGTTATGACAACTGCCTTGTCGTTAAAATCCATGTCGTTTCCTCCTTCATAGAAATTCTCCAAGACCACTCGCAGGAAAATATGTTAGAATATTCTTATTAAGTCTTTTTATCGGGTTGCACTCCCACAAGCAAGAAAAGAAGTTCTTTTGTCTTATTATAAAAGTCACAGGTTACATGGTTCAATCCGCAATAACCGCAAAAGTGTATGCGCTTTCAACACTTCTGATTAATTTGTTGTTTTTCGTTGTCTTTGAGGAGGGAAAGGTGTCATGAAAGAGTTAAAAAAAGCAGACCGAAGAATTCGTAGAACAAAACGTACGTTAATGAAAGCATTTATTCAACTAATGGAAGTGAAATTATATCATTCCATTACGGTTAAAGATATTGTAGATCATGCAGATTATAATCGGGCAACCTTTTATCGTCACTTTCCATACAAGGAAGCATTAGTTGAAGAGCTTGAAACGGAATTATTTGATGGACTCGTGACAGCATTTCGTGCCCCTTACCTCAATAAGGACCAATTGAACATGATTCACTTAACCGTCTCTGAAATTCAGTTATTTGACTATATATTAGAGAATGCTCACTTTTATAAACTATGGAATCATTCGGAGGCCATTCCTGGTTTTGAAAACAGGTTCATTCATACAATTATTCAGCTATTTAACGAGGATTTGAAGCTTTTAACACCACAGGAGGACCACATCAATTACCATTTATTTACGACTTTTCGCGCCTATGGAATTTGGGGACTAATTTTGGATTGGATTAAGGATGACTTTACTGCATCCACCACCTATATGTCTCGACAACTCATTCATATTCTGAATTATAAACCACCTAAAATGTATGTAACAAAAGCGCAAGAGCCCGTTTAGAGACGTAATGAGTGGAACGAATCAACTGAGATAAAGGAATCATGCCCCTGTAAAAGGGGAGACTAGGCGACTTCACGTATCGCCCTACGATAAAGAAGACTTGCCGACTGGTGAAGCCAGAGGCCTAGTCGCACTTATGCCTGGGTCTTTTAGCGGTTTATAGTGGGTACTTCAACATTCCAACCACATAATTGCTCCCTAAGCTCTAATTGAAAAGGCCCTGTATGAGAAACTACAGGACCTTTTTGCTAATCGGCACGGTATACTGAATTAATGAACGTCCGTTTAAATGTATTCCCTTGTTTGGTGGTGCCTTCCACTTCTGTGGTAATGACATAGCTTTGATTCTTTTTTTTCAACGGAATTGTCTGTGACAGACTTGTGTTATTTTCATAGGTGGTAACTAGCTCAGGAGCTGCACCAGACTCTTTAACGTAATAGGTTACCTTTACTGTTTCGGCTTTCACATACGTAGGATCAGTTGAGACAGCGAATGGGATATGGCTTGTTTCTACAAGGTTTTCTGCTGACACAGTTACAAAAGTTTTTTCGTCATAATCGGCAATAAGAAGGTACGCATTCGCTTGGGCGCTTTTCAAGCGAAGCTCCCATTCCCCTACCTGTAAATCTTCGAGTGAAAAATGGTGGGCGATTGCGTTGATGAAATATCCTTCCTTGTTCTCCGTTACTTTTGGCTTCACTTGCACTGTTTTACCGGAAGGATTCGTTAGTTCTATGCTAGATAACGGCTCTGCTGTCAGGAGCTGAAACGATGCCTGTTTGATTGTTTCATCCATGAATAGAGGGACCTTTTCCTCCGTCCCATTTTCCAATTCTCCACCTGTAACCCATTGATTGCGGGCTCCATTCGCTTCGATTGCCTCTTCATAAATAGGAGTATTCTGCGTTAGACTGCTCAGGCTGTTCCCTGTAATCACATCTTCAAATATGGGAAATGTTGCGCCAGATCGTACGGTTGTATGGTTCCAGTTACCGATTTCCAGCAATTGCCCTACTGGGAGCTGGCTGCTACTTGTCGTCACTACCCCATCATTGTCCCCATAGCTATTTAAGTACATCCCACCAAACCAGGTAGACGAAAACATAGAGCCCCAATTTGTCCCGCCAATTGTATAATAATCATGGGCTGACGAAGTAGGTTCTGGATCTGTTATCGAACGAAAGTATGCCATATACCCTGTTTCCATTGCTGAGGTTCCTTCCCCTTGAGCGCCAATCAAATCAGCAAGCCAGCCAGCCCAACTACTATCCGCTAGATCTGCAAGCTGTGAACCATGGTGTGGACTAGAAAGGGTAATCACATTTTCCACATATTGCCCAGCACCATAATAGGTAAGAGCCGTCTGTGCATCCACACCACCTTTACTGTACGCAATAATGGTGATTGGTTTATTCGAAAAATGTGCCGCAATTTCTTCAATTTTTTCGGCTAGGAGTTGACCATTGTCCCACATATCCGCGGAAGCCCCACCAGCATCATACAGCTGAATAAATGCGGTCTGATAACCCGCTTCCAAGGCCGTCTGGTACATATCATTATCTTCCCAGAAAATCTGTGCAACATTATTCAGTCCGGGAACGAATAGCAATACAGGAGCATCTGCGATCAGGTTTGTTGGTGTATCACCTGCATACCATTCCCCTGGTATCTCGTCATTTCCATTACTAGCCTTGCCATTTAGAGAATACGCTCCGCCTTCTTCTACTAACACAGGATCTGGGATGGGCTGTTCAAGAGGTTGTGCTTGGATCGTGTCACGAAGTAACCCAATTAACAAAATAAACAATAAGGAAACCGTAATTCTACCAAGTGTTTTCACAAGAGAACCTCCTCATATTTACTTTAGGAAAATGTAAAATCTTAGGCCAAAGTCGACATAGCAAACTTCCAAGTATAAGCACAACGAGTGCATTTACTAAAAGACGAGCAAGTGGGAGTTTTTCTAGAATGCCCTTACTAGTTGATATGAGATAGAAAGCTTATCCTATTACTAAATCGGGACAATTTAACCAGGGATTTACATTGGGTGAATTGAATATTGGATATGACTAGAGATGTTCTGTGGTTCGTTGCAGGCTTGAGGAACAGTTATTCATTTTCTATATGTTTTTTCCTTAACTTATTTAATTCGGGTATACGGTGATATAAAGTTGATATTCTATCTACTACTTCTAGTTTCACTTCGCATCCTCTTCTGTTAGTTGATTAACGACATTTATAGTGTTTTCAAATGTAACCATATGAGAAGTCTTTTCCATTTATAATTCCTTCTATTTCTTGGTAATCGCAGTCCTTATAAGTTACAAAACCAGCCCCTTTTTCTTGGCATTTGCATCTAATGCTGCGCCGATGGCGACACCAAGTCCAACACCAAGTGGTAATCCTATCCCAATATTTTCAAATATAAGGAGCCCAAATACGACACCTAAGCTTGTTCCTATGGGCATATATACGCTGAAATAAAAGCCGCTTGTTATTAAATTGTGTTTTTTCATAAGGTGAGTACTGCTGTTATTTATTTTTTGTTTGTGATGTTTAATATCATCTTCTGTGATCGTGCTGTTCTTTTCCAAAAGGTCCTTAATATGGGACTCTAAGTCAGTAAAATACTGTTCACACTCTTCACATTCATTTGAGAAAGAATCTAATCTGTTTATGATTCGATTAAATTTTTCTAATTCAAGTTCTGTGGCAACCTGTACATCAACATTGTTACTTATTTCTTCAATACTATTTACTACGTTCTTCACTCTTTGACTTTCCATGGAACACCCACCTTTATTGGTTAATTCCCTTCATAACCTAATACGGCTACAAAGTTAAAATGTTTCGAAATTAATCACAATAGGAGGACCAATATTAAAATTTGTCCTCCTAAACCTATTGTTTTTCTAAATCACATGAATCATGGTCTGGATATAGCATTGCACAAGGATATAAAACACAATGGCATACCCCAAATTAAACTTAATCCCATTTTTAAACCCATTCAACCCGTTGGATGCGCTAAGCACAATAACCGGCATAATAAGTGGGGAAAGCAAGATAGAAATAACGCTACCTGATGTTACCGCAAGCACGATGAGTTCTGGTGGATATGGCAGAGCAATGGATTCGAGAATCCCGGCAACTAGAACCATAACGGTCAGGGGACCTAGCCCTAAGAACCCGAGTAAGATAACGATAAATGGTAGCAAATAAAGGAAATTAAGAAACGGAATATGCTGCTGCAAGTAATAAACACCATCTACAATAGATGTGCCGAATCCCGTCTGGTTTAGAGCTGAGATCAGCACACCCGCTCCCAGCATGATACTAAGCTGATAGGATTGTTTCAGCATTCCTTCTTTTGTGTAATGGTGCGCTTCTTCCATGAATTTACCTGGTCGCCGTTTTATTGCGTAATACAACAAGCTCCAAAAGAAAATGACAATGGGGATGGTCATCATTAACTCAAGCCCAAAGAACCCATGCAATGCAAAAATGGTACCGAACAATGTCACGAATAAAAACAAAAATTCCATAACAAGTTTCCGACTAACCTTCTTAGATGAAGCGCTTTGCAAAATCCCAGCGATTTTCCCTTGTAAAACGGTTGTGATGTCAAGGCCATATTTCTTTTCATCCCTGATGGAGAAAACAACTGATATCCCTATACCAAGCGCAGCGATGACCATCCCTTGGATAATGGCAAGCCAAAGCGAAGCCTTCATCGTTTCAACTGCAAATATAAAGCTCGGTATGCTGACAACCCACATGGTAGAAAGGGCAAAAGATCGGAGCACAGCGGTCCCTTTGAAATTTTCCCAGCCCTCCCCTTTTTCGTCCTTTAAAATATCGTTAATAAACTGATACACCATGGGAATGGCTCCAAAAAGTAAGAAATAAGAAATCACCTGCGTAAATACCATGGCAGAAAAATAAAATTTCCTGCTCGTGTTAATCGCATGATGTGCTCGCGAAAGAATTGCCTCCATATAGGCCTCTCCACGCAAAACCCAGCTGATCATTGGAACGATAATAAGCAGTCCAATAATGTCCCGCATTTGTAAAAAGCCAGCATAGATGTCGGAAAGGGTGAAATTGTTTGCATATAAGAGTACAACCAATCCGATAAGAAATAGCATGAGTGGCAGCTTGAAACCCTTCAGTCCAAAATGCAGAAAGGCAAACAATAAAATAGCAAAGCCACTGATAGCTAGGACAGTTAACAGGATGTCTGATGGGAAAAAGTAAGTTAAAAAATGTAAAATAGCATAAATTATTGTGGCGATACGTAGCCCGTAAGCTTTTATTTTCATTAGGCAAACTCCTCTTGTTAGCAATCTATCCATTAATAGCATAGACCTTTTTTAACGTGTTCTCAAGTTGATTTGTGTAGACGTTTGATTGGTGCTCTGGTTTCACTTTGGGGTGCTTTGTTTCACTTTGAGGTGCTCTCGATTCACTTTGGAGTGCTCTTGATTCACTTTGAGGTGCTCTCGATTCACTTTGGGGTGCTTTGGTTTCAGTTTGGGGCGTTGGGGGTTCACTTTGGGGTGCTCTTGATTCACTTTGCTCCAAGTATTTTATATAAACAACTTCTAAAATTCCCCCTCCTACATAGGATAGTAAAGTGTGTTATTAACATCAGGGAGGGACAGCAATGCCGAGTGGAGTTCATCAGCTGGAAGTGGATCTTCCCATTCGTAATACATGGTCGTTTATTAGTAATATTACGAATTGGGCAACCTTGGTTCCGGGTTATGTGGAACATAAAATCCTTAATGAGAGGCAGTCAACGTGGACATTTCGCGGCGATGCAGGCGTGGTACATAAGACGGTGTGCCTTAGAATTGATATTCAGGAATGGCAGGAGCCTGCACGTATCTCCTTTACTCTCAAAGGAATAAACGAGAATTTTTCCGGCGATGGCTATTTCCACGCAGAGGAATTAACAAATTCGACAGTTAAAATGACCGGCTATCTGCACATCACGGCCAAGGGACTAATTGGACCGATGGTGAACACGATGCTACGGACCATGCTACCGCGTACGACAAGGGATTTCACGGAAGCGGTGGTAAGGAAGATGCAGCGAGCAGAGGCTGTTGCACGATAAATTCTTATTTGAAAGATTACCTAGTTGGTAGTCTTTTTTCTTTTGGTAAAAGTCTTTCTAGCGTTGCGCTTTTCTCCCTCCTTCATCTCACGTGTGATTTACTCTCTATCAGCATAATGATAGAATAGATCAGTCATCAGTTTTTTATCCCGGTGCAACCGTCCGTAAGACTCCCACTTCAAAACATGAGACAAAACCGTGGTGCTTAAGTGGGAGAAAACGGACGCTAACACCCCGATTCGTTCAACTAACAATCAGTGGGGGGAAGAATGCCCGCCCCACTGATTGAAGGTTCACTTTATATGAAGGAGATCACTTATGAACATATTACATAAAAACCGTGCGTTGAATGATGCGCTGAAAATTATTATTGGCGCTACACTCGTTGCGTTAAGTTATAATGTCTTTTTATTACCTTCAAAGCTTGCTGCAGGTGGAATTTCAGGGATTAGTACCATCTTATTTGAAATGTATGAATTAAGTCCTGCTTATACACAAATGCTTATCAATATTCCAATTTTTATTATCGGCTGGATTGCGCTTGGGAACAGTTTTAGCTGGAAAACGTTGATTGGTACATTTTGGGTACCGTTTATCATTTGGCTTTCCGCTGATATTCCGTATACCGTTACGAACCCTCTTTTAGGTGCGATTTATGGAGGAATTGTTCTAGGTACAGGTCTTGGCATCGTCTATAAAGGGAACGGCTCTACTGGTGGAACCGCCGCCATTGCCCAAATCGTAAAAAAATTCACCGGGATCTCAAGTGGTTATTCCCAGTTAATTGTCGATGGCTTTGTTGTCACTGCTTCTATTGTTGTGTTCAGCCTTGAGCTCACATTGTTTGCCTTAATGGCAATTTATATTACAAGTAAAACAATTGATATTGTCCAGCTACGTACCTCTGCTACAAAATTAATTATGATTATCACAGAAGAAGAGGAGAAAATTCAGCAAATAATTCGAGATGGAATAGACAGGGGAATTACCAAGGTGCGCTCTGTTGGTGGCTATTCCAATCAGGATAAGACGATGATTCTATGCGTGACAGAGCAGCAGGAAGCTGTACAACTCAAGCGTATCTTGCAAAAAGAAGAGCCCACGACATTCGTTATCTTCATTAATGCTTCCGAAATACTTGGTCGCGGGTTTTCATTGGACAAGTACTATGGACAGAAATTATAGGGTAGTTGAGAGTTAGTCTTAGATACTCGCGCGACTTTTCACTGTTCCTGCGCGACTCTCAGCTGCTCTCGCGCGACTTTTCACTGCTCTCGCGCGACTTTGTGCTGTTCTCGCGCGACTTGCCTCTTCTCCCACGCGACTTGCTCCCACTCCCACGCGACTTCACATTACCTCAAATTTACAACACCCGAAAAGAGACGCCCTCACACTGGAGGACGTCTCTTTTTATGCGGGGTGATGCAGTCTCTCTGCCATATGTTGGATTTTCGCCATGGTGCTGATGTCCATATTGCCACCACTGACGACAACTCCTAGGTGTCTAGACTTGATATGTTGATGGTGTGCAAACAATGCTGCGATGGCGGCAGCTCCTGCGCCCTCCATTAAGGTTTTGTTTCGCTCCAGCATATAAACAATGGCGGAGGCAATTTCCTCATCGGTCACGGTGAGGATATCATCTACGTATTCTCTAATAATAGGTAAGGTTTGCTTGCCGGGTTGTTTAACTGCAATGCCTTCTGCAATGGTATTAACAGATTGCAGCCTAACGTCTTTCCCTTTATAAAAGCTATCATACATGGCAGACGCACCTTCTGCCTGAACGCCGATAATTTTAATATTTCTGTTTACATATTTTGCAGCGACAGCTATGCCACTTATTAACCCGCCCCCGCCAATTGGGACCAGTATGGTATCAAGCCGGTCTTCTTGTTTTAGCATTTCCATGGCGATCGTTCCCTGACCTGCCATGACATCATAATCATCGAAGGGATGAATATAGACAGCTCCTGTTTGCATTTGCCTTTTCAGTGAGGCATCATAGGCTTCCTGAAATGATTCCCCTGTCAAAACAATTTCTGCTCCGTAGTTTTTCGTTGCCTGAACCTTAGCTGAAGGTGTTTTTTCTGCCATAAAAATGGTTGCCTTAATTCCGAGCTTCGCTGCTGCGTAAGCGACTCCTTGGGCATGATTTCCTGCAGACGCAGTGATAACACCCTTGTTTCGTTCCTGCTTCGATAACTGCATCAACTTAAAGGTTGCCCCTCTAAATTTAAATGCCCCTGTTTTTTGCTGGTTTTCCATTTTAAAATAAACGTTTTTTCCTACGATGCGATTTGTAGTTTCTGACGTGATGATCGGTGTTCGATGAACAATAGGACGTAAAATTCCTAATGCGGTATGAACCTTTTCACCTGTTAAGCAATCCCCAATGGTTTCACACTCCTTGAAATTTTTAGACTTGGAATCAGCTATTGCTTTTCGAATGCTACAATCTTCTCCTCGTGGTGCAGGGTTAACGCAATATCATCCCAGCCATTTAATAGCTTCTTTTTATGATATGACGGAATCTCGAAGGATATTTTCTTTCCTGTCCGATCCGTGATGCTTTGCTCTTCCAATACAACCTTTAATACTAATTCGGATTGTTGTGCTTGTGCGAGCCAGGCATCAACTTGATCCTTCTCCATCTGAATCGGTAAAATGCCATTTTTTAATGCATTGTTATAAAAAATATCCGCAAAGCTTGGGGCGATCACAACCTGAAAGCCATAATCCAACAAGGCCCATGGGGCATGCTCACGCGAAGAGCCGCAGCCGAAATTTTCACCAGCCACAAGGATAGAAGCACCATCGTAAGCTGGATCATTTAAGGAAAAATCCTGACGTTTCAGCCCATCATCATCATAGCGCCAATGGTAAAATAAAAACTGCCCAAAACCAGTGCGTTCAATTCGCTTTAAAAATTGCTTCGGTATAATTTGGTCTGTGTCTACATTCGTTCGGTTTAATGGATAGACCAATCCTTCATGCTCCTGTAATGCCTGCATTTCGACCCACCTCCTAGCTCGGTACACTTGTATAGTTTCTGACGTCAACAAAATGACCTTCGATCGCAGCTGCAGCCGCCATTTCTGGACTTACTAGATGAGTACGGGCACCATTTCCTTGTCTACCTTCAAAGTTTCGGTTAGAGGTGGAGGCACATCTTCCGCCTGGTGGCACAACATCATCATTCATTGCCAGGCACATGCTACATCCTGCTTCCCGCCATTCGAATCCAGCTTCTTTAAAGATCGTGTCCAGTCCTTCTTTTTCGGCTTGTAATTTTATGCTGAAGGAACCTGGTACGACGATGGCCCGCACGTTTTCACTTACCTTCTTCCCAGCAACAATCGAAGCCGCTTTTTGTAAATCACTTAACCTAGAGTTCGTACAAGAACCAATGAAAACATGGTCAATGTTAATGGAGGTAATCGGCTGATTTTCTTCGAGTCCCATATAATCCAGGGCACGTGCTACATCTTCTTTGTATTCAACCTGTGTTAAATCAGGTGTCTTACCACTTACTGGAACACACATGCCTGGGTTGGTTCCCCAGGAAACTTGAGGCTCTATCTCATCTGCATGGATGACCACGCGGTGATCATATTCTGCGCCCTCATCTGTAGCTAATGCCAACCAGGAATCTGCCAGCTGATCAAAAGCTTCGCCGTCTGGCACATACTCTTTCCCTCTTAGGAAATTTACTGTTGTTTCATCCGGGCTAATTAGTCCTGCTCTCGCTCCTGCTTCAATCGACATATTGCAAACCGTCATGCGACCTTCCATAGACAAATTACGGATTGCTTCACCGGTATATTCCATCACATGGCCTGTGCCGAAACGAACACCAAACTTCGCGATGATAGCTAGAATCAAATCCTTAGCTGTTACACCAGGACCTAGATCGCCTTCTACATGGACATTTAAGGTCTTTGGTTTTTCTTGCCAAATACTCTGCGTTGCCAGTACATGCTCTACTTCGCTTGTGCCGATTCCAAAGGCCAACGCACCAAATGCACCATGTGTCGAGGTATGGCTATCCCCGCAAACAATGGTTTTACCTGGTTGTGTAAGGCCTAGCTGTGGCCCGATTACGTGCACGATTCCCTGATCAGGATGCTGCATATCAGCAAGTGGGATCCCAAACGCATCACAGTTCTCTTTTAATGTCTGCATTTGTTTTTTTGCAATCTCATCTTTCATGCTGTCCCTGTTTTTAGTTGGGACATTATGATCCATCGTCGCGTACGTTAAATCCGGTCTGCGCACCTTACGTCCATTTAAGCGTAAGCCTTCAAAAGCTTGCGGCGATGTAACTTCATGAACAAGGTGGAGATCAATATATAACAGGTCTGGTCTTCCCTCCTCCTGATGCACAATATGTTTTTGCCAAATTTTTTCAATAATTGTTTTTGGTTTATCCATTATGCCACCTCCTCGACTTAGGCATAGGTACTGCAAATACTATCGGAAACACTTTTTGTCGTGATGTTTTCGACTACAGCCTCTGTCATTTCTTTGGTTCCAACCTGCTTGCCATTTTTTACTGACAGATCTGCTGTATGGTAACCCTGTTCAAGGCATGCTCTAACCGCTTCTTCTATTTCATTTGCCTCTTCTTCCATTTGCAAGGAATGCCTTAGCATTAAAGCAGCGGAAAGAATCATGCCTAACGGGTTTGCGATTCCTTTTCCAGCAATGTCCGGGGCTGACCCGTGAACCGGCTCATATAGCCCGACTCCATCTGAGCGAATGCTCGCTGACGGTAGCATGCCGAGTGATCCTGTTAACACGGATGCTTCATCACTCAAAATATCGCCAAATAGATTCTCCGTTACGATGACATCAAATTGGGTTGGTGCTGTAATCAGCTTCATAGCAGCAGCATCCACAAGCATATGCTCAACTGTTACGTCAGGATATTCCTTGCTTTTCTCATTAACTACTTCTCTCCAAAGTCTACTAGACTCTAAAACATTTGCTTTATCAACAGAGGTAAGGTGTTTACGTCTAAGTCTTGCACATTCAAATGCTTTTTCGACAATCCGTTCCATTTCACTGCGTTCATAATAAAGGGTGTCAACGACTGCCTTCCCGTCTTTGATTCGTTCACTCGGTTTTCCGAAGTAAAGACCACCCGTCAATTCGCGGATAATTAGAATATCACTTCCATTCACCACTTCTTCTTTTAGTGGGGAAGCATGAAGAAGTGGAGCGAACCCTTGAATCGGCCTTAAGTTAGCAAAAAGGCCCAGCTTTTTTCGAATGCCGAGTAAACCTTGCTCTGGTCGGATATTGCCTGGAAGTGCTTCCCATTTCTTCCCACCAACAGCTCCTAGTAAAATAGCATCTGCTTGTTCGCACGCATTGATCGTATCATCCGGTAACGGGGTCCCATACTGATCGATAGCATCCCCGCCAATTGCATGGGAATGGAAGGTAAAACGATGACCAAATTCGCTTGCCACTGTATTTAACACATACTTCGCTGACTCCATAATTTCTTTTCCAATACCATCACCTGGTAGCAGGATAATTTGTTTATTCATACGCTTCTCCTCCATTCTATTTTACGTTTCCGATGCGACCACATTGCTTTCTTGTGAATGCTGTCTGACGATATAACGATTGACCGCGTTCAAAAAGGCGTTGGCAGATGCTTCGATGACATCCTGTGCTGTTCCTCTTCCGTTTACCGCTTGCCCATTCACCTCAAGCTGGACATGTGATTCGGCCAAGGCGTCCTTTCCCCCGCCTACAGAACTAAGTTGATAATCTATAAGTTTAAGATTCTCAGAAATTAACTCATCCAATGTCCGGTATACAGCTTCGACACTTCCCTGTCCGGTGCAAGCTGTTTGAACTGTCCTGCCATCAGGTGTTTGAAGTACAACAGTGGCAGTTGGGATATTCGCTGTACCATATTGAACCTGGAACATTTCGAGCTGGTACTTGTTAACAGAAGTCGTATCTGTTTGAACCTCCATGAGGATTGTAAACAGATCATCATCCGTTACTTCCTTTTTGTGATCGGTTAATTGCTTGAATGCATCGAAGGCACTTTTAAGCTTTTCTTCACTAAGCTCCATGCCGAGCTCTTTAACTTTATCCTTAAACGCATGTCGTCCTGAGTGTTTGCCAAGAACCAGGTTATTTGCTTTTACACCGACCATTTCAGGTGTCATAATTTCATAGGTTGCAGCGTGCTTCAAGACACCGTCTTGGTGGATGCCAGATTCATGAGCAAAGGCGTTGCGTCCCACTACTGCTTTATTTGCCTGCACATACATACCCGTTAATTTTGCTACAAGGTCGCTTGTTCGTTTTGTTTCTTCCAGTTTTAATCCTGTCGTATAAGGATAAAAATCAGAGCGAACCTTTAACGCGACGGCAACTTCTTCTAAGGAGGCATTGCCTGCCCGCTCCCCAATTCCATTGATCGTTCCTTCGATTTGCGTAGCACCATTTTCCACAGCGGCTAGTGAATTGGCAACTGCCATACCGAGGTCGTTATGACAATGACAAGATAGGTGCACTTGGTCAATGTTTGGCACAGTTTCTTTAATATATTGGAACATCCGCCCATATTCAGCTGGTGTCGTATATCCAACTGTATCTGGCAAATTGATCACGGTTGCGCCTGCGTTGATGACACGTTCAATGATTTGCGCCAAAAAATCTAAATCTGATCTGGAAGCATCCTCTGCTGACCATTGAACATCATGGAATTTCGTTTTCGCATATGTGACCATTTCGACTGCCGTATTCATCACCTGTTCTGGAGTCTTTTTCAATTTATACGTCATATGAATCGGGGAAGTAGCCAAGAATAGATGGATGCTTGGATGTTCTGCCCCCTTCAATGCTTCCCATGCTGTATCGACATCTGACTTGACGGTACGAGCTAAAGCTGTAACCGATGTGTTTTTTATCGTGTCAGCAATGGCTTTAACAGCTTGAAAGTCTCCTTTGGAGGAAGCAGGAAACCCTGCCTCCATCCGATCCACTCCAAATCGCTCTAGTTGTTTGGCGATCTCCAGTTTTTCTAGTTGATTCAGATTCACACCAGGTGACTGTTCGCCGTCTCGAAGGGTTGTATCGAAAATTTTAATTCGTGACATGCTCTTTCACATCCTTTTGCTTAGATTGTTTTGCTTGAAGTGGTTGCTTAACAAAAGGCATTAAATCACGTAACTCCTTTCCAACTTTTTCGATTTGGTGGTTGTTTTCTTTTTTATTAATTGCATTGAATTTTGGTCTGTTTGCTTGGTTTTCCAAAATCCACCCTTTGGCAAATTCACCAGTTTGGATGTCTGTAAGAACTTCTTTCATCCGAGCTTTTGTATCCTCATCGACAATTCTTGGCCCAGAAGCAAAATCACCCCATTGTGCTGTGTCAGAGATAGAATAGCGCATGTTTTCAAGTCCACCTTCATAAATCAAGTCCACGATAAGTTTCATTTCGTGCAGACATTCAAAGTAAGCAACTTCTGGCTGATAGCCTGCTTCTGTTAAAGTCTCAAATCCTGCTTTGATTAAGCTTGTAAGGCCACCGCACAATACTGCCTGCTCACCAAACAGATCTGTTTCGGTTTCTTCTTGGAATGTTGTTTCCAGCACACCCGCTCTTGCTGCACCAATGCCTTGGGCGTACGCTAGTGCCAGCTCTGCAGCATTTCCTGTTACGTCCTGATATACACCGAACAATGCTGGAACACCAGCGCCACCCTCATAGGTTCTACGTACGAGATGTCCTGGTCCTTTTGGGGCTACTAAGAAAACATCCACATCTTCTGGAGGGACAATTTGGCTAAAATGAATGTTAAAACCATGGGCAAAAGCAATGGCATTTCCTGGCTGCAGGTTAGATTTAATGCTTTCTGTGTAAACAGCCGTCTGATGTTCGTCAGGCAATAGAACCATTACCACATCTGCCTGGCTAACAGCTTCTGCTACAGAATGGACATCAAAGCCATCTTCCTCTGCTTTTTGTTGTGATTTTCCTGGTCTTAGCCCAACAACGACATCATAGCCGCTTTCTCTTAGGTTTAACGCATGGGCATGCCCCTGTGAGCCATAGCCAACTACCGCGATTTTCTTGTCTTTCAAAACCTCTGTTTGAATATCATTTTCATAGCGTACTTTTGTCATTTTATATTCCTCCTCAAGTTTTTATCCCGTCTTAACTGGCAACTCACCAAATGACGTTTCACTTTAAAATGGTGTGGCATGTAAATCTGTAACAGTTTTAGGTTGATGTCCTCTTAAGAATGCGGTGACGCCTGTTTTGGTCAACTCCTTAATGCCGTAAGGATGGAGTAGCTCAATAAGTGCTTCCACTTTGTCTGGTTTTCCGGTTACCTGTATGGTCATACTTTCCTTGCTTACATCAATTACCGAGGCCCGAAACGGGGAGATGATCCCTTGAATTTCAGCCCGCTGATGTCCATTGCTTCCTACTTTGATGAGGGCAAGCTCTCTGGCAACAATTGCTTTGTCGGTAATATCCGATACTTTGATCACATCGATTTGTTTGTTCAGCTGTTTTGTCAGTTGTTCGAGGTTTTGATGATCACTTACCTCAATAACAAATGTCATTTTCGAAATGCCCTCAGTCTCTGATTTCCCAACTGAGATACTGTCAATATTGAATTGCCGTTTATGCAGCATGCCGGTAATGCGGTTTAGCACCCCGCTCCGGTCTTGCACAGTGGCTGTAATGATGCGCTTCATCTCTTCACCCCAATCATTTCATGGAGCCCTTTTCCTGGTGCAATCATCGGATAGACACATTCCTTTTGGACAACCCGACAATCTACAACTACTGGCCCATTATAGGAGAAAACCTCTTCTAGCATCTCGGGTGCGTCTGTCTCCTTTTCTATTCGTACACCTTTGATTCCGTAGCTTTCCGCAAGTTTTACAAAGTCAGGATTCTCGATGAAAAGTGATTCTGAGTAACGTTCCTCGTAAAAGCTTTCCTGCCACTGTCTTACCATCCCTAATGCCTGGTTGTTTACGATGATGACTTTTACTGGCAGCTGCTGTTCCTTCAAGACGGAAAGCTCTTGTAAGGTCATTTGAAAACCACCATCTCCTACCACTGCTACAACCAATTCATCTGGTGCACCGAGCTGTGCGCCAATTGCTGCTGGGAAACCAAATCCCATCGTGCCAAGTCCGCCTGATGTAACCCACTTGTTTGGCTTATCGAAGGAATAATATTGTGCCGTCCACATTTGATGCTGCCCCACATCTGTTGTAATGATCGCGTCCCCTTCCGAAATTTTGTGAATTTGATCGATAAGCCACTGCGGAGAAAGCAACTCATCTGATCGGTCATACCAGAGTGGAAATGTCAGTTTGTTGTGCTGTAATCCTTTTTGCCAATCTTCATGGTCTGTTTTAATGTCCTTTGTTAATAGTGCTTGTAATGCAGCCTTGGCATCCGCTACGACTGGGATAGCAGTTGGAATATTTTTGCCGATTTCGGCTGGGTCAATGTCAATATGGGCAACCTTGGCATGTGGAGCGAAATGCTGTAAATTCCCAGTCAGTCGGTCATCAAATCGTGCTCCAATGTTTAGCAATACATCACATTCATATAAAGCCATGTTTGCTGCATAGGTTCCATGCATCCCGGCCATTCCAAGCATTTGGGGGTGGGAGCCTGGAAAGCTTCCCAAACCGAGTAATGTATTGGCAACAGGCAGCTCGTATTTTTCAGCGAATTCCTTTAATTCTGCTGAGGCTTTTGAAAAGAGTACTCCTGCCCCTGCTAGGATGAGCGGCTTCTTAGCATGGCTTAAAGCCTCCGCTAGCTTCGTAATTTGTAATGGATTCGGATTCACATTTGGCTGGTAACCTGGCAGTGAAAAAGTGTTCGGATAAGACCCAGCCGTTACTTCAGCTGATATGTTTTTTGGAATATCCACTACTACAGGACCGGGACGGCCAGTAGAAGCGATATGAAAAGCTTCTTTGACAACTCGTGGTAATTCCTCGATCGTTTTCACCTGATAGTTGTATTTCGTTATTGGTGTTGTAATTCCCAGTACATCTGCCTCCTGAAATGCATCCGTTCCAATAACACCACTGGCCACCTGTCCGGTAAAAATAACGAGTGGTAAGGAATCCATCATGGCATCCGTTATCCCCGTAATAAGATTTGTTGCGCCAGGCCCGGAAGTTGCAATCACAACACCTGGCCTCCCTGTTACTCTCGCGTATCCTTCCGCTGCATGAATGGATCCCTGCTCATGCCGGGAAAGAACGTGTTTAAAAGCTGCCTTACTTCTGTACACCGCATCATAGATTGGCAGAACAGCCCCGCCAGGATATCCGAATATGGTGTCCACTTGTTCATCAACCAAAGTCTGGATGAACAAATCTGCACCTGTCATAAATTCTGTTTCACTTTTCGGTTCCTGTTTTACATCAAGTTTCACTACTACATGCCTCCCCCATTTGCTTTACTATCAAAAAAGGCCCTTCTCTCCCCTAAAACTGCGCAAATTAGCAGAATTATTGGGGAGAAAAGAGCCATCTTTTCACGGTACCACCCAGGTTTTATAGCATTCTCACGAATACTACCTTTAAGACTGATAAACAGTCTAATTGATAACAGGCACATACACTGTACCTGACCGAGCCTACTTGGAATCATTCCGTTCAACGCGGCACTCAGGGAAGATGTCAGAACAAAATGTACTTCTGGGCTTCCAGCAACCCCAGCTCTCTGTGAATACATTGCGTTTGTTCCTTTGCTCCCGTCATCGAGTTAACCTATAGTTTTGTGTTGTTTTGTTTAAAAGTTGATAGTCATTTTGTTGCTTTGTTCAATAAAGTTTGAATATTTGATATTGCGGATAATCATATACCGTTTTAAATCAACAGTCAACAGCTTTTTCGAAGTTTTTTATTTCTTTAGATAACTCTGTTAATTTGAATGCGCTTTCATGCTTGTCAGGTAGGGAAACATCTAGAATGTTACAATTACGTTACATTGCAATATATTGGTTGAATTATTGTGGTTCCGGTTAAAAGTTAAATTTTGTTTAATTAATATATTGCTATTGGTTGTTTTTAGACTTAATGCCGTTATTTGGGGTTATTTGTTTTTATATAGTGATATATCGGTGTGATGATCGTATCTTGTTGGGGGTAGTGTTTGTGTGGGAATCGGAGTTAGTTTGGTTATGGTGCTGGAAGGTGATGTTGCGGTGCTCTCTGTCGATGTTACAACACTCAAGAGCGATGGTGCACACTCTTAGCCAATACCAAGTCGTTCTCAAAAAAAGAAGCTCCTCCCAGCTATTGGGAGGAGCTTCTTATCAAACTATTTATCTAAAAAATCGGTAACGGCACCTTTGGAAGAGCAGGAAACATTGTGGGCATACTTCCCTAGAATTCCTCGCTTGTACAACGGTGGTGCTGTCCAATTGCTCTTCCGTTCTTCAAGTTCTTCAGCACTTACTTCCATGCTAATTTCCTTTTTATCAGAATCGATCGTGACCATGTCGCCCTCCTTGAGGAATGCGATTGGGCCACCAGCCTGGGCTTCAGGTGAGATATGCCCTACGACAAGTCCGTGGGTCCCTCCGGAAAATCTGCCGTCTGTAAGCAGTGCTACTTTTTCACCAAGTCCTTTTCCGACAAGAATAGCAGAAATCGAGAGCATTTCAGGCATGCCTGGCCCACCTTTTGGTCCAACATAGCGGATTACCAAGACATCTCCTTCGTTAATCTGGTTGTCCATAACTGCCGCTGTCGCTTCTTTTTCTGTATCAAAAACGCGTGCTGGCCCTGTATGTCGGTTAACCTTCACGCCAGAAACCTTCGCTACAGCTCCGCTTGGGGACAGATTCCCTTTGAGTACGATGAGCGGACCATCTGCCCTTTTCGGGTTACTAAACGGCATAATAACCTCTTGGCCTTCAGACAACGATGGTGCGTCCTCTAGATTTTCGGCAATGGTTTTTCCGGTAACGGTTAGACAGTCCCCATGCAAGTAGCCATTTTCATGCAACAACTTCATGACAGCTTGTACTCCGCCAACTCTGTGCAGGTCCTGCATAACATATTTTCCACTCGGTCTTAGGTCAGCAAGATGTGGTGTCTTTTCTTGAATTCTATTAAAATCATCAATAGTCAAATCTACTTTCATTGCATGCGCAATAGAGAGCAAATGCAGAATCGCGTTCGTGGAGCCACCTAAAGCCATAACGACAGTGATTGCATTTTCAAATGCTTCTTTTGTCATAATATCTTTCGGGTAAATTCCTTTTTCGAGCAAGTGATAAACAGCTTTTCCAGCATCTTCACAATCTGCATGCTTTTCAGCGGACTCTGCTGGGTTTGAGGAACTTCCTGGAAGACACATTCCCATCGCTTCTACTGCCGAAGCCATCGTGTTGGCAGTATACATCCCACCACAAGCTCCCGCACCAGGACATGCATTACACTCGATGTTATGCAATTCTTTGTCATCAATGGCGTTATTATTATGCTTCCCAACACCTTCAAACACGGAGACAAGGTCAATATTTTTACCGTTATGTCGGCCTGGTGCAATCGTACCTCCGTATACAAAAACGGCTGGTAGCTCAGCATTAGCAATTGCGATCATACAGCCTGGGATATTTTTATCACATCCACCAATCGCGACAAAACCATCGAGATTTTCTGCCCCAACGACTGTTTCAATTGAGTCGGCAATGACATCCCGGCTCGGTAGGGAGTAACGCATCCCCTGAGTCCCCATGGAGATTCCATCCGAAACCGTGATGGTGTTGAAAATGAGGGGGACCCCGCCAGCGTCCCGAGCACCTTTTTTACTGCTCAGCGCTAAATCATTAATATGTATATTACAAGGCGTAACCTCACTCCACGTACTCGCAATCCCAATCATCGGCTTTTTGAAATCCTCTTCGGTCACACCAACTGCACGAAGCATTGCTCTATTTGGTGCTTTCATTGCACCTTCACTGAAAACTTTACTTTTAATTCGCAAATCTTTATCCATCTAGTATCCCTACCTTTCTTTCGAAACATTATATGCCTAATTTTCTAATAGTTCAATGTATTTTTTTGTTTTTGTGAAAGAGAATTTTTTTGATGGTAGAAATAAAATGCTTCAGAGATAGTTTTTGTCGGCAGGTTATTTTCTAATAAATTTCGGGAAAACAAGGTATGGAAATCGAAGAAAAATGAATGGCTTTTAAACATTTCAGACATGATTCGACCTAGAATTTATGAATAAATATTCTTCTACTGTCCAACTTAAGATGGAGGTGAGTTTATGTTAAATCGTGGATTGACGACTGCTTTGTTAGGTATTGGAGCTGCTCAATTTTTAAAAGTCCCCCTTCACTATGTGGAGACAGGACAATGGGATTGGAAAAAAACGTTTGGATCTGGTGACATGCCTAGTTCCCATTCATCTGCTGTTACTTCCCTTACTACATATGTGGGCATGAAGAATGGAGTTTCTTCGATGGATTTTGGGATCTGCAGTATCTTCGGACTAATCGTTATGTACGATGCAATGGGGATTCGCTGGCAAGCTGGGCAAACAGCAATTGCCGTAAATGATTTATACGAACAAGTAGAGCATTTCGCTGACAAACATCCAGATATCAATTACAAAAAACAAGAAAAAGAACTGAAAGAGATGTTGGGTCATATGCCTATTGAAGTTGTTGGCGGTGCTGTATTAGGGGTAGCTCTTGGGGCACTAAGTTACCTGTTGGAAAGTGGAAAGAAAAAGGCATAAAAAGAGCAGGGCACATCTTTGGTATTCACCAGATGTACTCTGCTCTTTTAAGCTGAAAAATTAGATGTTGTCGGGGTTTTTCCCTGTTCGATCATTGCAATCCATCGCATCAATGAGACGCATTTCCTCATCAGTCAACGAAAAGTCAAACACGTCTGCATTGGCTGCAATTCGTTCTGGATTCGTTGATTTAGGAATGGTTATAATGTCATGTTGAATGTCCCAGCGTAAAATAACCTGTGCTGGAGTCTTCCCATATTTATGACCAATCTCCGTAAGAGTTGGATTTTCAAGCAAGCGTCCTCGTTTTAACGGTGCCCATGCTTCGAGTTGAATGGCTTCTTTTTTACAATACGAATGAAGAGCTGTTTGTGTGAGGTGCGGATGGTATTCGACTTGGTTTACAACAGGTTTCACCTCGGCATTTTCGATTAAATGTTCAAGATGTTGTTGATGAAAATTGCTCACACCAATTGCGCGCACCTTCCCTTCGTTATACAATTCCTCCATCGCTTTCCAGGTCTCAGTGTAGAGATCTCTAGCTGGCCAATGAATTAGGTATAAATCCAGGTAATCTAAACCAAGTTTCTGTAGACTTCTCTCAAAGGCTTGCTTCGTTTCATGATAGCCTTGTTCATCATTCCAAACTTTTGATGTAACAAAAATATCCTCTCTCGGTACACCAGATTCTCTTATCGCCTGACCAACGCCCTCTTCATTTTCATAATAGGACGCTGTATCAATACTACGATATCCATGCTGCAATGCCGCCTTCACAGCATCGACCACGGTTTTTCCGTCCTCTACTTTGTATACACCAAGGCCAAATCCCGGCATCTTTACATCATTGTTCAATGTTACGGTATCCTGCAAGCTTGTGATCATGCATATCCTCCTCGAAGATTGTAGTATTCTACCTTCATTGTATAAGAACTAGTCAGAAAATCGCAAACCTTTACCTAAGTGTCAATCCGAATGAAAAAGGGTATAAATAAGTTATTAAAACAACATAGAACATGGAGAGAGCTATGATACAAGAAATTTACAACTCAAATTTATTTATACTTATCGTTTCACTTTTATTAATTTGCAGTATTCTGGCGGTACAATTTTCCGTTAAAGTAAATGCTCCATCTCTTCTGTTTTTTATTTTATTTGGAATGATTGCCGGCAGTGACATACTGGGAATTATAAATTTTAGTAACCCAGAAATTGCACAGCTTGTTGGGATGATGGCCCTCGTCATTATCTTATTTGATGGTGGGATGCAGACACAGTGGAAAACGATTCGACCTGTGGCTGCACCTGCAGTATCTCTCGCTACAGTCGGTGTGCTGTTAACAAGTGCACTTGTCGGTGTGGCAGCATATTTTTTATTTGATTTGAGCTGGGCCGAAGCGTTTCTAATGGGGGCACTTGTTGGCTCTACCGATGCTGCAGCCGTATTCGCCATGCTTGCAGGTAAAAATATTACCAATAGATTGGAAGCTACTTTGGAAGGGGAATCTGGCGCCAATGACCCCATGGCAGTTTTCCTTACTACAGCCTTAATTTCAGTTGTGAACCAGGAAGGAACAGGGCTTCTGGAATTTATTGGGCAATTTATTTTGCAGATGGGCGGAGGCTTACTCATTGGTCTGTTAATTGGGAAAATCGCCAGCAAGTCTCTTTACCGGATCAAACTATCCTCGAGTGGACTATACCCATTACTTGCCATATCCTTTGCATATTTAGCATACAGTATCGGTTCCCTCTTGAATGCGAGTGGTTTACTTGCTGTATATGTAACCGCGCTTGTAATTGGAAATTCGCAATTAAAACAACGAAGTCCGATTTTGCGATTTAATGAGGGCTTTAGCTGGATTGCTCAAATTGGATTGTTCGTCATACTGGGATTGTTTGTTGCACCAAGTGATGTATTCAGCTTTAGTATTATGGTAAAAGGGCTATTTCTGTCCTTGATTTTAATGTTCATTGCCCGGCCCGTAGCCGCCTTCCTCTCTGTTACAGGAATGAAGTTTAAATTCAAAGAGAAACTTTTCTTATCCTGGTCTGGCCTGCGCGGAGCCGTACCAATCGTACTTGCACTTTTTCCTTTACTTGCAGATCTGGAAAACAGTGCCTTGTACTTTAATATTGTTTTCTTTGTTGTGCTGACATCCACACTTATTCAAGGGACTACCATTCCTAAAGTTGCGTCAAAGCTAGGACTTGTGTCAACTCCCAATACGAATCCGATCTACACAATGGATCTCTTGTCTGTTGGGAAAACAGAGCTTGAAGTGGCTGAATACCAAATAACGGAACACAGTAATGCTACAGACAAGAAAATAAAGGACTTACATTTGCCTGAAACAGTCAATATCACGTTGATTCTTCGAGAGGGGAATACGGTTCCACCAAGCGGGAGCTTAACCTTAAAAACTGGTGATACATTGTATATGCTTTTGCAGGATGATGAAATGAAGGCGGTAGAGGAAATTTTCGAAGCTGAAGAAGAGTAAAAATGGGGAGCAGGAACTGGCATGTGAAGCGCGTGCTAGCTATATTTTTCTAAGTAAATGCAGATCCTGACGAAATAGAACCATGAAACCAATGTTGAAAATACGACAATTATACTCCAAAACGCATGTGATCACGCACAAGTATAACTCATCTTTAAAAACTCATATGTACTTCCATTAGTAGCTTGCATAAATGTCTCCATGTCTCTAAAGCCGATTTTTCTATATGCATTAATAGCTCTTTGGTTAAATGTTGCCACAGATAATGTAATTCGGTCAGGGCTATAAGAGCCTTCGACAAATTTTAAACTTGCCTTCAGAAAGGCATCACCCATCCCTTTACCAGTTAAATCAGGCCTCATCCCTAACCCAATATCAACGGAGGACTCGTTTACCTTCTTAACCGAGAAGAAAGCAACTAAGTCCTCCTCCTTTTTCACAGCAAACGTAGAATCCCCACGAGTCTCTGGATTTAAAAACTCTTCCATATCTTCCTCATCTGCTTCCATATCATAAAAAGAATAATCTCCTTCATAATGCCAGTTAAAGGCGATATTTTCGGCTTCTTCTTGTGTCATAACATGAAAAACATATGCCATTTTTTCACCCCTCCTTAATAGCTTCCATTATCTTATCTGTAATCTCCGAAACTGATAACATTCCATCCACAACGACATTTGAATTTGGTTTTACAGACTTTAGCATTTCCATATAACCCATTCTTCCTTGCGATATATAATTTTCCATTTCACTCATAATAGTTGCCGTGGAGCTTGTTTTAAAATCCCGCAACATTCTTCTTGCCATTGCAACATCTAACGGTGTATCAATAAACACCGTAAAGTCAATGACATCACTCATTTTTGCATTTTTATAAGCAAAAGGATAGTCGAGTACAATGTAATTTAGAGGTTCATGTCTTAACTTGTCTACGTCTTTAATTAAAGGAGATAAATCCCAACTTTCATAATTTGCTCCTCTATTTACCCAATCAATTATATCGTCCACGCCGTCAAAATCATAATCATCGAAAAAGAGTATTCTAGAATTTTGTAAATGTCTATGTAAGTAATTCGCGATCGTCGTTTTGCCGCCACCTGAAACTCCTGCAATAGCGATAACTTGTGGCTTCATTCGATTATTCATAGCATTCTCCTAGTTTTTGTAGTATGGAGAGGTCAACTGAAATAAAGACCTTTATTATAATCTAATCCTCTACTCATTTGCTTGGTGCTTATTATTCTTATAAAAGTAGATTGCCAAACCATGAACGATAAAATTTATCAACACCAATACCCACAGTGAATCCCGGTACAACGAATACGAAATATCGAATATAGAGTGCGCAATCTCCAACAGTAGCCAGCCAATTGGAAGAATTGGCACTGTGACTCTATTTGACTTATTTAAAATCTCTTCTCTTCGTTCTCCTTTCCCTTCTTTTCCCCAAGTGAATTTGAAAATAATGTACAGAGAAATAAGGAATAATGGGATTAATAAAACTCCTACTATTAACATTAATTACCCTCCATATCTCCTTCATCAATAATCCCATAATAAACAAGATCTTCATAACGGTCTTCTTTTCTCACATGGTCTTTCAGTATTCCTTCCTGTTTCATCCCTACCTTTTGCAACACTCTTCCTGAGGCTGGATTTGTCCCAAAGTACCGTGCAAAGACTTTATGATAGTGTTTTTCCTCAAAGGCAAATTGGATGATAGCTTGGGCAGCTTCCGTCGCATACCCCTTTCCCCAGAAGGTCTCTCCAATCCAGTAGGCCACTTCCCCATTTTTATGTACGTGATGGTTTGAAAGTGCGATCGCGCCATATAACTGCCCACTTTCCTTATCCGTAACAGCAAACTCATAGGATTTATTCGCCACAAAACGTTCAAGATGAGGTTCCATCCAGGCTAGCGCGTCTTCTAAGGAATACGGGTATGGAAGATATAATGTATTTTGGTAGATGTTTATGTTATTACAAAGCTTTGCTACCACTTCTGCATCAGTCTGTTCAAACAACCTTAGCACAAGCCGCTCTGTCGTAATCGTCCGCAACGCTTGATTATAAAGCATGGATAATCCCCCTCATTGAATCTCTTTTTACTTATAGTGCGTGTTCAAAAAAGAGGATAAAAAGGACCGAGGTCGGCTAAGATCGCAACGTCCTATTGCAACGCCGACACTAACACGTCCTGTGCGTCGAAGTTCGAGAAGTCGTAGCTTTGAGTACCGGGCTTACACAGGATGTGTTGACTTCTGTGTTGTCCACAGGACGTGGACGGTTTTAACAGAAGTTCAGTGAAATCTTTTAATACGTGAGGAACGGAAAAGCAAGCCAACGAGCTTCCACAGGATGTGGTGATTTCGACGTTCGACACAGGACGTGTCGGAATTTAGTCGAAGGTCATCAGTACCGATGCGTCATTTTAACCGATTTTTTTGAACAACCTCTACTATTATTATTACCATAGGACCAGACAGTACTTTCTATTTTTAGGTTGGAACTAAACCTTTCAATCCAAACCTCTTTTGCGTTTAGTAATGCTGTTAATTGAGCAGAATTAAGATGCACTTCTTCGGTCTGTTCTGTTTTTTGAAAAACAAACACAACACATATACAATCTGTTTGATTTGCTGCAACCTCCATTAGTTGGCCTCCTTGTTGATATTTACTGCTTTCGAAGATTTCCACTTCATCGTCATTACCACCCACCAAAAGATCAAGTAACCATAAAGTGCGAGTACAAAAATTGCCATGACGTCGCCTTTCGCTACGTTTTGCAAGAAATACTCCAACTCATTTGACCCTTCAGTTCTTCCAATGAGATAAAACAACGTAGTAATAGGGGTGATAAATGCCATGGCCAATGCAGGATAGGCTAAGTCTTCCAACCGTTTTCTTCTAATACTCCATATTGCCATCACAATTGTTATCAGGAAAAAGAGAAAATACAGGATCGTAAACCAAGGTAGCAGCGTCTCCCACATAAAAATCCCCCTTAAATTTGCTGTTATTTTTACCCTTATCATACCATAATTTGTATTTGTTTGAAAATTAACAATTGCTTATATACAAGCTTCTTGAGGTGAGATTTTTCCATGAAACACAAAAAAGGAAGCAGTCGTATGCTGCCTCCCTTGCTTGTAAACTTATTTATGCCTTCCACTATGTTCTGTTTTAATTAACGTGCTTTCTGTCTTTGTTTCATCATGGACATCGCAATAATATACGACTACTTTGATATGATGGATGATCTGACAGGTGCGCGTATGACGCATAAAATTTTTCCAATAGGTGAATTCATGCTCGCCCCCGTCTACCTTTTCTGTATATGTATCCTGCACTTGCCAATTATGTTCCTTTTCCTCTTTTGGCGTTACTGTTCCATCATCAACTTTTGCATAGGAAATTTCTCCACTTAGGAGGATGAAGAAAATCCCAGCCAGTATCATGCCACGTTTCCACATATCATCAGCCCTTTTTAAAGATTCGGTTACACTTAGTTATTTCCGGACAGAGGAAAAACATACATGGTTAACGCGCCTTAACTGGCAGTAAGACTCCCACCAAATGAAGTTTCCCCCTATTCGAATAAACCGTATTTGGTCTTAAAACGTTTTATAATTTTAATCCAGGCGTTGCTGAACAGAAGCAGGAAAAATACATTTGAAAACGCATGGGCCAAATCAAAATAAAAACTCGCACTGTAATATAAAAGAATCTCTGTCCAACTTATTTGGCTGATCATGCTTACGACGAACCAAAGATTCATAAACCAGCCGAATAGAAAACCGACCCCAAATCCATACACACATCTACCTAGTATATGTTTCATGAACAGCGTGTTGCGCAACAGTCCTGCGGTCAATCCAATCATGCCCCATGCGTACATTTGCCAAGGAGTCCACGGGCCCTGGCCTAAGAAAAGGTTGGAAACAATCGCTGCCAACACACCAATAACGAATCCACTTTGCGGGCCTAAGACAATCGCTGCAACAATGATGACGAATGTGGTTGGCTGAACACTGGGTAGTGAAGCAAATGGCACCCGACTCACCGCTGCAATTGCTCCAAGGATCGCAAGCATGACAAGCTCTCTGCTCGTCAATTTCTGTTTAGAAAAACGGTACATAAAGGGTACAAAGGAAATGCCCATGATAAGCAGACTAACGATCATATAATGTTCTGAAATGATTAAGGGAAAACAACAGAGCAAAAGCAATACAGCGACACTAAGGATAATTAAGGTTTTCTTTGAACGCGCCAATTCTCTTTTGCCTCCTCTAATGTTACAGCTAGCGGTGCTGCGGATTTTCTGGTCATTCGATTCATTACCGTTGTGTAATAGCTATTTCCCTTAAAGAAGGCTTTGGTATCCTCTGTAACGGAAACATCCCCCTGAAAAAGCATACTACAACGCGTTGCATAGTTTGCAGCAAATTCAACATCATGGGTCACCATCACAATTGTCAGCCCTTGTTCTCTGAGATCACCCAACAGTTCACCAAACACGCTTTTCGAATAAGGATCCAGTCCTTTGGTCGGCTCATCAATTAACAAGATCTTTGGGTCCTCGAGCAGTGTGCCGAGTAAAGCTGCCTTTTGTAATTCACCACCACTTAAATCAGCAGGATGCCTTTCCTCAAAACCTTTGAGGCCAAATGTATCTAGCAGTGTATCAATTATCGCTTCTGCATTCTCACGTTGGTGCTTCTTTACGATCTGTCTGTATTCCGCCATTAGCGTATCCTCCAGGAAATAAAGAGCGGGATTCTGCGGTAAATAACGAATAGCCATGTTCACCAGGTTTTTCTGTTTTTTTCCACCATAAAGCATTTTTCCATGTTGCGGTCGTAGAATGCCGGCCATGACTTTAAGTAACGTTGATTTTCCCGTACCATTTGCCCCGAGAATAGCGAGCAATTCTCCTTTGTTCACAGACAGGGATAGATTATGTAGGACAGGTGCTGTGTCTTTGTTATATTGAAAATCGATTTCCTTTAGAGTAAATAAAGGAGTTGCCTCTTGCTCTGCTTCCATATTCGAGTCAGCTGTTATGTTGTTTGCCAAAAGCCAATCTCTACCTTCCTTTACATTGGTAGGGATGCTTTCTGGAGCTGTCTCTGCTTGAAAGTGTAGAAACAATCTAGAAGCACTTGGTAAAAAATAGTTTAAAATAGGATGTGCATGCAACATTGCGACAGCTTCACGGGGCGGAGCATCTATCTTCTTTACCCCTTCTTCTAAAACAAGAACCCTGTCAGCTACAGCAAATAGTTCTTCTAGGCGATGTTCCACCATTAAGATAGTGATGCCAAATTCATGGTTTAACTGTGTTAACGTTTGGATAAACTCTTTGGCTGCAATTGGGTCTAACTGTGCTGTAGGTTCATCAAGCAATAAGAGGTCTGGTTCCAGTAAAAGAACTGACACCAAATTCACTTTTTGCTTTTCCCCTCCTGAAAGCTCACTTGTTTTTTTATCTAGCAGGTGAGTTAGTCCAAAGTAGTGCGTCATCTCGGCAACTTTTTTGCGCATGTCTTCCGTCTGATAGCCTTTATTTTCCATACCAAATAACAGCTCTTCCATAACATTATCCATCACGATCTGATTTTCCGGGTCCTGAAAAACAATGCCAATGTCATCTGGTGGCTTGTTTTGCTTCTCAAGCTGGGTTCCTTTATAAAAAATGCTCCCCTCCAGCTTTCCATGTGGGGCTATTTCTTGTTTAAGAAGATGTAATAAGGTTGTTTTGCCACTACCTGATGCACCGCAAAGCACCACAAACTCTCCTTTATGTATGTGAAAATCCACTTCTTTTAATGCTGGTTTTTCTTCCAGTGGATAGGTGAAACTTATATTTTTTGCAGATAAAATTTCCATTTTGCTACTTCCTTCCCTTCTAACCACAGCGGAAAAGCGAGTAACAGGGTCCAGTTGGCGATAAAGACCCATTCCCTCTGTTCAAGTTGGGATGTCTCAAGGACAGGCAATAGAGACAGGACGCTATCTTCAAGCCACCATCCAAAAACCATGCAAGATCCTGTTACCAGTATAAATGCCAATGCGTACCAATCCTTGTTTTTCATGGTAAAGGCTTGGTAATGGGTGCGTTTTTGCTGACCATATCCCCTTGCTGACATAGAATCAGCCGTTTGGATGGATTGCTCAAGTGAGCCTGTTAACAAGGCCTGTAAAAATAACATGCCGTTTTTTCCTCGCTCTTTTATGCTCCCTTTTGTAACAGAGAATCCCCTTACCTTCTGTATCTCTTCTATTTCCTTTAAACGTTTTTTTAATAACGGCACAAAACGTACAGCAAGCATACTTAACAGCGCCCATTGCGGGGAAATGCGCGCAAATAAGTATAAGAACCGGTCTTGGCTAATGATTTGATTCAGACTTATAAACGCTAGCAGGATACCTACTAATGTTAACGCCAGCATAATCCCTTGTATGATCGCCTCAAGCATGACTTGATTGCCAAATAAATAAAATAAAATATGATTCCCTCTCCGGTTAAATACGGGGGTTAATACAAGAATAAATATTGCCAATGTAAAAATCATAGTTGACCAGGTTTTCAATTGCTTTCCTTTATCGATAAGAAAATGAAAGACAAGCAGAAATCCTACGCCTACTGCCAAAAACACAGGATGTTGGGAGAGCATGAAACCAATTATGACAACAACATAATAGGCAAGCATCACAGCTGGATGAAAGGACCGAACCCCCCTTGTGCTCATCCTCCCGCCCCACTTTCTTCCAGATAATTTGTGGTATAAAACCAGTAGATTACTTGGCCATCCTGTACAGGTGTTGCCCCGGCACTCTGTTTAATCAGCGCGCCATCAAGACGGATCATCCACCCACTATTTTGCCCTTCATCGAATTCATACAAGTTATCAATACCTTGAACATATGCAGTGGAGTTAGAACCCGTTACACTAAATTGGATCCCCTTTTGCTTTAAGACCCTTCTTGTAATATCAAGAATGGTATCCCCTTCCTTCCGTTCCACCCTTGTTTGCGGAACAATTTGGCCTTTTATATCCCTTGCGTCAACTGAGAACGTGACATAGGAAGATGGTTCTTCGGGCTTCTTGGGGGGATCCTGCTTTTCTTCTTTTTCCTTGCTTTTATCAGGTTTCTCTTTCGCTTTTGTTGGTGTCTCATTCTGCTTCGTTTTTTTCGTTTCTTCTTCTACCTTGCTATTCTGCTGTTTCTCTGTAAGAGGCTCTTCTTTCTGAGCAGCAGGTGCTTCTGCTTTGTTGGAAGTTGAACTGGAGTTTGCGTTGGTATCTGTGCTACTTGAACCGCTATCCTGTTTCTCTTCCTGATCCGAAATTTCTTCGGAGGAATCAGCGTTCGTTTGTTTCGATGTCTTTTCCTCTTTTTGCTCGGTTTCCTGCTTCGCTTTGTCTGTTCCTACTGGCTGTTTTTCCTGAAGCATGATTTCCTTTTCTGGTATTTCAGAAGCTGCTACAGGTTGCTCACCATTAGCAGGGGTTACTTCATCCTTTGCACAGCCAAAAGCAATGAAAACGATAAGACCAATCATGAACAACAGACTCGTATATCTTCTCATGCGTTTTTCCCTCCTTGGCTAAACATACAATCGGGTAACCATTCATCGATTACCCGATCTTTTGTCTTACATACTTTCGTTTGCTTGACGTTTTCTCCACATCAAGAAAATGGCTCCCCCAATAAGCAGAAGCACTAAACCACTTGCTAGGAAGTTAAAAGTATTAGTTGATGTATTCGGCAGTTTTTCACCAGATGCATTTGTTTGTTTATCACCCGCGTTTTCAAGTTGCTTTACATGTTCATTTGTTTCATTGTTTTTCCCTTTATCTGAAGTATTGTCTCCCTTTTCAGGTTTCGGATCTTCATCCTTTGGTTCGTTATCTGTTCCTGGCTGATTAGGATCCGCTTCCGGTTTTTCTGTATCTTTCGGATCCTCTGGCTGTTCAGGTTCATTAGGTGGTTCTTCTTCAACTGGTGCGGAGAATTGATAAACCGAACCAGTTCCGTTTACTAGCTTTTGATAAGCGACAAATGCTAATAATGCCTGCTGTGTGGACATATCAGTAGACCCACCATCAAGTAGGTGGCTATATCCGCCATCCTCCTGTTTAAACTTAACCAAATGCTGTAAAAGGTTGCCACCTTCTTTAGTAAACGACGGGGATGTTGGATCTGCTCCAACTGCTGCTAATCCAATGATAGCCTGTGAAACAGACTCACTAGAATCGCCGCCATTGAACGCAATATCATAGCCACCTTCAGCATCCTGACTTTCTGATAGATACGTTACAGCGCGATCAATTGCTGTTTTCACTTTTGGATCCTCTTTATAAGGAGCAAGCGCGGCTAGTGCCATTCCGGTAATGTCTGGACTTGGATTACTTCCAAAGAAAGACCAGCCTCCATCTTCTAGCTCTTTATCTAAAATACTTGTGATTAACATTGTACGGAAATCTTCTGACACAGCAAATTCCGCACTATCTATCGCGAGCAATCCATAGATTGCGGCATTGATTGCCGGATCCCCCTCCTCCATCCAAGAGTGAGTTGCCAGCTTGTCGATTAGATTTATGCCATTTATATCAGTGGCATCTTTTCCAGTAGCACTAAGCGCGATAATTATTTTTTCAAGTTCAAATAGATTACGAAATTCTCCCTCGTTATCTTTCACTAATGCTTCAATGCTTTCTACATAGCTATCAGGGATTTCCCGATTCGTATGGGCAACACCCCAAACCCACCATTCACTACCATAGCTTAGTTCAATAGATGCTGCATCCATGTAGGATAGAATATCATCAACGTTTGCTTGAACCTGCTTCTCGTTGATTGCTGGTGTTTCCTTATCTGCAGGTGTTTTGGATTCATCTTCGGTTTCTTCAGCTGGAGCTTCTTCCTCTGATGGTGTTTCTTCCTCTTTTTCTACATCTTCAGGAGATTCATATGTAGTAACCTGCAATTGAACCTCTTGACCTTCCTGAACTGTGTGGTCAGCAATACTTGTAGAAAGTGCCTCATTATCCACCGCTACATTCCAATAATCATTCGGCCCAAGCTCTGTTTCTCCAACGTTGTTTACAAAAGTAAAATACATATCATCTACGGAAACATCGAGGCTCAGGTCCTCTTGTGCTGCCGCCTGATACAATGCATCATAAGCACCGGACCCTGTCGCAATGGCCACTTCTTTATTTATGATAGCGTTATCATTAATGTCGGTGGCTGTCACATTTATCGACACTTCAGGTGAAAAGTCCTCCAAATCCCTTAATGCAAATAAAACATTATCTCCATTCTCTACTTCGAAAGAGGATGCACCAACATCTGCTGCCTTCCCGTTTACATTGAAGGACCAGGAGTGGGTATCGGTTTCCAGCACATCACCGATGCCAGTTACATAGTTTCCGAAATCATACTCATCATATTGTATTTCCTTGTCTTCTTTCTCGCCGGCTTCCAGTAATACTTCAAAGGCAGTGTCGCCTTCGTCTATTTCTATGGCCGTTAATCCAAACACTTCTTCACCGTTTTCATCAATTGCCTTTATCGTAACCGCATCATCTAAAGTCGCAGCTTGAACTGCTAATGGTTGTATAAATGTTAAATTACCGACGATGAGTAATAAACTAAGTAAAAATGCAGCGTATTTTACCATTCTATTCTTCATATGCCAACCTCCTTATTTTATTGATAAACGTCGCTATCGCCCCTATGAACTCATTAGAAAAACTCGCATTCGCTTGCCCTTTAGGGAATATGTACGTTTTTCTTATACTTGTCACATCAAAATTTCAACTGCGTCGTGTTTGCCTCCTTGCTGAAATTTTATACTTTCTCAATGTACAAAAAAATACACCTCTTCCCGAAGAGATGCATGCGTGACGTAGCGTATTAAACAATTATGTATACAAAACTCTAGCTGTAAAATCCGCTGACACACCTCCCTATCCGCGTAGGTTTGAATGGTGTAAAAAAACAGGCAGGTCTCCTGGCTCATGATCTTCATTTTCTATGACCTTCCCATCAAGTGACAGTGGTATGCAATAGAAAACTCCCATTTACAGTGGCGGGACCGCACCGGAATTGCACCGGACTTCCCTTTTAATGAGCTATACCTCGGTACAGCCCAACCCATCTTTTTCCTATTCAATTACTTTCATGATAATCAACTCTAGGTAACTAGTCAACTTCCGATTTTGATTATTCGCAATAGATAAGTGGAGAATCTGGAAGGACTACTTGGGCTGGAGGCGTGGGATTTAGGAGGTTAGTCACACGAGTTTGCGGTTCCTCGCTCGACTTTGCTGGCTTCTCGTTCGACTTTCCTGGTTCCTCGCTCGACTTTGCTGGCTTCTCGCTCGACTTTGCAGGCTCCTCGCTCGACTTTGCTGGCTTCTCGCTCGACTTTGCTGGTTCCTCGCTCGACTTTGCTGGCTTCTCGCTCGACTTTGCTGCTACTTCAATAGATTTAAAGAGGACTAGCAATGCTAGTCCTCTCCTTCAAAATAAATCCCGCTTTGTTTTCGTGCTGTTTCAGTAATGGCAAGTACTTCTCGGCTAATCGCCTTCATTTCTTCATAGGCTGGTGAATCACCTTCCTGCATACAATCCAAAAACGCTTCAAGTTCATAGGCCATCACATTTTCCCGCTGAGTAGCTCCGTTCCAGATAGATACCACTTTCGAACGCGGCTTGTAATGGATATTAGAAAAGGCGCCAATATCATCAATGCTAATGGTTCCTGCCTCACCCTGAATTTCCGATTCCAAATAGGAGGTAGAAATTTTTGAGCAGAGGATGGTGCACACAAACCCAGGATATGTTAGCACTAAGGTCCCGCTGCCATCCACACCACTAGAAAGCATGACTGGAGTATACTGCACAGCAAGCGGTTTTCCAAACAACGCAACAGCCACTGCAATAGGATAGACACCTAGGTCAACGAGTGCACCACCCGCAAATTTTGCTGAAAAAATGGCTGGTTCCTTTCCTGCTAGTAGTTCATCATAGCGAGAGGAATATTTCATCCGATGAAGGAGCACATTTCGCAGCTGTCCCACATCATCCAACTCTTCTTTTACCTTTTGGAAGTTTGGTGTATAAAGATTGCGCATTGCCTCGAATAAACGCACCCCATTTGCCTCTGCAACACGATGAGCTTCCTCAAATTCTTTTAAACTGGCAAACATCGGCTTTTCACAAATCACATGCTTGCCCTGTTCCAGAAATAACACAGCCTGCTTAAAGTGAAGCGAGTTAGGAGAAGCAAGATATACACAATCCAAATGGTCACTTTCAGCCATTTCCTGTAAATCCGTATAGTAATATGCTGCACCATGTTTTCGGGCAAAGTTTTCAGCTTTTACTTCTGCCCTCGAATGAACAGCACATAGCTCTGCTCCATCGACCTCTTTTATTGCTTCAATAAAGGATTCTGTAATCCAGCTTGTGCCAACTGTTCCGATTCTCATTCCATCCGCTCCTTACCCTATCATTGTGGTAACAGCTCTTTCAGTTGGTCTGCTGCTTCACGCGGGTTTTCTGCCTTGGTAATCGCACTTCCAACAATGACAGTATCTGGTTTTCCTTCTATAATGTCAGGTAATGTCTCTGCATTTATCCCACCAGCTACTGTTACCTCGATATCATGATCTTTAACTAGAGCAAAAAGACTTGTATCAAAACTTCCTTCCTGTTGCTTATCCTTGCCGACATGTAAGCTTACTAAATCGACGCCTAAACAAACCAATTCTTCCACTCTTTCTGCTTTATCGACCTCTAGAAGGTCAACCATAATCCGACTTCCATGCTCTTTTGCTACGCGCAATGTATCGGCAATCGTAAGGTCGCCAGAAAATGCCATAACCGTCGTAATGTCTGCCCCAGCCTCAAATGCCTGTTTTGCCTCGTGTTTGCCAGCATCGCATGTTTTCATGTCTGCCACGATTGTTTTATCAGGATACCTCGCCCTTATCTGACGTACAATTTCCATTCCATATTCTTTAATAACCCCTGTGCCTACCTCAATAATATCAACTGACTCTTTCGTTTCTTCCAGTATTCGAAAGCATTCCTCTCGGCTTAAACGATCTAAAGCAAGCTGTAACTTCATACTCCCCATCCTTTCTAGCGTTCAATTCGTTCAATTTCTCCCATTCTAGCTTGGACATCTTCATAATAAGGCAGCCCTTCATTATCCCCTTTTACACTAACGACCATCGAACCAATCGTTGCCGCAAAGGTAGCAATTTTCTCTAAAGGCCAATCTTGCAGGATTCCATAAAGCATCCCTGCATCAAAACCATCGCCCGCTCCAACGGTGTCCACTACTTTTGAAGCCTTAACTACCGGTGCGTGAATGAGTTCCCCATTGTGATAAACAACTGCTCCTTTATCTCCCTTTTTAACAGCGATGTAGGAGACACCAAGTGTTTTCACCTTTTCAATAATCGTTTCTGGGTCATTCTCTCCCATGATGATTTCCATTTCTTCATCTCCTGCCAGAAGAATATCGACATGTGGCAGAATGGTTGAAAGTGTTTCCCGAGCTTCTTCTTTTGACCACATCCGCAAACGAATATTTGGATCAAATGAAATAAGTACATCGTGCTTCTTTGCTAACTCGATTGCCCGCTCAAAAATCGCCATATTCTTTGGATTTATTGCCGGAAAAATCCCTGTTAAATGGAGAATCCGTGCTGATGCAAAATAGCTTTCATCTAAATCTTCTGGTTCCATTTCTAGTACAGGAGATTTGTCTCTGTAGTAAAAGGTTCGGACATTGCCATCCTCCATTATTTCTTTAAAGTTTAGAGAGGTTGGGTAGCCATCAACAAATCCGATCTGCGATACGTCGATGCCTTCTCCTCTGGCAAAATTGTAGATATATTTTCCAAACTCATCATTTCCGAGCTTACTCATAAAACCTGTTTGGAGTCCAAGACGGGCACAGCCTATCGCTACGTTGAGCTCTGCCCCACCTATATTTTTTTCAAAGCCATTCACAAATTTCATCGGTCCAGTGGAAGATGGATTGAATGCAATCATTGCTTCCCCGATCGTTATAACATCTTTTTTCATTTTTTCTCCCCCTCGACTTACGCATTACGCTTTTGTTAGTACGTCCACCATCCCGGCATGGCCGACCATTACGACGTCCGCCATGTTAATAAAGAGTCCTGTTTCCACCACGCCGACTAACATCTTCAGGTTTTCATGTAGTTCGGCGGGCTTTTCAATGCTTTCAAAATCGCAATCTAATATATAATTCCCATTGTCTGAAATGAATACTTCTCCGTTTTGTTCTCTACGACGCGGGAGACAGCCGTATTCCGCTATCCGTTTACTTGTCGTCTCCCATCCAAATGGTACGACTTCAACTGGCAAGGAGAACGTGCCTAAATAATCCACAACCTTTGTCTCATCAACGATAATGATCAGTCGCTTTGCTAAAATGTCGACGATTTTCTCCCGAACTAGTGAGCCACCGCCTCCTTTAAGCAAATTCAGATGTGGATCTACCTCATCTGCCCCATCTATTGCGAGGTCAATACCATCTACTGAAGAAAAATCTGCTAAAGGAATACCTAGTTCTTTTGCTAGCTTTTCTGTTTTCTGTGAAGTAGGAATGCCTACTATTTCAAGTCCGTCCTTTACCCGCTCTCCCAATGCTTGGAGCATCCAATATACTGTCGAGCCAGAACCAAGTCCCACTGTCATGCCATCCTTAATCTCTTCAACCGCTTTTTCCGCTACTAATTTCTTATTTGTATCCATATCATCGGCTCCTTTTGTTTATCACTGTTTTACTATCTATCAAACTAATGTACCCTGTTATATGGCATATCAACCAGATCGTACTTGTCCAAATTTCTCTATCCCAGTATCGGCATTATTCTAAAACAATGATGGATTAATGAGTTTCGGAATAAAGAATGCAATGTCTGGGAAGAACGCGATAAACACCAGCACGACAAGAACAATAGCAATATACGGTAAAACCGCAACGAAAGAGCGTTCAGTCGACATGTTTCCAATTTTCGCTGCCAGTAATAAACATAATCCATATGGCGGTGTAATGAGCCCGATAGCAAGCGTGATAACCACAATTAATCCTAAGTGAATTGGATCTATTCCAAACTCCACTGCTGTCGGTAGAATAACTGGAACAAACAGGATCATGGCAGGAATTGCATCCATAAACGTACCCACAAATAGGAAGAATGCAATAATGACAACGATAAATAGCCATTTCGCACCGATATTATTTGTGAAAAACTCCTGTGCCATTGTTCCGAGCTGATAGTAGCTCATTAATTCACCAAGAGCGCTTGCTGCAGCTAGTGCAAATAAGGAAAGTGAGCTTAATGCTAATGTATCCATCAGAATTTTCGGTAAATGATTTAGCTTTAATGTTTTATAATAGAACATGCAGATGAAAAGCGTGTAAAGGGAAGCTACTGCTGCCGCCTCTGTTGCTGTGAAAAACCCGGAAATAATGCCACCAATGATAATGATTGGCGTAAAGAGTGCCGGGAGCGCTTCCAAAGCTAGCTTACCAAATGCCTTAAGTTCCGTTTTCTCTGCTTTCGGGTAATTACGTTTTACCGCAATAATGTAGATGAATACCATCATAGATAGACCGATTAAAATCCCTGGTATGATTCCTCCGAGAAAAAGCCCACCAATCGAAGCATTAGTAAGCCCAGCGAATATGATCATCGGAATACTAGGTGGAATGACCACCCCTACTGTAGAAGATGCAGCAGTAACGCCAACCGCAGTCTCCTTGTCATAGCCATTTTTCAACATACTTGGTATAAGGATTTTCCCTACACCTGCCGTATCGGCCTGTGATGCACCGGATACTCCAGCAAACATCATGGATACTAAAATATTTGCGTGAGCAAGTCCACCACGAACTCTTCCTACCATTGCAAGTGCAAGCTGAATTAATTTTTCCGAGATCTTTCCAGAATTCATTAAGTTCGCTGCCAAAATGAATAAAGGTACTGCGAGCAAGACGAAGGAATCGAGTCCATTTACCATCTTCATCGCAACCGTTGCTTCCGGTGTATACGGAATACCGAAAATACCAATTAAGGCGACAATCCCAATAACAAATGCGATTGGAACGCCAATCAACATCAGTACGATAAACATTCCTAATAAAAGAAATCCCATTATTCCGTTACCTCCTTCGCTTTCCATGCTTTCATATGTTCTATCAGATGTGTGATGGAATAAAGCAGCATCGTCCCAGCCATGACAGGGATGGATAGCCATACATATCCCATCTTCATGTCAGGAAGGGTTGCCCATGTGTAATTCCAAAACTCCATGACGATTTGGATACCAAGCAAGAATAAAACGATATGGAATCCAATTAAAACGAGGTCACTAATAATGCTTATAGAAAGTCGTTTTTTTCCTTTTAACTTTGTTCGCAGCATGTCAAAGTTAAAATGCTCTCTCCGATTCACCATGACAGCTGCCCCCATAAATACTGCCCAGATAAACGTATAATTGGCCACCTCTTCCGTCCAGATGACAGATACGCCCATATACCTTGTTGCAATTTGTAGTAAGATCACAAGGAAAAACATGCATAAAAATACGATGCCTAATGTGATTTGTATTTTCTCCAGTGCCTGAACAAAACGTTTCATCTCCAAACCTCCCCACATTTACTCTGCAGCTCTAATTTGTTGTAACAGATCTTCTACCTCAATTTCTTTAGCAAATTTATCTATAATCGGTGTGGCGATATCAATAAATGGTTGTCTATCAATTTCATTCACCGTAGCGCCTTCCTCTATTGCCTTTTCTTTATAATCCACGTCCTGTTGATTTGTCGCTTCTCTTTCCGCCTTAACCGATGCTTCAGCGGCCTTCATAATAATGTCCTGATGCTCTTGTGAGTAGTTATCAAATTTTTCTCCGTTAATTAATAAGAACCTTGTTGTAAAATCATGTGCTGTTTCCGTAATGAATTTCCCATTTGGTGTAGCATGATGGGACTGTTGTACGAAGAATGGGTACGCATTTTCCGAGCCATCTACTACATCCTGTTGTAACCCTTGGTATAGCTCTCCCCAAGAAATACTTGATGGGATTGCGCCAAGTTCTTTCCAGAAGTCGCCAATTACGCCAGATGTCTGCGTTCGGATTGAAACACCTTTTAGGTCTTCCGTAGATTCAATCGGTTTTTTTCCATAAAAATGTCTAACCCCAGCAGACCAATAGCCTAATAGTTTGAAAGAGTTATTGGACTTTTCATTAATTAGTTCACCCATTTGCTGACCAACTTCACCATCCACCACGTTTAACCAATGACCATAATCCTTGAACAGATATGGAGCAGAGAATAGATCGACTTCTCTAATTCCCGTTTGTGTCATGAAACCAGGTGATGCAAGTACCACGTCAGCCGCTCCAAGTTCTAATTTTTCCACAAGCTCTGACTCTTCGGTACCAATCGTGCCCGCATGCACCTCCACCTCAATCGATCCGTTGGAAAGTTCTTCGGCTACTTCTTTGAATTTAAGCATGCCTGTTTGGTATGGGTTTTCTGGTGCCGTTTGGTTATGTGCTGCAATAATTTTTATTTTACCGTCTTCACTACCACTAGCCTCATTTGCACAGCCAGCCAATGTCAAAATGGCAGCGATTACAATTAAGATTAAAAAAGATCTCTTGTTTCGCATTCCATACACCCCTTGTTCATTTAGGGAGAATAGTGTCCACCTTCTGCATTCATGGCACCATTCTCCTGTAGGATTCATACTCTTTTTCCTGAAGAATTTTTAGAATTACGCGCATTCGCTCTTCTTTTAGCAAAATTTTAGCAACGTCTTTACAGCTTCTGGCTAAGATTCCTTACGTAAAACAAATGCTTTCGCCCGTTCCGTCAATTCCGTATAGGCTTCTTCATTTGTTAACGCTTTCGCATTAACTAAATTACTACCAATCCCCACGGCAGCACTTCCATTTGCTAGATATTCGTTCATATTGTCTAGGTTGATTCCCCCTGTTACCATTGCTTCCACATGTGGGAGCGGTCCACGTATATTTTTTATATAGCCCGGTCCGAATGTATCAGCAGGGAAGATTTTCACCATGTTTGCCCCATTCTCATACGCTGTTTGAATTTCAGTAGGGGTTAACACACCTGGTATTGTTTCGATATGATAGCGATTCGTTAATTTCAATGTCTCTACATTTAATGTGGGAGAAACAATAAACTGTGCCCCTGCCATAATGACAGTTCGTGCTGTTTCCGGATCGAGAACGGTACCTGCACCGATGATCATATCATCTGGTCCTTCCTTTACAGCAACCTCGATAATGCGCTGTACATTCGGTGTCTCCGCAGTGATTTCTACTGCAAAAACCCCTCCAGCAGCTAAAGCATTTAGAATTGGAACGATATTTTGTTCATCCGCGTGTCGAATAACCGCTACTATCTTATGTTGTTTGATTTGCTCTAAAATGTTCATACATTCAACCCTCTCTATTCCAAATTGGCGTGCACTTGATTAAGTTTTGTATTATCCTGGCCAGCAGGTTTGTTTTCTAGCAAATAGACGACAATGGCATCAAGCAATAAATGGGCAGATTGATCAAATTGACTTCCAAGCGGCTGGATGGTAGTTGGTTCTTGAGGAAGCCGCTTCTTCGTTGCCGAAGGAATCGTTACGGTCACATCACTTAGCTTTCCTATTGCTGAATCCTTATTTGTCGTAACAAGGGCTACCTGTGCACCTATTTCTTTTGCCTTTTCGCCATATTGCTTTAGGGAACCTGTAGATCCTGAGCCTGATATGAGCAACAAAAGGTCATTTGTGGCAATACTTGGTGTAATTGTTTCGCCAACAACGTAGATCGGGTATTCACTGTGCATCATGCGCATGGCAAACATTTTGCCAACTAGTCCAGAACGACCAGTACCTGCAACAAATATGCGATCAGCCTTTTCCAGATTATCTGCTAATTCCTTCGTTTCTTCTGGACTAACATTCTCTAAAACTGTCTTAATTTCTGTGCCAATCGTTTCGATAATATTTTTCATCCTAAACATCCTCCCAAAAGTTGTTAGCAAGAATCTCGCTGCATTAATAGTGGTTCAAATCGGTATATTTTTGTTTCCTTTTCCTGTGTTTTATTTTGAATCCGATTCAACAATAGCTCGGCCGCCTTTTTCCCCATTTCGAATGCTGGCTGCGCTATCGTAGTTAGGGTTGGACTATAGAAGCTAGCGAATGTGACATCATCAATACCAATCACGCCCAAATCATCAGGTATGCTCAACTTCTTTTCTTTTATATAATGAAGAATCTCAAAGAGCACACGGTCATTCACTGCTAAAATTGCGTCAGGCCCTTGTGGTTGTTGCAACAATTCATCAAGCTTTATTCTGATGTTTTCAATTTCCTCACTGACCAACAAATTCGGATCAAAGTTTTGATTATTGGCTTTTAAGGCCTGCTTGAATCCACTGACCCTTTCCAGTCTCGGGGTAACACTTTCTTCAAGTGGCGGGGTAACCATTCCAATTCGTTGGTACCCTTTTTCCACAAGCAGGTTAACCCCCATTCTGACAGCCTTTTCGTTATCTAGTAACACGGTGTTAACCTCAACTTCTGGGACCATTCTATCAACGAAAACGATGGGATAATTATCTCGCACAAGCTGCTGATATAATGCTAGATTTCCACCAGTCGGAAAAACAATAATGCCATCTACCTGTTTGGCACGCAGCATGTCCATATATTTCTTTTCTTTAATAGGATCGTCATCTGCATTACAGACGATAATATGAAAATTCGCTTCATTACAAAAGTCTTCAATAGCTCGAATAACCTGTGTAGAAAAAACGTGAAGAATGTTGGCAACAATAACGCCGATCGTGGTCGTTGATTTCTGCTTCAAGCTTCTGGCTATAATATTTGGACTATATCCTAATTCTTCTATGGCCTTTTCCACGCGTTCCTTTGTCTTCTCCCCCATGTAATCATAACGTTGATTCACATATTGAGAGACTGTACTCTTGGAAACACCTGCATGTTGAGCAACATCCGCCATCGTTATCGTTTTCATTTTTCATTCTCCTAATTGGTTAATATCTACTAAACCGGTTTACTAAATCGATTTAGGTTTAGTATAAAATAACTGTAAGCGTTTTACAAGCGTTTTTTTAATTTTACGAGAGGATGGGAGATTTACTCGCTGAGGATTGAATTAATCTATTAGCTTGTTAAATACAAAAAAGGAAGATCCTTTATTAAAAGGATCTTCCTTAAACTTAGTTAAAACGAGGGTATACATCAGTACGATTTGCCCATTCATCCCAGATTTTTTTCATCTCTTCCACCAAATCCGGGTAAGTATCCCGGAGGTTATGAAGCTCGGTTCGGTCGTTTTCCATATCGTATAATTCCCAATCCATTTCTTTAATCTTTGATAATTTCCATTTCCCTTTACGAATACCACAGTGTTGCTCATGCTCAAAGCAGAAGATCCGCTCCTCGGCTGCTTCACCATAAAATGCGGGCAACATGCTCTCACCTTCCATAGGGAGGATGTTATGGCCGTTGTACACTTGTGGGTAAGATGCTTCACTAATATCTACAAACGTTGCCATAAAATCAATGAAATGCCCTGGACGATGATCGATTTCACCTATACGAGTTACTTCTTCTGGCCAGTGTGCTATTAGTGGTGTACTGATGCCTCCCTCATGTCCGTAATGTTTGTATAAACGAAGCGGAGTACTACATGCGTTGGCCCAGCCAGATCCGTAACTGTGATAGGAATCTTGCTGCCCCATCCGATCCAAATCCTCTTTGCGATGCAAGAAATTAGAGGTTGATATCCAATCATCAAACCCCCATGGATCCCACTCTGCACAAGCGCCATTATCGGAACAAAATAATATAAGAGTGTTATCCAGTTCTCCCTTTTCCTTTAGATCGTCTATCACTCTTCCTATATTCTGATCCATTCGATCAATCATTGCTGCGTAGATTGCCATTCTTTTTGCCAAGTCCTTCTGTCTGTCTGGGTCTATGGCATCCCAGGCAGGGTTAACACCTTGAATGACACGATCTCGATCCCAATACTCTGAACGAGGTGTCAGTGACGTGTCCGATGAAACAATGCCAAGCTCCTTCATACGAGCTAGACGTGTTTCTCGAATATGGTCCCAGCCTTTTTCATATATCTGTTCATATTTCGCTATATCTTCCTTTGGTGCTTGTAAAGGAAAATGAGGAGCATTGTAAGATAAGTAAAGAAAATATGGCTTTTCATCCTGACGTGCTTCCTGAATAAAATCCAAAGCATGGTCTGTAATAGCATCGGTTGCATAAAATTCATAATCCGAATACTCTCGCTTGGCGCGTCCTTTTGGCAAACGGATGTAATCCGGTTGGTTCCAAAAACTAGTGAAGCCTCCGAACAAACCATAAAATTCATCAAACCCACGTTCAATCGGGCCTCTTTCTCCGACATGCCATTTCCCTGAAAGATACGTATGGTATCCACTGTCTTTTAATACTTCAGCAAGTGTGACACATTGATCCTTTAAATATCCACGGTAGCCTGGTGTTTCTCTGTCTTCATCCATTTCCCCAACACCCGCTTGATGTGGATACAGGCCACTTAGCAGAGAGGCCCTGCTTGGGCAGCAGCGTGCCGAATTATAATATTGTGTAAAACGGAGCCCTCCGGTAGCCAACTGGTCGAGATTGGGTGTCTGAATCTCTCCGCCAAAACAACCAAGATCGGAAAATCCTAAATCATCAGCTAAAATCAGTACAATATTAGGTTTTTTCTTTATCATGCTACGTCCTCCCGTACCTATTATGTTGCATCATTTACTTGCTTAATTTTTTCCATGGCTATTTTCGGTTCCCTGTTTTCCTTTAGCAAGCCATTGATCTCCTGTTGAACATCGGTTGTTTGCGTATAACAGTAGCCACTGATCTTCGGGATAGCTTTTATAGCATCTGTTGTTTCCTTATAGCGCTTCAGAAATTCTTCCTCAGTTGAGACTTGATTCCCGTATCCCCAACCACTTTCATCCTGAAAAGCGATGCCACCATACTCCGTTATCATGACAGGCTGCCCCTTGTATTGATACCCTTCAGCAAACGCGTAGCGATGATTGTTGTGTGGGATCTTGTTTTGTAGAATGGCATCCATATCTTTATATCTCTCATATAATGTCTTTCCTGACTCCTCATAGTCATGGAGAGCAATAATGTCAGAAACAGTGTGTTCCCAACCATCGTTCACGATTACCGGCCGCTCTGCGTCTAATGATTTAGTTAAATAATAGATGGACTCCGTAAATGCTTGTTGTTGTTTATCTTTGAAGATATGCGGAACGCCCCATGACTCATTAAATGGAACCCAAGTTATGATGGAGGGATGATTATAATGTTGCTGCACAATATCCAGCCATTCCTTTGTAAAATTCTCTACCGCTTGATCGGAAAACTCATAGGTGGCAGCCATTTCTGACCATACGAGCAAACCTTTCTTATCACACCAATACAGGAATCGATCATCCTCAATCTTCTGGTGTTTGCGTACTCCGTTATATCCCATCGCAAGCGTCTTATCGATATCTTCAAGTATTGCTTCATCAGAAGGCGGGGTCAGCATAGTATCCGGCCAATACCCTTGATCAAGCAGTAACTTTTGATAGATTGGCACATTATTGAGCAAGACTTTACCGTCTTTAATGGATATCTTACGCATTCCAAAATAGGAATCTACTTCATCCTTTAACACGTCATCCACATATAAACGAAACTTAACATCATAAAGATTCGGGTGCTCTGGTGACCAATGCAGGACTTTCCACTCATGTATATCAGCCGCCAAATCTACTTCAAAGCGAGAAGTGCTTCGATCAAGAACCGCAGTAAACTGTTTGACTTGCTTTCCATTAAAGGAGATCACGGTTTCCAACCTGCTATTCCTTGGTAATTCTCCATGTAATGTATAATCAAATATTACCGAATTGGAATCGACTTTAGGTGTTATCTTCACATGGTTCAAGCTTTTGTCTTCTATAAATTCTAACCATACGGTTTGCCATATTCCTGTATTTTGCACATACCAACACCCAAAATTCTCATTGATCCACCTCTGTTTCCCCCTCGGTTGGACACAACTTTGACTATCTTCAACTTTAACAGTTAGTTCATTCTCGCTCGCACTGTCCACTGCTTTTGTAATATCAAAGGAAAAAGCAGCATTCCCTCCAGTATGCTGACCAATATAGGAACCATTTACCCAGACCTTCGTTATATAATCGGATGCCTGAAATCGTAGAACCGTCCGTTTGCCTATTTCCTCTTCCGGAATCAAAAATGTGCGGCTATACCATACATAAGGATGGAAGGCTTCCTCTCCAATCCCACTTGCTTTTGTTTCATACGTAAACGGTACTATGATTTCCGAAGGGTAGGTGTATTGATCAAACCATCTTCCCTGCTCTCCTTTGTTTTCATCATCAAAAGCAAACTTCCATTTTCCATTTAGATTCATCCACGCATCCCTTTGAAACTGGGGACGGGGATATTCTGTTCGTTGATAAGTTTTTCCTGCCTTCATCGTTGCTTCTTTCATTGTATACACGCTCCTCTTTTTAACCTTTTATTCCTGTAAAGCTAATCCCTTTAACAATTTGTTTTTCAAAAAGCAAAAATGCAATGATAACTGGAATCGAGGCAATTGCATTTGCCGTCATAGGTAAAACATATGCCTGTGAATAGGTAGAATTAAATACTGGTAATCCTACAGGCAATGTATATAACGTTTCAGATAATATGGAAAGGTAAGGCCATAGGAAGTTATTCCAAGAACCAATAAAGGTAAAGATACCAATCGCTGCAATTGCTGGTTTTGCCAATGGAAGGACAATTTTATAAAACAACTTAAAGTAAGAGCATCCATCGATAATAGCACTTTCAATAATTTCTTTAGGCACATTATCAAAAAAACTCTTTAAAATGATTACGCCGAGCGGCGATGCAATCATTGGTAGAATCAGGCCACTATAGGAATCAATTAAGTTCATATTTTTTACTATTTCATAGAGAGGAATAATAGTAGCCTCTCCTGGTATCATCAGACCCAATAAAAAGAAAATAAAGATAAAATTCTTAAATCGGAACTTCATTTGCGAAATAGCAAACGCCGCTAGTGAGGTAATAATTAATGTTAGAATGGTTGTAATAAATGCTACAAAGAAACTATTAAACAACCAGCGCAGTATCAAACTATCCATAATAATCGTAATATAGTTTGAAATGGTATACGGTGGAAGAAACCATTCAATTGGTGTAGATGTAGAAAATCCATCCGGTTTTATCGAAACAAAGAGCATCCATATGATTGGCGCAATAAATAAAATGGAGACAACGATTCCTATCGTTATTTTCCCTTTAAGAAACGGATCTCGATTTCGATCAAGCGCTCTCCTGCTATTTGAGGTAGTCTTTGCAGCCATTTATTTTTCCTCCATTCTCTGGTTTTTTAATTGAATAACCGATAATATAAGCAGGATGAAAAACAGTGCATAAGACATGGTGGCCGCATATCCAAGGTTATTCTGTGTAAAACCTATTTCGTAGATATACTGAATTAGTGGTCGCGTTGCTCCACCTGGCCCTCCTCCGGTTATCAACAGAATTTGAGCAAATACTTTGTACGAGGCAAGGATTTGCAATAAGATTACTACCCGCCCAATTGGTATTAGTTGCGGTAAGGTAATATAGCGGAATTGCTTCCACCTTGATGCTCCATCAATTTCGCTTGCCTCATAGAGGGCATCTGGAATATCCTGCAGGCTGGTAAGGAACAAGATCATATTAAATCCTACAGACCACCAAAGTGTCACCACAACAATACTAACCCAAGCCAGCCCTTTGTCCGCCATCCAAAATGGCTCGGCATCAATCCCTATACTCTGGAGTACGGTATTTACGAGACCGGTATATGGCTGCAGCATAAAGATCGCCAAAAAAGAAATGACGGCAACCGAGAGAATGCTCGGAATGAAAAAAGAGCCACGAAAAAATGTTTTAAGCTTTGTATTTAAATTAGCCAATAGGGACAATCCAAGCGCAAGTAGTACCATGGTAGGAGTTGTCAACATAACAAATAACGTCGTATTCCATAATGTCTGCCAAAAATTTGGATCTTGCACCATCTCCGCGTAATTTTCTAATCCAACAAACTCCATCTTTCGGACGAGATTCCAATCATAAAGACTCATTTCCAGTCCCTTGAAAATAGGGAAAATAGTAAAGATTAAGTAAGCGAGTAAAAACGGAAGTAAAAATGGTATCGCTTTCATATCCTGAATCCATGCTTTTTTGTTCATAGCTAAACCCCCTCATTACACTTCATTTTTCCGCAATGATAATTGGAACGAGCATGAAATTAATCGGCAATTAAATCTTTTACTTCAGTTTCAACAAGTTGGAATCCTTCTTCAGGTGTTACCTCTTTCGTCCAAATTAAATCTAGATTCCGAACCATGATGTCGTTAATTGCTCTTGCATAAATGGTTCGATCCATAAAATTAATGTAGTCCGCAGTCTGTGCGTAATCCTCTCGATAGGGCATCTCCTGAAATGCTTCGGACTCCACTACTGTATCCTTTGCGGGGATATGGCCGGCCTTTGCCCAGATCGCACCTTCATCCGCTGCATAGTTCATAAACTCCAAAGCTCCCTTTTGTTTTACTGGGTCTGTCTCTTCATAGGAAGGAATGACAAGCGTATGGGAACCACCCCATGCTCCTTTCTCACCAAAAATATTTGGGAGTGGCATGGCAGTAATCTCCAAATCCTCTGTATTTTCCCACGTACCAGTTGACCACACGCCTGTCGCAATCGTAGCAGCTTTGCCTGATTGAAAATCGCTATAAAAGTCAGCCAGATTTAATGGAATAACTTCATCTTCATACCAGAATTTAAGCATGTATTCTGCTGCCTCAATTGCTTTCTCAGTATCTAGAGCGTAAGTCGGATTTTCTAGATCTTCTGTCACGATATGTTCCCCACCAAGCTGGCTATAGTACGACCACCAATGGCGAAAGCTATCCACCCCAGCTGTCACAAAGGCAAACGGGAACTTACCCTCAGGCAACTCATTTTTTAATGTATTAAAAAAATCTCGGTAACCAGAAGGTGTTTTGTCCATTTTCAAAGTCCCATCATCATTCAAGAGCCCCGCCTCTCCTACAAGCTCGTTGTTGATGTAGAAGATATGTGGATGTGTATCAATTGGAATTGCATAATGCTGGTTATCAAACATGGTACTTTCCAAAATATTTTTGTTATATTCAGTCCAGTCAATCCCAACCTCTTCTGCCAAACTATCCAACTTTTCCACCACATCCAGATTTACCAACTCTGGCAAGGTATGTGCATGTGATACAGCGATATCGGGCCCCTTCCCTGCACCAAGACTCGTTAGTAATTTTGTATAATATTCTTCATACTCCTGTTGGACGTTATTAATAAAATACGTATCTTGGCTGTTATTGTATTTATCTACAATTTCCTGCATGTATGCGGCATCTCCTCCGGCAAATAAATTCCACATCACAATTTCTGTAGCGCCCTCTGGAACGTCAGCGCTATTCCCACTTACGAGTCTATCTAGACCGGAGCAAGCGGTGATCATTAGTACCATTACGAAAAAACTCAACAATAGGAAAGTCTTTTTTATCATTAAATGCCCTCCTTTCATTAATACATAAATTATGTATTAAACTTGATTTTCTGTAACTTAAGACAAATAATACGCTTACATTTCTGAAAAGTCAATAAATATTTAAAATAATAAATTAGGTTTAGGATTGGATGTTAAAAACTTTCCCACATTAAATTTGTCAATTCAATACACACTTTTGGTTATAAAAAAATCGACTCCTAAAAATAGAGAGTCGATTTTTATTTATATAGAGTATAATGTGTTACACAAAATCAATTTTTAATTTAATATCCTGAGCATAATCGCCAAATTCCTTACCAAAGAGATTCATTCCGCCTTTATGAACGGCGTCTTCTTTTATTCCAACTTTTAACGATAAAAATTCACTTTCTAGCAGTGCAAGGTCTTTTATCCCGCATTCTGATAGATGAAAACTGTCAATCATGGTCTTCGTTTCGGTAATGCTCCAGGTTTTGAGCGTACCGTACTGAGTACTTGTTGTCTCCGTCCAGTAGGCAGGGTTTAACTTTCCAGGTCGGTTCCCATAATCGCCTGGACTTGTCCATGTTCCTATATCTATCCCATTGAGCCATAACGTTATGTCCGATGGCCAATTATGATCATAGTTCGGCGCTTCAGAGCATATCTCCATAGAAATATCCACTGATTTCACCACTGCTCCATGGGGGATAACAATCGGAAACTTATATTCGAAATATCCTTTACGAGTCCACATGATCTGCGCTTTAGAACGTTCAGGACTATAAAAATGAACAGGTTCATCCTCTGGTATAAGAAACGCATCCTGACTTGCCATTCCGCAAGTAGGAGCAACCTGAAAATCTGTATATTGACCAATAGGCATTTCCAGCTCATAACTTTTATTTGTGATATCAAAGCCCGTTTTCTCGTTTAATTGAATATGTATGTCATCGAAGTTCCTCGTACAAACCTTCATTGCCCCTCTGCTGGCAGGTCTTAATTCTGTTTGAATCAATGCGGATTGTTCTAACACCTTCACGTGAGAGGCAGCAGTAGAAACCGGTATGTTAAGTGCTTCGGCCAACTGATGGATATTCATATTACCAGAATTCAGCAAATTTATCATTTGCAATCGAATCTCAGATGATAGTGCGTGCGCCACTATCCTTAACCGTTCAGCTTCGTTGATTGATAATTCCAACATATTATCTTCCCCCCACCCATTCACCTTAGATATTTTGTATTAATACACAAAAACTGTTTTAATATTCTCATCATACTATATTATTTAAAACAATGGTACGATTTCTACTTCATATTCTTAAATAAGGAAAGACAGCCAGGCAGCTGTCTTTTCATCATTCATATATAACCTTGTCTCGATAAAAATAGTTTGGCTTGTTGACGGTGTTGTCAAACGGTTTATGGAAAATATGCGTTGTTGCCGGCGAAAGTGGCGGAATAAGCCAGGCCCATTTTCCTGTAACGGTTCGTCCGGCCTTTTTTTCATTGTTCTCAAACACTTTAAATTGCTTTGCGGCAGTATGGTGATCCACTATCGCTACACCATGTTTTTTATAAGAATCCAATACTGCTACATTTAACTCTACAAGTGCGCGGTCTTTCCATAATGTGTTTAAATGCTTTGTATTCAGACCTAACTGTTTGGCAACATGTGGAAGTAGATTATAGCGGTTCTCATCTGCAAGGTTTCTGGCACCAATCTCTGTTCCCATATACCAGCCATTAAACGGAGCTGCAGGGTACGGAATGCCACCAATTTCTAAAAACATATCTGATATAATGGGTACCGCATACCATTTTACTTCCAAGTGATGAAAGATCGAAAAATCCGGATGGCGAATGGGTACCTCTAATACAAGCTCCTCTGGTATTTCTCTATAGGTTGGTGCTTCATTGCCTATCTGCACCACAATTGGCAATAAATCAAAGGCTGTACCTTCTCCTTGCCAGCCTAACTGCTGACACTTCTCCGTGAAAGCAAGCGACGCAGGATCGCCCACTATTCCATCCTCTGTTTGATACCCTGCATAGCGAAATAATTGGTGATTCCAGATCCGAACGCGGGTTTCCCCATTATGCTCAGGCGGAAAAATAGTAATACGAGGCTTAATCTTGCCGTTATTCGTCGCCTGTTCTATATGGGTAAACAATGCTTGAAAAACAGCATCCTCAGATGTTACATGTCTTGCATCCACAACCTCGAGCTTGTCCCAAAACAACCTTCCAATACAGTGATTGTTGTTTCGCCATGCGATTTTGGCCCCTTGTGCCAGCTCCTCTGTCGTCTGAACATATGTCCCCGTTTCTTTAAGTTCTTGTTGAACCGCAGCCCGGCGCTCCTCTATTTCCTCTTCTGCTTTACCGAGCTCTTTATATACATTAAAAATATAATAGTCAGCTTCCTGCATGCGTTCTGATAGATTCATTTCTGTTCTCCCTTAAGCGATCTCTTTGCTCCATTTTACCAAACGTAGGCGCTTTTTTTGTGACGGGAGTTCGACAATTACGTGTGGGAAACAATCCATTCTGCTTTTCCAGAAATCTGATAGTCTGTCACACCATTTGGCAGGATAAAATGCTCTCCTTTTTCAACTGGGAAGGTTTCACCTTGTATAGTAATTTCCGCTTCCCCCGCTATCACACTGCATTGCAGGAAATCAACGTCCAGTTTCCGCTGTACCTGTCCGTCAAGCTTCCAGTGATACACTGTAAAATACTTCTCCTCTACAAGCTTTGTGGAAAGAAGCCCTTCCTCTTGCTCTTTCTGTTTCGTCAACTCAGGAGTTTTATGAGGAACGGTAGTAACCTGTTTTGCACGTTCTAAATGCAACTCCCTTGTGTCCCCTTTGGCATCCGTTCGGTCGTAATCGTAGACCCGGTATGTGATATCCGAGCTTTGCTGTGTTTCTAGTATTACAATGCCCTTACCGATCGCATGGATTGTCCCACTTGGCACATAGACAAAATCGCCTGCTTTAACGGGTATGTACTGCAGGAGGTTATTCCATTTTCCCTCATCTATCATATCTTCTAGTTCTGCCTTTGTTTTGGCATGATGGCCTAACACTAGTTCAGCGCCTGGCTCTGCCTCTAGCACATACCAGCACTCTGTTTTCCCATAAGGCTCCCCTTCTTCCTCACGAGCAAACCTATCATCTGGATGCACTTGAACAGAAAGGTCGTCATTAGCGTCTAATACTTTTACTAGCAGTGGGTACGCTTCCACATTATCCTGATTTTTATTAAAAAGCTCTCCATGCTTCTCCCAGGCATCTGCAAGTGTTTTTCCCTCTAAAGGTCCATTCCGAATTATACTGGGACCGTTTGGATGGGCAGAAATCACCCACGCCTCTCCTGTCTGTGCAGATGGAAGCTCATATTGATAGAGTTGTTGTAGCTTCTGTCCTCCCCAGATTCTTTCCTGTAAAACGGGTTGTAAAAATAACGGTGCATTATACATCCAAAAACCTCCACTCTCTTATTTTATCTGCATTCATTATAGCAAAGTCAGAATGAAAATATAGAGATAATGTGTGCTCTGTTTGCTTCTTTTCTTTCCATAGCCTTTCAACATATTGGTCGGTGCACGCTCAGAAATAAAAGTTTTTAACGAAATGTATAAAGAAAAGGTTTAAGGAAATTTAAACTGGGGTAAACAACTAGTACTATATATAGTTATTTAGAGGGAAGGTGCCTGAAGTGAAGCGGTTAAATGAGAATGAAGAAAAGTTTTTACAAACAATTATCGAAAAAGATAATGCCCTTTTTAAAATGGAAGGGAAGGTTTATACCATTTCGCTTGTGCAGGAATCAAAGCAGCCATTAAAGGTACCAATGCAACCCTCATCCATTGAAGAAAAGAAGAAAAACATATTAGAAGGCAAAGAATTTTCCATTGATGATGTTGTCGACATGATGGATAGTGGTGTCTTATAAGCATAGTCAAACAGTCCTCATTTTGCTAGGACTGTTTTTTTGTTTTTGATTACTTAAAAAAGGGAACTAACAGGATAGGAACAATTTTAAAGGAGTGAATAATCTTGGCAGATATGATAAAAGTAATGAATCCCGCAACAGGGGAGCTCATTAAAGAAATTAAAAAATTCACGGAAGAGGAAGTAACAGAAGCATTGCGTAAAGGAAAGGAAAGCTTTGCTTCATGGAAAAAAGTTAATGCCCATGAGCGTGCACGTCTCTTAAATGCCTGGGCATCTAAATTACATGAAAACAAGCAAGAAATTGCGGAACTTATGACATTAGAAAACGGAAAGCCTTTAAAAGAGTCAGAAGGAGAAGTAGCCTATGCGGCTAGCTTTATCGAATGGTATGCAGAGGAAGCAAAGCGAATTTATGGACGCACTGTTCCTGCTAACACGGAATCCAAGCGCATTATTGTGCAGAAGGAACCCATTGGTTTAGTTGCAGCCATCACCCCGTGGAACTTCCCGGCGGCAATGATGACGCGAAAAGCTGCGCCTGCTTTAGCAGCTGGCTGTACCTTTGTAGTCAAGCCTGCATCAGAAACTCCGCTATCCGGCATTAAAGTAATTGAGCTTGCACATGAAGCCGGAATCCCGGAGGATGTTATTCAATACGTTTCTGGTTCCGGAAGTGAGATTGGCAAACTGTTTACCGAAAGTGAATATGTGCGCAAAATTACGTTCACTGGCTCCACTTCAGTCGGTAAAAAATTAATCGAGGGTAGTGCCAGCACTGTAAAAAATGCAACAATGGAGCTAGGCGGCCATGCACCTCTTATCGTAGCAAAAGATGCAGATTTAGATCTAGCGGCAAAACAAACCATTGCTACTAAATTCCGTAACGCTGGCCAAACCTGTGTCAGCGCAAATCGGATTATTGTGCATGAAGATGTAGTAGACGAATTTGCTGAAAAACTCGTCGAAGAAACAAGAAAGCTTAAAGTTGGCAATGGTCTAGAAGAAAATGTAGCGATCGGGCCAATTATTAATGAAGATGGCTATGATAAAATCGTGGCCCATGTAAAAGATGCGAAGCAAAAGGGTGCGGAGGTACTACTTGGTGATGAATATGATGCAAACCAAGAGAAAGGCTACTTCTTCGTCCACCCTACTATTTTAAAAAAAGTCACAACCGACATGGATATTATGCATGAGGAAACCTTTGGCCCAGTTGCTCCAATTACTACCTTTAAGCAGATAGACGAAGCCATTGAAATAGCTAACGATACACCATTTGGCCTTGCTGCCTACTACTTCACGAACAATTATAAAACAGGTACGTATCTAAGCGAACAGCTTGAGTATGGTATTCTCGGCTGGAACGATGGTGGCCCATCTGCAGCACATGCCCCATTTGGTGGTATGAAGGAAAGTGGCCTTGGTCGTGAAGGTGGACTTGAAGGAATTGAGCCATACTTGGAAACCAAATATATTTCAATTGGTGATTTTGAATAAGTAGAATCGTGAAGCGAAGCATGGAAGAGGCATTCTGAAGCGTGAACGCTAAAAACTAAAGCGACAGCGCCGCATTCTGAAGCGTGAACGCTAAAACTAAAGCGACAGCGACACACTTGAAGCCACAGGCATGATAGTGAATCATCAGCCAATTTTTAAAAAGTAACTCCAAAACAAAAAACAAGCCTGAGCAACTATCTAGTAGCTCAGGCTTGTTTTTTTAATGTTGCAGGTCAACTACGATTCTAGATGAAAAACCAGGTGTTTCGTAGGCAACGTCTCCATCTACATGTAGCTCTACTACGATGGAATCCTCTTCCGTATAATAATCTATTTGGGACAGCACTGGACTGTTATTTATCTGGATCGTCCCTCCGTTCGGATCTAACTGTCCTTGTATTCCTCCGTACGGAACTTTTATAAACAGGCGATCCTCTCCTCTTTCTATTTCATAATTGGTTGTTGTTTTATTTAGGTCGAGCACAACTCTAGAATAGCCAGACTGGAGACCGAAGCGAATGTTTTCCAACAAAGGCGTTGAAATAACAGCAGTACGTTCTGCTTTTAACTTTTCATAAAAAGCACGTACGATTCCCGACCCATCCTGATCCGCTATAAATGTGCCGTTCTCAATATTGCCGTCCAATCCATCTAGCTCCCAATCCACGTCCTCTTGTGCAATCGTCATCTTTTCTCCGTTTTTATCATAGCCTTTTACTGTTAAATCCACAGGCTCCCCTGGTGCTGCAGTTAAATCAAGTGGAAAGATCCCAAGAACCGCTTGCTTTTTATACGGTTTGGCTCCCTTGGGATAAGGGCCATACATTAAATATCGGTTCCTAACTTCGCTTACCCACTCCTGTTGTTTCTCTTTCCACGATGCCATAATTTCCGATACTGGCATGTCATCTAGAATCATCTGAGGTACTTCCGGATCACCAATTAGATTGGTATAGCTTGCTGTCATTTCAAATTCCTCAGGATTTTGATCTCTCATGGCATCGACTAAATGTAAACCAAGTGCAACCAAATTGATGGAGGACGGATCCGTTATGTGGACCTGTACTCCTGCTACTCGCTCGCCTTCATACTTACCAAACATCGGTGTATAGTATGCTGGGCGGAAATTTACACCAGCTAATTCTCGACTTTTCATTTCCTCAGCAAGCGCTTCAGCATCGATCCACGGTGCACCTACCTGTTCAAATGGTTTGGTAGTGCCAAGACCAGTAGAAAGCGTTGTGTCATCGACAAGTTCAGTTCCAGCATAAAGGTATGCGGATTCTTGTGTTGGAATATTTGGTGATGGGAGTATCCAAGGAAGTCCCGTATCTTCAAAATGCATATCCCGCTTCCAGCCTTTCATTTCAGCAACTTTCAAATCAACGCCCATGCTATACTCATGGTTCCACATTGTTGCCAATTCACCTGGCGTCATTCCGTGTCTGACAGGCAGGAGGAATCTCCCCATAAAACTCACAGCATCCGCTGAACGAAGTGGCCCTTCAACCCTCTCTCCACCAATTGGATTTGGCCTATCAAGTACGATTAATTCTTTATCCATCTCCCCTGCGGCCTCCATGGCAAATCCAAGTGTATAGATATAGGTATATACATTGGAACCAATGTCCTGAATATCAAATAAAAGGACATCTACTTCTTCCAGCATTTCCTCGGTTGGCTTCCAGGTTGATCCATATAAACTGTATACGGGCAGTCCTGTTTCCTCATCAATATAAGACTCAACATATTCGCCTGCCTCCTGGTCCCCTCTTATGCCATGTTCAGCCCCGAATAAGGCGGTTAAATTAACGTCAGGATGTTCGTAAAGTAAGTCAATCGTACTGTTTAATTCATGGTCTACTCCCGTTGGGTTCGTTATGAGGCCAACACGTTTTCCCTCCAGCCAATCTAAATGGTCTTCCATTAACACCTCTACTCCCGGTTTAACACTCGCTTTCTTCTTACTTGTTTGGCTAGCTTCTGCACGATGATTACTCCCTCCCCCAAACAGGCTAAAGAGTAATACAAAACAAAGTACTAAGATATGACGTCGTTTCATAAAAAACACCCCTAACTAATATTAATCAAACTTCTCCATCTCCTTTGTAGCCATCCACTTCTCTACCATTCGCTCCATCCTATCTTGCCTTTTATACAGATATATCATTTCTTCTATAAGTGTTTTTTCCGACATTACGGTCATAAGGTGATCTTGGGCATGTACTAAAATGACAGGGAGAACACCTAACTTTTCTTGTGCATCTTCTTGAATAAAGGATGTTTGCACCTTGTGCGCTTTAAGAAGTTCTTCTGAAGCTTCTTCGAGCAAGTGATCTGTTTCAGAGAAATTTCCACTCCTTGCTTTTTCTAACGCCTCGTGTAAAATTCCCTTGGCGTTCCCTGCATGCAAGATAATTTGCATCGATAAATTATTTATGTTCATCATGTATTCCTCCAAAATGTATGAGCTCAATAGATTCAGAAATAAAGAGGTGCTTCACGTTTTTATCTGTTAGAAGTTCGAGTTCCTTCATCCGTGTCTCGGTGTAACTGCTTCTTTCTAAAAGCCATGTATCCAAAAATGCTGGATGGCACATGATTTCACTCACGCCATCTTCAGTGGAAGTAATGAGATTTTCCAAAAAAGCAGGTTGCACAGTTTCTTCATAAAAATCATAATGCAGATAATCTGTACTTCTCACCTTCTGCCAGCTACTTTTTGAAAAGGACCTCACTGGTAAGCTGTACGCCTCGGCAACCTCGAGTACAGCTTCCAGCGCTTGTGGAATATGCAAATGCTTATGGTGGTGACTGTCAATATGGGTAACATGCGGATACCATTGCCGTAGTAAATCAAGTTGCGCAAGTAATTCCACCTTTATCTCTTCTTTTCTGGCAGAATTGCTTAGAACTTCCCCCTTCAAGAAGTAGCCGCTTGTGTCTACTAGACTTGGGACATGCCGAGAGATTGGTTTCCCGGCATCTAATACAAAATGCAATCCAACACCTAAATTAGGGTGTCCTTTGGCAAGTTCAACAGCCTGTTCGGCAAAAGTGGTGTTCACCATTGTTGTCGTGCTTGTGACTATCCCAAATTGATGTGCATATAAAATGCCCGCTGTCACGCCTGGTGTCATCCCAAAATCATCTGCATTGACGATTACTTGTCTTTTGCTTTGCTGCATTAACGTGTTACGCCTCCTCTTCCTTAGCTGCCGCAGCTGTTTCTTTTCTCTCTTCTTCCTCTTTTAGAAGCTGTTTATCATATAATTTAAAGAACGGGAAGTAGATAAACATCGCTACCGCAATATTCACCAGCATAAGGATACCTCCACGAAAATCACCTGTCGTTAAAATCCCGGATAAAGGTGGTGGCATGGTCCATGGCACTATAACATATGGCTTCCCAACTAAACCGATCGACATGGAGAAATACGTTATGATACCAACTGCGAGCGGTGCTAGAATAAACGGAATGATTAATAACGGGTTCATGACAACCGGTGCACCAAAAATAACTGGCTCACTAATATTAAAAATGCTTGCTCCGATTGATCCTCTTCCAAGTCCTTTAAGATGCTTGGATTTTGCCAGGAACAGAAAGAGCAGTGTAAGTGCCAACGCCATCCCCGAGCCCCCGACTGCCCACCAAATCGCCATATAAGGCTGGCCAACAATGTGTGGAAGTTCTTCTCCTGCTCGTTGTGCTGCAATATTTTCATCTGTTAGGCTATACCAAATTGGTGCCATGACACTTGCTACAACAGAAATCCCATGAATCCCAAAAGACCAAAGCAGGTGGATAAGTAAAATGGCGATCATGGCTCCCCAGAAGCTACCACCAAGCATTTGCAGTGGTTCGCGTAGCACCGCTCCCACAATTCCATGCAATGATAAATCCCAGCTAGATCGAAGTAATAGATCTACGCCCCATACCAAGGTTATGATCACAGCGCCGGGAATGAGCGCTGTAAAGGCTCGCCATACGGAGGGTGGCACAGTGTCTGGCATGCGGATCACAATGTTTCGTTTCTCGAAAAAGCGGAAGATCTCCACTGTGGTAATGGCCAGTAAGATGGCGATAAATAGTCCTTCACTGCCCATTAAGTTAAGCGGAATATTTCCTTCCTCTGTTAAAGGGGTTGCAACAAAAAATGCTGCGGTACTTAACACACCTGCTGAAAGACCATCCATGCCATAACTTTTAGCCAAGTTATAAGCAATGGAAAAGACAGCAATCAAGCCAAGCAACCCGAATGTTGCGTCCACCGGGATGCTAAGCGAAGGTGCAAATGGTGCCATAAATTCTGCCCATGGTTTGTACGGTGGTGAAGAAATAATTAAAAAGATACTACCAATGATCAATAATGGCATAACGGCAATAATCCCATCACGCACCGCTTTTAAATGGCGCTGCTCCGCCAATTTTCCAGCCACAGGCATAAAATAACGTTCCATAAATGCTTGAAACCCTTTCATAGACCTTCTCCCCTTTGTTTCTTTATTTTTTCAAATCTAATGCTTGCTCTAATACTGCTTTTCCATCGAGCGTGCCATATGCTTTCATGTCGATGATCGCTATCGGCACACCTGCTTCCTCTGCCTGCTTAAACAATGCGTTTTTCTTGTAACGAATTTGCGGACCAATTAACAGGATATCTGCTGTCTTGAGCTGCTTTTCAAGATCATCCACAGAGTGTGCTTCAATTTCCGCATCAATTGATTGCTTTTCAGCTTCCTGGTTCATCTTCTTAACAAGTAAACTTGTACTCATTCCAAGCGCGCATAATAATGTGATCTTCATCTCTTCACCTCCATAGTGGCTGACATCCCTATGTTAAAAGGTTCTCCGTTTAGATAAGGCTCGTTAACTGCCAGCATTTCCTCTAAAATTTGCTTTGCCTTCTCGGCCGATGGAATAAGCGGGTGAATAGTTAAGGCTTGAATTGCAATTCCCTTATCTCCCGTTACGGCTGCTTCTACTGTCAATTCTTCATAAGCCTTTACGACTTGTAGTAAGCCCCTGATTTGGGCTGGTGCCTCTGACGTTTGCAGTGGCGTGATCTGATGGTTCTCAACAACACAATTGGTCTCCACACAAACATCATCCGGCAGGCAGGAAATTGCTCCATTATTCCGTACATTCAATGTGTGAATCTGCTGGGTGTTTAAATGAATATCATGAATAAGCCGAACTGCAGCTTCCGAATAATAAGCGCCACCTCGTTGTTCCAAGGCTTCAGGCTTTTTATCTAAATCTGGGTCTTGGTATAGCTCAAACAACTCTGCTTCCACTTTTTTCACCTGATCTGCTCGTGTTTCATTTTGTTCATATTCTAAAAGCTGTTTCTGCAAAATGGTGTCCGTTTGGTAGTAATACTTATGATAGCCGCAAGGAATCGCCCCGAGGGACTGCAGAAAGTCATGGTCCCAGCCAAAGTCAGGTATATTTGCAGCCTCATAACTGGCAGATTTACCTGTCAAAACATCCTGAATGTGTGATTTTCCTTTAATATACAATCCGGTTATCCAAATTAAATGATTAATTCCGATGAAATTAATCCGCACGTCCTCCATTGCCACGTCATACGTTTTCGCGAACTTCTTATAATAATTAATCGGATTATTGCAAAGCCCCACCACTTTAACGGTAGAGTGTTTTAGCACAGCCTCTGTAACGATGCCTGCAGGATTCGTAAAATTTAACAGCCAGGCATCTGGAGCAAGCTCTTCCATTTCCTTGCAAATACCTAATATTACCGGGATGGTACGAAGTGCTTTCATAACCCCCCCTGCCCCAGTCGTTTCCTGTCCAATAACCCCATGCTTAATCGAGATGTACTCATCATGTCGACGCATTTCTAACTGCCCTACTCTTATTTGCGTAATGACATAGGTTGCTCCCTTAATTGCAGCACGTCTATCCAATGTAGAAACGATCTTAATGTCGTGCTTGGACTTTTTTACCATACGTTTTGCCAGCGCATCCATGATCTGCAGCTTTCGCTCTCCTTGTGGGATATCCACCAGCCATATTTCCTTTATTGAGAGCACGTCAGCTTCCGCAAGCAACCCTTCCAAAAGCTCTGGAGTATATGATGAACCTCCACCTATTACTGTTATTTTGATAGGTTCCAAAGGATCCCTCCTTTCTTTAGTGTGTTATTAATATTTTATTCTGAAAAATAATTCATTTGCACCCACTCTTTTTCCATTGGCAACGGAAAAAGGCTGTATGGAAACCAAAAATGAAAAAAGAATCAACCCAACCTTTTTTAAATAAAGGCAGATTGATTCACTATACGCCATCCATTAAATGAAACACACTGCTAAGGAACATTGTTAATAAGCAAGGGAATTCACCCTATACCCATCAACCGCTTAAACGCATTAAAATTTTTAGCTGCAACTAATTGTCTAATCAGGTGCTGATCCTCCAACAAGTTCCCTAGTTCTTCAAACATCGGCTTGAGTTCATGCTGCCTATCCTTGCTGGCATTTAAGAGAAAAATTAACTGGACCGACTTGTCTCCCCACTCAATAGGCTTTACGAGTGTCATAACAGACCAAAATGTACGGTTCGTTTGTGGCTCCAATGGATGAGGAATTGCGACAAGATTGCCAAAACTCGTGGATGCATATACCTCTCTCTGCAAAACGGAATCGAGGTAGTTGCTATCAACCAATCCCAATCTCTCGAGATCGTTACATAGGAAACGCAAAATTGTTTCAGGGTCCATGAATTCTTTACGAAAATATGTAAACGGTTCCAAGAAATAGTTACGTATTACTGGATTGTTTCTCTTCATAATCCCCTTAACTTCGGAAATATCCTTTTTACCTAATATAGTGCTTACTTGAATAACAGGGATTCCTGGATCCCATAGGAGGGGGATCGTCGTAATAATAAAGTCAATTTCTTCAAGTGTGTAATGCTTTAAATTGTGCATTTCAGTAGTTCCAGCAATAACTATCTCTTCATGAAAAAGATCCTTTAATTTATACGTCAACAGCTGGGCACTGCCCATCCCTGAAGCACACACAATGAGACATCTTTGTTTATTCCTAGCTTCCTGTTTCTTCCGTTCTTGTGCCACTTCCAAATGAAGGGCAAGATAGGCCACTTCATCCTCTACCAGTTTAATAGAATGGATTTCATTCAATACCTCACTGCCAATAAGTGCTGCTTCAAATGATAGTGGATAATTTAATTTAATCTCATCGAGTAGCGGATTGCGAATGTTCATTTGGTAGTGGTAGCGATTGATAGCAGGCTTTAGATGTAGAGCTAATGCTAACCGCAATTCCATATCCTCTTTCAATTGAAAACCATACTGATTATCTATTCTTTCTACCATCTTCTCTACCAGTTCAGAAATTGCTGGATCCATGCTACAAACATGGCGATCCACCTTTTCGTTTGGTGATACAAGTCTTGTACCTAATAAATGCATGGCCAAATAGGCAACTTCATTTACTGGAAACGTAATCTGTAAAGTATCCTCTATATCGTTCACTATTTTTCTAGCAACGCTATATTCTTTTTCATTCTTTAAATGGGCGTAATCCAAGCCTGTTCCAATCGCTTGATTTTCTCCCAGTCGTCTAACAGCTATGGCAACATGGGTAATGAGGTTTTGGAGGCTTATATCTGAGATGAGGATTTGATTTTTTCGTAGATTGGTTAAAATACTATTTTTTATAGTCTGCAAATCCTCTTCTGGCAAAATGTCTAAGTCGACAGCACCTCGTAAGACAGATGCATCCTGTTGGTAAAGCCATTCTGCAATACAGAAGCGTATTTGCATCTCATCGCCAACGACTTTTATACCATAATTAGGCTTTTGCTCTAGTGCTAGGTTATAATCACTCAATATCTCCCTGACCTGCCGCAAATCCCCTTGCAGACTTGAGCGGCTGATGAACAGTTCATTAGCCATATCTTCAAGTTTACTATAGGTTGTTTGCATGAGTAATTTTTCCATCAAAAAATAGACCCTATTCTCCGAATTAATAGGCGAAGATTGTAGTGCCTGTTGTTCTAATAGTAGAGTCACTTTTTCCTTATCAGAGGGAAGTAGCTCATAGCCCTTCCCTCGAATCGATGTCAATTTTATATGATTGTCTAAGAGCAATGGTTGAAGATCCTTTAAATCATTTCTTACCGTTTTCGAACTAACTTGGAGTGCTAAGGAAATCTCTTCGCTTGTGATAGCCTGCTTGGCTGAAAGGAGTAATTGTAGAATTTTTTCACAGCGTGCATTCATACACAACCCTCATTAATTAAATATTTATCCCGCCCCGCCTGGCGGAAAGAGCCTTATGAAATGACGTTTCACTTTATCCTATTTAAAAGATATCATATTACGTCCTCTTCCCCAACTGCCTATTGACCTACATTCAACCGAACAATCTGCTTTAACCCTGCATGAATTAGCGTGAAGATAAAGATCCAAGCAATTATAATTAGCACGATATACATCAGATTAAATACCTGGAACAAATAGAGTGGCATATCCCACACAGAGTGTAGAATAACAGGGACAGCAAAGAGCTTAAGAAATTTTGCATCGGTCAAGTGCTCCCCTTTTAAGGGCTCCGCTTTTTTAACATAGACGAGTGCAGCCCCCGTTATGGCTGCCCAGCTAACGTGTGTGCCAATGGACATCCAGGCCCTGTCAAACATGACAGAAAGCATAAAATCCGTCCCATTCATCGTGCCGAAGCGAAATGCATAGCCTGCTGACTCAAATGCTGCAAATCCTGCCCCAATGGCAGCCCCAATAAGAAGGCCATTTAATATGTACTTTGGGTTCAATTTCTTTATAAAATAAAGAATGATGACTAACTTTCCGACTTCTTCCACAACGCCAACAATGATGGCGCCCCCAACATTCAGGTTATAAACCGGGACGATCGAAAACAGAATTAGGGTGGTCACAAGCGATGCGGTCCCCCCTATGAAAAACATTTTGGCAATTTCATAGATACTCAGATTCCGCGGAGCGTTCATTTCCCAAAAGAAAATGAGTAAGGAAAAGGGTACGACAAACGATCCAACCACAATAAGTCCTGGCAAAGCGTTAGGATTATGAAACATATAAGTACATACGTATAGGAAAAGATATGTAACCGCCAGAATGAGAAAGATTCTGGAAAACAACCAAGGCTTTGGCCAAGAGGTGGAGATTTCTTCGTCCTCTGGTGTCGTCAAAGAAGTTCCCGAAATAAACAGGATCTCCCCTTCTTCCTTGGAGTGTTTTTTTAAAACAGAAGAAAATATATCCCGTAAATTCAAGTCAATATTCCCTTTTTCCCCCACAAGTCCATTAATGCGTTCCGTTGCATGCAAGAAAGTACTGCGCATCTGATCGGGGATTGTTTTACCGGCATCCTCTGTTGCTGCCGATTGCGTTTGACCAGCGTCTTGTCTAAATACGTCTTCTTCTTGAATTAGCTTTATCCCACAAGATGGGCAAAACTTTGCTTCCTGTGTTACCTTTATTCCACAATTAGGGCAATACATAGAAAACCTCCTTCTTTTGGTACACTTCATCAAATTATTACCCTAAATTGTTCAAACTTGCAACCCGATTCAGCTTCTTTTCCTACTGCTGAAAGCCATAGCTAAGAACCCAGCCCCCATACCAATCAACGTGCCTGCTGCCACGTTATCAAAAAGTAGTCCTAACCCAATACCAAGAAACATGCTACCTGCAAAAACACCCCCCCCAATACCTTGATTCATTTCCATCATCCCCCTTACTCTTTATTATTCCTATTCATGTTAAGCTGGGAAAATCCCCAGTGATTTAAACCGAATATATTAACTTACAAAGCAAAGCGGTTCGCTCCGGAATGTCATTGATCAAAATATGTTCATCTCTGGCATGTATCCCCTCACCTGCAGCACCGAGTCCATCGAGGGTAGGAACCCCCATCGCTGCAGTAAAGTTTCCATCACTTCCGCCACCTGCACTCTCTTCCTTAAGCTTCATATTTAGTTCCTGAGCTACTTCTTTGGCTTTTGCAAATAGCTTTTCTGTTCGTTCATTCTTATGCATTGGTGGTCGCATAACGCCACCGTGCACCTTTATTTTAGCGCCCTCTGTATGAGGTTCGAGCTCTTCCATGATGTGTTCGATTCTGTCTTGTTCTTCTTCTGTTTCCATTCTTACATCAACCCCGATCGATGCTGCATCGGCAACAACATTTAGCGGCCCTCCACCTTCCACAGAGCCTACATTCACGGTTGTACCCTTATCGTAGTCTGTAAGTGACTCTAAATAAAGAATTTGCTCGGCCACTTCTTTAATAGCATTCACCCCATCTTCATGATGATTGCCAGAGTGGGCTGCTTTGCCTGTTACATCTACATAGTAGCGAGCAGAACCTTTTCGTTCTGTTTTTAATGCTCCACTTCCGGCTACGGGTGGCTCTGTAACCAAAACACAAAAGCTGTCTTTTGCTTCCTGTTCGATCAATGCTTGCGAGCTTGGGCTGCCAATTTCCTCATCACTTGTACACAAGAAAACGATGCGCTTATTTACGTGCAGACCTAAATCCTTGCATGCTTTCATCGACCAAATCGCTTGGACAAGCCCACCTTTCATATCGAGGATGCCTGGACCAAAGATTTTTCCTCCCTCTTCCTTAATAGGAAGCTCCCCTTTATCCCAAACCGTATCAAAATGGGACAGAATTAAGAGTTTTTCTTCCCCTTCTCCGTATTCAAACCGTAAATGATTTCCGTGTTCTTTCTCTTCTATTAACATTGCACGATAGCCAAAGTGCTTTTCCAATAAGTCTTGGATACGTTGTCCGCAAACGTCTAATAGTGCTTTATCATGGGAAGGCGACTCACTCTCCACAATGTATTTCATATCCTCCATAATGTCCTGGTGATGTTTTGTCATGTATGCTTTTATCTGATCCATGTTGTTTCTCCTTTCGTTAGAATGGTCCGTAATTTATAAGAACCGCGATGCTAATAAACACAGCGCCAATGAAAGCCCAAATAAGGACGAGTGGCCAGACGAAGCGGAACCATTTATTCCACGGAACTCCTCCGACAGCCAATACTGCCATCAATACACCTGAGGTAGGCGTGAAAATATTCGTTATGCCATCACCGAGTTTAAATGCTAAGACACCTGTCTGCCGTGTAATATCAAGCATGTCAACTAACGGTACAATAAATGGCATGGTGATGACCGCCTGGCCACTACCGGATGTTACCAATAAGTTAAAGAGTAAGTTAAAAACAAAGATTGCCTGGGCTCCGAGTAATGTTGGCAAACCTTCTAGTGGGCCAAAGGCATAATGAACGATCGTATCTAAAATATACCCATTTTCCAAAATGACTACAATGGCTCGTGCCATTCCAATCACGAGGGCTCCATAGACGAGTCCTTTCGCCCCTTCCATAAACACCGAAACTAATTTATTTGGCGTTATTTTATTAATAACTGCTACCGCAATGCTCATCATAAGAAAGGTTGCCGAAAGCTCGTTAATCGACCAACCGAGGTTATAAACACCAAACAGAAAAACTCCCAAGAAAACAAAGAACGTAAGAATAACGATCTTATGCCGCAGGGTAAACGCCCCAAATGAATCCGTGTCTTGTTCATCATCGTGATATTTGGCAAAAGGCGACGATCCCATCATAGATTTTGCAGGATCCTTGCTTATTTTTTTTACATAGAGACAGATATAGACAATGGTAACTAGAAGAAACACAATAAAAGCTGCTCCTCGTAGTGCTGCCCCTGAGAATAAAGGTAACTCAGCAATTTGCTGGGCTATCCCTGTTATCACGGGATCAAATGTACCTGTTGCAACACCCACATACTGTCCTAAGTAGATCATCGCAATTCCTGTAATGGCATCGAGCTTAAGTGCCCGGGCAAGAATAATTCCGATTGGAATAAAGGCAATAACAGCATTTCCACTTACCCCCGCTGTATCCAATATACCAAAAAGGGTTATAACAGAGATGATTAGCAGATATTTCCTCCCCTTAGTACGATCGATTAGAGCGTTAATTCCAGAGTTGACGGCCCCTGTATGTTCAAATACGGCAACCGTTCCACCAATAATTAATACCATAAACACAAGGTTGGCTGTATCAATTAGTCCTTGTTGGATCGCTAGGAATACATCCATTACAGAAGCTGGATTCATATCTGTATCACTGTAGCTGTCCGGGATTACTTGGGTAATCTCATTATCTGTTGTCTCTCTTTCAAAGGACCCTGCTGGTATAATATATGTAGCAATTGCTGCGAGGAGCAACAAACCAAATAATATAACGAAGGCGTCTGGCATTTTGACGCCCTTTTTGTTTTTTCTTTTACCATCATTCGTTGCCACTTCTCATCCCCCCACCTTAAAATAATTGAAAATTAACAACTTGCTGTTAATTATAATAATGAATAAGACGAAATTCAAAGAAAAAGCATGGACGAATAATCTCTCAATTTTTCCTTTCTTTCCTAAAGAATTTTGCTATACTTATCAATGCTGGGTCATTTTACCCAGGCTAATGTTCTTATATCAAAAGAAAGGAGGAAAAACTATGCCATACTGTAAAAATTGTGGAACAAGGCTAAAGACGGAAGATCGGTTTTGCACAGAATGTGGCGAAGCTTCTCAGCAAGCAGACACAATTGGGCCCACTCGTGGAAGCAAACCACGAAATCCGATGAAAAAACACACGAAAGTGTTACTCCTTATTATTGGGGTACTTTGTTTGTCCCTATTTATTGCCCATAAAATGTTGGATAGCTATTTTAGTCCAATGAAGCAGATTCAAGCTATGGACGAGGCCATTTCAGAAGAACAGGCAGGAGCATTCCTTGACCACGTGCAAGTTGATGAAGATGCATTGCTTAATAAGGAAGCGTATCTCCAATACATAAAAGAAACGGAATGGGATCACGTGAAAGAGCAGTTTATGCAAATAGTCGAATCGGAAGAACAACAGCCAACCAAGCTGGAGAAAAAAATTATAAGCTCCAACGGTACAGAGCTATTTCGGGTCAAACCTAAATCTGTTGTTTTAGGACTTTATACAACTTATACATTCAAAGCAGTACCAGTTGAGCTAGTTGTGTCTTCTTCCATGGACAATGCCGAAGTAACGATTGATCGAGTAACAGAGAAGCTAAAGTTAGAAGAGCCTACTACCATTACCACGGTTTACCCAGGCACTTATACGTTAACAGCTAAAGCGGAGAACATGTTCGGTGAGTTTGCCTATGAAGAAGATCTTATAGTAGAAGCTGCAGATCAACACGAAGTCTATGCTGAGTTCTCAGGATATACACAAAGTATCTATTCTAACCAAATGGAAGCAAGTCTCTTTATGAACGGTAAGGATACAGGCAAGAAACTTAACGAATTCGACTTTCTTGGTCCCTTCCCAGAAGAGAATGAGTTGGAATTTCATGCTGAATGGAAAGCTCCTGACGGAAGCGTGTTGAAGACCGATACACTACAACCGCAAGCAGACGGGTGGTATGATCTTGATTTCTGGTTTGATGATCAAGCCATTTATGCTGCCGAGGCGCAAGCTGCAGTATCGCCTGAAGAAGAGGCTGGTGACCTTGTTCTCAGCTTTCGCGATGCCTATGAGAATGCGGTGAACTTTCAGGATTATAGTTTGATAGAACCCTATGTAGAGCCCGAAAGCGATGCATCAGAGGAGCTGGGGACCTACATCGCCGATTTAGAGGATACAAACTATTATTATGAATTCACCTCGAATGAAGTTATAGATGCCAAAATCGTCGACGAGCTTACCGTAAAAGTGACAACGAACGAACAATTCACGTTTACAAATCACCTCGATGAACAGACAGATTATGATCGAGAAAAAACCTATACGGTCGTGACAGGTGAAGACGGTTATCGTATCCGTAGTATTACGTATGAAGAAACAGAGAGAGAAAAAAGATAAAGTATCTATTTATTAAAAGGGGATTAGAACATGCTCGTTTGTACTACATGTAATCATAAACAAGAAACAGGAAAATTTTGCGGTGTTTGTGGGTCAGCCGTGACGCCTGAGGGGAACCCAGCAAATGTAGACCATTTGACTGCAAAAGCTCAGTCTGCAGCAACCATGGCACCTGTAAACCAACCTACGGATATCAAGGATGGCTTGCAGGAATACGGCTCTTACTTCTTAAGCTTACTTAAAAATCCATCACTCGCATTTCAGTCTGGGCGGAAACATTTTATATCAGGGTTCGTTACCTTAATTATCTATGCAATTGCCTTTTCTTTAAGCATTTACTTTCTAGCAAACTCGTTAACGCGTTCATTTATGGGTGGGTTTGGAGCAACAGAAAGTTCTCTTCCATTTTTCGAATTGAACTTTCGACTTTTCTTTATTATTGCCATTTCAGTGGTGATCTCTTTATTTAGCAGCTTTATAATGGTTAAAGCTGCTAAAAATCATATCGACTTCCAAACATTCGTAGCACAATTTGGTGGGCTGGCAGTACCGTTTGCTGGTTTAAATGTATTAGCTATCTTATTCGGACTAGCAGGCTCTATTCAATTAACCATGTATACACTTGGTACGTCATTAATTTTATTCTTAATGTTTGTTCCAGTAATCATGGTATATGAGAAAGCTACCCTTGTTGCAAAACAGGGACAACGCGTCTACCTTAGCTTAGCTACTGTTATCTTAATGTCAGTTCTAACCTATATAGTTGGGCGAATTATGTTGGCCGATTTTATTAGTGATGTAGAAGATCTTTTATATTACGTCCTTTAAGGTGAAACTGCAATCAGTGGGAGTTTTCGTTCTTCACCCACTGATTGTTAGTTGAACGAATCGGGGTGTTAGCGTCCGTTTACTCCCACTAAAAACTAACGGTTACACCTCATGTTTTGAAGTGGGAGTCTTACGGACGGTTGCACTGGGATAAAATAGTAATAAAACAACCAGTATCGCTTGAGAGCGGTGCTGGTTGTTTTTATTGTATTCCCCTACTTTTAACTAAAGCCCCTCTAACTTGCTTCTCTAAAATACGTTTTCTTGGCCGGCATTAATGCACTGTATCCAATTAGGAAGGCGATTAGCAGCATAGCTGTAGATAACACAATGATCATCAGTCTAAGGGAAATAATGTCCCCCATCGTTCCAACCACTAATACCATTAAAATTTGTAGGGCACTTTGCAATAATTGCACAAGACTTGTTACCCTTCCCATTAAATTTGTTGGGACATTATTCTGGTAAAACGTCATTATTCCCGTGTTTAAGAAACTGTTAAAGAAGCCTAATATAATGAAGCCGATCGTTATGGTTAAAAACGACCAGGAGAAGGCATAGAGAACATACCCAACCGACTGAAATAGAATTCCCAAGGCAATCAAATATCGTAGTGAGAAAAGATGAGAGAAAACAGACACGAGTATGGCACCCGTAATCGATCCAATCCCTGTAATACTAATGAGTAAGCTATAATCCATTTCGGATAACCCTACTACGTCTTGGGTAAACACTACTTCCTGAGCGTCCATTGCAAACGCGAAGATCGTGGTAACCAGAAACAATCCGTAAATATACGCTACATAATGGTTGACCTTAACAAAGTTACGAACAACTCGGAAGTCTTCTCGTACTTGAGCCCAGGAAAGCTTTGGTATGGTTGCCTTCTCAACTGCACCCATTTCAGGCAATAGCATTAGGAAAAACGCAGATAGTAGAAAGGATGACGAGTTAATGATTAGCGTTATATCGATGCCCCAAAGTAGAATAAGGAATCCGGCTACAGCTGGACCTATAATGAAGGCACCTGATGTTGTAAGGGACTGAATAGAATTAAAACGTTTCCGCATCTCCTTCGGTATCATTTCTGTTATGTATGTCATAGAAGAAGGACCAAAAAATGATTTCGCAACGCTAAGTAGAATAAGAAATAAAAAGATGAGCCAAATAGAAGATAAGAAAGGAAGGCAGAATACAAATATCGCCCTAGCCAAATATGTCACAATCATGATCTTCCGCTTACTTCGGTACTCAATAAAACTTCCGGTCCAAAATTTAGTTAACACATTTACGATGGGGCCGACTACCCAAAGCCCAGCCACCGCAGCCGCTGAACCCGTTATTTGAAAGACTAATAAATTGATAGCGATAAGATATATGAAATCTCCGAGACTAGCAGTTCCTACTGAAATTAAAAGAATGGTCGGTTGCTTCCATTTGGTCGATGACATAACCAGTTTTCCTCCTTCTATTTAACCTTGCTAAACTCTCAGTCCAAGTACAATGCTTTAAGCAAATAAAAAGTTTACGGTGTCTGACTTGTCGACCTTTTATCCCGAAATAATAAACCTAATAGTGGTGGCACGCCGATTACAATGACAAGTATGCGAATGAGTTGCAAAGAGCTGACGACAGCAGGATCTCCCCCAAGACTATATGCTGTTAAAACCATCTCAAACAAACCGCCTGGTGCAATGCTTAAAATAGCTGTAACGTAATCTAATGAGGTTAGGTTTGCTAAAATCACACCAAGCAGAATAGAAAAGGCAATAATGCCAAGGGATGTGCCAAAATATATAAAGGAAAGCTTTCCACCTGCCTTTATATCTCGAAACAGAATATTTTTACCAAGGCTTGCTCCGACCGCAACCTGTGCTGCATACATAAGCGTAGGAGGGATCGCTGGCAACTCTACGAGCGTAATATTAAGTGCCGCTGTCACCCCAATTGCCCCGATAATAATCCCCGCTGGAATTTTTTTATTCAAAAACAACGCGGCCAATGCTGGCAGGATAAGAGCCAAATAGCTAACAGGAGATCCAAGAATAACCTCTGTGGAAGCCTGACCATTTGTGTTCCCTGTTCCTTGTCCGAATAACAAGGCCATAATGGAAGGAACGGTAAAGAGAACGGTCACCAGACGAATTGTTTGAAAGATAACCACCAAAGAGGTTCGCGCCTTAAATGCTTCACTTGCCAATGTCATCTCAGACAAGCCCCCTGGAATACTACCAAAAATACTTGTCATGCTATCTACCTTCACCCACGATAGTTTAGTCACCAGGATACTGATAACGATACTAGCAAAAATAAGAATGAGGGTAAGCAAAAGATATGGTAGAAAATACGGGAGTATCATCTGGAAAGTTTCCAATGTAAAATAAAGTCCAAAATAAACTCCTAGTATAATAAAGCTTGTATTTTTTATTGGGATCGGGATATATGCTTCCCGCTTTAATAGCCCTTGTGCGATAAAGGTAAACGTTAAGGCACCAAGCACCCAGGGAAGCGGCATATTTAGGAAGGAAAAGATGTAGCCACCAATCGCAGCAACCAAAAATGTGACGATTAACCTTTGTTTTTTATTCGCTTGCATTATAAAACCCCTTACTTATGTCTCTCTAAACCTAGCATACCATGGTTTTTGCACAATTGTGACAAAAGTTGACTCATAGGATCTTTTTGGTTACTATTACGTTATACGATATAACACAAAACGTAATAGTTGAGGTGAAGCAATGCAGTCACTTGACCGGTTTTCAGAGCCAGCTTTATTTATCATAATCAGTTTAGCCGAAGGAGAAAAGCACGGCTATGCCATCATGGAAGATATTGAAAAACACTATCATAAAAAGCTTGGACCAGGGACACTATATGGCGCCATTAGCCGAATGGAAAAGCTGCGTCTCATAGAAGCTATGCCCTTACAAAACAGAAGAAAGCCGTATAAGGTTACGGAATCTGGCAAAGCGTATCTTGAGGAAAGATTAAAGGAATTGGAACAAGTGACGTCGCTTGGATGGAGGAGGCTTGGCTTATTATGAAATGGCTCCTCTATGTATACCCCCAAAAATGGCGTGCGCACTATGGGGAAGAGCTTTTATATATACTTAGCATGAAAAAAACAACCATTCGAGATGTCATAAACATCTTATTCCACGGTATCTTGGAAAGGTTCCTTGCCGGGAAAGATTTGCTGAAATCTTCATCACATACATCGCTCTATTATTTACAAAGAAGTTTTTCCCTGTTACTTTTACTCATCGTGGTGTGTTCATGTATTGGGTACAGCCTTGCCATGGCACCCATACCTGATTTTTCCATAGAATGGATTTTGCTGATCGGTGTTGTCGCCATATCCTATTTTTGCTATGTAAGTGGGATAATAAAGGTTTTATTTCTTTTTCAAAAGCACACAAAATAATAAAAGCGAGGAAAAATGATGAATTATACCATGTTTAAAGATGTTAAGACGATGATCGGATTTTCCGCTTCTATTATAGGAAGTATTATTGCCATCTTGTTAGCAGCAAGAGATTTAGATGGATGGGGGGTTTTCAGTGTATTATCCCTCATTCTTCTAGCGCTAAGTGTAACGCGGGCAAGTCGTTTGTATAATCAGAAAAGCACATAAAAAGAGAGAAAAGCTTCCACTTTTCTCTCCTTTCCGCCTCTTATATACGTACTGTCGTTTTAACCGTATTTTGCTTCACGAGTTGTCCATCTTTAATGACGGTTGTGATGTTTTCCTTGTTTTCTAAACTGCGGATGTCCGTAAGCGGATTGGTCTTCGTAATGATAAGATCCGCTACTTTTCCAGTTTCCAATGTACCCAGTTTGTTATCCCACCCCATACATTCAGCAGCCACTTTTGTCGTTGCCTGTAGGGCTTCCATTGGGGTCATCCCTATCTCACACATTAGGCCAAGCTCTCTTAAGTTGGTACCATGTGGCATGACGCCAGCATCCGTCCCCATTGCGATTTTCACTCCCGCACGATGAGCTTTGGCAACACTAGTTTTATGAATCTCAGCAACCTCTTTTGACTTTTCTACCGCATAGGCTGGCATGTCATTCGTCGTTTCGGCCAACTCTAGTACAGAAACCGGCGCAAGCAATGTTGGCACTAAGTACGTACCGTGCTTTAACATCAATTCAATTGTCTCATCATCCAAGTAAATGCCATGTTCAATGGAATGGATTCCGGCACGAACTGCATTCTTTATCCCTTCAGAACCTTGAGCGTGGGCCATTACCTTGACCCCATTTCGGAAGCTCGCCTCCCTCACGATAATCTCCAGTTCTTCTTGCGAGAATTGCGTGAATTCTGGATGGTCAGTAGGACTAAGCACACCGCCTGTTGCGTGTACCTTGATAATATCAGCCCCTGCTCGCAGCATTTCCCGCACCTTTTTGTGTACTTGATCTGGGCCGTCGCATATCGCATCCGGCATGGAAGGATAGGTTACATTCGTCACATCTATGCCAGATCGCATCCAAGAGTCGCCATGACCACCAGTAATGGTAAGCGGATTGATGCTTACTTGCATTCTTGGTCCGACAATTAATCCTTCTTCAATCGCTTGCTTCACTCCAACATCCGTAAACCCTGCGTCTCTTACTGAAGTAATTCCGATATCAATCGTTTTCTTTAAATAATCCATCGCCTGGTAAAAACGCATCGAGAAAGGCGTCTCCAATGTTTTTTGCATCTCTGCTTTTTGGAACATCATGTGTACATGGGTATCAAACAAACCTGGTAAAATGTAGCCCCCATCGGCATCAACTACTTTTGCGTCAGGTTTTAGTGATGCCAATTCTGCTTCTTTTCCCACTGCCTCAATTTTCCCATCGTTTAGTAGGACAGCAGCCTTTTCTATTGGTTCTCCGCCATTGCCATCAATTAACGTGCCATTCTTCACAAAAGTGTATGTCATATGTAACGCTCCCCTTCTATTGAGTTTTATAGTGTACCAACAAGAATACTTGCAATCACAATCGATGCAATCGTGACGGTCGTAAACCCACCGACCAGCATCGGCGTTAAAATCTCGTTAAAAATAGCCTTTCTTTCCTTCTCATCCTTTCCTATACTTCTGCTGACTTCCTCACAAATAATATAATCACCAGGAAACCCGAATAATGCTGTTAAGGCAACAGGTATTCCTTTATTTGGATTCCATTTAAATAATTTAGAACTGAAATAGCCGCCCATTAAAATTCCGATTATCCCAACCACCATGATCAAAAGTACTTCTGGAAGATAGTCCGTGAACATGGACGGTGTGATGGAATTCATGGAAGACATCACCACAACAATTAAGAGTGCCATCGTTATCCCAAAGGAATTTGCCTTTTCCATCATACTTCCTTGATAGAAGCCAAAATAGGTTCCTATAATGCCTATTGCAAGTGCCCATAGACTATAATTAATGCCTGTCAGGGATCCAAGGACTACCGCTATAGCAGCTCCTAGAAACACTTGAAAGAGAAGGATGACCTGTGTTTGGTATTTTTCCGGTAGCAAGCTTTTCCTGCTTTTTTCTTGCTTCTCTTTCGTTGCGGCTACTGTCTGATAGCCTGTCTCACGTAATTCTTTTTGTACAGAGACACCAAGCTTACGTAAGAAAAATGCAGCAAGTGGCATTCCAACAAAGTTTTGAATCCCTAAAATGAGTGCCGGAATGGTGATCAAGCTAACTAGTCCAAGTTCCTGCAGACGTTCTGATGTAATAACAAACGCGATAATCCCACCCGTTAATGGCCCTAATCCAACCACAGAAGATGTATAGCCAACAAACGGTGTAACGAAAACAATGACAAGCACTACAGCAACAAGTATTCCAGATAAGGCAATGAGAACTGCCTTATACTGCTCCTTCAGTTGTTTAAAAGGGATTAATGTCCCCATGTGCACAATCAGCACTGCTGGCAAAATAGAAGCGAAAGCAGAAATATTCGCCTTATCGGCAATATCAGGTGGAAAAACACCTGTCCAAAGTAAGAGTAAATAACCGAACATCACCACAAATAACATCGGGATTCTTGCTCTGGAAACAACGGATAAAAATTCTCCCAATGCGAATAAAGCAAATATTAGCATGGCAGCAACAATAGGCTCGTCTATCATGAGGATCAGCTTCTTTCTCTACTAAATTTTGTTCCTGCGTTAGATTGTGACGTCACTTTAACGTAGTAAACAGTAAAAGATTATTACCCATTCTATGCCCCTATTTTTAAATTGTCAATATATTTTTTATAAAGTGAAACTTCAGTCATATGGGGGGGGTTTTTCACCCCAATGATTGTTAGTTGAACGAATCGGGGTGTTAGCGTCCGTTTACTCCCACTCAAAACTAGTTTCACTTCATGTTTTGAAGTGGGAGTCTTACGGACGCTTGCACCGGGATAAATAAAATATTTGGTTTTAAATGGTAACAAAGGCTATTTTTATTACATGAAAACAGCTTATGTGAGAACGTTGATGAAGGTTATTTTGAATAATTGAGAAAAGGGTGGGGTGACGCGTGGTTGATTGAATAGTTTTTTGATTGATTGAAGCACGTTTTTGATTGATTGGACAGCTTTTTTGGTTGATTGGCCCACCCATTTGATTGATTAAACAGCCCCCTTGGTTGATTGGGCAGCCCCTTTGATTGATTGGAACATATTTTTAATTGATTGGCGTTTCGCTTTGGTTGATTGGGGCTGCGTTTTGATTAATTAAACAGCTTCCTTGGTTGATTAGCAATCCACCTTGATCAATTCCTCCTCCCCCCTACAAAAAAAAACAGCCGAGACTGTGTCTCAGCTGTTTTTCTATTTACCTTAATCCCATTTACGAACTGGTTTGTAGCCGGCATTATAAAGGAAGTCGTTAACAGTGTCTTCCGATAAGCCGTTTATCTTAATACCACTCTGCATTGCCTGAATATGCATTCTACACGTATATTCCAGTGTCTGCAATGCCATTCTAGCTTCTTTTAAACTTGTGTCATATACGATGACACCATGGTTTTCAAGTAGCATTACATTTCCTAGTTTTGCTTTTTCCTTTACAGCATCTGCAAGCCCCAGACTTCCTGGATGCTCATATGGAATGCGCACGATCTTTTCCAAATAGTACATCGCTTCTACAAAATAGTTAGAAGGAATGGCCATATCTGTATTGGCAATAAGCGTACTGTAGAAAGGAGAAGCATGCAAAATAGCATTGATCTCTGGTCGCTCTTTGTAAATGTTTTGATGCATAATATGCTCTTTAGATGGCTTTTTCCCTTCAACCAATCCGTCATCTGAACAGAGAGAGAAATCGCTTATATCCATTTCTCCAAGGTATGTTCCACTTGCAGATACGTAAAATTGGTCCTCGCTTACCCGAGCGCTAATATTTCCTGCTGTTCCCCAAGCTAGATCATTGTCCATCATGAAAACGCCTGTTTTTTGCAGGTCTTTCACTAACTCTAATCTATCCATACTTTTTCAAAACTCCTTAGTCAAGTAAATTTAATAGTCCCAGTGATACAGATGGGAATAGTGCAATAATGAGTAACGTAATAATCACTGCAATATAGAATGGTATCATTCCTTTTGTAACTTGGTCTAATCTCAAGTTCGCAATCTTTCCTGCAACGAATAGATTTAACCCAAGTGGTGGTGTTACCATACCAATTGCGAGTGTTACGATCATCACGATTCCAAAATGAACTGGATCAATTCCCATTTCTAAGGCAACCGGTGCCAAAATCGGTGCGAGAATGATAATAGAAGCATTGGTTTCCATGAACATTCCTACCAATAATAGTAACACCATAATAACTAATAAGAATACTGTTCCATTAGTAGAGAAAGATGTAAACATTTCTGCAACCTGTTGTGGAATATTCTCGATAGTTAAAATCCAACTGAATAGCCCAGCACTTGCAATGATAAACATGATCGTTGATGTTGTAACGGTCGCTTGTGTAAGAATCTTGTTGATATTTTTAAAGTTGATCGTTTTATAAAATACAATACTGATTAGAAACGCGTACGCTACGGCAATACCGGCTGCTTCAGTTGCAGTAAAGATTCCACTATAAATACCACCTAAAATGATAACAGGCATAATAAGAGCAGGAATCGCCTCCAAGAACGCTTTACCTAATTCCTTGTTTGTCTTCTTCGGCTCTTTCAGGTAGTTTCGTTTTTTAGATACGATGATTACCACAATAAGTAATCCGATACCAATCACGATACCTGGTGTTACACCTGCGATAAATAAATCACCAATGGACGTACCTGCTGCCACACCATATAAAATCAGCGGAATACTAGGTGGGATGATGATGCCCAATGTCCCTGAAACGCCTTGAACACTTGCGGCAAAATCCTTATGATAACCTCTTTCAACCATTGCAGGAATAAGGATAGCCCCTAATGCTGCAGTTGCGGCAACACTTGAACCTGAAATCGCTGCGAAAAACATGGTTGTTACGACAGTTACAATGGCCAACCCACCAGAAACATGTCCAGTTAAAGCATTGGCTAAATTAATTAATCGCTGAGAAATACCACCGTATTCCATAATTACACCAGCTAGCATGAATAGCGGAATAGCCAGCAATGGGAAGGAATCAAGTGATACAAACGCCCGCTGTGCGAGAACCATTAACGGGATATCTCCTGCAACGAGCAGGGCGATACTTGATGATAAGCCTAGAGAGATCGCAACAGGAACCCCTAGAAGAAATAAGATAATGAGGGATACAAATAATGCGATTATCATTGCGCCCCACCTCCCTCTATTGTTTTACCTTGTTTGTCTTCAATCATGACAGCAATTGTATTAAGCAGTAGCAGCAGAGATCCTAAAGGAATAGCTGCATAAGCCCAACTCATGGAGAATTGCAATGTCGGTGTAGCTTGGTTTACTACTGTTAAGGTTAAAGCAGAACCATAATAGAAAAGAATCGCTGCAAAAATAAGAGAAATCCATAGAATAATAGAATTTAGAACCTTCTTTCTTTTAGCGCTTACAATTTCTACTAAAAAGTCTATTGCAATATGTTCTTTATTTCGCATTGCAAGGGCTGCCCCAAAAAACACAATGTAAATCATTAAATATCGAGATATTTCTTCAGACCAACTAAGCGGATAGTCAATGACAAAGCGTGTAATGACCTGAAGTACCACTAATACCGCTAATACGATAAACATGGCCGATACGATATATTTCACTGCTTTATTAATTTTGTCTATAAAACTCACATAGCTCTGCATCTAATTCCCCCCTAAACTACTCATCTCAATAATTGAATCATAGAGATCTCTGCCATACTTATCTGCTAAGCGTTCATGGACAGGCAATACCGCTTCACGGAACGGTTCTTTGTCTACTTCAATTATTTCAACTCCAGATTCTTCCATTTCTTGAAGCGCTTTCTTATCTTGCTCAGCAACAAGCTCATTTTGATAGTTTCTTGCCTCTAATGCTGCTTCTTCAACTGCTTTCTGTTCTTCTTCACTAAGCTTTTCATACGTAATATCACTCATAATCATTTGTACGTAGCCATAAACATGGTCTGTTTTGACTAAGTAGTCTTGTACTTCATGAATCTTAGCACTAGTCGTAAAGGATGCCGGATTTTCCTGTGCATCAATTACTCCAGTTTGGAGTGACGAATACACTTCACTAAAGTTCATCGGTGTTGGATTGGCACCCATTGCGCCCCATCCTTCTACAGATGCTTCAATATTTGGAACACGGATTTTTATTCCTTTTAAGTCGTCTATTGTGTCAACTCGTTTATTTGTAGTTAATTCCCTTGGTGCACGTGCCCAAAATTCTAGACCGCGAATTCCTGTTTCTTCTAACATATCGCGTTGTAATTCCTCGCCACCTTCTCCGTATAAGAAGGATTCCATGTGTTCTTGATCATCAAATAGATAAGGCAATTCCAATATAGAATATGGTTTATAAAAATTAGACATTACCCCTGCAACTAATGCAAAGTCGACAGAGCCTATTTGTGTTCCTTCTATTAAATCTCTATCAGAACCAAGTGTGGAGCTAGGATAAATTTCGACGTTTACTTTACCATCTGTCTTTTCTTCCACCAGTTCAGCGAATTTTACAGAGGCCTTATGCCATGTATGTGATTCACTTTGGATATGTCCAAGCCTTAATGTTGTTACATCCTTTTCCCCTTCTTGGGAGCTCGCTGTGTTTGAGCAAGCTCCGAGAAGGGTGAAGGCAGCTATTAGCAAAATTAGACCAATTATTCTCTCCCGTTTCACCCTAAATTCCTCCTCTATGAGTCAAATCTAACTAGAACTTTTACTGAATTGTCTTGTTTATTATTAACAATTTCAAAGCCATGTGCTGCTTCTTCATAATGCAGAACATGTGAGATGATTTTTTCAACTGGAATCTTAGCTTCTTTAATAATTTCTAGCGCTTCCTCTGTATCTGGTCGGTTATATGTCATACAGCCAACGATTTCTTTTTCATTTTGCTGCAATTGTTCAATGTCCACTTCTTGCTGACCATGGAACATCGCAACGGTTACGACACGTCCACCTTTTTTCAATAGGTTTAGAGCTTGATTGATAATGCCCGGAACACCTGCTGTGATAAAGACTTTATCAAAAGATCCTCCCATTCGTTCTTTTGTTTCCTCAATCCAATTTGGATTATCCATAATGTTGACCGTTTCTGTTACATCAAGTTCTTTGGCAACATCAAGTGAGTAATCAAGCACATCTGTGATAACCGTCTCTGTTACGCCTTTTGCTTTTACTGCTGCAAGTGTTAACAGCCCAATTGGACCAGCACCAATAATCGCTACTCTATCGTTAGGTTTCACATCGCCTTTGAATACTGCGTGAACACCAACTGCAAGTGGTTCTACGAGCACACCTTGGTCATAGCTCACACTATCAGGTAAGGAAATCACGAGATCTTCTGGTGACACAAAATATTCGGCCATTGTTCCTAACCAATCTCCCATGCCTGGCGCAAGTCGCTCATCTGAATAATTCACATTCCCCGTCATCACGCCTTCACTTTCTCCTGTACCTTTTTGTGGTTCTACGGTCACTCGATCGCCAACTTTAACGTTCTTTACCGCGTCTCCAATTTCTACAACCTCACCAGCCACTTCATGGCCAATCACAACTGGAGGCTTTCTAAAAGGGTGTAGCCCTTTGTATGTGTGGATATCAGAACCACAAATTCCTGCTGTCGCTACTTTAATGAGTACTTCATCACTGTTTATTGTTGGACGGTCAATGTCCTTGATTTCAATTTTCTCAGCGTCTTGAACAAATACTGCTTTCATAACTGGCATCTCCTTCTTATTGAAATAACATGGATTTCGATTCTTGCAAGTGCTGTCTCATCAAGGTAATACTTTCTTCCTGATGTGCCTCTAGAGCGTTTACAATCGCAACATGATCTTCATAGAACTTGCGAACCCTAGTAGGATCCTTGCGCAAATGACGCAAAGTAATACGAAGTAAATGATCATGGTAGTTTAATAGAATGCGTGTAATCTCTTTATTTCCGGCAATTTCGCTTAGGTCAACATGAAAATCATGATCCAATGAAGCAAAGCCTTTCACATCAAGTTCCTCTGCTGCTACCTTGGTTTGCTCTAAGTTCTCTCTCAAATCACCAAGTTGCTGCGGTGTAATTCGTTCATATAATGCATCACAGGTAAACGTTTCTAATGCGATTCGCAGATTATAAATATCATTGATTCTTTCAATTGATAGATCATTAATCACGATCCCCTGCTTGGAGGAAACGGTGACAAACCCCTCTGATTCTAGACGAACAAGTGCATTTTTTATCGGTGTCTTACTCATATCTAACTCTTGTATTAAGGTGCGTTCTGAAAGGAATTGTCCTGGTGGATATTCTTCTTCCAAAATTTTCTCCTTAATTGCTTGGTACGCTACATCTTTTAAAAGCATCGCGATCCCCTTTCTCCCATTAATAGGTTTTCTTCGCTAAGAAGACATTCTCAAAGAACCCTTCTCCACCTAACTGTCCGCTCTTCAACGCAATTTCTAAATCATCAAAGCGCTCGTCTTCTGAATATGCGCGACATAAAGGAGCTCCTGGTGCAATGCCTTGAAGGACTTCTAGTCCATAAATGCCAAGCTGTGATGTAACAAATCCAGAAGTGTCACCACCAGAGATAACAACTCTCTTCAGTGGAGCACGCTCCATAATGTATTTTGTCCAGCGTCCTAATTGTTGCCCAATATGGATTCCAATGTCTGAAATACCTGCTTGTGTTAGATGATCTCTTGTTGCCTTAATTGCTTTATCTTCCGTCCCTTTTGCTGTATATAGAATCACTTTCTTCTTGGAGTCTAGTAATTCAATGATGCGATTTAGGTAGCTTTCTGGGACATTCTCTTCCGTAAACAATTCATACGGCAGTTGTTCCATATGGAAGCCTGATTCCTCTGCATGTTCCAGCTGTCTCTTGGTAACTTCTGAAACACTTCCCGAAACAACGAGCATTTGATCGATATCACGTGGTTGACGCTCCTTCACTTTGCGCTCCACAATGTTATCCCTTTCCCACTTGTTACCGAGTGCATATTCAATGCCTGAGGACCCAATTAAAAATTGTGTTGTGGTTTCGCTTCTATCTTGCCAAACTTTGTCAGCGAACCAACTCATCTCTTTTTCCTCTGCAGCATCGTAGAGCATAATGTCGTCCGTATCGTTAGTGACTTCCGCTGGGTCTTTTTCCATATCTACCATGTTAATTGTTCCGATAGATTGCTTCGTCTGCTTTTGTAGATGAACCGCTAAATTCGCCTCATCCATTGGCGTTACGGGATGTTTTGACATTACAGGATGTTTATCAAGTCGATAAATGGACCCATGAAAATTAGCAAAATGATTGCCAAATACCGTATATCTTCCCAATGCTGGTGCAGCGACGAGCAATGGATAGGAGCCGCTTTCAAAGTAACGTCTAGCTAAATCAGCAGCATATCCGATACTTCCCACCTCTGGAGCAGAATCAAAGGTTGAACAAACCTTGTAATGAACAAAATAAGGATTTATTTCTTTAAACTTTTTATAAACTGGTGTAAGTTCTTTTTCCATTTCTTCGTTATTTTTCGCACGTGCAGTCCCTGCAACCCCAATACATTGGGTATCAGAGAACCTTTCTAATAATTCTTCTGTTGGCGGTTCCAAAAAAAGAATTGTTCTAAGTCCAAAACTATCTAATGCTTCCATCGCGTCGGTGGATCCCGTGAAATCATCGCCATAGAAAGCAAGAAGTCTTCTATTTTGCATCTGTTTTTGCCTCCCACATGTAAAAGATCCAACATAGATCTAAGATGAATCTATGTTAACACAAGCGTTTTCAAAAAAGCAAGATCTTTTTTGCAAAGGCTTACTAGATTGTGAGAATGGGTGGGTGCTCTTGGGTGATGTGGCGGCGCGCTCAGGCGCTGTTGGCCGATGTTCTGGTGTCCTCAGGCGATGTGTCGGTGCTCTCGGCCGATGTTCACGGTCTCTCAGCAGATGTCTCGGCACAACTTGGTTAATTAACTCCGCGACTTACTCAACAAAAGTGTCCACTCGCTTTACAACGAGCTAAATTTCCTGTAATATAGTTCAGGTGTTTATTTACCTGGGTAAGTATTGAAGAGGGGTATGAAAATGAAGAATGTGGAAAACCGGGATATTATGCATGCTTTAAATCAACTGTCTCGTTATACGGTGAAAGAATTAAACGTACAGCTTAAAGATCATGATTTATATGCATCACAATGGGCCATAATCTACTGCCTGGATACGTTTGGGGCTATGACACAAACGGAGATTTGGAAGTATTTAAATACGGAAGCACCAACTGTCACACGGACCTTGGTTCGGATGGAGAAGAGTGGTTGGATTAGCAGAAAGCAAGGTCAAGACAAACGTGAGCGGATTATTGAACTCACTCCGATGGCAATAGAGCGGATCCCTACTGTCAAAAAATCGGTGGAAAGCTTTGATGAGGAGATGCTTTCGGCTTTTTCACAACAAGAGAAAAACCAATTATACACGCTTTTAGCTAAACTAAAATCATCAGGAGAGACATCAGAATGAAAAATCAATTAGAAAAGATATGGACTCGTAGTTTTATTAGTATTTTTATGACGCAATTCTTAGTGTTTGTCGTTTTTTATACATTAATAACCACCCTTCCGCTTTATGTAATTCAAGAAATGGATGGAACAGAAGCACAAGGTGGTCTTGTTGTTACCTCTATTCTAATCGCCGCCATTGCTGTTAGACCTTTTTCGGCAGGCTTACTTGATCGGATAGGGAAGAAAAAAGGGCTTGTTTTAAGCGTAAGCGTCTTTGCACTTACAACTTTTATCTATATAGGGGTTGAATCCTTTGTTCCATTAATGATCTTACGCTTCATTCATGGTCTTTCCTTTGGCGTAATTACCACGGCAACAGGAGCGATTGCAGCTGATTTAATTCCGCCAGCACGCAGGGGAGCAGGCTTAGGATATTTCGCAATGTCAATGAACCTGGCGGTAGTGGCCGGACCATTTATTGGACTAAGTCTCCTGCAATTTGTCAGTTTTAAAACATTATTTATTATCCTTAGCATATTTATGATTGCTGGAATTTTATCAACCCTTCTCGTTCATGTGAAAGAACCAGTAGGAGCAGAAACGACTGTAAAAAAAGGAAAGCTTTCTATTCATAGTTTAGTCGAACTAAAAGCTTTACCGATCGCCATTATTGCCAGTCTCATTTCCCTTGCATATGCTAGTATCCTTTCCTTTATTTCGGTATATGCAGAGTCAATAGGACTTGCAGCTGCAGCAAGCTTTTTCTTTCTCGTTTTTGCAGGCGTAATGTTACTTTCCAGACCTTCACTTGGTAGAGCCTTTGATAGCAGAGGAGCGCGTTTTGTTATCCTCCCATGCTTGCTTATCTTTGTGGCAGGGCTTGTAATGTTAAGTATTACGTCATCTGCCTGGATGCTCTTTGTCGCCGCAGCCTTAATCGGTCTTGGATATGGCACACTACTGCCAAGCTTCCAAACGATGGCAATTCAAACAGCAGAGCCAGCCCGGAGTGGTCACGCAACCGCCACTTTCTTTATGCTTTATGATGCTGGTATTGCACTTGGCTCATTTATTTGGGGACTTGTGGTTTCGGGATACGGTTACCAGAGTCTTTACCTAGTCTGCGCTGCTCTTGTTCTTGTGGTCATGGTATTGTTTAATATGTATTATAAAAAACAACAGCGACCACATGCATCTTAATAACACATAAACGAAAAAACACAGTACCAAGCCACTGGCTAGTACTGTGTTTTTTTGCTATTTAATTAAAAACTTGGCTCTACTTGAACCTTCCTTCGTTTTCTTCACTTCCAAAACAGCTGGGAAGATGGTTTTTAGCTCTTGAACATGCGAAATAACGCCAATCATTCGACCGGATTGCTGTAAGTCGACGAGTGTATCAATTGCTTTATTTAATGCTTCTTCATCCAGTGTTCCAAACCCTTCATCAATAAACATCGTCTTTATAGAGATATTACCTTGGAAACTTTGGATTACATCTGACATGCCTAGTGCTAAGCATAGTGAGGCGTTAAATTTCTCTCCACCAGACAATGTTTTGACATCCCTTGTCTGACCTGTATATGCGTCATAGACATCAAGAGCAAGCCCACTTTGCCGACCATGAGACTCTTGTCGGTCACTGCGCATTAAGAAAAATTGACCATTTGATAAATGCTTAAGCCGCTGATTTGCTGCATCAATAATTTGTTCCAGGTACTCAATCTGTAAGTACCTTTCAAACGATATTTTACGATTATTCTGTCCACGAATGGCATCGTATAGGTCAGAGATAGTCCGGAGTTTTCTTTCGATGTCTCCAGATTCTTCACTTGCTTTTGCTATGCTTTGATGTAAATCCTTCGCTTCTTGATGATAGTTTTTCGACTCTTGCCAAGTTTTCAGGGTAACTTCATATGTCTCCTTTAACTTAGCCAGTTCAGATTCAATCGCCGACAGATCAGCTTTTTCCTTATCCTTTAACTCTGTCCTGAGCTCAGACACTTGCTCCCTTACGGTGGAGAGTGTTTGCTTAAACTGCTCTACGCTATTTTTTAGTTCATGAAACGCTTCTTCAGATAACTTTGCATCCTGATAATCAGTTTCCGCGGAAAAACTTGCCTCTGCTAAAGCAGTAGTAAATTGTTCTTCCACTTCTTCCCTTTTGGTAGTCGTTTCTACACACTGTTGCTGTACATGGGTAAGCCGTTCTACTGCTTTTGCTTGCATTTCTTTTACTTCTTGCAGTCTTTTCAGGATGGTCTCCCAAGCATTTTCCAACATTTCTTGCTGCTTTTTCGCTTGTTGAATTTTTTGCTCAAGTTCTGTTAAGACCCGAACGTCTTCTGGAATGTTGTTAACTCTCTCTTGGTAAACTGCTTTTGACGTATCATAGGAGGATTTAATTTCTTGATATGCTTTTTCTTTTGCTTGTACTTTTTCTTCTAACTGCTTTGTTGTTACTTTTACCTGTTCATAACTTTGCTTTTGATCTGCTAGTTCTTTACGTGCTTTGTTTAGTTGCTCTACTTCCTGTTTAAGTGCAGTACCAGATTCAGTAAGCTTATCCTTTGTCTGTTCTGCATTTTCCAAGGAAACCGAATAGCTATTTAGCTCCTGCACCTTTTCCTCAACCTGTGTTTTTGCAGCCTGATAGTTTGCCGATACTTCTCTATATTTACTATCAGCAGCATCATAGTCATGCTTGGCCTTTTCAAGTTGTTCCTTAGAAATCGCATCCGCTCTGCTAGTCGCTTTTTCCGGGTGTTCCACACTTCCACACACAGGACAAGCCTCTCCATCATGAAGGTGTTCCGCTAAAAGGGTTGCCTGGTTGCTAATCCAATTTTCCTCCAGCTTAAGATAGTGCTTTCTTTTTTCCTCTACTACCTGCTTTTGCTGCTTTATTTCTGTTTCCAATGTACGTAAATGATCTCTTCGTTTCAGGTAATCCAATACGAGCTTAATTTGTTCCCGCATTTCACCTAATTGCTGCTGCTTGTCGGGCAGTTTTTCCACCAGCTGATCAAGTGTTTTAATCTTTTGATCGAGCTGTTCTGCTTTATTTTTCTGTTCCTCAAGCTTTTCTTTCGCTTGCTGCCATTCTGCATAGGTGGCTTTCCCTTGTTGGTGGAGACGTTGAAGCTTCTGTTTCGCTGTATCCATTTCCTTCACAACTGGTAAAAAGTCATGCAGCTTATCCAATTCTTTTCGTATCGCTTCTCGCTCAGCCTTTTTATTCTCTTCTTTTTCATACGCTGCTTGAACTTCTACTCTTTTCTCATCTATCTGTTTCTTGTTTTGTTCTGCTTCCATTCGAGCTGCTTGCTTTGCTGCCTCATCCCGACGCCATTCTTCCCGCTGCTTTTCATATGGGGCAAGGCGCTGAGCTCGTTCTGCCTTTTCTAGCTGCACTTCTTTTTTCTCAAATTGTTCAGTTTGGTCTACTAATTCCTTTAATCGATTTTCTTTTTGCTCTAAGGCCGCAAAACGGTCATTCAATGCTTTAGAAAGATGGTATGTTGTTTGCTTTTGATTGTGTGATTTGTAAGCATGCTCATAGGCCGCTTTATCCTCCACAATTTTCGCCTCATAGTATTGACGTTCTCCCTCGAGGCCATCTAGCACTTGCTTTGTATTCTGATATTCCGCCTCTAATAGGGGGAAAAGGGTACTACTATCTCGTTTTGGCAAACTTTTTCCAATTGCTGCAATGTATTGATCACGCACACGAACGGCCTGCTTATATGCATCGTCCATGGCAAGCCGCTTTTGTTTTATCTTCTCCGTAATATGCTTATAGGGTTCTGTTTTAAAAAGCCGACGCAGTATCTCTTCTTTGTTTTCCGTCTGTGAGGTTAATAGTTTACGAAATTCCCCTTGTGGTAGCATGACAATTTGCTTGAATTGATCCTGTGTCAAGCCAATAAGTTCCTCTATCTTTCTATCAATCTCGGAAACCATCTGCCTATCCACAACCGGTATTTCATTACCATTGGTTATCTCAAAGAACTCATAACGTTCCCCTGTCTTTGTCTTGTTACCACTTTTTATATGACCTAACTGGCGGAGTACCCGGTAGGTTCGCTCATTTAAAGCAAACTCCAGTTCAACTGCTGTATGGACATTGTCATCAGCAAAGTCACTGCGCAGCATCGCATTGTTTTCTCTATCTTGACCACTTGCAGAGCCATACAGAGCAAAACAGATACCATCAAAAATAGTGGTCTTTCCTGCCCCAGTATTACCAGATATAACAAATAAACGATTTTCCTGTAGATCTGTAAAATTGATGACTTCTTTTTCCTTATATGGGCCAAACGCTGTCAGGGTTAATTTTAATGGTTTCAAATCGCTCGCTCCTTACCGCCTGGAAGGCAACTAATTCGTCACTGCATTCCTTGTTCTTTGAGGGGATGCTGTTTCATTTTCTTCTTTTAATAATTCATCAAGTACTTCTTTAAAAAGCTCTTCCGCTTCCTCTGTCGCCTCATTGCCTTTTACTTCTTTATAAAAAGCGTGGAATAGTTCAATATCACTCATTTTTGTTCGTTCCATAGGCTCATTAGACGCTTCTGATTCAGGGGAGAACATATAATTTTTCCGTTCTACATGCATGGCATTTGGATAAACAGAGCGTACTTTTTCCATCGGTGAAAGAACGGCTGTTTCATCAGTCAAGCGAATGAACACATAATCTTCATTGATAGGATGCTCTAATAATTCATCAAGGGATGCTTCTACTGTGCGAATATCCCGACGTGGTAGAAGTTCTTTTTTCTCAAGAGAGACATCGCCCTTCTCGTCCATTTCCACAATAAAATAGCCCTTCTTGTGATTTTCTTCCGAGATCGAATACTTTAACGGAGACCCGGCATAACGAATTGTTTCCTTTGTTACATAATGTGCCTGATGCAAGTGCCCCAGTGCGGTATAGTGAAAACTACTAAAATGTGTAGCATCCACATACTCCGATCCCCCAATGGATAATGGGCGTTCCGAGTCACTTGTATTCTCCTCTTCTTCACCATATGGTGTCACAAAGGCATGACCAACTAATACATGCCGTGCATTAAGATCCATTGTTGCTTTAATCTCTTCTGTGATTTTTTTAGCAGCTTCGTTATGGGAACGGATCTCTTCATCCCCAAACTCATTACGTACAATACTAGGATCACAGTACGGAACAAGATGAAAATGCACTTCTCCATGCTCATCATGAAGAATAATTGGCTCCATGTCCTTTTTAAGATTCCCTGTAATATGGCAGCCGTTATCGCGCATGATTTTACTACCGAAATTCAAGCGTCCAGGACTGTCGTGGTTGCCCGCAATAGCCAGCACAGGTGTTTTGAGTTGTAGCACTATTTTATCTAACGTATCGTTGAGCAAATGGACAGCATCAGTTGGCGGGACTGCTCTATCATATAAATCACCGGCGATAATAACAGCATCTGGTTTTTCCTCTTCAATTGCCTGAACAAATTGTTGCAGTATGTACGCCTGGTCCTCGGTCATATACACACCTTGCACTAGTTTTCCTAGGTGCCAGTCCGCTGTATGAAAAAATTTCATTCTTGCTCCTCCTTTATATCTACTCATTTTTTGACTTGTCGTAAGTGGGCTCATTATGCGTGGGGATAAGAGGAATGGTTTAGAAAAACTCGCATGTGTACGTTTTTCTATTTTGCAACTTCAACATTTTTACTACGGGGGCATTCCTTCCTGACTAAAATTATTACGATCCAACGTAAAAAAAGGGGTGATTGCACAAAGGCTTTATCGTGTTACCATTGTGCAATAGTCAGCTATGCTGCTGTTTTAATTTATAAAGTGAAACTTCAATCAGTGGGGGTTTTCGTTCTTCCCACTGATTGTTAGTCGAACGAATCGGGGTGTTAGCGTCCGTTTACTCCCACTTAAACATCACGGTTTCCCTTCATGTTCTGAATTGGGAGTCTTACGGACGGTTGCACCGGGGTAAATTTCTTTCTCAAGGTGGAGCGTCTTGTCCGCCCAGAAGGCTGTCTCTACAAGAGGTGTGAAATTTTGTGTTATGTCTTCCTTTTGATTGGTAATAATTTCAACGAGATCATGGTATGCCTGTGTAGTTTGCGAAGTCAGCAGCTCTATTTTTTCTTCAACCTTGTCAAGGCGGCCTTCCACCAACACAAAACGTTCTTCCATTTGTACAATCCGCTTCTCTATTTGTACAATCCGCTCTTCCATTTGTCCCAAGCGTTTTTCCATTTGCGCAAAGCGCTCTTCCACTTGCTCAAAACGTTCTTCTATTTGCACGAAACGCTCTTCCACCTGAGCAAAGCGCCCTTCCATGTTGGCTTCTAATGCCTCTATTTTTTTATTAGTCTCGACCTGATTATCAAGAATTTGCTGTAATATTTCGTTCATCTCCAACTTCATCACCTCCTCTACTTATTATAAAGTGAAACTTCAATCTGTGGGGTGGTTTTTTCTAATCCCACTTAAACATCACGGCTTCACTTCATGTTTTAAAGTGGAGTCTTACGGATGCTTGCACCGGGATAAATTAATTTTCATCCACACACTATATCAATCTATGCATTCTATAACGTGAAACTTCTTGAGGTAGGAGGGTTATTGTCCGTGACGGCAGGGTAAAACTTCTAGTTCTAACGTTAAGCTATTCTAGTAAAAATGTAAAATAAATAAAAGGCTATTTCTCCGTCCAATTTTATCCTTAAAACACAATTCTCTATTAAGGAAAATCACAAAATGAGAGTGCCTAATTCCTTTAAAATAAAAAGATCAATCTGCACATTTTTTTACCTACCTATATTTGCGTACCCTTTCCCCCTTAAAAAAACAGAGAAAAGCCGACACTCAGCCTCTCTCTGTTTGTACGCATCATTCTTAACTATCTTTAACCAAGAAATTTCACACAAACGACTTCTGGCACATCAATTACTTCATCTGTCTGTGTTAATTTCCCTGTTACTTCATCCCTTTTGAATAATACGATATTTCCACTATGTTGATTGGATGCAATCAGGAATTTCCCTGTTGGATCTAGCACGAAATCCCTTGGCCAGTCCCCACCTGAAGGAGTAAGCTCAACTAGAGAAAGTTCACCTGTCTCTTCATTAACAGCAAAAACGGCAATGCTGTTATGCCCTCTATTTCCTGTGTAAACGAATTTCCCATCTGAAGAAACGTGAATGGCACTCGCATCATTTGTCTCCGTGAAATCTTCCGGGATCGCTTTAATATACTGTTTTTCGGTAAAGCGTCCAGTTGCTGCATCATAATCCAAAACAATAACTTCTGAGCGGAGCTCTGTGAGCAAGTATGCTGTCTTGCCATTTGGATGGAAGGCAATATGACGTGGTCCACTTCCCTCTTTGACAGTCAATGTATTTACATGAACCAGCTCGTACTTTTCCTGTTTATACGTGACAAGCTTATCTGTCCCAAGGTCAGCCACTACAATATAGTTTCCATCTGGTGTATAGCCTGTGAAATGTACATGCGGTTTTTCCTGGCGATCGTGTGGGCCACTTCCTTCGTGTTTTAAAAATTGCCCTTGTTCCGCTTCATTATTGCTGCCAACCTGGTGCAGGCCAATATCCCCTTTATGATAGTTCCCTGTTACAAGCACACCGTCCTTCACATCAAGGTGGCATGGTGGCGCACCTTCCACAAGCTGCCCGTTAATGGAAGCAAGTTCACCAGTTTGCTCTGTTAGTTCATAGGCATGTACACCGCCAAGCTCTCCATCCTGAGCAACAGAATATAAATGCTTCTTATCTTCACTAATGGTTAAATAGGTAGGGCTGCCTACCTTTGCCGCAACTTCAGCTTTGCTTAATGTTTCCTTTTCCGTATCCAGTACAAACCGATAAATACCTTCGCTCGTCTTCCGTGTGTATGTTCCTGCATAACCGATAAATTTTGCTGTCATACTTATCTTCCTTTCCAAATTTGTTAAGTCTGTATAGCTTAATTGTATCATGTTACCTTATAACTAACGAAAATATCGCTCGCATTTTGTTATGATAGTAGTAGGAAGGTAATAGGAGGGATGGGAATGAATCTTATTGGAATTGATGCAGGAGGAACACTCATAAAAACGGCACATCGTATGAACGGAAAAATGGTTACGCGTACTTTCCAATCTGAGCAAATGGAAGAATGTATAAGCTGGCTTGAAAAGCTTGGTGGCGAATCGGAGTTTTTCATAACTGGAGGAAAAGGTGCACATATCCAATCCAACCTATCAGGACAGGCTCAGCAAATAGATGAATTCACAGCAACTATAAATGGTACGCGTTACTTAATAGAAGAAGAAGGTCATGAAGTAAGCAATTATATTGTGGTAAGCATTGGTACAGGAACGTCATTTTACCATGTGACACCCCATTCTTTTCAACGTTTGTTCGGTAGTGGAATTGGGGGCGGAACATTAATCGGTCTTGGCTCCCTTCTTTCCAATAAGGAGACAAATTTTTCGTCACTCGTGGCTTCTGCTGAACAAGGTGATGAGAAAGAAAGCGACCTTTTAATACGGGATATTTATGCTCCAACTCCCGCTCCTCTCATGGGAGATCTCACTGCAGCTAACTTTGGAAAGGCACATCTTAATCAAGAAGCGACCTCCCATGACCATATGGCAAGCTTAGTACTGTTGCTTGCAGAGACAATCCTTCTCCTATCTATTCAAGCAGCACAGGCTCATCATACCAAGTCCCTTGTTTTCATTGGGAGTACCTTGGAGGAAAACCCACCTTTAAAACGGCGACTAAAGATGTTTGAAGAAAGCTTTGATTATCAAGCCATATTTTTGGAAAAGGGTGCTCATGCTGGGGCAATCGGGTCGATGTTAGGATAAGCAGTAATCGTCCCAACACGGAAATAAAACACAGCAAAAAGCCATGTACTTGTAAAATGTTACATGGCTTTCTTTCTTCTAAAAATCAATCCAACACTAATGCCAAGGACCCTTTTAAACCAGCTTGGGAACCAAGACCAGGCAAGGAAATATAGTCCTCGATATTGTCGGTGATTTGATTTTTTTTGATATATCCATTTAAAAGCTCCAGTGTTTGCTTTTGAATCTGCTCTATCAACCCTGGGCGCTGTGACACTCCCCCGCCAAATATAATTTTTTCCGGAGAGTATGTAACAATAGCATTTACAGCTGCCTGCGCTAAGTAATAGCCTTCCAGCTCCCATGCACGATCGTCAGTCAATTCTGTTCCAGCAACGCCCCATCTCGTCTTTAAAGCAGTGCCTGAGGCAAGTCCCTCGAGACAATCTTTGTGGTACGGGCAGCAACCTGAAAAATCATCCATTTCATGGCGCTTTATAAACATGTGTCCAGCTTCTGGATGCATTAAGCCATGCAAGAGCTTCCCATTGAGAAACACTCCAGCACCAATGCCTGTCCCTACAGTAAAATAAACACAGGAATCTTTTCCTTTTGCGGCGCCCCATTTAATTTCTCCAAGCGCTGCTGCGTTCACATCTGTATCTACCACGATTGGCATACCAGCCGGAAAATGCCCTTCAAGATGCTTTAATAATGGGTAGTGCTTCCAGATCGTTTTCGGCGTTTCTAAAAGTGATCCATAATCAGGCTGAGTCTTATTCACTTGAATAGGCCCAAATGAACCAATTCCCAGTCGTTCAATTTCTTTCCCTTTAAAAAAGTCCACGACGTCCTTCAAAGTTTCCTCAGGTCCTCTTGTTGGGATACTTATCTGTTCTAGTATTTCTCCCTGTTCAGTACCAACTCCGCAAATGAATTTGGTGCCCCCTGCTTCAATTGCTCCGACTAACATCTTACCACTCCCCCTATGTAACCGTTCTCTATTTCATTATATAAGGGTTAGGAGAATAAATATAGCATTTATTCTGAAAAACGCTATGGCTGAGAAAAATGTTCCACCTATTTATTCGACACCAAATGACAATTCTTGAATATTCAGTCTGTGTTTGGTTTAATAAAACACATACTTATAAAGAGAGGTGGTGACACTTGAGCACGTCTTGACAGAAAGAAACCGAAAAAATTTTTGAGGGGATTAACTTACATGACTTGGTATTTAAGCTATATTGTAATCTATTTTATTTTAATGTTTTCTATGGGGGTTTACTATTTCTTTAAGGTGAAAACTTATGATGACTATCTAATCGGCGGCTGGAACACCGGATTTTGGCCAATAGTCGGAACCATTATAAGCACATGGTGTGGCGCAGCTGTTTTTATTGGTTGGGTGGGCATGGGCTTTACCGTAGGACTTTCCGGATTCTTCAAATTTGCACTTCCAGGAATTTTATTCTGCTTGCTACTTATTGTTGCTTTTGCCGGTCCATTAAGACGGCAACGCCTCTATACATTGGCTGATTTATTTGGCGAGCGTTTCGGCGGTAAATCAGGCATTATCCCATCTATTCTTTCAGCATTTATTTATTCCGTTCCAACACTTGCCCTGCAAATGGTTGGGATGTCCACGATTTTTAATATTACGCTTGGAGTGGAGCTAAATACAGGGATTGCGATTTCCTTTGTCTTAATCGTTTGCTTTACCATATTGGGCGGCTTACCAGCGACGATTATTACAGATGCGCTGCAATCTGTCATTGTAATCATTGGGATCATTGTCCTTGCTGTATCCAGTGTTATATATGCCGGTGGTTTTCAAGAAATCCTTGCTAACACACCAATCGATTATATTTCACCATTAGGCTCAGAAGGCTTGGGTAGTGTATTACTCTACGCTCTATCTGTAGGTCCGTTTTATCTCGTTTGGCAATCCACCTGGCAACGAATTTTCGCTTCAAAAAGTGAGAAAGTTGCAAAAAGTGCTGGTATTACAGGGTTTGTTATTGCAGGGGCCATCTCAATTCTCCCTTATTCCATCGGCGTCATTGCGCGTCAATACGTGCCAACCGACATGGATGCAGACCTGATCTTTTCCTATGTAACGGCGGAACTATTACCTCCTGCAGTTGGTGGAATTGTTTTTATTGGATTAATGGCTGCCTTAATGACTGGAGCCACATCCTTTATTTTACAAGGAAGTTCTAACCTAACAAGAGATTTATTCCAGCGGCTGATTAAACCAAATGCCACGAATAAACAACTGATGTTTTCGGCAAGGCTTTCCGTTGTGATCATTTCAATACTCGGTATGGTAGCAGCATATTTTGTCACAAATATTGAAACGGCCTATCAATGGGCGTTAAGACTCTCCGCGACCGTCCTTGTATTCCCATTTCTTGCCGTCATGTTCTGGAAGAAAGTGACGAAGCATGGAATGATTTGGAGTATGATTCTAGCTTTAATTGCAACATTAAGCTGGCCCTATCTTAATCTGGCCATCGACCATACCATATTCGGCTTTGCTGTCTCCATTCTAACATTAGTCATCGTTAGCCTACTTACTAGCCATGACAAAACAGAACAAGTCCGCGCTGTTTATTGGGAGGATCTAGATTCAGCAACAGCCACAACAGAAACAACAAAGGAATCCACAACATAAAGTGAAACTTTGTCTGGGGTTCCTCACCTCCCCACCAGATGTTAGTTGCACAAATCGGACCTTTACTGGCAATTGATCCTCCACTTATAATACTGAATTGCTTTCCACATTCTTGAAGTGGAGGATTTACTGCCAGTTTAGGCGGGATAAAGGAGAACACAATTATGACGATTGATTTAGTAATTAAAAATGCAACAATCCTCACAATGGATGAAAATTTTTCACGAGCTGGTTCATTCGCTGTAAAAGATGGACGAGTAGATCAGGTTTGGGAAACTGCTGAGCCGCCAGAAGCGTCTCTAGCAACTATTGACTCAAGTCAAGTTATCGATTTAAAGGGAAAAACAGTTGTGCCGGGCTTCGTTGACACGCACAGTCACCTGCTTATGTATTCACAATTTCGAGATCAAGCTAATTGCAGCTCCCCATTGAATCAAAGCATTAGCGACATATTAGAAAAATTAAGGGCTCAGCTGGAAAAAGTGAATGACAATGAATGGGTGCTTGGCTGGGGGTATGATAACACATTACTTAAGGAAAACCGACATCCTACTCGCAAAGAATTAGATCAAGTTTCCACAGAAGTACCAATTTTTATCCGGCACACATCGGTTCACTTTGCTGTAGCTAACTCAAAGGCTTTAGAATTAGCAGGCCTGACAGATGAGACAAAGAATCCCAAGGGTGGACACTTTGGAAAAGACGAAGATGGAAAGTTAGATGGCGTACTCTATGAGTTGCCTGCCTTGGAGCAAGTCCAGGCGGCAATCCCTACCCCATCTATTTCTGATATGGCTGACCTGCTTGGTGAAGGAGCGAAAGATTACCTAGCTGAAGGGATAACGACATGCTCAGATGCCGGCGTTGGACTTGACCTTGGGTTGGCTGAATATGAGGCACATCTTAAAGCAGTTAAAGAAGCCAAGCATCCATTGCGTATGCGTTTGATGGTCTTACATCATTTACTAAGTGGCACGTTTAAAGACAAAAATGCTGAAACACTTAATAAAGAAATCCAAGCTGCAACGGAAGGGCGCGCGGTATTAGATAGCGCGAAGCTTTTCCAAGACGGATCTATTCAAGGATTTACTGCTGCTTTACGTGAGCCGTATTACACAAAACCAGAGGAATACGGGGAGTTGTTGCGTGACCAAGAAGAGTTTGAGGAAGAACTACTTGATTTACACAACCGTGGTTTCCGACTTACGATACACGGCAATGGAGACAAGGCAATTGAATCCATATTGGATGCCTATTCGTTTGTATTAAATAAGAATCCTCGTGCTCATCACCTACATCGAATTGAGCATTTGCAAACAGCTTTACACACCGATTTGGATAGAATGAAGGAACTGGATGTGGCAGGATCATTCTTTATTAATCATGTTTATTACTGGGCAGATCGCCATAAAAAATATTTTCTCGGGCCAGAGCGAACAGCTCGGATCAATCCACTTGCCGATGCTTCAGAACGAGATATTTTGTACACCTTGCATTCGGATTGCCCGATTACACCTATCTCCCCTCTGTTTTCCATTTGGGCTGCCGTAAACCGCCAAACAATGGACGGAGAAATCCTCGGAGAAGATCAGTGTATTAGTGTGGAAAAAGCTTTACAAACCATGACAATTGATGGATCGAAGCTGAATGCAGATGAAGCAAATTCAGGTAGCCTGGAAGCAGGGAAACTTGCAGACTTTGCTATACTAGATCAAGATCCAACTGCCGTTGATAAGATGGCGATAAAAGATATTACGGTCTTGGAAACCTATATTGGTGGCGAACGTGTTTACCATAAAGAAGGATAACAGGCTAAAACGAGAAGCCTCCGCTACATATGCGGAGGTTTTTCTATATGTGAAAATTTGTTTTGAGCTCCCTCCATACATCGCTTCTTCTAACTTCATCATCCACCTATAATGTATTGGGAAAATCCCATACTTTTTCCACATTTATGCCATTCACGTTCCTACTATTTTGCCTATAGTAAGACCACACGCATTAAGTGAAACTTCATTTGGTCGGAGTCTCCTCCCTGACTCCCCACCAAATGTTAGTTAAACGAATCGAACCTTTACTAGCAGTTAATCCCCTCTCGCATCCTTGCATGGTGGCGTACTGCCAGTAAAGGCGAGATAAATCAGCGAAAGATGGTGAAAAGAATGGAATTACTAAGCTTTCAAGGACTTTGTCATATCGTTGGAATCCCACAGCAAACAGGGGAACATTGGTTGAAGGAGTTCTCGATGTATATTCCAAAAACCCAACAAGATGATACAATCTACTTCCTCACTGAAGCAATTGACGTGATGCGTTTTATAAAAAAGTGTAAATATCAGAATATGGGAACGACAACCATCACAAAACAGCTTGCAGGGAGAAGTTTTCCAATGCGTGTAGACAATCCACAGACCGAAGTTTATATAGAATGGGAACAAAAAATCAGCCACGATACTGCTAATATTACTGCATTTATGCGTAATATCGGGACAACCATATCGCATGTGGCCGCACATGAGCATATGTTGCAGAAATTAGTAGAGAAACAGGATGCTTACGAAGAGCATTTTATTACAATAAAAGAACAGCAAATGGAAATTAATCAACTTAAAGAAGAAATCGGCATGCTACAGAAACAAATAACACAGACGGAAGATTATAAAACGAAAAAACAATACATGGCAAACCTTTTTAAATAAAGTGAAACTTCAATCAGTGGGGATTATCGTTTTTCACCCACTGCTTGTTAGTTGAACGAATCGGACCATTACTGCAGTTGGTCCCCACTAGCCTGATTACCTCTCGCATTCTTAAAGTAGGTTTTACTGCCAGTTAAGGAGCGGGATAAACAGATTTCTTGATTAACTTCACCATAGAGGCGTAAGCTTTATATGAGATCAAAAATTTATGTATCCGTTACATCAACAGAGACAAATCCGCCTTTGTCATGTAACAAATGTGATAGGAGTGGGAAATTATGCAGTTTAAAGATAAAGTCGTACTTATTACAGGCGCTGCCGGTGGAATTGGAATCGCAGCTGCAAAAGCTTTTCAAAAAGAAGGAGCAAAACTTGCCCTTGTGGACTTGAAGAAAGAAGCACTAGAAGAAGCTGCAAGCTCTCTTGAAGACTCTAACGTCCTTCTACTTGAAGCAAACGTATCAAAAGAAGAAGACGTAAAAAATTATGTAGAAAAAACAAAAGCACATTTTGGCCAAATTGATGTATTTATCAATAATGCCGGGATTAATGGAGCTTTTGGAAATCTTACAGAACAAACAGCAGATAACTTTAATGCTGTATTTGGTGTAAATGTGATGGGTGCCTTCTTTGGCTTGAAATATGTGCTGGACATAATGAAAGAGCAAAAAGCTGGTGCTGTTGTAAATACTGCATCAAATGGTGGCCTACTAGGAGCACCTGGCATGGGAGCCTATGCTGCTTCTAAACATGCAGTCATCGGTTTGAATAAAACTGCTGCATTAGAAATGGCAGAATATGGTGTTCGCGTTAATGCTGTAGCTCCATCTGGTGTCGATACAGCAATGATGAAATCTATCGAAACCAATGCAATGGGTGACAACACCGATGAAGCTAGAAAACAATTTGAAGCATCTGTTCCAATGAATCGATATGCAACAGCTGAAGAGATTGCAGACTTAATGGTCTTTTTATCCTCTGATAGAGCTTCCTTTATTAGTGGTTCCTATTACAGAATTGATGGCGCGCAAGGTGCGACATCTGTATAACCTCTACTAGATTTTTACCCCCAGTAGTTTTTAACTGCTGGGGGTTTTTTCACTCTACTGGTATTTAGGGCTTTTCGTTTTACTCTTAATTACCTGGAGGTCGATTTCGCTTGTATTTATTGTCGTTTTTCATATCATTAATTTCTTCCTTGCTCTTGTTTTTCGTTTTTGTTTTTCCTTTTGCCATCCTTAATCCCTCCTTATTCTTTCCCTATAGTTTTAACTAAATATAAAAATTGATGTAGTTTGTATATGTTTTTAAGTATCGTATTCAGAATAAACTACCTTTAAAGGTAACCCGGTGATATCATCTTCAGATTAGTGGAAAAGCTCATGCCTATTAAAAAGCAGTCCCAGACTGCATTTTTTTACCCAAGTGCTATCTAGCTGAAAATCTTATGGGAATTTATGCTAATATCAAATTATAAGGTAGTGGAAAAGGAGCGGGTTCTATGACGAAGGCAGATGCAAGTGTTTTGGGGATGTTTGGTGTAGCAATCCTCACAGGTTTTTGTGCACAAAGTATAGCTTATTTCTTGAATGACTATCTCTTTAAATCATATCCGATATACTATTTAACCGGCACCTCGATAATAAGTCTACTTCTATATTTAAGTAGCTTTGTTTTTACCTACATCCAGTTTAAAAAACAGAGAATTGAAAAGGATAGAATGGAAGCGTATTTTGCTATATTTGGCATCCTTGGATTATTGACGTATAGCTGGTCTTTTATTGTTTTGGCTATGTGGTGGGGATAACTAATCCTGTTATTCTCCCACACTTTGCCGTTTCACCTAATTGTTGCGTCACTTGCACCCGCCTCTTCTGGCTGTCTCGCGTCGCTTCGACCTGGTGTTGCATCTCTTCCAGTGGGTATTGCGTCGCTCGGAGTTGAGGTTGCGCCACTCCAGGCAATTCATGCGTCACCCAGACTAACTCCTCCCCCCTAAACCTCTAAATAGCGACAAACTCTGGCAAAATTGGTAAAATGAATACCATTATATAATGATTAGAAGGTGCTCGCATGGAAAATGTTGTGTTAATCAGTATGGTCGTTATCCTTGTCGTTGGTATTTTTTCACAATGGCTCGCTTGGCGGATACAATGGCCATCGATTGTAATTATGTCGATAGCCGGCTTATTGCTCGGTCCTGTCTTTGGGTTATTTAATCCCCAGGAGGCATTAGGTGAACTATATAGCCCACTTATCTCGCTTGCCGTTGCCATTGTCCTATTTGAGGGGAGCTCAACGCTTGATGTTAGAGAAATAAAGGGTGTTTCCAAATCTGTATTTCGTATTGTTACAATAGGTGCCATTATTGCTTGGATCTTCGGCGCACTCGCAGCGCATTACATAGCAGGTCTCAGCTTGGAAATTTCCTTTATCATTGGTGGGTTATTTGTTGTTACAGGTCCGACTGTGATTATTCCACTGTTACGGAATGCTAAGCTAAGCCCGCGGATTGCTGCTGTTTTTAAATGGGAAGGCATTATTGTCGACCCATTCGGCCCATTACTTGCTTTATTTGCTTACGAAGTAATCAAAGTCATCAACACAGAAGGCTTGCATGCAGATTATATGCTTACATTCTTCGTCAGCGCCTTTATTGCCATTTTATTAGGACTAGGCATTGGCTTATTGGTAAGTTTTATGGTAAGCAAAGGGGTTTTTCCTGAATATCTTAAATCACCAATCATTTTAGCCTTTGTGTTACTTTGCTTTACCGTGGCTGAGGTCATTATGCATGAAACAGGAATGCTCGCTGTAACGGTTATGGGACTCACGCTTGCCCGCACGAAGCGGTATCTTTCGTCAATTGGCAATGTGAATCATTTTGTGGAGAACATTTCGGTGCTTTTAACCTCCACGATCTTCATTTTACTAACAGCATCTCTTTCTCGGGAAACGATTGCGGAGATCTTTACTTGGCCAATTATCGGGTTCGTACTCGTTATGCTCTTTATCGTTCGTCCATTATCTATCTGGCTCTCCACCATTGGAACAGAGTTAACGAAACAGGAGAAAACCCTAATTGGTTGGGTCGCTCCCAGAGGGGTGGTCGCACTGACCGTTTCCGGATATTTTGCCGCGATTCTGCTTGAGGACGGGCATGAAGGTGCAGCCTTACTAACAACGCTAACCTTTGCCCTGGTTTTCATCACTGTTTGTGCCCATGGCTTCACTTTACGCCCTATGGCGAAAGCACTTGGTCTGGCTAATGATGCACCACCCGGCGTTCTTATCGTGGGAGCGAGTAGCTTTTCCATAGCTTTTGCCAAATATATAAAAGAACTTGGTATTCCTGTTCTAATTAGTGATTCCTCTAGAGGAAGATTACAGGCAGCTATCGATAAGGACATCCCGATCTATCATGGCCAGCTTTTATCAGAGCATACGCAATACGACGTGGATCTTACACCATATGAAACGATACTAGCGATGACTGGAGACATGGCCTATAATGCACTCGTCAGCCAAACATTCGCACCTGAATTTGGCTTTAACAATACCTTCTCCTTACCAGCAGGAAGTAGCTTGGGTAAAAAAGAAATAAATACATCCCATAAAGCACACCTACTATTCGAAGAGAATGCTATTTTTACTGAACTAAATCGAAAAATAAATACAACGTATGAAATAAAGCCAATTTTAATTAAAGAAAATTGTAAGCTGGACAAGGACACTATACCGGAGGAATGTACTCCTCTCTTTGTTCAGAAAGAAAACAAAACGATCCAGCTCGTGACCTTGCGTAAGAAAATAAACCTGAGCAAGGGAGAGCAACTTGTTGTGTTGAAAAGAAAAAATAACTAGTGTAACGCCCATTGCTTCCTAGCAATCGGGCGTTTTTTGTATAAGTTCATAACCAAAATACGAACATTAAATAAAAATAAATAAATAAAATTCGTTATTGACGCAATTTTTGTCGAATGCTAAGATAAAAACATACTTTAGCACGTTAAAATAATTATGGGGGTATTTGCGATGCTTTTCAAAGAGCAATATGAGGAAATCAAAGAAATAGCAGAGGATATCTATTTTCATCCTGAATTTGGTTACAAAGAAACACGAACAAAAGAAAAAGTAATGAATTATCTTAAAAAGGTAAATCCGAACATTGGCTTTGAAGAGTTCAGTACCACTGGGTTTAAGACAACCATGGGGAACCCGAACGAGGACACACATATCGCTTTCATTGCGGAGCTTGATGCTGTGTATGCGCCAAGTCACATGTATGCTGATAAGAATTCGGGTGCAGCACATAATTGTGGACACTATACGCAGGTCGCTATCGCTCTTGCATTATACAGCCATCTTCATAAATCTGAAGCAACATTAACAAATAAAATTAGTTTTATCTTTGTTCCAGCTGAAGAATACCTTGATCTCGATTACCGAGACGATTTAATTAAAGAAGGAACGATTTCTCATTATGGAGGAAAACCAGAAGCAATGAAGCTAGGTATCTTTGATGATATCGACCTTGGTATTTGCGTTCACGCAATTGGCGGGGAATTTGAAAAACGGACGGTTGAAATAAATTGCGACCTGGCGGGATTCCTTTATAAAAAATATACATTTGAAGGAAAAGCAACACACGCCGGGTTTGATCCTTTCTCCGCGAAAAATGCTTATAGCATGTCGACATTATTTAATACAGCGGTATCGCTTGGTCGTCAGCAATTAGACGAAGCCGAACATGTACGGATTAATCCAATTGTTATGAAATCCGATATGTCTACAAATGTTGTCCCTAATCAGATCACAGTAGGTACAGATCTAAGGACCAAGACAGTCGATTATTTGAAAAAGACTGCATTAAAGCTTGATGACGCTGCAAACGGAAGTGCGCTGGCACTTCAAGGCAAGGTGAATACACACACCCAAATGGGCTACCTTCCATTTGTACAGGATAGATATTTATCTACTTTTGTAAAAGAAGCGTTTGATGAAACCAACGAGATAGAAGAATTATTAAATAACAACTTCATTAGTGCCGCAGGAGATATCGGAGACCTTTCTTATATGATGCCATGTATTCAAATTGGCTATAGTGGCTTCACTGGAACCATTCATGGCGACGACTTTATTGATGTGGATCCAGAATACATTTATGAAACGTTCCCACGTTTCCTTGCGAATGTACTAGAAAAAATGAACGGTAATATAGACAAAGAAAAACTTTATCGAAAATCTTATGCGGAGTATACGGAACTTATTGCTGGGATTGTGGAGTAAACGTTATTCTGGGTTGCTCGACTTGGCCAGGTTCTCGCTCGACTTCCCAGGGTCCTCGCTCGGCTTGGCGAGGTTTCCGCTCGACTTCCCAGGGTCCTCGCTCAGCTTGGCTAGGTTCTCGCTCGGCTTGGCGAGGTTTCCGCTCGACTTAAAAAGAGACATATAACGAACTCTACTAATCTATCTAAATAAAAGAACTTTCCAGAATCGAGGGGTATACGTTGTTTAAAAACTTTTCTTATTTCCTTATTTTCATCCTAGCTGTCATTACCATTTCAGAGATGATAGGATTCCAAAACATTCCAATTGGCCCTTTTAACATTGGGTTATTGCCATTAGTTTTTGCCATTATTATTACGATGGTTCTCGGCCTACAAATTTTCCGGAAAGGGTTCTGGAAGAAGGTATACAGTGATCGAAACATTAGTTTTGCGGGGAAATATCTTATCTTTATCATGCTGCCACTGATGGCTAGATACGGGGCAGATGTCGCTCCACAAATTAGAGAAATACTTCAGGTTGGCTGGGTATTTATCATTCAAGAAATTGGTAACCTAGGAACTGTTCTGATTGGTCTTCCAATTGCACTGCTACTCGGATTAAGGAGAGAAGCAATTGGTGCCACATTGGGTATCGGACGTGAAGGGGAACTTGCTTATATCTCGGAGAAATATACATTGGAATCAAAGGAAGGCCGTGGTGTGCTTTCTATTTACATTATTGGAACATTGTTTGGGGCTATTTTCTTTAGCGTGTTTGCACCCATAATGCTTGATCTTGGACTTCGCGTCGAAGCATTGGCAATGGCTTCAGGTGTTGGTTCAGGTAGTATGATGAGCGCAGCTTCTGCAACATTGGTCGCACGTATACCAGAAATGGAAAGCACAATCCTAGCATATGCTTCAGCTAGTCAGCTACTTACCAGCTTTCTTGGAACATTTACGATGGTATTTCTAGCCGCTCCCCTACAGCGATTTATGTATAAAACTTTCACTAGAGGTGACAAATAATGAGCCCAACTTTACGCAAATATACTAAATACGGACTTATCCTTCTATTGAGTGTTGCCCTTATATTATTCACTCAGGAAATAAAACTTTTAAAAAATCCGGAATCTACCCCTGTAACAGGAATGACAATTGCCGGACTTGCAGTATTGTGGCTCTTTTCCATGATAGGAATAGTCATCTCAAATCTTATGCAAAAATCGCCAGTCAAGTTTATTCGTGATTTCCCTATTCTCGGCTGGGTATCCATTACATCACTTGTTCTTTGTTTGCTCTCAGATTTCTTTGTACAAGCTATCCAGGCTGTTGACTTTCTTTCCATTACAACGCCTATCCTTACCTTTGCAGGAGTCTCTGTTGCTAATCGATTAGTTGACCTTCGTAATACATCATGGAAGGTTGCGATTGTTGCCGTATTTGTTTTTACGGGAACGTACGCGGGTAGTGCGTTGCTTGCACAGCTCGGTCTTCTCCTATCAGGAAATTAAGTCATGAAAAAATCCGCGCCATCAAGGTGCGGATTCTTCTTTATACTCTTACGCCAGCCTCATCTTCATTTTTACGGATAAAGCACATAATTCCAGCAATCAAATATAAGATTGACTGAAACGCCACTCCGGTGAATAAGAGCCAACTACTAATGGCTGCGGAAGCGATAAATAATCCGCCGGCAAGCTTGGCGTTACGCTTCACCTTCATTACAGCAATAAGTCCTAAAATAAAACTAACAACACAGCTTAGCACTGGAAGCCAAAATAAATTATTTACGATATAAAGTATGTTAGAGACAAAACCCCATTCCACACTATTAATGGAATCTCCGAACCAGCCAATACCTAGATTGACTACCACTATGAGAATAGCGCCTAGTATAGCGAACAGAAAATCCATAACAACACCAACAGAACCTAATATTCTTTCAATCATACGATTCGTCATCTATATTCCTCCTTCCATGAAATTAATATTTCTAACGTATCATACGGAAAACTTCCTTCATTGGTTTCAAATTCCCAACTTTTGTGAGGATTAAACTAAGAACCACCATACGATCAGCCACCAGACTCAAAAAGTGAACAGGATCAGACAGGACAGATTTTTAAGAATAACCCTTACCCAAATTCATATATTCCCATTATTCCCTCCAACCTAAAAAGAACTCCCGTAAAAAATACGGGAGTTCTAATGTTTATTCCTTATTTAATCCACTGAGAACTTCTTCGTACATTTCTTCAGTACCTATACCAGTCAGTAATGGCACCCCATCAATCACTTTATCCTTAATATTATCAGGAACAAGCGTGGTAGAAACCACTACATCATAGTCATCAATACGATTCAACTCATCGGTTAATTTAGATTGGTATAAAGAAACTTCATTTTCTAGCCCTTGTTCTTTAAGCCATTCTTTAACTTTCCCTGTGACCACTGTAGAAGTTGCAATTCCGGTACCACACATAATTAATAACTTTTTCATCCTTAATCTCCTCCACCTATTTTAATTTTTGTCCATATGAAGTTGTGTAGAATTCATAACAAGCTGCTACTACCTCTTCTGGTAGTGGTTTTATATTTGGCTCTTGTAAAGTAGCGTAATATGCATATTCTGCTACTTCCTCTAAAATAACGGCAGCCTTCAGAGCTTTCTCGATTGATGAACCTACAGTGAAAACGCCATGATTTCTTAATAAAATGGCTGGTCCACTCCCAATATGCTTTATGATTTCCTTTCCAATTTCATGCTCCCCAATGGCTGCATAGTCGGAACATGGAACACTCTCTCCAAACACATTTGCTGCAGTCGTTGTATATGCCGGGATAGCTTCTCCTCTTATGGCAAAGCTTGTAGCAAAAGGGGAGTGTGTATGAATAATACTGTTTACATGTGAGAGATGTCTGTAAACATATAAATGACTTTCCGTATCCACAGATGGTTTTAAATCCCCTTCCACAACCTCACCATCTAACGTCACAGCTACCATACTTTCAAAAGTTAATTCATCAAAATGAACGCCACTGGGCTTAATAATTACTAGATCTGTCTCTGGTAAACGGTAACTTACATTTCCACTAGTCCAGCGTACTAAGTTATTCTCTTTTAATCTTTTATTCGCATGACAAACTTCCTCTTTGATACTGTCGTACATTTAGCTCACCTCCTGTTTTGCTGCTTTTTGGATCTCCCTTTTTGGCTTGATTTTATTAATATAAATGAGTCCAGCCAGTAGTAAGAGACCCAATGCTCCTATTCCAAACCAGCTAAATACTTTTGGTAGCCAAACGAACAAGAATGTTGTCCAGACAGCCCCATCTACCAAAGCAGAAATACTTGTGTTACTACCCATATCGAAATTAGCTGCAATCGCGGAATCGGTGAAAAGTGGCGACACCCATGTAGCAATATACAGTCCTACCGCGATATAAAAGGAACCAGCAATTACGGTACGTAGAATATTGCCTTGAAATACTGGTACCATTAAACAAATCAAGAATGGAATGGTAGCTAAATCACCGAAAGGCAATACCGTATTACCAGGTAAAATCACCGCAAGAAATAGAGTAACTGGGACAATGATTAGTGAGGCAGATAATACTGCCGGGTGGCCTACAGATAGCGCACTATCCATCCCGATATAGAGATCTCTCCCTGGAAAACGTTTCTTAACAAAGTTACCTGCTGCTTCCGACACTGGTGAAAGACCTTCCATCAATAAAGCCACCATTCTCGGCATTAGCATCATGACGGCACCAGTTTGAACAGATAATTGCAGAATCTCTGAAACGTTGTATCCTGCTAAAATACCAATAACAATACCAATCATCACACCCATTACAGTAGCGTCTCCAAATATGCCCATTCTTTTTTGAATTGCTTCTGGATTTGCTTTTAATTTATTAAATCCTGGTATTCTATCAAACACCCAATTAAAAGGAAGTGCTACCAGAAAGGATGGTGCTGATGCACCATGTGGAAACGTAATATTCTTAAATCCATAAAACTTCTCAATATGCTTTGCCAAAATATCTCCAAGGAAAAAAATGAGTAGTAGATGAACAGTGATCGTAAATAATCCGAGTGCAAAGTCTCCTGTTAATGCATAAACAAGAGAGCCAGTAAAAGCACAGTGCCAATAATCCCATACATCTACATTTAACGTTTTGGTTAACCCAAAGGTTAATAAAATGACATTGGTCGCGATCCCGATTGGAATGGCTAAGCTTCCGAGAGCTGTACCATACGAAATAGCTGCCGCGGCAGGCCAACCTACATCGATCGTATTTAGAGCGAAACCAAAATTATCAACCATGGATTGAGCTGCTGGCCCTAAACTATCTGTCAATAACCCAATGACTAGATTTAGTCCTATAAAACCAATTCCTACCGTAAGACCTGCTCGAAATGCTTTTCCAGGCTTAGATCCTAAGACTAATGCAAAGACGAAAATAATAATTGGTAACATAACACTTGCTCCAAGATCGACAAACCATTGCAAAACTCCCATTGTATTTCCTCCCTTGTACATTTTATATTTTGAAGCTTATTGCTAAACCTAATCGTTTAATAATGAACGTGCATTACACTTGTAAATTCCTCTGAACTGTTAACCTCTGCCAGTTTCTTCACCATCTCTTCGTTTTGAAAAATACTTGTTAGTTGTTGTAAGGTTTGTAACTGTGCCTCTGGGTTGTCTAAGGCAAGCATAAAAATTAACTTGACCTCTACGTCCGACCCAGAGTTGCCCATCGCTTTAAATTTAACGGGGTTTTTTAATGAAGCGAAGGCTATTATAGGCTCCATAACTTTATCCGCATCAGTGTGTGGAATAGCGACACCGAAAGGTAATGTTGGCAAGCCTGTAGGAAAAACCTCTTCTCTCTCAAGAATGCTTTCAACAAACTTCTCCGTAACATAGCCACTTTTAACTAACTGATTCGCTACAAACTTCAACGCTTCTTCTTTTGTATGGCATTCAATATTTGGGAAAATAAGCTCTGGGTTAATTTTCATATCCACTTACCTCTTTCACCTCTAATCTATGAGTCTGACTTAGCTTCTCTAATAATTGGGTAATGGTCTTTTTATCACTCGTATACATTACTTTCTTTAGTAATTCTTGATCCATAGACAAATTTGTCAGTTGATAGATAGCTTTTACATGTTCTTCAGTGTCAGTAGGTGCAATAACTACGACAAGGTGTATTTTTAATCTTTCAGAGAAGTGGATGCCTTTTTTAATAACCAAAAGACTCATCCCTAGACGGTTTACACCCTCCTCTGGCTCTGCATGTGGGATCGCCATATGCTCTCCAAGAACCATGTATGGGTGATGATAATTATGTGCCTCAATCATTTTGTTCACATAGTTTTCCGTGATCACATTGTTTTTTAACAGGGGAATAGAAGCTAATTGTATCGCTTCTTTCCAGCTTTCAACTTCATTCGTAATGGCTATCATTTCTGGTGTTAGTAATTCATTTAGGTTAGGATGACTTTCTGTATGAAGTTGTACAATGTCCCTGTTATTATGATCAGTCTGTTGAAAATAGCTCTGCAAATCTTGCTTTAACCGGTTTTTATCTACAATGTTTGTGGAGCTTTGGATAACATCTATTAATTTATCTACATCGATTAAGTCCTGGTCATAACCAAATACTTTCTTCATAACGCGTTGTCTTAAATTCCACATTGCCCTTTCTTGCAACAATGGATTAACGATAAATAAGTATTTGTTTGTTGTTACTGGGATAGGAGAAAAAATGATTTCAGCACTTGAATGGTCTATTTCGTTGAATTGCCTTAAAGACATGGTTGGAAAAAAATCAAACTCAGGAAATAGCTTGGTTAGTGTATTTCTCAGTAGTTTAGATACCGTTACACCGTTTTGACATAGCACGATGGCCTTTTTCCTTGTTGTGAGAATTTGCTTGGCTTCTAGCAGATGTCCTCCAATAAAGATCGTAATATAATGTCTCTCCCTTTGAGGAATCTTGCTCTTTATAAACTCTTCTAACGGCTTTAAGGAGCGCTCGACGATAGAGTCTAGTTCAAGGTAGGAATCATCAATGTATGGTGCTGGGCTAGCATAACTTGTAAGGTTATATTTCATTCTGTAATAGGCAGGCTTTAAATGTAACATGAGCCTTTTCACAAGCATTTCCTTACTTTTTAACTTAATAAAGGCAAGTCTTTCTACATTGTTTAAGGTCTCAAATAAGGCATTCTTCAACTGTGGTATCTCTAGTTGCGCCAACGTCTCGCTTGAAAATATGTTCGCTGATAAAAGCTGTAGTGTGATGTACAATCTTTCCACTTCAGGAAGCCCAGTGTCGTTTTCCACCAGCAGTTCTGTTGCTTCAAACTCTTTAGTTCCCGATAGTTCCTTAAACTTAATTTGGTAATCTACTTCTATTAAAAATCCCTGCTCAATTCGCTTAAATATAATTCCTAAATAATAAGGTAATAGTTGAAACTTTTCATCCGTAAATTTTATTTTTAATACTTCTTCAATCTTCTCTAATTGCATCGAGATATTATTTATTTCGTTAATAGGTATCAGGGTGAAATCCTGTATGAGAGAAAGTCCGCTATATATAAGTCTTATTTCTTGTACACTATCGTGTAGTAAGTTTCTTATATGCCATTCATTTCCTTCTAGCACATATCCACCACAACGACTATAATGGATTTCAAGCTGGTATTGTTTTACTTTTCTTTGTGCTTCTTTCATATCGTTTAAGACCGTAACATTACTAACCTTAAGTGCATGTGTAAAATGGAATAAAGATAAGTTCTTCTGAGACATCATAATAAATAAGAGAAGTAATACTCTTTCATTTTCCGAGGGGATGTAACTACTTGTGTCCAATTCATTTTTCTGTGTAATAATTTCATTTAACGTTGCATCCACGATAAAGTTGCCACTATTAAGTCGTTTAATCTTGGGATAGTTATTGTCTTGAAGCCAGTTATTAATCTTTTCAAAGCTATACTTAATCTGTCTTCTGGATAATTGCTTTCTAATCTCCATTTCTTTACTCGTAATCTTTGGGTTTAGGATTAACTCCTCAAGCAATTCGAAGCTTCTTTTATCCAGATACATGTTCTTACCTCCTTCGCTATTTATTATATTTCAACCCACGCTGTTTTTTGAATGCGCTTTCATTTCAGATTTTATTAGTTAAATTGTCCGATATTTTAATTAATTTTCAATTAGTATAAAAAGACGCTAGCATTCCTACACTGCTAACGTCTTAAGAAAACTACTTATAATGAATCCCTTTTCCAAGCCAAGAAGCTGCTGCCTCGGATAATGCCTCTGATATGGTAGGGTGTGGGAAGATCATCGAGTCCATCTCTTCTACCGTTCCTTCTAAGTGCATGAAGGAGGTTGCTTGACTTATCATTTCCGTCACATGGGCACCCACCATCACAACGCCTATTACTTCACCATACTTTTTCTCTGCTATTAGCTTCATAAATCCTGTGTTCTCGCCAGCAGCGATTGCTTTTCCGTTCCCCGCTAAGTCTACTTTTTTCGTATCGATGTCATGGCCCAGTTCGATTGCCTTTTCTTCTGATAGACCAACACTGGCAATTTCCGGGAAGGTGTAGACACAACGAGGCACCGCTGCATCAACAACCGGGTTTCCGACAATATGGTTTACAGCTTTAATCCCTTCCTCACTTGCTACATGTGCTAGCTGGTAGCCACCAGCGAGATCTCCAATCGCATAAATCCCCTGCACAGATGTCTGCATGCTGGAATCAGTCTTAACAAACTTTCCAGCCATCTGAAGGTCTAATAATTCAAGCCCCGCCACATTTGGCGCTCTGCCAACACTCATTAGCACATGGTCTGTTGTGATGCTTTGTACCTTGCCTTTATGCTGCATTTCCACTTTCGTCTCGCCGTTCTCTTTCGTAAACGACGTGATTTGTGTTTCCGTATGAATCTTGACCCCAGCTTTTTTTAGTTGCTTCGCTAAAAAGGCACTCGCGTCCTTGTCTTCACTAGGTAAAATGCGGTCTGCCATTTCCACGATTTCTACTTTTGTGTCCATACTATTAAAGATACAGGCGATCTCCAGCCCAATGACACCACCACCTACGATGACGAGATGCTTAGGTACTGCTTGGATATCAAATATCGTATCACTTGTATCATACGCAATATCTGTGAGTCCCGGTAAATCTGGTACAAAAGGTTTTGAGCCATTTGCTAGAATAATATGCTCTGCAACAAGTCTCGATTGTTGCTCGTCTGACGAAACCGTAATGGTTTTATCCTTTTGTACTGTCCCATATCCCTGATAGAGCGTTATCTTATTTTGTTTTAATAACCCCTCTATCCCGCTCTTTAATTGCTTAATAACCTTGTTTTTCCGTGACACCATTTTCTCTAGTGAATAGGAAAAAGAGGAAACCTGTATGCCAAACTTATCTGCTTCTTTAATTTGGTTCAGGACTTCAGCATGCTTCAACATTGTCTTGGAGGGAATACAACCACGATTTAAACATGTTCCACCAAGATCCCGGCCTTCAATTAGTGCAACCTTTTTCCCTTCCTTTGCTGCCCGTATTGCTGCAACATAGCCTCCCGGGCCTGCCCCGACGATAGCTAGATCAAATTTCTCCATTGTTTAACCCCCTAGACTAACAACCCAAATGGGTTTTCTAATCTTTCTTTCAACTCTGTTAGAAAAGCAGCAGCTGGGGCTCCATCAATGACCCTATGATCAAAGGACAAACTTAGGACCATAATTGGTCTTATTTCAATTGATTTATCGACGACAACTGGCTTATCTGCCATTCTTCCCACACCTAAAATTGCAGTTTCGGGTGGGTTGATAATTGGTGTAAACCCTTCGATTGCATACATGCCCAGATTACTTATCGTAAATGTGCTGCCTGCCATTTCTGCTGGTTTTAATTTATTTTCTCTAGCTTTTGCACCAAGCTCTTTGCTTGCCACCGTTAGTTCTGCAAGTCCTTTGTCTTGTACGTCTGGAACAGAAGGGACAATTAATCCGTTTTCGACTGCTACGGCCAGCCCTAGATTAACTGACTTATTAAAGACAATCTCGTTATCTATTAGCGCAGCATTTAGTTTTTTATGATTACCAAGTACATGGGCTGTTGCCTTCATAATGATTTCTGTATAGGATAGACGGTAGCCTGTTTGCTTTTCAATGATTGGTAGCAGAGATTTCCGGACCTCCACGGTTGCCGACATATCAACCTCTGCTGTCAGCGTAACATGCGGGATCGAGCGCGCACTTTCCAGCATTTTGTCTGCAACTGCTTTACGAAGACCTTTTAGCTTAACACGTTCTAATGGTTCTTGGTTGGAAGTTTCTGTTTGCCCACTGGATGCAGTTAGCACATCTGATTTCGTAATCTTTCCGTTAGCACCAGTTCCTTGAACATTTTCCAGTGATACGCCTTCATTTTCTGCAATCTTACCAGCAAGTGGTGTATGACGATTTGATGTACCTTTTTCAAAAGATGCTTCTACATCTGCCGCATGGATTCGTCCTTTTGGCCCACTGCCATTTACATTTTCAAGGGAAACACCTTGTTCGCGGGAAACTCGTCTTGCTGCAGGTGTGGCTCTTACTTTTTCACCAGCTTCGCGCCCTACTTTTTCATTTTGCTCGCTTACAGAGACTGTTTCCTGCCCCGCTTGCTCAGCTGTTTCGTTATCGTCCGAACCAGGAATTGGCGGTGAATCTGGTACACTTTCATTTGCTTCTCCTATATAGCCGACAATGGCATTTACAGGTACCTCATCATCTACTTCATTATATTTTTTAAGTAGAATACCTTCTTCATAGGATTCCACTTCAATATTTATCTTGTCTGTCATAATCTCAAAAAGAGGTTCGCCTACTTCTACTTCTTCGCCCTCTTTTTTAAACCATTGAAGCAAGGTACCAACCTCCATGGTACTGCTTAGCTTCGGCATAAAAATTTCCTTCGCCATCCGTCTCCCCCCTTATGCTCTATTTAATGTTTCTTTTACTGCCTGCACAATGTCCTCTTTTTGTGGCACATGCATTTTTTCTAGTTCCGGGTTGTATGGAACAGGGGATGGTGCACCACCTAAGCGCTTGATTGGTGCATCCAAATAATCAAACGCTTCGCTCTCCGCGATCATGCTCGCAATCTCTCCACCATAACCACCGCGCTTTACAGCTTCATGAACAACTACAAGGCGACCCGTTTTAGAAACAGATTTTATAATGGTTTCTGTATCTAATGGCACGAGAGTGCGTGGATCGATAACTTCTACGTTGATCCCTTCTTTTTCTAACTCTTCTGCTGCTTCTAATGCTCTATGCACCATGATGGCAGTAGCAACAATGGTGGCATCTTTTCCTTCACGCTTTACATCCGCCTGGCCAAGCGGGATAGAATATTGCTCTTCGGGAACATCGTCCTTTGTTTTATAAAGTAATTTATGTTCATAAAAAATGACCGGGTTGTCATCATCCATCGCGGCTTTTAAAAGCCCTTTCACATCATATGCAGTGGATGGCTGGACAACCTTTAATCCAGGAATATGTGTTACCCAAGCTTCTAAGCTTTGTGAATGTTGGGCTGCCGCTCCCGTTCCTGACCCACTTGGCGTACGGAGCACCATTGGTACCTTTCCTTTCCCACCATACATATAACGCAGTTTCGCTGCTTGGTTCACAATTTGGTCCATAGCGATTGTAATGAAATCAGAGAATTGCAGCTCCATGATTGGGCGCATTCCCGTTAATGCCGCTCCTACTGCTGTTCCGGCAATTGCCGACTCACTAATCGGGGTGTTACGTATCCGTTCTGGTCCGAATTCCTCGATCATTCCTCGCGTTACACCGAAGGCTCCTCCATAAACGCCAATATCTTCTCCTAAAATAAAAACATCCTCATTCTTACGCATTTCCTGACTCATTGCTTCTCTTACTGCCTCTAAGTAAGTTATCTCCCTCATTGTTTCCCCTCCTTAAGCGTAAACATCTGTTAATAAATCTTCTTTACTAGGCATTGGACCTTCTTTTGCGAATTCAACAGCATCCTCAATCTCTTTCTTCGCTTCTTGCTTAAGCTCCTCCGCTTTTTCTTCTGTAATTACTTCTGCCTCAATAAGTACGTCCTTGAATCGTTTAATGGAATCCTTTGCTCTCCATTCTTTTTCTTCTTCACGTGTCCGATATTTCTTCGCATCACTTTTCGAGTGACCCTTCCACCTGTATGTTTTTGCTTCAATTAACGTTGGGCCTTGCCCGTTACGTGCTCGTTCTACCGCTTGATGGCTCACGTTCATCAGATCAACCATATCGGTACCATCAACCACTACACCAGGAAAGCCATAGGAGTCAGCGCGCGTTGCGATATCCGGAATTTTGACCATATCCTTTACAGGTCCAGACATTCCGTACTGGTTATTCTCACAAATAAAGACGACTGGCAAATTCCAAACCGCTGCTAGATTAAGTGCTTCGTGAAAGCTTCCTTCATTCGTTGCTCCATCCCCAAAATAACAAACCGTTACATAGTTTAGCTTTTTCATAGAAGATGTGAGTGCAGACCCTACTGCTAAGGGAATACCTCCCCCAACAATGCCATTTGCACCAAGATTCCCTTTCTCTACATCGGCAATATGCATGGAACCGCCTTTTCCTTTACAGTAACCTGTTGTTCTACCAAAAAGCTCTGCCATCATTTTATTAACGTCAGCACCTTTGGCAATACAGTGTCCATGCCCCCTATGTGTACTCGTAATTTTATCTTCATCCCGTAAAACAGCGCATGGACCAGAAGCACTTGCCTCCTGTCCCACAGCCAAGTGGGTTGTACCATGAATAAGACCTTTTGCGAAAAATTCATCTACCTTTTCATCAAAAAAACGAATGAGCCACATTTCTTTATAGAGATCCGTAAGCTTTTCGTTCGTAATATTCTCTGGCAATGATAGCTTTGTCATTTTTATCGCTCCTTTTTACATTTGTTCATTATAGTGACATTTGTAATAAGAATACCTTTAAACACTAAAAACGTCAAGAATAATTAAAGCGTTTTCTCCACCTCTAAAAGAAAAGCCTCTACACAGTATTTAATTGTGGAGAGGCCTATCATTTCTAAGAAAAGTCTTTATCTTGGATGGCACGAAGCTTCCAAATGGTTGTTTCTTTTGTTTGTATAATATCATCATATGTGATGGTCTCGCCTTTCTTGATCGATCTTTTCAGTTGCACGTTTTGGTCGATTAATCCTAATGGCAGAGCATTCATTTCTTTTGCTTCAGAGGCCTTTAACAGCTTCCCGTAAACGGTAAAACCGCCTATATTATCCAGGTATTCTCCTTCTTCTAAATCCTTTTTCGCCACTGTTACTGTTTCACCCTGCATTCCATAATATGGTGCAATGGTAGGCTCATGATCAAAATAAGCTTTTGCAATGGAAAGAGGTGTTTCTAGGCTTGTTAGGTGGTATGGACGGTAGAGCACGTAATTCGGTCCGTCTCCCATTTTAAGATATTTCATTTCCGCATTTACTTCGTCTTTATCTGAAGCAATAATTGCAAACACACCTGGTGCAATCCCGTTTACAAAATCAACCACTTTTTTACTTTTTACTTTACCGCCTTTTTTTTCTTCTAGAAATAGTCCAGGTAGCTCAGAGACCGAACCACTGAATCCATGCATACCAGGTTTATCTGGAAGGAAGCCTGTAGCATTCGCAACCGCATTCATCTCTACCATTGTTTTAGTACCATCTTGGAAGGATGCTAACATTTTCGGACTAGAACCTTTTGATAAAGCCTCTTCTTCGGCTGTAGCTGGGTTTGCCTCCAAATTAAGCGGATTGTTTTTCCCTTTTCCTAAAGCAACGATTTCAAAGCCCATTGCATCCGCAAAATCATAAAGCTCCATAATAGCGCCAGGTTCATCACCCGCAGAACCTGTGTACACAACGCCTGAAGCGTCTGCCATTTTCTTCAGTAATGGTCCAACGGTTACATCGGCTTCTACATTAAGCATAACAATATGCTTTCGGTTCAAAATGGAATCCCAAGCAATCTCTGCTCCTATATTTGGTACACCAGTCGCATCTACGACAACATCTACTTCATCGAGTGATGTTACTAGCTTCATGTCGGTTGTTGCCACCACTTGGTTATGTTTTAGTGCTGAAGCAGCTTCTTCTTTATCATCTGTCGTGATGATATTTGCTGCATCAATTCCTGCATGTGTATACGCACTCTTAATGTTATCTACCTGTAGGTCAGCTGTGATAACAACACGCATCCCTTTCATACCTTCTATCTGAGAAATCATTCCTCTTCCCATTTGGCCTGCACCAATAAGTCCTACTTTTATATAGGATCCTTCATTTTCTAGTCTTTGCAATTTTCTATTCAAACCAAGCATATTTCTCCACTCCTCACAGTTGTATTCTATCTATTTATCCCGGTGCAACCCTCCGTAAGACTCCCACTTAGAATTGATACAATGATGTTTAACTGGGAGTAAACGGATGTTAACACCCCGATTTGTTCAACTAACAATCAGTGGGGATGAACGAAAACCCTCACTGATTGAAGTTTCACTTTATCTTCTAAATGAAATGACGGTATTTTCGTTAATCGGAGGGATCCTTTTATTTTCTAAACAAACCGTTCCTGGCATATCTGAATGGGACTCACCGTTAAAGTGAAAAGTTGCATGACCTAATTCAGTCAATGTTTCATTTGCCTTATCTCCCACAAACAATATCTTGAAGACTTCCTCATCGATTAACATTTCATCCCCTGCTTGTAATGCTATCGACAAGCTTCCACCATCATGCACAACAGCAATTTCTTTTAAATCATTAGGGACACTGCTGTTAAAAAGAATAATCATGTTTTCCTCAAGCATTAATTCGGCATCCTGCCCTACTTGAACAACGTTTACGTCTACATAAGGTTTGGTCATCTCCATTTTCTCTCTCCTTCATCACTAGTCTTGTATCTAATTACTCCTGTAGAAAAACGAGTCTTCACTATTTGAGCGAATGGGCACGTTTTCCTTTAGACTTCAAAATTCAACCGCATCAGCTTACTCTAGTTAAAACTTTGCTTCCCTTTATCTCTTAAAATAAAAATTACAAATGTAATGGTTAGTTACATTTGTAATTATAAAGCGTTTTCTTTTTTAGGTCAATAGATTTGACGAAACCGAATGAAAATTATGTTTTTTAGCTATATAAACCAAAGCTAGCAAAGTATGCAATCACTACTGCTGCTGGTCCTGTAATCAACCTTGAAAATAGAACTGCAGGTACACCTACTTCCACTGTTTCCGGCTCTGCTTCCCCAAGCGTCAACCCCACTGGTACGAAGTCTGTTCCTACTTGCGGGTTAATCGCAAACAATGCTGGTAGTGCCATCTGTGGAGGGATATTTCCATTTCCAATTTCCACCCCTATTAATACACCAACAACCTGTGCAATAACAGCCCCAGGTGCAAGCAATGGAGAGATTACCGGAATGGAAGCTATTAATGATAGAATTAACATCCCTATTAAACTAGTCGCCATCGGCGCAACAAACTCCGCAATAATATCACCAATACCGGTATAATTAATAATCCCAATAAGCGCACTTACAAATGCCATGAATGGTAAAATATTTTTTATGATCGTATCAATCGTATCTCGACCAGATTGGAAAAAGATACTTACTACATTACCTACTTTATTTCCAAGTACTTCGATGAACCGCATAATCGGATTCTTTTTGCCCTTTTGTTGCTTCTGTTGTGCCACTGCGTCTTTTGCTTGTTGCTTCTTTTGCTGGGCAACATTTTTATCAAGCAAAGAGCTATCTTGTGATGTTGGGTCCTGTGATTTGTCTATTGCAGCTGCTGCTTCGGAGTTATCTGTGGATGCAATTTGCGCAATATCCACTCCAGAAACGAAGTTGCCCTCATTAATAAACTTCATGAGCGGGCCTGATGGCGAATTACTGAACGTGTTTACTGTTTTAATGCCAAGTCGAGGGTAAACCCCACTTCTTGCTGTTCCACCACAGTTGATAACAGCGGCAGCTACCTCTTCGTTTGGAATTGATTTTTCGAATCCATCAACCGCTATCCCACCAGTAAGATCAGCAATTTCCTGTGCTACTGCGTGAATTCCGCCACCAGTAACTGATAAAATATACTTTTGATTATCTGTAGGTTCAATGATTAATGGTCCTCCCCATCCAGATGGACCTTTTGATATTTTTACAGCTTTATATTCACTCATTATATTCTTCTCCTCTCCCGAGCTAAATTAAGATGCAACGTTCGCTTCTGCATTCTTCGCTTTGTTTTTGATCATGCGGTCTGTAATAATCTCTGTCACTAAACCTCTAAGTAACATTACAACAATTCCAACTAGTAAAAAGCGTAGAGCCAACGGTCCTAATGATAAACCTAATGACGTGATCCCTGCTGAAACCCCCATGTAGACAAACAACTCAGCTGGATTAGCATGTGGGAAGAGCCCTGTTACCGGATGAACAAACGAAACAGCCGAGTCATAGAAAGCTGGCTTTTGTCTCTCAGGTAAAAAGCGACCAAATGTATAACACATCGGGTTAGTTAGGAAGAAAACGGCGATAAACGGAAAAACGGTATATCTTAGAATGAAATATTTCGTACACTTTTGGGCAAAAGCATTCACTTTGTCTTCCCCGATAAATTTTATGACGGCATTTACTGCTGTAATAAGAACGACTAATAATGGAATGATACCTGTGACGAGCCCCATAAATTGTTCTCCACCGGCCTCAAACATACCGATAAAACCTTCAGCTAAATTAATTAAGAAATCCATGCTTCATTCCCCTCTCCTTTGTTTACTTCTTTTTTAATCATATCGATAGCACCTTGCAATGCATTTCTTTCTTTAACGGATAAAAATTCTGCTTCCTTGCTTGATTCCAACTGCATGCCAATAAGTTTGTTGATATTACGAAACCTGGCAAATACAGTAAGCCCTTTCATAATTCGTGCTTCGACAATCTCCATTTGTTCATCACACACGATTAGCATAAGTGCACCCGTCCCTAATGTCTTTTTGTAGTAGCCAGTACCGAGATAGCCTGCTTTTCGCTTAGCAAATTCTTTAATATTTGCTCTGTAATGCTTCACTTGAAGCTGCGTTAACAAAAACTGTAGTGCCCAGATACCTGCAAACACAAGAATGAATGTTCCCCACATTTTTACCCCCACCTTTACACTTGTAAAAGATTATGACGTTTGTAAACATAATAAAACGCTTACATTGAATTGTCAATGATTTTTGAATACTAATTTAATGAGCTACTTTCCAAAAGCAATTCAGCTGTTTGGTCGTCCAAGACTAAAGTGGTTAATATACCTGCTTCCAAGGCTACCCGTACGCTTTCAACTTTGTGTGCACCCTGCACAATGGTAATTACTTCCGGTATTTTTTTAATGTCCTCGAGGCATAGGCCAATCTGTCTGTCATTAAGCGAATGACGAATCAGTTCACCGGCAGCATTGTAGAAATTGGAATTAATATCCCCTACAGCCTCTGTCTCTTGTAGTGTCTGAATATCTTCTTCACTTAAGTAACCTAACTCTTTCATCGTTGTCTGAATAACAGGGTGACCAACCCCGACTACTGCAATATCTACTTTTTTTCCAACCTCTAACACTTCTGCCACGTCTTTAGAAGCAATAATTTCTTTTTTAAATTCAGTGGTTTCTGCCACAGCCGGAGCGTACAAATAAGAGGAGCGCGTATTTAATTTTTGCGCCAACTCGAATGTTAAATGGTTAGAATGATAGTTTACATGAGACTGCCCCATTCCACCGATCAATGGAACAATGTGTATATGGGGCTTTTCCATGTTAGGAAATGCCTCGACCATGGCCTGCATAGATTTCCCCCATGAGATTCCAACTGTTCGAACTTCGTCTAACCGTTTAGCTAAGTAATTTGCGGCGACACTACCTAGTTGGCTTTGTGTCTTTTCCCTGCTTCCATTTTTCCCCGCAATAACGAGGACTTCTTTGAGACCATACCTTTTCTCTAACTGCATTTCTAATTCTACTGTGTGAGCTGCTTCATCTTTTATATAGATTTCTACAATATCTTTCTCCTTTGCCTGCTTAAGTGCTTTTGAAATAATTGGTCGTGATAAACCCACTTTTTTAGCTATTTGGCTTTGGGTCCACCCCTCTAAATAATAGAGTTTAGCAATCTTCACTATAAATTTTCGTTCTTTCGTATCCACTTTTCGTCCCCCTTACGTATATCCATCTATGATGCTATAAGATTACCACAAATTTTCATTAATGGAAGCGGTATCAATTATACTTACCGTTCAAACAACACACAATTGTAAGCCCTTTATTGACTAAAAATTTTAACAACGTTATACTAAATGTGTATTTTTACTTATGATACCAACTTGAACATTTGTAAATAAGATAAAAAGGGGATGCACGAATGAAAACAGAAATCTTCTCTACTATGTCACGTGAGACAATAGTGAAAAGAATGGAAGGAGATCATTTCGATGTATTGGTTATAGGCGGCGGCATAACCGGGAGCGGAATTGCGTTAGATGCCGCGACAAGAGGGTTAAAGGTAGCGCTCATCGAAAGAAATGACTTTGCTTCTGGCACGAGCAGTCGATCTGGGAAGCTAATTCATGGCGGGCTTAAATATCTACAAAACTTTGATTTCCCAGTTGTAAAAGAAACAGGGCGCGAAAGAGCGATTGTGTATAATAACGCTCGGCATCTTGTCTATCCAATTAAAATGAACTTTCCACTAGTAAAAAAGGAATCTTATAATCTTGTAACATTAAAAGCAGGTCTGACACTCTATGATCGATTGGCAGGCGTAAAAAAAGAGGAAAGAAATACCATCTATTCTAAGAAGACAACGCTGAAAAGAGAACCATTGTTTAATAAAGATACTGTTCAAGGGAGCGGAGAGTATGTAGAGTATCGAACAGATGATAGTCGGCTAACAATGGAAGTGGCCAAAACAGCTGCTGAGGCTGGAGCCTCTGTCTTGAACTATGCGGAAATGACAGAATTTCTAAAGGATGAACAAAACCAGGTGAAAGGTGTCGTTGCCAGGGACCATATAGGGGAGCAAACTTTCACGATCACAGCAAAACACATTGTCAATGCAGCTGGACCATGGGTTGATAAAGTCAGAAAGAAAGATCGACCAATTGAAGGGAAATACATGGTACTTGCAAAGGGAATCCACCTTGTTTTCCAATATCGTGATCTACCCGTTTCTTCTTCTATTTATTTTCAGCATAAAGGTAGAATGATTGCTGTTATTCCAATTGGTGACAGAACCTATGTAGGATCAACAGAGTCTCTCTATAGCCAGAATATGGATGACATTCATGTCAACAAGTCAGAGGTTACTTATTTGCTAGGATGTCTGCATGATATGTTTCCAGATGTGAATCTCACGGAAAAAGACATCACCTCCAGCTGGGCTGGTATTCGTCCGCTTATTGGAGAACAAGGTAAATCGCCATCAGAACTTTCAAGGCACGACGAAATCTTTGAATCGGATACAGGCCTTGTTACGATTGCAGGCGGAAAATTAACTGGTTACCGTAAGATGGCTGATAGAGTGTTAACTCATATTGAAGCAAAGGCTGGTATTCACTCGAACGGCACACAAACGGATACAGTGAAGCTTTCCGGGGGCAAATTTGATTCCAGTGAAGAAATGAATCTCTATGCCCGTAAACTACACGGCATGTATCATGATCTCAAGTTGACTGAAGAAGGGATCATGAACTATGTCTTTCGTTATGGATCCAATACAGAAAAGCTGCTTCACCTAATCAGTGAGCTGGACACCACTTATACCGATAAAGAAGAGCGAGATGTCCTTGCAGAAGTACACTACACTATTCAGCATGAGATGGTGGCATCCTTAACAGATTTCTATGACCGCCGAACAAGCTATCTCCTTTTCAACCTGGAAAAAGTGAAAAGGTCGCTACCCTATGTTGCGAAAGAAATGGCGACAATCCTGCAATGGGACCGTGCAAAAGAAGAGGAAGAAAGACGAGAAATGAATTATTTAATTACGAAAGCCGTGACATTTAAAGAAGCATAAAGGGGGAGACATTGGATGAAAGCAGTTGAACTTACCGGAAAACGGAGCTTAAACCTAACAGAAAGAGATCGTCCCAGTATACAGGACGATGAAATATTGCTGAAAGTTCATGCTGTAGGGGTATGTGGTTCAGACCTGCGCATCTACCAGAACGGGGATGACCGTGTAGATTATCCTCGTATCACTGGGCATGAAATAGCAGGAGAAATCGTAGAAACCGGGCCGGAAGTGTCTCGCTTTCAAATTGGCGATCGCGTAACACTTGGTGCCCATATGCCTTGTGGCACCTGTCACTTTTGCCAGGCAAATGAAGGGCATCATTGTGTCGAGGGCTGGTCAATTGGCTATCAAGTTGATGGTGGCTTCGCTGAGTATGTAGTATTGCCAAGCCTCTTTATTCGCAACGGATCTGTTCAGCGAATTGCGGCTACGACGTCTTACAAGCTTGCCTGCTTATCCGAACCGTTTTCCTGTGTGTTAAGCGGCCTCCAAGAATTAGAAGTACAAGCTGGAGAAACTGTTGTCGTTTACGGAGCGGGCGCAATCGGTTGCATGTATATTGCTGCATTGAAGCGTATGGGTGCAGCGAAAATAATTGCAGTCCAGCGTTCTAAAGATAGGCAAAAGAAAGCACTCGAAATTGGCGCAGATATTGTCATTGACCCGAACATGGAAAACACAGTGGACAGCGTAATGGCGGAAACAGAGGGAGTTGGTGTACATGCTGTCATCGTAACAGCCCCGTCGCCAGCAGTTCAAAATGAGGCGCTAATTCTTGCCAGAACAACTGGACGCGTGTTGTACTTCGCAGGGATTAAAAGTGTCACCGACATGCCCATCAATACGAACCCAATTATTTATAAGCAGCTGAAAATTGTTGGTACCCATGGTGCTCCAAGACATCTTCACATGGAAGCAGTAAAATGGATTGATCAAAGTTTACTGGACTTTTCTTTTTTTGTTACCCACACCTTCCCATTAGAAGAAACAGAAATAGCATTTGAAACAGCATTAAGTAAAGAAGGTTTGAAATCGGTGGTTGTACCTACACAGAAAAAGTAGAGTATGTTTGCAGGTTTCCCACTTACTTAAGAGATAGAATGACCAGACCAAATCGCCTATGATTTGGTCTTTTCTTATTTATAGCCAGAGGATTTACATAACAACTTAGCAAAAGGTAGTTTAACATATAACTTTTTCGGCATTATTTTTTGAATATTATGGTATTATAAAGTAAAGTCATCTAACTATCGGGTAAGTCTGTTGAGTTAGCTACTAATGAAGGGGTGAATTTTTTGGAAGGTTTACTAAGTGGATTACCTGATATGTTAATATTCATTATTTTATATGGGCCTCTTGCAATGGGCATTTTTATCATGGTTAAATTAACAAAATGGTTCGTCATAAAAAAAGAAATTAACAATCGTAAGCTCCTTATCGCTTTGGTAATAAATGTACTTAATTTTTATCTCATCTATGATTTGATGACGACGCCACCAGAGGTCAGTTCTGGAAATGGCAACCCGTTTATACCAAATATCCTTATCTCCTTCCTACTATTTATCTCTTTCTGTGTAGTTTTTTCGATGAAGATTATTGAAATTCTCTCAAAGAAAAAAGCTTTGATTAGTATACTAGTCATTGCAATTGCTATAGCAATCACTTGGTTTTCAGTTGTTTCCCAAATGGATTTTGTCTTAACGATAAAAGAAGCGCTTTACTATCCACTTGGTAATTGGTTAAATTGGTGGAAAAGCATCCATCTAAACTATCTATACTTTAACCCTTATACCTTTCTAATTGGAATCAGTATTTCTTGTTTAGTCGCAGGTATTCTTGGTTTATCTAAAAGGAAGATAGTGTAAAGTGAAACTTCAACCAGAGGGGGGATTCGTTCTTCCCCCACTGATTGTAGAATCGGGGTGTTAGCGTCCGTTTACTCCCACTAAAAACTAACGGTTTCACTTCATGTTTTGAAGTGGGAGTCTTACGAACGGTTGCACCGGGGTAAACCATCCTTTTGTTTAACTGCATTAAAACAAAACGCCCGGATTTAAATATACAGGCGCTTTTTTTGCTTACTATTACGGTGCTAACGTACTGTCTCGTTTAGTATGTTTAGCACCTGTTTTAAATTTCCTCTTTACTAATTATTTCTTTATTTCTATATCCATTAGTCTTCCACCAATTCCTGTGCTGTTCGATCATCTGTAATGAGAACATTTAAGTATCCACCCTGTAGTGCGGCTTCAATACTTTCAAGTTTGTAGGAGCCCTCTACTATCCCGATCACCTTAGGTATTTTACGTATTTCATCCAAGGTAAGGCCTATGACTTGGTTATTCAGCGGATGATCTACTTCCTCACCGACAGCATCAAAAAACTTCGAACTGATATCGCCTACCACACCAGCTTTTCGTAAGGAAGCTAAGTCCTGTTCATTTAGATAGCCAATCTTCTCCATCGTAGAACTTTTATAAGGGTTACCCAGACCTACTACGGCCATATCTACATTTCTTCCCTCTTCAAGCACAAAAGCTATATCCTTTGAGCTAACAAGTCGTTCTCTTAAATCCTGGCTTTCTACCATTGCGGGGGCATATAGATATGAGCAGGATGCGTTCATTTTTTGTGCCAGATTAAAGGACAGTTGATTGGAATGTAAATAAACATAATCACTTCCCATCCCCCCAACTATTGGCACAATATGAATATCGCTGCGACGCTCATACGGATATTCTTCTACAAGGGATAGAAGCGTAGATCCCCAGGAAATCCCTAAACTTTTTATATTCGTAAGACTCTTGGAAACATATGATGCAGCAGTCTGGCCAAGTTGTCGCTTCGCCATTTCCGGTGCAAATCCTGCAGTAGAAACGACAATTACCTCATTTAAGCCATACTTCTTTTCGAGTTGTTGCTCTAAATCCACCGTGTGTGATGTTTCATCTTTAATATAAATCTCAACAATACCTTCTTTTTTTGCTGTGTTTAATAGTTTGGAAATTACTGGCCTTGATACATTATGTTTATTCGCTATCTGTTGTTGTGTCCAACCATCAAAGTAATAAAGCTTGGCCACTTTCACCATTAATCTTCTATCTTCCCAATTCAGCATAAAATCTCTCTTCCCTCTCAGATTACATATGTTCACAATCTATACATATGTATGTATCATATACTTCCGCTCTTTGTCCTGTCAAGGTGAAATAGGCGTCAGTTTAAGGGTTTTGCTTTCCAATACCTATTCCACTCTAAAAATCCTCGTCGTCCTCTGCTCGTTTCCTTCTTTATCTGCACTTAGGAAGGTGACAACATGGAATTTTTCCTTCAATGGTTCTTTAGGTGTAAAAGATATGGTAGCTAATTTCTTATCATATGTTGCCGGGTTTGGAATTCCGTCTACGATAACTTCTAAACTTTCCGGATCGATTTCTGTTCCTTCCTCCACCTTCAATTCTGCAGTTAGGGTAGGTGTACGTTCATTAAGATTTTCTCCCATTTCTAATTCAGGCATGATAGAAATTCCCTTGGCACGAACCACTCGGTCTGCCGCTCCCTGAATCTCATTTAACACTCTCAACGTGTTCAGACCCATGATTTTGCTGGCCTCTTCCTCTGAGTATCCTCGTTCGGTCAGTGCTTCTTTTATTTTTCCAATTTCACTGGAGTCCTTTATATCACTCGGCAGTTCAGCTCCATCAAAATCAGAGCCGATCGCAACATGATCTACTCCCATTATTTTAACAGCATGATCAATGTGATCTACCACATCAGAAATCGTGGCTCCACCCGAATCTGTAAGAAATTCTGGATAAAAGACAATTCCGATGACACCGCCATTTTCTTTTAATGCGACGAGTTGCTCATCTGTTAGGTTACGCTGATGATCTTTTAATGCCTTAACACCAGAGTGGGTGGCAATAACTGGTGCCTTCGTTGTTTCCATGACATCCCAAAACGTGCTCTCAGCCATATGGGAAACATCCACTGCCATCCCTAGCTTATTCATTTCTTTAACTACCTTCGCTCCAAGTTCTGTAAGACCGCCTGATGAGGCCGTTTTCTCCTGGTCATCATAAATTTGATCGGCCCCTTCCCCAAGGGCATTCGAATAGTTCCACGTAAAGCCCATTACTGCTATGCCAAGATCACGATATTGGCGAGTTAGCTCTAGAGCATTTTCCTTATTCAAGGAATAAGCCCCTTCAATTGTAGGGACAGCTGCAATTTTGCCACGATTTGCAGTGGCAAGGATATCAGGTGCATGTGAAACGATTTGTAGCTGCTCGGCATTATTTTCTTCCGTCCAATATAAAGAGGAGATTTGCGCAAGTGTGTGGCTTATGCTCCGCGCATCATTTCCATAAAAGCCTGGTGTATATGCAGCTAAAAAGGGGACGTTTAATCCTCCTTTTTGCAACTTCGGAATATCAACTTCAAAATCTGTATTTTTCCCGAGATCTGTTGTCGGCAACCAAGTCTCAGAGTCTATTGATTTATACAGTGCATCCTGATGCCCATCCACAATAATTTCTGCAGTATTTGATCCCATCATCCCTATTCCCCCTTTCATATTGCTAAGCAATGTTGTTGAATTAGGAAGCACGAGGACAATAGACAGGATGATATAGAATAATTTCATATTCAACGTGATGCTTCCCCCCTTTTTATATTATTTTATTGTTTTGCTATGCAGGATGGTTAGAGGTGCGCCACTTTGGGTGGGCCTTGCGTCTCTTTCTGATTTGGCCGCGCCACATTTGGGCAGAGCTGCGTCTATTTTGGGCTGTGATGCGTCACTATTTGCTATTCACGATTCACTTTGCCATGCTTTGGATTCACTTTTTGCTATTCACGATTCACTCTGCATCGCTTAGGATTCACTTTGCCTCGCTTTGGATTCACTTTCCGCTGTTCACGATTCACTTTAACAAGATATCGTTTCTCTCCCCACACATCATCTCAACAAAGACTCTGCTCCGTCAATGAATAGTTCGGTTCCTGTAATATGGCTGGATTGGTCTGATAGAAGGAAGTGAACGAGATTTGCCACTTGCTCAGGCTTTCCTGCACCATGTTCGAGTGGTTGCCCGCCTTCTGGGAATTCTATTGGGATTTGCACCTTTTTTAAATTCTCTTCTTCCGGAAACGTGTTCTTTCCAATATTTGTTTCAATTGCTCCAGGGCAGATGATGTTCACTCTAATCCCATATTCCGCAAGCTCTAGCGCAGCCATTTTTCCGAAAGCCATCTGTCCAGCCTTGGATGAGCTGTATGCACTCATGCCAAAACCTGTGAAGGTACGATTCCCATTGATGGAGCTTGTGATCACAATGCTGCCGCCATTATTTTTCATATGTGGTATAGCGTATTTCACTGATAGGAATGTGCTACGGAGATTTGTTTCCAATGTCTTATCCCATTCCTCTGGGTCTAAATCTTCAATGGGGGCGACTGTGCCGTTGATCCCAGCATTGGCAAACACTGCATCTAAACGTCCCCATTTACTGGAAACCTTTTGAAAGCTTGCTTCCATCTGTTCTGGTTTGGAAACATCTGTCTCACAGACAATCGCTTCCCCGCCTTCTTTTTCAATTTCCTGTTGTACTTTTGTAGCGTTTTCTTCTTTGAGATCAAATAACGCCACTTTTGCTCCAGCTCGAGCCAATTGTAAAGCAGAAGCCCGGCCAATTCCAGAACCTGCACCTGTAATGATTGCAACTTTATTTTCCATTTTGGTATACCACCTTTTTTATAGGGAGTATACCCTTTTGCAGAAGATGTATGTATTTAGCTATTGCTATCTTCCTTTAACCATTTATCTAGTATGGAATTAAAAAGAGATGGATTTGCTAACGGAGCACCATGCCCTGTTTTCGCTAAAATGATACCCTGTCCGTTTTGACTGTTTGTTAAAATGTCCTCTGCTGATTTCCTCATGACACCTCTTTCCTTCTCACCTACTGTGACAAGAATTTTCGTTTTCGCATTCTTAAACCCTAATGGCATTGAAAACATCATATTTTCCTGCAAAATTCTTGTCAGTGTCTCTGCCGTCATCTTGTTGCTTTCCTGAAAATAGGTTTCAAATAACTCCTTTGGAATGGCGAGTGTTTTGGACTGGGCCAAAGCAAAGGAACGCCGCTTGGTCAGAGGATGCGTCATTCTTACAGCGGGGCCTATGAAAGCTTCTAATCGTGGCATTGATCTAACTAGCGCACTATTAATCATGGCATAGTCAATGATATCTGGTCGCATACTGAGCATTTGTACGATGATTTGGGCACCAAGGGAAAAGCCAACCACGATCACTTTCTTTCCAGCAGCCTTCTCTTCTACTAAATCAAGCATAAGCTCTGCACTTTTTCTTATCGTGAAGGAAGTGGTCTCACTACTTTTTCCCTGCTCTGGTAAATCTGGTACAACACAATGGTAACCTGTAAAATAATCTAGCTGATTATTCCACATCCAACCACCTACTCCACCGCCGTGGACAAAAAGCATAAGAGGACCGGCTTTATTACCTGTCTCTTCTATGTAGCATTCCATCCCATTGCCTACTTTTCTGGAACATTCTCTACCTAACGTACGAATAACACACGAAAAAGGTTCCCATAGCAGGAAAGCCCCAATGCTACATTAGCATTGGGGCTTTTTATTAATCCGTACTTAACTTCGCATACATGGCAAGGTCGACGAATCTCCCCTTTGCTTTCTCAGCATCACGCAAAGTCCCCTCAAACGTAAACTCGAGATTTTGTAACAAACGAATCGAATTCTTATTTTCAGGCTCCACCTTCGCCTCGATACGGTGAAGGTTTAATTCTTCAAATGCATAATTCATAAGTTCACGAATAGCTTCCGAGGCGTAGCCTTTGCCCCAATGTCCCTTTGCCAACTCATAGCCCAGCTCTGTTTTTCCGTTTGCAAAGTCGATTGTGTTATAACCACAACTTCCAATAATTTGCCCACTATCCTTCGTGCGGATCGTATACCGGAGAGCTTTGTTTTCATGCGCTAACTCGGCTAAAAAGTTAATCATTTCCTTCGCTTGATCTTCACCTGTAAATGCAGGAATATTCATGAATCTGGTAACAGATGGATCTGACCAAACTGCAAACAGCCCGGCTGAATCCTTTTCTTGCATCTTTCTTAACGTTAATCGTTTTGTTATTAGTTCGTTAATCAATTTTCTTCCTCCGTTTTTAATAGAATATGAGAGTAGAATATTGATATCTGCGCATTGTTCAGTCCCTTCTTTTTTCTCTATTACCATTATATCCTTTTTCATTGTAAAATCGAACTCATTTTACTATCTCAGCAGACCAACTATATTAGTTGTTAGTCCATACTTCCAGTTCGTAGTCACTAAATTAAAAAGCTTGGACATGCAAACTGCCCAGGCTAACTCTCCCTTTAGATAGGCACTTCTTTCTAGTATAAGATCTAGTATATTCACACTTCTCTTTTTTCTACAACAGATTGATAGAATTTCGCACTGTCCTTCCACGTTCGCTTTTGTGTTTCGAAGTCCACGTATACAATGCCAAATCGTTTTTCGTAACCAAATGCCCACTCGAAATTATCAAATAAGGACCAAACATAGTATCCGGAAATATTCATTCCCTCCTCATTTAATTCCGCAATAGCTTGGAGGTGTTGTTTTATATAATCCGTTCTTTCGGGATCATGGACGGCCCCATCTACTGTGAATTCATCCGGATAGGAAGCACCATTCTCTGTAATGATAATTGGCAGATTGGTATATTCCTTTCTCAGACGGCGAATAAGCTCTTGGAACTCCTTCGGTGACACGTCCCAGCCCATTCCTGTTTTAGCATAATCGGAATGTCCGCCCCGGTACATAAAATCCCCTGCACTTGTGAACTCCACCAGCTGGCGACTGTAATAATTAATGCCAAAGAAATCACATGTTACCGAAATCTCTGCAAGATCCCCTTCATGAATAAAGGAAAAATCATGTACATACTTGGAAAATAAATTCACCATATCTGCTGGATAGCTCCCTTTGAAAATAGGATCTAAATACCAGCGATTCGAATAACCATCTGCATTATTTGCGGCAATCTTATCATTAAAAGATTGGCTTACTGGGTAAATCGGGCTCAGATTTAAGGTAATGCCAATTGGCGTCTCAGACTTCATGGTTTCTTTCAATAATTTCACTGCTTGCCCATGGGACACTAGAATATGATGTGCCGCCTTCAATGCTTCTTCTACATTCGTATGGCCAGGTGCGTGAACTCCTTGATGATAACCGAGAAATGCTGCACACCACGGTTCATTATGGGTAATCCAGCTGTCCACTTCTCCATCTAATTCTTCAAACACTTTTTTCGCATACGTGTAAAACCATTCAAGAGATTGTCTGTTCACCCAGCCTCCCTTGTCCTCAGCCCATTGGGGTAGATCCCAGTGATAAAGCGTCACAACAGGCTTAATTCCCTGTTCCTTTAATTCGCTAATTAAATTTTTATAAAATTGCATACCAGCCTCATTGTACTCTCCCTCGCTTGGGAAAATACGCGGCCAGGCGATGGAGAAGCGATAGCTCTCCACACCTAACTGCTTTATGAGCTGTACATCCTCTTTATATAAATGATAGTGGTCACATGCTACTTCACCAGTATCCCCTTGGTAAACCTTCCCAGGTGTAGCGGCGAACGTATCCCAGATCGACGGCGATCGACCATCCTTATTCACTGCTCCTTCCACCTGGTAGGAAGAAGTTGCCGTACCAAACACAAATGCAGGGTCGAATTTTTTCAATCTAAACATCCTCCTATATAAAAACAAAAATATTTTATTGTACGTTATCCTTTAATCGCACCAGCTGAAATACTGCTGATGATATAGCGGGATAAAAATAGAAATGCAATCATGATTGGTACTACGGAAATCGCGATGCCAAGATACATGGCTCCCAGATTCATCGCAACAGGTGAGCCGCGGAGTGCGCCCATCATGACAGGTAACGTAAATAATTCAGGCGACCTCAAAATAACTAATGGTGTAATGTAGTTGTTCCATGATCCAATAAAGGTAAAGATCCCCATCGTAGCTATGGCAGGCATTAACAATGGCAGCACGATTCGGTGGAACATATGAAGCTCCGTTGCGCCGTCGATCCTTCCTGCCTCCAATATGGAGGTATGCATCGTAGTAATTAAATATTGCCGGAAGAAAAAGACGGTAAATGGTGCCGCAATGGCTGGGATAATCAATGGCCAATAAGAATCCAGCATACCTAATGCTTCACTTAAATCATAAAGGCCAAGCAAGCCTAATTGGCCTGGCACCATCATCATAACCAAAAACGACACAAAGATAATATTCTTCCATTTAAACTCATAGACAACGAGAGCAAAGGCAGTCAAAGCGGAGAAATAGGCATTCAATACTGTGACAGAAACAGCTACTATTAAACTGTTTGTAAACCCACGCCAAACATCCATGTAACTAATAAGTGTTTGATAGTTATCGAGAATGGCGCTCCCAGGAATTAAGGTAAACCCTTGTAAGATTTCAGAATTGGACCTTGTCGCATTAACGATCATCATATAAAACGGAACAAAACAAATGATCACAAGCACAGTTAACGCAATATAGATAAATGCTTTTAGAAGCGTAATTTTTTTCATCTCTTTCCCTCCCCCTTTACTTAACTTCCTTCCGATACATTGTGCGGAAGGTGACGGCCGAGAAGATCACGGTAATAATAAACAACCCGTATGCCAAGGTCGCGCCATATCCGAAGTTATTATACTTAAATGCTTGGTTATACAAATACAACACCATCGTATTAAGAGAGCCTTGAGGTGCACCGCGCGTATCAGTTAGAAGCATTGGTAAATCAAACAGCTGCAATCCACCAATAATCGAGGTAATTAATACATACAGCAAAATAGGTTTTAGTTGTGGCAAGGTAATGTTTGTAAAGGACTGCCACCAGCTTGCCCCATCAATATATGCAGCTTCATAATAATCCCGGGAAATACCAGAAATACCGGCCAAAAGAATAATGAAAGAGTTCCCAAACCACATCCAAGCCCCGATTAAAGCGACGGCAGATTGAGCATAGACAGGGGAATTCAACCAATTTATTGGAGAGTCGATAATTCCGAGACTAAGCAGCATTTGGTTTAATGCCCCATGGTTCCAATCAAGTAATATATTGAACAGCAAAGCAACCGATGCTATCGTTATAATATTAGGTAGATAGAATAGTGCTCTAAACAGTCCAACACCCTTGAGCTTCAGTCGAATATCTGAAAACAACAAGGCCAAGCCAAGCGCAATCATCATCTGTACTACAAAGTTAAATCCCCATATTTTTAGTGTGTTTCCAAAAGCCTCAAAAAAATAACTATCGGTTACAAGTCTTATGTAATTCCCAAACCCAACAAACTCTGCATTTGCGATACCACCCATGCCACTGTAGTTGGTTAAACTATAATAAAAAGTAAGCAGTATCGGATAGATATTAAACACTAGAAACACGATTACAAACGGGGCGATAAATAAATAGGCGCGACGATTTGTCTTTTCCATGCTCTTCCCCCTAACCTAAAATATTTAGAAAACGAGTATTCGCTCGTCCTATTGCAAATGTGTACGTTTTTTTTACTTTGAATTTCAAAGTGTTCTCACGTGTTAAAAAGTAGGGAACACAGCCAGTTGGGAGTGTCCCCTCATCTTTTTTGTCTATTCCGGAATGGTAATGTCTGGGAAGGCATTTTTCACTTGATTATAAAACTCCTCTAATGCCTCTTCCTTTGTGACTGTTCCTTCCACATAGTTGCCTACCTCTGTACCAAATAAGTCGCCGATCTGCTGGTCATATTTCGTGATCGTGCTTGCATCAATTTTGTTTGCTTCTTCCAGGAAGAATTCATAGTGGTTTTGCCCGCCTAAATACTCCTCCTCATAGCCTTCACTAATTTTACTTGTGACAGGAATATAGGAAAGGACATCCCCTGTAGTCTCTGTAACCCATTCAGTTAGGAACTCTTCATCATGTACGAGCATTTGGATAAACTCCCAAGCCAGATCCTTGTTCTCTGAATCCTTATACATGCCAATCCACGTACCACCTTGGAAATATGGAGTAGGGCCGTTGGTAACTGCCCAATCTCCAGCAGTTTCTTGTGCTTCAACTTTAAGTACAGAATTCAGTGCCCAAGTAGGAAGCGAGACAGCAAAGACTTCTGTCTTGTCTTCTGCCTCTGCACTATCATCCAACTCATCCCAGCCGACATTATAACTAATTGGACCAACGAAGGACTCATACCAGGCTGGAGACCAAGCAGGAGCAAGAGCAGTATACTGTTTATCACGTAGTTCTTTTGCATAATCAAAGTAAGACAAACGTGCTTCTGTCATCACAAGCTCATTGGCCTCATTTACCCACGGCTGTGGATCTTGTCCATTCGTGTATGGTTGAATAGAACCTTCATCAGGGAAGAGACGATAATTCTTTTCTTTCATCTTTTCTCCAACTTCCATCAACCCTTCCATGGTGGAGAACATTTCGCCTACTTCTGCAGGATCATCGGTCCCTAGTACTTCTTTTGCAATGCTTCTACGATAGTAGATACCACCTGGCGTTGTTTGCCAAGAAACTGCTCTCACATTATCCTCTGGGTCTTTTCCTAAATCCCAGACATACTCCATGTAATCATCTTCCCAGCTATCTACGTTATAAGGGTCTGCAGAAAGATTTTCCCAGTAATCCTGTTCCAGCCAATCTTTTAAATAGACGATCTCCCCAGTAAATACGTCTGGAGCTCCCTTCCCGCTTTCTAAAGCAGGACGTAGTGTTGTTGTGTAATTTTCGGTAGGGATAATCTGTAAATCTACTTTTACATCATGCAACTCTTCGAACTTATCAATTGGACCTTGCAATTCATCTGTAAACGATGTAATAACTAAATCTGCTTTCTCTTCAGAACAAGCAGTAAGTACCAGAAAAACACTTGTTATAGCTAGTAAGAACACCCATTTTTTCAACATAATTCCCCCTCGATTACAATTAGAAAAACTAGCATTCGCAAGTTTTATAGCGAATGTATACGTTTTTCTTATACTTTGGACTTAAGAATATAAAATATTGCACAACCATCGTTCCTCTACTTTTCGCACCTACGCCCCCTTTCCTTTTCACATATAAAAATTTAGGTAAAGCGCTTTACTATGAAAAAGTATACTAGTATTGGAGATTTTTTTAATATACGGTATATGATTACGCTTACATTTAACGAATTATACAATTTTTTGCCTATTTTCATTTGTTTTTCGTTCTACTACTTTAGTAAAGCGCTTTACCTTTTTAGCAATAAAATTCCTTAATCCCTTATAATGCACTGCAGGAATTCCGCTTAATTAACTGGACAGGAACGATTTTATCCTGATTGTTTTTAGATAACCCATTAATCTTATCGAGTAATAGTACCGCAGATTGCTGGCCAATCAGTTGTTTATCCTGTCTTATTGTCGTTAATGGTGGGTCTACATGCTTGGAAAGTGGAATATCATCAAACCCAATTACAGAGATATCCTCGGGTACACGAAGTCCCGCTTCTTTGATTACTTTAACAGCCCCTAGTGCCATCTCATCACCTGCGACAAATACCGCAGTTGGTGGATCTTCCAAACCCAATAACCTGACCATTGCCTCACGACCACCCTCATAGGAATAATAACCACCATCCACTATGTACTGATCTGGTATAGTTAACCCCTTTTCGCGGGTGGCAAATTTAAATCCCCTTGTGCGTTCAACAGCTGTGAACATGGTATCACGTCCAGCAATATGGGCAATTTTTCGATGCCCTAACCCATACAGATAATCTACTGCCAGCATTCCACCTTGCTTGTTATCACTGTACACTGCGCTTGACTTTTCAATCGGCATATCAATGAATACCGTCGGCAATTTGGAAGTGGAATATTCAATCGCTTCTTCCCCTAATGATTGGACCACTACTACCCCATCCACACCTCGATGTTTCAAATGTTTGTAGGTACGCTTTTGTAAGCCCATGTTACGAGAAACAAAGAGTAGATCATAATCATATAGCTCTACTTGTTTTTTAAAGCTCTCGATGACTTCACTAAAGAATGGATGCGCCATGCCGACACCCAAATGCTCTGCAAACACCACCCCAATCATCCAGGATTTGTTTGTAGCCAACGTACGGGCAGAAGAATTCGGTGTATACCCCAGCTCTTCTACTGCTTGCAAAACCTTCTTCTTTGCTTTTTCACTTACATTTGGATAGTTGTTTAATACTTTGGATACCGTTGTAATCGAATACTCTGTTGCTTTTGCTATGTCATAAATTGTTGTCATGTTCTACTCCTAACGAAAGCGCTTTCCATCTTAATATAGAGCGGTTCGGTTAATTTGTCAATAGTTTCTGAAAATTTATCTCGCTTCGTGCTTCATCCGTTTTTGATGTAGTTGGAACCTCTCCATCTTCCCAAATGCCTGCAAAGCACAGGCCTGAATAAGTAACACAGGGATACTTACCCCGAAGAACAACAGGGTAGCTGGAAAAAGAAAAGCAAGAAGTGAAATAAGTGCTAAGCCAAAAATAATTAAAACAACAGACAATGGAGATATTCCTGCTGCTAGCACAGCATATGTAACATATTTCCAGAAAGGAAGGTCAAAATGGGCATGGACTGCAAATAAATAGCTTGATAGAATAACAACCAAAACGGAAAGCAAGAGAAGAGCTGGAAATACGATATAATCTATAAATACATCATAGGGTAATGTTTGAATGATTGTAAAATCTACATAAATAAAGAGATAAATAGGTAAAAGAAGTAATGTTAGTTTATTTCCTTCCCAAAACTCATTCCGATATGTGTTAGCAAAAACCTGCCATGTGGAAAACCCTTCTCCCTCTCTCAGCCGCTTCCTTATTACCGTGAATGCACTCAATGTTGCTGGTCCCACACCTAACACTCCGGCACCAAGGATAGAGAATAGAATCCATAATACATTCACATATGCCATTCGTGCGACCCACTCAAATAATCCATACAATCCTTTCATAGGCATTCTCCCCACTATTGGAATAATCATTTTCTTTGCTCTATTAACTAATTCCAATATAATGCAACCAGCCATTGTTCGCAATAGACATTAACGACATAAAAAGATGAAAAAGCTGCCGGCCAACGACCGACAGCTCCAAAAATGATAGGTTTCCTTTCTATGAAATAAAGAAACTAATTGTAAATACAACAGCAAACCCAACTAACCCAATAATCGTCTCCATCACGGTCCAGGTCTTTAGCGTCTGTTTCTCGGTCATCCCAAAGAATCTATTTACTAGCCAGAAACCAGAATCGTTAACATGGGAGAACACGGTGGCTCCACTTGCAATGGAGATAACGATTAATCCAAGCATAGGCTGGGAAACTTCCATCATCCCAATAATTGGTGAGATCAAGCCAGCTGCTGTGATCATGGCTACCGTGGCAGAACCCTGCGCGACACGTACAAAGGTTGAGATTAAGAATGCAGCTAATACAAGTGGCATGCTGGAATTAGCCATCATTTCCCCTAAAACATCGCCCACACCACTGTCGATTAAGGTTTGTTTAAAAACACCACCGGCACCCGTAATAAGGATAATAATCCCGGCAGGTTCCAATGATTTTGTAGCAATATTTTGCACTTCCTCTTTGGTATAGCCACGCTTTGTTCCAAGTAGATAAAACGTTAGCAAAGTAGAAATGGTTAGTGCAACGAACGGATGTCCAACAAATGTAAGCAAGGAATGTACAAACGTTCCTTCTTCAAGAATTAAACCGAACACCGTGTTAATCAGAATCAATACAAGTGGAATCATAATTAACGTTGCAACCATTTTGAAGCTAGGCATGTCACGATCATTTTTATCCACCTGTTCTTGCAATTGCTTTTCCGTAATATAGGACGGAGCCTCTAGATGTATTCTTTTCGCAATAAACTTCCCAAACATAGGCCCCGCAATAACCATTGCAGGAATACCAGCTAGCACACCAAATAAAATGACCCAGCCTAGATCTGCATCTAAAATGGAAGCTACGGAAATTGGTCCAGGTGTAGGCGGCACAAAGCTATGTGTAACAGCTAGTCCTGCTAAAAGCGGTATCCCAAAATAAAGCAGTGATTTTTTTGTCTTTTGTGCCAGGCTATAGACAATTGGGATTAGAATAACGAGTGCCACATCAAGAAATACTGGTATGGCCACAATAAATCCTGTTAAACCAAGTGCCCATTGAACTTTTCCTTCCCCAAATTTATTGATTAAGGTGAGGGCGAGACGTTCAGCCCCTCCGGAGACACGTAACATTTCACCGAACATGGCCCCTAGCCCAACCACGACGGCAATAAATCCAAGGGTTCCACCCATCCCTTCTTCCATGGTGGTTAGTATTTCGGTAAGCTCCATTCCGGACAAAACACCGATAAATAAACTCGATATGAGTAAGGCTACAAACGCTTGCAATTTCGATTTCATTACTAAGAAAAGTAACAACGATATCCCAAGAATTGTAACTAAGATTAACATTGTCGTATTAGACATTCTCTCTCCCCCTTATTGTTTAACGCTTTCATACAAAGCTTTACTCTACCACTCCGCAATCGAACCGTCTTGGTGTCTCCAAATTGGGTTTCTCCAGTGCGTTGCTTTCTTCTCCATTTCTTTAACGTGCTCTTCATTTACCTCAATACCTAATCCAGGCCCGTCTGGAATTTTGACATAACCATCTTCGTATGTGAAAACACTTTTATCCGTTATATAATCCAACAGATCACTGCCGACATTGTAATGGATGCCCAAACTTTGTTCCTGAATAAAGGCATTATGTGATGTTGCGTCAACCTGCAAGCATGCTGCTAGCGCAATTGGACCAAGTGGACAGTGAGGTGCAACCGCTACATCGAAAGCTTCTGCCATGGATATAATTTTTTTACATTCGGTAATTCCTCCAGCATGGGATAAATCTGGCTGGATAATGTCCGCATACCCTTCTGTTAACAGGGATTTAAATTGCCATCTTGAAAACATGCGCTCACCTGTAGCGATTGGTGTTGTTACGTGATTCGCAATGTCACGAAGTGCTTCATTATTTTCCGGAAGAACAGGTTCCTCGATGAACATAGGGCGGAATTCTTCCAGCTGTTTTGCTAACGTTTTTGCCATTGGTTTATGAACTCGTCCATGAAAATCGATACCAATCCCTACATACGGCCCCACAGCCTCTCGAACAGCCGCGATACGTTCAATTACCTGATCAATTTTTTGGTGTGAATCTACGTACTGCAATTCCTCTGTTCCATTCATTTTGATTGCCTGGAATCCTCGGTCCACTACTTCCTTAGCAGCGTTTCCTACATCTGCCGGGCGATCTCCTCCAATCCAGGAATACACCTTAATGGAGTCACGACATGCTCCTCCAAGTAATTGATAAACAGGAGCATTGTAGTATTTACCTTTAATATCCCAAAGTGCTTGATCAATCCCTGCAATCGCACTCATTAAAATAGGACCTCCGCGATAGAATCCAGAACGGTACATCATGTTCCAGTGATCCTCAATCCGTTGTGGATCTTTACCGATGAGGTTCTCCATTAATTCTTCAACAGCTGCTTTTACTGTCGCAGCTCTTCCTTCGATAACGGGCTCTCCCCAGCCAACGATTCCTTCATCTGTCTCGATTTTTAGAAATAACCATCTTGGCGGCACTTGATATAATTTATAACCTGTAATTTTCATTGTTCTTCCTCCCCTATTGTTGATTTACTGCTTGTACAAATGCAGAAGCTCGTTTTGTAAGTTCATTTAAAAATTCATCTGTTACTTTTTCTACCGAAGATACTAAAGAACTTCCAAGCCCTACTCCTAACGCTCCGTTTTTAATAAATGATGCAACATTTTCTACCGTTACTCCACCAGTAGGTAACAGTTTAAGCTGTGGAAGTGGACCACGTAAATCCTTTACGAAACTTGGTCCTAATGTAGAAGCTGGAAATACCTTAATGATATCTGCACCTTCTTCAAAAGCATTCAAAATCTCGGTTGGCGTAAATGCTCCAGGAATACTCACCTTGCCATAGCGCTTCGTTAATTTAATCGTTTCCCTATCAAAGGTAGGGGACAAAATAAACTGAGCCCCTGCTGAAATAGCTAGTCGCGCTGATTCCGCATCCAGCACCGTTCCTGCACCTACTATTACTTCGTCTCCCAATTCGCTACTAATTTTTTCAATCGTTTGAAATGGGGAAGGGCTGTTCAGTGTGACTTCTAATGTTGTTATTCCTCCCGCATGTAATGCCTTTGCAATGGCGATAGAGTCCGCCGTATTGTAACCACGTAGAATCGCAATTAGTTTTTTATCTTCAATCCAGTTAAGCGTATTCATTTTCAATCCTCCCATTTATCTATCTGCTGACGTCTTCTTTATTTCCTGGACTTGTCTGCTGATTTAACTGTTTTCTGTCAGGTAACCCCTCATAATCTCCTGTGACCATGGTTGCCACAGCGCCTATCCAGCAAGCCCTTTCGACTGCCCCTTTGATGGAAATACCATCAAGTAAGCCAGACAATAATCCTGCTGCAAAGGCATCTCCTGCTCCTATTGGGTCGACCACATCGGAAACAGAATATGCTGGAACATGCCTCTCTTCCTGTTCAGATGTATAATAGGCTCCTTTTTCACCTAACTTCACGACAGCAAGCTTTGCACCGAGTTCTATACATGCTTGTCCAATTTCCTTTTCCTCTCTACTACCAAATAAGAATTCCCCTTCACTAATCCCAGGTAGTACAATATCAGACTGCCTAATTATCTTAGTCAATGTCTCTTTTGCCTCTTTTTCTGACCAAAGCTTTCGCCTAACATTCGGATCAAACACAACTTTGACATCATTTCTTTTTGCCAATTCAATTGCATGAAAAACCGTCTCCCGACACGAAGAACTAATTGCTGGTGTTACCCCAGATAAATAGAGATAGCTTGCCTTAGCTATGTACGCCTCGTTTAGAAAGCTAGGACTCATATGACTTGCTGCAGAATCTTTTCGATAATAGTAAACTCTGACATCTGACTCATTCACAATTTCTTTAAAGAATGTACCAGTACTGTTTTTGTCATCAAGCTCCACAAGGGAGGTGTCAACTCCCTCTCCACGAACTTCCTTTAAAATTTTTGCTCCCAGCTCGTCTTCTCCTAATCTGCTAATCCAACCTGTTCGATGCCCTAGTCTACTTAAACCAATTAAGGTATTTGTTTCAGCACCTGCAACTCTCGGCATAAAAGAAGCAGCATTTCTCATAAGACCTCTCTGGTCCGGAGTTAGGGATATCATTGTTTCTCCAATTGCAATAACATCCATCTGTTCTCCTCCTTCCTTACTTTATGTTCCTATATAGCCAATACCACGTGAGATGTTCAAGGCTGTTTTCATTACCTGTTGAGCTATTTCTTCCTTTTGGGTGAGCATTCGCTGCTTAGGGCCTGCTACACTAATAGCTGCTGTGATCTTTCCTTCATTGTCATAAATTGGTGCTGCCAAACAATATAACCCTTCTTCATTTTCTTCATCATCTATACTGTAGCCATTTTTCTTAAATACCTTTAATTGCTCTTCTAATTCATCTAAACTTGTTACCGTGTGATTTGTAATCGGTTTAAGCTCAACGTTATGCAATATATCTTTCCTACGTTCCTCAGGTAGAAAAGCAAGAAACGTTTTCCCCAGACCTGTGCAATATAACGGCTTCCTATAACCAGGCTGGGCGCTAGTCCTAATAGAACGGTCCGTATCAATCTTTGAAATGTAAACCAATTCCTCATTTGATAAGACCGCCATAAAGATGGTCTCCTGAACAGAATCCTTTAATCTTTGTAAATGTTGGGCCCCCACAGAATGAATATCAAGGGATTCCATGGCCCTTGTTCCTAATGGTATTAGCTTCTCGCCTAGGCGGTATTTTTTCACCATATCCTGCCTTACGTAACCTTCTTCTTTCAATGTCTTTAACAAATTGAATGTACTACTTTGAGGTAAACCTAGTTTTTCACTTACTTCTTTTATAGTTAGCCCCTCCTGGTATTGGGAGAGCACTTCAAAAATTTCAAATACCCTTTTTGCTGACTTTACTGACATACTTACACCTCCTTTAATTCACATATGTGATTTAAAATTACATATGTGAATTGACAAACCTAATATATCACCTGAAAGCGCTTCAGTCAACCACAATAAATTCAAAATAATATTGGCACTTGTATGGTAGTTGTTCCATCAACGAAAAAAGGGAAAGAAATCTATTTCGATTTCTTTCCCTTTGAATCCGCTTGTATGGTTTTACCTTAGTGTACTTCAATTCCACCATCAATGTTGATTGCTTGTCCTGTCATATAATCAGCATCAGATGAAGCAAGATAAGACACTAAGTTTGCCACATCCTCTGGAGTTTGAGAGCGCTCTAGTGGGATGCCATTTACTTGTTCTTGCCAAGCTTCCCCTTCTTTTAAGCCTTTATATTCTACCATCCCTTTATCAATACGATCCCACATGCCTGTACCAACGATACCTGGGCAATATGCATTTACTTTAATATTAAATTGGGCAAGCTCTTTAGCTGAAACCTGAGTCAGACCATGGACAGCAAATTTTGTTGCTGAATAAGCGCCAAGTAACTCAAATGCAGTTTTACCGGCAATACTGCAGGCATTAATAATTTTACCGCCATTTTCTTGTTCTTTCATCTGCTTCGCTGCTGCTTGTGTGCCATAGACTGTTCCGTATACATTGACGTTAAAGATTTTGTCCAGATTATCTGGTGTTATATCTTCAACCGCCTCTACTTGATCAATGCCAGCATTGTTAATAAAGACATCAACCGAACCGAATTTATCAACTGCTTTTTTAACTAGATCAAATTGGTCCTCTTGTTTCGCCACATTTCCTTCAACCGCGATAGCATCAATGTTATTCTTTTTAAATTCTTCTACCGTTTCCTGGGCTAGGTCAATATTCATATCGTTAATAACAATATTAAATCCGTCATTCCCCAGTCGTTCGGCAATCCCTTTACCGATACCTTGTGCTCCACCTGTAATGACTGCTACTTTACTCAAAAATATCACCTCTCCTAAAATTTATCTCATAGTTTTTTTACCCTAGACCTTTTTGACTAAAACATTGAAATAAAAAAGAAGTGGCACCTTAAAAAGAAATGTTAATGATAGCAGTCTTACCATGTATTCCCTCGACATTTATTAGATTCATAACTCTTTTTTACCTACAGTAAATTTGCACAGACTATGTTGCCATTTCAGTTTATTACCATGCAATTGCGGAATAGTTGGACTATAATAGGGAGAAAGCAAGGCTTTAGAAAGGAAGATGAATCTATGACGAATGAAACAACGATTAAGTTAACCTCCCTATCATCCAAAGGCGGGTGTGGCTGTAAAATTGGCCCCGCGGATTTATCGGATATTCTCAGAGGGTTACCTCCTGTATCCCCAAACCCAGATTTGCTTGTAGGATTAGAAACAAGTGATGATGCAGGTGTATTTCGTATCAATGACGACACAGCACTTGTACAAACGGTTGATTTTTTCACACCAATTGTAGATGATCCCTATTCATTCGGACAAATTGCTGCAGCAAATGCGATTAGTGATGTCTATGCGATGGGCGGCACACCGTTAACTGCACTAAACATTGTCGCTTTTCCAATCGCTACTCTTGATAAACAAATTCTTACTGATATTTTACGTGGTGCAGCGGACAAGCTGAAAGAAGCAAATATCACACTAGTTGGTGGTCATTCCATAGACGACAAAGAACCCAAATTTGGTTTAGCCGTGACAGGGACTGTCCATCCTGATAAAGTCCTTACAAACGCTGGCGCAAAGCCCGGTGATAAATTAATATTAACGAAACCCATTGGTGTAGGTATCACCACAACTTCTCTTAAAAAAGGTTTACTCACAGATTCTGAAATCGATGTGGCAACAAAAACAATGGCTACACTGAATAAGACAGCAGCAGAAACGATGCGCTCGTATCATGTCCATTCATCCACTGATGTAACGGGATTCGGCTTACTAGGCCATGCATCGGAAATGGCAAAAGCTAGCAATGTCACACTGCGTATCGTAAACGAAAACGTGCCAAAGCTCTCAAGGGTAAAGGAACTCGCAGAAGCAGGTGCATTGCCTGGTGGGACAAAAAATAATTATGCCCATTTGCAGGACGATATCGTTTTTGCAGACACAATGGACCAAGTCGATCAATGGATCTTATGTGATGCTGTAACCTCTGGTGGTTTATTACTTTCGGTTCCGGAAGAGGAGGCGAGCGATCTGCTTAAAGCTTTACAGCAAGCAGAGGTGGAAGCCGCTATGATTGGAGAAGTAATCGAGAAGAAATCTAAACATATTTACGTTGAAGCATAGAAAATTTTGCCTGGCTTGTACGTCACACTAAAAATCAGGAGAAAGGTGGGCTACTCATGTTTGAAGATATTAACGTAGATTCATTACGTGCCTTACATCATGCCGGTGAACTAACGATAATTGATGTCCGTTCACCTTCTGAATATAAGGATGCAACTATTCCAGGTAGCATCAACATCCCCTTTTTCAATGACGAAGAAAGAGCAGAGGTTGGAACACTCTATAAACAGATAAGCCCTGAAGCAGCAAAAGAAAAGGGGCTTGAGATCATCTCAGCAAAGCTACCTGCTTTTATCCAGGAATTTTCTGGAATACCTGGAGCAAAAGCTGTTTTTTGCTGGCGTGGAGGAATGCGAAGTAAAACCTCTGCAACCGTTTTAGATTTAATGGGAATTAAGGTGAAGCGATTAGTTGGGGGTTACCGTAGTTATCGTAATTGGGTTGCATCAACACTAGATGCGTCTAATTGGAAGCATGAGGCTTTTGTACTCAATGGCTATACTGGATCTGGAAAAACGAGAATACTACAAAATCTAAAAAATGCAGGCTATCCGGTACTTGATTTGGAAGGAATGGCGAATCACCGCGGCTCGATTTTTGGGCAAATTGGTTTGGACCCATACAATCAGAAGACATTTGACGCCTTATTTGTTGAAGAGATGGACCTACTCCATGACGCCCCTTACGTTCTGTTTGAAGGGGAAAGTAAACGTATAGGAAAAGTATTGTTGCCTACAGCTCTTTTGGAAAAAAAGGAGCAGGCTACACAACTTATCCTTCACATGCCAATAGAAGTGCGTGTTCAGCAAATTTTGGAGGACTACCAACCATGGGAGCAAAAACAAGCATGCATTGCAGCATTTAAACGAATTAAAAAGCGAATCCATACTCCTGTTGCAAGCCAAATAGAAGCTGACTTAAATACCGAGCAATACGCTTCAGCAGTTAGACTGTTACTTGAGTACTATTATGATCCGTTATATGACCATCTTGTTGACCAGATTCCCTCTAAAAAGAAGGTTAGCCTCACGGCAAACTCAATAGAGGAAGGGACAAGTTTGGTTACTGATTATCTAGCTACGAAGAACATTGCACAGCATCGCTTGCAAGCGTAGCTTATTGCGCTTTCTCACATACATGTGTCGCAAATGAGAACCCCATCTTGCAGTTCAGACCATAAGGAAAAGCATGCCCGATCGATTATACGAGCAGCATACTTTTCCTTTTAATTTGGGCTACTATTTCTTCTATTCCTCCACTCGAGTTCTGCTCCTTGCAAAGTTTAGCAAGGTATAATTTCCACCAAATAGAACAAGGTAAATACGAGTATATTTAGATTGGAGTTTGGTCTGTGGAAGAATCTCTTTTCATTCTCTATCGCACCCCCATTGCTTTCATAGCAATTTTGCTGTTTTTTAAATTGACAGGGAAAAAGGATATTGGGGAGATAAGTGTTTTGGAGATCGCGGTCACGCTTATGATCGCTGACTTAAGTGTAATTGTTATCGAAGAACAGGAAAGATCTCTGTTCACAGCGCTCCTACCAATTTTTCTCCTTGTTCTTATTCAATACATTGTATCCAAACTCACATTGAAAAGCCAAAAAGCTCGTGACGTTATTGACGGAAGGCCCTCGCTTATTATTGAAAATGGAAAATGCCATCAACAAAACATGAGGGATAATGGCTACACGGTTGACGATCTTTATACCCAGCTTCGTGATAAAGGCATCGCAGATATCTCAACCGTCAAATACGCCATGATCGAAGCTTCGGGTGCTTTTTCTGTCTTTGATTACGACACACCCTTTAGCCTGCCCGTGATTGTGGACGGCGTGGTACAAGAGGAACAGCTAGACATCCTGCGCGTTAATAAAGACTGGCTCTTTAGTCAGATCAAGCAGCGTGGACTTACCGTAGAAGATATATTTATTTGTAGCTATACAGACGGAGAGCTTTATATGGAGAAAAAAGAGTAAGACGCCCCATTAATTATGTACGTCTTTCCCTTTGTATAGCCATTTTTTGCTAAGCATTGTCGTGAGAAACGGAGAAGGAAAAAGGCATGAATGTCACTTCAAGAACGGATATATGTGATCCTATAACGATGCATCTTTCGAAGAATTATTAGCAGGCATAAAAATACCCCATCTACACTGTTGGTAGATGGGGTATTCATTTAATCCTTACTCAGCTTGACGTTTTCTTCTTGCGATAAGGTAAATTACTCCCCCAGCAAGAAGTAGACCTAAACCGATCAGCATGAATTGATACATGTCTGTTGCGGTTTTTGGTAAAGTACTACCAGTCTTGTTGTCAGTTGTTTTATCAGAATCACCTGTGGTTGGAGTCCCGGGATCTTTATCTTCATTTTTATCTGAAGGGGATGCTGGAACTTTTTTATTCGTCGCTGTAACATGGACAGTTTCTTCCTGACCAATTTCTATTTCAAAACTTATAGGTATCTCATCTAGAACATAACCAGTTGGTGCTTCAGCTTCAACAAACTGATAACTTCCTGGCTTTAGATCTCCAAGAAAAATCTTTCCATTTTCGTCGCTTACAAGATCTGTTTGCAAAGTGTTACCTTCTGCATCCTGCAGTTCAAAAATGGCTCCTTGCAGAAGTTCACCTTGTTCATTTTGCTTTGTTAACTCCACACTACCGCGACTTAACATGTTCGTGATCGTTACTTGCTTCGCTTCTAGCTGTCCTTTGTCGATCGTAAAGGCAATTGGCTCATGAGCTTCATAGCCGAACAAAGGTTTTGTTTCTACTAATACATAGTTACCTGGTCGCAGGTCGTGAAGTTGCAGTTCCCCTGCTTCGTTCGTTGTGATCTCTTCCTGTAATGTGTCTCCTGCTTCATTTTGCAGTTCAAATTGCACGCCTTCTAACGGCAGATCTTGATGATCGAAATCCACTTTTGTTAAGTGGAAGCTTCCTTTGATAATCGTATTATCTGTAGTTAGCTTTAATGTTTCGGTTTGCCCAAGTTCGATTGTGAAAGGGATCGGCTCATCGGATAAGTGGTACCCTTCAGGTGCCGCTGTTTCCACGAACTGATAATTTCCTGGTTTCAACTCATCGACAAAGATTTTTCCATCTTTATCTGATGTTACGCCTTCTACGATTACATCGTCCCCTTGTCTTACATCAAAGACAGCTCCTTCCAGTACTTCCTTCGTTTCATTATCCACTTTTGTTAATTCAACAGAGCTTGTTGTACGGCTATTTTCCATTTCAAGTTCAAGCTGCTCCTGTTGGTCAAACACGATCTCAAATGCGATAGGTGTTTCATCAAGATCATGGCCGAACGGTGCTTTCGTTTCAATGAACTGGTAATCGCCAGGCTTTAAATCAAGCACGGTGATCGTACCTTCTTCATTTGTCACAAGGCCTGATTGTATGATTTCCCCATCTGCATTCAATAGGTCAAATTGTGCTCCTTCCAGAACTTCGTCTTCTTCACCGATTTTGGTAAGACTAACAGATCCGGTAGATAGAGCATTTTCAAAATCAATCTCAGTAGCCGTTTCTTGGCCTAGTTTGATTTCAAATGGAATTGGTGTCGCGTTTAAATCATAACCTGCAATTGTGTCGGTTTCGACCAATACATAATGGCCGGGTTTTAAATCATCTATTGTAAGATCGCCGTCTTTGTCTGTCTGCAAACCTTCTTGCAAGACTTCCCCTGCTTCATTTTGCAGTTCAAATGTGACCCCTTCTAATAGCTTCCCGTCTTCTCCAAATTTTGCTAACGTTACGGAGCTAGTCGAGCGACTGTTTTCTTTCTTCACTTTCAGTTGTTCTTGCTGGTTAAATTCGATTTCAAATGATACAGGTGTAGCATCAAGATCATGACCAAACGGTGCTTTTGTTTCAACAAACTGATAGCTACCTGGCTTCAGATCAAGAACTTCAATTTCCCCTGCTTCATTTGTAATAAGGTCAGATTGTAATATACTTCCTTCTGCGTCCTGTAATTCAAATACCGCACCACGAAGTGCTTCATTCTCTTCCCCTATTTTACTTAAAACAACAGATCCTGTCGTTAGCTCATTAACAGCTTCTACTTCTACTGTTGTCTTTGGTCCTAATTCAATGGTGAACGTATGGGCTGTAGGGTCAAGATCATAGCCCGGAATGGACGCGGTTTCGACAAATTGATAGTTACCAGGTTTTAAATGATCAACCTGTAGGGTTCCATCAACATTCGTCACCAAATCTTCTTGGAGTGTATTTCCAGAGTCGTCTTGAAGTTCAAAAACAACACCCTCAAGCAACTTGTCATCTTCGCCTTTTTTCGTAAGTTCCACAGCACTTGTTGTACGCTCATTTTCCTTCGTTACTGTTTCCTGTGTTTGTTGATTAAACTCAATCTCAAACACAATTGGACTCCCGTCAAGCTCATGACCAAACGGTGCCTTTGTTTCAATAAAGGTATAGAAACCTGGCTTCAAATTTGTCACTTCAATTTGGCCGTTTTTATTTGTGGTTAACCCTTCGTGAATAACGTCGCTTGCTCCATTGCGGAGTTCAAACTCAGCTCCTTCAAGGTCTTCTCCTTCTTCTCCCACTTTTGTAAGCAGGACAGATCCTGGTGTCAGGTCATTCGTAAATTCAACTTCAATTGGTTCTTGTTGGCTCTTCACAATTTCAAACTTTTCAACATTTGTATTAAGCTCATATCCTGGGATACTTGCTGTTTCGACAAATTGATAAAGACCTGGTTTAAGATCTTCCACCACAAGTTTTCCATCTTCACCTGTTTGTAGTTCTGATTTAACTGTCTCTCCTTCCTGTGTCTGTAATTCGAAGACAACGCCATCAAGAAGCTTTCCGTCTTCCCCTTTTTTCGTAAGGGCAACAGATCCAGTGATAAGTGCGTTCTCAGCCTGAACGATAGCTGTTTCTGTTTGACCTTTCTCAACCACTACTTTGATCGGATCCGCATCCAGTACGTAGTGCTCTGGTGCTTCTTTCTCTACAAAATAATAGGTTCCTGGTCTAAGATCCCCAATGGAAATTTCGCCATTTTCATTCGTTGTGAAAGTTTTCTTTCCATCTACTGAAACAGCTTCCCCTGAAGCATTCTGTAGTTCAAATACTGCGCCCTGAAGTGGAGCATTGTTATTATCTACATCTACTTTTTGTAACGTTACTGCTCCAAGCAGGATATCATTTTTCGCCTTCACTTTCTTCACTTCAGTTTGTTTTTCACCAATGGTAAACTCAATCGGTGTTTCGTCTTGCTCGTAACCGAAGAGCGCTTCTGTTTCGATAAAAGCATACTTACCTGGCACAAGATCTTTTACCGTGATGATGCCTTCCTCGTTTGTTACTAAATCAGCTTTTACGGTTTCGCCAGCTTCATTCACAAGTTTAAATGTTACCCCTGCTAACACGTCACCTGTTTCTGCATCCTCTTTTGTTAATTGGACATGGCGGGTGATCTTCTTGTTGGATATGGTTTCTGTACTGACTTCAGCATCAACCGTAACCGTTTTTGTATCCTGTATGCCTGTCACATAGCCTTCTGGTGCGCCCGTTTCTTTCAGGATATAATCACCATACAGAAGGTTTTTAAAGGTAACTTTTCCATCTTCCCCTGTGATATAGGTACGGATTGCATTTTCACCTGTTTTGTCATATAAGGTGAATTCCGCTCCGGCCAGTGGTGTATTATCGGCAGCGTCTGTTTTCAATACTTCCAGGCTACCCACTTCTCCATCAATTCCGCCACCGATGCCATCTAATCGAATTGGCTTGTTAACCTGGTCACCTGTATCAAGACCTTCCGTTCCTTCCCCTGTAAATGTTGCATTGTTATTAATGTTTCCATCGCCTTTATGCAAAATGTACGTATCGTATTCCAGTACATAGGCACGGTCAATTTCCTCTAAAAAAGTTAAGGTAAAGGTTTCGACGCCCTCATCGTTTTCCTCGAATGTCAGGGTATAATCTTCCCCTTCTTCAAGTGCTTCTCCCTTTTTAATTTCATTTGGTGAAACAATCGTTTCGTACAAATGGAAGGAATCTTTTAAAAAGCTCTGGTTGGCACTTGGTGTATCTGTTACTTTTACATTCGAGACTGTTGATTGTGTGTAATTAATGTTAAGTCGCCAGTTCACAACACGTGGATTTTCTGCATTTTGATTTGCCGTTTTGTTCGTGTATTCTCTTCCATGTTTAGGAGATACACTAGCAGTTAAATCAAAGGAATCCCTGTTGCTGCTTGTTACAGTAGCCTTGTTATCATAGGACTTATCGATAAGTTGATCGTTTAAATCTGTTTCAAAAGTGATCAAGTATGGAGTCCTAATGTCTCCAAGATGAACGCGGAAGCCTTGTTCGCCCTCATCCGTCGTGAAAGATTCAATTGCATTGTCACCTAATGTAACTTCTTCGCCTTTTTCATACCCGTTGGCGCCACCTGTAAGTTTCATTTTGTAAACCTTCACAGAGTTCAGCTCAAAATTCTGCTCACCTTGGATGATATCCTCGACAACTACATTATGGAGGGTCGCCTTGTTATAGTTAACCCCAATCTTCCAGTCGATGACTTTTGACTCCATATTGTACGAGCCATGCTTAAAGCCGTTTGCAACTGTGTAGCCATCTGGTGTAAATGTGGCTGATGCTTCCTTCGTAATTCGATCAGATTCAGCCCCACCTTCCGGAATCCAATCCATTTTCGCTTTGTTCTTGAATGTTTTTGTTCCATGATCTACTTCATCAAAATTAATGTCGGTTGTATAGGTGATAAGGATTTCTTTTGTTATAGTGTTATGAAAATCTATCGTTAAAAGGTTGCGATCCGCATCAAAATTTAACGTGTATTTCTCTTCACCTAATTGACTTCCACCATGTGTGACGACAATATCACGTGGGGTAAATCCTTTTGGCAATGTATCAGAGAAGTTAACATCCTGCATAGTGTGTTCATCACGGTTAATACGAACCGTCCAGCCCGTTGTCTTTTCATCATATTTGGCATTATTATCATTTGATTTATGCAAGACTTGTTGCACTAAACCTCTTGAACCGCCTTTTTCATTTCCTGAACCATCCGTTATCGTATTCGAAACGGATTCATTGTCCAATACCCTGTCTGTTGCTTTGGTTTTGTACGTGATTTTATAGGCTTTATCAATGTTTTTGTTAAATTGTAAAGTATAGCCATCCGCTGTTTCATTTAGTGTGTAATCATTAAAATTCTCGCTACCAGCTTCCGCCCCAGTATCTGGGTTAATCGCAATCTCTTTCACTTCAAAACTATCAGAGATTAACTCATGATTCCCCTCTAAAACATCCGTAAGTAAAGCATCATTTCGAGAGATTTCCTTCTCGTCATAATTGTATTTCACTTCCCAAGTGATAGTCTGAGTAGCTGAATCATAGTCAGACGACCTCTTTTCAAGTGGCGATCCACGTTTAACTCCAACAGAAGCTTCTGCAGAAACTGGCTCCGCGTTTTCGCCATCTAATGTTGCCTTGTTTTTATATGAAGTGCCCTTTTCATCCGTGATTTCTGTCTCATAAACGACCCTATAGGCACTGTCAATAGTACCAAGCTGTAATGGGAAGTCTGTACCGAAACCATGACTGCTAAGCTCTTCGGTTTTACCTTCGTCAATCGTACCATTTGCATTCATGTGTAGCTTATACACCTTCATCGAGCCATCTATAACTTTCTGCTCTCCAGTAGTTTCATCAGCCAACACAGCATTTTCAATAGTTTGCAAGTTTTTATTGAAGTCTACTGTCCATGTGATTTTGTTTGTATTATAGGACTTATCTGGTACACCGCGTTTATCAATTGCCGTCCCTCTTGGCTCGAACGTAATCGGATAGGTAATCGAATTCTCTCCCGCTATCGGAAAGGTAATTTCTTCCCCTTCAGCAGCACCTGCATAATGTGCATCAAATGCGGACCATAAATTAATATAGCCAGCAATATTAGAATTCTCTTCAATATTTTCATTGAACATAATGACAATTTCATTGTCTCCATTTACGATAAACTCACCAAATTGCACACCAGCAGCTGTCTTCAGGGCAGTAGGTTCTGGGTTTGGTTGTACACTGAATAAATCTGGCACTTTAATCTTGTACGTGGACCCTGCTCCGTATTGATGTCCATCTGGTAGTGCAAACTTGTAATCTATTGCAACCTGGAATGCATCATAAGGATTATCCACCCTTATTTCCTCACCAGGCACCAATTCTATTGGATCACTATCTTCAAATCGTTGTGACAAGGTTACATCTGTGATAAGGTTTTCTGTAATTTCAGAAGCCACAAAGCTATTTACTTCTGCCTTCTCAACCTTTGAACGCTGCTTATCCTGCGACTGTTCCTCGTCAGTTGCTTCTTCTGTTGACTCTTCTTCAGCAGTATCCTTACTTTCCGCTTCTTCTTGATCTACTACTTCTTCCTGTTCAGCTGAATCTGTGCTCTCTTCTGGAACTGTACTTTCTTCTTCCGTCTCGGTTTCTTCTTTTTTAACTAACGCCTTAATGACAAATGTTCCCTCGCTATTCCGAACCTCCTGCTCGGTTTCCGGATAGGTAATGGTGACATTTCCATCTGTGTCAGCCAGGTACGTTCCCCATTGTGCATCCTCATATGTCAGCACGCCTTGTTGTTCCTCTTGGATCTGCAACACATCAGATAACGTATGTGTTTCTTCACCACTCGCATTAGGCTCTACATCTGCCAGCGACCAGTCGACTTGTACTGTTACTTCTTCCCCTTCCTTAGCATCAGCTAATTCAAGGGCTTTCCCTTCAACATCCAACAATGTCACCGCTTGAAAAATACTGGTTTCATTGCCTTCTGCAAGGGCTGAAATTGGCTGTGCAAAGCTGCTAACAATGGTTTGAAATAGCAGCATGAACACAAACAATATGCTTAACCTCTTATTCAAAACTCCACGCTCCTTCGTTTAGGTTTTCTCCCGTTAAAAAGCAAGGGAATCCAATTCCTGATTATAGAGACGTCACCTATACTTTTTCTTTACATCAAGTTGGATGCCCAAATTTAAGGTTATGTCTGAAAGGGTGAAATAATTACCAGAAATAACCTGTAACCCCTTTACCAATAAAGGAAAATTGTCTATGCTAGATATATAGGAAATGTTCGGAAAACGTTTTAATAGAAGGCAGGGAGAAAGTCATGATGAAAGCAGTTCTAGTCGATGATGAACCACTTGCATTAGGATTTCTTAAGCGGCAGCTTCAAAGGGTAAGTAACATACATATCATAGAGACACTCACCTTTTTCGATCCCTCCAGTCATACCTCTTTCATAAAAGAAGCAGACATTGTGTTTATGGATATTGAAATGCCTGAGCGAAATGGCTTTCAGTTAGCGGAACAACTTTTAGAAATGAATCCCAGCCTAGAAATTATTTTCGTAACCGCCTTTAACCAATATGCTGTGCAGGCCTTTGAAGTCCACGCATTGGACTATCTTTTAAAGCCTGTGCAAATTGATCGCTTAAAGACAACCATTGAACGCGCAGAAGCAAAAGTAAAGGGGAAACAACGGAAGATCGCGGAAGAACCAACATCACTTTACATCAATGTAAGCAAAGAATTAGTTTTCAACCTGACAAACAAGGAAGCCGAAATGATTACATGGCGCACATTACGGGCAAGAGAACTATTTCTATATTTGCTTCACAACCGAGGAAGAACGGTAAGCAAAGATGAGTTAACCGAATTATTATGGGCAGAAATTGATCAAGAGAAGGCATTTTCTCAGCTTTACACGACGATTTATCATATAAGAAAGACACTATCAAATTTCAAATCATATCTCACTCTGAAAAGTGTGCAGGGTGGATACATGCTTATCCTAGCCAATACGTTGATTGATTTATATGAGTGGGAGCGCAGGTTAAATAGCCTCTCCGCAATAGACGAAGAGACCATTTCCCAAGCTGAAAAGAGTATGGCCTTGTATCAAGGGAGCTATTTAGAGGATTATGGTTATCTGTGGGCAGAAGCCGAACGCGTTCGACTGGAGCAGGAATGGATAGAAGCAGCCCAACTGCTTGCTGCATATTACCATGACCAAGGGGACACCTCGAAAGCTGAAGGCTGGTATCGTCAGCTATGCAGCAGGCATCCGGATGATGAAATTGCCAACTACCAATTAATAAAGCTTTATGCACTTACGGGGAAAAACAAATTAGCAGAAAGACAATATACGCTTTTCAAAGAAGCGCTTGTGGAGATTGGTAGCCCCATCCCTCATACGATGGAAAAATGGTATACCAATTGGAAACAGGGATTGGCACGTAAAATATAAAAAAGGGCCGAGGCATTAAGGACAATGAATATTGTCATCCTCCTTTAGACTAAAGCAGCAGTATGGTTTAATAATTTTATAGTAACGGGAGGAGAGAGCATGTCAAAAGTTTAAAAATCATGTTATTTTGGACGCTCGTATTTCCAAGCCTTATTACCATCCTTCGTATTATTAAAGATTCTGTTTTAGTCAAGGACATTGAACTGCTATCATACTCTGCAATTTTCTTAGGTATAGCTGCTGCGGGATTGATTTTTACTGGACCATTGAATTATTCCATATTAAAGTCTAAAGAAATGTAAAATTGATTCATAACAAATAACCCACAGCCGAAGAGCCGTGGGTTATTTTTAGACTAAGACACGTTTTTTCTATCACTAAGTTATGTCCATAAATGAGTTGTTTACTAATGAAATCGATTTTCCACAAAAGTAGAAAATGCTTATTCAAATACATCCAATAAGAATAGCGATAGTTCCGGTATAAGCGTTATAACAAGCAAGGCAAAAATCATAACGAGAATAAAAGGTGCTGTACTTTTTATCACCACAGTTAAGGATGTTTTGCTAATACCTGAAGCGACAAATAAATTTAATCCGAATGGTGGCGTAATCATTCCAATTGAAAGTGCTACAATCATAATGATTCCAAAGTGGATCGGATCTATACCGAGCTCGAGAACCATTGGCAGGAATAATGGAACAAAAATTAACACAGCTGCACTTGTGTCCATAAACATTCCTACTAGCAATAGAATGACAATAACTAATAGCAGGAATATCAACTCTGTGTTAGCATACTCAAGAAATACGGCAGCTAGATTGGTAGGTATTTGTTCATATGTCAGATACCAACTGAACACATTAGAGGCTGCGATAACGAGCATGATCATGGATGAGGTGATGACGGATTTTTTCGTAACATCAATTAAACTTCTCACCGTCAATTCTTTATAAACAAACAACCCAATGATTAGGCTGTAAAAGATTGCGACAGCAGCTGCTTCAGTTGGAGTGAAAATCCCAAAGTAAATTCCGCCTAATACAATAACAGGTAGAAGTATTCCCCAGATTGCTGAAATGAATGATTTTCCTACTTCTCTTAAACTAGCCTTTCCCTCTGGCTTAAATCCTTCCTTTATAGAAATGATAAAACTTACTAAGATAAGTACCAATCCGATAAAAATACCTGGAACTATTCCAGCAAGAAACAGATCACTAATCGAAACCTCTGCAGATGAACCATACACTAGTAACGTTATACTTGGGGGGATAATGATCCCCAAGGTCCCCGCCGTTGTCATTAAACCAATGGCAAACTTACGTGAATATCCTGCATCATCTAAGGAAGGAATCATGAGGCCACCAATTGCAGCTACCGTTGCTGGACTCGATCCAGATAGAGAAGCAAATAGCATGGAAGACATGATCCCGGCAATAGGTAGTCCTCCAGTAGTCCAGCCCACCAACTTCTTTGCGAAATCTATTAACCTTTTTGAAGTCCCTCCAGCTAACATTAAATCCCCTGCAAAGATAAAAAAGGGAATTGCCATCAATGTAAAGGAATCTATCCCTGCAAAAATGGTTCTAGAGAAAACATCTATCGAAACTCCTTCTTGTATCATGGCTAAAAAACTTGATAAACCAATTGCAACGGCAATTGGGGCCCCAATAATTAATAAGATAGCAAAAACAACAATAATCATCGCGTTCCCCTCCCATCTGAAATAGGAGGTTTATCATGAGGAGCACTGGTTTTAAAATTGGTAATGTCCTGTATGAATAACTGAAGAAATCGAATTAACATTAATGCTCCACCAACAGGTAAGGCTAAATAAGGGATGGCCATTGGAATTCCTACAGCCGGTGTGACATTACCAAATTCTATAACATTGGAGACCGTAATGGACCCTGACCAGATAAGAATAACACTGAAGGTCACTCCAATTAAATTTGCTAAAATAGAACAAATCTTTTTAGGTATAGTTGGCAGAAATGCTACCACCGCATCTACAGTCGCATGGGCCTTCTCCCTAACTGCTATACTACTCCCGACTAAGATGAACCAAATTATAATGTACCTTGAAACCTCTTCTGACCAAACTAATGATATATTGAACCCATAACGAAGCACTACTTGCAGAAAGACCAATAAAGAGGCTATAAGAAGAGATAATACCGCCACATATTCTTCTAAGTTATTCAACAACTTATTTATTTTCATGTAAATGCTCCTTTTGAATCTATTGAGAGAAAAAAGGGAGAACGGTTATAGCAACCGTTCTATGAATTAACTATTCATCGTGCGTTATTTGTTCACTGCTTCTAGCAGTTCTTCACTTCCCTCTAGCTTATTGAACTCATCATATACACTGGACATTGCCTCTTTAAAAGCTTCCTTCTGTTCGGCTGACAATTCATTTATACTAATATCTGAATCATTTAGCTCTTCCATATATGCTTCTTCGTCTGTTTTCGCCTCTTCCCATTGCCACTCCGTTACTTCCTTAGAAACTTCATCTACAGCAGTTTGCAAATCCTCAGGTAACTCATCATAAAACTTACTGCTTATTACCAATGGATAGGCCATGTAACCATGACTGCTTAATGTAAGGTAATCCTGCACTTCATAAAACTTTTTACTTACAACATTTGATAGTGGGTTTTCCTGGCCATCTACTGTTCCTGTTTGTAAAGCTGTGTAAAGCTCAGAAAAATCGATGGAAACTCCTCCTGCATTTACTGCCTGAAACTGTGATATTAGAAGCGGGCTTTGAGATACTCTCATTTTAAGTTCATTCATGTCTTCAGGTGTTTCAATTGGATGTACAGAGTTCGTCAAATGCTTAAATCCTCCGTCCCAAAAACCAAGTAAATGCATTCCTTGAGATTCCAATTTCTCTCCTAAAATGTTACCAAGCTCGCCATTTGTTGCCTTAAAAGCATGATCTCTATCTTCAAATAAAAACGGTAGATCAAATACTTCAAATTCTTTCACAAAGGTAGGAAGTACGCCTGTAAATGGCGCATTCATTTGCACGGTACCAGACTGCATCTGTTCAATTATTTCTCGATCACTTCCAAGTTGAGAATCTGGATAAACTTCGACTTTAATTTGTCCATCAGTCTTTTCTTCGATTAATTCACCAAATTTTTCTGCTGCCTTCCCTTTTGCCGTAGAAGGGCTTACAACGTGTGCAAATTTAATGGTATATTCTTTATCCGCTTCCCCAGAAGCTGCGTCCTCCTGTCCACATCCCGTTAGAAACAATACGATCAATAAGCTACCAACCATCCAATTAAAAGCGCTTTTTTTCATCATGAATCCTCCCCAAATTAATTTAGTTTATAAACGTTTTGTGATACGTAATGGATTGACTTGATGCAAAGTGAATGATTTGTTTTGTCTGCTCGTATAATAAATTTTTTGCTTCTTTCATAGACTCTTCTAAAGTTAAAGGTTTGTTAATAATTGAAAAGCAACCTGAAAACCTCTCCCTTAATGCATCTAAATCTCCTACCAAGCTACCAGATAGAAGAATAGCTGTTACATGGTGTTTTTTTGCAAGTAATGCTACGTGCCCTGGGGCTTTCCCAAATAAAGTTTGATTGTCACTTTGCCCCTCTCCTGTAATCACAAGATCAGCATGTTGAATCGCTTCTTCTAAATGCATCGTACTGGCCAACAACTCTGCTCCTGACACTAGTTGAGCACCGATTGCCAACAATGCGAACCCCATTCCACCAGCTGCTCCTGCCCCTGGTTCTTCCTTCAGAGGTCTCCCAACTATCTCTTCAATTAGGCTGGCATAACGATTTAAACTCTGGTCATATGTGGAAACTTGTTGCTTGTTAGCTCCTTTTTGTGGTCCGTACACAACACTTGCTCCAGTCTCACCACATAGTGGGTTTCGAACGTCACACGCTACTTTTATGTCTACATTTTGCATCCTTTTGTCTAGATTTTTAAAACTAATTCTATTGATCTTGTGTAGATCTTTCCCAAAACCAGCTACTGGGCTACCTTCCTTGTCCCACGCCTCCATCCCTAAGGCGAGTAACATTCCTAACCCCCCATCATTTGTGGCACTTCCACCGATTCCTAATATAATTGACGTGGATCCTTTCTCGAGTGCATCAAGAATAATCTCCCCAACCCCATAGGTTGTCGTGACATCTGGATTTCGTTTTTCTAACGGGACCTGCACTAATCCCGCTATATTCGCTAGCTCAATGACAGCCTCTTTAGAATCTAACATGACATAATTAGTTGAGATTTTGTCCCCTAGAGGCCCCGTACAATCTATTGTGATTTGTTTCCCAGATAAGGAAGCCAATAGCGCATCACTTGTCCCCTCACCGCCATCTGCCATTGGTTTTAGCGTCACCCGATGGCTTCGGTCAAGATCCAGAATGGCTTTTTCCATTGTCTTTGCTACCTCCATTGCTGTTAAACTACCTTTAAATGAATCTGGTGCAAGAATGATATTCATAGTAAACTCCTTTTTCATTTACATATCATTTAACTACAATATGACAGCGTTTACAATTATCAAAATAAACAAAAATACTAACTATTTAGTTAATTAATTTGTATCATTGCACAAATCTGTTTTGTTCGTACAATCTTTAATATGCATGAATCGTTAAATACTCTCGGATCTAGTCCTGTCTTTTTGTATACCTTGTCCAAACGATATAAAAGTGTATTCCGATGGATATGCAAAAAGGCTGCGGTCTTTTTTATAGAGAGATTGTTATTTAAAAACGCATCTATGGTCTCCAGGTACGTACTTTCAAGATTCCGTATTTTATTCTCATATTCTGATGAAACCAACATGTATTGCTCATTGTCGATGGCTAAGGTTAATCGTTCCATTACCCAATCCCAACTATAGGAGATCCTATCTTTTCTCTCTGAAAAAGCAAGGGCATGTTTTGCCTGTACATAGGAGTTCCGTATTCCAACAAGGCCAAACCCTTCCTCACCTACTCCAAGACGAGCATAGTTTCCGCTTAACTTCACTAATTTGTTACATAAGTATTCAAGTCTGGTAAAATCACCAGGTATTGCGATAACAATTTCATTTTCCAAGAAGGGGAGAATAAATAGAGTGTCCAACTCCATGCTTTGTATCTCTCTTTTTATCGTAGTCAGTACATCCTGCTCTATCGTTCCAAATAATACCACTGCTCTCCAATCCGCACGATAATTAATTTGCAGGGAATAGGTTGCATCCTCTTCAAGTTTTTCTTTATTAAAACCACTGGGATGGAGGAGTTGGTGCAACCAATAATTCCATTGCCTTTGCTGGTAGTGTTCCTGCCTTTCGATATGTATCTGCTCCAGCACTACTTCTACTGCTGTTCTAATTAAACCAGTAAATTTGTAAATGATATGTGGCTCACCACTAACCCCAACAACTCCAATTTCCTTATCATTGTGGTAAATTGGTAGATTAACACCTTGTTTCGTACCAGGATATCGTGTAAGTTCCTGTTGATCTATAATTAATTCTTTATGTGTTTTTAATACCTCTACTGCCCCTGTATGAAGCTCTCCAACTCTACTATCATCTGTACTCGCAACAATTAAGCCATCTATACTCATAATATTTATATCTAAATCTGTATACTTTGCTACTTTACTAATTATTTTCTGCCCAAGCTTGCTTGTAATTTGCATTTGCAAGAGCTGCCCCCCTCACTATTGATGTAGCCGTACACAACAAATGAAAACGCAGGAAAGAGAATAGCACAAAGCCATTCTCGTTTAGAAAAAATCCTATTAGACATAGTGAACAAATCGGTCTTTAATTGTTGCTAACACTTCATCCCCTGCCATATTCCAAAGATCTTCATTCATAATTTCTACTTCTATAGGTCCCTGGTACCCAGCTTTTTCTACTGCCGCCCTGATCCTTGGGATATCGATTACTCCATCTCCCATCAACTTTCGAGCTTTAAACGTGTCCGTTATTGGGACATTCCAGTCAGAAACGTGAAATCCTAAAATGCGCCCTTCTGCTCTCTCAATCTGCTGATATAGTTCAGAATCCCACCAAACGTGGAAGACGTCTACGACCACTCCAACTTGATCAGGCGAATATTTTTCGGCTAGGCTCATTGCTTCTCCTAATGTTACAACAACTGAACGATCAGCTGCATACATTGGATGCAAGGGCTCAATTCCCAATTTCACACCATGTGAGTCAGCAAACGGTACGAGTTCTTCAATTCCTTCATTTACCCATCCCCGGCATGCTTCAATATCATGTTCAGAACTTGAACCACACACCAGCACCAACACATCTGTCCCTAATTCTGCAGCCTCTTCTACGGCTCTACGGTTCTCATCTAAACTTTTTTGCCGTAACGCTTTCGTGGACGCTGGAAACATTCCACCTCTACAGAGACTGGAGACCTGTAGGCCAGCATCCTTCACTAACTTTTTACTCTGTTTGAGACCAATTTCTTCTATTTTATGTCTCCATAAAGAAATCCAGGGGACTTCTGCTTTCGTACAAGCCTGCACCGCTTCTTCCAGGTTTAACTGCTCTGTGGTAATTTGATTTAAACTCATTCTTTTTAAAAGTTCTGTATTACTCCCCATACCTATCTCCCTTCTTTCCTAATAAAACATGGACAGACTATACGTTTTGTATGGCAATGTTTTTCTGTTCTATCCCTGCCTGCATTAAAGTAAGCTTCATTCTGTAGGTTGCAAGTTCAATATCCTGAATTAACCCAGCTTCACCAGCCATCACAAATAAATCAGCAAGATGGACAATTGAACGCTGGCTTTCAGCCCCACCAATCATCTTAAAATGGGATTGATGACCATTTAAGTAGGCCATAAACACAACTCCGGTCTTATAGGCATAAGTGGGTGCTTGGAATATATGGCGAGAAAGGGCTACGGTTTTTTCCAGTAAAGCGTCATATTTTGGAAAATCCCCATCATCTAATGCGTGAAGTGCACTAGCTGCTGCAGGTGCAATTGCATCAAATATCCCCAGTAGGGCATGACTGTATCCATCTTCATCACCTTTAATTAATTCAGGGTAATTAAAGTCATCTCCTGTATACATTTTTACGCTATCAGGAAGTAATGCTCTCATCTGTATTTCACGTTTGTCATCAAGGAGAGAAATTTTAATGCCATCAACTTTCTTTTCATTCTCCTTTATAATACGTAGACAGACTTCCATTGCCTGATCAATATCTTCAGACCCCCAGTATCCCTTGAGCGCTGGATCAAACATGTCACCAAGCCAATGGAGAATAACTGGTTCGGATACTTTATTTAAAATATGGCTATAGACTTTTACATAGTCTTCAGCAGAGGAAGCACAGGCAGCCAAAGCTCTACTTGCCATTAAAATAATACGCCCTCCCTCTTTTTCGATAAACTCGCACTGTTCTTCATAAGCTCTTTCCACATCTTGGATCGTCACTTGTGAAGTAGGCTGTAAGTGATCTGTCCCAGCGCCGCAAGCTATTTGCCCATTTACTGCCTTCGCTTCTTTTACAGAGCGACTTATCAATTCCTGAGCTGCATTCCAATTTAAACCCATTCCTCGTTGTGCTGTATCCATTGCTTCAGCTACACCAAATCCTAAGGACCAAAGGTGACGGCGATACGCCAATGTTTCCTCCCAATCAATTGCACATTCATTAATCGGATCCATAGTTGCCAAAGGTTCGGCAACAACATGTGCAGCTGACAATGCTATACGCTTTTCAAATTGTTTCTTTGGCATAGCAAAGTCTTTTCCAGGTTTCAATGTATGCGTATACAAATCTCCAGACTGATTTGGTAGTAGGATAGAATTATTCATTTAGATCCTCCTATACGTTTACCTTGTTTTTAACTTTCGGAACATCAACCCAGCGTCTTTCTTCCCATGATTGAAGGGCAATTTCAGCAAGTTGTATCCCTTTCGCACCTTCCATGAGATCCAAATCATATGGTTCGTCTGCAACAACGTGTTTGAGAAACATCTCCCATTGCACCTTAAACGCATTATCAAAGACTTGGTTCTCAGGAACATCGAGCCAGTCATCCTGAAACTTAAACGGATTTGCAATATCCGGATTCCATACAGCCTTTGGCGTGTTTACCCGATGCTGTACTTTACAATCACGAAGGCCTGCCACAGCACTCCCCTCAGTCCCATCAACTTGCACGGTGAGTAAGTCATCTCTGTTCACTCGGACTGCCCAAGAAGAATTAGCCTGCACGATAATTCCATTTTCTAGTTCAAAGATTCCGTATGCAGCATCATCTGCTGTTGCTTTATACGTTTCTCCCTTTTCATCCAATCTCTTTGGAATATGTGTAGCTCCTAAACACGAAACAGACTGAATTGTACCAAAGAGGTGTTGGATTACGTAACTCCAATGTGGAAACATATCGACAATAATGCCGCCTCCGTCTTCCTTCCTGTAATTCCAGGATGGCCGTTGACCTTCCTGCCAATCTCCCTCAAATACCCAATAGCCAAACTCCATACGCACACTTAATATCTCGCCAAAGAAACCAGAATCAATGAGACGCTTCAATTTCATCAAACCTGGTAAATATAATTTGTCCTGTACCACACCATTTTTCAAACCGGCTTCTGTTGCGAGTTCCGAAAGCTTAATGGCTTCTTCTAAGTTCGTAGCAGTTGGTTTCTCACAGTAAATATGTTTTCCAGCCGCAATCGCCTTACGTATTCCTTCTGCTCTCCTTACCGTTGTCTGAGAATCAAAATAAATTTGATTGTAGTCATCAGCTAAGGCTTCCTCAAGGTTAGTGGTCCACCGGGTAATACCATGTGATGCCGCAAGCTCTTCTAATCTAGCTTCACGTCTTCCAACCAGAATAGGATCAGGTATGACGGTGTTTCCGTTCGCCAGTTCAACGCCTCCCTGTTCTCTTATTGCTACAATAGAACGAATTAAGTGCTGATTAGTCCCCATTCGACCAGTCACACCATTCATGATTACACCAATTTTATGTGTTTCCATCCTCAATTCCTCCTTTTTTCTTGTTATCCCTATCATAGAGATTTCATCAACGTTCGTCTTATTAAAGGAAGAATATTATTCTCAATTTCGGAAATTAAATGAAAGTTCCGATAAGTAATCTTACATTTATACTTCATCTCTTGTACTTATTCCTTGTGTGTAGTGATTATTTACACGATATTTATGGGGAGAGATTTTCATATAATCTTTAAATCTTCTATAGAAGGTGGAAAGGGACTCGAAACCTATTTCAAAACAAATAGAGGCAATATCCTTATCTGTCTCCATAAGTAACTTCTTCGCTGTTTCCATCCGGACTTCGTTTAAATATTTCATTGGAGTAATATTGTAACTTTCTTTGAAAATTGTATTTACATGTCGAGTACTAATACCAAGCCTCTGAGAAATATCACCTGCATCAACAATTTCAAAATAATTTTCATCTATGTACTTTCGTAAACGCTCTGCTCGTAAACTATTGGCATTTGTAATACTCTGTTCTTTATTTGACCTTAGAAGTGCAAGTAGTAATTCAGAAAGAAATATTTTAATAGCCATGAATCGATAGTTATCCTGTTGAGATTGCTCGTAAAGCATCCTGCGAAGCAGTTGTCTCACATGCACAGCTTCAAATAAGTTAAGTTCAATAATACGTGTTTCTGCGAAGTTATCTTCTTCTCTTAGAATTTCGTTTATCCCGTTGTCTAGTTGTAGAAGATCAAATTCCAAAACAAGGACGGTCATTTTATCTTCAGCGATGATTGAGTGTTTGGAATAGGGAGGAATGAATGCCAAATTATCTTTTTTAAAGGCATGAACTTGATTGTTAAATATAATTTCTCCTTTACTTTCCAACACATATAAAATTTGATGAACATGATGATAGTGACTTTTCACTAAGTTTTTATCTGTATGTACGTTTTCTTTTATTATAATCCCGGACACTAGCATCCCTCATTTTCACTGTGTTTTTTTGAACCTGTTGCCGTGTTATTTCTAGAAATCTCTACCACTATATTAATTCAACACACTAAAGTGAATTCCTTTAAAGAGCATAGAAAAACAGCACGCTCCCAAGAAGGAACGTGCTGTTATATCGTCTTTATGATTTGATATCTTCAATCATGGAATGAACTTTTTGTATTTCTTCATCTGGCACTAGATAGTAATAAATACCATCAATAGTGGTGCCACTTCCTTCTAACATGTAGTTATCCACGTTTTTACGGACGCCTCTGTAATTAGAGAACAAATTCTTCATGTCTTCAAAGTCTAGGTTTGTCGCCATGTTGTTTCCAAGAACATCAATCACGCCACCAATTTTATTCACAGAGCCAACCGAAGCCCCTCTATCTACTATTCCTTGAATTACCTGACGCTGACGCTTGGTACGACCGAAGTCTCCAGCGTTATCCTGCTTTCTCATCCGAACAAATGCCATTGTCTTCGCGCCATCCATCTCGACAGGACCTTCTGTAAAGTTATACTCCCCATCATTCCAGGCAATTTCATTATTCACTGTAATGGTTCCTAGTTCATCAACTAACTCTTCAAGCCCCTCCATGTTCATGCGGACATAATAATCCAAGTCAATATCGAGGAAGTTTTCTACTGTGGCTACCGACATGTCCGGTCCACCGAATGCGTATGCATGGTTAATCTTGTCTTCTGTACCTCTACCGACAATTGTTGCACGTGTATCACGTGGAATACTAATTAATTGCATGCGATCTGAATCGGGATCAAGTGACAAAACCATAAGAGCATCAGAACGCCCTTTGTCTGCTCCCCTTGCATCTACACCCATAAGTAAAATATTTAAAGGCTCTAAATCCTTAACCTTTTTCTTCGTAACTGCTGTATCAATTGACTCTATTGGCTCATTCATCTTTTCATTGACTGTACTTTTAGCATTGTGATATAAGGAAAATGCATAAACTCCAACTCCAACCAAAAGCAATAGCACTACAATTATTGGTATCTTTAGCCATAATTTTTTTGACTTCTTGCGCTCAGACCTTCTCATATAGGTGCCCCTTCTCTAACTCAATCTTTATAGTAGTAATCTTTTACCGGTATTCTTTATAAACACTACTCTATTATACCTACAAAACTAGACAGAAAACAACACCAATTTCCAAAAAAATACTATATAAAGCGGCGGGCTTATATTGGCTGATGGTTGGGTGCTCAGGGGCGATACTCTCTCGCTCATGGCCGATGCTCTCTCACCCCAAGCCGATACTATCCCCTAGATTAGTGATGATGCTCGTGATCGACTTCTTCCTCTTGGGCACCCTCTTGCAAAATTTCTAGTTCTTCATCTGAAAGCTCTCCTACGATAAATTGCTTTTTGGGTGTGATGATCGAACCATTAGAACTGGCATGGAGTTTTATAAAATAGAGTCCGTCCTCGTCAAAGTCCTTTTTCACATAAAAAGCACCATTTTCATCCTGCTCTACCTCTTCCATTGGAAAAGATAAGGATCCATCCTGCTTCCATATTTCCGCATGAAGAAAGTCTGGGCTTTCCACTTTCTCCACGCGTTCCCCGTTCTGCTCAAGCTCAATAGAAATCACGTCCTCCGCATTATCTTTAAAAGATGCTGGGATTTGAATATCAGCATGTAAAGGGAATTCTTCCTTATAAAGGCTTGCCACACCTGTATTTAATGAACAAGCAGCAAGCACAAGACTGAGCCCGATTAGAACCACACTGGTTATACCTTTTTTCATCGTGTAAGCCTCCTTCTATCATTAGGCATTGAAAAACTGCCGCAACGCAGGAATTCGTTTAATTAATAAAAGATCGATAAGTAAAATACAAATAATGGACAAGCCTACTAATGGGAATAGAATTCCTAGTCCGATTAATATGATGAAAAAGAGTTTCATATTAAAGAATCCACCAGACTTTGGCGCTCCCATCCCATGCTCCGGCTTTCTTTTCCACCATAAATAAAAGCCACTTAATACGATGAAAATAATGCCGAGGCAAATTGCCAGACTCACAAGTTGGTTCACGATGCCAAACTCTGTCCCTTTATGCAGTGTGATGCCCAACGCAACCAGCTTTCCAATTGATTCATAATTGTCATACCGATAATCTGCAAGGACGGCACCTGAATACTGATCAAGGTGCATGGTAATTTCATCCCGTGCTTTAGGTGGAAAAGCAGATAGCGTGTAGACCCCTTCTTCATCATTTGGAAAAATAACCGTATAGCTTGGATGGACACCCTCTCGCTTGGCGGTTGACGTAATATCATCAATTGAAGCAGGCACTAAGCCCTGCAGATTCGACTTTGGCACATCTAATGTTTCCGCAGCCCATGGTACCTCTGCTATTTCCTTTGTTTGCACTCCAGAGCTAGGTGTATCCCCAACCCAGACGGACGGTGGATAACCAACTCCTGCGTTTGTTGCGATTGTTTGGAAGTTAGTCCCCCAGAAGCCAGACCACGGAAGACCTGTCATGATTAAAAAGAACATCCCTGTTGCTATCCAGAACGCTGGAACGGCATGCAAGTCGCGTCGTAACGTCATTTTTCCTTTATGAAAACGGGGATAGACTACGCCTGCTAGACCTTTTCTTTTTCTAGGTAACCAAAGTAAAATGCCGGTCACGATGAGGACCACACCCCAAGATGCAGCAAGTTCTACGATTCGATCACCCAACGTGCCTACCATTAATTCTCCGTGGAACTCTTCTATTTTATCCATGATGCGATCTTCATCATTTAGCTCACCAAGTGAGTCACCTGTATAAGGATTCACAAAAACAGTCAGAGTTTCTCCTTCAGACGACAGTCCAACTTCACTCGAGCGAGTGTCATCCTCACCTGGCCGAAAGCTAGTGACCACCGCACCCGGATGCGTTTCTTTTGCCTGATCTATGATCTCAGAATCTGCAAGTCTCTCATCCTGTGGCGTGACATCATAATAATCGGCGTAGATCATGTTTTCAATCTGTGGTTTAAATAAATAGACACTTCCCGTCACTGCCAGTATCAGAAGGAATGGCGCGATGATAATACCTGCATAGAAGTGCCATCTCCATACCGTTTTATAAAATAAGGCTCTCTTTTGTTTCCTTTGCTTCTCTTTCGAAGCTTCTTGCACCTCTTCCTTACCTCTTCCCACACGTATCACTCCATTACGATATTTTATTAGAGCTGGATTACCAAGATCATATCCAAGCCCAACAAGGCTTAATTACTAGCTAATGTATGTTATACATTGTTTTCTCATGTTTATGTCTCGTTTATCGTATGGGGTTCAGGAAGCATAATCAAGAGATTTCATGATGACTTTTGTGTGAATTTGTTTAGTTGTAACATTTTAGACAAGAAGATAAGTGGAGGGTTTCGTTGCAGGGGGAAGAACGTGAAAAATAATGAGGTGCTATCCTTATTCCAGATTCGCACCCCACACTTATTTAGAAAGAACTTTTTTGCTTCGTTTCCTACCTATTTTATTTTTAATATTATTTTTCCTTTGGCCCTTCCAGACTCCGCATATTCCATCGCTTTTTGAGCATCTTCAAAAGGATAAACTCTATCAATTATAGGCTTAATTTTACCAGCCTCCATATAGTTTGCGATTATACGTAATTGCTCACCACTTGGCTTCATAAACAAAAATCTATATTGTGCATGATGCTTTTTTTCAAGTGCAGAAAGTTTATGGCTTGCTACTGAAAACAACAACGTCTTAATAAATCCGGAACCATTTTCTTTACCAAAGTGAGCATTCGGCAAACCCGAAACAGAAACAATTTTTCCGCCGCTCTTTATTACTTCGAAGGATTTTTCAAGTACCTCGCCACCAAGTGTATCAAATACGGCATCATAGTTTCTTAATGTCTCTTCAAATTTTTCTGTCTTGTAATTTATCATTTCATCTGCTCCCAGAGAGTTTACTAAATGTTCACCAGCTTCACTTGCAGTGGTGGCAACTGTAGCCCCCATTAATTTGGCCAATTGAATAGCAAAAGTACCAACACCCCCTGCCCCAGCTTGAATTAAAATCTTTTGTTCCTTTTGTAATTGCAAAATGTCTACTAGGGCTTGATAGCTGGTTAACCCAACCAATGGAATTGATGCTGCTTCTTCAAAGCTTAAATTTTTAGGTTTTAAGGCGATGTCATCTTCATGAATGGCGATATAATCAGCAAAGGTTCCAATTTTACTTTTACGTGGACGTGCATATATCTCGTCACCAACTTTAAAGCGAGTCACTTTTGCGCCAACCTTTGCAACAACACCAGAAAAGTCATTCCCTAAGATAAGTGGCATTTTATACTTAACTAATAATTTCACTTTTCCATCCCGTATCTTAAAATCAATAGGATTAATACTAGCAGCATGAATTTTCGCGAGTACCTCAAATTCACCAACTTCAGGTGTAGGTACATCTGCCATACGTAATGGCACTTCCCCATACTTCTCAATAATCATTGCTCTCATTGCCATTGCCTCCAAATAATGTCTATTTACAACGTACCATTTTTCAATAATTGTTCTGCATGAAGTTATCAATATCCGACATAAGTGTTTTTAATAAACCTAATTCCGTACTTACATTAATATAGTAAAAGTTTTTTGTCCCTTCCTTACGCATTAAAATAACACCGGCATCTCGTAAAACCTTAAGATGATGAGACACAGCAGGACGAGAAAGATGTGTTTGTTTTGTGATTTCCCCCACGCGTAATCCAGTTTCACAATCCGTCCCCATGAGGACTAACAAAATCGATTGGCGTGTTTCGTCTCCAATTGCCAAAAGTACCTTCTGACTATTAATAAAACCCTCTTTGATTATATTTAGTTGGTCCTGTTTATTCATTCAATAAACTACCTCCAAAATTAGTTTAACTGTTTAAGTTGATAAACCATGTTGCAACAAAATAACAATACAATAGTGGTATGCGTGTTGCAATATTGAGAAAGCAAATCGAGACGAATATATCCTAAAAAAGAAGCATCATAATGTTCAGCAACATTCGTGTCCACTTCATACACAAACCTAAAAAAGCGTAGTTTCTGCCTACACTTTTTTAGGGTTAATGTTTATCATCTTTTGGAGCATCGTCATCTAAAAAGCTCCGTCATTTTCCTTCCTTTACCTGCTTTATTAATCCTCGAACAGTTAGAGAGAAAAGGATAATAATGAGCACACTTACAATAAGGATGGATGCTGTGTCTGGCTCACCGAAAATGATTTCCAGCAAATCACTAAAGTTCGGTAATCCCAACGAGTTGAACAAACTCGATAATAGAAACCCAATTAATATACCCAATAAGAAAAGTAGTGCCACTTTCATCGTCTCGACCTCCTTCTATCCATTGACTTTTTCATCAGTCTTCCAATCTAATTAATTATTAGAATAATGAGTTAAATAAAGTGTACCGTTATTTTCCAGTAATGTATAGTAACTTCCATACAAATGGATAAAAGTGATTCTCCCCAATTACGTACGAGCAGATGCCAATTGAAGAGATGTAAGAAGGATAATATAAAACTCTGTAGAATTAACTAAGTAAGGGATTTAACTAACTGTAAAAGAGGTTTAACTATGACTATCTCATTTCAGTATCTCATTTCAGTTCATTTCCAATAAAATATAATGTAGACATAAGGGTATTGATTCTCATATATATAAGTAAGATCGATCTTATCCAAGGGGGACGGTTTTATTAAAAGGTTTTTATACTATTTCGGATTCACGGTCGGTATTGGTTTTATTGTATATGTAGGAATTAAATTTCAAGTTTGGTTAGAAGAAACAGCAAGTATGAACTATGACCTCATGCCTGTCGTACTATATGGCATCATCTTTCCAATCGTTATAGGAGTACTTCTGAGATTGCCAAAATTGTTCATTGAAATAAAGCAGAATAAACCATGGAAATTTGATTGGATAAAGTTTGTGGCAATAGCAATTCCAACCTTGTTTGTGATCGCAATGGCCATTTTACCTTTTACTGCTGCAGCAGGTATTATGAAAATATCGTTAATTATAATGGATGGAACACCAATCATACAAACCATCGCTGGTATTGTTCTAGGATATAGTTTATTAGATTGTTTAAAAGAATAAGTAGGTTCTTTTGTATTGAAAAGTAATAAAACCCATAGCTGCTCCTTGATGCGAGCAACTATGGGTTTTTACTTGAAGCATATTTAAAATAATAGAAAAACAGCACTTCCGCCCCTTATAGGAAAAATTACTATTTCGGACTTACTAAAATTTTACATTCAGATTTGTCTTCGATTAATTTATCGAATCCTTCTTCGATGATGTCATCTAATCCAATTTTATTCGTGATAACAGGACCTGCATTGATAGAGCCCTTTGCTAAAAGATCAATCACTTCACCAAAGATATGATTATATCCTAAAGATGCAGTAATTTTCTTTTCTGTTATTAATTGCGTTGCAGGATGATAGGAAACCGGTTTAGAGAAAACACTTACTACCATAAACTCACCATTTGGTTTCGTGCAATCCAATGCGCTATTGAATGTTACCTCAATACCAGCTGCATCATACGCAACGTCAACGCCGCCATTTGTCATCTCTTGGATGCTCTTCACAGCATCTTCCTTAGAAGGGTCGATTACAACGTCAGCTCCCATTTCCTTCGCAAGCTCGCGTCGTTTTTCATTTACTTCCACGACAAAAATCTTGCTCGCACCAGCAGCTCGTAATGTTTCAGATAACAACAAGCCTATTGGACCTGCGCCAAATACCGCAACCTTGTCCCCTACTCTAAATTCGCTGTTACGTACTGCATGCAGCACAACTGCAGTCGGTTCTACCAATGCGGCAAGCTCATAGCTAAGACTCTCTGGAAGAACAAATACATTTTCTTCTTTCACAACTATGTATTCAGCAAATCCGCCATCTTCATGGATACCATAAGATTCCATATTAGGGCACGTATTGTAATTTCCTTTTTTACAGGATGCACATTTTCCACATCCCCAAATTGGTTCCACTGCTACTCGGTCACCTGATTTGAACCTAGTCACACCTTCTCCAACTTCAACTACTTCCCCAGTAAATTCGTGGCCTAAAATCATTTTATCAGCTGTGACAAACGATTTGTGCATGTATTCATGTAAATCTGTACCGCAAATACCCGCATATTCCACTTTTACTTTTACTGTACCTTTTGTTACTTCTGGTGTAGAAACTTCTTCTACCTTAGCATTCTTTGTACCATAATAAACTAATGCTTTCATCGTAACTTCCCCCTTCTCCTGCTATATTACTAGATTAAGTAAGTAATATAGTTAAATTGTACTGCAATAGGAGAGAGAGAAACAAGAAAATTGTATTATTTTGTTGATAATTGTCGAAATTATAGAGATATCATAAGTCCAAAGCACATGTTAACTTTCCGTTGTAACCAAACGACTGAAAAAAGTATTAAAACACTATTAGGAAACAGTGCAAGTAATATTAAAAGTTGTCTATAGCAATGATTATCCAGAGTATGAGGAAATTGATTGGTGAAAACTCATATAACAAAAACGGCCCCATAAGTGAGCCGCTTTTGTTATATGCTTGCTTTGGGCATGTTTTTGAATCGACAACGTTACAGTTCCAATCAACCAACTTCATGTGTCTATCAACCACATTTCACTTCCAATCAATCAACTTCTCCGGTCTATCAACCACATTTCGCTTTCAATCAACCAAATCGTCACTTCTATCAACTGAGTTCTCTTGCGAAACAACCAACTCCACGTGCCCTAACGCCCTTCAAGCTCTTAATCGCTATTTCCCATTCCCATCAGTGCTCTTAATTCTTCTTCATTCTGAATCAGGTCCTCGAGCGTGTATTCTTCAAGCACTTTAAAAAATGTGCCGAGCGCTTTATTGATGACATGCTTTAGGCTGCAGCCTGGAGAGATGACGCAATGGTTTGTTCCTTTATCAAAGCATTCCAATAGCGAGAAGTCCTGTTCCAAGTCACGCACTAGCATGCCAATATTGATTTCATGTGCAGGCTTAGCCAGCCTGATCCCCCCACCTCTTCCTCTGGTGGATTCTATAAGTCCTCGTTTCACAAGATCATGCACAACCTTTCGCACATGCTCTTGCGAAATGTTGTAGACATCGGAAATTTCTTTTATTCTAGCACGTTCCTCGCCATGTTTTAATCCAGTAAAAATTAAGACACGCAAGGAATAATCCGTGTATTTTTTTAAATTCATGGCAAGCACACCCTCTTGTTCATCTTTTCACATTATTGTAACATACTTCTGCCTAAACCCCATTGTAAAAGACAATGGAGCGTTCTACAATAAAGATGTATTCAAAATACACCTTTTAATAAGGAGCGAATTTTAATGACAACTCAAACAACATTATTAGATCAAAAAACAATGGACATTATTAAATCAACAGTTCCTGTATTAGCGGAACATGGAGGAAGCATTACCAAACACTTCTATTCAAGATTGCTTGAAGAACATCCTGAGTTAAAAAATGTCTTCAACCAAACGAACCAACGAAAAGGGGATCAACCAAAAGCATTAGCCAATACGGTGTATGCTGCTGCGGCAAACATTGATCGCTTGGAAGAAATCCTGCCACATGTGAAGCAAATCGCACATAAACATAGAAGTTTAAACATTAAGCCAGAGCAATACCCTATCGTTGGGAAATATTTATTACTAGCCATTAAAGAAGTACTAGGTGATGCTGCAACAGACGATATCATTGAAGCATGGGGAAAAGCATATGGTGTCATTGCTGATGTTTTCATTTCAGTGGAAAAAGAGATGTATGACCAAACAGAGCAAACGCCTGGTGGTTGGCTAGGATTCCGTGATTTCATCGTAGAGAAAAAAGTTGTGGAAAGCGATGTTATTACATCCTTCTATTTAAAACCAGCAGACGGGCTGGCAATCCAGGCCTATGAGCCTGGCCAGTATATTACCGTAAAAGCACAAATCAAAAATGATCCATATGACCATTTGCGTCAATATAGCTTGTCCACCGCACCAGGTAAAGATTATTATCGGATTAGTGTAAAACGAGAAGATGCATTTGATAACCTACCAGCAGGTGTTGTCTCAACATTCTTGCACACGCAAGTTCGTGCTGGTGACATTATTCCAATCACTGCTCCATCAGGTGATTTCACATTAAATGAAGAGCAAAAACCGCTTGTTCTGATTAGCGGCGGAGTTGGTTTAACACCGTTGATGAGCATGCTCGAAACTACTCTAAATGAACAGCCAGAACGCGAGGTCATTTTCATCCATGCAGCACAATCAAGCAAGCATCATGCGATGAGAGAACAAGTGGAAACCTTAGCAAGCACGCATCATAATGTGACACATTACTTCGTATACAACAACCCACAGGATCCGGTATCTTGTGACAAACACGGAAGAATTGATGAGGAATGGTTAAGAAGCATTATCCCTTCAACAGATTCTGCGTTTTACTTCTGTGGACCAAAAGGATTTATGCGTGGCATGTACCTTGCATTGAAAAAAATGCACGTTGCAGATGAAGCAATTCACTTTGAAATCTTCGGTCCGGCAGCAGACATAACAGCCTAACCCCATAACAAAAAAGTTGACTTCTACCACGGAAGTCAACTTTTTTTCTTTTCATAACAGGCAAAACAGAAAAGTTCCTTTCCTTCCTGCACCCCTTCTAAAAATCCACTGTGACAATACACAACTTTCTCACATTCTACACACGCGCCAACACGTTCTTTCTCCATCTTCAGCCCCCCCTTATACACTGCTTTTTTCCAGTAACTTCTCCCTCTGAAAACGAGTTCCTAGCCACAGTACCATTTCCACTACAAGCAAGCCTAAAACAACCCATGCCCATACCTGTAAGAATACAGACTGCAAACGATATAGCAGACTCCCCTCTGAAAGCGCGCTATGCAACGTCAGGGTAAAGGCATAAAACATGCCAAAGGTGAAATTTCTTGACCATTGGCTAATATGGTAGGTGAAGATTCCTTTTTTCCAGCCATATTTCGTTATCCTGCTGATTGCTCTTCCTATCTCTATGCCCTCTACGAAGATAAAAATGATAAAAACAATTACCCAAAATACGGTCATGAACGACGAAGACAGGAGCTGAGAAAAAACAAGCGCAAGGCCGGTAATCGATAAGGCTCCATGTAGGATGCAATTTGTGTTTGCCCAGTCATCGGCAAGCGTCCATGTACTTGCGATATAGCGTAGACTAATGAAGACAACTCCAACAACATAGAAGCTAAAACCAAGGCTAATCATAAACACGACTAATGGAAGAGGGACTCTTGAAAAAGCCTGAAACCATGAGATAACCACAGATTGCGTCGCGACTGCCGATAATAACAGCACCCCATGGATTGTGTAGACGTGATACTTTTTAAAAAGCTGTTTGAATTGATACATACATAGAATAACAAAGCATATCCATATTGCACTATTGATCACGGCAATAAGTTGCGTAATGAAATCAAATTTAGGGAAATACTTCATTACAACGTCACATATAATCGCAATTCCTGCTATCCAGGATCCAACTAAAAAGGAATTCACTGGATTATGTATAAAAGGGTAGAAAAATCCTTTACGAAAAATCTGTACGGTTAGCAATGTATAAATAACCATACCAAGCATAAAAAAAGCCATGACAAGTACTATTCGCAATCCTTCCTGCAACCCGAAGGCGTCCATAGCAGAAAAGAGAAAGATCCCGATCGCCATTACAATCGTGCCAGCTGCAGGATTTATAATTTTTAATTTATCTATAGATAACATGAATGACACCTAATTTCCTTTACTTGCAGAAATCATTTTATCACAAAAGCTTTTCGGGTATCTATTTTTCATATTTGGTATATCTTATTGTCGTAATTGCTTGTAATACTTTCTTCAGGCCATCTTTGATATGATAATAGAAATACTTAACCGAAGTTTAAAAGAAGTTGGAGGAGTAACCATGACAAAAAACCAAGCTATCATTATGGCAAGATTTATCGTAGTCCTCTTTTCTGTACTGGCATTATGTTGGGTAGCTGCTTGGGTATTTAAAATATCCTATCCTTTTTGGATTGCTGCCCTGCTCGTATGGATGTTTTATCCGCTCGTCCGCCTGATTCGATCGAAAATTCACCTCCCGAATGCGCTAGCTGTATTTGTTGTGTTATTAATTAGTCTCGCCGTACTAGGCGGAGCGATTACTGGGTTGGTCTTCTTAATTATTTGGGGAGTGAAGAGCCTTTCTAAAATTATACCGGATTGGATTCAAAGCACCACTGGCCAGGCTCAAGACTTTTTCAATAATTCCATTCTACCGATTTGGCAAAGACTTGGTGAATTTATGAATGTGTTTTCTAGTGAGCAACAGTCTGCACTTCAGGAGAGCATCTCTTCAATGGGTACACGACTAGCTTCTTCCATAGCTGAGATTGGGACTGGACTAGTTAATGGACTAACACAGCTATTTGTCATCGTTCCATCCTTTCTCCTTGCCTTTCTGTTTGTATTTATTGGCTTTTACTTCATCGGAAAAGACTGGGAGAAAATAGTAACGAGAGTCCGCACAAAAATGCCTGTAAGTGTTTGGGATAAAGCTAAATCCTTCCGAAACATACTGAGGTACCGTGTGTGGGGGCTAATTCGCGCGCAAATATTGCTTATGTTTATTGCCTCCATCATCGTATTTATCGGGTTACTCATACTGGGAACAGACCATACCTTGGCCGTCGCGATCGTAGTAGGGGCTGCAGAAATTCTCCCATATCTCGGCTCGGGAACCATTTTAGGGCCATGGGCCTTGTATATGTTTTTCACAGGAGATATTGGGATGGGCATCGGCCTTGCCATCTTATATGGTGTCACCGCTGGCGTTCGCCAAGCAATCGAGCCAAAGATCCTGTCCTCCAGCATGAACCTTGATGCACTGGCAGTCTTGATCTCCTTATTCGTCGGTTTACAGTTATTTGGAATGGTAGGCGTTTTTCTTGGTCCCATCATCCTTGTCATTTTTATCATATTTAAAGACATCGGAGTCGTTCGAGATCTCATGAATTTTATTAAATTCGGATTTAAAGAAGAACCAGATAGTGTGAAGGAACGTAGGAAGTAGGGCCAATTATAAAGATGCTACAGGCTTTTTAGTTCCGAGGAATCAGGCGTTAAAATGGTAGCGTATGTTATGCTGAAATAGATCGTTTTACCTGAAAGGGGACAATTGAAATGAGCTCCATAGAAACGGTAAAAAGTAACTTATTCACAAAAGCATTCACACCAAATCCCTATCCTGCATACACACAATTAAGAAATGAAGAACCGGTGGCACGAGTATTGTTGCCAGACGGTCAGTATGCCTGGATGATAACACGCTATGAAGACGCATTAGAAGCACTGAAGAACCAGAAGTTCATAAAAGATTATAGGAAGCTTTACGAGGAGGATGACTCCGATTATGGCAGCGTATTTAGCGAAAATATGCTTTTTGCTGATATGCCAGACCATCGCCGTTTGCGCGGCCTAGTTTCCAAAGCGTTCACCCCACAAATGATTGCATGCATGCGAGATCGTATTCAAGAGATTACAGATGAATTACTGGATGAAATCGCCGACAAGAAAACCGTTAATTTAATTGATGCGTTTGCTTTCCCACTGCCGATCATTGTCATTTGTGAAATGTTAGGTATTCCTACAAAGGATCGCGATGATTTTCGCATTTGGTCCAATTCGATGATCGAAGGATCCAATGGAGCATACGCCCAAGATATTCAGAAGCACATGCAAGATTTCATTCAATACCTCAGAGATCGCTTTGAAACGGTAAAGAAAAATCCGGGGGAAGACCTTATTAGTAAATTGATTGTCGCAGAGGAACAAGGCGACCAACTAACCGAGAAAGAGTTATACGGCGTCGTTTCCCTCCTCATTATTGCCGGCCATGAAACAACGGTGAATTTTATCGGGAACAGTATTATGGCGTTGATCGAAAACCCGGATCAACTTGCATTACTAAAGGACCAGCCTGACTTAATCAAATCAGCAATCGAAGAGACCCTTCGATTTAATGACCCTGTTGAATACAGTACATCTCGCTGGGCAAGCGAAGACATGGTGTTTAAAGATCAAGCCATGAAAAAAGGTGATTTAGTAATTGTCATCCTTAACGCAGCCAACCATGATCCCAGCCAATTTGAAAATCCTGATCAACTGGATATCACCCGAGAGAAAAGTAAACACCTCGCATTCGGCAAAGGAATTCATGCCTGCTTAGGCGCACCACTCGCTCGACTAGAAGGGGAAATTGTCATTGCTAGCTTTTTCAAACGATACCCGAATGCCCAGTTGAACATAAACAAAGAAGATTTAGAGTGGCGGACTGGCATGATTGTAAGAGGGGTAAGAGAATTACCGCTTTTATTGAATTAGACAAGTTGTTTATCTTGGAGAAGGTTGCGTAAGTTAAATGTTAGTGGTTTTCCTCACATTAGTTAGAAAAAGCGGATTAACTCCTTTAGAGAATTAATCCGCTTTTCTTATTAACAATTAGGGCATACTCACAGCAAGTATCGATAAAACAAATGGTTCTCCCTTTATAACTATGTTAGTTTATTTCCCTTAATAGTGGGTTCTCACGTTAGGGTTCTGAACGTACTCTTCCCATAAGTCCTCAATTGATTTCCCTGTTATTTCCTCAAACAGTTGAAGATCGAATGTGCCGTTTTGCATCTTCCTATTTACGATGTCAACAGCAAAATGATTCTTATGCTGGGTAATCCATAGGAAAAACCGCGCTGTTACACGATAGCCACTGTCATAGTTGTCAGTGTCTTCTACTTCTTCTGGCAACCTCCAACTCCCATTATGTGGTCCATAAATATATCTAGTATAATCTGCAATTCCCTCGGTAATCCACCATGTTTCATCATCATATGTTGGATACGCTTGAGCTAAATGAGTTAACTCATGTGTAAAAAGAGCCACGTCATCAGGGTTAGTAAGAATCCAATCAGTACTAACAACTATCTTGCCATTGTCTGCATATGCTACACCGTCATACTCAGGATCAAATTCAAGGATCACCTCTTTACTTGCTTCTTTTGGATTATATGCATACTTTTTTATCAATTTCGGATAAACTTTGAAGTACAGGTTAACAAACTCATCAATAATCGGTTCCATAGCTGGATCTGTTTCCCCATTTATAACTTGAAGACTGTAACCTCTTTTTTCATACTCATTTGTTGTCTGGATGGAATTGTTCAGCTCATTCGTTACCCCTTCTGCATGTACACTAGCGAAACCGCCAAAACCACACACCAATAGTCCAGTACAAATTAAACTGCTCACAATTTTCTTCATAAAACTACCTCCTATTTATTTAGTAAGGAATATATTTCTCCCTATTTTTCTAGCAAGGTTTGCTTTCCCCCCTCCTTTAATTCTACTAGAAACGTTTTAATCTCATAGGGAGTAATAGAAAATGTTAAGTTCTCATCCAGTGAAACTTCCCCTGTTGCTTCTTCCATCAAGTTACATTCTTGCCAACTTTTAATAGAGACTCCTGATGTTATCGTTACAGGACCTCTTCTTCCTGTATATTCATGTAGCCGAATTACTATTTTGTTGCTATCTTCTGCTTTCTTTACAGCGTCGACAATAACGTGATCAGTTGATAGCGAAAATAGACTTAAGTCACCCACTGTAGATTTACCTGGAAAATAGGACAAAGGTTGATTTAGATCTGAAGCTTCTTGAACCGTATTTCCTTCTATCCAATCCCCTTTATGTGGAAGTAAGGAATATGAAAAAGTATGCTCTCCCTGATCTTGTGTATAATCTGGGAAAGTTGCACCTTTCAATAGAGTCAACCTCATTGTTCCATCCTTAATGTCATAGCCATATTTGCAATCGTTCAACAAACTAACTCCATATCCCTCCTCGGCTAAATCAGCCCATTGATGACCTACTGTTTCAAATTTGGCTAGATCCCAGCTGGTATTCCAATGGGTTGGGCGCTTTACGTTACCAAACTGAATATCAAAGGTAGCTTCTGTTGAACGAATATCTACCGGGAATGCCACTTTAAGTAACTGGTTAACCTCATGCCACTGTACGCAAGTCTCAAAGTCTATTCGGCGCTTATCGCTATAAACTACCATTCTTTGTTTAATGAGAGACTGGTTGTACTTCCACGTAAATTGGACTACAGCCCGAAGTGAATTGACTTCTAGCACCTTTATTTCTTGCAGTTTCTCTATTTCCTTCATTTTTTCAAGATAGAAAATATCAATTTCCCATGCATCCCAGCGTGTTGGCTTATCTTCAAAAATTTGAAAGACATTTCCGTTTTGGCTGCCTTTTAAAACGTTGCGGTTGTTTTCTATATCAAAAATTCGCGTAAGGTGACCCGACTTATTCCATGCGATTTCATAATAAGGAGTTCTAACTCCATTACCTAATATTTCAATTGGGGTTATTGTCTCTTTACGTTTGTTATGGTTCGATTTGAAGTGTACCGTTGTGATCCCTAGTGAAGGTACCGTTACCTTTACCAACCAATACCCATCCAACTTTTCTGCAAGCAAAGGCTGCTGTGATCCATCAAACCAAGTTCCTGATTCTTCCCCTGGTTTAACTGGTATCTTAACTAGCGACTGGCGATTCCAAGAGGATTGGTTAATGATTGTATAGCAACCAGTCGCTTCGGCCACTACACCCTCTGTTGTTGTGTTTTTGATAGATAATGCTATGTCTTCAGCTTCCTTATATTCAAGTCTACTATCTTCATAAACTTCTTTAATGGATGATCCTGGGAGAATATCATGAAACTGATTTCTTAGAATAACTTTCCACCCTTGGTTTAGTTGTGTCAAAGGGTATTCTTCCCAGTTTTCCGTAATGGCACTCGATAGTACACTTTCTAATTCTACTTCCTTATACAAGAGTTCCAACTTGCGATTTGACTTCTTGTTATATGCTTGAGAGGTATAGGTTCCTCGATGGAATTCTAAATAAAGTTCCCCGTCCCACAAGTGGACATATCCCTCTGTTTCCTCTACATCCTTTTGCAGCTTTTTCAAATAATCCACCGCTTTACTTGGTACTACATTTGGCATCCCAGGCATAGCATCTAAGCGCCGGCGCATTTCTAACATGTCCCGCGTCACTCCGCCTCCTCCATCTCCGTGTCCATAGGTGATCATAATATCTTTTGTTACATTTTTATCACGAAAAGCCTCCCATGCCCCTAGCATTGTTTCAGCACTTATAGACGCATTGTAATCTGCTCCCCATCCTTTTCGTCCAGGATAAGGTGTAGTTATGAAGTAGGTTAGTATTTCTGTTCCATCTATACCGCGCCACTTAAACACATCGTGCGGCATTCGATTGTACTGATTCCAGCTGATTTTTGTTGTAACAAAAGATTGAATGCCTGACTTTTTCAATATTTGGGGCAACGCCCAGCTATAGCCAAACACGTCAGGCAACCAAAGATAGGTACACTCCACATTGAACTCTTCACGCAAAAAGCGGGTACCGTGTAATAATTGACGGACAAATGATTCCCCAGACGGAAGGTTACAATCTGGCTCTAGCCACATTCCTCCTTCAGGTTCCCAACGACCTTCCTTAACACGTTGCCTCATTTGTTCATAGATAAATGGGTAATCCTGTTTAATAAAATCATAAAGTTGGGGCTGTGCCTGTTGAAAGGTGTATTCCGGATATTTCTCCATTAAGCGAAGCACTGTAGAAAAGGAACGAGCAACCTTTTCTCGCGTATGTTTCAAACGCCATAACCAGGCAACATCAATATGTGTATGGCCCACCGCGTGTACGGTAACGGAATGGTGTTTTTTAATCTGCTCCAATCCAGCATGTAAACAATCGACCGCAACTTTAGTAGATTGATAAAATGAGTCCGACCCTGGTAAAACCCAATCCAATAGGTTAACTGCCCGGTTTAGAAATAATAACAGGTCCTCTCGAATCGGGTTGTGCTTATCTAGCATTTCTATGGTTTGCAGGACAGCTTTCCCTGTGTAATATAAATCATCGACATGTTTATCTAGCCAGGATATAAACGCCTTTTGTATTTGATGATCTTGTTTTTTCGGACGCCCTCCTCCCTCCAATCCCGACCATAGATGGAAAGCGAGCTGCACAGAATCTCCTACAAATTCATCTGGAAGGAAAACCTCTCTATGATTTCCATCCACACCCTGGTACGGCGAATTATTCACATATAACAGGGACTCAAAACCAGCATTCGTCCCCCCATCTGTTATTCCAAAGTCAAATACTCCTACTACCTCTTTTTGCTGCCATGTTTTCGGAATTTCCACTTCCGTTGTAAGCCAAGCATATAGATCTCTCCCAGACCACGTATCTCCTAGTTCGATTGTTGTCCATTCCCCTTCAATTGGTGGAGTGACTCCTATTACTCCTTCTGCATCTAACTGAAACCGGAAAATAGGAATCTCTATTTTCTCCCTATAACGATATTGGTTTAATTCAGTAATTCTTGCTAATAGCTTTTTCTCGGTTTGAAACAATTAATCTCCTCTTTTCCTTCTCATTTGTTGTTTATTTCGCCAATTCCATTATTCCATCCCATTTAATTAGCCCTTAATTCCACTAAACGTAATCCCTTTAATAAATGTCTTTTGTAGAAAGAAGAATAATAAAATAATTGGGATTGTCATTAACGTTGAGACAGCCATCATTAAACTCCATTCTGAACCTTGTTTGTTTTGAAATTGCTGCAAAGCAAGGGAGAGCGTATAGGAATCTTCATTTGTTAAATATAATAATGGCCCAAGAAAATCGGTCCAACTCGCCATTAATTGAAATAGCCCAACTGCAAGGACTGCTGGTTTGGCTAATGGCAGCATGATCTGCCAATAAACTCGAAGCTCGCTTGCACCATCCATTTTGGCTGCTTCCCTTAAGGAATCTGGTAATCCCATAAAAAATTGTCTTAACAAAAATATGTAAAATGGAACACCAAAGAACTGCGGAATAATGAGCGGCAGCGACGTCCCGACCCAACCTAATTTGTTAAACAGAAGAAATAAAGGAATCATCGTAACTTGAGCAGGAATCATCATAACAGCCAGCGTTAAAGCGAAAAGGACATTCCTCCCCCTCCACTTTAATTTAGAAAAACTGTAGGCAACGAGTGGACATGATAGAACGACTCCTAATGTACTTAATACCGTGATGACGGAGGTATTAAACAAATACTTCCAAAAAGGAATGTATTCAATTGCTCTACTATAGTTCTCCCATTCGAACGGTTTTGGAATCCATTCAGGCGGAAAGGTAAATACTTGATCAATTGGTTTTAATGATGTGGAAACTAACCAAATAAACGGCACTAAAAAAAATATAGAGGCAATAATTAAAAAGACATGTGCAACAGCGTTCTTTCCTTTTTTTACATGAGTAGGGTTCATTACTCTCCTCCTTATTTACCTTGATAGTGTACCCAGCGCTTGGAAGACCAGAATATTAGGACCGTTAACAGCATGATGACAACAAATAGAATCCACGCCATTGCGGAGGCATATCCCATCTTAAAATATTTGAACCCATTGTCATAAAGGTACATGACATAAAAGGTTAGGGAATTAGCTGGTTTTCCCTGCCCTTGTGTAAGGGTGTATGGCAAAGTAAACTGTTGAAATGCTCCAATTACACCCATTACAAGATTAAAGAATATAACTGGTGTAAGTAATGGAATGGTGATATGAAAGGTTTTTCGAAACCAGCTTGCTCCGTCGACTTCTGCAGCTTCATAATACTCATCTGAGATATCGCCAAGTCCCGCTAAATAAATCACAACAGCTTGCCCAATTCCCCAGAGCGACATAAAAATCAAGGATGGTTTTGACCACTCCTCACTTCCTAACCAGGCAGGTCCACTAATGCCAATCATATCGAGAAACCCATTGACAAGCCCGAACCCAGGGTTTAGAAGCCACATCCAAAGAACAGCAATAGCTACATGGGGAACCAAGGTCGGTAAAAAGAAGATGGTTCTATAAACTGTCATACCTTTGATTTTCAAATTCAACAGCATGGCTAAAGCTACACCTGAAATAATACTCAATGGGACAAAGAAAATAGCGAAATATACTGTATTATAGATAGATTTAAAGAATAGCTGGTCATTCATTAATTCTTTATAATTCTGGAAACCGATAAATTCACCAGGCTGTAGTATAGAATAAGAGGTAAAGCTAAAATAAATTGATACAACTAATGGTAGAATGTAAAACAAAAGTAGACCGATAATCCAAGGTGTTGCGAATAACCATCCACTTGTCTCCTTGTTTACTTGATTGCCTCTCCTTTTCTTATTTCCATTATTGGCTAACTGTCTCATTGTGTTCACCCCTTGCATTGTGAAGTGGGAGAAAGGAATAACCCCATCCCCCACTTTTCATTTATTCGAGTGCTGCATTTACCTTTTCATTAGCAGATTTTAAAAGATCTTTTGGGTTCTCATTTCCATGGATGGCATTATCTACCGCATTAGATAGTTCATTCCATAAAAGCTCACCCTCTGGAAGTACAGGGCGGTTGTGCGATTCGGGTAGAATGTTAATAAATTCACTGAATATCGGATCATCCTTATACCCTAGCTTCTCATTAACTGAATCAATAACAGACAACGTTTTATACTTACCGTTGTATATTTCTTGCCCTTCTTCTGAACCAAAGAATTTAACAAATTCCCATGCTTCATCTGGATGCTCTGCTCCCTTAGGAATTACCACAGCCATCCCTCCAGACCAAGAAGTAAAGTTTTCGCCTGTAGGTGTCGGGATTGGTGTAACACCGTAATTTAAATCAGGCTTGTACTTTAGATAACCGGAGATGCTCCAATTTCCACCAATGTGCATCGCAAGTTGACCAGTGAGAAAAGGATCCATCTCCCCAGAACCACTAGAATCGGTAAATCCAGTTATATCCTCCACACTGTATTCCTTGGCGTATTTTGTCATCCATTCTAGAGACTCCACAACTTTTGGATCATCGGCTGTTACTTTCCCAGCCTCTTCGTCATAGAAATTGCCTCCATATGCCCATCCCCAAGAATAAAGCCAACCTTGGTTGTACCAAGGAATAAATCCTACTCTTTTAAATCGATTTCCGTCCTTAATAGTTAATTTCTCAGCTGCTTCTTCTAATTCATCAATTGTTTTTGGGGGTTTTTCAGGATCTAACCCAGCATCTTTAAACGCATCCTTATTGTAAAATAATAGGCGTGCGTCTGTATCTACTGGCATAGCATAAAGCTTATCTTGGTATGTTGCTTCTTCCCAGGCAAATGGGTAATATTTGTCACCCGTTATGCCATCCTCTTCAGCGTAGGCAGTAAGATCAGTCAACGAACCCTGATCAGCCCATGACCCCACCTTAAAACGATCAAACCAAGATACATCGGGAGGATTCCCTCCTGCTACAGCTGCTAATAATTTTTCATTTTGCGATTCATTTGCAGCTGTATACACAGCATCTACTTTTATATCCTGATGCTTTTCATTAAAAGCATCCACTACCGCATTAATCGCTTCTTCCCCTACCCCTGAATTTTCATGCCAAAAAGTAATAGTTGTTACACCATCTTCATCTTCCCCTCCCGAAGTTTCGTCACTTGAACAGGCGGATAATGTAAGCGCAATCATAATAAAGACAGCTAAATAAACCTTTTTTAAATTATGGCTTTTCCATAACATCCCTTTCACCCTTTTTCTTTGAATTTGCCATGCTCTTTACTTCTTTCATCCTCCTCTGGCACGTTAAAGAAAACTGAAAAATCACACTCCTTTTTGATATATCAATATACTAACAATGACAATTACTAATGTCAATATATTTTTATTTTATTTTATTTTCTAAATTTAACCCATAAAAAAAGAAACCACATTATTCATGGTTTCCTTATAAATGATTTATCTTGGTTGAAATTCCTTGGATCAAACGATAGCCTACTTTACAATCATGTAATTCTCTCTCTCCATTCAATTGTTTAATCAGTAAGTCAGCCGCTTGATATCCCATTGCCTCTTGATCTTGCCTAATATGAGTGAAAAAGGGTTCATTAAGATAAAAAGTGGGTGAATCAAAACAAAGGATAGAAATATCATCCGGAACTTTTTTCCCCATCGATGTTAGCAATTCATTCAGTAGCATCGCTATTTCAAACTCACTACAAACGTATGCTGTAACCTCTGGATTGTATTGAATAAATTGAATAAGTCTTTCGCGATCCTTCTCATCAGATATATTGTGATTCTCACTGTATACATGGACCGGCATCGTACTATGTATTTCTGTTAAGACATGTTCTTGATTTATCGGTTTTCCTTTTGCCGAAAAGGCGGCCTGATATCCCCTATATCTTTCTTCCACAGAGGAAGTGCCATCAACTGACGGAGAAATAAATGCAATGTTGTCATGTCCATCGTCTAAAGATAAGGTAGTCAGATCCTGCATAGCTTTTCTATTATCTATAGAAACCGAAGTTGCGGGTATCCTCTTTAAATAGCGGTCGATCAGAACTAAAGGATATTCTTCTACTACCATTCGAAGTAATTCATTATTATAGTGAACCCCCTGAACTGGTAAAATGATAATGCCTTGTACTCCCATCTCCAGTAATGAATGAATCGCCTTTTTCTCCTCTTCCTCCAAACCAAAAGTTCGTTTTAGCACAAGGTTATAGTTTAGTTCTGCACACCTTTTTTCAATTGCCCTTACTAAATCTAAGCCATATGTATCAGTAAAATCGGGTATGATGAATCCAATCACTTTTCGATAAGCATCTGGTTTTATTTCGGTTGACTCACTCGATGGCGTAGAATCAAAATTAGGCAAGTTTTTTGAGACAAAAGATCCTTTGCCTTGAAAGCGTTGTATAATATCTCGTTGTGAAAGTAAATCAAGTGCTTTTTTAGAGGTAATCCTACTCACCTGAAATTGTTTGGCTAACTCCTCTTCTGTAGGTATTTTATCCCCGCTTTTTATATCTCCTTCTTTTATCATATTTAATATATAGTTATAAATTTGTTCATATAAGCTACTCATTCCAACCATCCTCAGTAAATTGTTATATTCATTATAACAATTTACTGAAAGTTGTTCAATTGAATCTAGTATTGGGTAGAAAGACATATTACCTATTGCCAATAAGTTAGGGCTTTACTTTCAGTATCGAAAGGCGATGTTCACGCGCTCTCAGCCGATGCTTCCTCGCTCGCGGCCGATATACTCTCCCTCTCAACCGATACTCCAAGCTCTCTTGATCATCCCCAACCCAACTGTTAAAATGTCCCATAAAGACTCACCAAATAAGGAGGCAAACCATGCAAAAACGACTCAATCCCGAGCAAGTTCTTTTCCTAGCAGTATTTGTCATGATCGTACTCGCAGCATACGAATTTCTACTCCCTGACTTTACATACAAATCCATCATCTTCATCGCCTTGGGCGGGATATCTGCCTATCTTGGGGGCATTCTTTCCATCAAATTAATTAAAAATAAATAAAAAAACGATACTTCCATGCCAGGCAAGGAAGTATCGCTGAACTTTATTCTTTTTCTTTTCCTTTATCAGAGGTATGGAAAACGGGTTCCTCTACAGTTACACGTTCCATGCGGTCTTCTTCCATCGATCCTGCATAATCTATTCCTCTGACCGCCCATGTTTCTTGCTGTTGGTCATAAGCTAATACATATCGCGTTTCGTCCTCTACTTGTTCTAATTCTGCATCGGTGCCTTTTTCATAAATTGCTTCTTCGTAATAGGTTATTGTATCGACGGTTAATTCCCAGAAGCCTTCATATGATTTTTCTAACGTAAAGGAATCCTGATAAAAATCCATCCCGTGAAAAGCACCATCATACATAATATCGTTTTCCAAATTGTACGCTGCTTCCTCTACGATCCGATCTTTTAAATCTGGTATTGCTGTCGTTAAGGCATCTGGATTTGCCGTTGAGTAGACTTCGCCAAATTCCTCATTATAAGTTACCAAGATATCTTGGATCTGTTGCTTAAACTCATCACTATCTCCTAGGTTAAACTCCACGTAACGTTCAGTAAGTGGCTGGTCATTCGTTCTTACCGTTCCCCATGGAAGTTCTGCTTCAAATGAGACATTCATTGATCCATCAATCAGTAGTGGTCCAACTTGATCTTGCTTTGATAAATCCACACCAGTATCTTTGCCATTAACAAATAATTTAATGGAACTTAGTTCATCATAGCCTTTCATCCCTAAATCAAACGTTACCATATCTCCATCTAAATAAAGATCCACATATGCTGGAAAGTTAGGATCACCTACAGCTGTTTCTTCCCTCTCTAAGTTAAAGAATCCGGTGTCAAGTGCTGCTCTAATCGTATGTTCGCCAGGTAAAAAGGGGCCGATTTCTAATTGGGCATTATCCTTATCAGCTGTTGCGACAACTTCATCGCCTACGATAATCTCTGTATCTTTATAATTCGTTGCCACTTCAAAGTAAACAGGATTTACTGTGATCTCGTAATCATCAAACAGGAGGAACTTCTTCCCGTCCTTTTGGAAATCAAGTGCGTATGTTCCAAACTGATCTACTTCGCCATCTGCTTGATACTCCAAATGATTCAGTACAACCTTAAATTCATTCTGCTTTGCGTTGTATAACGCTATCATCCCTTTTACAGATTCTTCCGTGATCTCTAAGTCATCGTCATCTGTTGTTAATAAGGATGCTAGTTTGCCCGCATCTTCCTCTTCAATTGCAGATTGAAATTCATCCAATACATGCTTTGGCGAAGTCATCGTGTTGCCTACAGCGTAAACCCCAATTAATAAAATGATAAGTGCAGCAGTAGAAAATAGAATGATTTTTGACTTCTTGTTCATTTTCTTCCTATTTTGATTTCCATTAGATCCAGTTGTTGCCTGTTCAACTTGAGGATCGTTATGTTGCTCCACCTCTAGCGACGGGGTGACGTTCTGTTCTTGTTCCTCGTTTTGACTAATATATGTATTCCCCGTATTTTCGTTAGGTTGCCCCCCATGCTCTAATGCTTTCCCGCAATGCTTACAAAATCGTGCATCTGGTGCTATTTCCCCACCACAATTTATACAGTATGCCATGTGCTTCCTCCTGCCCTATATTTAATTTACTTCCGCCAGCTCAGCATATAATAACCGATATAGGTTTAGTCCTTTTTACATGCTTTACTGCTGTAAATCATCATAAGTATACAACAAAAAAACCGCCATTTGGGGGCGGATTAGATTTATGGGGGTTCATTTTAAAAAACAGGAGGAAATACCTAAATAAATTTTGTATTGTACGAACTTTCTTTAGTTATAAATGACCAGTTCTATCTTACCGGTTTTCGTATGATGGGGAAAACAAACATAGGACAGTTCTAACTCCCAAGTGGGAAAGAACTGCCTTATTTAAGACTTTGTCGTCCCGTTCAAAATCAAATCGACAAGTAAACTATATTGTCCAGCTAACGTTTTGGGCTTTTGCTTCCATTGTGACATGGTTTGTCCCAATGTTAATAAGCAAAAACGGGCAGCATCCTCTGGCTGAATACTTTCCCTGAGCATTCCTTCTTCTTGCATTTCCTCAAAGATTTTAATAAACGGATCCAAATATGTTTCTTTCCACAAGGAAAAAATACGTTTGCGGTTTTCCTCTTTAAATTCAACTAAGATATCATGCACCATCATCATCATGCTTGTAGGATGCTCTGCAGACAGTACTTCTAACATTCCTTCAAGCCGCTCTGCAATTGTACCATCGCCGACAACACGTAACCTTTTTTGAATGTGGGAAACAAACCTTTCTAACATCGCTATGTAAAGGGATTGTTTGTCTGAATAATGGTAGTAAAGAGCTGGCTGTGTTATTTCGCATTGGGCCGCAATCTCTCTTGTTGTGACAGCTCGGTAGCCCTTTTCCATGAACAATTGCTGTGCCACACTTAATATTCGGCTCTTCGTCCATTCGGGATCTTTGCGATTTGCCTGTGATTTTTCCATCGTAGATCTTCCTTTATCTATATAATCTCCTCTATTTTAGCATGAAAAGGGCCGTCCATTTCCAATTATGTGTAAGTCTTAACTTACCGATTATTAATAGAGTAATATTTTAAATTTAATTATAAATACATAAGGAACTCACGTTCGTTTATGATATAATCGTAATACAATAGACTGGCTTCACATGAGGGTAAGGCACATTTCCTCCTGGGAATTTTCCCATGAAGGGGGGTGTTGCCTATGGATACGAAGGATGTGTTAACACTGATGATTTCATTCGGTATGTTAATCGCGTTTATCATGCCCGGTTAGAAAAACTCGCATTCCCTCGTCTTTTAGGGAATGTTTATGTTTTTCTTATACTTGGTGCTTCAAAATTTTAGCTGCATCGTAAATGCTTCCTAGTTAAAATTTTATACATTCCTAACGTGAAAAAATGAAAAATAACCCCTCATGTGCTTTAGCCAGGCCTTGAGGGATTATTTCCTAAAGTGTGCCACCCCTTACGTCGGGTTGGTCTATTGTACCGTTCCATGTGTCCAGCATGGAACGGTTTTTAATATTTTATATACTTCTTATTAGATTATACCATGAATTTGTTTCATGTACACTGTAATGTAACCATGAACACCTTTCAATGGTACATTCCTCTCACGACAATTTTTTTATGCTCTTACCTCTCAAATAGAAACACCCTCCTCACCTCTTAATCAAAGCTACACAACAATACAATATTAAAATTTAATAATTATTTATTGTAAAACGATAAATAATGTGGTAAATTAAATAAGACAAAAAATTAGTGAGGTGTTTCGAATGAAGCAAGGATCAACTACCTTTTTAAAAATAGCTGTTTTCCTAATGGGTATCCCTGTACTAGCTTTAGCTATTCTTTTATTACCTAAAATAGGATTGGAAGCAATGGATCAGGCTGCAAGTGGTGACACGCAGTTAGCATACATGGTCTTCGGGATTTTATTTATCATGTATATATCGATTATCCCGTTTTACTTTGCCTTGTATCAGGCTTTCAAGCTTCTAAGTTATATTGACAAGAACAAAGCGTTCTCTGATATATCGGTAATCGCGTTAAAGAAAATAAAACAATGCGCCATTACAATCAGCGGCTTGTATGTTATCGCGCTGCCACTTGTTTATATCATTGCCGAGTGGGATGATGCTCCGGGGCTTATCATCGTTGGCATGGTACCAATTGGCGCTTCCCTAGTGATAGCAGTCTTTGCTGCCGTTCTCCAAAGACTTCTAAAAGAAGCAATCAATATCAAATCTGAAAATGATTTAACGGTCTGAGGTGATAACATGGCGATTATAATTAATGTTGATGTGATGTTGGCAAAAAGAAAAATGAGCGTTACCGAACTGTCCGAAAGGGTTGGAATCACAATGGCTAACTTGTCTATTTTGAAAAATGGCAAGGCCAAAGCAATTCGCCTCACGACGTTAGATGCGATTTGCAAAGCATTGGATTGTCAGCCAGGAGATATTTTGGAATATCGAGATGATGAGGAAGAATAAGTACGTAGACTTGTCATACATTTTAAAAAACCGACCTATGCTCAGGTTCAAGCATAGGTCGGTTTTTTCTTCATCAACTTTTTAAATACCCTAAAATCTTCTCCACTTTCTCTTTAGAAAAGCCTTTCTCAAATGACTGATCGATCCTAACAGCTTTCCCAAAGTGAAACTGCGTACCGCCTGTTGCCTGCTTGATTTTTTCTATATTATTCGCGGAAAGTCCTGCTCCAGCCATAATAGTTGGACCTTCAAGCTCCCGCTCTATCTCAACCAATTTAATAAGCTGCTCTAGCCCCGCTTCGCAATTTGCCTTTCCACCAGAAGTCAAAATGCGTTTAACGTTCTTTTTATATTTAGACAACGTTTCATAGGCTTCTTCCTGTGATACCACCTCGTCAAACGCGCGATGAAATGTCATATCAAGATGAGGGAACAGAAGAAAAAGTTTGCTTAGCATCGCTTCATTTATGGTGTGATCTTCATTTAACGCCCCGAAGACAACCCGGTTGCCTCCAAGCTGCTGAATGGCCTCGATATCGTTACAGATCACCTTGAACTCCTCTTCCGTATAAAAGAAATGATGGCTATGAGGACGGATCATAATTTGCACGGGGATTTCCACACTCTCAAGTACTTGCTTCATCGTTCCGTAGCTTGGTGTAAGGCCACCTTCTGAGATAGCGGATACGAGCTCCACCCGGTCAGCTCCCAGCTCCTCTGCCTGAATTGCTTCCTGTTTATTTTGTACGATAACTTCTAGTTGCATGTTTATTCGCCCTCTCTACATACTATTTCTTTCAAGAGGCGCACCCCAAATCCAGTTGCCCCCTTTACATGATACCCATATTGCTTCCATGGACGCACTGTATTTGCCATATCAATGTGCACCCATTTGGTATCTTTTTCAACAAAGTTAGATAGGAAAATTGCTGCGGTAATCGCCCCGCCAAAGTTAGAGGAGCTCATATTGTTTAGATCTGCATAGTCACTTTTCATGTAATCTTGATAATCTTTTATTAACGGCATCGGCCATACATCATCACCCGTTTGTTCCCCAAGCTCCTTATAAGCCCACAAATCTTCTTCCCTGTTACTAAAGATCCCAGCCGTTTTTAATCCAAGCGCCTGACCAATCGCACCAGTAAGAGTCGCGGCATCAATTACCGTCGTAGCACCTATGGACTGTACATATAGCATACCATCAGCAAGGACAAGACGTCCCTCCGCATCCGTGTTCCCAACTTCGACATGTAACCCGTTCTTGTATTGAATCACATCTGATGGCAAATAAGCATTCGTTCCTGCCAGATTTTCCACTAACGGAATAACCGCTGTAACCTGTACTGGAGAATCCAAATCTGCAAGCAGCTTCATAGCGCCTACCACCGCAGCCGAGCCGCCCATGTCCATTTTCATTTCCCAAATGCCCTTGCCTATCTTCGTATTAATCCCCCCGGAATCAAAGGTAACGCCTTTCCCAACAAATCCAACATGTGTAGTATCGCTATTCTTCAATCTCAATACAGCCATTTTTGGTGGGTTAACACTGCCCTTTCCGACCATCTTGATCGCTTCAAGGCCATGTCTTGTTAAGTCTTCTGCTTCAAAGATTTCTACGGCTACGTTCGTATGTTGAAAAATCTCCGTTATCTTTTCAGCGTAACGTTGAGGGGTAAGCTTATTTGCTGGCTCATTACAAAGATCTCTGGCAATATTTACAGCATCTGATAGTACCTTCGCTTCCTGAAGTTGGTTTTTGTATAAAGAGAAGTCATAGCGTAGTGTGAATTCCACCTGGCTTTCTACGCGTTTGTATGTATCAAATGAATAGCTGGCAAGGAACCAACCCTCCATAAAAAACTGCACTGCCTTTTGTAGTGGCAATTCACGTAAGGCCTCAAATATCGGGTTCAGTTGAAGGGTAACTTTGCCGAACTTTTGACTTGCTACATATTTTCTCACTTCTCCACCTAATACACGTAGGTCTTCCATCTGAATCACTGGCTTGGCAATATTTATAAAAAGATAGACAGCGCCATCCTTTTGCATAAGTCTCATATCTCCGAACTCCGTATTGTTCGCACTAGCAAAATCCTCAGTTTCTCCCACTACCATTGGCTTTACAACGATCTCCATGACACCCACTCCTTTTAAAAGCCCTTCTATTCTCTAACAGCACTCACTTAAGATCCCTACAAATACACCTTTGTTTGACCAACAAGCTTTCCGTTATCGTTCATAATATCCATCGACCTTATTTTTAGTAGCCGCTCAATTGTATCCTGGTTTTGATAATTAATCTTTTTAAGTAATGCAGCAACTAATATTGGCCAAACGAGTTCAGAACCACTTAACACTTTAAGCGCAATACTCATTTTCTCTTTTCTTAATGCAAGGCAATAGACCCCTTGTGCTCCGCCTTTAGCGATAATGTTTTCATCTTCAAGAAGTGCCGTACAAATAAAATCATGGGATGCGACAATTTCAGGTTGTGCATTCATCACATCTCCAACTTTTCTTACGGCATCTGCTGTTTGCTTATTGGCTATTAGATCTGGACGAACAAACTTTAAAAATGATAGGGCCATATTTCTTAAAGGAACAGCATGTACAGGCACGCCACAGCCATCTATCGCGGTTTGAATTTTATTCTTTTCGATTTCAGCTAAATCCGCGACATACTCGAGGATTTCCTGCTGTAGCGGGTGACTTAATTGTTCATACCCGCTTACATCATACCCTTTTTCTTTTATATATCCTAAAAAACCTAAGTGTTTGCCTGAGCAATTATGTAATAGTCTGCGTCGAGGTTTATGGTCCCAAATATAGTTATCCTTTGGGGCATCGTTTAATGGGTAGCTTGGATTGCAAACAAGGGCATCTTCCTTTAACTGCAGCTTGTTCAATAAGCTTTCCAAAGCATCCTGATGGTATGCTTCTCCGCGTTGGGATGCGGTGAATAAAGCCGCCTCCTCAGGAGTTAGTCGATACTTCTCTACCATATTGGTCGTAAAAGCTGGAATTGCCTGTAATGGTTTCATCGCAGAACGGTAAAAAACATACTGGTCAATATCCCCTTTTTCGTAGATCACTTCCTTCTCCTCATTTAGGATGCAAATTAACCCTTGATGTGTATTTTCCAAGCTTTCGCCTCTAAACTCTTCTATAATAACGGGGTTTGACATTCCCTCACCTCTCTTATCCGTTTTCAGAAAAACTTTCACTACGTCGTTCCTGCTCTCTGACTAAAATTTTATACATTGCTAATGTGTTAAAAGGAGAAAACCCTTGCCACTAATCTGGTACAAGGGTTACTCCATGAAATGTAATCTTACATTTTTTTACTCTTAATTTAGAAAATCTGGCTTATCGCCACATCTCTATAGAGAAAGCCTTTCGTTACACTTATACAGTAAGGAAGTTATATCGTTTCCTATTTGTCAAAATGTATTTCTTTCCCTGTTTCACTAGACTCATAGACACCAGCCAACATTTTCATGATCTCTACCCCATCTTCAACTGGGCTGATCGTTTCTGCTTCTCCTTTAACACAGGTTACAAAGTGGTTAATTTCTTTCTGAAACCCTTTAACGAAGTCAAACGATAATTCATCAATTTGTGGCGTGGCGTTTAAAATCGTATTATTTCTTTCTGTTATGATTTCCAGTTCTGGTTCAATTTCTGCGCCACCCTTATCACCAAATACACTAACAGCCATAGTCTCTTTTTTTACATGAAGTGTGAAGCTGACATCGACCATTAACGAAGCGCCATTCTCGAAACGAATAATGGCATTTGCCATGTCTTCTACTGTGTTTGTATTGGGATCATAATCCGCTGCTTTGTAGAATGATTTATTTTTCACATTGGATCGGTTTCCCAAATTATAATAGGCGTTTCCACTAACCGATTTCACCTTTGGTTTGCCCATCAGATACCAGCACAGGTCTATCACATGCACACCTAAATCGATTAATGGGCCACCACCTGATCGTTCTTTATCCGCAAACCAGCCCCCAGGATTACCGAGCGCCCGCAGACAGGATGCCTTGGCATAGTAAATCTCCCCAAGTTCGCCTGCATCAATAAATTCCTTTAATACCTGGGTGTTTGTTCCAAATCGGCGAACGAAACCTACCTGGAGTGTTTTGCCCCCACTGTTTTTAACAGCCTTTTCAATTTCGAGTGCTTCTTCCACCGTTTTACATAATGGCTTTTCAACTAACACATGCTTTCCTGCATGTAATGCAGCAATTGCAATCTCAGCATGTGTGTTATTCCATGTACAAATACTCACAGCATCAATCTCTGTATCAGCCAGTAAATCATGATAGCTTTTGAAAAACTTTTCGGCACCATATTTCTCCGCTTTTTCCTTTGCTCTTTCCTCATTTATATCACAAACTGCATGGATTTCAACATCTTGATTATGTTTATAAGAGTCAAAATGCATTTCCGAAATGGAACCTGCACCAATGACCCCAACTTTTATTTTCCCCATCGTAGGTATCCTCCTTATTTAACCTTATAATGACTGCCAAATCCGCCGCACATTGTCTAGCCCAACCTTGGAAGCTTTCTTACATTCTTCAAGGCCCTCAAATTCAATGGAAAGATAGCCATCATAGCCAGCTTCCTTCACGACTTTTAAAACTTCCCGTAGATTAATGTCACCATGACCTGTTATTGCGCCTCTTAAGTAATTGCCGGTAGTGGATTGGAACCACCCTTCTCCCGGGTTGTAGGAGGACGCTGGGCGAACATAAAAATCCTTTGCATGGACCATCGATGCGTACCCAATGTTTTTACTAACGCCAACAAGTGGATCCTCATCAACACAGAGGAAATTCCCTGTATCGAGCGTTGTTTTAAAGTTTGGTCTGTCTACATTCTCGATGAGACGTTGCACACGGTCACTAGCCTGTACATAGAATCCGTGATTTTCGGTACTTGTTACAATGCCGTATTTCTTCGCATAGTCGGCAATTATTTGGCATGCCTCTGTCAGCTTAGGTAAATCTGCTTCAAATTGCTTTATTGATGCCTCTTTTGCTGGTCGAAAGGAGACATCATGCCGCATTAACTTCACACCTAATTGGTGCGCGATGTCTACTTCCTTTTTCACTCTTGCAATTTCCTGTTCAAATGCACCTTCACCTGGTTTAAGAAAATCTGCTCCAATCGCATAGTTGGAAATTTCGATTCCAACGTCTTTGGCTTTTTGCACGATCGACTTTATTAAATCAGGGTTGTCTTCCAGTGTGAAACCTAATGGCACTATTTCAATATGCTCACCGCCCTGGTCTGCCGTCCACTGGATGACATCTAAAATAGACATCTCCCCTGTTTTAATTGCTCCCAATAAACTGTATGAGCTCATACCAAGCTTCATATCTCACCCTCCTTTATCTGCAACTTAGCTTCGCTCTAATGTCACCGTTTCTTTTAATTCATTGGAGCGATAGGCTGCCTTCACAACTTCTAATGTCCGCAATCCGTCTATTCCAGTAATTGCAGGTTTTCTGCCTGTTTTAACACAATCAATAAAATCATGGACCAATCTTTCATCCATGTCTTCAGACCATGGTTTATGTTCTATTTTTCCTGTTTGATCATTGTACAGAACAGAATGCTGTTTAAAAGCGTCGACAATTAAGGACCCTTCCGTTCCAATAATCTCCAAGGTGACATCTCCCCAGATCGGAAACGTTTTTGGTCGTGACCAGCTTGGATCAATGGTAGCAATAATGCCTGATTCTAACTCCAACGTTACCAATCCCGCATCTTCCACTTTAATATCGTAGAAAAGCGTATCGAATTCTGCGTAAACGGATTTCACTTCATCCTTTAGCATCCAGCGAAGCAAATCCATAATATGGACAATATGATCTGTAGCAGCCCCACCGCCTGACAACGCTTTTTCAACAAACCAGCCACCTGGCATTTGTCCATGGTTTGTTGCATTAACTGCCATCACGTCACCAATCCGCCCTGACTCAATGATAGCTTTCACTTTTTGAATCGCAGGGACAAACCGGACAGCATATGCAACTTGTAAAATGACACCCTGTTGATCGCAGACCCGAATCATCTCTTGCGCGTCCTCCAGCTCTGTGGCTATCGGCTTTTCACATAAAATATGTTTTTTATAGGATGCAGCCTTCAGAACATGTTCTTTATGGTTTGCGTTTTCCGAACAAATCATGACCGCATCAATATCTGTGCTTAATAATTCATCTAGGTCAGGATAAAAGTCCGTTTCAAAATGTGTTGCCATTTCTTTGCCACGTTTAACGTCATCATCCCATATAGCCGCTATTTCTGCTTCAGGATGGTCCATCAGAAATGTTGCGTAACTATTTGCATGCATATGAGCAAAACTAATCATCCCTACTTTCATAAGACCACCTCGCTTCCTTGATCGAGACAGGTTGTCCTGTCTGAGCTGATTTCCTTGCAGCATCTACTAGTTGCATTGATTTTAATGCGTCATTTGCTAAATTTACCGGTTTATTTGGCCCTCTTGCCTGGTCTAGTACATACGCAAACTGCCTTTGTAAAACCGACTTGTCGAGAATCATTTCCTCTAGCTGATCCTCTTGTGAACTGGCCGTTACCTGTAAAGAAATGGGATTGCTATCTGCGCTGTTATGTGTGATCATTCCTTTGTCTCCGGTAAGCTCAAAGCTTGTTCCATTTTCCGTTTTAGCCCAGGATAATGCGACATGGGCGAATGACTTATCTATCATTCGGATGGATAGGAGAGCATACTCAACATGTGAACCGTTACGTCTCTTTCTTTTTATATGCTTTGCAATAACGCGCTCCACATCACCGAAGGTCCATAAAAGCCATTCAAATTCATCTATCCCAAGCTCGGAAAAGATATCCTTTTCTCCTCCAGGGTGAGGTGCTCCTCTCGACAGCCTGATAACCCCTGCTCTCCCTATATTTCCATTGCGTACCTGGTTATTCGCATCAACATATTCCGGAGAATATCTTCGCTTATTTCCAACATATAAATGGACTTGTTTCTCTTTGCATTCTGTAACGATGCTTGATGCCTCTTTCAGAGTGGAAGCAAGGGGGGAGGCACAAATAATATGTGTCCCTTGCTTCGAAAACTGTCGGATTAATTCCGGCCTTTCCTCCACAGGTACACAAAGATCGATCACATCTAAATTTAGTTCCTCCACATCTTCTACTCGTTCCCCACCGTTAACCTGAAACACAATCTTGCCTGGAGTCGTAGATTGTACTGGAACAATCGATAGAACTTCTGCCTCTTGCAGTTTCGACCAAGTTTTCAAATGCTGCTCATCATCTCCTACTACAGCTACTTTTACCAACTAATACACCTCACTTTTTCTATTAATCTACTAACCAAAATAACCTTTACTTTGCTAAGGGGCTCCCTTTCACATAGCGATCGGCTTTACTTATTAAAAATTCGCTGAACATGGAATTTGCCCAAGAAAACCATGGCCTCGTAAATTTCTCTGGTTGGTCCATATGAAAACCCTCATGCATGAATTGGGTGTCTGCATCCGTTGTTTTAAATAGATTTAGAATTTCTTCTTTTTCTTCACTTGTTTGTGCAGTCATCCCTTGAATTGCTAAAGCAATATGCCAAATATATTGCTCTGGTGTATGCGGGCTTCCCACCCCTTTCGCAACTTTTCCTTTGTAGAAATAAGGATTTTCATCACTTAAAACGAATTTTCTTGTATTTTGATAGATAGGATCATCCAACTTACAATAGCCTAGGTAGGGAAGGGCAAGAAGACTGGGAACATTGGCATCGTCCATTAAGTTATAGTTTCCATGTCCATCCGTCTCATAGGCATAAATTGTACCGAACTCAGGATGCTCTACCTTCCCGTACGTTTGAATACCGTTATCAATTTCATCTGCTAGATTCTTTGCAACAACAGCAAGGTCTGTATCTTGCAGCACTTTTTCAGCAATTTCTTCCAGCTGTCTTAGAGAAACTACTGCAAACATATTCGCAGGGATCAAATACCCATATTTACAGGCATCATCACTAGGACGGAAACCACTCCACGTCATGCCAGTATAGGCGACAGGTGCACCCTTCCCACCATGTGATAATGTATCCTGCGGTGGACAATTATCTCTTTCGAAATGATAAGTAGAATTCGCTTCATGATTTTGTTCCGTTTTCCAGGTGTCGATAATCAGGCTAACGGCCTGACGAAACGCGTCGTTAAACTGAGATGTTCGACCAGTGGATTTCCAAAAGAGATAGGCCAGCTGAATAGGATAGCATAACGAATCAATTTCATACTTCCGTTCCCAGAGCAGTGGTGTCATCTCGGTATTGTCATCATGGTACCGCTCTCCATTAGCTTCCTCATTAAAAGCATTGGCATATGGGTCATGAAGAATAAAAGAAAATTGTTTTCGGATGACACCTTCAATTAGGTTTGCCATTTCCTTGTCATGCTCTACCAGCATGAGATATGGTCGCACCTGTGCAGCGGAATCACGAAGCCACATTGCCGGTATATCACCGGTTATCACAAATGTGGTGCCATCTTCTTGTGGACGTATGGTTGTCTCATATGTATTGGAAAAACAATTCTCGAAAAGTGCCTGGGCTTTTTGGTCTTGCGCGTAAGCTGTTTTTACTTCTTCAATAAACGTCTTCATCGAGGCCGGTATGGATTTTTGCATCATGTTACACTCCCTTTTCATTGTATAAAGCAGTGTTCAAAAAGCTGCAGATTGCCTACTTTTTGAACACGCTATATGATTTCTATTTCTCAAAGCCAATTGTTACAATTTCATACGGCTTTACTGGCATTTGCACTTTGGAAGATTCATTGGACTGAAGTGTTTCTTGTTTTTCTTCTATCACATTACTCTTATAGGCGGAAGACGTACCATTTAGTGTGCGAACAAGTAAAGAATTATTTTCGTTTGTCATATTAAACCAACGTGTTAAAACATCTCCGGTCTGACCAGACACCTTCAGCGATGAAAATGCTAGATTAGGAGCATTCCATTCTAAAAATGACTTAGCTGCTGGCAGCTCACCATCGTGAATTCCTGTTTGTTTTACTGTCCATGGCACCTGAAATTGGTATGCATCTTGATATGCCTTGGTTGCATCCCCTTCCCCTGCATGTGGGTATATGCGAAGGGATACGGTGTGCTCCCCTAAACATTGGGCCTCCGGTGTTGGAAAATGGCCCCAATCCCCTAACTCCCCAACAGAGCGTAACAGCGTTATCGCAATCGTATTCCGACCATCACGTAACACCTCATATTCATTAAGTCCAAGATTCGCAACCGTCAATCCATCTTCTTCATTATGAACATCCACAAATGCCTGCTGGTGCTGGGAATTATCAGGGTTTGTCCACTCTTCTGAAGGCTGATTGGATCGTGTAGCCACTTCAAAAATGGAATCAACATGGTGCACATCTGTTTGAATAGCTGTTGGAAATAATGCGCGAAGTCGATGATCTTTTGCCTGGTTATTAAAGCTTGCTTCTACATTAATCCCTTTACTATTCTTTTCTAATGTAACGATAGTTGTAATCTTAAATGGAATGTTTTCCTCAGATCGTCCAGACTTCCTACCTTTAAATCCGACAAGCTCTTTTTGCTCCTGTTCAAGCAATTCAGAGGCACTTTTCGGAATCTCCCATTCGTGGGTAATTTCATATGCTGCTTGATAGGCGGTATCCTCCACCACTTTTACATTCGCGATAACATCTTTTGTTGTAAGTGTTTTTTGATCATGTGACTGTTTGTACATATACTCATTGCCAATATCACCAGTATCCTCATAAACACCTAACTCTTCAAAAGTTCTTCCATTCACTTTATTCGTTACAGTCAAGGAACCATTCTCATTAATATTTACATGCAAAAAGTCGTTTTCAAATTGGTTTTCGCCAGGAATCAAGGAATCCTGTTTCTGACTTGAGCTGGATTGAACTAAGGCAAATGTCTTGTAACCCATCGCCGGAACTTGCTCTGCCTCAAATGTAAGACGGACCCTTCTAGCCATATACGGTTGACGGAACTTTTCTTCCGGTAAGTCATAGTCAAAGGCTATGCCCAGATCTTCAACTGTAACGCTATATTCTGTTCCTGCCTCGTCCACGACGATTCTCTCTCCAAGCGGGAATTGTTTAAGTTCTTGCTTTTTGACCCCTTCTGAAAAGTAATCACGTCGAGCGTCTAGTGTAATGGAAACCGTGCCTGTACGGTCCCATCCCGTCGTATTATAAACGGTAAAGGCTAATGCATCCTCGCCCCATTTTTCAAATACGGTCGTATCAATCTTATTGGAAAGGGCTTCAAGGCTTTCATCAATAACTGCTTCGGCTACATGCTTACTCTTTTCAAAACGGGTCACCATTTCCCGATGTACTTCATCTACACTACAGCCGCAAATGCTGTCATGCGGGTGGTTTTGCATTAACGTTTTCCATGCATATTCCAAAAGATGGTGATTGTATTCCTCGCCATTAAGGTAGGCAAATGTAGCTAATGGTTCTGCTACTTTTTCTAATAATGCTTGGCCTAGCTGGTTCATTTGCTTAATATAAACACGGGCTGAAGCAGTGTTGACTAGCGTTCCCCATCCGTCTGTTTGCTGACTTCGCAGCTCCCCATCAATCACTTTTAAATCATTTGGAAGAGAGGCGGTTAGATTTTCAACATATTCATTAAAATTAGAATGGGTAAATGATATCTCTGGATAGAGCTTCTTCGCCGTTTCAATTGCTTCAGGCAAGTCTATTTGAATTGGCTGATGATCACAGCCATTCATCATAAGCCTATGAGGAGATGCCGCATACTTTTCTAAGGAAGAGAGATGCTGCTCCCAGTATTGCTTTGCTTGCTTTTCATCTACCGGTACTTCATTGCCGTTACAATACCAGTTGGCAAACAGGATGCCCAAGACAGAAGAACCGTCTGGTGAACGCCAAAGCATTTCCGAATATGGGGATTCGTATTGCTCTGCATCGCTCACCATATTATTAAATCCTGTAGGTTTTACCCCACGTCCAAAGACAGCGTTATTAATGCCAGCCTGGCTTAAAATTTGTGGTCCCTGTCCCATATTTCCGAATGAATCAGGGAAATAGCCAACCTTGGAAATCCCGCCCCATTGTATTGCATCCTTCATTCCGTACTGTAAATTACGTATGTTCGCTTCACTGCTTGTCAAAAACTCGTCCTGTAAGATATACCAAGGACCAATATGAAGCCTTCCTTCACGAATGTACTTCTCTAACTTTTCTCTCCTATTAGGACGGACCTGTAAATAATCGTCGAGGATAATCGTCTGTCCGTCCAAATGGAAGCTTTTAAATTCTGGATCCTTTTCCAATGTATCGAGTAAGCGATCCATCAGCTTGATTAATAAAACATGATGTTTCTCGTAAGGTAAATACCACTCTCTATCCCAATGCGTATGAGAAATAATATGGATATGCTTTTGATCTGTCACGTGTAACCCTCCAAGGTGATTCACTATTTTATTGATTCATTGTCAAAACGATTGCAGGTTTCCTCCACAACAAGTAAATCATCATGACATCAACCTGCATTCTTTTTATATCTTTACTTGGCAAATTCGACCAGGAATGTTTTTATTTCATAAGGTGTAACTTGAACACGAATCGAAGGGTCCTTGACTACCTCCCCGATCGGTTTTTCCATTAAATCGCATTCCTGCCAGGAGACTATGTTCAAATCACTGGAAAGCTCTACAGTGGAACGATTCCCTTCAAATTCGTGAAGACGCAATACCGTTTTATCACTATACTCAGCCTTCTTCACTGCATCAATCATGACATTTTCCTTGGAGCAATGAACCAATGATAATTGTTTCAGTCTTGCATTCCCTTGCTTAAAGGTTAAGGCATTATTCAATGACCATGCTTCTTTCACCGTTCCGCCTTCTTTCCAGCTTCCTTCATGTGGAAGGACGGAATAAGTAAATTGGTGTTCCCCCAAATCCGCCCATGGATCAGGGTGGATCGGTGATTTTAATAGGGATAACCGCATCAGGTTGTCTTTAATGTCGTAACCATACTTACAATCATTAAGAATACTTACGCCATATGCTCCTTCAGATAAATCTGCCCATTGGTGACCAACACTTTCGAAACGAGCATAGTCCCAGCTTGTATTCCAGTGAGTTGGCCGTTTTACATTTCCATATTGAATATCATAGGTCGCTTCTGTTGAGCGAATATCGACAGGAAATGCTACTTTCAATAATCGCTGCCGCTCCTGCCAGTCTACATGGGTGTCAAAATCAATTCGCCGGCTGTTCGCATATACAATCATGTGTTGTGTAATTACTGATTTGCCATATTTCCAGACAAACCGGATGGACGCTTGTAAGCTCCCAACTTCCAGAACTTCCACAGACTGAAGCTCTGTAATTTCTTCCATCTTTTGTTGGTAAAAAATATCAATATCCCACGCGTCAAACATAAGTGGTTTATCTTCAAACACCTGTAGCACATTCCCTCTCGTATTTTCAGCAAGTACTTCACGACCATGTTCTAAATCTGTAATACTTGTCAGCTGGCCGTTCTCATTCCATGTCAGGTCATAAAACGGCGTTTGGATGCGATTCGCTTCTAGAGTGAAAGCTTCTTTCGCCTCTTGCTGTGTTTTAGTAGATTTGAATTCAATCTGCTTGTACCCCATAGCAGGGAGAGATTCAACCCGTACATAACAGCCCTCATCTGTAGATTGTGTTTCGAACTCTTTACCGTCCGCATCGACCCAGCTTCCTGAAGCAGTATGTCCTGGGATGAACACGAGATCATTTCGCTCCCAAGAGGCAGAATTGAAAACCGTCCACACAGAGGAATCTTGCTCTTGTACAAGGGATGTTGCAGCATTGTCCCAAACTTCCTCGCCTAATTCCTTCGCCTGTTTGTATTCTTGTCTGGCATCATCATACACTTCTTTAATGGATGATCCCGGGATAATATCATGGAATTGGTTGCGTAAAATCGTCTTCCACCCATCTGTCAATTTAGCTAATGGGTAGTTTTCGAATGCGTTTTGCTCGATACTATCCAGCACACTTAACCATTCGCTTTCCCGGTAAAGCAATTCCAGCTTCCGGTTCATTCGCTTCATAAAGCTTTGCGACGTATAGGTGCCACGGTGGAATTCCAGATACAGCTCTCCATCCCATGTATGCACATATTCGTTTGTCTCATCTATCGTCTTATGTAACTTATTAAAATAGTTACCTGCCGTGGACGGTTTCACATTTGGCAAACCAGGAATCTTATCCATTTTGCGTCGCATTTCAAGCATTTCCCGGTTTACACCACCTCCACCATCGCCATATCCATAAGACAGCAATAAATCCTGGTTAATGTTTTTATCCTTGTATGCATCCCAAGATTCTTTTACTACCTGTGGCGTCATAAAACCGTTGTATGTGTAGTAACGGGACTCAGGCCAAGGCTCTGTCGTGGTAATAAAATGTGTTAAAATCTCACTACCATCAATGCCTCGCCAGTTAAAGGTATCGTGCGGCATACGGTTGAACTGACTCCAGCTGATTTTCGTCGTCATAAACGTCTTAATACCAGACTTTTTCAAGATTTGTGGTAAAGCCCAGCTATACCCAAATACATCGGGCAGCCATAAGTACTCGCTTTCTTTTCCAAATTCATCCCGGATAAATTTTGACCCTAACAATAGTTGGCGAACAAGCGACTCACCTGACGGAATATTACAATCCGCCTCCAGCCACATCCCCCCGTCTACTTCCCAGGTACCTTCGGAAATTTTCTTCTTCATTTTTTCATGGATTTCCGGGTAATCTTCTTTTATATATTCATACAACTGTGGTTGACTCTGTAGGAAAACATATTCTGGGTATTGCTCCATTAGTCGAAGCACCGTTGAAAAAGAACGTGCTGACTTTTCGCGTGTATGTTTTAATCGCCAGAGCCACGCTACATCGATGTGTGTATGTCCAATACTATGGAAGGTCACAGCATGATTTTTCTCCATGGAATCGAGTTGTTCTTGCAAATAACTTCCTGCGCGGTAGACAGATTCATAGAATTCTTCTGAGCCTGCGTTTAACCAGTTAATGAAATTCATAGATTGATTAAGCGCTTGAAGTAAGGCATACTTTTCAGGCTGATTATCTTCTAATACAAATACGGTTTCCAGTACGGCTTTAGCATTGTAATAGAAATCGTCAACCTGCTCATCAAGCCATGCCAGTTCAGCATATTTTAGTTTGTATTCCTGAATAACTGGCTTTCCGCCACCTTCAAGACCTGTCCATAATCTAAAATCTAGGGAAATGTCATTTCCAGCAGAGCTTCCGGAAAGAAACACTTCTTTGTGATTAGAATCTACTCCTTGGTATGGTTGCCCATTTAAAAATAATAGAGATTCAAACCCTGAATTATTCCCTCCACCTGTGTTTCCAAAGTCAAAAAGGCCAACAATTTTCTTATCAGCCCAGTCTGTTGGAATCGTCACATTTGTAGAGAGCCATGCGTATAAATCTCGTCCACGCCAATGTTCACCAATTGCGATAGTAGGAGAATTACGTTCACGTTTCGGCGGATATGTACCAATTTCTCCCTCTTCATCTTCAACAAACGACCATTTCGATAATGAAGTCGTGTCGCGATATCGGTAGGAAGACAGTTCATTTATTCTTGCTTTCAGCTTTTCTTCTGTGAGAAACATGCCCTAACGTCACCTCTTAAATTGTTTAGTTTGAAGGCTCGTATGAGTTTATCCCACTAAGGGATCATACGAGCCTTCATTTTGTTTTCAATTAATGGTTTTTAACTCTCTGACCAACGATCGTAAGCAGCTTGATGCACTTCAACATATTCGTCGATATTCATGTTTTGAATTGTTTCTACATACGAATCCCAGTTAGATAATGGTTCTACACCTGTGATGAATTTTGCTTCCATTTGCTCAACATAGGATGTCAGGTCAACCTCTATAGAGTTAATTTGCTTTTGTTCCTCAGCTGTTAAGTAAACGAGTGGGAATGGAACCTCTCCATAAGGAACAATTTTTTCATTCGTTTCCGAATCGATAAACTCCTCAAATTCGGACTTTGGCTTCCCTTCAATTGGTCCACTAACGGTAGGTGCAGGAATGCCGTAATCAGGTGTGATTGATCCACGATAGTCTTCCGAGCTATCATAGCCTTCTGGCGTATCTAAATAAACTCTTTCTCCATCTTGATCTTCCCACAGTAGGCCTTCAGGACCTTCATTTAAGAATGTAAAGCCTTCTTTCGAATAGAAGTAGTCAACCCAGCGAATAGATGCTTCCGGGTTCGGATTCTCACTTGTGATAGAGAATGCACCTCTGTTAATCCCTGGATTAAGTGGAATGATTACTTCTTCAGATACCGGACTTGTTAATGGCTGGAACATTGGGTTATTAAGTGCTTCTTCTTCAGATTCACCTGTTGTAAAGAAGGAGAACCAGTCAGGGAATATACCTAAGCGATTATCCTGTCCTTTTGCCTTTTTCTGTTCATCTGATTGAGAGAATGTTTCCGGATCTAGCAATTCTTCTTCATAAAGTTTATTCATGTAAGTTAGGTATTCTTTATAGTTGTCTGTGGTCGGAGTATATCTTACTTCCCCATCATTCTCTTCTATCCCCCATTCCTTCATGCCAAACGCAGCTAGGAACCATGCACGGGAACTATTCATTTTTACATCGAGTAATGGGATTTCATCTGCTTTTCCATTACCATTCGGATCTTCTGTTTTAAAACGAACCATTAAGTCGTAAAATTCTTCTGTTGTTTTAGGTAGCTCTTCCACACCAAGTGCATCTAGCCACTGCCCGTTAAACCATAGTGGTCCCTTATACCAATAAGATGATGAACCTTCAGATATCTTTGGCAACGAATAAATATGGCCATCTATCGTCGTAATAGACTTTTTAATATCTGGATTTTCCTCTAGCATTTTTTTTATGTTGGGAGCATGTTCTTCGATCAAATCTTCTAATGGCAATAAGACGCCTTGCTCTCCGTAATCTACTTCCATAGCAGGTGTGAGGTTATTAGACCCTGCACCGTAGATAATATCGGCCACATCACCACTGGCAAATGCTAGGTTTAATTTTGTTTGAAAGTCGCTTAATGGAGGGGTGGTATACTCCATTTTAATATTTGTCATCTCTGAGTATTCCTTTAGCGTAGCCATGTCTTCCCATTCTGCTATGCCAGTACCAGGGGCCATAACAGATAACTCGATTTCTTCATCCACAATAGGAAAACCTTCCTCATTCACTTCCACATTTGCGGAGGCTGATTCCCCGCTACTTTCTTTGTCGGATTTACATGCTGCAAGGGTGAACACCGCTAATAGTGCTGTTAATAATAAGATAATGCCTCTTTTCATTATTGAATCCCCTTTCAAATTTTTGATCTAGTTAAGGTTTCGTCATCAGGCAGATTATTTGGAATGGATAACCACCTCCTTAAATATTTATATCTACTATCCTTTAAGGGAGCCAATCATAACACCCTTCACAAAGAACCTTTGTAAGAATGGATACACGATAATGACTGGTAATGTGGAAACAATCATAACGCCATATTTAATGATTGCTGCAAGCTGCTGTTTACTATGCAATGCTTCGGCCATACTCCCACTCATATTGGAGTTTTGTGACGCCATTTCCTGAAGGACAAGTATTTCTCGTAACACAAGTTGAAGTGGGTACATATCTTTGTCCGATAAATAAATCAAGGCATTGAAGTATCCATTCCAGTGACCTACTCCATAAAATAATGCCATAACAGCTATAATTGGAGCAGATAATGGTAAGATTATCTTCATAAACATTTTGAAGTTAGATGCCCCATCGATAATAGCAGCCTCTTCCAAGCCTTTTGGAATAGAGGATTGGAAAAACACACGAGCAATGACGATATTCCACACGGCTGCTGCATTCGGTAAAACCATCGCCCAGACTGTGTCGATAAGTCCCAAGCTTTTTACTACTAAGTATGTCGGAATGAGTCCACCACTAAAGAACATGGTGAGGACAAACATCCCAGTGAAGAAATTCCTTCCAAAAAAATCCTTTCTGGATAAAGCATAAGCCGCTGGTATCGTTACTGCCAGGTTGATTAGTGTACCGAAAGCAGTATAAAAAATTGTATTAAGATACCCTCGCCAAATGGCATCGTTTTGAAAGATCATTTGGTATCCTTCAAATGTAATATCCTTTGGTAATAACCACATTTCTCCTGAATTTACCGCTGCTGGGTTACTGATCGATGCACTGATAATATAAATAAGTGGATATAAAACGATCAGCAGAGCAGTAGTAAGAAAAAGGAAAATAAACACTTTAAATACCTTATCTTTGTTTGTTTCCTTTATAGCTGTACTCATAGCCTTACAATCCTCCTTACCATAGACTTGTCTCACTGGTCTTTTTCGCTATTTGATTAACTGTAATTAATAAGATGGCATTAATCACGGCGTTGAATAGACCAACCGCTGCTGCAAAGCTATACTGTGCATCCAATAAACCAGCTTGATACACGAATGTCGCGATTACATTGGATGATTCCAAGTTAAGCGGGTTTTGAAGCAATAATATTTTTTCGAAGCCCATTGCCATGATATTCCCTACGTTCATGATTAGTAGAATAACCATTGTCGGGACAATTGCGGGTATGTTGATGTGCCAAATCCGCTGAAAACGGGAAGCTCCATCAACGATTGCTGCTTCATGGTGTTGCGGATCCACTCCAGCTAGTGCAGCAAGGTAAATAATCGTCCCCCAACCTGTACTCTGCCAGACGCCTGACATAACATATACCGTCTTAAACCAATCAGGATCACTCATAAAGGCAATTGGTTCAAACCCAACTAACTGAATAGCGTGATTGATAATCCCTGTTGCTGGAGAAAGGAAAGCAATAATCATCCCGGCCATTACGACAACGGAAATGAAATGTGGTGCATAGGTTACAGTTTGGACCGTTCTCTTATACAGACCATCCTTCGCCTCATTTAGCGCTAATGCTAGAATGATAGGTAGTGGGAAACCTACAGCTAATTCGTAGACACTAATTCCTAATGTGTTTTTAATGAGATCCCAAAAGTAATAGGATTCAAAAAATCTAGTGAAATGTTCAAGACCAACCCATTCACTTCCCCAGATTCCCAGTGTCGGAACAAAATTCTTAAATGCAATTTGCACCCCATACATCGGAATATAGTGGAAAATTAAAAAGTATAGAAATGCTGGCAATATAAATATGTATAGCTGCCAATTTTGAAGAATTTTTTTGTTGGTTTTTTTCTTTGGTAATTTCTTCGGTGAACGAACTATTTTCTTGTTCTTTTTATTAGTATGAGTAGAATCAATTTCCGGCTCCCTGGATGTTGCTGTGCTTGTATTCATCGCTTGTCCCTCCTTCTCGTTTGTTTATGTTGTAACTGCTTACATTTTATTATTTTCTGAAATTATTCACAATATGTCATTTATGTTACGACTTGTACGATAGTCACTTCACAAAGCCGAAAACGCTTACAATACAAGGCTTTTTTGTTACGGTACTATGTCAATTTTACGGACTATGTATTATTTACAATCGCTTTACAAAGCTCTTATTCTCGCAAAGTAAAAAAGAAAAAGAGACCAAGTCTCTCAACATGATCTCCTTCTTATTTCACCTATTTAGTTTGCGATACTGGCCTGGTGTTACGCCTACGATCTTCTTGAATTTTCGGGTGAAGTTAGCAACGTCCTTGTAGCCGACTTGAGCCACGATTTCCTTAATTGGAAGATCCGTTTCCTTCAATTGTTTCTTTACTTCATTTATTCGTAAATCCTGTACATATTGGGTGAACGTAACACCAGTTTGTTCTTTAATAAATCGACTAAGATTGGAAACAGACAACTTTACGTCAATGGCTATGCTCTCTAAGGAAAGTTCATATAAGTTGTAGTTGGCATTTATATACTCCAGGATATCGTTCCCCATCTTGTCATTACGACATTCTTTTTTACTATCCATTTCATCACATACGGCTACGATCAATGTGTGAAGTTCTTGATGTAACTGTTCGACTGAATTAAAATCAACAATTCGATTCATATCCTTCATATAATTTGTGGATCCCATCTCCGAAATTGTCTTAATCACCGTGTTAATAATATCGAAGCAAATACATTTTAGCACCTGGATGGAATGCTCCCTATTGACTAAGCTATGGAACATATTTTGTAGTGTTTCCGTCGCGACAGCCCTGTCTCCCTGTTTCAAACTTTGCACAAGCTTAATTTGTTCCTCCATCGGATATCCCAGAGATTGCTCTGAATGGGTACTAATTTCTTCGAAGAATATAAGGCTACCTTGAGGATTAGCGAATTTATAATCCATTGTTGCCACTGCCTCAATATAGGATCGATTGATTCGGGATTTTTGATCATACAGCCCTCCCACCCCAATTGTTGGTGTATGGCTGGATGTTTCCTCTATATATTGCTGAATATGGGTCACCAATGATTTTCGTCTCTCATCAACATTCAGATCTTTACTGTTCATACTTACAACCAAAGCCATCGTATCTTCATGGAATAAATCAATTCCATGGGCAACAGCATTCTCTAAAATGATGTCTGATAAGCTACTAAAAACCTTTTCTCTTTCCTGCAAATTTGTTTCGCCAAACGTTCCTTTTTCAAAATACACCATGGCCACAAAATAATGTCCACTTTCCATTTGAATATTTAAGGAATGCAATAAAGAATCGATCTCCTGATTTTGGATATCTCCTTTTAAGAGTCTAACCAAAAACTGTTCTCTAGCAAAAGGCCGCTGTAAGTACATCGTCTTATTCAAGATTTGCTGGTCTTCAAATACATCTGTTATTGTTTTACGAATCGTCTCTAATTCATTCGTATCTTCTAAATCTGTATTTTTCCTGCCATCTCTTTTTGTGATTTCAAATAAGTTCCGTATCGGTTTGTATTGATTTTTCCCAAGTATGATTGCCAGTATAAATCCTATAATTAAGATGATAACTAAAATAGCGGAGATCAAGATCGTACTATTATCTAGCCTCTTAAAGAATTGATCGGTATCCATTAAGGTAATAAATTTCCATCCACTTAAGTTTGATTCAATGGAGACAAGCGAATAATCCTTATTATTTAACTCAACGGTTGAAACGCCTTGCTTCTCATAGGACAAGCCATCCAATTGTTCTGTCTTTATCGTGTCATCACTAATGACAGAAGATATCACTTGATTATCTTCATTTAAAATATATACATTCCCCTCTGATTCACCAGAAATATTCTTAATTAGATCAGCGATGGTATCCTCTTCAATGAAAAACATTACGGTACCAAATGGGTTTGGATTATTGGGTGCTATCGGAAATAAATAGGCAACCATATTCCCACGTTGTTCATTATTGATGATCATATTATCAACCGGTTTGATAAATGGGAGTTTGGTATGTAAATCATGTAAAAGTGTCTCTTTGTCCCAATCCTGAAAGCTATACTTTTTTTCCAGCATCGCATCAATGGAATAAGAGCCACCTGTAGAATAGATCGTCTCCTCATCATGAAAATAGACAAATAATTCCTCAATGATAGAGCTGTTAGCCTTGTATTTACCTAATTCATCAATTGCCTCTTTACTGTAATAACCATGATTCATCATATAAGGCGTTAATCGTTGGTCATAGGAAATTCTTGCCGCTAGTGTTTCTAACTCGCTCATGCGTTCATTCGTAATACGTTCAACCTGCTCCAACTTATTAATATTGGATTGTTCAATCTCCTGCCTGAGACTTGATACAGAATTATAATAAATGATCGTGCTCATTATTAAAAAAGGAACTAGAAATACAAGCAGATAGGAAATAATATATTTATATAAAAGCCGAGACCTAATCCTATCGCGCCACATCTGCCCACCCCCACCTTAATAGAATGTTAAACCGCTAGCTTGCCTTCTTTTCTTCTATTTGCACACAGGCACGATAGGCGAACCACATAATGGGTAATGCAATCATAGAAGCCCCTATAAAGAATAGGAGGACAGGCAGATAGCTAAATAGATAATACAAAAGCAGCATACTAATTGCGATAGCGATTGTTTCTAAAGGTCTTGCTAACGCAACAAAAAACGCCTGTTTAAAATATAGGAAAAACGTAAGATTATATCTAACGAACACAGGAAATAGGTAGATGGTTGTAATCGAATACAAAAACGTTACGAATAATAATAGTAAATGTAATGGGAAGGATTCAATCATGTCTTTCGAAACATTCATATCGATATACAAAAAGGCCCCTAATCCCATAATAATAAGACCTAAGCCATTCGCTTTAAAAAATTGTGTTTTGTACACCGAGTAAAAATGCTGAAAGATTGGTATGTCAAAGTCATCATCAAACCACTTATGTAGTACGGAAAATAATCCAGCAGTTGCTGGAGATATGCCAAAGATCCCAAGACCTAGTACCGTAAAGATAATCCAAAGAAAGTGAAGGTACATCACTTTAGCTAACCAGTTGCCTAAATCATAAAACCACTTAAAAATCCCATTCATCGTTGTCATTGTTGTCACTTCCTTTTCTCAGGAAAACGCTTTCCAATTATTGCATTAAAAATTATGTACGAAAAAGTCTGAGAGGTCGAAGCTCTTTCACCCCCTACTTATCTCATTTAGTATCTATTATTCTTCTATTTTACCTAATTTTGATAGAATTTGTCGAATTTTTATGAATTTGTTTGTTTTTATGTGTAAAGAGGATGGGGGCAAAAGAATTTAGATACGATAAAAAGCCGAACAACAGCTTAAATTTCTAAGTAGAAATTTGACTTTGTCCGGCGATTGAAATTTATACCGGTGGAACCGTCCGTAAAACTCCCACTTCAAAACATGAAGTGAAACCGTGATATCTAAGTGGGAGTAAACGGACGCTAACACCCCGATTCGTTCAACTTTATAGATCGGAGTCGCCTTTCTGCAGCGAAGGTAAATGCGAAGACTCCAGTGGGAACAGCACGAGTCCGAAGACCCCGCAAGAAGCGTTATTTGCTTCTGAGGAGGCTGAGGCCGTGCCCACGGAAAGCGCAGTGTTTTCCGTAGCGACAATTATATACTACTCTTTATTTTGCTACTATAGTGTTTCCTACTCTGTAATCTCTACTTCTTCTGGTCGATATGTGGCAGTAATTTTTCCGTCCTTATCTGTTGTGAACATTACGGTTCTTTCTGCTTCGAGTGTGAAGGAGTAATCCTTATCTGTAACGGCATCTTTGACTGAAACCTGTGTATCCTCCGCACATTCTGATACAAAGATAAACAAGTTCCCATTTTTGAATTGTAGCTTCCTACCATAGTTACCTGGTAGATCTCCTTCAAGCCATTCTAGCTCTACCTTCACACCAGCTTTTTGCATCACGTACTCGTATAATGCTGTAATCGGTTCATTGCGTTCATTCAATTCGAGAGGTAATGGACACCAGATCAAATTCCCTTTCCCGTAAGAATATTCTTTTACCTCTGTAGGATGACTGTCGCCAACAACCTTTTCTTTCATTACCTCGGCAATGCGTTCTCCACCAAACGAGACGGGATACTGTTGTCCATTTAATCCTAGTAACTCCTCACGTGTAATATTTCCAACTTTGGTTTTGCCGATGATACTTTCTAGGCGTCCTGTATGCTGCCAATATTCATCAAGATTAACTGGCCCTGTAAAGAGCAGGCTGATACCTTGTTCTTTCACAGCCTCCAGTATGGTATCTAAAGCTTTGCCGCTGAAATTATGGGCACTTGGGATAACGACCAACTTTGGAGGAGCTGTTTCAAGTGCCTCAAGATGGTATTCACTAAGCGCACGAAATGGAACATTCATATCGTAAGCCAACGTCCGCGTTAGCTTCATTGTGGCACCTTGCGCTAGCTTGCGATTAGAGAAATCATTGGAATAAGGGAAGATGACCGCAATGTCTTCAAGCTCCCGCTCCTCAAATAAATCTCGTGTTTGCTCAACAAATGCTCCAAAGTCATAGGACACATTTGTTTCCGGCTTCTCTGTTCCATCAGCCCGAATAGCACCAATATTCGATTCATTAACATTGTTCATATAGTAATTCGTGTTCCAGAGCCATTGAACAGCTCCTGCCCCACCTGTAGAAAAAGAATAGGCATACTTTCTTTCGAGAATATTGCGTAACTCTTCTTCACTTCTCTTTGCCTGGTTATTCGGATTCTCTACATACATCAAGCCAGTCTCTTGAACCAGGTTTGGTTTTGTAGGTGATTTCGTAAAGATACCATCCCAAACCAATTGGTCCAACAACCACCACGTATGATTCGTCGTATAATCGACCGCATCACTATAGAATAATGGAGAAGGACGCTGTGAGCCAAGTGCTTCGTCCTGACCAACCGTAACAAGCTGTTTTGGCGAAAGATCCTTAATCGTTTTAGTTAGCTCCTCAGCCCAGCGGTTATGCATTGCCATTGTATATAGCGTATAATCCAGCCACTTTAAGCCTTTCTTACCAAATAACATATCTTTTATCCCAAAATTAATTTCACTAGCTTCAGGGGCTTCAATTGCATCAAAAGATGGTAATTCCTGAGCGGTCATATTCCACTTTTCCTGCAAGTCAACAATCGAGTGATGACGATTCTTTAACCACTCCCTGTATGCATGACGATCGTACTTGTCATGAGCCGAGCGCGGTCCTGCAAATGTACGTTCCGGATCAAACATGGATGGCTCATTAATCAAATCCCAGTTAATATTGGTTGTCTCGGTATGCCTTGAGACAACTGCCGTAATAAACCGCTTCTGTGCTTCCACGCTTCTTGGGTCAAGATACGGATTTTCCCCATCCCAGGTTTCTGGTGTGAAAGAAAAGAAGCAAAACGTCACTTCCAGGTCATGTTTTTTAGCACATAAAATAAAGGCATCGATTGAGCGCAGCACATTTTCATCCATGTGCCCATCAGCGAACATCATATTTCGCCAGGCAGTCCAAATCCCAGTCCGAATATAATTGATCCCTGCCCGTTTCATTTGCGCCATGTCTCGGTCCCACACCTGAGGGTTAGGTAGGAAGAGAAAATAACGCGCAACATCTGACGTCATATAGGTCATGCCCACAATCGGCATAGGACGACCATCTTTATAAAAATAATCACGATCACAGCTTAGCGGTTCTCCACTAGTTAAGAGCTTCCTATCCATCCCCCAGAAACCTTGATGCAGGGTACGAACTTCCCCGTTACTAGATTTGGCCTCACAGGTAATTTGATAGAATCCAGGCTCCAAATCGATCGCGATGAGAAAGGAATTCGTACTGAACTGTCTGGATGCCTCTACTTTCTCTGTTTTCGTGAAAATCGATTCCCCGCTTTTGTTGACAGTGTAGGTTAACGTCCATGGAATAACGCTATCGTTAAAGTTTTGGATTTGAAAAGTAACTCTCGGACGCTCCCCTTCTTCATAGGTAGCATAGTTTGTTTTTAAGGACATTTCGGTCACGCCATTTGCGGTATACTCGGCAAATTCCATGAGCGCTTTGCCACCGTCCTTGGTCCAGAATCGCTCCGTGACTTTCTGGTTAATAAACAACCAACGTCCACCAGTAAACTTCCCTTTCATATTTTCAAGCAATACTGCGGGCGCCGCTACTTCTCGACCGCTTTTGGAAATTCCCTTTAGCAATGGATATATGCGCGCATCCATTGGGCCCACTGAGCCCATTTCTGCTTCAATGGAACTTGTTTTGGTAACATGTAAAACAAAATTAAGCGTATCTTCAATCGTAAACAAGTCTTCTTTTCCACTGAACAATGGAATATCATCATTATGCTGTAAAGTCGTGATTGGCTTAGCTTGGACGGGTAATGTTTCGTGGATATTGAGTGCCTGATGATAGGCGGTCTGCTCCCGCTCTGTTCTCCATTCCCCATCTACTAGATTACACGGAATGCGGAAAGGACTACCTCCAATGTGTACGAAGCCCTTCCCTCTCTCCATATGCTGATAGATTGCTTGCCATGCGCTCTTTGGGAAATAGGATCCATGAAGGTTTATGAAACAATCTACCTCCTCATCCAGTAAAGTTCTTTCTAACGACGTTGTATCTACTATTGTAAGATTAGAACGGAGCGTTTCAAAAAAGTCGTCGCTTGGTCTGCTGCCATTTAGTGGAAAATTTGCATCATAGAATAGTACGGTTTTATTCATATTTGTTACCTCCAATATAGTTGGTGAATTTTATTTTTCTACTAAACTATTCGTCATATCATCATTTGTAGTGAAACATAATGCTGCTGCACCAACAACACCAGCGCTTTGTTCTAATTTTGCTGGTACAATTTCCGTTTGGCGCCCCGTTGGATTAAGTGCAAACTGTCCCACATATCCTTGGACAGATTGAAACAATGCATCCCCTACTTTGGAGACGCCGCCACCGATAATGATTTTCTCCGTATCGAAGGTGTTGATCATGCTAACACAAGCAACTCCTAAGACTCGGAAAACACGCTCAATTAAATCGGTAATTTCTTCATGCCCTTTTTCATAGAGAGCAAATACTTCTTCTGTAGTTAGATTCTCTCCCATAATTACTGATCCTCTTCTTGCAATCGCCGTGCCAGAAGCAATTGATTCGAGGCAGCCAGATTGCCCACAGGAACATGGCCCGAATGATGGGTCGACTACGGTATGCCCAATATCCCCCGCATTGCCTTTTTGACCATTAAGCAATCTACCATCTGCCACAATCCCGGCACCGATCCCTGTACTGACTGTTATGTAGATAAAATTCTCATTTTCCTGACCAGCTCCAATCCATTTTTCCGCAAGCGCTGCAGCATTTGCATCATTTTCCAACCGAACCGGATAAGGAAAAGCTTGCTGGATCCACTTTTGAATCGGAACATCCACCCATGTTTTTAAGTTTGGGGGACAGGTAATCATGCCGTTTTGATTATCAAGTGGCCCTGGTGCGCCTATCCCAATTCCGATTATTTCTTCCTCTGTGAGCGAGGATTTTTCAATTAATGCATGTGTTTCCTGAATAATTTCTGCGATCATGGCTTTTGGAGCTATAGTCAGGTCAGTAGGAATAATAGTTTGCTCCCTGACATTCCCATTTTCATCCACAATAGCAAGTGCTACTTTCGTTCCACCAATATCCATCCCGATCGAATAGTTCATCTTTCTGCTCCTTTTTCTAGTTCAGAATAAGTAAGTTTTTTGCAAACGCTATCATAATTCCTTGTTATTATCTATTAGATCTTTATAAACTGTAAATATGTCATTTTTTATTACTATGTAGACCTTACAAAAGGAGTATGTGAAGTAGCGTTAAACAGCGGTTTCACAGGGAATTTTTTGTCCAAAGACTGGAAAGGTTAGCAAACGCAGAGAGTCATAAAGGATGGGAAAACAGTAATGCTGGGGGAAGACCTTTGCGGAATCAGAAACAGATTAAAGGAGATTGAGGGGGCAATCATTTTCTTTATATAGAAATATAATCATATTGTACCCCTCTATTTAATTTTACGTTGCTTCAACAGACCAAACACAATGGGGATAAATGAGCTACCTATGATTACGGGTAAAACCCATGCTCCAAATCCGTTAGACCACCCGAGTGCTACTGTTATGGATTGGACTAAAATGACAGCAAAGATGATAAAGCAAATATTCTTTAATAGATTTACCATTTTTCGTCTATTTAAATAAAATGCGGCTGCATTCTCTTCATCTATTCTTTGCGGATAATTATGCGTTTCTGGGAATTTTTCAAACACCTGCATTAAAAATGCAGTAAACAACCCCACAATAGGTAGAATAAGTAATTCTAATTTGGACCCCCACCTATCAACCTCTCCAGAAGCATTGTAGTGTGCCGGCACTTCTTCTGGAAGCATTCCCCAACTAAAGATTAAAAAGACAACCGAGCCTAAAAAGGCGAGGTAGCCAATAATGTCGGCAACCCACTCCATTTTCGTTTTAGGTAAGTTAATTTTTGGCCTATTCCAAGATCCTGACATCTCTCACCCTCCTTTTTGTCTACGAGATTGCTATATAGACGGACATCGCGAAAATGACAAACGTCCCCAATAAGTGAAGCTTTTCTCTCTTTTTATTTACATCATGATAAACCATCATTTTTAGAACCTATACACAATAATGATAGCGGAAAGAAACATGATGGATAAACCAGTCGGATCAAATTTGCTTTGTATGTCCCAGAAAATCGTGAACAGCAATACTTGTGAAAGAAGCGCTAAAGTTAATTTAAGACTAGAGTATCTATCACTGAAAATAGCATATGCAACACATTTGTCTGACACGCGAGCACCTCCACACAAGGTTAAAATAGTGTAAGCCAGTGAAACCCCGTACTACTTTATGTATAAGCTTTCTACTTTATTATATCGGTATTCGTAATCTCTGACTCAGCTATTCGCCACTCGCCCTCTTCTCTCACAAAGGTTTGTTCTGACCTTGCTATATGGTCACGATAGGAAAGCCCTTCTGCGACATATGTAGCAGTTGCTCGTTGTTCAGCTTCTATGACAATACGCTCTTCTTCCTCTTCCAAAATCTCAAAGCCTAACAATTCATACTCAATATCATAGTCTTCAAAGAAACCTGCGATCTCATTCTTTGTGCTTTCCCTGCCACTTTCCACAAGTGTAGCTAGATAGGCATCCATGTCCTCTTCTTGTATGGCTTGGAGATTTCTTTTCAACACTTGCTTTACTTCGCTGGCATTCTCACTTAAATCCTCTGCCGGTGTATCTTTTACGGTAGGTCCACTATTGGAACATCCTACCAGCAATATAGGAAGCGCTATCATAATTAGTAAGCCTTTTTTCATCGTATGCCTTCTTTCTATGTATGGTTTCATATTATTTCCTACATTAAAATCGTACTATACACATTGCAAAATGGGAAGTACATATCAGCAATACTATATTTTTATGCCCACAGGACAATGAAGTTCAATGGCCATTATCTACCATATCCCTTTTTTGCAATGTCTTTGAATCTACTTTTTATTTCTAAACTATCCCCTTTCCTAAAATTTAGTGAAGGGGACAATGTTTCTACGTCCAGTGTAGCAGGTACGAATTGAAGCAAGTCCCTAAAAGAGAGGTTTTTCTTTGTTAAGAAGAAATAAACAAAGTTTTCTTTATACATATACTCGGATATCTATGAGTAGAAAGTAATATAATAATAAAAGCGGCTTGGAGCTTTGAGCACCAAACAATTATAAGTGCAATAGCCCTTCAAGGGGGGCAGCTCACAAATTAGAGCGAGAAAAATAACCACACTAATTGCTGGCTAGGCTATGGGTGGTTATTTTTTTGATTGAAAGACAGCACTGCGACAATCAAACTAGCAAACGTCACAGAAAGAACTTTATCAATACTTTTTTATAAAAAGCAAGAATTGAGCAGTGTTTTTTAAATGTAGATATGTATTTAACGAATAAATGTATACGTCCTGTTCCCTAATAATATTATAGGGCTATTGTGACTTCGTTATGCCACAATAGCTCCTAATGATTGAACACTATTGTTAGACGATCGCGCCCGTTGACTGAAGACTTGATTTTAAGATAATTTTATTAGAGGAGCACGGCAACGATTCCTGTTTTTTGCCATTTTAAACCAGCTAGGCCATATGTTTTACGAAGCGTTACCTACTCCCCAAATTGAGTTCTCACTCATTTCAACTGTCCATCAAACCCTACCACTGAATCGTTTGACCGCTTCCTCGGTCACCGGCGAGAAAAGGTTAACGAGGTTGCCGTCTGGATCACGGAACAGTATAGCACGGTTCCCCCACGGCATCGTGGTCGGTTCCTTTACCCACTCCTCGATAAACGGCATTAAACGTTCGTATTCGGCATCGACATCGTGGACACGGAACTCTATGATGACAGAGTGATTGGCGGCCGCTACTGCTGAACCTTCACCGAACAGTGGCACAGTCTGGGAGTGGCCGATCGCCAGGGTGCACGATGGGGCAACAAGTTCGGCAAAGACGGGCGCGGGACGCTCCGCTGATACACCTATGACTTTCTCATAGAACTTGACTAGACGATCCACGTCGTCTGTAATGATGCGTACAGAAGCAATATTCACAAGATTTCATCCTTCCAATAATAAATGATACAACAAACAATACCATATATACTTTATTTTGTTATAAACTTTCCTGTAAAACCAAATTCATTCAAAAACTGAACCACTTGGTTCTACGACCATCCTTCCATCCCTATCTACTCAATTGATCCATAGTGAATTGAATGATTTTCTTGGATGTGTATGGCGGTGTTCTCCTAATCGATACAAGCCATACTTCGCATTGATCTCTCACCCCTTTATGTTTACTGACTCCATTATAAAATAACGCTACTGACAACATTATGTCAGTAGCGTTTTATAATTTTTTGGGCTTCCTCACGAATCAAATTTCGAAATGAATCAGGCTCTAACACAATCACACTTGCTCCCCAGCCCAGCACCCATTGCAGCAATTCGTCCAGTTGACGAACGCGTAAGACCATATGCAATCCATCCTGATGCTCTTCCATATCCTCTATGTAATGATTGTTTGATTCCTTCACCTTATCTGCGATGTCTTGGTTAAATCGGAGACGAACTCGCAAATGCCGGTTGTCCGGAGGGGTATACTCCCTTAAGTTAAAATGCGCTGGTCTTTCAAACGGTTCTGCCAGATCAATCAATTCCGTCATTCGGGACAATCGGAAATGGCGAATATCTAGGCGCAGATCACACCGGGCCACGAGCATCCATGATCCTTGAACGAGCACCAATCCATAGGGGGCAACAGTACGAACACTATGGCGGTTCCCATCGGAATCTGCAAGTTTTTTTACATAATGAAAGCTCATCTTTCGCTCGTCTAATATCGCTCGACGGATCTTTTCTAGATATTCTTTTTCTTTTGATGGTGTGACCTGTTTATCATAAATGAGCAAACGCATAGCCTTGCGTACACGGGACGTTTCATTGCGAACGCTCTCCGGTAGAATGACCTCGATTTTGCCGCGGGCAACTTGTGCCCTGACACGATAATCATCATCAAATTGTTGTTCAATAAAGTCCGCTCCAATCAGCAAGCTTACGGCTTCTGGTACCGTGAAACTGATCGGCGGCAGAAAATAGCCTTCCATCAGGGAATATCCTGCCCCAGGAGTACCTATGATCGGCACGCCTGCTTCACTTAGCGCCTGAATGTCACGGTAGATGGTCCGAGCACTTGTTTCAAATCGAGTTGCCAAATCTTCGGCACGTACAACTTCTTTACGTTGTAACTCCAGCACGATGGCTAACAAACGGTCTGTTTTGTTCATTAGTTGCCCTCCTTGATGTTTATTATTTACTTTCTAGCAAACTAAACGGGTTTTTCTTCATACAGATAGAGGTTGTTCAAAAAATCCGGTGAAAATGACACGTCGAGAACAGAGGATCTTCGACTCACTTCCGACACGTCCTGTTCCTGGGGCAACGTAGAAGTCAGCACATCCTGTGCAAGCCCGGTAGGTACAGAGAGTTTCGACGCACAGGACGTGCGACTGTCGGCGTTGGAACAAATCATTTCGGTGGGACTATTATAGTATAGATAAACAAAAGAGTTTCAAACACTCTCATTCTCTCCCCCTTTCTTACAAGAAGGGAGTGAGCCATGAAAAGCCTTATGTACGTAATTACATAATAGTATAACAGTTGATCTTCTATAGAGATGTAAAATAGATAAAAAGGATAAGCTACATAAATAGTCCCTATTTTCTGACAAAAATAGATATGTTGGCGGATTGTCCTATTTCGAATAGGTTGTTAAATTTATAGTAGTTGGATGTTTTTTACATTCATTAAGATTGAAAAGAAAAAATAAGAGGAGGAGAAACGATGAGTAACCGTAAAAGAGTATGGTTTGAAGAAGCTGGAAAAAGGCTGGACCCTGGGTTAGTGGAACAACTGCAATTAAATCGAAAAGATGATCCATTAGAAACAGGTAATAGAGAAATCCCGGTAATTGTATACCTTAACTCCGATTGCGAACATGTTTCAAAAGATGACCTCCTTAAAACCTGCAACAAAGAATCCCATAATAAATTAGAAAAAGAGTTAGCAACTGTAAATGGAATCAGGGGATATTTAACACCTGGGAAGATTAAACAAATTAAGGATCATAATGCTGTGGACCGTATCTTTCATGATCGAATTGTAACAGCTTATCTTGATATAGCAAGTAATCATATTCGTGCTACGAATGTTTGGAAGGAACACAGCGTAAAGGGTAAAAATGTTTCCATCGCTGTTATTGATACAGGTGTGCACCCACATGAAGACTTGAAGAATCGAATTGTAGCTTTTAAAGACCTTGTTAATGACCGGGAGGATACCTATGACGATAATGGCCATGGAACACATTGCGCTGGAGATGCTGCGGGTAACGGCCAACTCTCCAATGGACAATATTCAGGTCCAGCTCCAGAAGCTACCATTGTAAGTGTGAAGGTTTTGGATGAACAAGGGAGCGGAAGGTTGTCCACTATCATTGAAGGGATAGAATGGTGTATAGACAAAAAAGACGAACTTAATATTAAAGTCATCTCCTTATCTCTTGGAGCGACAGCATATGAATCGTTTAGGGACGACCCATTAGCGATTGCTGCGCAGCAAGCATGGCATCATGGTATTGTTGTTTGTGCAGCTGCTGGTAACAGCGGACCAGCCCCCACAACGATTGGTACCCCTGCTATTGACCCGTTTATCATTACAGTCGGATCAGCCTATGACCAGGATACACTTGAACGATCCGATGATGTAATCGCAGACTACTCTAGCAGAGGACCGACCATTGATTCTTTTGTGAAACCTGATATTTATGCTCCAGGTACAGACATCATATCTCTTCTCTCTCCTGACTCTGCACTAGAGTACCAGCTTCCAGAACAGATTGTCGACGAAAACTACATTCAGTTATCCGGAACATCTATGGCAACACCAATTTGTGCAGGTGTTGTGGCATTAATGCTTGAAGCCAATCCGAATCTTAGTCCAAATGACGTGAAAAGCATTTTAAAAGCAACCTCTCATCCAATGTTCGATGACCTGTGGGGCTATATCGACGCAATAGACGCAGTGGAAATGGCAAAAAACTACTACAATGCACAACAAACGGTACAGGCAGCAAATACAAAAGGATAAGTATATCGTCCATAGGTAGAAATGATAAGGTGTGCTGATTTCCTGTAACGGGGTCCATTATGAGGTCCGCTAAGCTATACATCATAGTAAATCCAAAGGAAATCACAACTAAAATCGCAAAAAGGTCGCAATACAAAAGAAGGAGCTTGAATTAACAAGCTCCTTTGTTATTGGATAACCATTTTCTTCTTAAACTAAAGCACCAGTTACTTCAAGGTTGCTTCAACAACCTCCCTTATGGATGTAAAGCACTTATCCCCTGTCTTTCTTTGAGTGGGGTTGTTGAGAAAGTATCTTGCTGAAAAGGTCGAGACTTATTTTTTTATTCAGCTACCTAAGCCAAGTCACCGAATCTGAAATTTATGGAATAATAATCTCTATCATCAATTGAAAAAAGAACTTCGAATAAAAAAACATAGGGAGATTTTATTCTTCCTATGTTTTCATTCATATTATTTATCTGTTTGTTTTTGCTTCTTTTTCAAATACTCCGCACGTATTTTTTCAAGTTGCTTCTTTTTATCAAATTTGGCAGGCGTCTGTTTTTCATGAAACTTTGTCACAGCTGCCTGACCTTTGTAATCCAATTGATATTTCCCCACTTTGTTCACCTACTTTTCTTGTCTTTAAAGAGAATCTATTCAACAAATATAATATACCTTATTTTACTAAAGTAAACCTTATTACTTAATTAATGCACTGCTAACTTTGCATATTTCAGTAAAAACTTAGTAAAATTATTCATCGCCAAATGGTATTCATTTCATTGCTATAATCAAAATAACATGCCTTGACACTCTGCAGAAGCCTCAATAATTCTATTTCTTGTTTGTTCAGCTCTTTTCTAAAGGTCCAATTGTTCGTAAATAAGGTTTAATCCACCTTTTAAATAGTTTTTAATGTTAATAACCATTACGTTATCGATGATTTCGAATTTAGGTTTCTCAGGGGAAATATTGTTTTTTTGCAAAGTCTTTTTTACTACTTGTTAAAAAAAATCTACATCCAAAATACTTTTCTCCACAAAATGATCCCTTGTTATTAACTTTTCTACTTATATCTATCTTAATCCAAATATTACCTTCTTCAACTAACCTGCTTCGTTAATGTAAGTATATCTGTTCACATACTAATTCTAACATAAAATTCCAATGATTTTTCAAATACAAAAATAGCATCTCCATAAATGACGCTCCTTTGTTAAACTCTTGCACCCAACAGTGTAAGTATGATTATTTACACTGTTGGTTTTTTATAAGACGTTCAATACATAATTTTTCTGGTTAATCCAAGTAGTGTTTCCGATGACCTTACAAACTAATATTAGATACATTTGACTTACCAATTATAGTTTTGGGATGATGACACAATCCTTTCAACTACCAAAATAATAGATTGGCGATACTTCACAGGGGGGAAGTATCGCCTTGTTTTTTAATTAATATCTTTACTATCTTTATCTCGAACGACAACTTTATAAGGAGTGTCATCCACGATATCTTTTAAATCATCTGATTGTAGGAATTCGTGAATGGCTATTTCAATTTTTTTTGCTATTTCAGATGCTTCGTTGTCTGACTTATCTATAGTTGTTGTTATAAAAATGTTCATAGTGCCTTTCTTATAGGAGTACCCCACACCTTTTGTTTTGTACTCTTTTTTACTTAACATTCCCTCCCAAATGATTGGCAGTACATCACTGGTCCATTTATTCTCAATTTCCCTTTCTTGAACATTAAATGGATGAAATTGTATCGTAACTTCTTTTTCAATATTTTGCTTTTTAATACCTTCATGAATTGCTCCTTCAATTTCATCCGTACGTTTTTCTGTATCCTCGATGTCCAAATCCACCGTAATATCTTTAGCGTCTGGACCAGTATAACCAACACTGTAATTAGGCTCAATTTTATAGCCTTTTTGCTGTAATTTCGGCACAACCTCGTTTAATACATCAAACACAAGCTCGCTCTCTCGATATTTAGGATCATTTGCTGGATCACTATCAGACTCCATTATTTTCTCTTTATCCACTTCTACCGTAAAATCATTATATCCTCTTGAAGAAATGATATCTTTTGTAATTTCTTTAACTTCTTCCCTTACTTGGTTGTAATATTCCTCTGATCCCCTAACCTCCACAAAATATGTTTTATCACGGACACTGTAACCGCCTGCACCAATATCATAGCCTTTATCCCTAAGTTCCTCTAGGAGATTTTCGTAAATAGGCTCTTGTTCGAAAATCTTATTTAAAAATGGTATTTTGGAGGCTACTTCCGCCATTACTGGTGATATAAAGGCAGATCCGATGAAGAGGCCAAATAATACGATGCAGACAGCAGTAACATATAATAGTTTCTTTGCTATATTGAGTCGCTGCTTTTTCCCAGGTTGAATCTTATCCGCATTTTTAATATTCTGCTGAACACCATCTTTGATCCGATCAGCTATTTCTTCACTGTAATAATTTTCACGGTAATGTTCATGTATCTTTTCAAGCTTATCTTTCACTAAAATACCTCTCCTTCCTTGGCTTCCATTTTCCGTCTCAGTATGTTTCTCCCTCTTGAAAGCCTTGTTTTTACAGTATTCGTATTTAAATTCAATACCGAAGAAAGCTCATTAATTTTTAAATCATAAAAGTAATGGAGTATAATTACTGCACGATATTTTATTGGCAATGTTAAGATTGTTTGTAATAGCTGTTCATTGCGGTCAGCTTTAAGAAAAGAGGTTTCAGTACTTTCGGTTCTATTGAAATTTTCAAAGAAGCTACTCTCTAATATCAGTTGCTTCAAGCTATTTTTCTTTAAAAAATCTTTGGAAGTATTAACAGTGATGCGATATATCCAGGATTTTAAAGCAGCCTCTCCTCTAAAACTATCAAGATACTTATAAGCCTTTAGGAAAACCTCTTGTGAAATGTCCTCCGCTACACCTCTGTCCTTTACAAAGGAAAAAGCTAGCAGGAAAACCTTTTCGGCGTAAAGTTCCATTAGCTGCTCGATTACTATTTCTTTATCTTGATAATCGATATTAATTTCTTCATTTACGTTAATTGCATGCGAATCTTTCTCTCCCACTGTGTACCTCCTTTCTTTCACTCTTTAGACATCGTCATTTAATAATTGGTTTCATTTTTTATTTTTGAAATTTCAGAAAAACGGGACCACATTTTTTTACTCGCAATTATTCTACTAGTATATAAACAACATAAGGGGAATTATTTTGATTAGTCAAATTGGTAATACAAAGCAAAAGAGGTTTATCGGGAGGTATAGGTAAAATAGATTACATTTTTAAACAAAATCCAAACAAAAAAGCCGTTCTCCTCCATGTTAAGGAGCCGATTTTTCGCTAAATTATGTGCTACTAAATTGCACCGTTAATGAAAAAAGGTGCAAATCCTTACTCAAGAGAAGCACCTGTTACTCCAACAAGGAAACTTCTTAATGCCTTTCAATACTTATAACATCATTGGATGGAGTAAGGTGTCCCTTTTCCCTTATTGAAAAGTCAGAGCCTCGGCGTTCTATTTCAACATATTGAACTACTTTATCTCCGTCTAGGAAAACCAATAGGTATATATCATCTCTCATACTGATATTGCTTGTGTCTTTGAAGTCAGTACCTAATTCTTCTTCTATGGCTTCTTGTGTACTATAAGGTGTAAAAAGGAATGCTTTATCCCAATCGAAAGTCGTCAATGATTTCATACTTATCTCACTTTTATTTTTATCATCTACAATAGAATAAATAGAATCCTCTAAGTCTTTATTATGCTGAACATTACTTTGACTACATCCTACTAACAAAAACAAAAGAAAGATAAAAACTGTTATTTTCTTCAAATTAACACTCCTTTCCCTGATAAAAATATAATAAATTATTGCACTAACTTGCTGCATTAGTTTAACAAGTCACGCTTCAATGCTAACATAATATTCCATAAACAGACCGTAAAATTTTAGATTAGAAAAGGCGATCATTTAAGATCGCCTTTGTTTCATTAGATCACGCTTTAAAATCATCAGCCCTAATAAAGCTTTTTCCTATTCTTTCATCCCATCAACAAAGCTTTTGGTTATAAGCTGCGGTCGTGTTATTGCCCCTCCAACCACTACAAAAGCTGCACCAATTTCTAATGCTTTTTTCGCTTGCTCGGGACTACCGAAATTCCCTTCCGCCACTACTGGTGTGGAAACTTCTTTAATTAGCTCTTCTAAAAGAGAAAAATCTGGCTGTGCCCTGTCTTTGGTATAAGACGTATAACCCGATAAGGTTGTGCTAATATAGTCACATCCCAATTTGTGAGCATTTTTCCCTTCCTTCAGCGTGGAAATGTCTGCCATCACCTTCTTACCTAGTACATGCTGTATGTACTCAACCAATTCGTCTAGCTTTTGCGGCCTCGTCTGCTCGGTTGCATCTACTGCTATAATATCTGCTCCAGCTTCTGAAACGCTCCTTGCATCCTCGGTCGTTGGTGTAATAAATGCATCAAAGCCTTCATAATCCTTTTTCCATATGCCGATAATTGGCAAGTCTACCTTTTCTTTGATTTGTCTTATATCAGCAGGGCCGTTTGCACGAATGCCTACTGCCCCACCTTGCTTAGCTGCTAATGCCATTGCTGCCATATGTCCATTTCCATGAAGGGGTTCATGTTCTAGGGCTTGGCAAGAAACAACCAAGCCTCCCTTTAGTTCTTCCATCAAATCCTCCTCTTCCTGTCTGCTTTATTAAGCTCAACTTAACTAGTAATATACCGTTACTTTACTTCCTCTACTGACTTGATAATCTCCGTCAAACTCATCTCTTTCATGGAACCAATTTTTAAATGGTGCTCTTCAAAAGGAAGGTGTTCTGTAACTGGATTTGGCACAATAATTGTTTTTATATTCGCCTTCCGAGCAGCAATCAGCCCATTTAGAGAATCCTCGAACACAATGGCTTCCTCTGGTTTTACAGCCAATTCCTCAATAGCCTTTAAGAACAAGTCTGGCGCTGGTTTTATATTTTCCACATCATCTGAAGTAACAAAGTGATCAAAGTAAGAGATCAACCCAAGGTTTGTAAGGTGTGTGGTCACCCATTCGCGTTTTGAACTAGATGCGAGTGCAATTTGATAGCCAGCTTCTGAAGCTGCTTGTAAATAATCCTCTACTCCCTCTCTAGCTTTAGCTTCTTTTATTCGTTCAGCATGGATAGCATCCACTTTTTCTTGAAAACCCTCTAGTTGAAATTCCCCTTTTAATTCCTCATCTATGTAACTTAACAATGCGGTATCTTCCCCACCTACACCTTTAACAAATTCCGAAAGGGGGAGGTCAAAATCATATGTCTCTTTTAAAATTTGTTTATATGTATCATACCAAGCCGTTTCTGTATCCAAAATAAGTCCATCAAAATCAAAAATCACTGCTTTTATCATGTATATTCTTCCTCCTTATATTCAAACTATTCTATTAGGATAACACGAAAACAAGGATTGTTGAGAGCCAAAAGCTTGTCTCCTTCACTACATAGAGGCTCCCTTTCCAATAGCCCAACAAAGCGATAACAACCTTTATAACGGACAAATCCTTCCGGTTCACCCATAAAAACACCCAGATTGGGTTTTTTTACTTTTATCCTCCTTACCAAACTCAGGGTAAACATAAAAAAATTTAGGAAAGTACCCCCTGCCCCAACTTTTTTTCGATAGTAGTTATGGACACCTATATTATCGAAAAAGGAGTTTTTCAAAATGAATTATATTAAAGAAATCAACGGTTTTCACAAACGAAATATCTTTGAGCCGCTATCGAGTTCTGCTGTCTCTCTTTGGTTTTCCCTCATGCATTTCCAAAACCTTTGCGGGTGGAAAGAACAATTCTCCGTAGCAGCAAGCCAGCTCCAAGCCCAAAGTGGCCTTAAAAACACTAGTTTTAAATCTGCACGTAGAGAACTACAGGACAAAAATCGAATTATTGTCACCAATCGTGGCAGTAATCGATCCGCCATTTATCAAATGATTTCCCAGGTTGAAGATTACGAACAAACGCAAGGAGAAAATACGCCATCCAAAATTACACCGTCAAAACCACGACCTGCCAAAAAACCAAAAGAAGAATCAATCCTGACAAAAAGTGAAAGCCACTCTAATTCAGAAACAACCAACCAGAAAAACAACCACAAAACAGACTGCAGTTCCGACCACACTCCCGACCCATTCATTAAACAAAACGAAATAATAAACAAAAATAATAAACAAACCAATACAGCAGCAAGCCATTTCTACAGGACACACTTCAGTGAATTAACGCCATATATTTCCAAGGAAATAAAGGAGTGGGCCGCTGCTATGAACGAAGAACTTTTGGTTCATGCAATGAAAAAGGCATTGGAGAAAAATAAGATAACCTGGCGCTATGTACGAGGTATTTTAAAAGCCTGGGAAAAGAAAGGAATTCGGACTGTTGAGCAGGCGAGGAATGAAGAAATGCAATTTTCCCGGCAGCATACACGCTATACAGGAAACGTCCAAACAGAAATAGTGCCGGAATGGTTTTATGAGCAGAAGAAGAAGCGAAAAACAGTGCAACCTGTAGCTGTGGTAGATCCAGTAAAAGAAGCAGCAGAATTAAAAACATTGTTGGGTCAGTTTGCAAAGGGGGGGAATAAGTGAGGTTTCTATTTGCGTTATGCCTAAAAGCAAAAAAATTAGGAGCACCCCAATAAGCTGCAGGTGCTCCCAAACTACTAAGAACTTATTTTTTCATAATGCCTTTTCGTCACTACTAATAAAAGCATTAAAAGTAGCTCAAATCCGTTTGTGACAGCAGAACTCGCAAAATCAAATGGGATCACGTTTAACACAAGAATAATACATAGAGCACCAAACATCCATGGCCATTTCGTCAATTTCCAGAGGATAATACTCGTCACGAGCAACACGACCATAACCAATAAAATCATGATTGGTGGACCTGAAGAGGATTCTACTGTGTTATAGCGCAACACCCCGTATTCCCTCACTGGCTCTAACGTTTTATTAAGGATACCTGTTTGAATTTCATAAACGATTAGGCCAGCTGTAATGAGGAGGAAGCTACCTAAGGCAACCCTGCTTCTTCTCCATTTTGCATTCGTTAAACGTAATAATCCCAATGCATAAAGTACAAGGGTCGGCGTAATAAAGGCATGGAACCAATAGCGCATTTCATTTAAGAATGCCAGAAATTCCCCTTCCCCGATGAACTTGCCACTTGCGATCACGGCATTATCAAAAATAAGTCCAATAATCACAAGGTGAACAAAAGATCGTAAGGACCAGCGGAACCTTGCTGGTGTCTCGCTTAGACTCCAGGCAAGGAGTGCTACACAGGCGAGTGAATAAAATGTATATAAGAACGTATCCATTTTCCTCCTCCTTTTAGGCTGAATATAAAGAATACCTGCTACATTAGTTTTCTGGTGCGCCTTGTTGATCTAACCATTCTGTGATCACCTGCATAATTTCATCCTGCTGCTTTTCCACTGAGATCGAAGCTTCCTCATCCCCTTTTTGCTTCCCGTAAATGCCAAATTGAGCGTGATTCCCTCCCTTTATCTCATGCATGACTGCTTGTTCAGATAGAAGATGTTTCGCATCATCTATTTTATCTTGAGTTGATAAGCCATCGTACTCTGCCGAGATGGAAAGCATCGGCATGGCTACATCTGAGAAATCTGCACTGTCACTCGGGTAGGATCCTAGTAAGATAACACCATTCACTAAATCCTGGTTGTCCATAGCGAAGCTCGTTGCTCCGATCCCTCCTAATGAGTGTCCAGCTAGATACCAATGCTCCAGCTTAGGGTGCTCCTCCATTATTTGCTCGGCTTTGTTTAAATCAAGAATCGCGAGGTTTAAACGAAGGTTGGGAATGGCCACTAGGTAACCTTGCGCTGCTAATTGCTTTCCGTAATAGCTATAAGCTTCTGGCTCTACCTTGGCGCCCGGATACAGTATAACTCCGGTGTCGGCTTCTCCTTCAGGCTCGAATAATAGCCAATCTTCTTCAGATTGTATGTCCTCCTTGTTAACAAGTTCGTATAACGTATCGGAAGCATCATAGGTTTGTTGTGCCCAATAATAAAAACCGACTCCTCCAATTAGGAGTATTGCTAATAAAACTAAAAGTAAAACCTTCCATATTTTTTTCATTTTTCTTTCTCTCTCTTTCTTCTTAGTAGGCATACAACATGGATAAATGAAATTAATGAATTCCCTTTTGAAGATAGATGTATGCTTTTCTTTCTTTATTTATATCAAAGCTCAAGCTACTTATCAATTGATAAGTAGCTTGAGAAAAAAATACCTTTTTACAAAAGAGTAAATACATTTGGGATTCAGAGCAAACGCTTAAATACGCACAAAACGTTCAAGCCCTAATCCAAAATACCCGCCTCCTCTCCTCGAATAGCCAACTAGACTCAATTTTGCTTTATGTAGGGATAATTACATTTACTTAACAGTGGGTTAATGAATCTGCTTTATACTATAAGTGAATTAAACTTTTGTTAGGAAGGTGATTATGTTGAAAATGAAGAAATTAGCTACTGCATCTTTAACAGCAATCCTATCCACCGGTTTATTAATTGGTTGCTCTGACGATGAGGACAACCAAGAGGACCCAGCAACAGAAGATTCTACGGAACAAGAAGATCAAGAAACAGGCGAAGATACGGACACAGAAGAAAACGAAGATGAAGAATAGAAAATAAGAAATACAGAAGAAGCCCTCACATTATAGTGAAGGCTTCTTAATTTATTCGCTATGCTTATGGTGAGTGGGGAATATGTTCCATTTATCCTTAAAGCAAATGAATTATGGAATGACTTAGAGAATCTGGAAAGCAGAGTCTGTTTGCTCAAGAAGAGATTCTCCAAATACAATCGCAGCTAAAAAGCTCCCCCTTAAAGTTTTTATCAAATACATTTGTAAATCCTCCTTCATCCGTCATATCAAAAAAAGACTTTTCGGCGTTTCCGTCCAGATGATGTGTCTCTACAGAGGTAATGGTATTTTCATGATTACACCAGCACCATTAATTAAGGTATCGATTTTGTTCAGGTTTACTTCCTTCGCTTGAATTAGCGTATTTATGCCTTACTTTTTATAAAGGTTACTATTATTCCTTTTTACCGGCAGCCACTTCATTGTTCGCACCTACTAGTTCCTCTCCAAAATATCGCTTATCCAATAGTTTCAGAAATGGAATCCAAATTAAGGTCACAATTACTAAGTTAACTAATTGCATTATCCCTCCTGCTATCGAATTCGTCGTTAGCATTCCACCAATAAAGATGGGTGTTGTCCATGGAACATGAACACCTGTTGACACAGGGACTAGGCCAACCGACATGGAAAAATAAGTAACGATTGTAACGACCACTGGAGCTAATAGCCATGGAATTACAACGAGTGGATTAAGAATAATCGGCAACCCGAAGATAATTGGTTCATTTACATTAAAAACTGCTGGAGGAGCACCAAGTTTTCCAAGCTGCTTCAATTGCTTACTTTTGGCTACTAAAAATAGCCCTAAAATAACGGCCATTGTCATTCCTGAACCACCCATACCTACAATAAATGTATCGATAAATTGATTATTTACAATATGCAGTCTCTCTTCTCCAGCTTGGAACGCCTGATAATTTTCAAGAGATAAGGTCATCCAAATCGGATCCATCACAGAATTTACGATTATCTGTCCATGTAAGCCAAAGAACCAAAAAACTTGGATTAAGAGCACCGCAATCACTGCTGCAGGTAATCCACTTCCCAAAGCTGTTATCGGTTGTTGGATAACGGTATAAATAAAATTTTGCACCGTTTCAAATGAAGTAATGTTAAATAATACTCGTATCAATAAAAAGATGGATAGGGTCATGGTAATCGGAATTAAGGAACTAAACGATCTGGATACGGCCTCTGGTACACCAGGCGGCATTTTGATCATCCAATTTTTCTGCAAAAAGAAACGATAAAACTCTGCAGACATGAAAGCTGTTATAATTCCGAGAAATAGCCCTTCTGCTCCAAGACTCGATGTCGGAATTACGCCACTAACACCCTCAAGCATTTGCGGTGTTAGGATGAGAAATGAGGCAAGCGCTGTAACCCCTCCATAGATGGCTTCTCCTTCGTAATATTCTGTTAGTTTGTATGCAATACCGACTATGACAAACATTCCCATGATGGTTAAAGTTGCTGCTGAGGCTGGGCCAAGTGCATCCTTATATGCCGTGTATGCATCCTCGCTTAGTAGCCTATCCAAGAAAGGGAGATTTGCAATAACTACAAACATAGAGCCAAAGATTATAATTGGCAATGCTACCATAAACCCGTCACGCAAAGCACCTAAATATCGATTGTTATTTAGCTTATCTGCTATCGGTAAAAAAAAGCGCTCCAGAAACTGCATAAATTTACTGTTTTCCATTTTATCCTCCCTTTTAAAAATTTTAATATTCAGAGATTTAATTTCGTATTTATTCTTCTAATACAACCATCCCTTTCCTTTAGCCAGCCATACACTGCTCCAAGCAGATTGGCATCTTGCCGAAAGTGACATGATGCAATGGTAGGTTTAATTTTTGCGAGATCCACAGCTTCCATGATTCCGTCTAGCTTTTCATTAATGTTATCAATCAGATCTTCTCTTGCACTAATGCCTCCACCAATTAAAATTATCTCTGGATCATAAATGTATTGGAGATTGTAAATCCCAACTGCCAATATGTGATAAAACCTATCCAAAGCTTCCAAGCAAACTTTATCTCCAGCCTCTGCCATGCTAAAAACCTGCTCCCCAGAAAGGGATGCCATATCGATATTTTTTTGTCTGGCAACCTCTTTGACTAATGCCTTGGTTGACGCTCTCCTACTCCACACGTCATTACTATTCTGAACAGCAGTATTCAGAAGCATATAGCCAAATTCACCCCCATGCAAATTTGCCCCTTTATGCAGTACTCCATTTTTAAACACAGCGCCACCAATTCCTGTTCCAAGTACCATAACAAGTACGTCTTTTTTCCCTTTCGCATTTCCTTTCCAGAACTCGGCATAGCCTGCACAATGTGCATCATTCTCCATGAAAATGGGTACGTTTAGCTGTTCTTCCATCAATTGTTTTATATTGGGACCGTGTAAATAACGCAAAGCACATGAGCCTTTTATAAAGCCATCTTCAGAAACGGCACCGGGACTACTTACTGCCACCCCTTTAACATCCTTATACAACTGAGAAATTTCCCCCATGGCCGATAATAACCCCTCCAAGGAGTCTGGGGTCTTCACTTTATTTGTTTCCAAAACCCCCATTTCTTCTGAGACAACACCATATTTTAAAAAGGTCCCACCAATATCAAATGCTAAATATTTGTTCATTCAGTCACCTCACTTTTCAAACTTTCCATAGATTTCACTTATAAACCGCTTCATTCACTGCTTCAAATTCTTTTGATTCTATCAACTCTTTATACCAATAAGCAGACTTTTTCAGGTGACGGTTGCGATTATCCTCTAAATCTATTTCCACTAATCCATATCTATTTTTAAATGCATTCATTGGTGATACATTATCAGTGAATGCCCAAAGCATATATCCTATACAATTAACTCCTTCATCTACTGCCTTTAACAACCATTTTAAATGTTCACTAATAAACTCGATACGGTAATCATCTTGAATGATATTCGAATCATTCCTAAATCTTTTTTCATTTTCTACTCCCATCCCATTTTCAGCTATGAACCATTCGATATTGCCATATTCCTCTTTCATTCGAATGCCCATATCATACATGATTTTGGGGTAGATTTCCCAACCACGGTAAGGATTCATTTTCTTCCCAGGTAGTTCAAACATGTCATAGTAATACGAGGGATGAAAAGGAGCTTCTTCATTCCAAGCAGAAGTACGGGCCTTAACGCGATGGGGAAAATAAAGATTTAGACCAACATAATCTACTGTATTTTCCTTAATCAAAGTTAGTTCTTCCTCTGTATAATCAAAGGTGATAGCGTGTTTTTCCATTACATCAAATAATTCCTTTGGATATTCCCCTTTTATAGAAGGGTCAAGAAAGACGCGATTGAAAAACAAGTCATACATTTTCGCTGCCTGTTGGTCATGTTCAGCAGTTGAACGAGCATACGTCACTTCTGGATTAAGAATGACACCAATTTTTGCACCGTATTTTTCCTTGAGTTCCATTTCTTTAAATAACTTGACTGCCTTAGCTGTTGCCAAGCCTTTATTATAATTCCACTGCATCCACTTTTTTGTATTCTGTTCAAACGGCCAGCGAATGGCATCTAAATAGACACGTGTCTGAACAACAATTGGTTCATTAAAGGTAAACCAATGTTTGACACGGTCCCCATAACGTTCAAAAACTTTCTCTGCATACGCAATGAATAATTCAACTACATGTTTAGATCCCCAGCCGCCATATTCCTCAAATAATTCAGCTGGTACCTCATAATGTTCTAGACAAATCATTGGTTCAATACCGTTTTGAATGAGCTTATTAATGACATCATCCACATAGGAGGCATACTCCTCATCTACCACTGCATTCTTATAATCTACTAAAAACCGCGACCAGTTAATCGATGTCCGAAAATGTGTTAATCCAATTTCTTTCATGTTTTGAATATCTTCCTCATATCGTTCATAGAAGTTTGTTGCGATAGCTGGACCGAACCCATTATGCCAAACATGTTTATTATGTTTATACCAGAGATCTAAGTAAGAATCCTGAGATTCCTTCTTCCCTACCCATCCTTCAGTCTGCCAGGCTGAAACTGCGGCACCCAGCATAAAATCATTCGGGATCTTTACTTTTACATTTGTCATTACTATTACCTCCTTGTTTTTATACATGAAGTTACTCACTTACTGTCAACTTTCGGTAATTAGTTGGTGTCACCCCAGAGAATTTCTTGAATACATGCACAAAATATTTATACTCTCTAAAGCCAACCTGTTTCGATATTTCACTTACTTTAAACGGGGTATTTACAAGTAATGATTTTGCTTCCTCCACTCTTAAACGATTGACATATTCATTAAAGTTATCTCCCGTTTTCTGTTTAAACAACGTACTGAAATAGTTAGCGGATACATTAATGACATCTGCCACTTCTTGAACTTTTATTGCAGAACGGTAATAGGACCGAATATATTCTTCTGCTTGCTGGACAAGCCAATCTGCTTTCTCTACCTTTTTTAAATCCAGCTTTTCTCTTATTCGCTCAATATCTTGTTCAAACAAACGCTGTAACAAGGCGTATGAATTGAATAAAAGAAGGTCAATTGATTGTTGGTAATGAAAATCGGCATGTACGGCTTTTATACCTGGTAATCCTTCATATTCCTTCAACAAATTATTAAGGACCTGTGTGCACACGTCCTTTACCTCGTGAAGGAAGAATGTGTTTGTTTTAAAATAGCGAAATAGCTTCTCGACATGGGATTGTATCTGGTCACTTTCCTTCCATTCCACATGATAGAGTACTTCCATTAATTCTTTCTCGATGTCATGAGGATAATTCTGCGCCACTGGCCGTGTCAGTTTATGATTGGAAAAAAGTATTTCATTCTCCCCAACTAGCGGGAAATACTTACAAACCTTTAAGAGATCGCTATATTTATCCTTTATATCAGCAATAGCTATAACCGAATCACTCCATACAAAAGATAGGGAATAATAAGCGACTTGTTTCATCACGTCTTCTATGTGCTTTTCTAAATAGAACTCTCTATCACGGCTTTGTATGAGACAGGTGAACAGTAATCCTTTACTCATATACATCGATATCGTTTCAAATCCAAGCTCCTCCGCTACGCGCTCAATCGATTGCTTTATATTGTGGAGAAATATTTCCATATCTTGCTTCGAGTAATGCTGCGCTTGCTGGACATAATCCTTTACCAGACAAACAAATGGGTAAACCCTTACATTTAGCCCTACCTGAAGAGGTGAATTGTTATCAGTAGTATGGTAAATCTGTTGGAAAATAGCATTTTTGATTTCGCTTTTCTGTAATTCGTCTTTTATTTGTTGTTCTTCTTCTATTTCACTAATAAGTTTCTCTACTTTTAACTCTAGTTCACCAATATCAACTGGTTTCAGCAAGTAGTCCTTTACTCCTGATTGCATTGCTTTTTTGGCATACGCAAATTCGTCATAACCACTAATGAGCATTGTTTTCGTCTTAGGATAGTGCTGCTGTAAATATGAAGCCAGTTGCAGACCATCCATGTTCGGCATTCGGACATCTGACAAGACAAGATCGACACCACCCATATCGTTTATTTTATGGATGGCGTCCACCCCATCCATTGCCGTTTCAACAAATTCAATCTGGTGTTTTCCCCAATAAATTGTCTGCCTTAAGCCACGTCTGGTAATTGGTTCGTCATCGACAATGAGTAACTTGAATGGCATCAACTAATCACCTAATTCTTTGGATTTTTCCTCATTTAAAAGTGGCAGAAGCAATCGAACGGCTGCCCCTTCGTCTGTATCCAAAAGGATGAGACCATACGGTTTGCCAAATACGATCGATATGCGATCATGTAGATTTTTTAAAGCAAACCCAGCGTGCTCTTCACCATTCTTCTTTGCTTCACTAAATCCCCAACCATTATCCATTACATCGATCACAGCTTGATTGTTCCTTTGGTAACAATGAACTCGGATGATTCCTTGTCTCGGTAAGTTTTTTATACCATGTTGAATACTGTTTTCCATTAAAGGTTGGATCACCTGCTTCATCACATAATAATCTTTCAGATCATGATCGATCTCAATATGATAATCTAGTTGTTCACCTAACCGCTTTTTTTGCAGTTCAAGGTAGGCTTGACTATATTCGATCTCTTCTTTAAACCTTACCCATGTTTTCCCGTTATTCAGGTTCATCCTAAATATTTTGGAAAGGCGTTCAATTAGATGTCCGGTCTCCGGTGCATTTTCGAACCTTGCATTCCAGCGAATCATATCTAGCGTATTGTACAAAAAGTGTGGGTTAATTTGATTCTGTAATGCTTTTAACTCTGATTCTCTCTGCTTTATTTTTAACTTATACTCTGTTTCAATATGTCTTTGAATTCTTTTCACCATCTTATTAAAACGAAGTCCGAGTTTTCCAATCTCGTCGTCAGAGTCTACATACACACTGGCAGTAAAATCCCCATTCGCCACTTGCTTTGTCTGATTGGTCAATTCAATAACCCGTTTAATAGTAGAATGGTAAAATAAAAGAAAGAACAACATTCCTGCTAAGAGAAGAATACCAATTAAATAGCCAATCAATACCCGTACGTTCGTTAAATCTGCTACTAGTTTACCTTCATCTATTGCCGTTACAGAGAACCAGTCTGTATTAGCAAGTTGATTTTTAACAACGAGATAGTGGCTATCACCATCTTGATAACTGAAGAAATCTTCCTTTCCCTCTGTGACCCAGTCTGTGAGACCAGCATCCGGAAATTGCTTGCCAATTAAATCAGCATCTTGATGGAGGATGACTTCTCCTTGATCCGAAAAAATAAAATATTCACCGCGTTGAGAAGGAACTTCCATTTGGTTATACAAGGCTGTTGGATCAAGCCGTATACGAACTAAACCAATTTGTTCACTTATATTATTCATATCATTAATCAGTCTGGATAGACTGATTACATATTTATCATCATTCCAACTGCTCGTTACTTGATAGGGATCACTCCAGACCGCGCTGCCGTTTGCGTCCTTTGCAGCCTGATCAAGTTTTGACTCGTTTCCTTTTACTGGTTCACCATGTTCAACTAGATGACCGTCCTTACTAATTAATGAAATAGAATTAATGTAAGGGTTGGAGATAAGCTGAAATGTAAAATATCCTTTTATCACCTCCATTGCTTCCCTATATTCAGGTTGGTAGATTTCTTCCTCTGTAGCAGTAAACATCTCCCGAAAATTACGGTCGTAAATCATGTAGGAAGACATCGTTTCTACCGTTGAAAAGACATCTAACAGATTCTGCTCATTTCTATTTAACCTCTCCGTTGCCTCCTCTACTGCCTGTTTTTTCAATACAATTCCAGTTTGATAATAGATTAAGATACTAATAACCAGAATTGGTACAGTTAATGCTAAGAAAAATGTAATAAACTTCCTCTTCAAGCCCCATCTCTTTAACATGATTTAACCTATCCTTTAGCTTTTTATTGCTGCAATTAGCCCTTTACTGCTCCGGAGGTCATACCATTTACAATCTCTTTTTCTAATAACAGATAGAAAATCACAATTGGAACAAGTGACATCGTTAATCCTGCCATTTGTGCCCCATAGTTTGTTGTAAATTGCCCTGCAAAATTAGCCAGCCCCAGTGGTAATGTTTGCAATTCCGGATCATTAATCAGCACTAAAGCAAAAGAGAACTCATTCCAATTATATATGAAATTAAGAATGATAACCGTAGCAACTGCTGGTCGTGACATTGGTAGAATGATGGACCAAAAGATTCGGAATATCCCAGCACCATCCATAATGGCAGATTCCTCAATATCCTTAGGAAACGCCCTCATAAAGCTGGTTAAAATAAAAATGGTTATCGGCAAATGAAAAGCAATATAAGGAAATAACAATGTAATTTCGGTATTGAGCAGCCCAAGGTTTTTCATTAGGATAAACATCGGTACAAGTGTGGCATGAATCGGGATCAACAACCCAAAGATAAAAAACGTATATATTACCTTATTCAACTTAAAATGAAACCTGGCCAGGAAATAAGAGGCCAAAGCTCCTATAATCACGGTCACAACGGTTGCCGTGACACAGATAAAAATGCTGTTTTTAAATAACACACCGAGATTCGCTATTTCCCAAGCATTGGCATAGTTTTCAAAGTTGAATTTTGAAGGAAAACCAAACTGATTAACCGTAAACTCCTGTTCAGACTTAAACGAGTTTATCGCCATCCAAATGATGGGATAAACATTTATAAGTGCAAACAGGCTCAGTAATGTATAAATGATAATTCTTGTGACCCTTTTCTTGATTTTTGATTCATTTTGTTTGTTCTTATTTTTCTCAATAGGTAATGTAGAATTCATTCACACTCCCTCCTTAAATTAGTTTCCTTCCAAATAACTTCGTCACAATAAAAATTAATATAAGACTAAAGAAGAAGATGAATACAGAAACCGCACTACCATATCCATATTGCAGTTTATTGAATGTCTCATTGAACATATAGAGTGCCATTACATCAGAAGAATGAGCTGGCCCACCATTTGTCATGACATAAATAAGATCAAACGTCTTTAGACTCCCGGAGATGCATAGAATTACCGCGACAATAATCGTATGCCAGATCATTGGGATTGTAATTTTAAAGGTTGTCGTCCATTCAGAAGCTCCGTCCATTTTTGCTGCTTCTAAAACTTCTGTTGGTACATTCTGTAATGCAGCAAGAAAAATAATTAAGTAAAGCCCGATGAATTGCCAAATGACGGTAACCAAGACGGCGGCCATTACCCACTTCGTATCACCAAGCCAGTTTTGTGCCATCACACCAAGTCCAATGTTTCTCAGAATTTCGTTTAACATTCCATTCTGAGAATTATAAATCAAGCTCCAAGTTAATGAGATAACGACCGTTGAAAGTACCACCGGGAGAAAGCCAACCGTTCTAAAGAATTTAAGTCCTTTTATCTTACGATTGAGTAAAAGTGCAAAGAACAACGCAAGTGGTATCTGACCTAAAAGAGAGGCAAGCACAACGTAGATATTATTTTTAACCGAATTCCAAAACAAAGGATCTGCAAATAGATTCCGAAAGTTATCTAGACCAACAAAGGTCATATCAGTAAATCCATCCCATTCCATCAAGGAGTAATAAAAGGATTGCAAAATGGGATAAATGGCAAAGACAGCATAAATCAGAAAGGCGGGAAGTAAACCGATCATAATTGCTGCTTTACTTTTATGCGTTAGCTGCATCTTCTCGTCCTCCAATTTTCACAGGCTGCCGCAAAAGCCGGCAACCTGTGTATAAATTGATTATTCATTCGTTTTTTCCAATTCTGCTTGCATTTCTGCTGCAAGCTCTTCTGGTGTTGTATCCCCAATTGTAATGGATTGAAGCCCATTATTAATAATGTCCGTCAACTCCGGTGATAAGGTCGCATCATAAACAGGCGAGAGCCCATTTTGAGCTAAGCTGTTTGCCTCCTTAAACACTTCTGGTATACTATCGTCCATTTCTACATCAGCTGGAACGATAATATTTGCCTTGACTAATTCTTGGAACAGTTCTTCACTATAGTAAAATTTAAGAAACTCAAATGCTGCCTCCTGCTCTTCTTCGCTAAGTTGGCTATTAACGGCAATTCCACCACCGGCGACTCCAGAAATTTTAGATGCGTCTCCCTCTCCACCTTCAAAAGAAGGAAAAGGTGCAACACCAATATTCTCCAGATCATCTACACTATCCATGATTGGCCCAATAGCCCAGGAGCCTGCAAAATGCATCGCAGTTGACCCTTTAATAAATTCATTTCTAGATTGAGCTTCGTCAATCGTATTCATATCTTCATTAAATGCTCCAGATTTCGTCAAATCATCAATGACAGTTAGGGCATTAATAAATTGTTCATTTTCAAACGTTCCATCCTCATTCAATACATTGTGGAGGAAGTCACTACCTGTATAACGATCCGCAATTCCAGAAATAAAGACAGATTGTAATGGCCAAATCGCTTTATTCCCAACAGAGATCGGCGTAACATTATCGCTATTCAAGCTATCCACTAATTCCTTAAGTTCCTTATAGGTTGACGGAAATTCATCAAATCCTGCTTCACTTACAAGCTGTTTGTTATAGAAAATCAGACTTGTTTCACTAACATTCGATGGAATTGCATAGTTATTTTCTCCTAATGCATAATCCTGTAAGATCTCCTCGGGAATTGTCCCTTCCCAATGATCAATAATGGGGTTTAACGGTAACAGGGCATCCCCCTCGACGAATGGCTCTATTCTCGTTCCAGGCCATACGCGCATCAAATCTGGCAATTGATTCCCAGCAGCCTGTGTCCGCAATTTAATCTCATAGTCGTCATGAGGAGTACTTTCACTTATAATCTCAATATCATCGTGTTCCGCATTAAATTTTTCAATAATATCTTTGTAAACCGTATTTTCTGGACGGTCCTCTGTCCAGTCATTCCAAAGTGTTAATTCAATTACCCCTTCCTTAGACTGGGTTTCTTCACTATCTGCACATGCAGCTAAACCTAAAGTTACCACTACTCCTAGAAATAAAAATTTTAATGCTTTCATTTTGTTCCCCCTTTAGTTATTAAGCGCTTACATAAAGTGTAACAATTTCACTTTGTTCTTAATATCCTACAAATCTATAAAAATGTCCGAAAATTACGGATACTTAAAAGTACGTGCACTAAGAAGGGCTCAGCAACCTATATAGTTCCCCTCAACCCAAGATTTCCCCCGCTTACCCAAAAGGTTAACCCTAAATAAGCAGATGTTATCGACTTTACGTCCTCCTTACTAAATTTATCACCGTGAGAACCTATCTGACTAGTTTAACACGAGGCATTAACACAGCTTTTGGATTTCTAAGCATTAGATCTCGGGCAAATAATTTCTCCTACTCCACAGATAATAAACGAGAAAGGAGGGTCTGCTTTGAAAAACAAAGGTACTGGAGAAATGATTGAAGAAACCGCAGAGAACTTAATGAAAAAAGGGGTCCCTGCAAGAACAGCAGCATATGCCTCTTCCATGGGATATCTCAGGCAGCTGAAGAAGAAATAACTACAAAATAAAAGGAGCAAAATAGTTTGCTCCTTTTATATATGCCGGACGTTTGTATTAGAGGATGTGCCTTCAATAAATGGGTCTTACTTAATGTAAAAGTAAAAATCATAAAAAGTTCCTTGAGAGAAACTATTTCTCAGTTGGTGTATTTCCCATTGCAATAGAGATTCTGTTCAAATTGTTGATTTGATTAATAATGAGAACAAGGTCCACATATTGTTTCTCATCAAATTGCTTACGTACCCGTTTATAAAGTTCTTCAGGAACTCTTTTTGTAGGGATTAATGTAATATGCTCAGATAGTTCTAGAGCTACTCTTTCTTCAGGTGTATAAAAGTTACATTCCTTCCAAGCATCTAAACAATAAATTCTTTGCTCCGCTTCACCCATTTTACGAGCATCAGATGTATGCACATCTATGCAAAAAGCACAGCCGTTAATTTGGGAAACCCTGATTTTAATAAGTTCTCTTGTAGTACGACTAATCGAAGACTTTTTAGTGTATTTCTCCATATCCATCACAATCTTCATACCCTCAGGTGCCACATCATAGTAGGAAACTCTTTGACTCATAAAGCACAACTCCCTTAAATTTGTTTCTATCATTATAACTTTATGCGAATGTTTGTTCCAATTTGCTGTTTGTATAGAAAGTAAAATCAAGAAAAATTCAATTTTAAAAGCAACAATCAGCATGATGATTGATGTTCTTGAATTTAACCCATGTTCTTTCTTACGAAAAGTAGCGTTAATTGAACAAACTAATCATTTTCATTCCCTATTTCTCTTGTTACATCATGAACCAATTCTCCATCTTTCCGATAATACCATCCCAGATATTCAGTTGGGTCACCTTTAATGGTATATCTAACGAAAATGTATTCTTTTTCTTTGTAGTCCACTTCGTCTATAAATTCTACCGAAAACGTTTCATCTTGAACTTTTTCTTCAATCACGTCATAAACTTCATTAGCTAATTTGTTTTCCTGCACCTTTATAAAACCCCATATCATCAAAATAATTAAACATATTACGATTACTATCCAATCTCTAGCCGTTGTTTTGATGTTCTTTTTCTTGTTGTACCACGTTATTTGAAATACAGACAACACCAATGCAAAGACTAAAAGAGGTACGTAGACATCAATTATAGGAACTTCAAAAACATACGATATATATAAGGCAACTAAAAGTAACAAAATGGTAAGAAAGGCTCTCGCGAGTTTATACTTTTCTCCGTTAAATAAGAATTCAATAACTTTTGTCTTAATAAAAGACCCACTCCTTTGTGTTATTAAGTTACGCTCTTATAAAACAATTGCGCTCCATTAAATAGATAGTTTAAATTGAGTTATTCGTTGATCTCCAAATGTGGATTCCATACTACTTCCCACAAGTGGCCATCCGGGTCTTGAAAGTAACCAGCGTAACCACCCCAAAACGTGTCATGTGGTTCAACCGTTATAATTGCCCCAGCCTTCCTTGCCTGCTCCATTACTTTGTCAACTTCTTCTTTATTTTCCACATTATGACCAATGGTAAATTCAGTTGGACTAGGTATGGTCTGGTCAATTTGAGCATCCTGTGCAATGTTTTTGCGCTCAAAAATAGCAAGCTTTATGCCAGATAGAAAGTCAAAAAAGGCCACAGCACCATGCTCAAATTCTTTACCAACTATCCCTTCTGTTGGAAGCCCTAATCCGTCTTGATAGAACTTTAAAGATCTTTCCAAATCATCTACACCTAATGTAATTACTGTAATTCGTGGTTTCATAAACCATTTCAACTCCTAATTTTATATAATAAAAAAGTGTGGCTAGTAGTAAGATACGCTGCTAGTGCGGGACATTATGGACGATTTCCATATTCTTTTAAATAGCTTGTTACTTAATAACTATGCTTCCAATTTTTTATGTAAAAAATATTGATTAAACCCTTTTGGGTGATCTTCAAGCATACCAAAAACTTCATACCCATTCTTTTTATAGAATTCAGGGGCTTGGAAACTAAATGTATCAAGATAAATAAACCTGCTTCCTTTTTCTATTGCAAAGTCCTCCAATTTTTTTACTAATTTGCTCCCATACCCATTCTCCCTAAAATTCTCATCGACCCATAAAATATCAATATGTAAATGGTGCCAAAACATTTCCCCTGTAATACCGCCAACAATTTCTCCTTTATCATCTTTTATCACGAAACTAATGTTTTCATTCGGTGTTTTAAGTTCATCAGGGAGTTTCTCCATATTGTATTCTATTAATCTCTTCCTAATAAAGTCGGTTTCACTTTGATTCCATTGCTGAATTATTTCCAAACTACTCAATCCCCTTATTTACTAATGAGTGATAATTATGTTTTGACAAAACTGCCCATTTAGTTTTAAATACCTCTTCGAAAAGTAGCGTTAATTTTCCAAGATTAACGCACTAGTTAATTCAATTTAATTTCCATTTTTCTACCCTTTGTTGTCATTCCAATTGACCGATAAAATTCGATGGCAGATGTATTTTCCTCGGATACTCCCAATTCAATACTATCAACTTGGAGACTTCTTCCAAAATCAAAAACGTATTTAGTTAGTTTTTTTCCGATACCTTTCTTTCTATGAGTTTCAGCAACGCATAAACTCTTTATAAACAATACTTTCCTCTCTTTAACAAAAGTGTTTTCAGTTACTTCTTCTTCCATTGTCACTACAACGCCGACTATCTCATTGCTTTTAATAGCCACAAAAATGTGCTGTTTATCGTCAATTAACTGGCTTTCAAAAAACGCTTGTTCGACTGGAGTGGAATTCTCTTTGTACAAATCTGGTCTTACAAAAACGTGGAATTCATGAATCTGCCTAAATAGAGGCAACAAAGACACGTAATCACTTTGCTCGGCGTTTCGAATAGATATATCCATATTTAATTCTACCCCATTTCTCACTCTTGTCTCCGAAATGCTTTATTAAACTATTCTTCTACTTATACGCAGTATGGTTGCCGACCGTACTTAAAGAAAACAATTTTTCACTCGTTAGTTTTTTCATGAAATTCCCCCTAAACCTTTCCTTCCAGTTATATAATATTAAAAACCATGCCCCTAAGTACCCCCCTTATTGTAGATAAGTCTTCCTCAGGAAAAGTTTTGTTGATCATTTATAAACTAATCCCATATATTTGTTCTTTCCACACCAGCTGTGCGTAAATAGTCAAGAAGTTGGCCCATATGAACCGATTCATGATAAGCGATTCTAAGAAGCATGTCCCCAAGCGGTCGAATATAACCGGCATCAGATCGATCTATTTTTATGTTTGATAAATCATCATTACTGAGTGATTTAATGAAATTCAAGAATTTCTGTCTATAAGTACGAGCAAACTCTAATTCTTCCTCAACTGTAGTAAATACTTTTGATTCATATGGATTATAAATATCATGGAGATTTGAAGAACCATGATTCTCTAGTATTTGGTGGTAGAGGTACTCCCCCTCAATAACATGCCTGATCATTTCTTTGCATGACAAAGCTTCCAAATCTGGACGCCAATTTAGCATTTCATCAGGAATAGAAATCCATACCTTAATACTTCGACGACGAACCTCCTCAAAATTCAGGACAATTAAATCATTACTATTCATTAGTTTCTCTCCTCCTTATGTTTCTATTATATTATCATGTAGAAACTTCGGTTATAATCGAAGTATAAATGTTTTGAGGAGGAATGGTGATGGGAAGCAGACCAGATTTTGGATATGTCGCGAAGTTGATGGGAGATCCATCAAGAGCTGCTATGTTGGATGCACTTCTTGGATTAGACGGACTGCCAGCAACTGAATTATCAAAAAAAGCGAATATTTCGTTGCAAACCGCCAGCGGACACTTATCAAAACTAGTAGAGGGAAATCTCCTTTGTGTAGAAAAACACGGTCGGCATCGGTACTTTCGCCTTGCTAATGCTGATGTTGCCCGGGCTTTGGAAACGTTGACCGTTATAGCGCCACCAACACAAATTAGGTCTTTAAAGGATTCATCACGTGCCGAAAAGATTAAAATTGCCCGTACTTGTTATGATCATTTGGCCGGAAAGCTAGGGGTGAGATTGACCGAAGCCTTTATGGAAAAAGAATATCTGATTGAGGATCAAGATAATTTTCTTGTGACGGATAAGGGAGAGAAGTTCTTTTATGAGTTCGATATCGATCTGCAAGCTTTGAAACAAAAAAGAAGAGCGTTTGCCCGTAAGTGTTTGGATTGGAGCGAAAGGCGCTACCATCTTGCAGGTGCATTAGGGAATGCCGTTTTAGTGCGGTTACTGGAGCAACATTGGGTGGAAAAACTCCCCGACCGTGCAGTAAAGATTACAAAAAAAGGAGAAGCAGGATTATATAAAACATTGGCAATTGATGCTAGCCAGTTGTAGATACGAATAATTACATATAAATAGAATAAGAGATGGAAATAAAAAATAGTGCTGCCTGATGAACTGGTCTCCAGAGGGATAGAGGCGAACAAAAGGGGGCACTGCCCCCAGTATTCCCATCTATATCGCCAAGTCTCCAGCTGCTTTTATCTTCACTCTTGTTGCATCACCAGGTAGATAGGCAAGCGGTACACTTTCCATGTCTACTATTTCTACTTTTTTGCTATCAGCACCTGCTTTAATGGTTTCTGATATCGCAAGCTCTCTTGCTTGCTTTAATATCTCATCTCTATTTTCCTTATTAATTGAATAGATCTTTTCAATTTCACCACTGATTTGGGAAATAGCTGAACCAATTGCATTTGCAACCCCACCATTCTCTGGCTGGTAAACAAAGGATGCACCTTTGATTTCTTTCGGAAATAGGACACTTCCTCCTCCAACAAATACAACCGGCATATCATCTGCACTTGTTTTCACTTTATCAATAGCTTCTTCTATCATTTCCACCATTTGATTAAAAATCTTATTTAATAGATTTTTATCGAGGTGTGCGACATTTTCTGGGTTTCCTAGTTGTACTTTTCCTAATCCAACCACAACGTCTGTCGCGGTAAGGGTAGAACCACCAAAGACCAGTGCATCTTTAAGGATACGGTGCCCTACACTATCTGGTCCAATTTTAAATGTATTGTCCTCTGCGACGCGGATGACGGTGCCTCCGCCCAGTCCGATAGAATTGATATCCGGCATACGGAAGTTTGTACGAACTCCACCTAGGTCAACAGCAATGGAAGATTGACGCGGAAATCCTTTAACTAATACACCAACATCTGATGTTGTGCCGCCAACGTCGACGATAATAGCATCCTTATTATCCGAGAGGAAGGAGGCACCTCGTAAACTATTAGTAGGTCCACATGCTACGGTTAGAATTGGATATTTCAAGGTGTATGCTTTAGACATTAATGTACCATCATTTTGGCAGAAAAAGACTTTCGCATGTATTCCGTTCTGCTCCAGTGCCTTTTCAAACCCTTCTGCTGTTGTTTTTGCCACATTAATAATAGAAGCATTCAAAATGGTTGCATTCTCTCTTTCTAATAACCCGATGCTACCAACTTCACTCGAAAGAGAAATTGAAACATCGTTTCCTAATTCCTCACGCAAAATTTCTGCTGCCCTCGTTTCATGTGACTGATCGACAGGGGAAAAGATGGAGGTAATGGCAATGGAATCCACTTTCCCTTTCACTTCTTTCGCAATGGAACGGATCTTCTCTTCATTTAACGTGTTAATTTCCTTGCCGTTAAACTCATGTCCCCCTTCCACCATATAGGTATGACCATCAAGCATTTCTTTTAAATCTTCTGGTACACCAGCAAGCGGTTTTATGGATGTTCCAGCAGGAGCACCAATTCGGATGATTGCTACTCGGTTTAATTTCTTCCTTTCTACAATGGCATTGGTACATTGCGTTGTTCCTAGCATCGTAAATTCGATATTGTCCACCTTTACATTTGCTTCCTTCACCAATCGACTGATTGTATTGTAAATGCCTGTCTCTACATCCTCTGTGGTTGGTGTTTTCAAAGAATGAATTACCTTCATGTCCCGATCCAGGAGAACGCCATCTGTATTCGTACCACCTACATCAATGCCTAAACGATAGTTCATAATTATTTCCCTGCCTTTCTGATCAATTGTTCTACCGGAGTAAAGTCGTGGTCATATCCAAAGTATCGCGGCCCAGCAACTTCAATCCCTTTTTCTGTACGCCATTTTTCATCAGCAGGAATTCCAATCACCGTTGTCCTTGCCCCATACCTTAATCCCTCTGTTGTAAAAGGAAGCGCAGTATCCGTGTCCATGACACAAATTAAATCAGGCGTCATACAAAGAACCTCATGATCTGTTTTCGCCATTAAATTTTCATTTTGAAATTCCAAATAACATTGTTCCCCTTTGTTTTGGTCTAGCCCCTCAATTGTCGCTTTACCACGAACAAATCCCCCATCTGTTTTCCGTTCGATATCGGTAACTTTTCCAGTAAATAACTTGAAGCCACCTAAAAGCTGTAACACTTCCTCGATTGGATTTTGTTTATTGGCTTTTGCTTCCTTGATTACCTTCCCAATATTTTCTTCTAAGGTTAGAGAATGATAGATACTTGATGCTTTTACTTGTTTTCCTGACATTGGGTAAATAGCATTCATGACCGAGCCACCCATTACCATGGTTGCAGCTCGTGCGATGTCCTCTGCCCATTTTCCATTAACCGTATTTAATACCATGCTATTTCCTTTTTCATCGGCCAAAACCATAGGAGTGGTACTAACACCATGAAGATAAAAAGTAACCATTTGTAGTTCTGGAAAGGCTCGTCCCATCCCATCCGCATCGACTACAGGTAAACCGACTGATGCAGCTAATGCTAAAGGTAATAAGGAGTTTACACCACCGGCCTCAATTGGCATGGTTGCTTTAATTTTTTTATTTAGTACTTCTTCTAACGCATTAAAAGCTTTTAATGCTTCGTCACCACTTGCTAATTTCTCCACCAATACAGTTGGCGCACCCATCATGGCAGAGGGAACAATTAAATCCTCATCATCAATTTCATCCACACTAAGTAACTTCACAGGACCGTTTTCTTCGATTGCTTGTAGTGCCATCATTTTTCCAACGAATGGATCTCCACCGCCACCAGTACCTAATAAAGCCGCTCCAATAGCTATATTTTCTATTTCTTCTTTCCCAATCAATCTCATGCTGCATCCCCCTTCAAGGCTTCTTTATTATTTTTAATATAGGAATATCCAAGTATAGATTGGATGATGAAAGCTACTAAAAATGCATCAATCCCTGATGCTCCGGTAAGGCTAAATAATCCAAATCCAGTTGGACTTGGTGTGGTCATAAACGCGACCGCAGAAGCAACTACCCAGTTCAAAACACTTAGTACTCTAACATTTGAAACATTATGGATGTTGGAGAAATGATACTCGCGATGTCTAAATATAAAATCAGCTGTATAAATCCCCCCAATTGGTGGAATAAGGACACTTAGTACATTTAAGAATGGAATGAAATGATCGTAAATTCCCATGACAGCAAGTGCTGTACCAATAATCCCTGCAATAATGGTTAGAATATATTTTGGTACTTTTTTAAAGATAACGGAAAATCCTAGTGCGGATGAGTAAATGTTGGTGTTGTTTGTCGTCCATTGTGCAAAGATAAGCACAAGCATGCCACCTGTTCCCCATCCAATTCCAATCATAATCGCCACGACATCAACCTCACTGGTTGCTTTCGCTAATACGGCTGCAATAATTAATACAATACTATAGCCAATGAAATAGCTTAAAAATGCGGATATAGCTGCATCTTTCGCTGATTTTGCATAACGCGAAATATCTGGACCAATGATCGCGCCAACAGCCAGTGATCCAATTACCGAGGAGATACCCATACCAATTGTAAGCGGATCTGAAGTGATTGACATGTCATTTAGTTGATTAAAAGTAAAGCTCCTACTTGTCATATAAACAGAACCAATAAGTAAAATGGCAAGCAATGGAACTGCGATAATACTTAATTTTTCAATGGCTTTGTAGCCAATGCAGGCGGTAAATGTCATCAATATTCCGCCAATTATCATTAATATAGTAGGTGAGATATTTAACCCAAAAACATCGCTAATGACTTTATTTAAGCTTGAACCAAATAAATCCAGTTGAACACCAAACCAGCCGAATAAAGAAAGGGCAATGACGACCGATACAGCCATGGAACCATACCTACCTAATGCAAAGGAAGAAACCAATGCGGTAGATAAGCCTGTTTTAGCACCTACGATACAACATAACGCACTAAGCAGGGATAACAAGAAAGTACCAATAATAGAAACGATAATGGCTTGCTGTAAATCCATCCCACTCCCTAATGCTCCACCTAATGCAGTTGCAGATAAAGCAATGATTCCCGCAATCCAAACCATTGTCTGTTTCAGCCATCCCTGTCTTTTTTCGTCAGGTACTCGGTCAAGCTCATAATCTTCAATTAATTTTTTGTCACTCATCTTTATCACTTCCTAACAATGGGATTAAGTATTGATTCATTAAATTGGTAGCTTGATTTAAATTCTTCTGTATCTCGGAATTCTCATAAATGATAACTCCCCAAAATAAACCATTTCCAAGAAAAATAAAGTAATCGATGATCTCTTTAATCTCACTTGTATCTAGATGAGGATTTCTTGAAGCAATTTCTTCTGTCAATTGTTCTACCAACCAAACATTATAAGTAGCTAAATAGTTACGTACTTCATCTTTGATTTCAGGAATCGCAGAGTTCACCATCAATACATAAGCTTTTGTTTCTTCTTGATTCGAGGTATGGTGGCGCACAATATTATTGAATAGTTCTGAAAATATTGTGTGTAATTTTTCCGTTTGATACTGTTCAAACGTTCCTTTCATACTAGTAAAGTGGTGGTCTAGGATAACCTTTATTGCTTGGATAAATAAGTTCTGTTTGTTCTCAAAAAAGTAATAAATAGAAGCTGGTTTAATGTCGACCTCCTCCGCAATTTTCCGCATGGAAGCTCCCTCGTACCCATACTTAGCAAAATTCCTAATTGTCGCTTGGATAATTTTATCTTTTGTCATCATCTTCTCCCTAACTAACGTTTGTTAGGTATAATACCACCAGCTTTTTGTATAGTCAATTTTTTTTAAAAATTTACTCTAGATTGATAATTTATAAAGGGTTTCATGTTTAAAAATGGAAGGATAGAGCAATTTTGGGTGGAGGATACTTGATTTTTGTCCTGAAACTATAAATAAATTATTCTCTATTGATAAACATAAAGTGAACCTTCAATCAGTGGGGGGTTTTCATTCTTCCCCCACTGATTGTTAGTTGAACGAATCGGGTTGTTAGCGTCCGTTTACTCCCACTAAAAACTCATGGTTTCACTTCATGTTTTGAAGGGGGAGTCTTACGGACGGTTGCACTGCGATAAAAAAAGAACACTCCCGATTGGGAACGCTCTTTTAAAATCACTTCATTTCATATTGGAAAACCTGCCAAAGAATCTCAGCTCTACAGCCTTCCCTAAAGCTTTTCACCATTTGATTCAATCACCTTCTTAAACCAATGAAAGCTACTTTTTCTATATCGCTTTAAATCTCTCAAATCCTTTTCATCACGATTCACAAAAATATTCCCATAACGTTTGGACATTTGGCCTTTTGAGCTTAAGATATCCGTGGATCCCCATGTGAGATAGCCAATTACGTCTACCCCTTCTTGCATGGCGATTTTCATTTGTTTGAGGTGCTGATTAAGATAATCAATTCGATAGTGATCATCTACATGATTATTTTCATCAAGTTCCTCGTGTACCCCGATACCGTTTTCCGTGATAAAAATTGGCAATCTATATCGTGCATACATATCTTTTAAAGCAATCCTAAACCCAATTGGGTCGATTGCTGCTCCCCATTCGCTTGCTGATAAGTTGGGATTTTTCGTCATTCCTCCTGCGAAACCTTGTCCCTCTACATGCTCTACAATTCTACTTTGATAATAACTAATGGATAAGTAGTCTACTATATTTTCCTTTAATATGGATAAATCATCTTCTTCAAAGATTGGCATACTATTTTTCTCTTCTAGTTCTGCCGTAATATAGGTTGGATATTCTCCATTTGCAAAGACATCGAGATAAAGATCTATTAATTGCTCTTTTGCTTTGTAATTTGCAAGAACATCTTCAGGCTTTGACGTAGCTGGATATGTAGAGATATAGGAAATCATGCCACCCATCTCCCCATTTGGGATAATCTCACGCATTGCCTTTGTTGCTTTTGCATGTGCTACAAGAACATTATGGCAAAGTTGATATTTCAATTTCTCAGAAGGGTTCGGATCCGTAATACCAAAATAATCCGGGTTTAATAACACTAAATTAATCTCATTAAAGGTTATCCAATACTTTACTTTGTCCTTATACCGTGTAAAGACAGTTTGGGCATACTTTTCAAATAAATCAACTACCTCTCTTGATGCAAAACCATTGTATTTTTCTGCTAAGGAAAGTGGTAAATCAAAGTGATAAAGCGTCATAATGGGCTCTATTCCATTTGCTATCAATTCATCAATAAGGTCATCATAAAATTGGAGCCCTTCCTCATTAACTTCCCCTTCACAATCCGGGAAAATTCGTGACCAGGAGATGCTCGTCCGATACGCATTGTATCCCATCTCTTTAAATAAAGCGATATCTTCCTTATAACGATGATAGAAGTCTACAGCTACCTTCCAGTCAGAAAAAGCTTCAGGAACTTCTCTAGCATCGATGATGGATAATCCTTTCCCATACTGCTCAGAAGCACCTTCTGTTTGAAAGGAAGTAACCGCGCCTCCCCACATAAAGTCCTTTGGTATAATAGTCGTTTTTTCCATTTGAATGTACCCCTTTTCATTTTAAAGTAGCTTTACAACACATCACGCTCTATCCCTCTTATTAACCCGTACACTGCTCCTAGTAGATTCGCATTTTGCCTAAATTTGCACGTACCAATTTCAGGTCTTATGGTTGCCTTAGGATATGATGCTAGGATTCTATCAAGTTTGTCATAAATTCTCTCGCTTAGATCTTTCCTTGCACTTATGCCTCCACCTATTAAGATAATCTCTGGGTCATAGATATACTGTAAGTTAAATATTCCAATTGCTAACAGGTGGAAAAAGTCATCTATAGCCTCCATACAAAACCGATCTCCAGAGGCGGCTAAGGTAAAGATTTCCTCACCGGAGAGGGACTCCGGTTCAACATTTTTTCTTTTGGCTACTTTTCTAACCATGGACAACGTTGAATCCATTCGTACCCATTCCTCTTCTTTCATATCTTTGTTGTTGGCGTTTAATAGCATAGATCCAAATTCGCCACCATGGAGATTTGCACCTTTATGGACTTCACCATTTTTAATGATGGCGCCGCCAACTCCTGTTCCAATCGCCATGACTAAAACATCCTTTTTACCCTTCGCTGCCCCTGCCCAGACTTCAGCATAGCCTGCACAATTTGCATCATTTTCAATATAAACGGGTAACGATGTCCCACTTGCAATCAGTTGTTTCATGTTAGGGCCATGGATAAAAGGAATGGCACTTGAACCATACACCACTCCCTCATTTGATACAGCCCCTGGCAGACTTACTGCAATTCCTTGTACATCCTTATGTAGCGCAGCAAATGTATGGATGACTTTTAATAAACCATCCAGCGTCTTCGGCGTTTTTACTTTGTTATGTTCCAAAATAGTACTGTCAGCGCCAACCACCGCATATTTCAGGAAAGTACCACCTATGTCAAAAGCTATGTATTTATTCATTTGCTCGCCTCATTTTTTGACTTGTTCATCTTGTATTGACCATCTATGCGCCTCTTTTGATACATTAGGAAATAAAGCAATTTGAACGAATATTATTGATTTGAATCATTATATGAAACCACATAGTTTTGCTTTGCGGTGTTATAGTACCCCTCACTATATTCCACGAAATTTCCATCTTCATCACTAGAACGCCTTATTCTTTTTAAAACAGCAGAGCTTTCTTCTAAATTTAATGCTTCTTTAATAGAAGAAGGCGCAACCGAAACTTGGAACTCATCTCGAAATGATTCAGGGCGAATATGATGTTCTTCCAAAAAGCGATATAAAGAAGTGATTTGAACATCCTTTATCTCTTCTTCACTTAATTTCAGGGAAAGATAGTGGATAAAGTAAATGTACGGTTCATTATTCAATGAATAAACCCGCTCCATTTTAATACACTGATCACCAAGTATTGACCTAAGAGCATTGCAGTCTACTAATTCAACCTGCTTAATGCTTAATACATTCTTCGTAATACGGTGGCCTTCTTCAACTAGAATTTCGGTAAAGTGCTTTCCTTTTGCAAGCTTCGCAACGGAAACATTGGCAATCACCTTCGTCCCTCTCCCGCTTTTCTTTTCGAGATAACCTTCTTGGACGAGTTCTTTAATTGCATTTCGCACTGTGATTTTACTGACAGTAAATTCATTTTCTAATTGAGGTTCGGAGGGAATATATGTATGTAAAGCATACTCGCCATTTAAAATGCGATCTTTCATTATTTCTTTAATTTGTATATAGAGTGGACCTTTCGTTTTCTTCACCATCATTTCCATTCTCCTACCTTACCGTTTAATATCTTCAATCGTTCCCGCCATCGCGGACAGAATCTCCGTTTCAGTAGCGGTTGGGGTATCCCCAACAATCGTACAAGCAAGCATACCTGCAGTTGCAGCAAACTCCACTGTTTTCGTTTCAGGAAAAGCCGCAAGTTCTCCATGTAAAACCCCACTTGTAAAAGCATCCCCTGCGCCAATTCTATCCAATACAGAAAAGCGTAATAGCTTCGAGAATACAAATGTATTCTGTTTATAAATATAACCCCGAAGTGAATGTGTATTATCACCATTAATGGCTCGATGTGTACCAGCAATTATTTGGATATCGAACATCTTTGCTACCTCTGGAATAAGATCTTTCAATTGGGCCTCTCTTGATGTTTTGTTAGTTTCCATTTCTAAAATAAACTTGGCATCTTGTTCATTCATCATCACGATATCTGCTAAGGAGAGGAGATCTTCATAATGTCGTTTTGCTTGAGCATATCCTCCACTCCATAATGAAGGGCGATAGTTACAATCAAAGCAAACAAGGCCACCTTTTTCTTTCACTTTTTGAGCAAGTATCTTCATGTTTTCGCGGACCTGGTCTGTCATTGCAAGTGTAATGCCGCAAAAGTGAATAATGTCAGCAGTCTCAGCAATCAGGTCCAAATTATAATCGGAAAGCTGAGCTGTATTAAAACTACTTTCCAAACGATTCGTATAGGTCACTCGACTTGAGCGCTGACCAAAGCCATTTTCTAAAAAGTACATTCCGATATAGTTACCACCCTTGGAAATAAAGGTCCTCTCAACCCCTAAACGTTGTAGGGAAGCAACAGCAGCATCACCCAGAGGATTACTCGGTAATTTTGTGACAAGGTATCCATCATAGCCAAGCTTCGTCATAGCAGAAGCTACATTCACCCCTGTGCCTGAAAACGAGTATTGTAGGGTATTCGCTTGTGCAAGAAGCTCATAGCCTGGTGCCATCAAACGCATCATGACTTCCCCAAATGCGACTACTTTTTTAGGCATATTTTGCAACCAACTCTTTTGTGATGGTAAGCAGTTTTCTTACGTCTTCCTCATTCGTCTCTCCAGTTTCTTTGTTAATAATCGACGAATAGACATGTGGAATAATCTTCGGCACTTTTGCTTCTAATGCAATTTCCAAGATGGTCGAGAAGTTATCCAAATCAATCCCGCCAGTTGGTTCTAAAGCAAATCCTTCCTCTCCGCAAACTTTTGCGACGGTACGATACTCGTCTTCATGCTTTAGACCTTTCATCGGGAAATATTTCAAGGCATTACCTCCCATATCCCGTACAAGTGCAATGGCTGCTTTGATTGGAACAATAGCTACCTCCCCTACCTCGGCACTAAATGGACCTGTGGAAATATTAACGTAGCCAATTTTGCCTGATGGAGATACAAGGGCGTTGATCCAGCTATCTTTTTCTCCTAAATTTGCCCGTGTGGCCCCAACTGACGGGAATACTTGATTAATGTGGCTACCAGGATAATACGTAGCAATGTCAGCTACAACAGCAGCCTGTCTATTGTCACCGGCGCCTAAACCGATGGAAACACTGTTATCGATTGCTGCCCCATATTCCTTCATTGCCTTAACAGCTGTGTCTACTGTAGGATAATCCTTTGAAAGCACCCCAACTAAAGCATGGCCTTCTGCGGCTTCAAAAACATGTTTGGCGTTTTCGACACTATTGGCTAATACATTTAAGGCAACACGATTTTGATAAAAACGTTTTTCGATGTTCATTATGCTTTTCCTCCCAAAATTGCTTTTAATCTCTCTTCAATTATATATATTTCCTCGCCTTGTAATGGACGTGGATCAATATCGAAAAAGCCTTGACGTACCCCGTAATCCCTTGTATAAATTGCAATTTCTCCATTCTTTAGCCTGTCATTTACTTCCTTTGCTGTGGTATTGGAAGCAGTAGGGTCAATATGTATCCGTGCTCGATAGATTTCACGACCCGCTTCATCTTGTACAATCTCTACTTTTACTCCTTCTAATGACTGGAGTGAGGTTAGCACCTCAAGACTGGCTTTTTCCTTTTTACTGTTATCCTTTTTGACAAAAAATTCATCCAATGCTTGCAACAGGCCAAAGGTTGTTTCCTTCCCAACCTTCATACTACGGCCAATACAATGCAATTGTACTTTTAACCATTCTATGTACTTTTTCTTTCCAGCAACGATTCCAGATGTAGGCCCCTCGATGGATTTTGAACCGCTATAGATGGCTAAATCTGAAACTTGCACATATTTTTTAACATCTTCCTCCGCAGCTGCATCTACAATTAGGGGCACATTATGGGCTTTGGCAACTTCCCAAGCTTCTTCTACGGAAATCATATTTTTTTGCACAGCATGATGTGACTTAACGTATAGAATAGCGGCTGTATTTTCATTTATTGCCTCGGCAATATGCTCTGCTTTCCCTTCATTGGCATAACCTGCCTCTACAAGCTTGCCACCGCCAAGATACACCATTGTTTCAATTGGTGCACCATATTGTACGTTATGGCCTTTTAGTAAAACGATTTCATTTTTTGAGATCACATCTTGGTGAAGCCGTTCACTCTTGCGAAGATTTCCTTCCGTAACAAGGGCTGCGATGGATAAGGCAATTCCGCTTGATGCAGAGTTTACGACGATTGCAGCTTCCGATTCAAGCAGACCGGCAATATGCTCCCCTGCTTTATCTACCAAATCAGCAATTTCCACATAACTTTGTCCGCCGACTTTCATCGCTTCCATTACATTATTCGATGGCGCAGACACACCTAAAATACTCATTCGTCCACTTGCATTGATTACTCTTTTCAATCCATACTTAGCATTCAATGTATTCACCATTCATCACCACTCCTTTTACTACAATCTTTTTATCGTGTTTTCTTTCTTCCCCTTCAGAGTCTCTTAAGACCACCGACTGATCTTCAACTGAAAACAATGTGAGATTAGCAATATCTCCTGAAGCAATCCTTCCTAATTCAGGTTTCTTCAACCATCTGGCTGCATTAACGGTAACCGCATCGATTATCTCTTGCAGGGAATAACCTAAATATAAAAACTTTGTTAAAAGGTCAGCCATGCTGAACACTGGACCATGTAGCCTGTTCTTTCGATAGATGTCAGTGCTGATGGTGTCAAACTTGATTTCATGTTCTTTTGCCTGTTCAGCTGTACGAAAAGAAAAACTTGCATTTCCGTGGCCAACATCTAAATGAACGCCACGTTTTATCGCTTGAAGAAATGTAGGAAGAGGCTCCCCTAAATCCCCAAATAGATTATTGCTTTTCCCATTTAAATAATGCGTAATAATATCTTTTTCTTCCATTAATGCCAGGACTTCCTTAATATTTGGCGGACCAGAGCCAATGTGAACCATTAGTGGTAAATTGGTATTCTTAGAAAAATTACGTGCTACTTTTAAAGGTTCCACACCATTTTGGCCAACGACACTTTTGCTGATTCTCGCTTTAAGTCCAACGATAAAATCCTTATGATTCCCTACTGCTTTTAACAGTTTTTCTTCATTCAACCATGTAAGATTGGATAACTCATCAATTTGTTTTAAACCTATCTGTGAAATATTAAGCATGGCAAATACATTGGTTTTTGCCCTTTTCGAATAACTAAACAAGCTATGTATTTGATCTGCGCCTGTACTTCCTGCATCCACAATGGTGGTGACACCTAGCTTATAACCAATCTCGTCAATCTCATCTCCGTATGGATCAAAATCTGGGAAGGCGTGTACATGCATATCGATCCATCCACTGGAAACGTAAACATTATTTTTAAAGTCAATAACTTTTTCCCCGTTACCTGTATTTGGTGGAACAATGTCTACAATTCTACTATTTGCCAGGACAATATCTGAAGAACTTCCATCTATCCTTTTTACATTCCGTAAAACCAATGTAGCTGTCATATCTATCCTTCCTTTTGTTAAAGTGAGCTTTCAATCAGTGGAGGTTTTATCTCTTCCTCACTGATTGTTAGTTGAACGAATCGGGGGGTTAGCGTCCGTTTTCTCTCACTTGATGTTTTGAGGTGGGAGTCTTACAGACGCTTACTCCGGGATAAATCCAATTATTGTAAGCGGTTACTAATTTGTATTGACTTTTCTAACTTTTACAAAAGTAGAATAACACTAATACCCTTTTAGGTCAATATAACATTATAATGTCTACCGTGATTAGACCTAAATTTAACTCGGTAACTCAACATCTGGACGTGATGAACTGAAAATTCTCATCCTCCCACTCCTCTAGAATAAGTTGTGTGGTGGGATATGAAATTCACAAAGCCGCATTTTTCCGTCTTGGAAAAGCCAACTTTTCTATTTCATTGTTATAAAAAATTGAATATGGTATATTTTCAACATCATTTATAAAAGCGTTTTAATAATGCATAGGATGTAGGCCACTTAGAAGAGAATTGTTCTGCGTAAAATTCGCAAAACACTTTTAGAATTTAGTTTCAGACCAATAAATGATTGAAATTATTAGTAGATTAATAGCTTTACTGAGAGTGAAGTGGAGGAAATTTATTTAATCAGTCATTGCAGAAAACACAACGAAAAATAAAAGTTAGGAGAAACGGAGTAAACATGACATTATTACTTTTGCTTGTTATTTATTTGGCTTTTATTAGCTTAGGTTTACCTGATCCCTTATTAGGGGCTGCATGGCCCGTGATACAAGAGGATATCGGGGCTCCACTTGATGCAGCAGGATATCTTTTTATGATCATTTCTGTTGGCACCATCATTTCCAGTTTAGTAAGTGGAAAGGTCATCAAACGATACGGAACTGCGAAGGTTACCTTTGTTAGTGTCTTACTGACAGCTGGTGCTTTACTAGGGTTTTATTTTGCGCCGTCGATTATTTGGTTAGCTGTATGTGCTATTCCACTTGGATTAGGAGCGGGCGCTGTAGATACAGCACTAAACAACTATGTGGCACTACATTATAAAGCACACCATATGAGTTGGTTGCATAGTTTTTGGGGTGTGGGAGCAACCTTGGGACCCATCATCATGGCCCAATTTATTACAGGACAGCAGGCTTGGAGAAATGGTTATCTCACCATTGCTGGAATCCAGTTCGCATTAGCAGCTATCCTTTTACTTTCCTTCCCATTGTGGAAAAAAGTAGCGCAAAACAGGAATGTAGCACAAAATGAGGAAACAGAAGCGAATCAGGAGAAAGCGCAAGAACATGAGAAGCATGAAAAGCCTCTGAAAATAAGAGGAGTGAAGCTCGCATTGTTTTCCTTCCTGTTTTATTGTGGGGTGGAAACAACAGTGGGACTTTGGGGGAGTAGTTATCTCGTAGATGTTAAAGATCTGTCAGCGGCCACTGCTGCCAAGTGGGTTTCCCTTTATTGGGGTGGATTAACAGTTGCTAGATTTCTAACTGGCTTTGTCACCTTTAAATTAAGTAGCCGCATGCTGATTCGAGGTGGGCAACTCATCGCATTGGTTGGTGCTGCACTTCTTGTGCTTCCCTTTCCAACTATATTCTCACTCGTAGGGTTTATCATGATAGGTTTTGGTTTAGCGCCGATTTTTCCATCTATGTTACATGAAACACCTACACGCTTTGGGAAGAAACATTCTCAGACTATTATGGGCTATCAAATGGCGTTAGCGTACACAGGTAATACCTTTCTGCCACCTTTACTTGGATTGATTGCATCTCATTCAACAATTGCAATCTTCCCGTTTTTTATATGCGTATATATTGTAGGGATGCTTTTATGCTCAGAGCAATTGAATACACTACTACGTAAAAAGAATCTTAGAGCGTCTAGTTTATAGGTGATTGGGTGTTGGTTGTGAGAACGCGCGTTGGAGCTACTGAAAGTCGCGTGTCGGCAGCAGCAATTCGCGTGACAGCTGTTGAAAGTCGTGCAGGGCATCGGCTGTGAGCTTAGAACATCAGCCGTGAATAAGTGAACATCGCTCGTGAACCTGACATCATAAGCTGTGAGCGGGAGATCATCGGCCAAGAATGAGTGAACATCCTCCGAGAATAAGAAATTATCGCCCGTGAACGAGCTAACATCAGCCAAAATAAAGAGCACGCTCAACCGAGAGTGCTCTATTCATTACTTCATATACTCCTCAACCAATACAGTGCATCGTTCTATCGTAAGGTCGTTAAGGACTGTTCTATAAACTAGGTGTTCTGCAGTGCCCCCTTCATATTCCAGGGATGCCTCCTTTGCCTTGTTATCGCGGTGCTTAATCCATTCACGTTGTTCTACTCTCAGTTGCTCCATTTCTTCTGTAGAAAGTTGATCCTCCAGGACTCCATAAATTTCGTTTAACAATCCGTCCCACAGGTCGAATAAATTCCCTTCCACACTTTTTAACTCGATCGTTATGCCATCAGCTGACTCTTCCCGTTGCATACGTGTTTCTTTTTTTGCATCATTTAATTTCTGAAGGTACTCTTCTTTCTTGCTTACTGTACTCTTAGTCGGGGAATCCTCTTCTGCGGCATCATCATTAGCTGTTTCCACTTTTTCGGTAGTTTCCGCTTCTTCCGTTGTACTTTCCTCCGTGTTGCCTTGAGTCGGGTCGTCTGCATTTGAACCTGCATCTTTCTCCGCTTCCTCCTCTACAGCCTCTCCATTTTCATTTGCCGTTTGGGTTCCATTCCTATCTTCTGACTCGTTGTCTGTCGTAGCGCTAGACTCGGCAGAAGAATTCTCACATGCAGCTAAAAGGAGCAATCCGACTGTTAGCATTCCAATTAAAAAGTGACGATTAAAATTCATTAAAATCTACCTTTCTATGTAGTCTAGTTCTTATTAGATTTTAAATCATTTTATACAATTCTGCCAGTTCATGGAATTTATCCAATGATTTTTAGAAGGTAGGAAGGCTTTGGCCAAATGCTAGGTTTTTTCAAAAAAGATTCTTTAAAATCCCCACTCAATTAGCCCCAACTAAGCCATATTGTTTCACCACTATGATAAAATAAAGGTAGATAATGAATGTTATATTTTAAGCTGTAACTTTAGCTACTGGAGTTGTTTTATATGTCTACCACACTCATTCTATTAGTCATTGCCGTTGTTTTCATCGGCTCTTTGATGAGAGCTACGTTTGGTTTTGGAGAAGCTGTAGTAGGGATGCCCCTACTTGCACTGCTACCACTAGATTTACATACTTCCATATCGCTGATAGGATTAGCCGGGCTTACAGTGGCTTTGCTCGCTGTGTCTACAGGATGGCGTCACATTGATCGAGCCGCACTAATTCGATTAGCCATTACTACCCTGCTCGGCATTCCTGCTGGCCTGGTCTTAGTCCTTTATGCTCCTGCCATGGTGATCACGGTTGCACTTGGCGTATTTCTTGTTGCATATGGAGCGTATTCACTGGCCAAACCAATGATTACGAAGTCAGCACAACGTCCTTTGTTGGATAGTCCAGCTTGGGCGTTACCGTTCGGTTTTGCTGCCGGAACACTTGGAAGTGCTTATAACTTTAATGGTGTACCCGTTGTTATTTACGGCACAATGCGTCGGTGGAGTCCAGATCGCTTTCGAGGAACATTGCAAGCTCATTTTCTTATTTCTGGGATAATGGTGGTACTAGGCCAAGCACTTGGAGGTCTATGGACAAAGGATGTATTTACGCTCTTCGGCCTTTCCTTGCCTTTTATCATTGCCGCAACATTTTTAGGTGCGTATTTACATGGTCGTATCCCTAGTCATAAATTCGAGCGTTACGTCTTTATTCTTATCGTTCTGCTTGGGGCTGTGCTGCTGATTAACCCTACTTGATCATTTTTAAAATAGGAGGTGTATTTCACGATGAAACAAAATAAATATGATGACCCGAATTTCTTTTCTGCATACGAACTAATGCCCCGCTCCGTTCATGGGCTTGAAGGCGCTGGAGAGTGGCATATCCTAAAAGAACTACTACCAGACCTTAAGGATAAAACAGTTCTTGATTTAGGCTGCGGTTTCGGCTGGCATTGTCGATATGCACGGGAGCAGCTGGCACGCTTTGTCACAGGTGTAGATATTTCTGAAAAAATGATTCAACGAGCTCGTGAAATGACAAAAGATCCTTCCATTTCATATATTAAAACGCCTATCGAAGACATTGATTTTTCACGCTCTCCATTTGACGTGGTGATTAGTTCCCTTGCTTTTCATTATATTAAGTCATTTAAAACAATTTGTAAGAAGGTTTATGGTTCACTAAAACCTGGGGGAAGCTTTGTTTTTTCTGTGGAACATCCTATTTTCACCTCTCGAAAAGAACAAGACTGGTATTACGATGAACAAGGGAAGCGCCTGCACTGGCCAGTTGATTACTATCAAATCGAAGGCGCGCGTGAAACGTCCTTTTTAAATGAACATGTGACAAAATACCATCGCACCATTTCCACATATATCAACGGTCTGATTGACACTGGTTTTATGATAAAGGAAGTGAAGGAATCATATCCTACTGAGGAAATGGCAAAAAAGGACCCTTTGATGGCTGATGAAAATCGGAGACCAATGTTTCTAATCATTTCAGCGAACAAAAAAATAGAGGAACATCCATAAAAAACCACATAAGATCCGCTATGGATTTATGTGGTCCTTTTGTTAAGAGATATGAATTTTTTAGTAGCCAATAGATAAATGGCTCTAGATAAAAATTAATTGTGTTCACTATACGTTAGATATTTATTATTGGAGGTTAGATGGTATGAACTATGACGTAATCGTAATTGGTGCAGGTTCAATGGGCATGGCAGCAGGATATTATTTATCCAAGAGTGGGAAAAAAACGTTATTATTAGATTCTTTTAACCCACCACATAATAAAGGGAGTCATCATGGGGACACGAGAATTATTCGCTATGCTTATGGTGAAGGGGAGGAATATGTACCATTTATTCTTAGAGCGCGAGAGTTATGGTATGACTTAGAAAAGGCTACTGGAAAGCAGTTATTCACTCAAACTGGTGTACTTAATGTTGGAAATGCAGACTCCAATTTCATCCGAAATATTATCTCTAGTGCTAAAAAGTACGATTTGCCCCTTGATGTAATGGATGCTAATAAAGTGCAGAATCGTTGGGCTAACATTTCGTTACCGAACGACTTTATTGGTTGCTTTGAACCGACATCTGGCGTGCTAAAGAGTGAGGAAATTATTAAAGCATACCAAGCACTTGCTGAGCAGAATGGTGCAACAATCCACCCAAATAGTAGAGTAAGAGACATTTATATTCAAGAGGATAAAGTAACAATTAAGACAGACGAACAGACCCTTCACTCGGATGCGCTCGTGGTTTCGGCAGGAGCATGGTCAGGTGAACTCATTTCTATGTTGGGTTTGGAGCTTCCACTTACACCTGTGAGGAAAACATTTGCTTGGTTTGACGCTAATGAGACTACCTATAATCATAGCCGTTTTCCAGCCTTTGCATTTGATACACCCAAAGGAATTTATTATGGATTCCCGAGTATAGATGGGTCCGGTTTAAAAGTAGGGCGTCATGATGGCGGAAATCCCATCCACCCTGACGAGTCTCCGATAGGGTTTGGTGAACTAGCAGAAGATGAAGGAGATTTGGCACAATTTATGAATCAATACATCCCTGATATTTGGCAATTGAAGTATGGTAAAACCTGTATGTATACACACACACCTGATGATAAATTCATTATTGACCTCCACCCTAAGCACGCAAATGTTGCGATTGCAGCAGGATTTTCAGGACATGGGTTTAAATTTAGCAGTGCAGTTGGACAGGCATTAAGTAATTTGATCATCTCCGGTAAGAATGATGTAGATATTTCGCAGTTTTCGATTGGGAGGTTTAAGAAATCCCTTTTCTCTAAACCAACCAAATAACATTTCCCATTCCAAACTAAAATAAACTGGTTTGAGTTCAGTAACACACCGAGCTCAAACCAGCCATTCAACTTCAAAATAAACCTTTAAATCTATGGATCTCCTGACCTGCCCAGTCAGCGACCTTTATTATTATTTGATCCCCTATTGTTAAACCATGATCCTATTATACTCCGGAATAAGCCATAAATCCGCCGTCTACAGGAACCGTTACACCTGTTACGAAGCCAGAGTATTCAGGATCTACTAACCATAAAAGTGTACCAATTAGGTCGTTAGGATCGCCGAATTTTTCCATTGGTGTTCCGGTAATGATTTTTTCAGCTCTTGCTGTATGGTTGCCCTCTTTATCCAGTAAAAGATCTCGGTTTTGCGTAGTAAGGAAGAACCCTGGAGCTATTGCATTTACTCTTAACCCTGTGTTGGCAAAATGAACGGATAGCCACATCGTAAAGTTATTAATGGCAGCTTTTGCTGCAGAGTATGCAGGCACTTTTGTCATCGGTGCATATGCGCTCATGGAAGAGATATTAATTATGCTAGAGCCTTGTTGCTCAAGCAATGCTTCCCCAAATACTTTCGCAGCTAAAAAGCTTCCTTTAAAATTACGGTCAAATACGCTAGTAAACCCTTCAGCTTTTAAGTCAAAGAAAGATTTTTTTGCATCTTGGCTATGCTTCTCTTCTGAGGTAATCGCGTCCTCATGGTTGCCCCCAGCTCCGTTGATTAAGATATCAATCTTTCCGAATTTACTCAGAACTTCTTGCTTCGCCTCTAATAATGCATCCTCTTCCAATACGTTAGCACCAATTGCGATTGCTTCTCCATTAGCTTTGTTGATTTCGTCTGCTACCTTTTGGCCATTTTCTAACGTTCTGTTTAAAATGGCTACTTTAACCTTTTGTCTACCTAATTCCTTTGCCATTGCAGAACAGAGGACACCACTTCCACCTGTAATGACTGCTACCTTACCTTCAAGATTCTCATGTACTGGAAACATAGTTGGCCTCCTCCTTCTTGACTGATTGGAATGCATCCCATAGCCCATTCAAATACATTATTCCTAATGCTCTATCATAAAGCCCGTACCCTGGTCTGGAAACTTCATTCCAAATATGTCTACCATGGTCTGGCCGAATATAGCCATCATAGTTGATGTCACTTAGCTGCTTCATAATATTTTTAATATCAATATTGCCATCTGAAGATAAATGAGATGTCTCAATAAAGTTTCCATTCTCAAAAATCTTTACGTTACGCACATGTAGAAATGGCGATCTCTCTGCAACATCCTTTATAATTTCTACCGTATTATTTTCCCGATTTGCTCCTAGAGCACCTGAACAAAATGTTAGCGTGTTCGATGGTGAATCAGATAGAGAATATAAACGTTTTATATCCGCATCATTTTTCATGATTCGTGGTAGGTTAAACACAGACCATGGTGGATCATCCGGGTGAATCGCCAGTTTTACTCCATGGCTTTCCGCTACTGGTAATACTTCATCTAAAAAGTATGCGAGATTATCCCATAGATCATCCTCTGTGACAGACTCATACTCTTCCAAAAGTTCCTCTATTTTAGCTAGCCTTTCTGGTTCCCATCCTGGTAAGGTTAAATCACTTGAATTAATCACATCATTAGCCATTGTTTGTAGGTTTATATTTTCCACTATCTTTTTTTCAAAAAATAAAGCGGTTGATCCATCAGGTAATGGCTCTTTCATATTTGTTCTAACCCAGTCAAATACAGGCATGAAATTATAGCAAATAACCTTTACTCCATGCTTGGCTAAATTTTTAATTGTTTCTTTATAGTTAGCTATATAGCGATCTCTGTCTGCATTCCCTATTTTTATCGATTCGTGGATGTTCACACTTTCTACTACTTCTGCATGAAAGCCATGGGATTGAATATATTTCACTTCTTCTTCAATTGCTTCCTCGGTCCATACGTCTCCAGCTGGCACTTTATGGAGTGCCCACACAATTCCCTTTACACCTGGGATTTGTCTAATATCCTCTAAAGAGACCGTATCATTGTCCCTTCCAAACCAGCGAAAGGTAATATTCATTCTTTCACCCTCCTTAGTGTGTTTGTATAGTTTTGAGCTAATGCAGTAACGCCTTCTGCCCCGTTATTTCGATAAGCTTTTGTAAGATCACTGCCAATCCCGACAGCAACAGCCCCTGCTTGTATCCAATCCTTCATATTTTCTAAATTGATTCCACCTGTTGGCATAACGTCCACCTGTGGAATAGGCCCTTTAATCGATTTAATAAAGCTTGGGTCAAACCCATTAGCAGGAAATAGCTTCACAATGGTGCAGCCATATTCTAGTGCTGAAACAATTTCTTTTACCGTCATACAACCAGGCATATAAAGAACATTGTACCGATTACACAACTTTGCTATTTCTGAATCAAAATGAGGACTTACTACGAATTGCGCTCCATGCAAAATGGCGTCACGGGCTGTTTGCACATCTAATACCGTACCAGCTCCAATGGTAGCATCTGTAGAATGAAGGGCTTCAAAAGCTTTGCCGACAAAAGGGGTTGTGTACGTTAATTCAATATGAGTAATGCCACCTTTTATAGCTGCTTCAGCAATAGACTGTGCTTCTTCAGCACTATTTCCCCTGATTACGGCCACTAATTTTGATGCTTGTAGTTTTGCGATCATTTCTGTCAGTGCCATGCTCATCCTCCTTGCTTAGTCAAAAGCTATGACTGCTTTTCTTACTAATTGTGGATTTTCTTCTATGAATTTGAACGCTTCTTCTACTTCGTGAAGTTGAAATTTATGCGTAATCAAGCCATTATGCGTTAACTTTCTATCATTCATTAAATCTATTACATAAGGAAACTGGCCTGTCTGCAATCTTGATCCCACAATTGTGAGCTCTTTTTTTGTAATAGGCATTGCCGGAATAGAGGATGGCCTTGTATCAAATCCAAGTGTTACAACATAGCCAGAAGGGGATACAACTTCGACACTTAATTCAAATGTTTGTGGTGTACCAACTGCATCAATTACAACGTTTGCTCCTTCCCCTGCCGTAATTTCTTCGATTTTTGTGGCTACATTAATTTCAATAGGGTTGATCGTATAATCTGCGCCATTTTCCTTTGCAAAATCTAATCTTTCCTGTGTAATATCAGAAATAATAACCGTAGCGCCACGTAGCTTGGCCATTTTTAACACCGTAATTCCAATTGGCCCTGCTCCTTGAATAAAAACTGTGTGACCCTCTTGGACATTTCCTCTCCAGGTGGCCTGTGCCCCAATCGTATAAGGCTCTGCCATTACGGCTTCGTCCCAATCGATTGTTGGGTCAATTCTATGAACTTGATTCTCAGGAAGTACGGCGAATTCTCTCATACCACCGTCTTCATGCACCCCAAAGGCAGACAGCTCTTTACATACATTGGGACGTCCATTTTTACATGCGAAGCATTTCCCGCAATAACGGATCGGTTCTACAACAACACGATCACCAACTGCTACAGAGGATACTTGGGAGCCTACTTCCACGATTTCTCCAGTTACTTCATGACCTACTATTCTAGGATACGTGGCCATTGGATTTGTGCCATGGTAGATATGCATGTCTGATCCGCATATCCCTACCCTTTTAATCTTTAATAGAACTTGACTTTCCTTATCAATTTGTGGTTTATCTACATTTGTTATCTCGATTTTACGTGCTTCGGGCATTAATACTGCTTTCAAGTCAATCCACCTCTATTCAAAAAGATTTGGTAAAAATAACGTTATTTGTGGGACAAATGCGACAAGTAATAGCACGAGAAGGGCAATACCAAAGAATGGAACGAGCTCTCGTACCACTTTCCCCATGGTGACTCTACCTATTTGGGATGCAACAAAGAGACATACACCAACAGGCGGTGTCATTAAGCCAATTACTAATGTTAGAACCATCACTACACCAAATTGAATTGGGTCCATTCCAATTTGCGTTGCAACCGGTAATAATACTGGAAATAAGATTACAAGTGCTGCAATGGTTTCCATAAATGTACCCACGAATAATAGTAGTAAGATAATCAGTAATATCACGACGACAGAGTTAGTTGAAAATCCTAAAATGGAATCTGCTATTAGTTGGGGGATTTGCTCTCTTGTCATAATCCAACCAAATAGGTTAGCAAAACCTACTAATAACATGATAGAAGCCGCGCTTACCATTGACTTTAAGATGATTGATGGTAAATCTTTCACTTTCAACTCCTTATACACTAACAATCCGACCACAACAGCATAAAGAACTGCAATAATAGATGCTTCTGTTGGTGTGAAATAACCACCTAGAATTCCATACAAAATAATGATTGTCATAAAAAGAGCCCAAAATGCTCCACTAAAACTCGTCCAAATTTCTTTTAAAGTACTTCTTTTTCCTTTTGGATAACCTCTTTTTACGGAGATCAAGTAGGTTGGGATCATCAATCCGAGGCCTAGTAACAGACCTGGTATAATACCTGCTGCAAACAAATCACCAATGGAAAGTGCTGCTAGCGTACCGACCATAATCATCGGTAGAGACGGCGGGATAATTGGACCAACAACGGATGAAGAAGCTGTAACCGCCGCAGAGAATCCTGCGCCATACCCTTGCTTTTTCATAGACGGAATCATAACAGAACCAATACTCGCTGTATCAGCTAATGCCGTACCAGAAATCCCGGAAAACCCCATGGATGCACCAACATTTGCTAAACCTAGCCCACCACGGATATGGCCCAATATGCTATTTGCAAAATGTATAATCCTATCCGTAATACCTCCTGCGTTCATTAAATTACCAGCAAGAATAAAGCCTGGTATACAGAGGAGCGTAAAGGAATTTAAACCACCAAACATACGTTGAGGTATAATCGTTAATGGAATATCCCCTATAACTAAATAAAGAAGTGAGGCTAACCCTAAGCTGAAGGCAACAGGGATCCCTAGGAAGATTAAGACTATAAATGATCCAAATAATAATGCTGCCATAATTATTCCTCCTCGTAACCCTGTTCAAAATTATATTGATTCTTTAACAGGCGGATGATTTGAATGGTAGAAAAGTATGCCAAAAACACACCCAAAATGACAAACCCTGCATGTATATACGACATCGGGAAGTTCATCGTGGCAGATAATTGATTTGCACCAATTTCGGTGAATGTGAGGCCTTCCATCACTAAAACCACACTCAAAGCTAAAATAAGTAAATAGATGACAATCTCGTAATATTTACGGATTTTTAGTGGTATTCTTTTTAAAATAACGTCAACGTTTATATATTCTCCTTTTAACAACCCTAGTGGAGCACCAAAGCATATTGTAAAGATGAAGAAATATCGCGTTAATTCTTCTGTCCATACTGCGTTATATGGCAAATATCTAGCCATAATTTGGACAACCACTGCACTAATAACGCCTATAAAACTAACGATTGTTAGAAATCCGAGTAATCGCTCAATAAGCTTGGTCATTTCCTCCTGCACCGTCCCTTCATAAAAAAAGCCACCTCTTTTTTATACCCCTTTGTCAATAAAGCAATAAGAGCTGCCCGCTCTACCTCCTTAAGGTAAAGAAGGCCAGCCCTTCATTTTTTGATTGGGTCCGTCTATTAATGTCTACTCAACTTCTAAAATCCGATTATATAGATCTAGCTGTTCATCTGATAACGATTTTTCTACCGCTGGGATCATAACCTCTCTAAAGGCTTCTTGATCAACGTCAACAAATTCCATGCCATTGTCAGTTAATTCGCCTTCAATCTGTTCGATTTCTTCTTGGTAAAGCTCTTCTCCGATCTTCTGTGCCTCTTCGGCTGCCTCAAGAACTGCATCTCGTTGTTCATCATTCAACGCTTCAAGCTGCTCATTTCCTACTAATACATAAATCCATGAATGAACATGCTCCGTTCTATTTACATATTGCTGTACTTCATAAAGTCCACCGCTTTGGATTAAATCAACAGGGTTCTCTTGACCATCAATAACCCCTTGCTGAATTCCTGTGAAAACTTCATTAAAGTCCATTACTTGAGGGTTCGCTCCTGCAGCTTCCCATGTATCTAAAAATAATGGAACGTTTGGTACACGCATACTAAAGCCACTTAAGTCTGCAGGAGATTTAATTGGTTCTTTAGAAGTTAGGTTTCTCGGTGCACGTGTATGATAGTAAAGTGGAGTCAGCCCTGCTTCTTCTTTAATCTGATCTTCAATTTCCTGCCCAATCTCCCCTTCTACCACGGAAGTAACGTGATCTAAATCTCTAAAAGCATACGGTGCTGCCAATAGCGCGGCTTTTGGTGCCCAGTTTTGTAGAGTTTCCCCTGAGATAACTAAATCTGCTGTGCCCGCCTGAATGGAATTAATCGTATCTGTTTCGCCACCTAATGAATTATTCGGATAAATCTCTATTTCAATCTCACCATTGGTCTTTTCGTTTACTAGACTTGCAAATTCTTCGGCTGTTTTATGCCAAAAATGGTTTTCATCAGATAAATGGCCTAATTTCCACTCGATGGTATCCCCATTTCCACCACTAGCCTCATCTGACCCACATGCTGCCAGAAACAATACAATTGCAGATAATATGATCGTTAATTTCATCTTCTTCATGATAACTCTCTCCCCTTTTTTAATTTGCTAGATACTCATAAACAGATGCAGCAATCGTAACCCCTTCTTTTCGATTCTTTTCCTCATTAAGCTGTTCAATTTCTCCTGGGATAAGAACCTTATCAAATCCTTCTGCAGGACTTGCGTTATGCAGTTCATCAATCATTTGGTCCATATTTTCTAGAAAACTATCTTTATCCGTAAAATAGGATGGATTGATCACACAGAAATAATGCCCTAAATGTCGGTACTTATCTAAATCCCCGTACATTTTATTAACGTGTGGACCAAAAGCAGCACCCGCTAATAATCCAGAAAAGATATCAACAATTAAGGAAAGGCCATAGCCTTTAGGCCCGCCAAATGGGCTTAGTGCTTCTACTTTAGAAGGATCTGTAACAGTATTCCCCTCAGCATCAACGCCCCAGCCTGCCGGGATATCTTTGCCTTCTTCTTTAAATTGTAAAATCTTCCCTAGCGCTACTGTAGAAGTTGCCATATCTAGTATGAACGGCTTTTTCTTTTTTGCTGGAACTCCATAGGCTATTGGGTTTGTACCTAAGAAAGGCTTCTTCCCACCAAATGGAACAACAATTTTATCGGTATGTGTCATCGCAATCCCAATCAACTGTTCTTCAGCTGCCCTGTTTACAAAATAGCTTAAGGCCCCGCAATGGCTACTGTTCATTGCTGTAACCATTCCAACCCCATTTTCTTTTGCGGATTCAATCGCTACTTCCATTGCCTTATCTGCAATGACATGTCCAAACCCATTATCACCATCTACGACAGCAGTAACCGGACCCGTATTGTTGACTGAAATGTTCGGAGTTTTATTCAATCCACCTTCATTTAGTCTATTAATATAGTGTTCTGTTCTTAAGACACCATGAGAACTCACACCTCTTAGATCTGCATGGATTAAAATGCTAGCTACTTTTTCTGCATGGTCTTTCTCTAAACCTGTTTGTTCCAATTTAGCTACTACCAGACGTTTAACTTCTTCTGCTTGTACTGTTACTGTGCTCATCGATGCCTCCTAATCCAGATTACGGTTATAACCTTATATTTTTGTATTTCCTTTCCAAACCTTATTCGAGTGAAAGCCTATTACTATAATTGCAATCGCTTGCAAAAACAAGCAAGCTTACTTCTTTATCTGTTCGCTTTCTATGTGGGTAACTGGGGTGAATCTTCTTAATTCATATTCTTGTTTCCGTTCTTCTTCCTGAATCTCTTTCAGTAAACAACTTGCTGCTTCAACACCTATTTCTACAGTTGGTTGTTTTATTATCGTGATAGGTGGATTCAATAAATCCAAATAAACAGAGAAATCAATCGTGATCACATTTATATCACGTGGTATTTTTAAGCGCTTACTTTTTAGAAATTTTAGTAACTCTATTAAAGAAACATCATTCACTGTAAAGAACCCTTTAGGCAAATCATTCTTTCTATATAACGTTTTTAGATGCTCGGAGACTTTTTGGCTATTCCCTTCTACAATCCAATCTTCTTTGAGTTGAATACCTCTCCTGGCTAATGCTTTCCTAAATCCTTCTAGTCGTTCTTCACGTGGTGTCATGTTTTTCTTTAGAGGCGGTAATACAATACCTGCTTCTTGTATCCCATTTTGATAAAAGGACTCTACTGCAATTTCTGCTGCTGCATCATTATCTAACAAAAAGGTTGGATATATATTTCCATCTACCTTTCTATCTATGAAAACGACCGGGAATTGCAATTCCTTTAAATACTGATAGTAATCAAAATTGCCTGTAGTCGGAAAAATGATTAAACCATCTACTTGCTTAGCTAATAAAATATCAATGTACTTTCTTTCTTTTGCTGAATTGTCGTCTGCATTACAAACAATGAGTTGAAAATTGTTTCGCTCACATTCATCTTCTATAGCACGAATAACTTCCGTAGTGAAAGAATGTAAAATATTTGCGACGATAACACCGATCGTCCGAGTCTTCTTTTGTTTCAGACTTTTAGCGGTAAAGTTCGGCACATACTGGAGCTCTTCGATGGCAACCTTAATCCGTTCTTTTGTAGGCTCCGACATATATGTAAAACGATTATTTATATATTGTGATACCGTACTTTTAGAAATTCCTGCTAACTTTGCAACATCAGCCATCGTAGATTTTTTCATAAATGCCCCCTCCATGTATGTAGTAAACCGGTTTAGTAAATCGGTTTAAGTAAATTATATTTGAAACCCCTTACAATTTCAACCCCTTTTATCTGAAACTTCTATTTTATACGCTGGAAGCTGTCGGTAACTTTCATGCATTCGCAAACGAGTGGAGCGACATCTTTACATAACCTATTACTTTTTTCGTTATAATGGTTTATATAAGATATAATAGATTGAATAGTAATGGATTGATTATTGATCGAAGAAGGGCTAATACACAAATTATGACAAAACTTAACTCGCAAACATCCGAATACATATACACCTGCACACATGGTCTCGAAGAAAAATCTCTCAGTGCATTAGAACAAAGGGCTCTCTTTGGAGAAGAAGCTGATAACCTGATAAAAAGCACAAGAAACATCGATCCTAGCAGGAGTCCATTTATAAAGGGAAGACTCTCAATTCTTTTCTCTGGCAAATCTGTTCAGGAAATCGCTAAACAGGTTCACCAAATCGAGCTTAGTGACAAAACCTTTAAGGTACTCTACATAAAAATAAATGACCTATCCAATGAACAAAAAATAGAATATGCAGAACGGCGGATTATTGAAAAAGAGATTGGATGGAATATCATCGGAGAGGCGCAGATGAAAAATCCTGATATCCTTTTCGGTATTGTACCGTTTAAAGGGCGGTGGTACTTTGGGACTTACCAAGAAAGCGAGTCCGTATGGCTCCATCATGTGAAGAAACCTCAAGAATACTCGACTGCAATAAGCACACGTTTGGCCAGAGCTGTTGTAAATATAGCAGTTCCATACCCATCAGGTGTCCGCGTAATCGATCCTTGCTGTGGAATAGGAACGGTACTTGTCGAAGCACTCTCCATGGGGATCCAGATTGTTGGTTCTGACCGCAATCCATTAGTAGTAAAGGGATCCAGGGAAAATATCTCTTATTTTAACTATGACGGACTAGTGAAAGTACAAGATATTGCCGAGGAAGAAGGCCATTATGATGTGGCAATCATTGATATGCCTTACAACATTTACTCCAGTGCTACTCCGGAAGAGCAGTTCGCTATTATCAAGCACGCAAAAAGAATAGCGGATAGAGTCGTGATTCTTACAATCGAAGACATGGACGAGATGATATTGATGGCTGGTTTTAAGATAGTCGATCGATGTGTTGCTCATAAGGGGGTAAAGAAGCTTTTCTCACGGCAGGTAATCGTTTGTGAATAGCGGAAGGCGGTGAACACTAATGATAGGAGAACCTAAATCCGTACTCCTTCTGTATATTCCTCTAGATCATTTGCTTTTACTAGGCAATTGATTGCCCTTTAACTCTACCTCCCTTCTGCTCCGCTAATAGTAAACCATATCTCTATAAAGAAAGAAGTGAAGACATGGGCGAATCAATATTGCTCGTTGAAGATAATAAGCAAATCCATGAAATGGTTTTAAATCATTTAAAAAAAGAAGGGTTTAGGGTTACATCGGCATTTGATGGCGAAGAAGCAATGAAACTCTTTTCAGGAGAAGTTTTTGATTTGGTGATACTTGATTTAATGTTACCTTCTTCTAACGGCTTAGATATTTTACAGGGTATCAGGAAGTATAGCCTGCTCCCTATATTGATTATGTCTGCTAAAGATAGTGATCTAGATAAAGCCCTTGGTCTTGGTTTTGGGGCAGATGATTATATTGGAAAACCTTTTTCGCTTATAGAAATGACAGCCAGGGTTAAGGCTGCATTACGACGATCAACGCAATATAGTCAATCAAATCCTGATAATCAAAATCAGGTAGTGAAGGTGTCCAATCTTGAAATCAATCTGAATAACTTTTCCGTATTAAAAAATGGAGAGGAAATGAATTTGACTGCAAAGGAATTTCAGATATTGCGTTTACTAGCAACGAATCCAAACCAAGTATTTACGAAAGGTCAACTTTTTGAAAGTGTATGGAGGGAAACGTATTACGGAGATGATAACGTTATAAACGTCCATATTCGTAGACTTAGGGGAAAAATTGAAGATGATCCTTCTTCCCCTAAACACATAAAGACAATATGGGGGATTGGTTACAAAATGGAGATAAACCCATGATATATGCTTTATCTGTTCTTCTACTTCTCCTGTTATTAATAGTTTATCGGTTTTATAGAGTAAAGAAGCAAATCAACCAAAATCTCTCGTATATTTCTAAAAAGCTGAACAGTATTATTTCGGATGAGTCAGCTGAACGGTTGTTATTATTTACTGATAAAAAGCAGATAAGAGAGCTGTTAATTGAAATTAATTATTTGCTTGATTACCATCAGGAATACACGGCTGAAGTTGCTCGTGTGAGAACGTCAATGAATCGCATGCTTACAAATGTTTCACATGACTTAAAGACACCACTTACTGTTATTTTAGGATATATTGAGACAATACAGCATAATAAGGAGATCACTCCTGAAGAACGAGCTGCTCTTTTGGCCACGGTGAATGAAAAAGTAATTGAAGTAGCCAGTCTAATGAATAAATTTTTTGATTTAGCAAAGCTTGAATCAGATGACTGGCAGCTGGAAATGAGTAAGATACATATAAATGAGGTATGCAGAAAAACAATACTCGTCTATTATGATACGTTAACCACCAAAGGCTTTGACGTATTAATTGATATACCAAAGGAGTCTATTTTTCTTTATGCAGATGCAGATGCCATTACCCGTGTTTTGGAGAATTTATTATCAAATGCCATTCGATATGGGAAGGACGGAAAAGTAGTCGGCCTAACCTTGCGTCAAGATAGCGAGCATGTGTTTATCGACATTTTGGATAGAGGAAAAGGGATAAAAGAAACAGAAACGAACCAAATCTTTGAACGATTGTACACCTTGGAGGATTCAAGAAGCTCTTCCGCAGAAGGAAGTGGCCTAGGGCTAACCATTGCAAAACGATTAACGGAACGGATGCACGGGCATATTGAATTTTCCAGCGTTCCTTTTAAGCAGACGGTCTTCACAATTAAATTCAAAAAATAACTTAAGAAAATAGTAAGGATTCAGTAATAAAAACGACAGTTTCCTTTGATATAGTGAAGTTACGTTAAGAAAGGAAGTTGTTGTATGACCTATATTCTTAGAACCTACCAGTTAACAAAGGCTTATAAGAAGGAAGAAGTTGTTTCAGATATAAATATGAATGTCCGACGTGGTGAGATTTATGGTTTTCTTGGCCCAAACGGTGCAGGGAAAACAACGATTATGAAAATGATAACCAATCTTGTTAATCCAACAGGAGGAGAAATAGAGGTATTAGGAGAAAAATTACACTCCACCTCTTATGAACTATTAAAAAGAATGGGAAGCATTATTGAATACCCCATTTTTTATGAAAAACTCTCTGCTAAAAAAAACCTAGAGCTGCATTGCGAATACATGGGGTACTATAATAAAAAGGCTATTCCTGAGGCATTGAAGCTAGTAAATTTAGTCAACATTGAAGAAAAACCCGTTAAAGCGTTTTCGCTTGGTATGAAACAAAGGCTCGGTATTGCAAGAGCAATCATAACGAAACCAGATTTACTTATATTAGATGAACCAGTGAATGGATTAGACCCTGTTGGGATGCACGAATTACGCGATTTGTTTTTGAAGCTCAGCAGACAATACGGGATTACCCTGTTGATCTCTAGCCATATTCTTGGGGAAATCGAGCAAATTGCCGATACAATTGGTGTGATCCGTGAAGGCAAACTGATAGAAGAGGCTTCAATGGATGAGATTCGCAGCAAACATACAGATCATATGGAGTTATTTGTAACCAACTATTCAAAAGCTGCTTTTGTTCTGGAAAATGAATTGAAACTGGTTAACTTCCGAGTGATAGAAAAAGAGGGTTTAATAAAAATCTATGATCATCATCTTTCTCAAAATGACATTATCCAGGCTATGGTTCGCAACGAGATAGAAATTGGTGCTATAAAGAAGAAAAATCAATCACTTGAAGAATATTTCTTACAACGAATAGGAGGAGGCAATAACCATGCTTAATCTTATCAAGTTGGAAATAAGAAGAATGAATAGTGGTAGTGTCTTATTAAATTTTATGTTGATAAATGTGGGAATTATCGGGATTCTCTTATTGCTTGGTTTAGATTCAGAGGCTGCTACAGAGTTCCTTGCAAGCCCCGAAGATGTTATGAGGTTGATTGAATTATTAGTTGTAGCGGCATTTGTAATCAATGCATCTGTATTGCTTTCTAACTTGATAATCGAAGAGTTTAAGAATAAAACCATCTTGGTGTTATTCATGTATCCAATCAATAGGAAGAAGCTTCTTTTGGCAAAGGTACTAGTTATAAGTATGTTAACTTTTTTATTTGTTATCATGTCAGAGATCATTGTGTTTTCCAGTTTTTCTGCGATTAATAATATGTATGCCCATATTACGGTGCCTTTACCGACAGATCTCTTAGCTGATAAGATAATTCACTTAATTGTTACAGCAGTGGCATGTGCTGGAATGTCTTTAATTCCTTTATTTTTTGGGATGATTAAATATTCTGTTCCAGCAACGATTACTTCCTCTATTCTTATTATCGCAATCTTATCTTCCTCTTTTGAAAGTGGGATCGGAGCTAACCTGTTTTCTTATACCATAATACCAATTATGCTAGGGATCATTGGTTTTTTTGTAGCGAATCTAGTGATAAGTAGGGTAGTAAAAAGGGATTTTTAAGTCTGAGGAGGATATTAAGTGCGGTCGTAACTGATTAGAATAATATAATTATTTCTCAGTTTTCAATTTAGAGGTTTAAGTTAGCAATTTAAAGCTACCCAGGTGAGTTTTTACTTATTAAGTAGAATTAGAGCATATTCGTCATCCATCACTCTAATTCTACTTAATTACTCAATCAAACTTCTTTAGGTGTTTTTTCACACATAAAATGTTGTTACTCTAATGAGTCATCTAAAGCTTTACCCGATCCTTATATTTATCGATTAATAACTGATTATGTTCATCTGCACCTTCTATGTTGCCACTTAGAAAGACTGGTGGTTCAAAGTTATTGTCTGCCATTTGTTTAATAGATTCTGCAAAAATCGCATTTAATATAGTAGACCCAATTACCGTAGAGCTAGGAGAAAAGTTAACATCTACTTTGTCATGAGATAAGAGTGCATCTCCAACCGGAGCATGATTGTCAATTACTAGATCCACAGCATCGAATAAGTGCAGTTCACTAGTATGCCGCGAAGGTTGGCTAGAAGAATATGAAATCGAAGTTATACCAATAACAAAAGCTCCTTTACTTTTAGCAATTTTTGCTACGTCTACTGGGACCGGATTTCTTCCTGACGTAGAGATAACGATAATGAGATCACTGTTTCGAATATCCTGAGACTCCATAAATGTTTTTGCATAGTCATTCTTTCTTTCAAAAGCAGAAGAACGAACAGCACCTTCATGAAGCATTAAAGGTTCATGTAAAACAGGGTGAATTGGAACTAAACCACCTGCACGATAATAGACTTCTTCTGTTAAAATATGTGAATGGCCGCACCCAAATAAATGGACAACCCCACCATTTTGTATGACTTCCGCAACTTTTTTTGCAGCAAGAGACATTCCTTCCAGTTCTTCTTTTTCTACAATGGCGAGTAAATTCGCGATTTCACTGAAATATTTATCAATCATTATAATCCCTCCACTTCTGCTAGAATCTCCGATACTTTGGCTGGAATTGTAGCTCCAGTACTTTTGTCAATCGTTGATCCAAAGATATGTGGCATAAAGAAATCAATATCGATATCTTTAATTGCTGTAAAAATCGCTTTTATGTTGTTTACATCGATTCCACCTGCAGGTTCCACACCGCGAATCCCTTTTGCAGCAGCCACTCTCGTTAGATATACTAATTCTTCTAGGTGTTGCGTACCCTTAATTGGCATCATTTTTATACTCTCAATCCCATATCCTCTTGCTACTTCAATAAATTCCTCGACTTGCATTACTTGTTGTGAAACAGCTAATTTAATCTTCCCTACTTCTCCTGTTGGTTGAATAAGTGCATTGACTAATTGAGCTGGAGCACCTTTTCTATCAAGATAGCGTCTCGCATAGGATGCAGTTTCAAATGGCTGGTTGATATGGCCTGGGCTTGAGACAACCGCTATGTCTAAGACCTTTTTCCAATTAGCAGGATTTCCACCACCACCGAGGCCGATACTCACCGTATTCGTAATAGATTTTAATTCCTCTACCTTCTTTACAGCCGCGTCGACAGTATCAAATTTATCTGATACAATGCCTGGTACTACACAACCTGATCCAGCTTCTATTATTGCCTCAGCATTCTCTCGGTCATTCGCTAAAAAATTGAATAGAAATTTATCATAAAGTTTTTCTTTCATGGCGTGTCACACCTTTACTATTTCATACTAATTCCATATGTTATCTAATATTATTTTAGGTCTTTCATGATTTTGACCATATTCTCCAAAGCTGTATTAATAATATGTTCGCCTTTTTGTTTCGTAGCTAGGCTTGCATCTCCTAATACAGCTGTTTCTGTAAAATCCTCCCAAGGTGTAGGAGTGAAATCTGCATGCTGAGGAATAGTTGGTATATCTGTGAGTGCCTTTTCCATGTTTACCAATTCAGGTGCAAGGTAAAGCATGAAAGATGTTTCAATTTCACATGCGTGGAAGTAAGTATTGTGAGTTGAGCTTTTTTCTCTCACTTCAGCTGCAGCATTGTTCATACCAGGATAAAAGAAATAAATCACCCGCATTTCTGGGCACGATTCATACAATACACGTGCCGCTTCTTTTAATGCCGTTTGATTCCCTAAATGGCCATTTACCATAACAAATGTTTTGAAGCCTTGTTTATATAGACTTTCTCCAATATCAACGAGAAAAGCAATCATGGAATTATTTTTTATATTGATACTTCCAGGAAAATTGCGTAGGCTCCATACTTGTCCATAAGGTAAAGTTGGTAATACAAGAGCCTTTGTTCGTTCCGCCAATTTGTGGGAGAGCCGCTCCGCAAGAAAATTATCCGTCCCCAGTGGTAAATGCGGGCCATGTGCCTCTACCGCACCAACTGGTAAGATAGCAATTTTTGATTGATTAATTTTTTCTTTTACGTCAAACGAATTTTCATATTGGAATTCCATTTTATCACCATCCAATTTATTAAAAATTTTTCAAGGTAGAAATGTAAGGCCGTTACAATGCCTTTCAACCTATTTTTTAAATGTGAAGCAACGTGCAGGGTTTTGGATGAAAAACTTATTAATTAACTTTGCACCATCAAAGCCATTTTGATTTGCTTCATCAATGAATCGTGGAACCCATTTGCCAATAATATACTCCAAGCCTAATCCAAAGTCATAATGTTTATAGTAAGACTTTCTTGCTGTGTCACCACTTACTAAAATCTGATCCTCATATCCCTTTTTAACAAGTTCTAAGATACATTGAATTCGGGTGCTTTCTGGTGCATATTTAATTTTCGAAATACCATCAAAAGATAATAATGCACCAGTTTGGGCTACTTTCTCATGATAATAAGGATCGGGGTTCCGATCCATATGGCCGAAACTAATATATTCTAAATTTATACCTTCACTCTTTAGTAATTCAATTTGTTCAAGCCCCATTGTTCCTGCTTCTGTATGAGAGTGCAAAGGCGCCTTTGTTTCATGGTGTGCTCTTGCTACCGCGCGTAATGTTTTTTCCTCTAATGGTGTTATCCTGTTATAGCCTGTACCAAATTTCACCTGTCCTCCCCGTATAGTCGTACCTTCAAGTCCCTCTTCCACTTCACGGATTACGAAATCAGCTAGCTCGTTAATTGATTTTGCCTCTATCCATTCAGAATACCTAACATAGTCACCTGTTAGTCTTTTAACATTTTCAGGGATTGGGGCATCCCATAGAAAACTCTTGTTAAATCCTGCAGTCCCAATAATCGTAATGCCAGTTTCTTCTGCAATCTCTTTGACTGCTTGCACGTCACGCCCATAGTCGACTGCCGTGGCATCAACAATCGCCTGTCCGCCGAGATTTTTGAAATCTTGGACGTCCAGTTTGGATTTTTGTTTATCATCTAAAAGCAGGTCGTCTTTCTCTTGTTCAACCCAATACGGTGGACGACATACAATATGTTCGTGTGAATAGGTAAAACCTAATTTTGATGGCTCTATATCGCCGTGAAATGTTCTAATAAAACTCATTGAAATCACCCCTGATGTAATTTATTAATTAAACTTAAAAAAGGGGACATACATCCCCTAACCCTCTTAATCTAGAAAAACAATTGTGCTAAAAATCGGATGATTGGACCTAAGATGAACATATCGGAATCTGCTGCCCACATTGCTGTATCTGGTACTGTACCAGGTAAAAGCATCTTCACCATTACAAATTGTCCCCATGCTACGACAGTGGATGTAATGAAACCACCCATGATGGCACCTCTTACCCCACCTGTGGCATTTCCGAATACCCCTGCAGTAGCAGAGTGGAAGAATAGCACAATCATCGTTGGTACAAACACATAGCTAACTGTATTCCCTAATATCACCAACCAAATTATTGCCCCAACGAATGATCCCAAGAATCCTAGGATTACTGCGTTTGGTGCAAAAGGGAAGACAACTGGGCTATCTAGCGCTGGTTTCGCACCAGGTACAATTTTCGTTGCAATTCCCTTAAAGGCAGGAACCATCTCCCCAATGAACATACGCACACCTAGTAACACAACTGCAATACCTGCAGCAAATGTGAATGACTGTATGATAGAATAAACAATAAAGTTTTGATCTCCTGCAGCATCTACTAGCCCCTGAGCTCCTGGTGTGTCCTTAAAGGAAATAATAATTGCTCCGACTAAGAATAATAGTCCCATTGTCAATGCTGTAATAACGTTTGAATCTCTTAGAAATTCTAACCCTTTTGGTAGTTTGATTTTCTCAGAATCATTTTCTTTATTACCTAAATACTTACCAGCCAAAGCAGCTAATAAGGATACAGACGCTGATGTATGTCCAAGTGCGATATTATCATTTCCCATGATCTTCCTCATAAAAGGCTGGGTTATAGCAGGCTGAAGTGTCCAATATAACCCCATAAACACGGCTAAGAATATAACGAGTTTACCGAAGGAGACATCTCCAGCAGTTTGAACAACAATTCCAGCGAAAATGGTGGTTGTCCAGAACATCATATGACCAGTTAAATAAATATATTTAAATCTAGTAAACCTAGCTAGTAAAACATTAATAACAAATCCTAACGTCATTGCTAAAGTAACTGCACTACCATACTTCGCGTTAAATGCTTCTTGGCCCATGAAATCACCAAGCGGCTCTGCCGAAAGATTAAAAACTTCTTTCCACAACGGTTCAAAAACAGTCAAGGCTCCTGTGATTACGGTGGAACCAGCACTTATGATTAAGAAACCAATAATGGCTTTAAACGTACCGCTAATTACCTGACTCGCCGTTTTTTTCTGTAGTAGTAATCCTAATAGAACGATGAAACCTAGTAGAATCGCGGCTTGCCCAAAAATATTCGTTGCAACCCAAAATATAGCATCCATTTACGTTTCCCCCCTGGTTAATTTAACTTTCGATGTTCTCATCTATTGCATTGTTTATTTCTTCCATATCAAAATAGTTATTCACTATGAAGACTTTTGCGCTATGCTCCACAAGGCTTTCTGCTAATTCATTACTTGTAATGATATAATCCGCCTGCATTGTTGAAGCAGTCGAAACATCCATATGCTCCACCTCCGCACTAATTCCTTTATCTGCTAATGCTTGTTCAACATTCATTTTCAAGATTAAGCTTGTTCCCTGACCTAGTCCGCAAACAGTAAGTACTTTCATCATCACTTATCTCTCCATTTCTAAAATGTTTTTTATTTCTTCATAAGTTGTTGCCGAAGTTAATTTTTCAACATTGGCAGAGTCATTGAGTAGCCCAGTTAATTTTCGAAGTAAGGTGATATGTTCCTCACTCGAAGATGCCCCTAACCCAAACACAAGTCGTACCGGATCGTTTGAAGAATGACCAAACACTACAGGTTCCTTTAATTGCACAAATGAAACAGAAGCTTCATTTACCCCATCCTCTGGTCGTGCATGTGGAATGGCAATACTAGGGGCTAGTACAAAGTAAGGTCCGTTTTTTTGATAGGAAAACTTCATCGCTTCAATGTATGATTTTTCTACTAGTCCAGCTTGCCTCAGTAAGTCTCCCGCAATTTCAATAGCATCTTCTGCATCCGCTGCTTCTACACCAACTGATACAATGTCTTTTTCTAAAAATCTCATCTCTTTCACTCACCTATCCCTTGCTGTTTAATTAATCTCCGTTGAATATGTCTGTATGAATTTGTTTACTTCACGTCTATCCGCTGTTTGCAGCATATATTCCATAGTCGCTTTATCAGAAAATAATTTCGTTAGCTGCGCCAATGCCTTTAAATGCTGTTCGTTATCCCGTGAAGCCAAAACAACTATAATTTGTACAGGTTTCCCTAATATGTCAACAGCTTCTTCCAAATGGAGCATGCTCATCCCCGTTTTTATTACCCCATCATCTGGATTCGCATGGGGGAGGGCAAAATGGTGGGATATAACAATATAAGGACCAGACCTCTTAACATTTTTAATCATTTCTATAATATAACTCTCTTGGATATATCCTTGTGTCAACAAAGGTTCAGCGGCAACCTTTATTGCCTTCTCCCAGCCTTCTACTTGCTTCTTCATCAAAATTCTTTCAGGTGGTAAAAGTTCATTTAAGTTCGGTTTCTTATTTTCATTTTCTACATTAAGAGGTGCTTGGAAATACCTTCGAAGCTCCTTAGATAAGGATTCATTATCCTCGATAGTAGCGTATCTTTGAACAATATCCAGGACTGTTTCTACAGAGTAAACTTGTTTTCTTGATGTACGATCAAACAAACTGTTTACTTTTTTCAATAGCTGCTCTTTGTCCTTATTATCCAATACAGGATTCACAACAATGACCGGGATTCCTCTTTCGGTGAGCTGGATGGTCGACACAATAAAGTCGACATTTAGATCCATTTTTTCATACTCTCTTAAGGAGGTTACCCCTACCGTTTCTACATCAGTGAAAAGCCCCTCAAGTTGACTTTCTAATAACCTCGATGTACCCAGCCCATTCGTACAAACGATAAGCATTCTCTTCCTAGTTTGTTCGAGCATCACCCCTTCCTTACGAAGCCATCCTCCAAAGTGAATTGTAATATATGCAATTTCGTTTTCATTAATGGATTCACCAATCAAATCTTCAAAATGATGGACTACTTTTTTTGTTAGATGAAAGACCTCAAAATAATTTTGGCTAACCGAATCCCGCAAAACATTTTCTACTTCAATTCCGTATTTAATCCGGTAGTACGCAGGCTTTAAGTGTAGTAGCAAATTCTGGATCATCTGCTCTGGTTCTTGGAATTCAATGGCAGCATGTAACTGAAAAGAGGAGACCATCTTTTCTACCACCTGAAGAAGTGCTTTCATTTCCTCACTTTCCATTTGTGGCCTAAAGTTATAATTAACCTTTGCACTAAGGAGGTACTTGGCAAAATAATAAATTTCATCAGACGGCATCTCCGTATTTAACGAGTCGGATAAGTAGTTACAAAGAGACTTAACGCCTGCGTATTCATCAGTCGTTTTTATTACTTCCTTCTCAACTAAATCTACCTCAACAAATTTCCCTTGCTCTATTCGCTTTAAGAAAAAGTGAAACCAAACGACAATATTATTAAAAACTTCATCAGTAAACTCCACCCTAAAACGTTGCTCATGCTTCTGTAATAATTGCCTTAGGAGATGCACCAATGAGAAATCAAAGCTTAAATATGGTCTAAAAGCTTGGTCTTCTATGTTGAGAGAAGAACTTTGTAAATTATACAAAATGCTGTACCAGCTTTCTTTTGGTGTAACTAAAGATAGATAATAGATCAACAGCCTTCTGATATCGTTTTCATTTCCTTTTATCGAGTACCCAGTCTTGCGATCAGAATAAAAATATAACTGGTTCGTTTTCATTTCTTCTTTAAGTTTCTTAATATCATCTAGGACTGTATTTCGACTTACTTCAAAAATTTGCCTAATATCCTCTAAAAAGTAAGCCTTTTTCTCCCCAACTACATGTATATAAATCCAAGCCCTTCTTTCTACAGGAGAGAATTCGTAGTACGTTGCTCTTGATGAAGAATGTTTGGCAGTAATATCTTTTCTAGTTTGTTCATCGATATATATGCCTTGCCCTCTCACTTGCTTGATCTCTTCTAATCGATGGTCATTAAGCCAATTATTTATTTTGTCAAGGTCACTATAAATCGTGCGCCGTGATACATTTAACAAGGTTGCAAGTTCTTGAATGGTAATGTATGAATCTTGAATCAATAACTGATTTAATACTGCCATACTACGTTGATCCATCTTTATCCCCCTAATCAATAGTTCATAAGTAGTATGTTCTATACCTATATTTTATTAAAATATAGCCTACATAATAAGACCAAATGAACCACATTGTATTGTGCAAAGTTGTACTGTAGGTCGAGTAACCTACAACACTAATTATATTTGATTAACTGAAATTAAAATGTGATCTTTTGAAGAAATTCTATGTTAAGGGGGGAACACTTGAAAGGGGAGGAGTTTTGGTTTCAATTCAGGCGAATACTTCATCTCTCTGTTTCATTTAAGAATTTAATAATATGCCCTACTACAACAACAGGATCTTCCTCTTATGCTAAGTGACCTGCATATGGAATTGGTTTGAATTGGGAGCCAATTACCTTTTCGTGGAAGCGGACTTAATGCGATTCTCTAAAGATTCGATTGCCAGCTTAAGCGCAGTTAGGCGACGTTCATTTATAGTTTTTTGTGAACTTCCTTCTTTTGCATTTAATATTTGTTTCTCTATTGATGTCATGACATGTTCCAGTACATCTATAGAGAGCAAAATGATATCTTTATCATAAATAAACTCTCCCCCGTACCAAGTGCCTTTGAGGCTTTCTAAACCAATTTTTACTGCGTCATGTCTTTTTTTGACAAGAGTTGTATTTGTACCTTTTTCGGTCATGCTTTTATAAGCATTTGAAAGTTTGTTAAAAGTTGATTCCAAGGACTTAATGGACAGATCTTGGATATCTTGGCTAACATTCTCCATATACAACGCACCTTCTTTTTAATTTATTATGGATGACCTATTAATGTCATCAGTATCACAACTGTTGTGTTTCTCTATTTAATTGAAAAAGTATTAACAAGAGTCTCTGCAGCTTCTGTAAAACCACTTATTAGTCTACATGAAATTCCCACAATAAAAAACGACCAACATAGTTGATCGTCATAGTTATGGTGCATTCGATTACCAAAAAACCCTCATTCAAACTTTTCTTTGTAGTATTCACGTAATTCAGGTCCATTTTCATCCCATTCAATTGGCTGACCATGGATTAATTGACCAAGGGCATCCAAACATCTATGCCAACCTGCTGCTGTATATTTCGCCATTTCTCGATCATCAAACGTATGACTGAATGTCATGGTACAGCCTTGATCTGCTTCCTGTATGCTTATCTCTAAAAGGTCCTCCATTTCCTTAAAACAAAAGGAATACGGAGGGTGGAATTCGGTAATCACCGCTTCATAGGTTGATCCTTCCCCATCGTCGAACTTTATCTTTCCACCAACCTTAAGATCCATATCGCCAGTTGCAAATGGATACCACTGCGTGAAGTATTGAGGATCCGTTATAAATGGAAAGACAGTTTCAGGTGTGAATGGATATTGACGTTCAAATACTAAAACAGATCTTCCTTCTTTTTCATGGAGACTGCCATCGTTATGCATACTTTCCCTCCTCTTACCTAATGTTATTGTTTTACTGTTCCTAACATTATAACGTACATTCTACAACATGTTTAAGAATAGACAACTTATTACTAGTCTATGCAGTTGTCCATTATCCCACTATGAGGCCTCACCTAGACCGCTATATATTTACTACGAAAAATCATTAAGTAATTCGATATTTTTCCCATTAAACATGTCGAGTATTTACAATATTACTTTGCTATTATTTAAACAGAAAGGAGGGATAACGTGTTAAAGGAATTAAACCAAGTCATTGAATATATTGAAGAACGATTAACAGATGATCTATCGCTTGAAACTATTTCAGAATTTGCCGGGGTTTCCGATTATCACTTTCGGAAAATATTTTTTTACCTATCCGGAATGACACTAAATGAGTATATAAAAAACAGAAGGCTCTCCGAGGCAAATAAGGACTTGCTGCGAGGAGAAAAAGTAACAGATGTTGCTTTTAAATATGGGTACCAGTCAGTGGACGGTTTTACCAGAGCATTTAAAAAGTGGAATGGTTTTCTACCCTCGGAAGTAATTAAAAATGGAGTAAGCAAAACGTTTCCGAAGTTCACATTTGTCATAACAGTACGAGGAGGAACTACAATGGAATTTAGAATAGAAGATAAGCCAACATTTAATTTAGTTGGTGTAAGTAAACGTGTGCCGATGCAATTCGAAGGGGTTAATAACGCGATTGTGGAGCTTGTGAAGAGCATTACGGACGAACAAAAAGACGAAATGCATTCCTTGCAAAATATAGAACCCTATGAAATCGTGAATGCTTCCTATGATGCGGACGCTCAATTCCTAAAAGAGGAAGGCGATCTAACGCACTTGATCGGTGTATTAACAACGGAAGATAACGTCAGTGATCAATTAGATAAAGTAACTGTTGATGCCTGTACGTGGGCGATTTTCCCTAATGAAGGGCCGTTCCCATCAACACTACAAGAAACCATGGCAAAGACCTATTCAGAATGGCTCCCCTCTTCCGATTATGAAGTAATCCCTGCTCCTAGCTTTTCGTTTACAAAAATGGATGAAAAGAAAGTAGATTACGCGTATAGTGAAGTATGGATTCCTGTGAGGAAAAGATAAACGCTAGGACTTACAATGGATCAAGAGCAACGCTGATATGGTGGCGTTGCTCTTTTTAAAATGCTTGAAGAAATGATTATAAAAATCTTACCCCTTTGCACTACGATGATTACACCTAATAATTAACCGATAGCTATCTATGCAAACTGTTTTCTTAATTCTTCTATAAAGTTTTCAAGTACATCTAATCTATTTATAACTTCGGCCTTTTTTTCCTCGCTAAGTATTTCAGGGTTCTCTATGAACAGATTATTCTCAAGTTGCTTACAGCAGCTTTTGATTTTATCAAGATAGTCTTTGATTTGCTTTTCATCCACCGTTTGTATTGTAATTTCCTCCAGTAGCTTTTTAGTTTTTTCAATTTTTCCCTCACCTTCTTTTAAGTCTTTTCGCAGTTTATTCAATTCCTTTGTTATCTTTTCTAATTGCCCTGGGTGAGGTTATACTGCTTTTTATACTCCTCCAATTTCTTTTCAAGCTCCTTGTTATCTAAACGACTAATATAATCAATCTTGGTCTTTTTTACTTTCTGAATTGACAATCTGGAAAGGGAGTCTATCTCATGCCTTCCATCTGGGAGAATAATTAGCCCAGCTAAAAAAGTAGCCTCTGCCCCTGAACCCTGAAACTTATTTAAACTAAGCATTACCTCTTCTAAATCCTTTTGATCTTCTGGAGATAAATCCCCTGCTTTATCTATTAACCTATACTCTTTATTTGCCGTCCCCAAGCCCCTCCTTTTTACCCATGTCTATTGTGGCTGGGGATTGTCCTATTCGCCTTTCATAATAATTTATGAGAGTTGGCCTCTTTCAAATCGACGTTTCAGGTCATCGAACGGGTTATATAAAGATCCAGTAAACAACTCGCCTTAATAGAAATCCAGAATAATAATGTATTCTATAAATGAAGATTAGGAATAATAGCCCCCAGACACCAACTCTCTATTTCATAATTATCAAAAAAATAACTTGACGCTCATTTCATTTTGCTGTATCTTTAATCTACAAATTACATATCGCGAATTTTCTTATCCAGAGAGGTGGAGGGACTGGCCCTACGATACCTCGGCAGCAGCTCTTTTAGAGTAATGTGCCAATTCCAGAAGCGTAACGCTTGAAGATAAGAAGAGTATTTTAACGTTGACGTTTAAGGTCTCTTCTTGCTATAGAAGAGGCCTTTTTTGTTTGCGTCTAGACTTTCGCAAACTAAGGAATACAGCAGGGCAACAGGAAAGGAGTATGTTTTCTATGTATACGATGGATTTGACCGATAAAGTGGCCATTGTCACTGGTGGTGCACATGGCATTGGAAAGGCGATTGTGGAGGCATTTTTAGATTGCGGGGCAAAAGTTGCGGTTGTAGATATGGCTGAGACACATGATGAAACAACAGTTAATACGTTTCACGTTCAGGCAGATGTGTCCAATCCAGAACAAGTAACCGAGGTGGTTGATTCGGTTATTGATCATTTTGGCAGAGTTGACATTTTAGTCAATAATGCCGGGATTTCCACGATGGACTATTTTGTTGATATAAAAGAACAGGACTGGGATAAAACAATCGATGTGAATGCAAAAGGGGTCTACCTTTGCATGCAAGCCGTTGCGAAACAACTACAAGCTCAAGGCCAAGGTGGAAAAATCATTAACATTGCCTCACAAGCTGGGAAAAACGGCTACCAACTAATGGGTAGCTATGTTGCTTCAAAACACGCGGTTCTAGGGATGACAAAAGTAGCTGCACTAGAACTAGCCAAAGACAAAATTAATGTGAATGCCGTTTGCCCAGGAATCGTGGAAACAACGATGAAACAATCAGAAAGAGTGATTGGTGGAAACCTACGCGGTCTTCAAGCTGAAGATATTAAACACGAAGATAATTCACAAGTTCCCTTGGGAAGAACTGCTGTACCTGCAGACATTGCGAATGTCGTTGTTTTTCTTGCATCAACGTACTCAGATTACATGACTGGCCAAGGAATTAATGTTACGGGTGGGATGACAATGAACTAATCTCTTGTTACATGCTCACCCACTAAAAACTAAATTGAAGGAGGATATTTTGATGGCTAATGCGAAAAAAGGAAATGCACTTGCACTACTTCCGCTACTGATCTTTGTATTACTATTTATTGGCACTGGCGTTATTTCTGGAGACTTCTCCAATATGCCATTAAACGTTGCGATTATTATTGCGGCGGCTTTTGCTCTCGCCATGAACCGAAAAGAAAAGCTATCTAGAAAGATTGATATCTTTACGAAAGGCGCAGGACATCCGAATATTATCTTAATGGCGGTAATTTTTGTAATGGCCGGGGCATTCGCTCAAACAGCTAGAGACATGGGTGCTGTAGATTCCACCGTAAACTTAGGATTATCCGTTATTCCTCCTAATCTATTAATGGTTGGACTGTTTATTGTAGGTTGCTTCATCTCTGTTTCAATGGGAACATCCATGGGTACCGTGGCCGCACTAGCACCAATTGGCATTGGAATCGCAGAACAAACAGGGATACCAATGGCGCTTGCAATGGGAACTGTTATAGGTGGCGCAATGTTTGGAGATAATCTATCAATGATTTCCGATACAACCATTGCAGCTGTCCGGACCCAGAAAACAAAAATGAGTGATAAATTTAAAACCAACTTTTTCATTGTTCTACCTGGAGCAATTGTAACCGCGGTTCTTTTATGGATCGTGACTGCAGGAGCCGAAATTGACACCATTGGCGATTACGCATTTGATTTCGTGAAGGTTTTACCTTATATAGCAGTACTCATTGCAGCCTTAGCTGGCGTTAATGTCTTAGTCGTATTAATTGGCGGCATCGTGTTTGCTGGGATCATTGGCTTAATAGACGGTTCTTATACGTTATCTGGTTTCATTCAAGCAGTTTCACAGGGAATCATGAATATGGAAGATATTGCAATTGTTGCCCTATTAATTGGTGGTATGATTGGAATTATCCAGCATAACGGCGGGATTCAGTGGTTATTAAATTTTGTAACGCGTAGAATTAAAACGAAAAAAGGTGCGGAGCTTGGGATTGCAGGTTTAGTAAGTGCAACCGACATTGCAACGGCCAACAACACCATATCTATTATTGTGACAGGTCCATTAGCAAAAAATATTTCCGATGAATACAATATTGATCCTAGAAAATCAGCAAGTATTCTCGATATTTTTGCTGGCGGGTGGCAAGGTATCGTTCCATACGGTGGGCAAATGCTTGCCGCTGCCGGGTTAGCAGCTATATCGCCAATTAGCATCTTGCCATATTCCTTCTACCCAATTGCCATCATCCTGTGTGGAATTATTGCCATTCTCATTGGCTTCCCTAAACACCAGAAAAATAAAGCCGCTAAGGGAGATAAAAAAACAGCTTAACGAATCTAATCTGGTAAAATAGGAACAAAAGCGCAAGCGCCCGTTTAGAAACGTAGCGGGTGGAACGAATCAACTGAGATAAAGAAATCACGGTGAGGATACGAACCGATGATGACTTATCGTAGGGCGATTTCGTGAAGTCGCCTAGTTTCTGGGCGCTGGAGCTGGACGTGGCCATTTCTGCCATCGAACATTATGAAGACAAAATTTTATACTTTCTTTACTAGTAAAAAATAATAATTTTAGGAGTGGAATACATGGTTAAAAAAATGAACGTTGAAAGCTTTAATCTTGATCATACAAAAGTGAAAGCACCTTATATTCGTCTAGCGGGGACTACTACTGGGGCAAACGGCGACGTTGTTCACAAGTATGACCTTCGTCTCAAACAACCAAATCAGGAGTATATGGAAATGCCTGCACTCCATTCACTAGAACACTTAATGGCTGAAAATATCCGCAACCATCACAGTAGTGTCATTGATTTAGGTCCAATGGGTTGTCAAACAGGCTTTTACTTATCGGTTATAAACCATGATAACTATGACGAAGTATTAGATGCTGTGGAAGCAACATTAAAAGATATTCTAGTAGCAACAGAAGTTCCAGCATGTAATGAAGTACAATGTGGTTGGGCAGCAAGCCATAGCCTAAAAGGTGCAAAAGCATTAGCACAAGAATTTCTCGCTAAACGAGCAGATTGGGCGTTTGTATTTGGCGAGGAATAGGGATGAAAAAGGTGAACAGTTGATTGGGCTGTTCACCTTTTTATTTTGTGGATTACTAGTAATCAAATTCCCACACATTGCAAACACCAAGAGCAAAGCATCCCTATTGAGAAATTTACCTACCCCTTTGGACAAAGTGCCAATAAGCACTTTAAATTGTCATCAATAAATTTATTATCAGTACTGTTTATTCCACGACCGGCAAAATGGCCCCATACTGATTTAATAGGATGATATTCACTATTAGGTACTAGATTAGCCTCATATTCATTATTATCTGCAGTGCAAAATAGATCTGTACTTCCTGGCATAATATAAGTAGTCGCTTCTATACTTTTTAGTGCTTCCTCAAAATCTCCGTTATACAAGGAATTTTCACTAATGTCTGCATGTTGGCCTGTCCATAACATGGCTAGTACGTTGTGCGGATCCATATTCATAAAACTATTTTCCCAAACTCCTACCGCAAAATTTTCCAGAGAATCAAATCCCATTTCCCGAAAAAGTTCTTCTTTATAGAAGGTCTGCGATAATCCCCATCCTGCATAGACACGCCCGACAGCACGCATGGATTCAGAAGTTAATTGGTTTAACTTGGTTGAATCTGAGCCAATTGATCCCATAAGCGCAGCTTTTAGTCCATCTAGAACTACATACGTTTGCGGCCAAGTCTTTGCATTTCCACAGAATGAGGCTATTCGTTCCACCATGTCCGGATAAATTGCCCCCCATTGGAAGGACTGAAGCCCCCCCAGTGACCACCCAACTACAAGAGAAATCTTTTTAATACCGAATTTTTCTGTCACTAGTCTATACTGTAATTGAATGTTGTCATAGATAGTTACCTGAGGGAAATTACCCTTATCAAATGGTTCAGGCGTATTACTTGGAGATGAAGATAATCCATTCCCTAGCAAATTAGGAACAATAATGAAATATTTCTGTGGATCTAGTGCCATCTCCTCCCCAATTAACCATTCATTATTAACATGCTGATCGCCAAATGCCGTTGGATAAAGGATGACATTATCTTTCTTTTCATTCAAAGTTCCATAAGTCTTGTAAGCTAGAAAAGCATTTGGTAATATCACTCCGGACTGCAAGGTTACATCACCTAAATTATAAATCTCAAAATCCTCCATTGAGTAGTCACTCCTTTCAAATGAAACACAAACAGCTAGAATGTATTTCTTGTTATTAAGTATAATGCCGTGCTACATTCAATAAAAGTGAACAAAATTAATAGTAGTATTCAATAATATTGAAAGTTTAAGGAGGAATCATGATGGAATTGCGCCAACTTAACACATTCCAAACGGTTGCAACAACTTTAAATTTCAGTCGAGCTGCTGAAGCATTAAACTACGTACCGTCCAACGTCACCATGCAAATCAAAGCATTGGAGGAAGAACTTGATGTTCGTCTCTTTGATCGTTTAGGAAAGCAGCTCGTTCTTACAACTGCAGGTCAACGTTTTTTAACTCATGTCCAAGGCATTCTAAACAAATTAGACGAAGCCCGCAGTTCCGTTCATGACAATGAAATTCTAAGCGGTACGCTAACAATCAGTGCCAATGAGGTTGTTTGCGCCTATCGGCTTCCAGAGATCTTTAAACTTTTTCGTTTGCGTTATCCTGGAGTTCGCCTTATCTTTCGCTCTGTTCCAAACCAACAACTCAAACAATCACTATTTGATGGAAGCTCAGATGTCGCTTTTATATTGGACGAACCCATCAAATCAACAGGACTTGCAGTGGAAGCATTAACGAAGGAAACGTTTAGCTTTTTCGTCGCTCCAGATCATGCACTTGTGAAACGCACTACATTACAGCTTGAAGATTTTCAGGGAGAAGCTTTCCTCATTAATGAAAAGGGTTGTCCCTATCGAACGATGTTTGACCGAACATTTAAGAATGGAGACATTGATAGTATTTATCCTTTAGAGTTTCAAAGTGCAGAAGCCATTAAACAATGTGCAATCTCGGGAATTGGTATTGCGTTTCTTCCTGAAATAGTAACGGAAGTCGAGGTTAAACGTGGTGAACTAGTAGCTCTTCCTTGGCGAATGTCAGACTTGGATGTATATACACAGATGTCATGGCACAAAGACAAGTGGCTATCACCGATCATATTAGCTTTCATAGAAACAGCAAGAGAAGTTATGGGTATAAAAGAAGACAATATATCTACATAGTTTAAACTGTGTGGATATATTGTCTTTAAATCCTTTTCATTTAAATGTACTATCTATCAGGAAACTCCCCTCTACTCATATCTGCAATTCGTTTAAATGCCGTACCATATGGGCCTGTTTTTAATCGCAATCGGATTGCCTCTGCACATTCTTCAGAGCTTAAAACCGATGTATCAAGTTCCAAATCATAAATACCAGGCACATGAACGGAATCCTGCCAAAGAATCACGGGTTGCGGTACATTTCCGTCTTCTGTGTAACCAATGTTCCACGTTTCAATTCGCCGCTCCATGACAACATCTAAGGGACATCGGATACCTACAAATAACACAGGGAAGTCCTTTAAGAGGGTAGCACAATTAGAAAGAATACCCCTCGGAGCTGAATAGAAATCATGATGTCCAACATCAACCACAACGTTTAAGCCTAAACGGCTATGAGCTGCAATTGACTCGTACATGGCTTGATATAAAGTAACAATCAAAGGCTCCAAATCAGGCCGTTCTCCCCCAGGTCTTAGACCAATTCCTGGTTGATACTTTTTTGGAGTCATTTTCATAAACGTATCAACTCCCAGATTCATCCACACCCCATCAAAAGTATCCTGGACAACCGTTGCAATACTTGATTTCCCAGACCGAGGAGTCCCGTTTAGAATCACAATATTACCGAGTTTATTTATAGTTGACACTCGACATCCTCCCCTTGTCTTAATAGTACTCTAATAATAGTAAAACTCTTTAGATTTACAGACGAATAGAGCCATAATGATGTCGCCCCTCAAAAAGAAACGCGATGATACTCTCATAATATGGAATGAATTTCTTTAGTTCGATAAGCTTTAAAATCTCCTCTTTAGAAGCCCATTTGACTGCTTGCACCTCTTCAGCCTGTAACGTCAATCCATTTAAATCAACATCATATTTTTCAATTAAATAATAGTCATCAAAGCCGCGTTCAAAGTTAATAGTAAAGTGGGGACGAATCTTTTCAAAGTTATAATGAATTCCCAACTCCTCGAATAACTCTCTTGAAGCAGCCTGTTGACTTGTATCGCCTGTAACCGCACTACCTCCACAAGTAATATCCCAAAGATTCGACCATCCTTGCTTAAAGGGTTGACGCTGCTGAATGAGCATTTCCCCTTTTGAATTAAATATACAGACGTGTACTACTAAATGAAGCTCCTCTGATGTCATTTCATCTCCACGAGTTATTTGTTTCTCTATTCTATTACGATGTTTATCAAACAAATCCCACTTTTCCATTGAAAAACTCCTTATGTATACGGCAATTAGGAACATTTTTTACTTAGAGTTGAAAGGCAAAAAAAACTGACGATATCCTTATTGAACTACCCCCCTTAGGATAATAAGAACTGAATTAAATATCCGTTAGATTCCATTCCTCCTTTACCATAGATAACCCTATCGTGATATTCACCATTCAAGTATTCATAATTACGAATTATACCTTCCTGTGTAAAGTCGAGTCTTTCTAACATATCTTTTCCTCCTGTATTAATAATCTTTTCTATATGATTACACTTAGTTAAACTGCCCGTTCACTTAATAACTTCTAAATAAATACTAACATAGTATTCTAAAATTAAAGTTTTTATTTTAACCATAGAAAAGGTGATCATACGTGGATCACCTTTTTTCAACGGGTACCTAATAAAGTGGTTGGCCCCACCCAGTAGACACAAACTGGCTTGGAAAGAAACGATAAATTCTCTTCCGTTTGGAAACCACTCATTCCTTCACAATCTTTTCAGTAATATATAAATATCCAATAAAAAATCACCTTACCTTAGTTCTTAGAGGTAAGATGAATTCAATTAAACTTTACATAATCTCTTTCTTTGATTCGATTCTTTTCAAACCATCCTTTATTCACTTCAATTGCATAACGATAAGAAAGTTTCGGATCATAGATAGGACATTCATTCCCTTTACAAGGCTCCATATCTAGTATTTTTAGAATTTTCCCATCTGAATCAACAAAAGCAATAGATAAAGGGATTAATGTGTCTTTCATCCAAAAGCCACCATATATTTTTCTTGGAAACACAAATAACATCCCTTCGTATTCGGGTAATTTTCCAACAAACATTAAGCCCTTTTCTATTTTCCCTTGTGTATCTGCAACTTGAACGGTTAATTTAGTTTTCCTGTTTCCACTGATTATATATATCAATTTTGTTTTTATTCTATTATTCATGTTCACTCACCTTCGAGTACTAGTAAAAGCGTGAAAGAAATTTGTTTATAAAACAAGAAGAAAAAATAACTAGGTACGCTCCTTATCACTTTTAATACCTATTCTATGGTTTTAAATTTATTTAGTACTTTGTTTTCAATAATCACATCAAAAATAAAAAAAGGACAACCCTTCTTGTTGAAGAATCGCGCCCGTTAGTTTAAGTGTTGAGCTTAACAAACTTGTACTTTCTCATTTCTTTATTAGAGTAACCTACCCCTAGTATGCTGCCTGGTTTATCAGTTGATCCGGAGCATAAGCCCCGGACACCTGACATGGATATTCATCAAGCATCAAATTTAATGGTACAACAGCAAATTCGCAGGTTGCCGGTAGTTGAAAATAGACAAATAGTGGGAGTGGTAGCTTTAGGGGATCTAGCAGTACAAAATTAAAATGCAGACGAGGCAGAACAGGTGTTGCAAAGCATTTCACCCCCTTCTGCACAGTAAGAATAGTAATGAGTTCCTTAACTTTTTCAAAATAGAACAAAACAAATAGGGCACCATATCAGAATGTGCGACCCTTTTACTATTTTATAAAGAAAGATCGTTTATTTTTGTTTTTCCCAAGAAGAAAGTAGTACAAAATTAATGATAATAAAATAGTAACCGCTAGGATTTGATACATTCCACTATAGCCAGTTAAAGGTATTATCACACCAAGAAGGGTTGGGCCAAATCCATTTCCTAAATCATAAAAAATCATGAACGTGGCTGTTGCCATACCTACACGTTGTGGGGTAGCTTGACTAATGGCAACCGTTTGAGTTATTGAAGCTATATTACCAAAACCTAGCCCAACCAATACACCAGATAATAGCAAAGTCATACTACTCTCCGTAATGCTAAGCAGAATCATGCCAAGCCCAAAAAGAACGATAGCTGGATACATAATAATATTTGCTCCTTTCCTGTCAACCAATCGCCCTGTAAATGGACGCGATATCAGGACCGATGCTGTATATACCATAAAGAAAAAACTTGCTGTACTTACCAGATTCAGTTCCATTGCATACAGGTTAATATAAGAGAGAATGCTGGAAAATGAAAATGTCATTATAAAAAGGATAATAGCAATAGGTATTGTTTTGTAATCTATCAAACTAGAAAAAAATGATTTCTTTTCCTCGTTACTTTCTGTAGGCACTTGTGGAACATTTAAGATTAAAGATGTCCCTAATATAATACACCCAAGCACTAGACTAAATAAAAATATTAAATTGTAATTACCATTTTGGGTTAGGAGAAGACCAATAAAAGGACCTATACCTGTAGCAAGTGCGGTGCTTACTGCAAAATAACTAATTCCTTCTCCCCTCCGAGAGTTAGGAATAACAAGCGCTACAACTGTTCCAATTACAGTTGTAGCTATACCCACCGATATTCCGTTTAGAAATCTGGTTAGCATCAGAAAGTAAATTCCTAAGTTAAGGAAATAAAGTAATACAGTTAGCAAAAAGAAGAATAAACCAAACATCAATATCTTTTTAGATATAACTAAACGACCTGTAATTATCCTACCTACTAATGCCCCAATGATAAAGATACCTGCTATTAAACCAGACTCCCCTGCTGTAGCATCAAACTTATTAACTGCATAAGCTGTAATCGTAGCATTTAGAAGAAAATATACTAGTATTAAAAAGAAGTTCATTGCTGAAAGATTAATGAAATCTTTTGTCCAAATCTTATATATAGTCATTTTATTACCCTCCCTCCTTCCTTTATTTACAAACTTTAAATTAATGAATTTTATTACCATTTTATTAATTTAAAGCTATTTTATGGTTTTTAACTCATCAAATATCCCGCGAATTTCTTGAGGGATTACATCGCCGTTTATTACCATGGTTTCAAAGGTTACACCTTCATCATTTGAAATTAAATAATCCTGAGACACGAACCCGAAATATTTATAAAAGTTTTTTCTTTTAACTCGTTGATTATAGTTAAAGCTTTTAGGATTAACTTCCTCGATATTAAGACTAATACGATAGCTAGAATATTTCTTTAGTAACTCATTAATGGCCATTTTTCCGTACCCTTTATTTTGATATGAATTGCTGATTGCCAAATATAAGACGTAAAGCATGTCTTCTTTAATGATAAGATAGCTCATTCCAACAAGTGTAGAGTCATCAAACAATCCATAAAATAGGTGATCGGTACCATTACTAATAGCTACCAATTTATTAAAAGGAACCATCTCTTCTAGAGGGAACGAATCGTTATAAATTTTTTTAATCCCTTCCATATTCACATCATTAACTTTTTTAAAATTTAAAGCCATATTTTGTCTCTCCAATCTCTAATTATGCTCAAAGTCGTACACCCATAATTGTACTTTTTCTTTTATTTTTAAAGTACGAATAGCCCTTTATAAACTTAAAGGGCATAAAATCCTAATTATTCTAGGTAAACTATTCTTACTTTAGAATTAAAATGTAATTAATTCGCCATCATTAGGTACAAACACACTGGCAGAAATCCCTTTATCATTGATGAAATTTTTCAAATTCACTCTGGATAAGCCCCAATGATTAGCAGCTTCCATGTGAATACAAATAATCTCAGACCCTGGTGCAGCTTTATATACTTCATACACATCTTCTTTATCCATGACAATAGGTCCACCTTCAAAGAAATGATTAGCGCCTGCATTTAAGACAATAACCTCAGGTTTATGTTTTTCAATTTCTTCTTGTACACCTTCGTACCAAACAGTGTCTCCCGCTATATACAATGTTTTTTCATCTTGATGCTTTAAAACAACACCACTTACAAGACCGGTCATGTTGAGAATTTCCCCTCTTCCATGTTCACCTTTTGTCTTGCTCATCTGTATGCCATCGAAAATAGTCTCACCTGTAAGCACCTCTACGTTTTGGAAACCATCCTTACGAATCTGTTCGGCGTCTTCTTTGTTTTGCGCATACAATTTAATCTCTTTAGGCAATACCTCTTTTGCGACATCATCCCAATGGTCGATATGCAAATGTGTTACGATTACGGCATCAATATCCTTAATAATCTCTTCAACAGAAAATGGCAGTTCCAATGTTGGGTTATTTTGATCTTGTCTTGCAGCATTAGGAAATGGAGGATATGCTCCTTTTTCAGCTAGCATTGGATCAACCAAGATCTTTTTCCCTGCATATTCAACAACAATTGTTGCATTACGAATTAACTTTATATTCATATATATTAACTCCTCTTCTTTGAATTTTCCTTTCAACAATGTATAGTCTACACTATGACCCATTGACGTAAACATAGAAAAAATAAAGTCTTTTGGCCGTTTCACTTGATTTTTGAAAGGAGTTCAATAAATGTTAGATAGCACGGATATGCGAATTTTAGATGAACTATCCAAAAACAGTCGGACCACCATGAAAGAATTGGGGGAGAAAGTCCATTTGACTGGACAGGCAGCCGCATCTAGATTGGCTAAATTAGAAGATAATGGAGTTATTGAAGGTTATAGTATTAAAGTTAATCAAAATAAAATAGGGTGTTTTATACATGCTTTGATTAATATTTATACAAAAAGTGCGTATCATGAACCTTATCTGTCGTTCATAAAATCACAAGAACAATACATCATAAACAACTATAAAATCAGTGGAGATAGTTGTTACTTCCTTGAATGCAAATTTCCATCTAATGAAGTATTAGATGAGTTTTTGGTAAACTTAAATAAGCATGCAAACTATAAATTATCAATTGTTATTAATAAAATAGTGTATCAATAAAAATGGGTTATTTGCATCTATATTTCTATTTTCGTTGTTATTCCATTATAGGCGCTTCAATGGAGCAACCAAAAAGCCTAATTTCTCGATAAAGTGCTGAGAAATTAGGCTTTTTAAAATTGAAATTTCCTTAACGTTGTAAATCCGCATTTTCCTGACGTTACCCCTTATAGAAAATGAGTAATAATATTTTTCATTGCTCCCAAATATCTCTTCAATTCGTTGTTTAATTCGTTTTTCTGCTTTGTTACTATACTAAATTGCTAGATAATCTTCAGTAATCTCTTCTACTCCATCATTAACATTAATGCTAAAGGTAAGATTTTCTTTTCCTATAGGAAATGCTTTTGCATTTACAACAGATGGACCTCCTACATATTGTGAACCCCTAGAATTTCAAGTGATTTTTCATATTTAGTTTGCAAATAACTTGTAAACTTTTCTTCGTACTCTTTGAGCAATTGTTTTTCCTCTTTGATTACAGTACAGTCGCTTAAAAGGTACATTACCATTAGTATCAGAACAAATCCTGCTTTTTTGATTAGAACTCCCCTGCCTTATCAAAATTATTACTTACTATCTCAACTATCTCTTTCCGATTAAAGTAATTACATTCTTATTTGGCTAAACTGTCCCTTTAGTGCAGGATATATATGAATTTCTAATTAAACTAAACTGCCTCGTTACTTTAAGTACATCCTTTCACAAAATCATATGAAATTATTAATTTAGTGTACAGTAATAGTCTACTAAGAAAAACGACCACCCAAGTGATCGTATTCTAGATGTTTATATGAGGGAACTAATGTCGTTTGTTAACTTCGATCCTAATGAACTCCGGCAAATAGCTGGGAGTACATCCTTTTGCTACTTTCTCATCTTTGTAAAGACCCGTTTTCTCACCAATTTGAATACAACGTGCCCGATTCTGTTCATCATACACGCCTATCCAGCCTGCGGTGAAATTCATAGCCCATTGAACTTCCGGTTCTTCCTGCATAATATTAGTTTCTAATGCAGAGAGCAAGTCTGCGGTGTTATTAGGAGGTGTTTGTCCAGTCCATCTCAATCGACCTTGATAATACCAGTAAGTTCGTCTCTGTAGAGAAGAAGGACTATGTTCCCAGGACTCTATCAAGGCAATTTTCTTCTTGTCTTTGGTGAGCTGATTAGCCATTAACCAATCCATTAAGTTATTTCGCTCCTCAAAAGTGTGTGTCTGCATATCCTCATCAAGCTGATTTAGCACATCTTCTGAAAGAAGTTTTTTGTCCATAATTAAGATGGCTAATAGTCTGGGCAAATACGATTCAGTTGCCCAAAGTTCCATAGCTAGTTCGTGATCTTTTTTAATTTCCTTCGCGAATTTTCGTAAGTCGCCTAGCTTCGTTTTACTATTGATCTGAGATAGAATGTTTTCAGCTTTTGAAGAGCGATTTATTTCTGTATCTTTTTTTACATCCATTTTATACAACTCCTTTTATAATGCACTGTTTCATAATATGAATGTCTATATCCATGCCCCTTCAACTCCACTGCTTCGTTAATACTATTAATTCAACATAAAAGCAATAACCCTTCATTGGTTAACGACCTTGTCCCTATCAACCTACTTAAACCACCTAACCTCATCTTACCAGTGTACTTGAAGTTTATTACCATTTGGATCAAAAAAGTGGAAATAAGCATGTTCGTTATCTTCTATTATATCCTCAACTTTTACCCCATGATCAATAAGGTGTTGATGAAAACCAGATAAATTTGGGCTTGTAAAGCCAATGCTAAATGCTGATTCATTATTAATCGTAAAATGTGCAAATGTTTCATCTTCAGTAGGAACTAAGATAAGTAAAAAAGGCCCTTCGTTTACTTTTATAATCGCATATGGATCCTCCGTTATGGATAACAACTGAAGCCCCAATACATCGCTATACCAGTTTGCAGACTGCTTTAAATCTCTAACAGGGATTCGAATATAATGTACTTGATCTATAAATGATTTACTCATCATTATCTCTCCTTAATTTAATTGGATATAAAAACACCAGTTTGTTAAGTAAGTATTTCTATTTATTGCACATGATTTCCTGCAATCCTTCTGATATTCTCAAAAACTCTACTGGCAGGAAAATCTAACGATAGGTTTTTAATTTAATTAACTGTTGACTATTCAGTTGAACTGTATTACATTATTACTAAGTTGAAATGTATAGTTAAACTGAATAGTAGGTGCGAGTATGAAACATAAATTATTGCCGTTGTCTGAAACCATGCATTATATTTTATTAGCTCTACGCGAGCCACTTCACGGCTATGCAGTAATGCAGAAGATAGAAAAAATGAGTAATGGTACCGTTATTTTAGCGGCTGGTACATTATACGGAGCGATTGAAAACTTGAATAAACATGGTTGGATTGAACCTGTGGAAAATTCAGGACGAAAAAAAACGTATAGGATCACGACAGAAGGCAGCGCCGTTTTGAAAATGGAACAAGAAAGGCTTTTGCATATTTTATCTTTGTATGAAGGAAGTGAAGCAAATGAAGAGGTTTAAAGTATTCTTTAACATTGAGAAAGAAGAGCAATGGTTAGAAGAACAATTACAAAAAGGCTATCGCTGTACCAGTATTAGTGGATTAGGCATCTACACCTTTGAAAAAACAGATAAGCAATATGTTATGCGACTTGATTATCAAGATTACTTATCTAAACAAAAGTTCGCGGAGTACAAAGGAATATATGAAGATTTCGGTTGGACCCATATAAGGGGCTCACGGCTTAGTGGAATACAACGTTGGCAAAAAGAAGACGATGGCCAGAATGAAATCTTTTCGGATCGCCAATCTAGGGCTAGCTATTACAAAAGATTAATGAATTATTCATTATGGTTGGGTATGATGTGTTTGGCCTATTCATTTATGCTCTATAGCGATTCGACTTTATACCATGATGGACTTTGGAGTATGGAAGGTTCATTATTTTGGAAAGCACTGTTATTTGAAACGCCATTTGTCCTTTTGAAGTTGCTTCCCGCTCTTATGGCCATCGTTTTGGGTAGTAGTTACTACAAAGCGTATCAAAAGTATTCCATGTTAAAAAATTTATAAAAAGAATGCAATCAGGCGCTCTTCTTTAATAAGAAAGCGCCTTTTGTATAACTTTTTCAAACAAAAAGGCTGAAGACACCTCATCTCCAGCAAACTCCTTGCTATGGTTTTACTACTTCCATATCCCCATATATTTCTTCTTGTACTTTTTGTCTTCAACCGTTTCAATCAAATCTAAAGCTGTCTGTTTAATAGACTCCTCATTATAATGGTCATATAAATTACGCATGTTTTGCAGAATGTCATTTCGAATTAACGTATAATTTTTTTCATCTGTTCCTTTAAAACGTTCCACCATATATTCCATTACCATTTCTCTTTGCGGTGTTCCAGCAATGCCGACCTTCCATATGGATTGAAGGCTATGTCTGGCTGTCACGAACTTTTCATCCTTCGTTACCTCCCATAACATAGGAAAATCTTCCATCATTCTCATCTCTGGATCGCTTTTAGCTAGGTTGGCTAGATATTGTGCTGCACGAGAGCGTTGATGATTATCTTTATGGGTTAAGTCCTCTAAAAGTTGATCCCATACTTCATATGCCCAATCAACTTTTTGGTCTGTAGCCTCTAAAATGGTTTGATATGCTTCAAAACGTTCCTCTTTATCGCTTGATTTCGATTTTTCGAATTCCAATTCCATTTGACTATCCATAATATCTCACCTCATTTTTCAAGTAAGTTTCGTCTGTATGTGTATATTACTGCTGGATGATCTGGATCAAGTTCCCGCATGTATCATCGAAAACAGCGATCGTGACATTTCCCATTTCTGTCGGTTCCATCGTAAACTGCACGCCTTTTTCCACTAATTTTTTATACTCTTCATGGATATCTGCAACCCCAAACATGGTTACAGGAATACCTTCAGCAAATAACCGCTGTTGATAATCCTTTGCGGCCGGGTGTTCATTCGGCTCAAGTAAAAGCTCTGTTCCGTCTTGGTCATCTTGAGATACCAGTGTAATCCATCTATGTTCTCCTGTTGGAACGTCGTGTTTTTTTACAAATCCTAACGTTTCGGAATAAAATTCTAACGCCTTATCCTGGTCTTCTACAAATATACTATTCACAATAATTCTCAAAATGGGTTCCTCCCTTATTTTGTTGGTTCCTAAAACGTTCTACTCTACCCAGCCTTTCAGCAGGTCTTTAAGTGGTGCGTTGTTGAAAATAAGTACTCGATATTTCCCCTTTCTTTTCGATTCAACGAGCGCAGCATCCTCGAGTACTGCAAGGTGCTTGGCTATCGCTTGTCGTGAGATGGAAAGGTCATGCTTCATGATTAGTCGTGTTGTCAGTTCATACAACGTTAACTCATTGCGCTCGGCTAACTCGTCTAATATAAGTCTCCGTGTAGCGTCACTAAGTGCTTTGAATACCACATCTTTGTCCCAATTCATGTCCCTAGTATAAGCAACCTTATAGTTGCATGTCAAGAATAGGCAACTATATGGTTGCTTGATCTAACTACTTATATACACTTCTCATGTTGACGTTCTGACTATAATCCTTAGAAAAACTCGCATTCGCTTGCCCTTTAGCGAATGAGGAAGTTTTTCTTATACTTGGAACTTCAAAATTTCCACTACGTCGACTTTGCTTCCTTGCTGAAATTTTATGCTTACCTAACGTGCAACTAAAAAAGCCCGCTCCCCAAAACTCGGAAACAGACTCATCCTATTACGCTCTACCTAATTTACTATCAATCTCTGATGTATCTACATTCTCGCCAAATAAATCTTTTAATTTATTTTTGGCTTTCAATTTTGTTGCATCATCCACATATATAGCAACCTGAATTAAAGCGAAGAGTACCACACTTAAGTCATCAGCATATCCTGCACCAATGGCAAAGTCTGGAATCACATCGAGTGGTAAGATAAAGTAACCTAAAGCCCCTACAATGGTTGCTTTCACTTTCATTGGAACATCTGGCTTCTGAAGTGTGTAGTAAAGTAATAGCACAGCATAAACTACTGAAGTTCCAGCTTTCTTAGAAAACTTCTGTACCTTCTTCCAAAATCTCTCCTCTGAAAAATGCTCTTCGTGTTGGGTTATATCTTCAGCATCCATCTTTTCAGCTTCGTCCTTTAAATCATCTACTAGTTCTTCTTCTATTTCAATTTCGTTGGTTTCCTCAATATTAGAAGACGATAGTTCGTCTAGCTCTTTTTTCTTCTTAAATGGATTCTTAAACATGTAATCCCTCCAAGTGGATAAGTACATTATAAATCCATTTTACACCATAACTATCATTTAAAACACCGTTGCAAATAACTGTGTACATTTCTCCCTACTCTTTTTTCAGTAAAAAGGGTTCAGCAAGAAAGCTCTACTCATTTTTTTGTAAAAGTTTGCTTATATTTACTTTTCTGTTAACGATGTTTTTTCGAGTTAGAAAATGTTACCATTAATAGGAACTTTAGAGTTTTAAAGAGCTCCTGACAAATGGTAAAAACAGCCGGTTTTCAAGTTAGATTTATAGCATTATTTATTGACTTTATTATCTGTACCATTGGTATTGGCTTATTAAGCTTACTATTTTATGGACAGTTTTTTGCGTCTGAACAACACTTTATCACAGATTATCTAGGTGTTTTATACTCCATCCTCTTACCCTTAATATGGCAGGGGCGTACAGTAGGGAAACATTTCTATCATATCCGCATTATGAAAACCAATGGAGAGAAGGTGACACTAATAACGATGCTCATTAGAACGATTGTCGGCAATTTAATTTATTTATTATCTTTTGGAACCTGTTTTATTATAAGTGCTTTTATGGTAGGAATGCGCGAGGATAATCGTTCTGTTCATGATCTTATTGCCGGTACATATGTTACATATAAATAAGATCTTTTCTCAAGGGAAGGTAGTTGTTTTTATGAACAAGAAGTTAAAAGTAGTTTTATTGTGCACCCTTTTTGTTTTGCTGTTGTTTTTCTTAGTGCCCTGGTTGAGATTTGCCTCATTTATCTATGGTTCTGAAAGTCCGTTTCCAAAACAGGATATTATGATTTCCCCGTTGTATTTGGGTTACTTCATTACCCTGATAAGTTTACCTATTGCTTATATTTTCAATATGAGTAGATCAAAGAAAAGCAAATTCAAGATATGGGGAATTTTTCTCATGGTACCAATTTCTTTACCGTTAGCTTATTCGATTGGTCTAACCTACTCTTTAATCGTGAGAAACCCTTGGGCAACAATGCTGATGTTCTATATATTCCCTTTGATATTTATCGCAGGACTTATTCTGTTATGTGTTGGGGTTATTAAGAAAAATGAAGTAAGAAAATATTAACCGCGTGGTTGTAAAATAAGCGATTACTCTCATATCAGTATTATTATCCACTAATCAGGCGCCATTTGAATAAGAGCAATCTTTAAAATCGAGCCATTTTACTTAATAGGGATTGGAGGGATAAATTATGGAAGGTTCATTTATTGGTACTATCGTGTTCTGGATTATAGGTTTAGTTATTCTATATTTTGTGATTTATACTGCAGTAAAAGATGGAATTAACAAGTCTCTCGTTGGTCAATTTATCGAGAAGAATTACGATGTTAAAGAGGAAAAGAACTCATTCCTCGATAATGATTTAGATAGTGACTGAAAAACGGACTAAACTGTCGGGCGTGTTAATTGAAAAACTATCATTAAAAGTCGGAAAGGAGAGAAGAACTTGGAATTCTTTACAGCAATTGCACTTTTATTTATGAATATCGCAATACCGCTCGCTGTCATCTTCTTTTTAGTATGGATATATCAAATTAAAAAGAACAGCGAGTTAAGCACTAGACAAAACCAAAGAATCATTCGTTTACTAGAGGATATTAGCAAAAAGTCTTGATTGCTTCAAATGTATGATTATGCTAGTCATGCTAAAATCAGGCGTTTAACCGGAATAGAGCTCGGAAAAGAGTCCAGTTAATAGGATAATTATTAATGATGGTGAGGTTGGGATATGAGAAAAAAATTAAGAAATTTAGGATATGTTTTATTTATGTCGGGTACCGTTTTATTCGGTATCATGCATCTCGCAATCGCTTTATACATACCTAGTTTGGGAGGTTGGGGAGACCCACCCGGTCTGATTGCTACTGTTTTGTCTGAAATCGCTGGCTGGGTTCCGTATATTTTAAGCATCGTTTTAATGATTATTGGCGCATTTTTAATTGCTATTGATTTAAGTAATAACTCAGCTTGTGGCAAAGCCTAAATGCTGATATTAATGAGAAAAACCAGGAGTCTGGTGGAGAACAAAATACAGAAGAGTTAAAATAGTATTAGGTTATTAAATTGAATAATGCAGGGAGTGAAGGTTTATAATTTTCTCACGTTGGATGTTATTTCAAGGTATTATAATTGCGCTACTGGTCTTTCTAGGTTTTATAGCAGATATATTTAAGAAAGATACAGGCGTACCCGCTTCTTCAACAGCTGGACTAAATATACAGCCGATGATGACAGCTTTGTTTTTAGTTATCACAATTGGTCTACTGAGTCTTTTCATGTACTTTCAAATGAAAAAAAGTGACACATTCCTAAAGCACCGATTATGGGATAAAATGTATGTAGTTATGCCGGTAATCTTTTTTATCTCTTTGGTTATTGTTATGATTTTGTTTTTGACAGGTCCACTAAGTGAAGTAACACAGGGCAATCGATGGCTTATTTATGCAGTAATGTATTACATGTTATTTGTAATCAATATGACTGTTTTAGCATTTATACATAAAGTAAAAAAGAATACTATATCCAATGAGCTTAAAATCAGTTACTCATTTGTTATCACATCATTAGGTCTCTTACTCGTTATTTTTATACTGTAACTGTCTTACTAGTTATTTAGATAAATTCGGATTAGATATGGGGGATTAATATGGAATTTGATTCAATTTGGATTGCATTAGGTATTGCTGCTGCAGGATATTTTATAGGGAATGGGCTCAAGAACTTTAACAACCCGGATGCTACAGATAGTCTCAGTGATATCTTTAGCGATGACGATGAACACGAATTGATCAAGGAGAATGAAGTCCATTACTTTATAGGGATTTCCAAAGAGGATGCGAAGAGCTTGATACAAGAATATCCAGACATACCACACGTCACGATAAATAATAAAATATATTATCCTAAAGCGAAACTTCGTAAATGGTTATCTGATTTAGGGGCATAAGTTGTAAAACTCGGCGCTATTCCGGATTAAGGATTGGCGCCTCCTCCTTTTCTTACATATCAAGCAGAACGCTAATTAATTTTTTTAGGGGTGATAAATTGTACAGAACAAAAGAAACACCGAAATGGAATGGATCTACTGTCCAACCAAAAAGAAAAGTAATCATCAGCTTATTTATTATTCTATGTGGAGTGCTGCTTATGCAAGGTTGTAACATGGAAGATGCAGATAAGAAGGACATCGCAAGCGAAAAGGTAAGAGATTTGTTTCAAGATGGAGATTTTAAAAAAGTGAAAGAAGATGGATCGGGTAGGATAAAAGATTCAACAGACCAAGAACAAATTAATGAAGCATCAGAAGCAATAGAAGAGATTGATATAAGCGATGAGGAGAGAGAGACCATTGCATTTGTATTCGGCCTTCGGTCCGCTGTCCTTGTAGCGCAAAATCAATTAAATGAACGGGATGTTGTACCGAAATCATCTAAAAACACCGATTCACAAGACGAACAAATAGAAGAAGATTTACCTGACTATCAGCCAGATGAAAATGATGTTGTTTTGAAAAATAGTGAACTAAAGAATAAAGATATCCTTGAAGAATTTATGAAAGTCGCTGGAGAAAACGGCAAAAATAGTACAAGTGAAATTAGAGTAGTGAAAGATGAAGGCTCACAAGGTGTGCTGATTTATGATTTAAAATCCATGTACGATAAAAATGCGGACCAAAGTTGGATTCGGGTTAGGCCAGATGTGAGTCACTATCGGGCATTAGAAAATGAAGTACAAGATGTTTTTAATAATGCGCCTCAGCAATGTGGATATATGTCAAAAGATGAAACAGAAGGGTTTTATAAATTATTTGAATGTCGAACACATTGGGAATACCGGTTACTTCCTACTGTTGATGGTATGGAATAGTAAAACTCGTTAAGCCCAACTGCACATGATAACACTTGAACACTATGCAACTTTTCCTCCTTAAGATATTATCAGAAGCACTCAGTCGCAAACCCATTTTTTTCTAATCCAATTCTAATCTTCTTCACATGGGTATTTAACTTGGCGTGTTTAAGATAAAAGTATATGAAACTCAAAGGAGGAAAAAACATGAAAACATTCGTACTTAAAACAGCAAGTGCACTACTTCTAACAAGCGTAGGTGTTGGTTACGCTTTGCACGCAAATCAAGACAAAACACCGGTATCAGAGAATGACAATGAAATGAATCACCAAAAAGCTCAAGTGGACACAGAAAACATTGATGATTTCCTTGAATACGACACACTCGATGATGTAGCTGATGTTGATCATTTTAATTCCGAAGTTGTAGAGGACAACCCTCACAAACGGATCATTCTATTAAAAGACGACAACAATCAGCCACAGTTCAAGAGCATTTTTGTTAAGGACACAAACAGGCTGAAAATCATTAACCTTGATGAAGGACTTGAATATAACGAAATCATTAAGTAAAAATTTCCCCTTTCCATATCATAGATAAGATAAAAGCCCAATTTCTCAGCATTTTAATTGAGAAATTGAGCTTTTTCGTTATTCAAGAATACGAAGCGCCCTATTGCAGAATTGTTTTATGCATCGATATATCCGGAGCTAACAGTAAAATCAAAATCAAATCCAGCTATATCCCATGCTAATAAAATAAAAATAGATACTCCATAATGGGACTGCCAGCCCCTCTATATGTAAAATACCTTTTTAAAATAACCCACCCTATTCATCTTCATATATTCTAAAAGGCTATGGACCATCTACACTAATTCAACTAAATTATTACTAAATTCGTAACTAGTTATAGTCAGCGAACTACTTCCTTACCTGCTATCCAGTCATAAACATTTTTCCCTTTTTTATTAGTAAGGGGGATTATTAGATATAATAATATTGCAAGAATGGTAATCTCAGAAAAGTCAGTTGCAAGCATTAATTGCCATATACCAAAGTGAGCAGCCTCCCAAGGGAGAAACTTGATAGCTGTTCGAAAAGCTGAGCGCCCGATTCATGATTTTAGTTACTATTCAAGAAGAATGTTTCTCTATTTTCCAAAGGTATTTTAATAAGTAAAATCCTTCACAATATCGTTTTACTCCTCGTATATGAAAACCAATTTTACACTTTGCCAAAACAGAGATACGAAGAATCATACCAACGACAGTATCACACCACTTACGAACTTATCAATCCCAACGCTTCCTTTGCCATCTGTTCATATTCCTTTACGCCAGACACTAATGCATACTCAGCAATTGAAACTGGATATGCTGCCCCAAGTTCAATAATATGCTCTTTCATCTTAGGCCAGTAATATCCACCAGCTTCTTTATAAGCAAAAATTAGAGCCTCTAACCCTTCTTCTCCAAAAGCTTTATAGTTGAACACGAAGTCATTCGAAATATCTGTAACTTTAGCTTCAGTCCAGTCGATTAATCCAGTCACATTAGCATCTATATCAATCATAGTATGTCCGGCATGTACATCCCCATGAATCAGTCCTGTTTTCTTGGGCCACATCTCATCTTCATTTATCCATGCTTGCCATCTGTTCCATAGAATCTCCCCTACACCAAACTTTGCTCTTACAGCCTCCATACGTTTCTTCATTGACGCTCTTGCTTCTTCTGGTGTGTGTACTACTATATCAAGTTCTGCGGCTTTGTCACTCGATATGCTATGAAGCTCCGCTAACACTCTACCAAGAGATTTGTGAAACGATTCTGGAACATTATTAATATCGATTTCCCAAACATAGTTGCCTATATTATGATCGATAGTTCCTGCTGGCACACCATCTAACTTCCTGTAAGCGATTAGCTCATCTGTGTAAATAATCCAGTTTGGCGCTTGAAAATGTTCAACATACTGATTCACCAAATCTAATGCTTGTTTTTCTACCTTTGTTCTAGGCATCACATCTTTACGCCTAGGCAATCTTAGTGCCCACTCTGTTCCACTTTCATCTTGTGCAAAAACAACTTGAAAATCTAGCCCGGATTCATTAAACTGCATGGTTTCTTCCTTAAGAATAAGATTATGTTTTTTTGTTATGCTAATAACGTGTTTAGTATTTCTAGTCATTAAAATCACTCCTGTCCCAATTTGTATCTATCGCTTAGGAACCTGCTGTTTGCTTAGATACAGCATTGGGTATAATTTTAGCAAAATGAACTCCATGCTCGATTGATACAATTATTCGAGGCTGTTGCTGATCGAATTACTCGGTCCAAATTTAGTCTCGGAAATGTGAGATGAAAGTTATTATCTTAGTATGTTAGATTGTTTCAATTCAGCAATCGGGCCAGATTGTTTAATAGGAATTAGAATGCAGTGAGAGCGTTCGGAAATTCATGAATTAAGAAAGCTTTTAACGGCAGTCAAGTATGCTGGTAAATTATCATCATGCACAAAGTGTCCAGCATCCTCTATCGTTACTAGTTCACATTTTGGAATAAGCTCAGATACCTCATGCAATTTATTTTGAGGAATATGACTGGATCCACCGCCTATAATAAGCGTCGGCATGATAATGTCAGTAAGACGCGCCCACCATTCGGGATTGGGTTCATTAAGTTGCTGTAGAATCGAAGGCACAACCAGCCAATCAAACGGCAGGGGATCAGAAGGTTTGGTAGGAATTTCTATTAGCTTATCCGGAAAAGGAGGAGGAGTGTCTTCAACAATTAACCGTTCTACCCTTGATGGAAATGCTTCCGAGAAAAGATAGGATACTGTTCCTCCCATGGAATGACCAATTAGAGTAAACTGTTCTAGATTCATAGCATTTGCAAAATGAAGCAAGTCATCGCACATCAGTTCAAAAGAGTATGAATCAGTTCTCGCACTCCCACCATGCCCCCGCTGATCTAAAGCTAAAACGCGGTATTTTCCTTTTAATTCAGCGGCCACTTGATCCCATGATTCTGCACTTTTCCCCAACGCGTGAAGTGCAACGAGCGGTGGAGCAGAAGGGTCCCCACTCTCGCGATATTGAAAAGTTAGTCCATTCAATTCAATTTGATTCACCAGTGTTTCCATCTCCGATCATCTCCTGTGATAGGTTTTGACATTTGAAACCTGATTTATTTACTGTTCATAACTATTCAGAGAATGTGTGAATATTACCTTCTTAAACGTAGCTTTTAAATAAAGTTTGATCATTTGCTACCTGTATCTCTACAATTGCGGCCGTAGTTATATAAATTATTCGGATATTAACCTCTTAGACATTTTAAAATTAACTAACGTAATCCCTTTACGCTCTACTGTTTGGGGTTCAATTACCTGGTACCCGCGGCGTTCAAAGAATGGTTTTGCTGTGATACTTGCCTCTGTTTCCACTTTCGTAAGTCCAATTTTTCTTGCTTCAGACTCAAGTTTATTTATTAACGCCGTTGCAATTCCTTGTCCTTGAAAATTCTTATGAACGAAAAGCCGATCAAGGTATCCATTATGAGCCATGTCACCAAACCCAACAATTTCATCATTGGTTTCCGCGATATATGTGATGTTACGAACGAAAGAATCCTTCCATTTTATTAGCTTCGCATCCATCTCATCTTGTGGTGCCCAGGCATTAAGTTGTTCCTTTGTGTAATCTCGAGCGTTGACTGCATGTACTGTCTCATAAAATAAAGAAACCATCTGATTGATATCTGAACTTTGAAAAGCCCTCATTCGCATACGTTGTATCTCCTTGCCACTTTGTTCCGAATTTCGTGTCTCACTCTAATTTTTAGGCTCTTGCAATTCCCTTTCCGCCTATGGGTGACGATGTATTCATTTTTTCTACTCCCGCAATTATCGGTTTGGCTTTTTGGATTAATGTTTGAGATGCTTCCAATGATAAGGAAGCGCGATGGGCATTCTCGTCACTCCAAACCTCGTAAACATAAATGGAGTCCTTATTGTCATCATCTAAACTCACGACATATAACTCACAATTATCTAACTCCTCCATCGACTTCGCTGCCTCCAACAACATTTCTGCCAAAGCATCCCTTTTCCCTTCAACAGCAGTAAACTTGTTATACAACGCGAATTTATTCAATGTCATCCCTCCATTTAAAAAAGTGTGTAATATAAGGTAATTCCATTTAGCCTCCATAAAGTGAAACTTCAATCAGTGGGAATTTCTTTCTTCACCCACTGATTGTTAGTTGAACGAATCGGGGTGTTAGCGTCCGTTTACTCCTACTATAGACATCACTATTTCACTTCATGTTTTGAAGTGGGAATCTTACGGACGGTTGCACCGGGATAAATCCTTCTTTTACTCCCAATAAATTAATATGTTATTCCACGTACGAGCCCTCTGGTGGAAGCTCACTCTTAGAATGATATTCTTCAGCATTATTATAGAAAAGCCCCATATAAGGGGCTCACTGTAAAGCTAAGAAAACTTTGTTAAAAGCTGCGTTTCTCTGGCCAAGCCCCTTGCATTTTACTGAGGAGTACAATTTGACCAATATGATATGCGTCATGCATTGCTAAACTCTTCAGTTCAAGCACTAATGAATTATCTTCTCCAGGGACCTCTCTATACAAATCTTCATGTTCTGATACTGCTAATATTTTTCCGAGTTCACGATGAACATAAAAGTATTCCTGCTTTGTTTTCTTCCAATTTTCTAACGTCTCAGTTGGTAATCGAAATGTGGCATCATTATTTTCTGCCTGTGGTTCATTCGCTGTTTCACCAAGAAACCGCACCAAAAATCTCTTTTCAAAGAAAAGTAAATGACAAACTAATCCCCAAATAGAATTCATTGCCCCGTCAGCTGGTTTCCAAATGGCCTGTTCAAAAGTAATGTCCTCTAGCACTTTTTCAAGTGGTGGAAACCAATCTTCTTCATCCAAGCAGCTTGCCCATTGTTGTAACAAAAGTGTCTTTACATCCATTTTCTATTCCTCCTTTAACAGTTAATCCCTTTGGTTAAAATTCATTTTCAGCGTGTTATTCTGGCATTACTTATATTTTCAACATGAACCATCTAATTACCTTCCTTAATCCACAATCTGTCCCGTAGTAAATTACTCTACCCAAAATCCCTTGTTCTTTTATAACCTCTAATCCCCGCCATCATCACCTTTTATGTACAAGCACGCAGTTCCGTCCTCTAAAAATGCGCGCTCGTTAACGGAAGAGCGTTAGTGATAGATTAACCCTCCCCCAGATTAGCGCTATCCTGCACTATAGAATAAATATGAAAAGCCTAATTCCTTCTATATTGAAAGAGAATTAGGCTTTTGATTTTTAAACAATCAATATTCGTTTGCTTTATAAGATCTGGTAATAGGACTTGAATAAACTCCACTTATTTTTGGTCAATATTAGGCTCCTTCAATCATATCCCGTCTATTATAACCAAGATAACCAATGATCATCATGGCGATGCTAATCATGGTGATTGTAATAAAGATTGGTGCGTCAAAACCTTCCATTGGCATTCGAGGTATCCAGCTCTGAATGGCTGTTTTTGAAAACCATTCTGGTAAGTCTACTATACCTCCAAAGTAGTTAAGCAAAAAGGAGTAGGCAAGATAAATATACACCACTTTACCCAACTTCGGTGCCCAGCCGAGAGCTAAAGCTGCCAAACCAGTAAAGAATAATACGGAAGGCAAAAAGTTGAAGCCAGCAGCAAGAAAATCAAGTATATCCATGGTTGATTTATCCCCCACCGCTGTGATAGCTGTACCACCAAGACCGCCTGCAGCTAATAAAATCCCTACTAAACCTGCAAAAATGGCCAGACCAATACTGGTCCAATAAAGTTGGCTACGGGTCACTTTTGTAGCAAAAAGCTGACTTAAGTGTAACCGACTTTCTTCAGAGAAAAGTTTATTCACAATGGCAATTGGTAATATCGAAACCAAACCAATCATGACCATCATAATCGTTCCAGTGAATGACTCTTCAATGGAAATGCCTGATTGAGTGAACATTTGCCTCATCATTTCATTACTTCCAAGGAAGGACCGCATGTCTCCATAAATGGAACCATAGGCCGCCCCCATAATAACAAAAGCAATTAACCAACTAATCATTACGCCTTTGTTAATCTTGATAAATAAACCATGAACTGACAGCAATGATTTCTTTGCATTTTCTCGACCATCTCTTTCGGGAAGATAGCCAGCTCCCATATCGCGGGCCCCTTCAAGGGTAAAAGCAATGACCATCATGATTAAACTGAAAATCAAGACAAAAAGAAGTAGGATCCAGTTATTTTCCGTAAAGGGATAAGTTAAATATGTCCACCCCAAAGGATTAATTATGGATAAGTCAACATTGGAGACATCCGTCCCTGCACGAATAATATAAAGCAGTCCTATTATTCCTAAGGTTGAACCTGTTGCTCCGGAAGAAGTAGGCATAATTTGTGCCATAACGAGTGCAATTCCAGCACCCATAATACCAGCCATTCCAATGGAAGCCCCGAATAAAAAGGAACCTTCAATAGAGATTGTATCCGCACCAAAGCTCACCATTACCCCACCAATAATAAGGGATAATATAAGGTTGATGAAAACAATTTCCACCATTGCAGCCAGAGAGTTTGCTTGGCGACCTATTTGAAATGAGCGTACAAGCTCAGTCAGACCAAGATCCTCTTCTTTACGAGTATGACCTACCACATGTAAAGCCGCCATTATCATCGCAAATAAACCACAAAATAGTAACATTTCGTGCGTATACATGGCCCCTAACGTATAACTAGTTGCTGATTCAATTGGCGTAGGACCTACCATAGCTATCATAGCAGGGTTTTGCAATGTTTCGAACATCCCCAGAAATCCCTCGCCTTTTGCTATCTCTTCAAACGCTGGAACAAAAGCAGCTGAGAACAAACCAATTCCTAAAATCCAAACAATCATTTTTTTCCAATCACGTTTTAGATATAACAGGAACAGTATATCCCACCGCGCAAATTTTTCCTTCATTGTATTTCATCCTCCCTTCCGACAGTTATCCTTCATAATGACGCATAAACAAATCTTCAAGAGTTGGCGGTACGGATTCAAATTTCTTGACCCCCAATTTGCTTGCTTCCATTAAAATAAGATTGAGATGTTGATTATCAACAGAGAATGTGGCTTGATTATCTTTTTGTTTGAAATCAAAAACCCCACTTATATCAGCCATTTCAGCCACATCACCTTCTGTAGCCAACGTAACAGTGGAACGGGTCAAGTGACGCAATTCATCCAAGGAACCGGTTTCTACAATCTCACCTTGACGAATGATGACAACCTTATCAGCTAGACGTTCCACTTCACTCAAAATATGAGAGGACAACAGAATGGATTTACCTGATTCTTTGATTTTTTCTACTTCTTCCTGAAAAATTGCTTCCATTAAAGGATCGAGACCTGAAGTTGGTTCATCAAAAATGTATAAATCGGAATCAGCAGATAATGCGGCAATCAAACCCACCTTTTGACGATTTCCTTTAGAATAACCCTTGGCCTTTTTCTTAGGATCCAATTCAAAACGTTTAATTAAATAGTCACGTTTTTGCTTATCTCCTCCACCATGCAATTTAAGAAATAAATCAATAATCTCACCGCCTGTCAGATTTCCCCACAGCGTGACATCTCCCGGGACATAAGAAATACGTTTGTGAATTTCAATGCTCTCTTTCCAAACATCCTTACCGAAAATTTCAGCATTACCTGCATCCCGATTGATAATTCCAAGTAAAATACGGATTGTTGTAGATTTCCCAGCCCCATTGGGACCAATAAAACCGACAACCTCCCCAGCATTTACCGAGAATTCTACGTCTCTTAACGCCTGAAACTTACCGAATTTTTTTTGTAAACCTTGTACCTTTACAATTTTTGTCATAATCCTTACACCCCTTTTTCAAGAAAAAATTTGGATGAATATATGATTCGTATTGTCGTTTTTCAAACTTGTTTTTATTAATTCTGAGGTCATTCTAAACCCTTATATTAAGCCATCATCTTTCTGGTCTTCGCTAAATTTATAACCTCAATATGGTCAAATTTCTTCTTCGTATTTGTAAAAGCTATCCCTCAGTACTTTCGAATAACTCTCCCATTCTTTGATATATTGCTCTCCTACTTCTTCAAAGGTGTCTAATTGATTAACCGCTCTTTCCGCAAACCCGAGCATTGTCCAATTAAGAATGTCAATCGCCTTTTGAACATCAATCCCTTCACGAAATTTGGAGTAGTCTATATTCTGATATAGTTTTTCAATCCCTCTTTCAAAGATATAATTAATTTTATGCTGAACATCATCCTTCACTTCATCAGATTCCTCATGGGCTAATGAAGTAAGAAAATCAAATACCTGAGGAAATTTTCTTTGGATATGCAATTTCTTTAATCCCAACTTCTCGATTCTTTTAAATAGGTCGGTTTCATTCAAATCTATTTGCTCATAAATTTGCTCGACAACTTGAACCCCATACTCGATTAAATAAAAATAAAGTTCCTTCTTGCTATTAAAATAATTAAACAATGATCCTTTGGAAATATTTGCCTCTTTTACAATCTCATTCGTTGACGCCTTTTCAAATCCGCTTTTTACAAATTCTTTTGTTGCGGCATTTATAATAAGCTCTTGTTTTTCTGTTTTCAGGTTGTTAAATACGGAGTATATGATGGTTACCTCCTTTCTTCCATACCCAATTGACCGGTTTGGTCATTTGAATATACCACAAATGACCAAACTGGTCAATAAGATTCAGAAAATACAGGTATGGTTAAGAAATAAAGATTGATTAAAAACCACAACAAAAAACATCCATTTTGAATCAGAATGCAAAATAGATGTTTTTCTTGTGAATTAGCATATAGTGTTATTCAACAATATGGTCCGTTTGTAAAAAACAATAACGCAATCTATCCATAAAGTGAAACTTCAATCAGTGGGGATTTTCGTTCTTCCCCCACTGATTGTTAGTTGAACGAATCGGGGTGTTAGCGGCCGTTTACTCCCACTAAAAACTAACTGTTTCACTTCATGTTTTGAAGGGGGAGTCTTACGGACGGTTGCTCCGGAATAAATCCCTTGTTCTTTACCTACTCCCCACGATCACTTCAACGCATCAAAAACAACTTTAGCAGCCTCCGAGATCAGCGCATCGTCATAGTCAGCATCCTCGGTATCATGGCGGGACATTATTACAATGACGATTGGTTCTCTATCTTGCGGCCAAACTACTGCAATGTCATTTCTCGTTCCGTATGTTCCTGCCCCACTCTTATCACCGACCACCCAGCCTTCAGGTGCGCCGGCACGAATTAGCGTATCACCTGTTGCATTGCCTTGGAGCCAATCCGTGAATAGTTCACGCTTTTCATCTGTAAGCAAGTCGCCTACTGCAAACTTCTTAAGATTGGTGGCCAGGGCTTTAGGTGTGCTGGTGTCACGAGTATCTTCTGGATTGAACTCATTCAATTCTGTTTCATATCGGTCAGACTGTGTAACATCATCGCCGATTTGTCTTAGAGCTTCCTCAAATTTAGCTGGCCCTTCCAATGCATCAAATAAAAGGTTCCCCGCGGTGTTGTCACTTGTACGGACTGCCGCTTCCCCAATTTCTAAAAGAGTCATGCCCGTATCTACGTGCTTCTCCGTAACCGGCGAGTAGGTAACCAGGTCATCTTCCGTATATGTCATCACTTCGTTAAGCTCTTCTAACGTGTTCTGCTTTAGCACAAAGGCTGCGGCTAAAGCCTTATATGTAGACGAAAAGGCAAAACGCTCCTCAGCTCGATATGCGATCGTCTGATTCGACCCCGTATCAAGCGCATAAACACCAAGCTGTGCATCAAAATCATCCTCCAATACGGCGAACTGCTCATCTAGCTTAGCACTTTGTCCCTTTTCGTTCTCCTCTTTTGATGAAGTGTCGGTTGAACTGTCAGCATCCGCACAAGCTACGAGCGAAATCAGGGCTAGTAACAACATTAGCAATATTACTTTATTCATACTAAATCTAGCTTTATTTTCCATGTATATGACCTCTTTCTATATCTATTGAATAAATCTGGGTTTCTTAAACTAATTGAATAGTTCGCTCGGCGATTACCCTGTTGTCTAACATACATTCTAATTTCTCAGATTTCCCTCCTTCCTGAAACACGATTACGAATGTAGTCCAATATTACATCTGTAGTCTTACAATGTCAATACTTCGTTTATTTAGATGCCTCAATACCTCTGTATACAGTCAACATTAAAAGATTGGAAGTGATAAACTGGTCAGTAAATGTTAAAATAAAGGCTCTTCGATCATTTAATATTAAAGAATGTTAGGACTGTAAGTGGGGGCGAAAACGGAGGTGATCAGCTTGGTCTTAACTTACCTTGTAATAAGTTTGCTAGTTTCTTCTATTACGCTTGCGGTTATTAAGCTAGTTAAAAAAATATTTCAAAATCAGCTATCAGCTAAATGGCAATATAATCTATGGTTTTTATTTCTAATTGCATTAACGCTTCCTTTTTTGCCAAAACAGTTAATTGATTTTGGAAACTTTTTCACTTCATTAGACGTCAACCTAAACGATGAAATCAACCATTCTATAACCACCAGTGACACTGCAGTTGCGGGAAATCCCAGCTGGATGCAGGACTTTACACTATCCGTAAATCGATTTGATATGGAATTCCTAAATATACTACTAGCCAGTATATGGATTGCAGGAATGATAGTCATGGCTGTTCTGACTTTACAAGGGTGGTTCATGTTAAAGAAAATTAAAGCCACGTCAACTGCTCCCAAAAATAAAGAAGTTCTAAGATTATTTATACATTGTAAGCATCGTCTAAATATAACAGGACGTGTAATTGTAAGGGAATCAGACCTTGTGAAATCTCCTATGACATTTGGTCTATTTAAGACCTATGTGGTGCTACCCTCCCGTATTGAAGAATGGATGTCTATGAATGAGATACAGTACATTTTCTTGCATGAACTGAATCATTATAAATATAAAGACATTGTGTCAAATTACTTTATTATTGTTTATCAGATTTTGTACTGGTTTCATCCGCTTGTCTGGATGGCTTTTAAAGAAATGAAAGTGGATCGAGAGATAGCTTGTGATAATGCTGTTTTACACACTCTAGAGGAGCCCAGCTATCAAGAATATGGCAATACCATTATTAATTTTGTAGACAAAGCATCCAACCCGAAGAACATCGGGTTGGCAAATGAACTGAACGGTTCTAAAGGGCAAATAAAAAAACGCATTGAAAGAATTGCCTCCTTTACAACGGAATCAATGAGCTTGAAGCTGAAGAGCGTCTCCATCTTTCTCCTCGTCGGAGTATTTGTAGTAAGTCAGGCACCCTTGGTTTCTGTAATGGCTGATGACAGTAGTCGTTATGATTTTAATGAGGAACGCACGGTCTATGAGGATCTAAGCGAATATTTTACAGGATATGACGGGAGCTTTGTCTTATATGACATGCAAGCTGATACGTATCATATCCATAATCAAAGTAAGAGCACACGGAGAATTTCTCCAGATTCTACTTATAAGATTTATAGCGCGTTGCTCGGATTGGAGACGGATGTTATATCGAATGATAATTCACAAATCCCCTGGGATGGAACAGTGTATCCATATGAAGAATGGAATAGGAGTCAATCTTTATCTTCAGCAATGAAACATTCTGTTACCTGGTATTTTCAGAAATTGGATAAAAAAATACAACAAGATACCATTCAAGCTTACCTTAAACAACTTAGCTACGGTAATGGTGATCTTTCCGGTGGATTGGAAGAATATTGGCTCGAATCTTCATTAAAGATATCTCCAGTAGAACAGGTACAATTACTAAAGGCATTCTATACAAACGCGTTTGACTTTGATGAAAAGAATATCAAAACCGTTAAAGATATCATTAAATTAGAGGAACGTGATGGAGAAAAACTATCCGGTAAAACGGGGACAGGCACTGTGAATGGAAAGAATGTCAACGGATGGTTCATTGGGTATGTAGAGACCAAGGAAAAGACCTATTTTTTTGCAACAAATATTCAAAATGAAGATAATAGTGATGGAAGCAAAGCAGCAAACATTACCTTATCTATTTTGAGGGATAAAGAAATCATCCATGGAATAGAAGGATGAGTGGTCTGATTCAAGCGTCCATAGAAGGAGAGAGGAAAAAGGATGTCAAAGAAAATCCCCAATATTTCAGAATCAGAATGGGAAGTTATGCATGTGCTCTGGAAAAAGGCCCCCCAAACTGCCAGTGAGATTATCTCTTCCTTGCAGAAGCATACAGACTGGAAGAAGAAAACCGTACGCACACTCTTGGATCGTCTTACCCAAAAAAAGGTTGTCGGCGTCAATAAAGAGCAGAGGGTCTATACTTTTTTCCCTCTTTATTCGCAAGATGAGTGTCAACGTGCCGAAGCACAGTCTTTTGTTAAGCGAATTTATGGCGGAACGTTAAAGTCTATGCTGGTTCAGTTCATTCAGGAGGATTCTTTGTCAGAAGAGGACATTAAAGATTTACGTTCCATTTTGGATGAAAAGACACAAAAAAAGAGAACTAAAAAATGAAGTTAACTCGGGCGCTTTCTTTAATAAGAGGGCGTCTTTTTGCTTGGTATTTTCTAACATTCTATCGACCAGCTACTTTCTTAAATAATCTTCCTTTCCACAAAATAGCTAATTCATTGCGCTGATCTACAAAACGACACCGAACTCTATAACGCACAAAACACCCACCGACACCAACTAAAAACACCCAAATTGGGTGTTTTTCCTTTTATCAGAATTATTTGTGGTATTTTTTAGGCGATAGAGAGGTGTTCACAGTGGAAGGGTTCGGTTTACGATTAGAAAATCTTCGCGAAAAGGCCGGGTATACACAGCAAGAAATAAGCTTCAAATTGGGATATTCCCAAAATACATTTGGAAAATATGAAAGAGAAGAACGCAGGCCAAGCTATGAAGCGATCATGCAGATAGCCGATCTTTTTCAGGTACCGATTGATTCCCTGTTACGAGGAGAAGAACCTGTTTATCTAAAGAACTACCGCAAAATAAATGACGTTCTTAATCTCTTAGAAGACGCCGGTTATAAGCAGCCCTTTCTATTAGATGTAAACAGTTGGACCAGACTAGGGAAAAAGGAACTTCACGACCTCTCCCACTACTTCTATTGGCAAGTACAGCAAGCAGCAAAGAAAGAAGACTAGCATCCATGTTCTCCCCCTCTTCATCAAGACAGAAATGGCATCTCCCCTCTCCAATCCACTAAAGGAGGCATTTCATGTCAAAATCCTACACCTTTGAAGAAATTTACGAGCAGAACAAGCGACGCATTCATTACCACATCCACAAGCTTAACCTCCAAGACCCCCATAAGGAATACTACCAGGAAGGGCTCATCGCCATGTGGCAGGCCTATGAAAAGTACAACCCCGACAAAGGCCCAATGGCCACTTACTTCAATTACACCATCCGCCATAAACTCATCGACCTGCTTCGAAAGGAAACAAACGAATCTCTCAAGCAACAAAACTATCTCGAATGCCAAGCTCCCTTATTACCAAAAACCACTCCTCCTGTAACGTATAACGATATTCCACAACTACTAAAGGAAATAAAATCCCTACTTACCGAAAAACAGTGGAAATGGTTCTATCATGCCGTTCTATTGGACATGCCACTTAAGGATATTGCCGAAAAGGAAAATGTGAGTGTGGAAGCTGTAAAGAGTTGGGGGAAAGAAGCGAGAAAGAATTTAAGAATAACGCACGCGCTTTTTAATATCTAGTACAGTCAGCGTTTTATTAGTAAATGCATGTTACGTTTCGTTATCTTCTATTCTAGCATTTCGCATCGGGGATAGACTGAACCATATTCCGCATAAAGTTAGTCCTGCTATCGAAATCCATAAAGCCGTTGTGAAACCTAGTCCGTCAGCAAGAGCACCTCCTAGTGGAGCTCCGATAACGACTGCACTACGGTTGATGGATCGCAGTGTGGCATTCATGCGACCTTGCAAGTGAGATGGCGTGATATACTGCCGATACCCCATCTCAAGAGGTCCCTCGATTCCCATGGCAAAGCCGTAAAAGAGCTGCCCTACAACCATAAAAAGGAGAGCGAAGTAGTGTGAGTCGAAGCTATTAACTGCTGGAGCTAGAGCCACCAAGACAACTGCTGGGCCATAGAGAATTCGTGAAAAAGCCATTGCACGCCCTACACCAAAGCGCACACCGACTCGCGGAGATAGAGAGGTTCCTGCGACAGCACCAACACCTGCTGCGGCAAGGATATACCCAAGAAGGGAGGCATTAAAGCCAAGCTCAATTAAAACAATCGATACGAGGATCGTCATCGTCATGCTATGAAAGAGAAACCAGGCGTGCGTATTTAAAGCGAGGGTGCGAAGGTATTGGTGCTGGTAGACCCACCGCAAACCTTCCTTGATTTGCTGACCAAGTGGTCCAGTCGTCACCTTGTTTACAGGCTGATGTTTAATGGATGCCATTAATACACCTGAAAACAAATAGGAGAAGGCATCAAAAAGAAGGGCGAATGGTGCACCGATTAAGGAAACAAGTCCCCCTCCTATAGCTGGACCACTCGTTTCCGCAACAGCTGTGCTTTGTTCTAACCGTGCATTTGCACGTGTTAATAAAGGACGAGGAACTAATTGAGGCACAAAGGACTGGTAAGCACTATCATGAAAAAGAGACAACGCACCAAAAAGCACCAGCAGGAACATTAGCCAGCCAATACTGATTACACCTGTGATAGACAATAAGCAAATGCAGGCAAGGATAATGCCGCGCCCCATATCTGTTACTACTAATACAGTCTTGCGGTGAAAACGATCAATTAACACACCCGCTATTAACCCCAAAAGGACGTACGGAATCCATCTAGATGCGGAAACCCAGCCAACATCAACTGCACTGCCTCCCATATTACCAACAACCAGTACCTGAAGAGCCAGCGTTGTAATATATGTACCAAAGCTTGAAGTGGTCGATGCAATCCAAAAACGAACAAAGCTACTGTTCTCTCTTAATTTCATGGGGCTGCCCCCTCCTGTCGATTTATCCACCTTACAAATATAATAATCTATACTCGACAATCTAGTAATCTATACTTGGCTTTCAAAAAATGGAGACGGAAGAATTTGGAGGGGGCTTGTGGGTTTAGAAAGATGAATGCTTCATAGGTGTCATATTACCACTGTAAGGAAGTGTTATTAAAAAGATAATTTATTGCTAATTTAAACCTAAGCATTTCAAACCCAACTTGAAGCGGGATTGGAGTTTTAAGTGCGGGGGCTGTGATCAAAAAATCTCCAGTAAAACCGCAGAAAACTACTACGGTTTCAACTTCCCACCCATTCGTGATTTAGACCATTCATCCGAAAGAGCTTGCTCCAAGGTATGTGGCCAACATATATGGGAGGAGTTATTTAGAGATTGGATATAAAAAACTAATTAACAAGAAATGTTTGCGTTACATGTGTAATACCTGTTTTGCTGCATTTAACGAAGCTACGACATTCGTTATTTAATTAATTGGTTTAGCTCCTCTGTCATTTGCTCGACTAATTCAGGTCTCCCGTGAAATTGAGCTGGAGTATTTTGAAAGAGCACAATTTGCCATGCATTATCTTTCTTCACTGCAACAAGCGTTTGATGAGCATTTACCGAAGGCTCAATCTCTGTCTTTCCATGTGGAATCATCCCTGCAATAGCATGCAAAATTGCAGCATCCGTCCCCAATGTACGAATATCTTGCACTTTCGTTATGAAAGGAGCAGTAGGATGGTTTTCAAAGATGGGTTGGAGGTGCGATAAGATCTCCTCTCGCCCAATTAGCTTACTTCCATCGAAACCAATTTGGACTCCTTGTTCTGCAAATTGCTCAGCCATTCCTTCTGCATCTCGTTTGTTCCATGTATCTATTAATTGTTGGTAAAGACTTCTCACTTCATCTTGAAATGATGTTTTCATGTTCTGTGCCCCCTAAAATATTGTATTAGATTCTTTCCCGACACTTTCTTCCGTTTATCACAATTTACTTTTCTGTAATCACCGATATAACATGATGAGGTAATAATGGGCGTAAAGCTTATATAGCAACGCGCCCTAAAAAACGTTCTCCCTATACCTAAAGCGTTTCATCCAATTTTTGAATCGTTGAGCGTGAAAGTAAAAATACATCGCCTATTATATCGATTTGCTCTCCCTTCACACGTACAGAACAATCCTTGTTTGACACATAAACATCCATTTCTTCCGATAAGGGAGACAGTTCCCTTTGAACTAGTGGCATATTATTTTCAAGGTCAAAATGAGACAAAACCGAAAAATTGTCAAGACCGATTCCTTCATAGATAGAGCTTGTTTCTACATTAAATCCTAGGTTTGGAGAGCATAAGCCTTTAGCGGACATGTTGATCGCACCAGCGCTTGCTCCCATCACAACAGCTCCGCTTCTTTTAATTAAATCCGACAACTCATATTCTGCCAAAAATTCGTTTTGTTTAAGCGGATCTCCACCCAAAAAGAAAATGACGGAAGCCCTTTGGATTAAAGATTGAGCCTCTTCTTTCTGCATGCGATAATTAATCACATGATATTCTTCAAACATAATACTGGCCTGATCAAGCCATGAGCGTTCAGTAGAACCAATTTCATCATAAAGAGACGGATTTGAACTAATCATAACAAGCGATTTTCGTTCTGTTATATCCTCCTGTAACACTTTAACCAGCTTCTCTGGAAAAAAATGATTAAACCACCCTAAATAATAATGAATTTTCATATGTCTCCCCCGTAGCAAAGTATAAATAGCCTGGGCTAATCCCTTTTCCTATATAAATTCAAACCCAAGTTAAAAAGCAATAGTAAGAAAACAAACGGAGTAAAAAACCAGATTGGCCTCCAATCTATTTGTCCATCTCGAATTAGACTCGCAATCATAAGACCTATGACGACGCCCACAATTCCACCAAGAAATGACTTCCATCTTTTACTCAAATTATCCCTCCCTTATTTCGATTTAGACGTTATGCTTTATTAAAGGTTAGCGTGAGATTGCTTCACAGTCAAATCAACATGCATTAGAGAACGCATCCATTTTCCGAGAAAGGTTATAGCATTTTTGCCCATAAAAATACTCCCCTTAAGATAAACAGATTTTTTTTTAATCTGTCTACCTTAAGGGGAGCATATCATTAACTCAATGGGGGCTATTTTTTTTGGTTAGATGACAGTATAGCTACAATCAGCATTCCGAAAGTCAATGCTACCATCAATGCTTCGAATACTGTCATTGGCACCACCTCCCTTCTTTCGGAAGATGAATGCCAACCCACCCATGAGTTTATCAAACTATTGTTCTTTCTTTATAACATTTCAACCAGGTTAGTGGCTCTTTTAGTATTTATTTGGGCTTAGTTGACTACATGAAAACAGCTATTGGAATCCAATAGCTGTTGTTTTATCCCTATCAATAATTCTACTCTAAATCACAGCTTCTAGCTCTTTCCCTCTCTTCGCTTCCTTCGCCATTGCTTCCATTGCAACCTGGTTCAGGTAATTAACTGGTTTATTATAATGTGGTTGGAAAAAGAAATCCGTTAAAGCTAGTTGTTCAATCGTCATATTGTTGGAAATCCCAACACTGATTGTATTAATTGCCTGTGTAAAGTCAGCATCAGAAATGACTTGCGCACCAACAATACGATGTGTTTCTGTTTCATAGACTAGCTTCAATTGGATAACCGCATTCTCTGGCATAAATTCCGGACGATAATTATCTGTGATCAACGCACTCCCTACAGATAATCCTGCTATCTTGGCACTTGTTTCCGTTAATCCAGTTGAGGCAATGTTATGATTGTATATCTTCAACCCTGACGTACCTTGTGTGCCAGGGTGTGCTAATACAGGATTTACTAGGTTATGCGCTACAAGCGTTCCCATTCTAACCGCGTTGGTTGCTAATGGGATATAAGTCGGTTGTTGGGAAGCATTATTATATACCGCACAGCAATCCCCCGCTGCGTACACATCTTTCCTGCTTGTTTGCATATATACATCGACGATAATGGCACCATTACCTAACATATCCACTTGACCTTTAACTAGCTCTGTATTTGGTCTAAATCCAATACACATCACAACAAGGTCTGCGTTATATTCCCCTTTATCCGTGATTACCCTTTCTACTCCATTAGTACCTTCGAATTTTGCAACAGTTTGCCCAAGGGCTAAATCAATGCCACGGTGTTCAAAAGTCTCTTCTACTGGGGCTGTGAATTCCTTATCTAAATAACGATTTAATATTCGTTCTTCACTATCAATTAAGGTGACGTTCTTTCCATTTTCCTCAAATGCTTCTGCAAGCTCAATTCCAATGTAGCCTGCTCCGACAACTACCACATTGCGAACTGGTTCTGAACGTTTGATAATCTCTTTCGCATGATAGAAGTTCTTACATAACAACACGTTATCTAAATTGGAACCAGAGATTGGTGGTGTTACTGGCCAAGAGCCAGATGTAATGATCAACTTATCATAGCTATAGTTTGTTGTAGTATTTGTTTTCATATCTTTTGCTTGTAATTGTTTACGATCAATATCACAGGAGGTCACTTCATGATTCATATGCATCTGTACACCTTGTTTTTCAAATTGTTCTACAGAAGCATAAAACAGTCCATTCGGATCCTCTACCACTCCGCCTACATAGAGCGCAATTCCGCAAGATAAGAAGGAAACATTATCGTTCTTTTCAAAAACATCAATTTGTGCATCAGGGTAAAGATTCAATATATTATTAATCGCTGCCGTTCCCGCATGTGTACATCCAATAACTGCTACTCTCATTATTCAACACTTCCATTCAGTTTGTTTGTTCAGTGTTTCACATGTTACTTTATACTAGCTCCATGTGATTATGTTTTTATTATAATACATTGTTCAGTATTTCACAATATAAAATCACTAAACTTCACGGTTTTGACACAAGTGTCCTATCGTTACCTCCAAATTAGAATTCAACTAATGGAAGTATATCTTCCTCGCTGCAAGGCAGTCCGCTGCATTATTCTTCTTTCATTAGAGGGCATAACTTCCATGATGATCACCCCTTCATTAGATAATAATAGAAGCGTAAATAACATTGCTAAATAAAAACGTTTCAAACCAACGACTCATGTACTCGTTGGCCGAAACAATAAATAGCAAATACTAATTCATGATATGGTCATCATTATTGAAAGTTAAATCAATTCCTTTAAAAGTGTAATACTGTTCGTCTTTCAAGGCTACTGCATCAATATTATTCTGCTGAGCAATTTTTTGTAAAGGATATCCAAATAAGTCAAAGCTTTTTGAGATTTGCCCCCCTAACACAATTTTATCTGGTTGAAAGGATTCAATATAAGGTTTTAACATCTCAGCTAAGTTCTTTCCGAAAACCTCAAAAGTTTGGATAGCTGATTCCTCTTTTTCTATTGCAAGAAGAGAAATGCCTTTCACAGTACTGTAACGATTTGTATCAATTCCGTTAGACGAGGCTAATTTGAGAATGCCTCTTATCGAAAAATAATCATCTACGATTGATTCTTTATACGGAGCTTGATAGAGGTAACCTTCTAACGGAATGCCTTTTTGGTTTCTTATAATATTTCCTTCATCTAAAAAGGCAGACCCTAATCCTGTTCCAATTGTCAAACAGATTAATTTTTGCTCTGAAAGTTCCTCACTTACGCCGACCCCAAATAAACGGCAGTCATTCTCAAAACGAATTATAATTTGATCGTTTACCGGAAGACGAGCAGCGCGTAACCTTTTTAGTATTTCGTCGCGAATATTCATTTCGTATAATGTATCAAACTTCCCTATGCCTTTCATGTAACTAACACCATTTTGATAATCAAAAGGACCAGGAAAAGTCAATCCAATAACTAATTGGTTTATACTTTCTTTCTTGTAATGTCTTAGGTATTGGTAGAATAGATCTTCAATTACTATTTTAAAATTGTTGAGAATCGCATCTGCATCTAGATATGAATAAGTATGATATTTTTTTATGGTTGAAGTATTAATTCGATGATTTTCAATAATACATCCTTTTATGAAAGTTCCACCGACATCTAAGGCAAGCATTAAACGATGATTTGTCATAATTTATATCACCCTTCTCCTAAAGTTCACTTTTAAATTATTATTAATCCGATTTTAATCTCGATCTGAACTCTCCTGGTGGAATGTCCATTACTTTCTTAAATACACTTGAAAAATAGTGAACCGTATCATAGCCAACTTTTTGAGCAACTGTTTTAATGGGTAAATCTGTTGTAGCAAGTAATATAGCGGCTTTATTCATTTTTTCTGAACGTACATATTGCGAAAACGTGACGTCAAGATGCTTTGTAAATAGTCTTGAAAGATGACGATAAGAAACGTGAAGGTAGTCTGCTACATCATTTAACTTTAAAGAAGTGGCTAAATTGTCATTTATAAACAATTTAGCATTATAAATAATCGCATTTGATTCAAGCTCTCTAGACTTTTTGAGTTCACTATCTTCGAGAGCCATAAGTTGTTGGTAGAAATTTTGAATAATAATTTTAATGAGAGTACAGGCCAAAGGTTCGATGATTTCTTTTGTAAATATGGTTTGTTGATTACTCTGAATTAGGATTTCTTTCCATAACAACCCCAGATTAAATTGATCGTTTAATAATAAATGCTCAAAGTTCTCTACACTTTCTATTCGATCGAAGAATTTCATTAATTCCTCTGTCTTTGTTAACGAATAAGGTTCAAAAGCAAAAAATAACATATTCAAATTTGATTTATCTTTTAGTTGAAACTCTGTGTATGGTTTTAAAATAAATAAATCCCCAGGGATGATGTGATAATCCTGTTTGTTATAAATAAACGTACCTTCTCCGTTTAAAATATAGTACATTTCATAATATTTACTAGAGAAGTCATTTCGTAAAGAGTCTCCTCCACCCCAAAAATAAAGGTATAAATTCATTTTTTCACTTTCTACATAGTTGATATGGTGATTTAAGTAATGATTTCCTTGATTTATTGTCGTGCTCTCAATAAGAATGTCCATACTTAACATTCATCCTTTTGGCTTTTATTAGTTCTAAGTTATTACTTTCTTTAATTCAGATACCACATACAATTCCCTATGGTTAGATGAAAACTTACACTTATAAAGATGAAATGATATACATGATATTTAGCAAGATTGGTTTGGACATTCGTAACATTCAATTTACAAGAAACTTAAAGCGTATTACAGTCATAATTGTAACTTTATTGCTAATGATACTATACTATCTTTCAGAGGATATTCAATTCATTTTAAATGTAATGTCCGAATTTTATAAATATAAGGCTTAATATTACAAATACAAACTTTAATCACTACTATATATTTTAAGTTAGGTGAATGATATGATGAATAATTATTTTTTAGCGTTTGATGTAGGTGGACAATTTATAAAAGGAGGTGCTTTCGATCAACGAGGTGAGTTTATAAATTCTTCTTTTTCTTTTTATCCAGCTAAAAGTCGTAAGAGTGCGGAGGTGATTTTAGATAATTTAACAAATATAATCTGTAATCAAATTAATAGAATTTTAGATGAAAATTACTTAATTAAAGGAATAGGTTTTGCCTTCCCTGGGCCATTTGATTATGAAAATGGAATTTGTTATGTAAAAGGTGTCGATAAATATAACTCTATTTATGGAGTTAATATTCAAAAAGAAATCTTGGAGCGCTTATCGAAAAGAAGAATATTTAACCAAATTTCAAGAGATGCTATTTTCTTTTTCCAAAATAATGTAAGCATGTTTGCTATGGGAGAATGGAAAAATCGAGAACTTGACAGCATAATCAATCGAGGGCTTTTCTTGACTCTAGGAAATGGAGTAGGTTCAGCATTTTTAGAGAATAATACAATTATTACAGATCGCTATGATGTGCCTCCTAACGGTTGGATTTATAATCTTTCATTTCATGATTCGATTATTGATGATTATCTATCTCACAGAGGAATAATTAGAATGGCCAAAGAAATCGGTGTTGCCGAAAACATAGATGAGATTATAGAAAAGTATGAGTTAGGAGATTATAAAGCGATCGAGTTATTTAACAAGTTTGGGCACTATTTCAGTGAAGTACTTACCACTATAAATAAAGAATTTAAGCCAGATGTCATTGTTATTGGTGGTGAACTTGCTAAAATATTTAAATACTACGAAAGTGGCTTGATGGAAAATTATGATGATAAAAAAATGCCAATCATGTTGAGTAAACAAACAGAACTGTCTACGTTTAAAGGATTATTTGAGCATTATAAACGATTCTAGTTTATTTTTAGAACAAATTATCTGATTTTTAATTTTATACAAATAATTTAAAATAGTGGGTTCAGGAAGGAGTTTGTCAAGATGATGAAAAAGTTTATTTTTACACTTCTAATGGTGGCTAGCATAAGTATCCTTTTAGTCGCGTGTGAAGGAAGTAGTGAGGATAGTAAAAATACTGTCGATTATTATTCAGACTTAGCTGATGATGAACCAACTGTTAAAAAGATATCCGAAGAGATTGATTTACCTATAAAGTTTACAGGTTATTCCGATGGTCAAGCTTATCAAACTGCTGTTTCACAATCTTTAGGGAAAGAAAATTCACCTGGAATTTTTAAGTGGTGGAGTGGCTATCGATTGAAAGATTTAGCTACCACCGGGCAAATTGCAGATTTAACAGCTGAATGGGAAGATTATTATACCGAAGCAGGAATCAATCCTGAATTAGCTGATGCTTTCACAGTAGATGGAAAGGTATATGGAGCACCATTATCTGTTTTATATAATGTTGTCTTTTATAATAAGAAGGTTTTTGAAGAGTATAATCTATCTCCACCAGAGACATTTGATGATTTCTTAAATATTGCAGAAACGTTAAAAAATGAAGGAGTTATACCATTAGCAGTTAAGAATGATGGATGGGCAAGTTTTGTGTGGCTACAATTTTTCCTTGGCGCTTATGACCCTGATCTTTATACAGAGTTAGTGGAAGGAAATGTGTCTTATGAAGATGAACGGGTTGTAGAGGCGTTAAGTGCTTGGCAATCAATGATCGAAAAAGGGTATTTCGGCGAACCGGTAAAAGCTGTAGATCAAACTAAACAGTTTGCTAAAGGCGACGCTGCAATGACGTATGAACCACCTATTTTTATTAAAGGACTAGAAGATGATTATGGTATGGAAGCAAATGAAGATTACGGCATGTTTGTCATCCCTTCTATGGATGGATCTACCAAACCAGCTATTTTTTATGAAGCATCTCCTTTAGTAGTTTCAGAAGCAAGTTCTCAAAAAGAAGAAGCGAAAGAAGTATTGAGAGAATTGGAGACGAAAGATGCCTTTGAAATTTATGCAAAAGAATCTAAAGCTGCGTTTGTAGAAGGTGTTAAGACTGGAAATGAAATTAGTGATGAAATTAATGAAATTGCAAATAGTGATGATTACATTTTGAAATTACGCTATTACGAATCAACACCATCGGCAATTGTGAATTCTGCAACAGAGAATTTGTGGGAGTTTTTCTACAATCCAAGTGATGAAAGTCTTAAAAAAGCACTGGAAAATATTCAGAAAGTGGCAGACGAAGAAGAATTTTAATGTTAGTAATGATACAGCACATTTAGAAACAAATGAGTTTAATAGTTTTTGTGCCCATTATAATTAAAGCGTTTTCAAAACATACCATGCCTGTCTCCCTAAGGTTCAATAAATTTCATATAACCTAAATTTTTTAACTTTCAATGACAGGCATGTCATTTTTTCAGGTCACTATTAACGGTTACGTTGCTTAAAGAGGGAGGCAAAAAAATGGAAATTGCAAAGTCGAAACTTTCGATGAAAAGTAAAATAGGCAAAATAATACCATATTTATATTTGGCCCCTTCTGTAATACTGGTCGGTATTTTTTGTATCTACTCTGATGTCTTCTCTTTAATTGTAAGTTTTGCAGAGTGGGATGGATTAAATGAAATGAAATTCATCGGGTTTCAAAATTACATCAATATGTTTCAAGATCCGAATTTTTTATTATCATCTCTCAACACTTTAATTTGGGTTGTTGGTACATTGCTCATCCCTGTTGCGATCGCTTTACTTTTTGCGATTGCTATTACACACGTAAAAACACAATCCTTTTTTAAAACTGTATTTTATTTACCAAATGCATTGTCTCAAACCATTGCTGGTATTATTTTAACAACAATTCTAAGCACTTATGGTTTACCACATTTACTTGGAGTTATGGGCTTCGATAGTTTAGCTAACGATTGGCTCACAGTGCCGTATTTAAACACGTTAATTATGGTCGTTTCTAGCGGCTGGCAAGGAATTGGATTGAACTTAATTCTATTTATTGTGGGATTGAATCAGATTCCGAAAGAGCCGATTGAAGCAGCAAGAATTGAAGGTGCACAGGGGATTAAGTTATACAGGAAAGTTGTTCTCCCCCTATTAAAGCCAATCATGCTTATCGTACTACTCATGTCTTTAGTTAATAGCTTTAAGTCTTTTGATACAATCTGGGTTATGACAAACGGAGGCCCTTACAGAACTTCTGAAACATTAGCAGTAACGATGTACAAAGAAGCGTTCGTGAATAATCAGTTGGGCTATGGTTCAGCGATCGCAATGTTCTTGTCAGTCACTGTTTTAATCATCTCGTGGCTTTTATTGCGAGATACGTTTAAAGGGGAGGAGTGATATATTTATGAAAACCTATAATGATAGAAGTAGAAAAAACATAAGTATATTTCTTTCGATTTTTGCTTTTTTATGGTTTCTCCCATTTTTATATGTCGTGATAAACAGTGTTAAATCAAGAAAAGAATATAATTTAGGTGAGTTTTGGGACCTTCCCAAAAGTTTTTCAATTGCAGAAAATTTTGTATATGTAAATGATCGCATAGACTTTATGATGGGGTTTCTAAATAGTTTGTTTTACGGTGCAATTGCAACGACACTAGCAATCTTATTTGCTTCCTTAGCAGCTTATGCCATATCGTCGTTAAAAATAAAAGGGAAAATGTTCTGGTTTATGTTAATTTACAGTGGAACAATATTTCCATTTCAAATGTATATTATTCCTATCTTTCGTATGTATTCAAATGTAGATTTATATGATACCAAGATAGGCCTATTAGTTGTATACACAGCGCTTTGCATCCCTTTTTGTTTATTCGTATTAAGAAACTACTTTTATTCGATTCCTAAAGAATTAGTGGAGTCTGCAAAAATGGACGGTGCATCTGATTTTAAAATTTATTTAAGTATATTTATGAGAATGGCGAAGGCCCCAATAGCTGCTTGTTTCTTATTTCAATTTACATGGGTATGGAATGATCTTCTCTTTGGTCTAACTCTTTCTAAGTCAGCAGAAGCAAGGCCAATAATGAGTTCATTGTCTTTACTGAACGGAGCAGCTGGCACAAATGATGTACCTTCTGCTTTATTAGCGGCAATTATTGCGTCCATACCAACTTTATTTATATTCTTAATTTTAAATAAGAGCTTCAATTACGGTTTCCCAACTACTTCAAAGTAGTAAAAATTTAGTGAAGAAATAAGGAGGATATTTATGAAAAAGAAAATGAAACTTTTTGTTGTTCATCATTCCCATACAGATATTGGCTATACAGAACGTCAGGAAAAGATAGAACGATACCATGTTGATTTTATTAAGCAGGCTATTGATATTTTAAACCTTATTCATGAGGGAAATGCAGCGGAGTGGAAAGGATTTCGTTGGACATGCGAGAATACGTGGCAGGTTGAAAACTTTTTGAAGTCAGCAAATGATACGTATATTACCGATTTTAAAAAGTATATCCAAAACGGGGAAATTGACGTCTCGGGAAATTATTTAAATATGACAGAACTCGTTGACCAAGAAGTATTAAACCGAAAATTAAAAGCTGGGGTAGACCTGGTGGAGTCTTTGGGATATAAACCAACTAGTGCAATGACAGCTGACATCAATGGATATGCTTGGGGATACGCGGAATCATTGTATCAAAATGGAGTGGAAAATTTATTTTCTTGCATCCACCCTCATCATGGACTTTTCCCGCTTAATCAAAAGCAAACTCCTTTTTATTGGGACTCACCAGAAGGCAATAAAGTATTAGTTTGGGTGGGAGATCACTATCATGTAGGAAATGAATTAGGTTTAGTTCCTAATGGCGGGACGAGTTATACAATACGTGATGAACTATCATTGAAAGTGCATTCTGAACCTTTTCAAGTCGCAGAGAAAAGAATTTATAGATATATTGAAAACCTACTCGATGAAAATTACCCGTTTAATTTCGTTCCAATTATGGCTTCTGGAGTAATTAGTGACAATGCTCCTCCAAATGGAAGAATAATAGAATTTATTAATACATGGAATGAAAAACATCAAGCGAATATCGAGATTGAAATGGTAACCTTAAAAGAATTTTTTAATGTATTACGTGAGAACGACAAAGATATTCCAACTTATAAAGGAGATTGGAATGATTGGTGGGCTGATGGTGTAGGTTCTACCCCCCTTGGTGTGAAGCAATTCCGAGAAGCCCAAAGAAAATATAGATTGAGTCATAAATTAGATCCTAAACAAGAGATAAGTGATGATAAAAAAATAGAACAATATGTAGACAACAGTATGAGATACGCGGAACATACTTGGGGATATTCAACTTCTGTTTCTGAACCTTGGGATGGGCTAGTGAATAGCTTGCAACAACGAAAAGCAGGTTATGCTACTAAAGCGGATGAATTGATTTCTGAAAACCTAGATTTGATTCTAGCTGAAAAAGGAGAAGTCTCCCTTATTCCAGATCGTAAGAAAAAGTATAAGGTAATTAACCCCCATTCGGAAAAGGTTACAGATACAGCAAGTATTTTTATTGGTCATTGGGAAAAGTTTGATGAAATGCAGTTAAAAGATGAAGAACTCAACAGATTCCTAGAATTAATAGATTCCGATACAAAAGTAGCCCTTCCACATCAAATTGTTCCAACTGCAAGCAATGGCTATAATTGTGAATTTCTTATTACGCTTGAACCTAATGAAGAGAGAATTGTAGAGATTCGTCAAAAAGAAAATCCGACTTACTATACGGCTAAAAATCATGCGCATATCGGGGCAGAAGGAATACAAGATATTCAACTTGTAGATTTAGAAAGTCGTAAACACCATGTCTCATCGCATTATGTTGAAACGTTTCATTATAAAATTACGCTTGATGAAACAGTTGGCATTAAAAGTATTATAGACAAAAGTGATAATGCTGAATTGATTCGAAAAGATTTGAAATATAATCCTTTTATTGGGATTTATGAGCAAACAGAAATAAAAACGAACCCAATTGAAGAAAGAAGAAATATGGGGAGAAACAGAAAAAGTGTATCAACTAAAAGATATTCTGCAAAACTTACCGATATACAAGTACACGAAAAAGGAGATGTTTATTCATTAATTGAGCTTTATTATGAAATGGAAGGAACCAAGCACTATTCCGTTCAATTAAAAGTTTACAATGATTTACCAAAAATATCTGTGAAATTAAAAATCCATAAAGAAAGTTATTGGATGCCTGAAAACCTTTATGCATCTCTTCCGTTTACAACTGGGCAAAATGAACAATTGTATGTGGAAAAAACCGGAAGTATTGTCCGCCCAGGCATTGATCAACTTCCTTATACAAACCAAGAATTTTATTTATTACAGGATGGATTAGCTTACGTTAGTAAACAAAAAGGTGTAGCTATTGCTTTAAAAGACGCTCCTTTAATTAGTATGGGGAATCTAGAACATCATTTAATTAATCTGTCAGAATCAGAAAATGAAGAAAAGAATCAAGAGCCAGTCTACACTTGGATTATGAATAATTTCTGGGAAACAAATTTCAATGTGGATTTAGCAGGTTTTTATGAGTTCTCTTACCATATTGCGACCTCTTCTCATTACAATAATGCAGAGGATGCTATTAATGCTTGTCGACTTTTAAACGAAGGGTTAATCGCATTTAATATTAGTGATGATTCCACGAATATTCAACAAAAAGGAAAGAGGCTTCAAGAAGACGTGAAGTGCTAATTATAATACCTTTAAAGAATTAAACAAAAACTTGGAAGAAAAGTATACTAATCATTCTTCCAAGTTCTTTCGTTCTTTCAACATTAAAGAAACCGATTTATTCATCTAAATTTTACTAATAGGAGCGTGAAGGATTCGAATGACAACCTTTGATAAATACCCTACAACCATTGTTTCTGAGCGTAAACATGATGTATGGGAAGGGTCTAAGCATATTGTAGAACAATTAAAAACCATTGCTTTGGATAACAATCTTATTGCAATTGAATGTTATCCAGGGATAGATTTAGACAAATTATATCGTGATGTAATTCAACCTTTAAATGCTGATGAAACGATTTTTACTGATGATCTATTTTATAGTCATCATACAATTACTGATATGATAAAAAGTAATTTAACTGAAGATGATGTGTTTGGTACTTTTTCCCCGCATTCACTTAAGGAATTCTTGGATGATAAGAAAGTAAAAGCTGTCAAAGAGAAAATGAAAAACAATGATAAAAAAACTATCATTATTTATGGAATGGGAGCAAGCCTCTTCACAGAAGAATGTTCACTCATTTATGTAGATATATCCAGATGGGAAATCCAACAAAGATTTCAACAGGGTATGCCAAATTGGAAAGCGAATAATCAAAATGAACAAGTATCACGAAAAATGAAACGTTCTTATTTTTTTGAATGGCCATTAGCTGATCGTCTAAAAAAAACACTGTTATCTAAAGTTGATTTTTGGATAGACGGAAACGATATAGAAAATCTGAAATTGATTTCAAAAGAAAAGTATTTACAAGGATTAAAACAAATTGTTTCACAGCCGTTTCGACTCGTTCCATTTTTTGCTCCAGGAATTTGGGGAGGAGAATGGATGAGAGAGAAATTCGACCTGGATAAAGATCCAGTGAACTTTGCATGGTGCTTCAATGGAGTTCCTGAAGAGAACAGTATCTTTTTACAGTACGGTGATTGTATAATTCAAACACCAGCAAATAATGTAGTTTTTTACTATCCGACAGAATTATTAGGGAATAAAGTATATGGTCGATTTGGAAGTGAATTTCCAATTCGTTTTAACTTTTTAGATACTATAAAAGGGCAAAACTTAAGTTTACAAGTTCACCCCACTACCGAGTATATCCATGAGGAATTTGGGGCGCATTATACACAAGATGAAAGTTACTATATCTTACACTCAGAGGAAGATGCTGTTGTTTATTTAGGGCTGAAGGAAAATATAGAAAAGGAAGAAATGATTAAAGATCTAAAGGAGGCTAAGAAAGGAAATAAAGATTTTGACGACGAGAAATTTGTTAACCGTATGAGAATAAAAAAGCACGATCATTATTCAATTCCTGGGGGTACCATCCACTCACAAGGAAAAAACTCTGTAGTTCTTGAGATTAGTTCGACACCAAATATCTACACATTTAAACTATGGGACTGGGGAAGAGTTGATTTAGATGGTAGACCTAGACCTATCCACTTACATCATGGTTTAAATACTATTCAATGGACAAGAGATGAAAATTGGGTAAAAGAACATTTGACCTCTCCAAATCAATTAATAGCCGAGGGAGAAGGATGGTACGAAGAAAAAACAGGTTTACATGATTTAGAATTTATTGAAACTAGACGACATTGGTTTTCAAAAATCGTCTATCATGAAACACATGATAGCGTTAATGTGTTTAATTTGGTTGAAGGGGAAGAAGCAATCGTTGAAAGTATAAATGGTGAGTTCGAGCCTTTTATTGTTCATTATGCTGAAACGTTTATTATACCTGAGCATATAAAAGAATATTCCATTAGACCACATGGACCTTCAGTAGGAAAAACTATTGCTACTATTAAGGCGTTTGTTAGAGTGTAAGGTTTAATGTATACAAGACACTATTGATCCTTAAAGTTTAAATTAGTATCAATAGGGTAAAACCCTATTGATACTAATATTTCACTATGCTTGTCGTATTTGAGGCTTGCATTTAATAAGACTATGTTAATAGCTTATTATTAGCTAGCCCCTTTAACCTCCGCCAACATCCAGCCCATCAATTCCTTCCGATCAACCAACCGAACTTGATTGGAACTCGCTAACTTTTTAGCCTGCTCGGTAAAAAAGCTGTTGGTCACTACCCAGCATTCATCTACGCTATAATAACTTCTAGCAGACACGACTTCTTGTACGGCTCTCACGCCCACCTTCTCCTTATACCGTTTTGCCTGTACCGCAACTTTCTTCCCTTTCCCTGTTAAAAGAAGATCTGCCCCATAGTCCCCACTTGCAGGTGTTATTTTCACTGTATAACCTTTTCCTTTGAACAAGGCATATAAATACTCTTCAAACTTTCTACCAGACATGGTATCTACTTCTAGCATGCCAGATTTTCTTAGCTTGTTTTCTCGAATTGTGTTTACTATTATTCCAGCGATGGTAGAACCAATCACTAACAAGAAGCTACCGACTAGAATAAAAGGTACCGCAGGATGAGAATTAATGAGAAACCAAAGTAATCCCCACCCCTGTAGAAACCCATCAAAGAAACCTTCCATCACGAACTACTCCCCTATTATTATTAAAACGGCTGCCGAGTACTCTCGACAGCCAATGTTTTTCTGCTTAGCCCTACCTCACTTCAAAATAATTTAGCGTGGTCACTAGAACTACCTTAACGTCTAGTCCCTACTAAAGATATCCCTAGTATAAACTTTCTCTCTAACATCGTGTAAAGCCTCGTCTAACCGATTTGCTACTATGATATCAGCTATGTCTTTAAAAGTAGCAAAATCTTTTAAAACTTTTAAGCCTTCAAACTCTGCTTCATCTAAAGAAGGTTCAAAAATAACAACTTCAATTCCTTCATCTTTTATACGTTTGATTACCCCTTGAATAGCGGATTGGCGGAAGTTATCAGAATCCATCTTCATGGTGAGTCGGTAAATACCAACAACTCTAGGTTTTTGATTTCGAATCATTGATACCACATGATCTTTACGTGTATCATTTGCATCCACAATCGCTTTAATGATAGCATTAGGCACATTCTCAAAGTTAGCTAGTAACTGTTTTGTGTCCTTAGGTAAACAATAACCACCATATCCAAATGAAGGGTTATTATAGTGATCACCTATACGCGGATCTAATCCTATTCCTTCAATTATTTGTTTTGAATTTAAGCCATTTACTTCTGCATAGCTATCTAGTTCATTAAAGTATGAAACTCGCATTGCTAGATATGTATTAGCAAATAATTTAATTGCCTCTGCCTCTGTTGAGTCAGTGAATAGCATTGGGATATCTTCTTTGATGGCACCCTCAGCTAATAAGTCAGCAAATTTACGTGCACGTGCAGAGCGCTCTCCTACAACAATTCTTGATGGATATAAATTGTCATATAGTGCTCTACCTTCTCTTAAAAACTCTGGAGAAAAAATTATGTTCTCAGTCTTAAATTTCTCACGGACTGACTTCGTATATTTTACCGGAATTGTTGATTTGATAATTATAACGGCATTCGGGTTCACATCAATAACTGTTTCGATTACTGATTCAACTGAACTCGTATCAAAGTATTTTTTCTCTGAGTCATAGTTTGTTGGTGTTGATATGATAACATATTCAGCCTCTTTAAAGGCTGCTTTTGAATCAGTTGTAGCTGTTAAATTTAGTTCCTTTGTTTCTAAGAATGTCTGAATTTCTTCGTCAACAATCGGTGATTTTTTGTTATTAATCATGTCTACTTTTTCTTGGATAATATCTATCGCAGTTACTTCATTATTTTGTGCTAGAAGTACAGCGTTAGATAAGCCAACATATCCAGTGCCGGCTACGGTTAATTTCATTTTTATCCTCCTAAAACATATTAGTGCGGATGATAGATGTGTTTTAAGATATATATTCTTAAATTTTTAACATTACTCTCCATTAATTTATTTGCTTACTTCATTTTATTATTTCTACTGCATCTTATCATCCAAACTAATATTCTACTTTATCATGTCACCAATCTTACATTTCTCATCTTTTTTAATGCTTTTTATTAAATCTACCTCTTATAACTTTCATAATAGTGTTTAACAACATTCTATTATTAAATAGAATTAGAATAAGAACAACTAATTGAAATGTGAATTCAAAAAACCATTCTATATTTAGGTACATTATACCGATACTAATAAATATAAATGTTAAATTTATAATAATGTTCTTATAATTATATTCTATACGTATATATTTTTTTGTATCATGCCATCTCATAATACTCATTACTATAAAACTGATCATTGAGGAAATACTAGCCCCTAGGGCTCCCAATAAAGGGATTATTGTTAAATTTAGAATAACGTTTATAATTCCCCCAAAAACAGAAGATTTAAAAACTCCTATAGTCTCTTTAGAGGCAATATAATTTGTTCCTAAGAAGCTTGAAAAGCTTGAAAATAATACTGCAACCAATAAAAAAGGCACATATTGCCATGCATTATAAAATTCACTACCAATGGCAAACTCAAAAATAAACTTCAATAATAGTAAAATAACTCCAAGAGTTACAAACAAAAATTGCTGATAATAATTAAATACATTACTGAAAAAAGCTACTTTATTGCTTGATTCATACTCTTCTATTGCTGACAGCTGCCAAGCTTTAAAAAAAATAGAGTTAAATATGGACAGTACACTTGGGATCTTACTAGCTACAGCAAATAAACCATTAAAGGTTGTGCCAGCAAAAATCAAAATAAAGTATCTTGAGGACGCATTTATTATCCACCACATTATAGAATTAGGCATTAATGGTATGCTATATTTGAGTAGCATTCTACTATTCCTGATACTTACATTTGAAATCCTTACATATTTTAATGTGTTCACATTAAAATTCATGTATATAATTGAAACAATTAAACCTATAACAGTCGCTAACAAATAACCTTCAATTCCAAGCTTTAACCACGCAATAAAAATTACATTCATGAGAGCAACAGTAAATGCAATCAGTATACCGTTTATCGCAAATATTTTTACATGTCCAATCCCCCTCATAAATTGCGCAAATAAAGATTGAAACAATTGCAATATTATTATTACGCAAATATAAAATAATATATCATATTTGGTAATGTAATATAAAATAACGAAGCCTATTAGAGTTAACAATGAACTAATAAAAGTAATAAGAAAACAATTAGTAAAAACTGTAGAAGTGTCTTCTTCTTTATCCATAACATACCGTAATACAGACTCGAAAATACTTAATGATAAAATCGGAATCAATAGATTAATAGTAACCTGAATAATATCAATTGACCCATATTCACTTTGCGAAAGGTGAAAAGTATACAAAGGGACTAGTAATAATGTAACCCCTTTACTTCCTATATCACCAATACCAAATATTATTGAATTATTAAATAGTTTTTTGGAACTACTAGAAGACATTTTGATTATCCCTTTGACTTTTAGAAACACTCTCAATTAATTTATTCATTAATTTAATATTTATATCGAACTTTTCTTCATTTTCCTTCTTTAACCGCTGAAGTTGCTTTTTGGATTGGTTGTTATTTAATTTTTTATCAACTAGCTTAAGAATATGAGAAATATTAACACTAAATTCATTTATACTAAATACATCCTCAGATAGATTAATCATTTCAAACATCTCTTCAACTTTATCCTGCCACGAGAGTCCTATAACAGGTATAAATTGCGATAACCCTATTATCATTGAATGCATTCTAGTACCTATTATTAAATCTGTATGACTGTATAGTTTTATTAAACCTTCAAAATCATGAATGTTAACCAAATTTATATTATCATCATTATCACTTTTTTCTAATAAGTTATGTACATCTCGTACGGCTCGATAATCTCTTGGCTCAGTTGAAAATAAATTGATTTTATAGTTTTCATTGCTCAATAAGTTTATCAATTTCGCAAAATTGTAAACATATTCTTTATACTTTTTAGAGCTGTCTTTATTTAGGAGTAAATCTAATATACAGATTGATATCTCCGCTTTATAATTATCCACTTTTAAATTCTCATCTGTTTGTTTATCTAACAGAAAAACAGGATCAATCGATAAATTTACCTTATCGGATAAAGACTTTATATAATTAAATGATTTTTTATCTCTTACCGTAATATAGTCCGCATTATTTAATGTATTAATAGTATACTCTATTTGTTTTTTATTTTTAAAAGGTCCAATACCTACTGATGTAATAAAAGTTTTTTTATTATATAACTTTGCCAACTCAAATATTTTACTAAATTTATAAGCTGATAACGAGTGTTCTGTTAAATCAAATATCGCATTACCACCACCGACGACCAATAAGTCACAACTTTTTATGTCCTTTATTAATTTATTTAAATAGGGATTATTATCAACTCTTCTTTTCATTTTAACATGATGCATTCTATCAATGATGTCAATCTTCCTAAAGTAATTACCGTAAATATTTTTTAAAACTAATTTAAAATCATTGTCTTCAACCTTCTGGTCCCTTGCTGTATTAATATCCCTCTCTGGAATAAAATTGAAACTATATTTTACTACTTCTGTACCCCTCATTAATTTTTCTTCCAAAACCTTAGCTATTAAAAGATCTCCAATATTTTGACTATCTATAAAACCAATGAACACTATCTTCATAATTATCATCCTATTCAACTAAAATTCTTGAAAAAACTTTATTATACCTTCTTATATTTTCTACTCTAATTTTAAAAAGGGTAGATAAATATCTGCAAATTAATATTAACTTTATATAATTAGCCCTAGTCTACAGAAAGAGGGAAATAATAAACTTCAACCAATTAAAAATAATTCATTGTCATCTTTTTATTAACTCACTATTTTTTATTGATAAAATAACTCCTAAACAGAATAAAAAGATTACATCTGTTACGAAATGTGTTCCTGTTAAAGATCTCATTAAAAATGAGACCATTAATACTCCTAATAAATTAAACATTATACTATTTTCTTGATTATACCTAGCCTTGAACAAAGTAATTAGTTTCTTACCAAAAACTCCTAAAATTAAAATGAATCCAAATAACCCAAATATAAGCATTAACTCCATTAAAAAGTTATGAGAATGGTAGTATGCACCATTAGTTAAGTTACGTGCAACTCCAAATCCGGAAGGGAAAACACCTTTTTCAAGTAGATATTCAATTACTACAGGATATATAGAATCCCTACCGCTTAAGAACATCTCAAAATCATCATAACTACCACTTAATTGAGCAATAAACATGGATAAATTCCTAGAACGCAGCCCATAACTTGATATAGTATCATTAATGTAAATCAATATACTTATTAAATTTTGACTAATTAACAGTCCAAGCCCAAAAAAGATAATAGTATTAATATAGAATTTAATACTCCTCTTATTTGCAAGTAGAAAATATGTACATAGAGACGTAAATACTGTAGCTACTAAGACCATTCTAGAACCTAAAATAGCTAATACAAAGACATTCGTAATCAAGTAAAGGATCATTACAATATTTCTTCTCTTCTTAATTACTAATAAGCTATACAAAATAATTAATATATTTAAATGTGATAAGAATCCGATATCGTAGTATGAGATAAGTCCGTTTTGTCGATATATATAGTAAATGGGAAGAGAATATGTGAAAAAAATCGCTAATTTCAACCAAATACCTTTGAAATAAGTAAAAGAAACTATTCTTTGACTTAATAAATAAATAGGAGTAAAACTATATAAAATAAGGTTTACCCCATCTGCGAAAACAAAATCTTTATAAGAAACTGTTAACATATTTATTGTAATAAATAATATTAAAAGAACATAAAAGATTACTATTTTCCTAGTTATTCTTAAATTGTTTACAAATATGGTAAATATAATCAAACCAATTAAAAGAATATTTTTAGCTACAAAAACATTCATAACTGGTGCTAATAACAAACTTATAGATGTTATATATAAATATATAACTAATATAAATGTATTTATTTTAATAAGACTCACTAACGTTCACTCATTTCTAACAACATAGACTATTAAAACTTGTATTATTTCTTGGAAGCCAAAGATTCATTGTACCTTATTTTAATTCAATCAATATTTGAAATAATTAAGTATAAAGTTCCTCTAGAAAGTATTCTTAAAATAATCCTTACTACCATTCATCATAATTCCCAATGCTTCTAACATCCTAAAGTCATTATTATACTTTTTTCTATGCCTGAGAACGAATTGTAAATTAAGTAACAATGCTTTGTTACCACCAATTTTTTTATATAAAGCGCCTCTATCATATAAATATTTCTTATTAAAACCGTTAAACCAGGTTGAACCATCTTCATTAATCTCAGCAATAGTCTCAGTGGAAGAATATATTTTTAATTTATTTTTTAAAGCATCAGTAATGAAAATACTATCCTCCCCAGAACTATAACGAGTGCCTCCACCAAATAATAAAGAAAATAAAATATTTTTCTTCATTATTGCTTCTCTTTTAAAAGCAATATTTACGGTTCCATATTTTAGTGCATTTATAAATCTAATTCTACCATTTTTTTTTACTTTAACCTTAATTGAACCGTTTTTTTTATGAATAGGTACATTAAACATTATCATATCTGCATTTGGTTGTTTTTGGAAAGCCTTAATAACTTTTTGTTCATATTCGTCAACATACACCATATCGTCATCTGCCATCAGACAAATATCTGCTTTTGATCTCATTAATGCATTATTTCTACTTAACCCAACCCCTCTTTCATTAAATGAATACATTTTAATATTTTTCCCACAAAAAACATCTTCACAATAATCATTTTTGTTGGTTTGATTTATTATGATTGAATCAGATTGAATATTCATTTTTTCAACTATCGATAAGTTCTCTTGATTCATAGTTGAAACTAAAACTTCTATTTTCATAACTTCATCTCCAAGTTTTTTTACAATAATTGAGGAAAACAACTACCTATAAATAGAATTTGACCTTTTTATCTTGTAGATTCAGCTTTCTCCCAAAACGGTTTTGCTTTACCAGTTAAAATTCTATAAACCCCTACCCATTGGGCAAGAATAGTTACACAATAATAGTATATTAGCGTAAGATATTTATTATTTGAATTGGTAACCTTTTTTATAAACCCGAATAAATAGAATAAAAATTGCCCTATTAAAGCTATAATATAAAACAACGAATCTGTTACTAAAAGTGCGCTTGTTACAAAGAGAAATAAATGCGATATCCATAACATGTACCTGCAAGTTCGATGTCCAAAATAAAAATAAGTAAACCATCTATACTTAAAAACATTTAATAATCGTATATCTGGTAGTATGTATTTTAGAATAATACGATTCATTCTTACCTTTCTACCAAATTCATCATCAATTACTTCACCAGCCTTTTCATATGCTATGGCATCGTGATTAGCAATAGCTCTTTTTCCTTGTATCGCATAAAGTGTTGGCATAGCACTATCATGACATTCTATTGGATCAAAGTCATAATAATCCTTAGTACGGCAAGCATAAATCGCTCCATTACCTGCAGTTATTGTTTGTATTTTACTTTCAATATTACGAGTCATTAAATCTGCATCCCAATAGCTTGACTCCGCATTACTTACGTCACTTGAATGTTGATTTATAAAACTCAGACGTCCTGTAACATATGCAATATTTTCTGAAGTGAACGAAGCCATTAATTCTTTCACTGCATTTTTATCCATTATAGAGTTAGCATCTGTCATAACTAAATATTCAGTTGTCACAGTCTTATGTGCTTCATTTTGAGCATTAGTCTTTCCTTTTCTTGCTTCAACTTCATAAAGTCTTATATTAAAATCAGCGTTTTTTTCGATAAAAGATTTAACAATTTCATTTGTCTTATCTGTACTATTATCCGAGGAAACTAAAAATTCTATTTTACCTTTCGGATAGTTTAATTGAATAATATTTTCAAGCTTTTCTTGAATTACTTTTTCCTCATTATGGGCAACTACCATTACTGTAACAGTAGGTTGATAGTTGTAATCTTTTGTTTCTTTTCGTCTATTAAATAACTTACCTAATAATTTTAGCGACAATGGATAACCAATCATTGCCCAAATAATAATAAACCCACTTACATAGAACAATATTTTATAAACTATTTCCATGTTATGTTCTAACTCCCTTAGCACTAATCTGCTTTTATTCTTTCCGCAGGTACACCTATATAAGTTCCCGATTCTTTTAAATCTTTTATCACAACCGAGCCAGCACCAACAACACAATGGCTAACTAAATTCAGATTATTACTAATGACGCTACCAATTCCAACCCATGAAGCCTTACCAACATGCACTGTACCTGCTAAATGAGCCCCTGGAGATATATGAACAAAATCACCAATTAGATTATCATGATCTACTGTTGCACCTGTATTAATAATGCAGCCTTTTCCTATTTCCGTACAACTATTTACAACAGCTCCCGCCATGATTACTGAACCCATGCCAATTGTCACCTCACTGCCAATCGTTGCATTAGGATGTATTAACCTTGCTATCGAAGCTCCAAGTTCCTCTAAATGACCAAAAATCTGTTCTCTAACTTCATTATTGCCTATCGCTACAATCATTTGATAATTATCAATATGGCTAGAGATATCAGCAAATCTACCTATAACATGTAATTCCATTATTTCTTTTTTACTCTCATTGTCATCTAGAAAAGCTATCTCATTCCACCGATTCATTCTTAAAGCAATATCTGCTATAACTTTTCCATGACCGCTCGCACCGATTATTAATAGCTTGTTTTTATTATTCATAAATTGATTTTTCCTTCGTAGTTCCTTGAAATGGCTCCATGGTAGCTGCACTGTTAGAGTTAATTCCTTCACGAATAATAACTTTTTTTATCGTTAACAAAATAATCTTCCAATCCTGTAGAAAGCTTATATTATCAACATACTGAACATCTAAATTGAATTTGTCTTCCCAGGTAATTGCATTTCTTCCATTGACTTGAGCTAATCCAGATAGTCCTGGCCTAACTTCATGCCTTCTCTTTTGACGCTTATTGTATAGGGACAGATATTGAACTAATAGTGGCCTAGGTCCAATTATAGACATATCTCCTTTCACAATATTTAAAAGTCCCGGTAACTCATCTAATGATGTTGATCGCAAAAAATTACCAAACTTAGTTAATCTGACATTATCGGGAAGTAAATCACCGTTCTCATCTTTACCATCAGTCATTGTACGAAACTTATACATCGTAAATATATTTTCATTTAATCCTGGCCTTTCTTGTTTAAATAAGACAGGAGAACCTAATTTTAACCTAACTATAATACACACAACTATCAGTATTGGACTTAAGACAATGAGTGCTAACAAAGATAAAATAAAATCAAGGGTTCTTTTTATAAACCTCTGATAAATCCCTGCATTAGCATTTTTCATTTTTATTTACAACCCCTTTAATAACCTTAACTACTCTAGATAACTCTTCATCTGTCATTTTCGTATCACTAGGCAAACACACACCATATTCAAATAACTTTTCTGATACACCCTTGCCAATGAAATCATACTTTTCAAAGTAAGGCTGCATATGCATAGGCTTCCAGACAGGTCTAGACTCAATATTTTCTTTCTCAAGAGCTTCCATAATATCATTTGGACTTACATTACCAGTCATTATCATTGAACTTAACCAATAATTTGGTTCGTCCCATTCGTTACTAGGCATGAATTCAATACCGTCAAGTTCTCCGAGCTCTCTGCTATAAAAATCAAATATATATCTTTTCTTTTCAACTCGCTGATCTAAAACTTTAAGTTGACCTCTTCCTATTCCAGCAACAATATTGCTCATTCGATAATTAAACCCTAATTCACTATGCTGGTAATGCTTAGCTTGATCTCTAGATTGTGTTGCCCAAAATCTAGCTTTGGCTATCTTTTCTACATCATCTGAAACAAGCATACCCCCGCCAGAAGTTGTGATTATCTTATTTCCGTTAAATGAAAAAACACCATAATCTCCAAAAGTTCCCGTATGTTTCCCTTTATAATACGTTCCAAGTGATTCAGCTGCATCCTCGATCAGAGTAACGTTATGTTTTTTACAGAGTTCTACGATTCTATCCATATCAGCAGATAATCCATATAAATGAACTACAATTACTGCTTTCACATTAGGGTATTTTTCAAAAGCTTCTTCCAAAGCATTTGGACACATATTCCAAGTCTGATAGTCACTATCTATAAAGACAGGAGTTGCGTTTTGATAAATAATTGGGTTGGCTGTAGCCGAAAAAGTTAAAGTTGGACAGAATACAATATCTTCTTCTCCTACACCAGCGGCCTTTAATGCTAGATGAATCGCTGCAGTACCAGATGAAAGTGCTGCTGCATCTCTTGAACCAACCTTTAATGCTAGCTCCTTTTCAAACTGATTAACATTTTCACCAAGTGGTGCAATCCAGTTGGTATCAAAGGCTTCTTTTACATATTGTTGTTCGTACCCTTCTTCACTCATATGTGGTGAGGATAATAATATACGTTCTCCCATTCTTATTCTTCCCTTCTGCACTGCTAAATAATAGGATTTGTTTCTATTGAATTCAGGTATAAAGTATTACACACCTATACCTTTAGCTTAATAAAACTATAACTTGCATAAAAGGGAATGGATATACTGCATCCACCCCTCTTATTTAAGTCTACTATAAATAAGTTATACTTTTATATTCTTAGAATTAGCAATTTGCATAATATAAGCGAGCAGCTCATCTTTAATCTCGTCAGTCTGCAAAGCAATCTCAATGTTCGTTTTCACGAAGCCAAGCTTTTCACCAACATCATAACGTATACCTTCAAAATCGTACGCATAGACATTTTGCAAATCGTTTAACATCTGAATCGCATCAGTAAGCTGTATCTCGCCACCTGCACCGATTTGTTGTTTATCTAAGAAATCAAAGATCTCTGGAGTAAACACATAACGGCCCATAATAGCTAAATTGGAAGGTGCAGTACCTTGCTTTGGCTTTTCTACAAAGTTATTAACTTGATAACGTCTACCCTCTATTGTGCTAGGATCTACTATTCCATAACGATGTGTTTCATTGTCTGGTACCTGCTGTACACCTACGATAGATTGCTGTGTTTCTTCATATTGTTGAATTAACTGTCTAAGACCAGGAGTTTCAGCACGAACAATATCATCCCCTAATAATACCGCAAATGGCTCATTACCAATAAACTTACGTGCACACCATACAGCGTGCCCTAACCCTTTTGGATCTTTTTGACGAATATAGTGAATATCAACGTTAGATGCGTGATTTACTTTTTCTAAAAGAGCAAACTTCTCTTTTTTAACTAAGTTATCTTCTAACTCAAAGTTATGATCGAAGTGATCTTCAATTGCTCGCTTTCCTTTACCCGTAACAATGATAATATCTTCAATTCCAGATTCAATAGCTTCTTCCACGATATATTGAATTGTTGGCTTGTCCACAATTGGAAGCATTTCCTTTGGCATTGCCTTTGTTGCTGGTAAAAACCGTGTCCCTAACCCAGCCGCTGGAATAATTGCCTTTTTAACTGTTTTCATTACCCTTCCCCCATCCAATTAATTAATTAATTGATTACAATTCTAGTTTTATCCATGGAACTTAATGCTTAACTCCCTTTTACACTTAAATACGTCTTCTCCATAAAAACAATAGCCATAAGCTTCTCTTTTAAATCTGTTTTATCATAGCCTTCAAATCTATCGATTAAATCCAAGAACAAATCCTTATCAACCACGGCGGTACGACCAACATATATCTTTTCATAAACTTCCCCTGGATGGACTTCATCTTCTCCAAGTAGCTCTTCATACATCTTCTCACCTGGACGAATACCTGAAAATTCAATTGGAATTTCATCTTCTGTACAGCCTGATAGTTTGATAAGATTACGCGCTAGATCTACTATTTTCACAGGCTCCCCCATATCAAGGACAAAAATTTCTCCACCTTTAGCAAGTGTTCCTGCTTGAATAACAAGTCTTGACGCTTCTGGAATCGTCATAAAATATCTTGTCATTTCCGGATCCGTCACAGTAACCGGACCACCTTTTTCAATTTGTTTCTTAAACAGAGGAATAACACTTCCACGACTACCCAGTACATTACCAAAACGTACAGCGACAAATTTCGTTTTACTTTGCTGTGCCATATGCTGGACAACCATTTCCGCTACACGCTTCGTTGCTCCCATCACATTTGTCGGGTTTACCGCTTTATCCGTTGATACCATGACAAATGTTTGGACACCAAATGTATCTGCTGCTTCGGCTACGTTTTTTGTGCCAATAATATTGTTTTTCACAGCCTCATGCGGGTTGTATTCCATAAGTGGCACATGCTTATGGGCTGCTGCATGATAGATAATTGCCGGATTGTGTGTGTTTACGACCTCAAAAATGCGCTCTTTGTCCTGGACATCGGCAATAACCGGTACGATTTCTATTTCCTTTTCTCCGTATTGTTGCTTTAATTCCATATCAATTGTATAAATGCTAAATTCCCCGTGTCCGAGAAGGACTATTTTATTCGGTGTAAACTTCATAATCTGACGACAGATCTCTGATCCAATCGAGCCACCAGCTCCAGTTACCATTACCGTACGGCCAGTTACATATTCTGAGATTGCATTAATATCAAGTTTTACTGGTTCGCGACCAAGTAAATCCTCAACCTCAACGTTTTTTAAGTTGCTAACGGACACACGGCCTGTCATCAGATCCTCGATTTTTGGGATCATCTGTACCTTGGCTGTTGTTTTGTTAGCAGAAGCAACGATTTTTTCCAATTCCCCATTTTGCAAGGAAGGAATAGCAATTACGATATGCTCGATATCAAGCTCTTCTACCACTTCTGGGATATCTTTTACTCCACCTGCAACAGGTAAGTTGAATAATTGCATTTTCTGTTTATGTATATCGTCATCAACGAAGCCGACTGGCCATAACTCTGTGTTTTGCTGCTCGTTTCTTAGTTGACGAGCAATCATGGCCCCGGCAGATCCAGCACCAACAATGAGGGTACGTTTTTTGTTCTTGTCCTGTTTTATGTATCGATCACGGAAAATGCGCCACATAAAGCGAGATCCACCGATTAAGATAATATGTAACATCCAGGTTACAACCAGCGCTCTGCGGTAAAGAGCATAATCATTAAATAAATACATTACAATTCCTGATGCTAATACCGAAAAAGTGACAGCCTGTACAATTGCGACTAGCTCCCCGACACTGGCATAGGACCATACTTTGTTATAGAGCTTGTAAATAGAAGCAAATAAATGATGAAATAATAAAAGTGCTACTGCGCTAATAATAATAGCATCCATGTTAATAACAGAAGTAAATGGATAAACAACCCAAGAAGCAATGAAAATCGCGGTGCTTACAATAATGGAATCCAGTAAAATAAGTAGACCTAAGCGCGTACGATAGCTCATGAACGTGCCCCTTTCTCTTTGTATTTAAACTTTCTGAAATATTGAACAAGACTTCGTCGGCGTTTCATGCCGGTTTTTGTGTAAATATGACTAATATGTACTTTTACTGTGGTTTCTTTTGTATTTAGTAGATATGCTATATCACGGTTCTTTAATTCTTCTCCCAGAAGGTAGGCAATTTCAATTTCTTTCGGCGTGAGGTTAATGCCCGATTTTAACAGTTTATGTGCGAAGGCCTCTTTATCCAACTGACTCATTTCGACAATTTTCTCTCTAAGAAATTGTAACAAGGTTGGCGGAAGAATACTATGGTCCTTTTGTGCCAAATAGACCCCTTTAACTAACGAGGGTAAAGAATGATTTTCTATTAAACTTATAATCCCAGTTTGGACGAGGTGTAACAAATAACGAGGCTCTTCCTCCCCTTTAATTAACCCGATTACTTGTACATTTTTTTTCGCTAATTCTCTTGTGATGGCGATGCTATTTTGCGGGGGAAGTTTTTGAAGATCTAGAAAGACCAGACTACAACATCTAACAAGTACGTTAATTGATCCAATCATGACCGGAATGTCGTGTTGCTCTTCCATTTGTGTTACTATCTCTTTCACACTATCTCTTGGTTGATAAAAACCTACATAGAACATAACTGTCCCTTCATTCTCAGCTGATATTTCGTATGTAAAAATGTCGACTTGATTTTCCTCATTTAGGAAAATCAGTTACAAGATTCATCATACTAAAGACCCGGTCATAAATAAAGTGACTTTTGGAAATAAAAGTCACAGATATCCTAATTTCACCCTATTTCTTCCTGTTTAATACTTTTTGTAAGTACTGGATGAGATTCTTGCGATTTGGTATCGCAAATTTATGATAAAGTTCGCTAATGTAATTTTTTATGGTGCCTTCACTGAGGAATAGGTTTTCGGCAATTTGCTTGTTCGTGTGGTTTTGCATAAGTAAATAGGTAATATCCAGCTCTCTTTTAGACAGGGTAATGTTTCGGTTGCGTAGTTTTCGGTCGAGAATCTGTTTTTTGCTATACGTTTGATTACGGATTTTTTCTGCTAAGATACGAGCAGCAGGACCAGATAATACAATTTCATTTTCATAAACATCTCGAATACAGCGAATTAGACTGGTGGCACGGAGACTTTTCAACAAAAACCCATCTGCACCTGCATTGATCCCTGTCACGATCAAGTCTTCATCCGCATAAGTCGTAAGCAAAATCACCTTTGTTTCAGGCTGGCTTTCTTTTATCTTAATGGTCGCTTTTATTCCATCCAGCTCAGGCATATGTATATCCATCAAGACCACATCTGGTAGGCATTTCTTAAATGTATCTATCGCTTCCTTGCCATTCGATGCAATACCGACAACTCGAATATCTGCTGTATTGGTGATGAGCGCTTCAACCCCATCACTAAATAAGCGCTGATCCTCCACTAGCATAACGTTTATCATGTTTACTGCCCCTTTTACTACGTTGATTGTCTGTTCTGAAAATGTATACTTAATTCTCCATTAACCCCTTGTCATGGAGAGTAATCACTTTCTGTTGCATGTATGTTTTATGCTACCCAACCTTGCTAAAAAAGAGAGTACGCTAGTTGTACTCCCGCTCCTTTATTAATTCCACCATTAAAACAGGCCAAGAAACTTCTTCTTTTTAACCTTGAATGGTTCCATTTTATTTACATTGCTGTTATCAACCATTAATTGGCTGTTTTCCATTAACATATAAAAATACTCGCTACCATATTCCTGCTTAATCATGTGCATGGCTTCCTGCAAACAGAAGCCACGTGTTGTCGTATTATGAGCGTCTGTAGCCACAAAATGTGTGAGGTTTGATTCAATCAATTGGTGAGAGAACTTCTGAATGTTTTTCCCGAATTTACCGATGACACTCGCTGCTGTCACTTGTGTCAAGGCACCTTTGCGCACAAATTCATAGAGCTTACTAGGGTCCTGTATTAATTCTGAATTTCGTTCTGGATGAACAATAATCGGTGTATAGCCTGCTACTTGAATGTCGAACAGCATTTGGGCTGCATAGCGTGGCACACTGCTTGAAGGAAACTCTACAAACATATACTTCGTCTCATTAAGCGGAAGTATTTTCTTGTCCTGGATTTCCTCAATTATATCGCCGTTAATGCGCACTTCCTGTCCCGGCAGCACAGTTAAAGGGATATCCCGTCTGACAAACAGCTCACTTAAAATATCTACATGGCGCATGATCGTGTCGCGGTCATTGTCGTATTTTCCATTTCGGTGATGTGGTGTTGCAATGATAGTATGGATTCCCTGCTCCACAGCAGCTTTCGCCATTTCGATGCTGTCTGTTTCTGTCTGTGCCCCGTCATCGACACCAGGTAATATATGACTATGAATATCGATCATTAGATCACTTCCTATTTTTATTCTTTAGTTGCATTAGTTATTGGAATTGTTTAAATATTACTGCACATTATAGCAGATTATGTCAGTCACTAACAATTAATCTGTCTTTTAAAAAACATTTACAATGTACGAATTATTAACTATTGGCTTTCTTGAATAGTTAAAAGAGGTAAAAAATTGCTAGAAATAAGTACTAAACAGTAAAAAACTCCCTGCCACTTTGGCTGCAGGGAGTATCCGTTTATTTAGTTGGTACCATAGTAGTAATGATAATTGGATTCTTTCTTTTCTCGGTCATTAAGTACAGCACCAAGTAATTTTGCCCTTGCCGGCTCTAGAGCTTCCTTTGCTTTCTCTACTGCTTCATTTTCTGTATGCTTACTACGTACAACTAATAAGGCGCCATCCACAATGTTTGCCAAAATTTGTGCGTCTGTTACGGCAAGCACTGGTGGTGTATCAAAGATGACCATGTCATAAGACTGCCTTGCATCAATTAAGAATTGCTCCATTTTTCTAGATGCAAGCAATTCGGATGGGTTCGGTGGGATTGGCCCACAGGAAATGACATCAAGATTGTCGACGTCTGTCCGATTAACAGCTTCTTCTAATGTATTTTCCCCAACAAGTATATTACTTAAACCACGTAGATTATCAAGACGGAATGTATAATGGACCGTTGGTTTTCTTAGGTCAGCATCTATTAACAGCACTTTCTTTCCTTGCTGTGCATACACAACTGCTAAATTGGCCGTTGTCATGGACTTTCCTTCTCCTGGACCAGAGGAGGTGACTAGCATGGATCCTAGCGCCTCATCCACTGAAGCAAATTGCAGGTTCGTACGGATAGTACGATATTGCTCGGAAATCGGCGACTTCGGATTCAGCTTAGCAATCAGATGCCGCATTTTATTTGTTTGTCTAGCTTGATTTTTTCTGCGCGCCATCAAAGCCACCCCTTTGCTTAGATTTTACCTGGAAAGAAAACTGATCCCCATGCAGGTCATCTGTATCGATATGAGCGATCACACCAAGTACGGGTAGACCGTGTTTCTTTTCAAGATCATCTTCTGTTGTTACGGTGTTATCCAAGTATTCCAGTAAGAAGGCTAACCCTACACCAACCATCCCTCCAAGTACAATCGCAATCGCAATGTTGAGCATTGGATTTGGTGCTACTGGAGAAGGGTTTTCACTTAATTCTGCTTCAGACAGAACTTTCACATTATCGACATTCATAAATTCCGCGAGATTTTCTTGAAAGGTTGAAACCGTCGTATTGGCAATATCTACAGCCATTTCTGGACTTTCATCCGTTGCAGTAACAGAAACAACCTGTGAGTTTTCTGCATTGGAGACTTGAAGCTTTTCCCCAAGTGCTGAAGAACTATAAGGAAGGTTTAATTCCTCTACGACCTTATCTAAAATGGCAGGACTTTTAATAATAACATTGTATGTATTTATAATTTCAACATTGGCTCGAATATCATTGACGTTGTATTGTACTTCCGGATCCTGCTGTCCTTGGTTAACGATGAATTGTGAACTTGATTCATATGTCGGTGTCAGGACAAAGTAACTTACTGCTGCTGCGATCAACGCTGCGCCTAAAACAAAAGCGAGTATCATGAGCAAGCGCTTTTTAATAACCCCGAATATCTCCTTCAGGGAAATAGTTTCTTCCATGCTGGTACCCCCATCTTCTTATAATCTTAGTAGTTTTCTTCCGTATTTCGACATTACAATATGAAATTATATCATAGATGGTAGGTTTTAAAATGACTTTTTTATATTTTTTAACATTTCTAGAAGGAGACAGTTAGTGGGGATGGAAGTTATCTATTGTAGGGATATTGGTACGGTCGGGTTTTTCATTAGGGGTCAATATACCTAGGACTATGGTTTCTTGAGTTTATATTACAGTTATATTACAAAGCGGTTTGTTGTCTATCAATCTATTGTCGGAAAAGATATAATAAAAGTACTTTCTAGTAGATATTGGAAAGAAAACACAAATTATGCAGGGGGAAACGACTTTGGCCAATAAGAAAATGATCATGTCGGTTACTGCCGGTGCAGCTATAGCATCAGCCATCGTCGGTGCAGAAGAAGCAGACGCAGCATCTTATAAAGTAAAGAGTGGCGACTCGCTTTGGACCATCGCACAGAAATACAACACGAGTGTTTCAGATTTGAAATCAATCAACAAACTATCAGGAGATATCATCTTCCCGAACCAAGTTCTCGAAACATCGAAAAAGCAATCATCTAACTCTAATTCTAGTAATTCAAATTCTACTAATACATCTTCTTCAACTAAATCTACATACACCGTGAAAAGCGGCGACACATTGAGTGGCATCGCCTCGAAACACAACATCTCATTGAAGAATTTAATGGATTGGAATGGGTTGAATTCTACGCTCATCTTCCCAGGTAACAAATTCGTTGTTAGCAAAAATGGAGGATCTAGCTCAAGTTCTAGTGGTTCTAGTTCAAGTGGGTCAAGTTCTTCTGGTTCTAGTTCTAGCGGGGGCAGCTCTTCATCAACAGGGTCAGCTAAAGTTTATACCGTTAAATCAGGCGATTCCCTATCACGTATCGCTTCACAAAACGGCACTACTGTAGCTAACTTGAAAAAATGGAACAACTTGAAATCTGATTTAATCTTAATCGGACAGAAGCTAAACATTGGGGCAAGCAGTTCATCTAGCTCTAGCAATAGCTCAGCTAGTGAAAAGCCAACAGCTGACGTAAGCTACAATGTAAGCAAGCTTATCTCAACAGCGAAAAGCCAATACGGCGTACCATATGTATGGGGCGGATCCACTACTAGCGGCTTCGACTGCAGTGGTTTCATCTATTATGCATACAAAAAAGCAGGCATGAGCATCAGCCGCCTCTCAACAGACGGCTACTATAACCGCTCATTCTATGTCAGCAAACCACAAGTAGGCGACCTTGTATTCTTCTCAGGTACCTACCGTGCCGGCATCTCCCACATGGGAATTTATGCCGGAAACAATGAATTCATCCATGCAGGCTCGTCCACAGGAGTTACCAAAACAAGCTTGAGCAACTCCTACTGGAAGAAGCATTTCGAAGGATTTAAACGTTTTTACTAATATAGATTTTGGTTAATGGGAACTCCAGCGTGGCTGGAGTTCTTTTTTGGGTTGGTGGGGCTAGTTTCACTTTGGGGTGCTGTCGTTTCACTTTGCGATGCCGTGGTTTCACTTTGCGTGCTGTCGTTTCACTTTGGGGTGCCGTGGTTCCACTTTGCGATGCTGTGGTTTCACTTCGGGGTGCTGTCGTTTCACTTTTTGGGGCTGCGGTTTCACTTCGGGGTGCTGTCGTTTCACTTTTTGGGGCTGCGGTTTCACTTTGTGATGCTGTCGTTTCACTTTTTATAGATAATAACCTACTTTCGATTAGGTAGAGTCCAACTCCTCTTGGATTTGATATAGACTAGATTCATTGACCTAAATATTCTATTAGCAGTGGTTCTTGATTCAAGGCCTAGGAATCTTTTACACTCTTTTATATTTATTTTTAAATTTATCAGTAAGAAGTACTCAAGCAATGCTCTCTTATGCGCACCTTTACTTTTTCTATTACACTTAGGGCACAGCCACGTTCCATAGATTCGTTTCATACCGAGATATTTACATACTGGACAGTGAATACCTGGGAGTATGTCTTGAGATTGTATTCCGTATCTTAACATGGGAAGGTGGTACTCTTGTTTACATGCTCTCAACATTTTAGCACCCAGCTTTTGATGCTGGATTGGTTGTTGGTTGCTGCCTCGGGCCTCGTGTTGCTTGATTTTATTTGGTATATGAGCAGCGTGGGCCACGACTTTGGCTATCTCTTCTTTATTTCCCTCTACCTTAATGATGGTACTGGGGTCACTAATGGCGATAAAGTAATAGATTGGAATGGGAGGTAGGTTCATTTCCTGCAACCATGCTTGCAGTCGTTGCTTCTGTAGTTCGGCCTGCAGGATGGGGTGTCGGAACCCTCTCTCCTGTGTGCTCTCATCACGGGTGAATTGCTGCAACTCCGTGTCGAATGTGATAGATCCTGTGAAATTTTTAACTTCCACAATATACGCGGCATGCTGCGAGATAAGCAGATTATCAAGCTGCATATTCTTTCCCTCAACGGATAGGTTGAGATCTTGTAAGATTGTCATTTCGTTTGCTAGATCCTCTAAATAATAATCCACCTGTCGCTCACCAATATAGCCTTTCTTGCGTCGTACATAGTCGCTTTCTACCTCTCTGAATTTTGGGTGGTCAGGTCTCATCCTTGATAGCAGAGCCTCAAATTGATCCAGCTCATTTTTGTTTCTTTTTTTAATAATCATTTCGTTCTCCTTTTTACCTGCTATCTTACCCTCTATTCGAAGGCGTGAGAAATATATAAAATCGTATATTCACAAAGAAAATCACCCTCAAACTAGTCTTTTCTTTTAAAACGAAATTAAATTTCTCTGCGATTTAGGGGTAGGATAATTAATTTTTACTCCCTTTTATCGAGAAGCAATTCTGTTATAATAAAGAAAAGTTATAAGCAATTTGATCGTGGAAAAGCTTCTATTGTATCTATAGATATAAATGAGGAGGAGATAGGTTGGAGACTTTCGCACTCATTGGAATGTGGTTGGTGTTCGCCTTACTATTAATTTATACGGTAATTGCTTGGTTAAACAGAGGTTTGGAAAACTATACATCTGCAATAAGAAAGACATGGTATGTGATTTTTATTTTTGGTAGCTTGGTGTTTATAAGCGACAACCCAAGTCTGCTATTTTCAAATTGGAATAACTACCTAATAGTGCTTTTTATATTTGTTATCGTTGATTCTTTAGTATTTTTAAACCTTTATGTAAGTACGCTAGGTGGCCACCAATTAGAGAGTGTAAAAGTCCAGGTTGGAGTTACGCAGGAAGAATTGGAAGAAAACAATAGAAAAACAGGGCATATACCCGATATTTTGACCTCTTTTGATTTTCCGTTAAATACTTTAGATACAGATGAGTATATATTTCAGTTAGGAGAAATCTTGAACAAATATGCTCAAAGAGAGAATTTAGTCATTGACCTTCTGCCTTATGAAACGGAAGAAGAAAAGGAAAGTATTTTCGAAGGGTTAGGAAGGAACAAGAAAAGGGCTGAAAGGTTTCTAAGTCAACAACATAGTATTCTCTTAGAGAAAGACAATTTAGGTTTATACCCATATCATATATTGAAGAGATTCTATGTGGTACAAGTTCAAACTGTCAACGAAGGAAATAAAATCTCGAAAATAGATGGATTGGTTATTAATACGCTAATAATCACTTTTAGTTTAGCAGTTAGTGAATATCTTAACGATAGTGTAGAAGTAATGTCTGAGAATGTATCAGGATTTACTGGTAATAAGAAAGTCATTGACAAGCCGACTAAACGTGCAACCGTTACGATTCCGCAGATTACGGAAAGTAGCCACTCTACAAGGATGAGAGAAAAGAACAGAAGAATTGTATCCACTTTAAAAAAAGAACATCAAGAAAAGTTCAGGCTTTAATTTTGGAGTGCTTATGCGCTCTATTTTCGTATATTAACCTAATTTGCATCCTTGGCAGGACAGGAGACACTGAAAATAAACTCCAATTAAAAAACCCGGATTTCTCCAGGCTCTTTACTTCACCAAATATGCTTCTAAAATATAACGCTGTGGTGCACTACCAATAAAATCGAACGGATAGCATGTGCTGACAGTTAGGGTGGCCCGTGGTTTGGGCACAATGACGGTGCGATCATCTGCATCGACAATCCGCACTTTGCGCACCTTGTACGTGAACTCCCCTGCATCAGTTGTGACGATTAATTCGTCGCCAACACCTACTTCTCCTAGCTTACGAAATACGGTATCCCGGTGGCCGGAAAGGATGGAGTTGTCTTTCTCACCTGGAAGTACACTATCTGCGAAATGACCAACGCCTTTGGCTAATTCATCTTCATCTGTTCCATGGAAGATGGGCAAAACCGCCTTTAGCTTCGGAATGGCAAGCTCCCCTATCTCGTCACCGATTTCTGGGCGCACTGGATAAAGCACTTCTGATGCTGCTATCTTTTTTTCCTCGACAGCCTTGTTGCTTTCTGCAGAGACTTCAACCTGCTTGCTTTCCCCACCAAGATTATATCCTTTTAAAAAGGTCCATCCATTGGTTGCGGTTAACCAGAGACCACCCGCTACAAGCAGGATGGCACTGGTTAGCATGAGCCGTTGTTTTTTACTTTTCAAGGCTTGTTTCCCTTGTTTTACGGAATAAGAATATTCCTCCAGCGATGATGAACAATCCAGCAAGCGCCCCCATGCCATAGTTGGAAGCTGTTTTTGGCAGCTCTCCGCCTTTTACAGTAGCTGGAGCTGTTGTGTCAGATGAAACGGTCTTCTTGACTGGTGCTGGTGTTGGTTTTTCGGTTCCGTTTGAAAGTGCTTGTCCTGTGTCATGTAGGCTTTCCGAGTCAACCATCTCTCCTGTTATAATCAAGTCTGCCAGGAATTCGCCCTGTAAGTTATATAGTGAGATTTTCAAGTCTGCGTTCACAAGCTCTGTCATATTGAACAAGGCAGTTAAGGATAATGGTTTTTCTGTGCCATCTTGAATTAGGCTGAACTCTACTTTCAACTGGAAAATCGTGATGAATTCTTTGTAAATGGACAGTAATTCAGCTGCCTCTTTTGGTGTTAATTCTGTTGCTGTGTCGAAGTCTTCGAATGCCATCATGCGATCAGCCAAATTAAAAATGCGCTCTAGCGTTTCGTCATCCATGGTTTCAAAAATAGAAAGGAAATGGGCTTCCAATCGGTCAATTTCTTCCATGGTCAACCCATACTCTTCCATCAATACGCTTAATTCATCGATAAGGTACATGTCCTCAAAGAAACCATTTATATCCTGGTCAAGATCATCGATAAAAATATAGTCATTAATATCAAGTCCGTTCTCCTTCATAAGCGAAAGTAATTCATCTTTGTTTACATCATATACGTCAGTAAAATAATCAAGATTGCTTAAATCTTTCTTAATAATTTCACCTAAAAAGTCAAAAAGGCGATCTATTGTTTTAAAGTTGTCCAATGATTCTTCATATCTAGCTAGTGATGCTACTACATCCTCGCGAGTGACCGTAAATCCTCTTACTTTGCTAACTTCTTTTAAACGGATCTCTAAATTTTTATCAAAATCTGGATCACGTACAATCCTTGCTTCTAGATAAAAATCAACCGCTTGATAAAGATCGTCGACGAACACATAGTCATCCAATGTTTCGCCGTTTTCAGCTAATAATGCTCCCAGTTCCTCTTTGCTTATTTCGTAGTCTTCATAAAGATAACGTAAGTTCCGGCCATCTTTTTGAATAACTTCCCCTAAGAAAGCTTCTAAGTCCTCCACTGTTTCAAAGTTGTCTAATGTATCTTCATATAATGAGAGGGAATACTCGATATCTGCCTCTGTTACTGTAAGGCCTCGCTCTTTGCTGACCCTTTCCAAGTATTTGGCAAAATCCTTTTCAAATCCTGTGCTCTCCGCTGCACTTGCAAAGCCCGGCATTACAGTAAAAACGAGTAGTACAAAAGCTAATAAAGCAATTGCCCTTTTTTCCATTTCTTCTCCTCATTTCCTTAAATTGCAAATCTTTATGAAATGATTATAGCCTTGAACGGGTGTTCTGGCAATCTATTTTTTTATAAATTTTTGTAAAGATTCGAATGATGGAAAATGTTAGTATGGAAGTAAGGAGGTTGCCCATGAAACTATTTAACTCAAAAGCTGAACGGATTTATTACATTGTTTATACAATAATTATGTTCCTTCTCTATCTTGGCTATGTGGCTTTAGACAACGCTCGTCTTTCCAAAGGAGCAATCAGAGGAAATGGAACGATTACAGAATCGGAGTGGGAATCCATGTCACAAATGGCTGCTTGGACAGTAAACCTCGAATTTATCTTTCTTGGATTGTTTGTCGTCATGTTAAGTATTATGTATTTTCGTTCCTTTAAAAATAAATTGGTTATCAAGCCGTTTTTGGTTACGCATGCTGCTCTATTTACCGTTTTATTGGTGTTGGGTTTTGCTTTGTTGCCTGTAACAACTCTGCCGATCGGCAATTTACTCCAACCCCTTCTATCTCTTGCAATCATCACGCTCTTTCTCATTTCTCTATTCTTTGTGATTTTTATCTTGAGAACAATGAAAAAGAAAACGGAGCAGTCGTTTTAAAGTTGGATGTCGCCGGGAATAGTCCTATTACATACATTCCATTTAGGAGATGATTTTTTGGGACCGGAAACATACAACAAAGATTGGTTGTACGACCAAATTGACAGCACGTTAGCATTTTATTATCCGACCTGCATAGATGAAGAGAATGGCGGGTATCATCATAGTTTTTATGATAATGGCGAGCTTAGTTCTGACACGACGAAGCACTTAGTTGGGACCTCCCGCTTTATTTATAACTTTAGCATTGGCGCCATTATAGGCCATGGCGAGTTTTGCAAAGAAGCTGCTGAACATGGCCTGCGCTTTTTACAAGAATATCACCAAGATAAGATGAATGGTGGATATTTCTGGACATTGGATGGCCAGGAAGTTACCGAGGATAAAAAGTATGCCTATGGCCATGCTTTTGTATTGCTCGCAGCGTCCAAGGCCTATGAGGCAGGCATCGAGTGGGCGCGTGATGTGGTGGAATCTGTTTACGAGGTGCTAGAGGAGCACTTCTGGGAGGAGCCATATCATTTATATGCAGATGAACTGACTGCTGACTGGTCTGAAAATTCAGAGTATCGCGGCCAAAATGCCAACATGCATATGTGTGAAGCGATGATGGCGGCCTATGAAGCGACCTCTGATAGGAAATACTTGGAGCGTGCATATGAAATTGCCGACGCTGTTACAGGACGCCTTTCCGCACAGACAAAGGGGCTCATTTGGGAGCACTACACGCCAGATTGGCAGCCAGACTGGACGTTTGTCGAAACTGAAGAAAGCAAACAGGAATTCCGCCCACATGGCTTTGTGCCAGGGCATTCCATCGAGTGGAGCAAGCTGTTGCTGATGCTGGACCGACATATTAGTGAACCGTGGATGCTAGACAGAGCTGTCCACCTCTATCAGGAAGGCTATCAAATGGGCGCCGATACGGAATATGGCGGCATCATCTATTCTATCTCGGCCGATAAAATTATGATGGATACCGATAAATATTATTGGGTGCAGGCCGAAACATTCGGCGCCTCCGCCCTCTTAGCAGCGAAGTTGGATAATCCCTCGTACTGGCAACGCTATGAAGCTATGCTGGATTATTGTTCAGAGATTTTCATTGATCAGGAGCATGGCGGTGGCTGGTTTAACATGTTATTCCGCGATAACTTGCGCCAGAGCCCAATAAAAAGTGAAAAAGCAAAAGCCGATTACCATCCAATAGCGAATTATTATGAGACACTACGAGCAATGGGAGCGATTTGATAAGGAGTGGTGCATCACCTTGGGTGGTGCGCTTTTTTTGTGTGTGGGGGTGGTGTCACCTTGGCATGTTCTGGTTTCACAATGCCGCTCTGTGGTTTCACTTTGGGAGGCTTTGGTTTCACTCGGAGGTGATTTGGTTTCACTTTGAGGCGCTTTGGTTTCACTCGGACGTGCTTTGGTCTCACTTTGGCGCCAAACCCAATCCCCACTGAATGCTCAAAACCAAAACAAAAAAACCTTCCTGCCCGAAAACAGAAAGGTTTTTACTATTACCCTTTTACAGAACCTGCAAGCAATCCTCTAACAAAATATTTTCCAAGGAAAATATAAACGAGCAATGTCGGTAATGCTGCGAGTAATGCGCCGGCCATTTGGACGTTCCATTGCACAATTTGGCTACCTGATAGGTTTTGCAGGGCTACCATGATCGGCTGTTGGTCGGATGTCGTGATGGTGACGGCGAATAGGAATTCATTCCAGATGTTTGTAAACTGCCAGATTGCTACGACGACAAAGCCAGTAATCGATAACGGGACAATGATATGGCGGAAGATTCCCAGAAAGCTTGCGCCATCTATTTTGGCTGCTTCAATCATAGTATCCGGGATATTTGCGTAAAAGTTACGGAACATCAACGTTGTGATAGGCAGACCATAGACAACATGTACCAATATCAGTCCGGGGATCGTGTTATATAAATCTACCGTTCTCAGAAACTGAATTAATGGAATGAGAATACTTTGATAGGGGATAAACATCCCGAATAAGATAAAGGTAAAAATGGTGTTGGCACCCCGAAATCTCCACTTAGATAGGACATAGCCATTCATCGCTCCGAGGAGTGCTGAGATTAGGGTCGCGGGAATGACCAGATAGATACTGTTCATAAAGTTAGGTGCTAATTGTTGAAATGCCTCCGCGTACGAACTGAAATCGATTGCGGTCGGTAGCGCCCACATGCTTTCTAACGATACTTCACTTAGTGGCTTCAGGCTCGTGACAATAATGACGTAAATCGGCATTAAAAATATGATAGCCAGCACGGAAAGGATGAGATATTTAAATAGTTTTCCAATGTTAAATGTAGCCATTATTGTTCCCCCTTTCGATTGCTCCATAGATACGGAACAATGAATACTGCCACCAATAGAAGCATGATAATCGCAATTGCTGCTCCGTTGGCGTAATAGTTTCCACGGAAGGTTGTTTCAAACATGTAGACACCCGGAACATCTGTTACGAAGTTAGCTCCAGAGCCGGTCATGGCGTAAATCAGATCAAATATTTTCAAGGAGATATGTGCCATGATGATAACCACACTCACAGTGATTGGCATCAGCATCGGCAGCACCACTTTACGGTATACTTGAAATTCGCTTGCGCCGTCCATGCGCGCCGCTTCTCGCAGTTCATCGGGAATCCCCCGTAAGCCGGCAAGGTACATCGCCAAGGAGAAACCAGTCATTTGCCACACCGCTGCAATGACCACAGCGATGATGGCTACAGGTAATCCAAATTCAATGCTGCCCCACTCGAACCCTGCAAGGATGTTTGTGTCGGTATACCATTTAGGCTGGATTCCAAATACACTTAAAAATTGGTTGAAACCTGTTGATGGGTTAAGCAGCCATTGCCACACAACCCCTGTTACGACAAAGGATAAGGCCATTGGGAAGAGAAAAATGTTTCGGAAGATCGATTCTCCTTTGAGTTTTTGGTCGATAAGGACCGCAATCCCCATACCAAGTACAATTACGAGGCCAATAAATAAAATGGTGAAAAATAAGGTGTTCCGCAGATCTGCCTGAAAACGGAAATCCTGGAACAAATAGATGTAGTTTTTTAATCCTGCGAATGAAAAATCCGGAACGAGTGAATTATAATTGCTTAATGATACATATCCCGTCCAACCGATAAAACCATAAACGAATACGAGAATTAATAGAAATGACGGGATTAGAAATGCAATGGCTGTCCAATGATCCTTGGATAAGCGTTTCTTCGTTCGCACTTGCAGTTCCTTCGCCATAGAAATCCCTCCTTGCGTTTAAACAGCAAGAGGCCGCCTGCTTTCCTGAGGCAGCCTCTGCATTATAGTTTGGTGTTGATTCTTTTATTGGAGCACTGTCACCAATTTAGCGGAAGCCGTGCATCGCTATGCCAGATGCTCGCTCGACTTCACGCTGAGCTTGCGCCACTGCGCTAAATTAGTCTACATCTCACCTGCTGCATTGGTTAAAGCTTGAATGAGGTTGTCGACATCACGTTGGGTTACGAAAATGTTGACTGCTTGGTTTGCTTTTGTCAGGAATCCTTCTGATGCTGCGGATCCGTGAGCTAAGCTTGGTACAAGTCTGGAATTTTTGAAGTCTTCCATGGCGTCTGTGCCGTATTCATCATACTTGGATGGGTCTGCATCAACGCGCGCTGGAATAGATCCTTTTAATGGGTTGAATTCATCCTGCCCCTCTACTGAGCCAAGCACGGTTAAAAATTCTTTTACTTCGTCTGTGTTTTCTACACCTTTTGGCAAGCCAAATGTATCGGTGATGATGGTAAAGCTATCATCTGTAGCCGGGAATGGGAAATACCCGAAGTCTTCATTTGTTTTAAGATCTAAATCATTAGCAAAGTAACCTTTTGCCCAGTCACCCATGTTAATCATAGCCGCTTCGCCATTGGCTACAAGTTGAGCGGAATCCTGCCAGTTACGGGATGCATGATCTTCGTTTACGTAGTCAAGCATTTTGCCGAAGATCTCAGCTGCTTCTACGACACGCTCGTCATCAAAGCCAATTTCTCCTGCGAATAGTTTTTTATAATCATCTGGTCCAAGAACACCTAATAAAATGTTTTCAAAGACTTGTGTTGCTGTCCAAGATTCTTTATCCCCTAAAGCAACTGGTACGACGCCAGCTTCTTGCAGGGCATCTGCTGCTTCGAAGAACTCATCAAAGTTTGTTGGAACCTCGATTCCATGCTCTTCGAATACGGCCATATTATAGAAAAATACGTTACCGCGATGGATGTTTACCGGTACGGAATAAATATTGTCATCTTGGCTTACAAGGTCAATCAGTTCTTCTGGAAATTTATCCATCCATTCGTTTTCTTCATACAAATCATTTAATGGCTCCATCTTATCGGCAGCCACCCAACTTTTGTTCAATTCTTCTCCGCCATGTACTTGGAATGTAGATGGTGGATCATTCCCTTGCATCCGTGTGGCTAGAACGGCTTTCGCGTTCGTACCTGCTCCGCCAGCAACTGCTGCATTTTCTACTTCAATATCTGGATGTTTTTCTTCAAATAAATCAATTAATGCTAATAAACCATCTTCTTCTCCTGCCCCTGTCCACCAGCTAAAGATTTCGACTTTACCAGCATTCTCGCCGCCATCTCCTGATGAATCGCCTTCTGCTTCGCCTGATGTATCTGAATCTGAATTACAGGCAGCTAGTAAAAGTACAAGTGCTACAAAAAGTAAGTAAAATAATTTCTTCACATATAGTCCCCCTTTGTTTTTGTTACCGTTTTCAATGTTTAGTATATAGTAGGTTACTGGGTGAATGACCAATCAATTTCTATACTATTTTACGGTTTTCTTCATTATTTACAGATTTGGCGTTGGTACTGGGTAGGAGAAAGGTCGCAGTGTTTCTTAAACACCCTACTGAAATAATTTGGGTCTTTATAACCAATCATGAAACTAATCTCCTTGAGCGTGTACGCATTATCCTTCAGCAATTCTTTCGCCTTTTCCAGTCTTACATGGGTCACATAATCGATAAAGGTCTCGCCTACCTCTTGCTTAAATAAATTGGAGAGGTAATTCGGGCTTAATTGCACAACACCTGCTACTTCCTCTAATGTGAGCGGATCCCGAAAATGTTCCTGCACATATGCCTTTACCCGCATGATGGTTTGCCTTGAGCTAAGGTACTCCCCCATTTGTACACAGCAAAGATGGATGAATCGCTGCCAGGCTTCTTCTGTTTTTAATGTGGTGAACGAACCTTGTGGAAGTGGGGTATCGTATTTGGTTAGCAGTTGTTTTACCTGTATGTACAAATCCTCCCTTTCCCCATCGGATAGGACCTTATTGTTCTTTTTAAAAAGTAATACCGCCTCTGTCGCGTTTCCTGCTTCAATATGTGACGTAATTTGTTCCACTAATCGTTGATTGGGGATGGCTTTTTGCTCGGCTTGATAAAATCCGTAATGCCTGCCATCTGTCCCTTCTAACTGCATACACGCCGCATAGGCCTCCTGATAAGCGTCTGGCATTTTTTGTAGTGATGTGCATGGCTCACTTATCCCGATAAACAGGCCGGGCATCGTCTCCTGTAGCTGTTTGGCCGCACGTAAAAGCACTGATTTTTCCAAAAGTTTATCTGATATGGCACCCATAATCCAGGCATGCTGCTGTTCTAACAGAATGATTTCACAAGCTAGCAAGTCGGAAAGCTCTTGCTCCACCTCTGTTATGGAGGATGTCGCTTTTATCACAAAGAAGGCTGCACTTTTCATGGATGGAAAGCATTGTTTTTGTAGCCGTACGGCATCCTGGGCAATTGGCTGCTGCATCATTTTCATCAGCAACTGTTCTTTCAAAAGCGCATCTTCCCTGGCATGATGCTCCCTTTCTGCCTTAATCTCTTTTGCCACGCGGAGGAGCGTTTTGACAATTTCCTCCTTGCGGCCAGGTTTTAGAATATAATCCTTAATGCCAAATCGCATCGCCTCTTTGGCATAGGCAAACGAGTCATAGGCGGAAACAAGGATAAAACGAATCGCAGGGTTATGTGCTTGAATTTTTTCGATGGCTTCCAGTCCATTAAGGCCGGGCATCTGGATATCAACGAACATAATATCCGGCTGTTTTTCCAAAGCCATTTCCAACGCCATTCGGCCATTTGCCGCCTCCCCCACTACTTCCATGTTCTGAAAATTTTCCTGTAAAAATTTCACCATCGCTTTGCGCTCAATCAATTCATCTTCAGCTAAGAGGATGCGCATTTGCCTCGCCCTCCTTCTTTGGTAATGTTAAGCGGATTGTTGTGCCTTCTCCTGGGGTGGAGAGGATCTCGACAACATCTTCTTTCTGATAGTACAGCTGTAATCTGCGTATCACGTTCGCTAAGCCAATGCCTGTTGAATGGCCAACATGTTCTTTTTCTGCTTCCATTTCCTCTGTTAGGTCGCGGATTTGCTTCTCGCTCATCCCAACGCCATCGTCTGTAACTTCAACGATTACCTCGGGGCCGGCCTGATAGATGGTTAAGGATATCGTGCCACCCTCTTCCATTGACTCAATCCCATGGATAAAGGCATTTTCTACTAGCGGCTGTAACGTCAAGCTCGGTATCCGAATGTCTAAGCAGGATTCATCAATCGCCGTTTTAAAAGAAATCCGCTCTGAGAAGCGAACCTTTTGTATATGAAAATAATCGCGCACCACCGCTACCTCGTCTTGTAGTGCTACCTGTTTATCAAGCTGACCCAAGCTATGACGAAGCAGTGTTGCGATCGAATCAATCAATTTCGATGTTGATTTGGCATCCTCTAAATAAGCGAGCTTTGATACGGTGTTTAATGTATTAAATAAGAAATGTGGATTGATCTGGCTTTGCAGATGCTTTAATTCCATATCTTTTACAAGCCGATCAAGCTCAGACTGGTCCTTTATTTCTTCGACTAGTCCATGGATGTTGGAGCGCATGTTATTAAATGCGTCCCCTAACACTTTTAATTCATCATTGGACTCCACATGCACCGGTTCTCCTGTCAGCTTCCCTTTCGCCACATCCCTTGCAGCATGGGAAAGATGGGCAATTGGCCTTGTAATCCCTTTGGAAAACCACAGCGCAAAGAAGATCGCCAGAAGGATGGTTGTACTAAATAGCAAGAGAATAAACAGGAAAAAGTCCTCATTACGCTGTTGCATGTCAGTATAGAAGGATTGATAATCGGTGAGCTCCACATCTAAAATTTCCAGTGCAGCGGCCTGAATATACTCTGAGGCAACCCTCGCTTCCTCTAAGTGTAACGTGTATTGTTCAATATCATCCTTTATGACAAACCCAGCCGTCAATTCACTCTCATATATGAAAGTATCGATTAAATTGAGGTAATTCTTCATTTCGATTTCATCCGGGTTTTCAAATTTATGGCTAAGGCGTTCCTTTTCATTCTCTAATTTCCGCTTTGCCACATAATATGCCATTCCGTCCTTGGATTTCGTGCCGGATACAAGGGCCTTTGTTTCGGTATAAAGCACTTCGGATTGATGGGAGATCGAATTTAATAGTAAAAAGCGTTCAAAGCTATCATGGTAAATAGTCGTGAGCTGGTTTGAACTGACGAAAATAGAGATGGCTGTAATCTGAAATAACAGGACAAACACAAAGAAATAGATTAGTAGCTTTCCCCTGATCGTTTTCATGGTTGCCCCTCCCGAAGTGCAGGAAGATTATCCTTGTCGATGATCCCTGTCTCCGTGTAAATTAAATTTTCCAGTAAGTCCTTTTCCTGCAGCCGAAGCAGCGATATTACGGACTCCTTGCCCATTTCCTCAGGAAACTGGGCAATCGTAGCATGGATCTTCCCCTCTTCAATGGCGTCCAATGTCTCGGGGATGAGGTCAAATGCGGTGATATACACATCCTTTTCCGGGGCGATTTCCTCCAACCCTTCTACCATCCCTATACCATCAAGCGCACTTGTCCCGACCAGTGCGGTAATTTGAGGGTATTCTTTTAAAAGGGAATACGTTGCCTGGGTTGCACCAATTTCCGTGATACCGGATTCTTTCACACCGACAATCTGGATGCGCGGATTTCCTTCGAGTATATGTTTTAAACCAGCAATTCTTTCCTGCTGGTTTATCGCATCAAATCTCCCCGTTACGATCCCGACAAACTGTTCTCCCTCGGTATTTTCCAAGATGCTCTTGCCCGCAAGCTCCCCGGCATGATGATTATCCGTCCCAACATATGCCTTTCGCTCACTACTTTTCACATCGGTATCGACCGTGACTACTGGAATTCTCCGTTCTGTTGCTTTATGTACCAGGTCAACAAACCGCTTGCCTTCAATGCCCTGGACAATAATTCCATCCACCTTTGCGGCTATCATTCTATCAAACAGCTTAAGCAGCTCATCATTATCTGCTCTTTGTGGTGCCACATATTCCAAGTAAACATTCTGCTTCGCCGCTTCCTTCCTGGCCCCCTCCTCGATCAGCCGCCAGTACTCGTTATCTGTCTCCTCCGCTATTAAAGCAAAATGATAGCGATGTTCTTCCGAAGCAGCCAGCTCCTTTTCTATGTAGAAGGTCTTATACCCATAGATCAGCATGCCAACGAAACTAGTGAGAAATAGTAGTATGGCCGCTCCATATAAATATTTCCTTTTAATCATGACCGTCGCCCCTTTGTTTGTAAGCGCTTTATAGTATTGTAGCATGAACAGTTAGGTTGCGTAGATTTTTTTGGGCATAAGAAGGGCGCGGTGGCACGCGACTTTAATTAACTTCTTAAACTATCAAGTATGGACAACCAAACAAGAAGGAAATTGGCTATCCATGTCGAATTAATTATTAATGATTTTCTATAAAACCAATTATAATATTCTTTTAGATTAATTGTGATAAAGCAGTACACCTGACTAGAGAAAGAGGGAAATTAACTTGTTATTAGCAACGATACATAATGGGGTTACGCTTAGTGGTGATTCGATTATTAAAAGGATGAAAGAATCGGTAAATAAATATCCTAACGAATTAAGTGTAGCAATGATTAAAGAAAATATTTACTTAGGAAACAGGTGGAATAATCGTGAAGCGCTACTTAACCGCAAGGACTGGTTAATGCTCTATAAAGTAGGTGATCGATGTTCAAACTAAAATGGTGGGAATATTGTTTGGCTTGAACCGTCAGTACGTTCATCACCCTGCTTTCAAGTGACAAAAATACACACTACAATCAATGGCTATTATTCCAGAAAATTTTGATGATCGTTTAGAATCTATTTTTCTAGAGAATCCATCAACTTCCATAGGAGAATTAGAATTAATCATTCAAGAAGTATATGAACTCATACAACGTGAGCATCCTCAAATAGATTTATCTTCCGTTATTGAGAAATCAATATTTGTAAGATCGAAAAATATAATTAAATAGACTCTTCGTGAAGTATAAAGTGTAAGAGTTAATCAAGGCGAAGAAGATATAAAAAAGGAATGATAAAAATATTAGGAGTGATACAGTTAAGTAAGAAGGCATTTCATATTTATAACTTTTTTATTTTTCCTTTTGGTTTGTCGTTTAACGCATTAACCCTGTTTGAAGCTGGAATGAGTGAAGGTGGCGTACATCCATACATGTGGTTTGGCGTCGGGGCTTCGTTTGTGATTTTATACAGCCCAACAAGGCTTTACTAATTTCTAGGTTCCTCATTATGGTGATATTAATGTTTTTTTGGGAAACAGGCCTTGGTTCAACTATTGGTTTAATGTTAGTTGATTAAATTAGGGTTCATCTATTAAAGGTGAAGAAATGTACTTAAAGTATCGGGGCAGGATTGTTTAATAAGAAAAGGTATTGTTAGGTATTTTGTCTAATTAGTTCGCTAATCGAATACATAGGTTTCTATTAAATTAAGTAAGTTAATATATTTAGTGAGGTGATTCTGTTGGTTAATAATGTGCAGATTGAACAAGTGAAAATAATTGATAAACACGTTGATGAACTTTCCGAACTTCTGGTAAAGGTAGTAGAAGATGACGCATCCATTGGCTTTTTACCACCACTGCAATTTTCGGATGCTAATAGATATTGGTTGAATGTCTTAAATCCCGAAGTGCTTTTATTTGTCGCAAAAATAAACAATCAGATTGTTGGAAGCGTACAATTACAGCTATGTACTAATCAGAATGGTGGTCATAGAGCTGAAATTGCAAAGCTAATGACAGATCCTAATTATCGACGTAATGGCATTGGTCGTTCTCTTATGAACAAAGCTGAAGAACAAGCCAAGCAGGAGGGCAGGTCATTATTAATTCTCGATACAAGAGAAGGAGACCCTTCTAATCTTCTTTATTCATCTATTGGTTATATTCAGGCTGGTAAAATCCCTTATTATGCTAAATCGGCAAATGGACAACTACATTCTACCGTTCTCTATTATAAACGCTTAATATAAGCAGAGCCATTTTCAATTAAGTAGATACCTTTTTCTAATTCAGTAACGGGTGCTTTAACACATCTATAAGGTGGTCTATTTTATTGAAAACAGAATATCTTAATTGTTTAAAACTATCTCCAACAACTTTGTATTTCAGATATACTATCCATTGGAGGGATGAATATGAAATATACTGTACAGTACTTAGTGGCATTGATGATCTTGGTTATTTCCACATTTGCTGCTTGGTATGAGGGCAGTGCTATAAGAGAAAACTCATTTGAATGGAAGTACTCAGCAGTTTTTTCAAAATGGTTTAATGGCGAAGTCAAGAGTGTTGCCGACATCTCACAGCTGGACCATTTTATTTATGCAGCGAAATTCAGCCCTGTCTTTCCTGTGTTAATGGTATGTAGTGTCTCCTATCTTATAATTCTCGGCCTCTACACCTTATTAAGAAAGAACTCAAAGACTATGATTGTCATATCTTTAATGTTAGCAATATTGTATGTATTCTTGGGAGCTCTCATTTCAGAATCACCAACAATAGAAGGTTCTGTTTTCACCATTGTCTTTACAGCTATTGGTACTCTTCACCTTATTCTCTCGCTTCTCTTCTTTATTAAAATTAGGAAAGAGAAAGAAATAGTAGAATCCTATTAGGTTATTAGATCAATATTAAAAGAGTGATGAGGGCATAAGTTCAGACTGATTTTCTTACTTCATACTATTTTATACGCACCAATGAAACATCCTCCCGTCCCCTATTCGCCAAGCTAGGTTAAAACATCATTTCAAATAAGGGTTTAATATACGTCCCTTCCATCCTTTATCTCACTCCTAGGTTATTTCAGATAGCAACTCAAATGAGTTAATTGGAATATAAATTGAGCTACGTTTTTTGACCTCTTAAGATAAGTTTAAAATAGGATGTGATTAAATTGTTTTATAGAAGAAAATATTACATTGTAAAAAACGAATTTATTGATACTTTTAACAAACATTTCAATGAGACCAATTTACCTAATCAAACTAAATATGGTGCGAGATTAGTAGGAAGATGGATGGTTCCTAACGATGAAGCTACGACTGAAATCTTCGCGATCTGGGAGTATGACAGCCATGAAGCGTATGAGATGATTGAAAATCAAGTTAGAGGAGATGAGCAACACGTCAACCGTGTTCAAAAATGGTATGAAGAAAATGGTGGAAGAGAATATGTGCTTAGTGAATATATTTTAAAGGTAAAAAATGAACAGATAAACTCCACGTTATTGAATAAGGATAGGTATTCTTATCAAGATTTGGTTCGGGATATTCATATCGGACACGAGATTGAATTTACGTATAAAGGAAAAAGGTATATAACATTAAATGCAGAAGAAGGCTTTGGTTTATGTGAAAATAATAATGAATTTTCATATTATAAAAGTCCTGAAGAACTTATAAAAAATGGAGAAATCGACGGTAAAAGCCTAAAAGATATATGGAATGATGTTGAGGATATATCAATTTTTTAGCAGCCTCTTTTTTAAAGTAACAGGTATGTAATCCAAGAAAGATTCACCTATTATATATAGAAATTATTGGCCTAACGGAGCAGAATAATTGATTAATTTACAAAATAGGGAGGAATAAAGATGAACTTATTACTCTTGATAACTATTGTTATCATAATAACCGGATTTGTTGCTCTCGCTTCTATGAAAAAAGGAATGGAAAGTAAGGTCGCTTTTATAAAAGCAAATCCGGAAGACGAGGAAAATACAACAAAAGCCAATTCTGTCATTTGGTGGATCGTGAGTACGACAGCTTGGGGATCAGTGAGTATGATTCTTGTTGTTTGGTGGTTTAATTATTACTTTGGATAACGGTTGGCTTCAAATGTACTTTTTAAAGGGGGGAATTCGATGAAATCGCTGTTTAGTTATTTATCTCTAATCTGTATGATGATTCTCATGGTCGGATGTAGTGAGGTATCGGGTTATGATGACACTGATGTGGCAGCAACTGTAAGAGGCAATGAAATAACAGTTGGGGATTTACGGTTTTTATACCCAGATGATACTGCGTTAGATTACCTTGAAGGGGCAATAAGTGTAGAGTTGGTAAAACAAGAAGTAAAGGATATGAGTCTTGATATTTCCGATAATTTAAGTGACAACGACGACTGGTTTATGGAACTGCCTCCTAAAAACACAAAAGATGAAGATGGAAAGCAAATTCGCCAATTTGCCGAATCACAAGCTAAAAAGTTGGATATGGAACCTGAAGAATACCAACGAGAATATGCAAAAAAAATCGATGAACAAAATGCTTATATGGTTACTTATCTCGAAGAAAAGTTAGGGCCGGCAGCGTTTGATGATGAAAAGGCAATGGGCGCACTTAACGAGAAAGCCGACTATTTATTAGTTGAATTGGCAGAAGAGTATGAGGATGAAATTGAAGTGTTGATTGAGTAATTTAGACTGCTAGCCGGGTTTTCGTCCAAGAAGAATTAAATTTTCATTCTCAAAAAGAGCAACGTAGCCCCAACACGCTGCTCCTCTAAACTCTACTTTCCTTGGAGCAGTTTCATCGCTTCCTCCAGATCTATGTCTTTATTAATATGTTCTGGCGTCCAGGGAATATAAACATCAGGCTTAATTCCTTGTTCAGCATCCGGTTTACGCGTATCCAATTGATCTAACCGAGATGTCGCATACATCAATTCGAACTGATCCTCCCACTGCTTTACGGATAGGTTGGAATAATCGTTCACTCCCATTGTTGGTCTGCCAAGAACAGTTACTTTTGGTGACTGCTTACATAAGTATACAAATATATCACCTGCACTTCCGCAGTAATTATCCGCTAAAACAACTACATTCTTAGGGATATCAAGACCCGTTATTTCATATTCTTCGATAGCGTTTTCTTTATTTAAATTAACAAAACCCATTCCTCGATGTTTCTCCCAGGTCTCTTCTTTCCACTGCTTTAGTTCTTCTCGGTATTCAGAGTCCTCCATTTTTTGCAGTTCTTCTTCAATACTATGAATCATTAAATCAGCATTTGTGTTTGTGCAGTTCACTTTCATATTGTAATAGCTTAAGTCGATCTTGTTTACGCCGCTGGGAAAAAGGAACTTTTGTAAATTGTTAAAGGAATGATCGCTGCCACCTAAGTTTAGCCGGACATCAATGATAAGATTCTTCGTATTAGCTAAATCATCTCGATACTTTTCTAGTAGATCATCAATGGGGGCATGATCCCAGAAATCAGACAGCGTCATAAGTAAGGTGTTAGTGTCAATTCGCTCTATGGTATGTTGGGCTTTATATGCCGCTTTCTCATATTCCTTTAACTCTAGAGAACGGATATTTCCTTTTGTATCGATCACTTCAGCAACGTTATATTTTGAAATAACTTTTCTCCAATCTTCTCTCTCTGCTTTCGTCTCCATTAATTCACGCTGATGTTTTTCAACTAATTCTAAAACAGGGATCTCGTCCAATGATAAGATGGCGTCACCTTGTTTAAAGCGATTTTCATTTGTACGTGTCGTGACATACAACTTATCTTCATATCGTCTCAACCGGAACCCGTTATCGTATTCTTTCTGAGAGTCCCTGAGATTAAAAAATAAATGCGGGTCTTTAAAGTCTAGTAGATAGTCTTGCACGATTTCTGAAAATAACGTTGGTGTTAGTTCCCCTTTACTCTCAAATTCTTGTATCTTATCCTCATAATGCTTGGGATGATCCCAACCTTTTTTATCTATATATCCTGCGTAATCATAGTGCATGATGTTGACTATTTCTTGAAAAATTTTGGTGTGCATATTATTTCTCCCTTTTTAATAATATTCTAAATTGAGTTTATATTAAATGGGATGCCGATTCAATGTCCTTCAGATTGATATATACTAAGTCTAGCGACGGAGGTCAGTATAATATTTTACATGGAATTGCTAGAAATGGATTCTGCTTTAGTCATTTTAACTCAACTATTCCTTCTTCAAATAAAGTCCTTGCTGCGTTATATTTGAAATACAAAAATGCGGAGAGGAGATATTTTTATGGAGAATATAGTAAAACAGGGAATGGCAAATCTATTTAAAGGAAAGGAAGGCGTTGGGGGCAAGCTGTACTTAACTGATCAGCAATTAATACATAAGGCACATAAGATAAATATCCAAGGCGGAGAAGTTGAAATCCGCCTAGCTGATATTGACCATGTGGAGTTTTATACGAATAAAATTTTTGGTCTTTCGTTGATAAAAAACGGTTTAATGGTTGTGGTCAATGATGGCAATCAATATAAATTTGTAGTGAATAAAAGAGAAGATTGGAAAAGGGAGATTGAGAGATTACTGGAAAATTAGTTTGCTATAAATAAATGGAAACAAGGGCTGTGTGGACAACCCTTGTTTTTGTTGCTCTTATGGAACGTTAGAGGTTTCTCTTTCGTTTCCTTCCTTTTATTTCACTTAGCCCTGCCCCCGCCTCGCATTCTTTCAGCACTTCCCTCTCTTGGATCGCCCCAGATCATATTTCCACCTCGATACAGAATCCATATTCATCACAGGTTTGTTTAAGAAAGGGAACTACCTTAGTAATAAAAAAGTCATACCAAGGACCCGTATTGGGGGAACTTTGATATGACTTTTACAATTAAAATTAGTCTGTTAATGATTTTAAATTTACTATATCTTTAGTAGAAAGTGATTGTTCTAAAACAACGTTTATTTCCTTTATGATGTCCTCAATATACTGCTCACCACTTGGAGTTAGTACAGCATAGACACTACGTTTATCTTCAGCAAAGCTAGCTCGTTTTACTGCATGAAAATGGTGTTGCTCTAATCTTGATACTAAACGGGAAAGTGCGCTTTGACTTAGACTTATTCTTTTCTGAAGTTCGGATAGAAGTAACTTCTTTTCTTCTGCTTCACTTAAAAGTATCAATAAATAAAATTCATTTAAGCCCAGTTTATATTTTTGTTGGAGTACATGATCAAGCGCGCGTGTAATTCGATTATGGAATTTTGAAAAATTCATCCAAATATGGATTAATTGGTCTGGATTATTCATGGCCATCGCCTTTCAAAATTTACTTATCCAAGTGTACCATATCTTATCTTATGCCTCGAGCATATTGGATTGGCGGGGTAACTTTACGTGTTACGTCTTTAATTGCATGCAAACTCCAATAGGGATCATTTAACATGCCTCTTGCAATAGCGATTAAATCAGCATCGCCATTAGATAAAGTAGCCTCTGCTACGTGAGGATTATTAAGAATACCTACAGCAATTACAGGGATTCCGAATTTTTCTTTGAAGGTTCTCGCGAAAGGTACTTGATAGCCTGGATAATTGCCTGGCTTCAGAGAACCCGGTACGCCTTCACCACCAGTAGATATATGGAACATGTCGACACCTGCTTCTTTAAATTGCTCAGCTATTTGTAAGGAATGATCTAATCCGTAACCACCATCAATATACTCTATAGCAGATATTCTTAGTATTAAAGGCATATCCTCTGGCATAACCGATTTAACAGAACGAATTACTTCTGCACCAAATTTGGAGAGATCTTGGCCATATTCATCTGTTCGATTATTAATACTCGGGGACATAAATTGATGTAATAAATAACCATGTGCACCATGAAGCTCGATTGTATCAAAACCTGCAGTTACTGCTCTTCTGGCAGCTTCTGTAAATTGCTGGATAGTTTCTTTAATTTCAGCGTAGCTTAACGCACGCGGTTGCTTCAACGAACCATTTTTAGTTTCTTCAGGAAGTGCATTGCCTGCAATATTAGATGGTCCGACGGGCTGCATTGCATCCTCTGCCTTTCTACCTGCATGAGCAATTTGGATGCCAATCTTTGCCCCATGTTTATGAACTTCAGATACAATCCGCTGATATGCGGGAATCTGACTATCATCCCACAAACCTAAATCTTGATTCGTTATTCTACCATCAGGAGTTATACTCGTCATTTCCATAATGATTAATCCAGTTCCACCAACAGCTCTGGATACATAATGAACAAAGTGCCAATCGTTCGGTATGCCATCTTCTTTCTCTACAGAGTATTGACACATTGGTGCCATGACAGTTCGATTTTTAAGCGTTAAGCTTTTTACTTCAAAAGGAGTTCCGATTGTTTTCATAAATAAATTACCTCCGTCACTATTAAATGTATGCACATGCATATAATAATACAATAATACATTTACTTATCAATTACCAGAAAAAACGATTTGGATTTTAACAATCGAGGTATTGATTCTCTATAGCAAGTTTGTGAAGGATTATACTTAGCGTATGAGTGTAAGATTGAAAGATTAACTTACTCTACCACGTGACATGTTTGTTGAGTACGAAGGAGTGAAAAATCGACTATTTATGACTGATTTTTAAGATACCATTCTAATATTTCCTTTTTTTCTTTTGTAGGGGTATGTTTGTAATTAACTAATTTTAGCTTGTTAGGTGCTTCTGTTTCAAAAGTAAGTGTATCAGTGCCAATCGTGTTATGTGCACCTATAAATGCATCAAGTTGGATTGTGATCTCAAAATCAAGTGCGTTTTTCGTTTTTAAGTCTACTATTTTTTTCATCGTAAAATTGTACAATGAAGTTTTTTATAAATAACTGAATATCACCTAAGAGTTTTATTGATCATTTGGAATTATATACGAACAAAATTTTTGGGCTTCCGCTGATAAAAAACGGTTTAATGGTTGTTGCGAAAGATCGTAATCAATATAAATTTGTAATGAATAAAAGAGAAGATTGGAAGAATGAAATTGAAGATTACTCCGTCTGGTAGACAATATTAATTGGTAGCATTTCTGCTGCCCCCGCCTCGCATTCTACTAGCACCACTCTTGGCTCGTCCCAGATCATATTTCCACCTCGTAACAGAACTCACATTCGTGTTATAATTGTTTTAATATTATAAAATCATTGGAGGCTTATATGAGTTTAAAAGATATAGACATTCCAAAACGAATGAAGCACTATAACGTGCCGGGTTTAAGTCTTACCTTAATTGAAAATAATCACATTAGTATCACAGAAAATTACGGTGTCTTGGAGGCAAGAGAGAATAAAAATGTAAGTACAGACACTATTTTTAGTGCCTGTTCTATTAGTAAATTCCTTACAGCAATGCTGGTGACGAAATTAACGGAACAAGATCTCTTTGATTTAGAAGAGGATGTAAACGAAAAACTAGTATCGTGGAAAGTACCTCGTAACGCGTTTACTGAGAATAAAAAAGTTACATTACGAAACTTGCTTAGCCATCAATCAGGGATTATCGACCCTAAAGGTAGTTTTACAGAACTTGATTTAACTATCGGATCTCCTTCGATGTTTGATCTATTAGCGGGGAACACTCCTTATTGTAAAGAATCTATCGAGGTGACGTACGAACCTGAAAGTGAATTTCACTATTCAGATGCAGGTTACTGTATTATCCAGCAACTAATAGAGGATGTATCGGGAAAAACCTTTCAGCAAGTTGTTAACGAATTACTTTTTAAACCATTAGCAATGGAAAACAGCACACTAGACATGAAACGATTAGCAACGAACAGTGAAGGTTTTTCTTGCGGACATAACAAATACGGCGAAGTAGTAGATGGAAAATATCCTATATATCCTTACCCAGCCGCTTCAGGACTATGGACAACTTCTATCGATTTAGCAAAGTTGGCGATTGAATTAATGAATGCATTAAAGGGAGAAAGTAAAATCGGAATTTCTGCAAGGAGAGCAAAAGAAATAATCTCTCCACAGGGAGGAAAAGCTTGGAGTGGACTTGGTGTATTTTTGGAAGGATCGGAAAAAGAATTTGAAATAACATCACTCGGTTGGGGAATAGGCTTTCAATGTATGATGGTACTTTTTCCAAATATGGAGAAGGGCGCGATCATCATGACAAATGCAGAATTAGGTGTTCATCAAATGGAAGGCATTATTGGGGAAATATATACATCTCTGAAAATATAAGAGAGGTCTCTTTTACTATTCTCCTTTGTAAATAATAGGATACATAGTTAGTAATATTGTATGAAGGCAGATTATTTTTGGAAGAGGTGAAAGATGAACAAGTGAGGAAAGAAAAAAGTGGCGAGTAAGTATAATTTGCTATAGAGAGCTGATCGACAAAAGCGCAAACCAAGAGGAAGAAGATACTTAGATTACGCGCTTATCCCTATGGGGAAAACAGATAAATTACAATTTGATAAAGAAGGATATGGCCTCGACTATCCCTATGCCACCCATTGGTTTATTGAAATTGCTCCTCATGATCCATTTTATTATAAGCACCCTTACATCCTTTATGTTTACCCATGCACGAGTAAAGCGACGAGCGATACAAATCATTCTCTAGAAATAATATATGCAGGACAACTACATGAAGTAATGAAGGCATTAAAACACGGTAGATGATATGAAAAAGATCGACATGTAACGAATTTTTAGGATTCTAATTCGACTTTGATGCAGGTTTAGTTTTATAACACAAAACGCTTGGATGTATAAACTCACCCAAGCGTCTTGCATTTTACAAGGTTGTAAAAAGGAACTGCGAAATCATATGCCATTCGTGGTGTGGAAACAAGTTTTCTAAGCGGTAAGTGAAGCACTTTTACTCTGAAAGGCTCCTCTTTCACCTCACTATTTCACAATGAGTACTGGACATTCTACGCGTTTTGCTACTTTATGACTAACACTTCCTAAGACCATGGTTTGCAGTTTATTTAGTCCGCGACTTCCTACAATCACACAGTCAAATTCATGCTTATTCGCAAAGTCAACAATTGTCGGACCTGGCTCACCGTGCAAAATGTGTGCTTCACATTCGATATTTGCATCAGTAACCATTTGTTTGACTGCATTGATTTTTTCATTTCGCTTCTTTTCGATTGCATATTTATCTGCGGAGTTTAATACATCCGATTTTGCTGTCTGCCCATCCACGATATAGACGATATCAATGGTGCCGTCAAATTTTTCTGCTAGCTGCACGGCATGCTGGGTAGAACGGAAAGAATGCTCTGATCCATCCGTGGCGATTAATATTTTTTGAAACATAGTTGTCCCATCCTTTCAATATGGTAATCCTAGTGTCCAGAAGCCTGTGATAATCCGCCAATTCGATTTTTTAATTGCTCACTTGCTTCATTCAACCCGGAATAATGGACTTCGATATTGTTCTGGGCAAATTTCACTTCAATTTTATCTAACGCGCCAATAGCGGAATCATCCCAAAGATGCGCATTTGTTAAATCAATTTCTACTAATCTAATAGAATCCTCGTAATTAAATTTGCTAGGAAGGTCATTGACAGAAGCGAAGAATAATTGTCCTTGTACGTAATAGACTTTTTTCTCTTCTGACGTAACAAGCTCCTCTTTTACTTTGACAGATGAAATTTTCGCTGCAAAGAAAATGGCACTTAGTAAAACTCCAGCTAATACGCCAATTGCTAGATTGTGTGTTAATAACACGATGGCAACTGTTGCAACCATAACTACTGCATCTGTTTTTGGTATTTTGGCTAGGTTTTTCACGGAGGCCCAATCAAACGTACTGATCGCCACCATAATCATGACACCTGCTAGTGCAGCCATTGGAATTTGTACGACCAATCCGCCAAGTACGATAATCAAGAACATCAACACTGCCCCTGCGACAAGTAAGGAAAGACGCCCTTTACCACCTGATTTGACGTTGATAACAGATTGGCCAATCATGGCACAACCAGCCATTCCGCCAAAGAAACCTGCGGCGATATTCGCAATACCTTGACCACGGCTTTCTTTATCTTTTTTACTCTCTGTATCTGTCATATCATCTACAATGTTAGCGGTTAATAGAGATTCTACTAATCCCACAACTGCCAATGATAGAGAATAAGGTAAAATAATCATAAATGTTTCGAATGTTAAAGGAATCGATGGAAGCAAGAACACTGGTAATTGTTGTGTTAAGGCTCCCATATCTCCAACTGTTCCGACATGCAGATTAGCTGTAATCGCAATAAATGTAACAACCACGATCGCTACTAGTGTAGATGGAACGGCTTTTGTAAACCTCGGTAATAGATAAATAATAGCTAATGTTAATGCGACCAACGCATACATAACCCATGTTTCGCCGACGAAGTGATCAAGCTGTGACATGAAAATCATAATAGCTAATGCATTAACAAAACCGATCATAACGGAACGTGGTACAAACTTCATTACTTTCGCCATTTTAAAGACACCAAACAAGATTTGGATAACCCCTGTTAAAATGGTTGCAGCTAGTAAATACTGCAGCCCATGATCGGCGATTAAATTCACCATCAATAGCGCCATTGCACCTGTTGCTCCTGATATCATCCCCGGTCGTCCACCGACAAATGCTAGAACAATAGCGATACAAAATGAAGCATATAATCCAACCATTGGGTCAACACCAGCAATGATGGAAAAAGCAATCGCTTCTGGAATAAGCGCTAATGCGACAACAATACCGGCCATAACGTCACCGCGAATATTCCCAAACCACTCTTGTTGTAATTTTTGTATATTCATGTTTCTACTCCTTCTTAATATATTTTTTACTTTTGATCCTCTCAAAAGTTCATTCCGTTTTCAACAAGACGAATCATATCACAGAATCCCTCATCAACAAAACCGCAAGAAAGCGCAGTCATTAATAAATATCTCGTTTTTCCTTTTATTTTCTCGAAATACATACCCTAAACCACATTAAGACAAATTAAATATATTTTAATATAACCATTTATAATTGAGTATAATTTAGTTGTTGTTTTTTTACCTGTTATATATTTATGGTATGATAGGAGATAGTTTAGAGTTTGGAGGCGTCTTTATGACAAACGAAGCAAACGAGATTATGACGGTTTCACAGGTTGCAGAATATTTACAGTTAAGTGAAATGACAACATATAAATTAGTACAAGACGGAAAGATCCCAGCCTTTAAGATTGGAAGACATTGGCGTGTAAAAAGGGACGACCTAGATGAATTGATTGAGAGATTAAAGCAAGGGGAACGGATATAGTAGAAAGACTCCAAGGAAGAATTACCCTGGAGTCTTTTTTAGTTACTTATGAGTTGTGATTTATCTGGTTTCTTTGCGATCAAAGAGGAGATAACGCCTATAACAGGGAAGATTAAGGTAATCAGCAGAACCAATGTATAGTTATGAAATAGATCATACCCAATCCCAAAAGGAAGTGGTCCGAGAGATGATCCGATAACTACCACTGTAACGCCTACCCCGTTAATACTTCCAATATATTTGCGACCAAAATAATTTGGCCAGATGACATTGAGCGCAATCCGCTCTAATCCATTCGCAATGCCCCATACTGTTCCGAAAAGCACAGCGATAAAGAAATTTGTTGTGACAAGCAACATTAACAGCAAAATAACTTCAATAATAAAGATTGCTGTCAGCATATAGTTTGTCGGAATGCGGTCTGTTATAAAACCAGATACAAAGGACATTGGAATCCCTACTACTGCCATCAAGCTCAGTACCATGGCTGCGATTGCTGGTGATAATTCATTGGATCCGAAAATGGAAATGATATGGAATGTAATGCCTGTATTCACCATGGCGGGAATTCCTACACAGACCAGAATCGCCCAGAATGCCTTTGTCTTCTTCGCTTCATTCAACGTCCAATCCTCTGCCGCTTCTTTAACGGCTGATGCGCCTAATAAAGGCTTTTTGCTATTGTCCTTTTTCTCCTGAAACCCATCAGGTTCAAGTCCCATATCCTCTGGCTTGTTTCGTACCCCAAATAGAGCTACTGGTACAAACACAACAAGCAATAAGATTCCCCAAAACTGCCAAGCAAAGCGCCAGTCCCATGTGTTAATTAACCATGTGTTCACGATTGGAAACAGCATCGCACTTAGGAAACTACCTAAGGTCATGATACTAAACGCAAATCCTCTTTTTTTAATAAACCATTGCGCTACCAAGGTGTTGGGAATAAGCGACATGCTCCCCTGCCCGAGTAGCCGGATGAAGAAAAATCCTATTGCGAGCATCCAAATGCTTGAAACAACACTATTCCAAAAACAGGCTATCGCAAAGAGTGACCCGATTGTCACCATCATAATCCGCGGGCCAAACCGATCAATAAACCTCCCCACAAAGATCATGATAAGCCCCGCTACAAGCGTTGCACCAGAATAAATACCTGACACTTGGGAGCGTGACCAGCCAAAGTCCCCTATGTACGCATCAATAAAAGTCGAGTTTGAATATGTCTGACCAGGTCCAGAGAAAAACACCCCTAACCCAGCAATCATCACAATAAACCAACCATAATAAACCTTACCAAAAAGTTGCTTCGTCTTAGCCAAATGCTCACCCCATTGCTGAATTGATTTTAATTTTATATCTATAAATACAATTGAAAATATAACACTGTTGATATGATCGCGCAACGCGTGTGGGGGCGAGAGGGCGTTTTTAGGATGGCGCGTGAGTTTGCGAAATTGGCGCGCTACTTTGTTGGATGCTCGCTCGACTTTTTAGGTTTCCCGCGCGACTTCTTGGGATGCTCGCGCGACTTTCTGGAGTTCTCGCTCGACTTTTCAGGTTTCCCGCGCTACTTTACGGCATCCTCACGCGACTTAGAACGATTCACTTCCATCGCCTTTCATTCAATCTCCCCCAACAGCTTGCTGGGCGAAACTTTGCTATAATGTAAGCCATGACAACAACGGAAATGAGGTATAGCCATGCAAGTAATTGAAAATGAGCATTTAAAAGTGAGCATCAGCCCTGAGGGTGCGGAGCTTCGGGAAGTCTGGAGCAAACAAGAGGAAATGCAATATATGTGGGAGGGCGATCCTGCCTATTGGGGGCGCGTTTCGCCTGTGCTTTTTCCTATTGTGGGACGGTTGAAAGATGATCGCTATTTTGTTGACGGCAAGGAATATGCCATGAATCAGCACGGCTTTCTGCGTGACGTGACATTTGAGCTTTATGAACATCGCGCAGACCACGTAAGCTTTTCCTTTTCATCAAATGGGAAGTTTACGGCGCAATATCCTTATGAATTTCAGGCCATCATATCTTATACGTTAAAGAAGGACAGCCTCTCTGTCAGCTGGAAAATCATCAATGAAAATGAGGAGAACATGTACTTTTCCATTGGAGGGCATCCCGCTTTCCGGGTTCCTTTACTTGAAGGGGAGACACTTGCTGATTATCGGTTGGAACTCGTAGGAGATGGCAATGTGACGCAGTATGAGCTAGAAAATGCGCTGATACATGTGAAAGAAAGCAATCTGGAAACTCCAATCTCCCCTGTTCTTTCGGATAATCTATTCAAAAATGATGCGCTGATCTATAGTAATATCAAGCAAGTGAAGCTCCAATCCAAAAAGTCCGGCAAAGGTATCCAAGTTGATTGTGCAGGGTTCCCGTATCTCGGTATCTGGAGCAAATACAATGAAGAAACTGGCAAGATCGCCCCTTTCCTCTGCATTGAACCATGGCATGGGATTGCTGATATGCATGACACAACTGGTGAGCTAAAAGAAAAAGCTGGGATAAACAAGTTGCCTGCTGGCAAGGCATTTGAAAGTACGTACGAGATTACGTTTAAATAAAGCCAGTTAGACAAGGCGACTCGTAGCGTCGTTTTCATTCGTCTACAAACAACAAAAAAACCTAAATTGGTGCACAAGCACCAATTTAGGTTTTTCTTTTTTCCCCGGAGCAATCGTCCGTAAAACTTCCCCTTCAAAACATGAAGTGAAACCGTATGTTTAATTGGGAGTTAACGGACGCTAACACCCCGATTCGTTCAACTAACAATCAGGGGGGAAAGAAAGAAAACTCCCACTGATTGCAGTTTCACTTTATTCCCACCGTTGTAACATATAAGCTGCATTGCTTTTTAGTAGCTTGTAAGCATCCTCTGAGATCAATGCCGTTTTATGTTGCTGGTCAAGCAACTTTTGAAAGCTTTCCATATGTTTTACAACCTTGTCTTCATCTCCCTTTTCTTCAAATCGTTCGACTGCTGTGAGGTGCATCAATAGGGAACGACTTGCCCCATTATTTTTAAACTCCCCTTCTTCAGCTAGTTGGTCCACGACATCCTGCATGCCCACTGCCAGACCAATAAGCTGTTCGCCATATCCTAGCAATTCTACTTCAGCCAAAGCTGTTGTTTGGTGACCAGCGTTATCTGTTATTTCTAACTGATAGTAGGAGTAGGCTTCAGGATCCGCAATTTCAAATGCCCGGGTGTACTTTCTCCATTTGAAGGATTCATTTTCTCGTTCATCTAATACTGTCCAATTTTCTCCGTCGTCAGATCCCTTCAACACCCAGCTTTTCGGGTCAGCCGCTTGCGGATCTGAACCATCCAGCGCATTTGCAGAGGTTAGGGTATACATGTTTGCCTTCTTCTTTGCTCCTGTGAACTGGTACTGAATCCAAGGTGTTTCCCCTTCTAACTCCAGTTGGGTTCGCGACGTATTATCAAATAGTTTGCTTGTATCGCTGCCATCACTATCCGACGCGATGCCTACGTCCTCTTCTACTGCCTGATCTGTCACATCGCCCAATGATTCTGGTGCAAAGAGTCCATCGGTTGCCGCAGGGGTAATCGATTCAGGTAAATCGGTTAGCTTACTGCCCCAATCTGAAGGCTCTGGCCCCATATCAAAGTCCAGTGTGCCTCCTTCGGCTATGTCTTCATGTGTGATGTAATTTTTCGTATAAGCTTCTCCATTCACTTGAAGACCTTGGACATATTTATTTTCTTTACTATTATTTGGTGCGTTGATGACAAGATCTTTTCCATTTTCTAAATGAATTGTTGCCTTTTCAAATAATGGCGCGCCAATTGCATACTCTGGGCTGCCCATTTTAAGTGGATAAAACCCTAGTGCACTGAAAATGTACCAGGCAGACATCTCACCATTATCCTCATCTCCTGCATAGCCCTGGCCAATCTCACTGCCAATATACAGTCTATCTAAAATCTCACGTACTTTTTCCTGTGTTTTCCACGGCTCGCCCGCGTAATTATACATATATGCGATATGGTGAGCCGGTTGATTGCTATGTCCGTACATTCCCATTCTGACATCCCTGGCTTCCCGCATTTCATGAATCAGTCCGCCATAACTACCTGGATAAGCTGCCTTTTCTGGAGTGGCAAAGAATGTATCAAGCTTTTCAGAAAGCCCTTCTTTTCCACCATATAGGTTGGCTAGTCCTTGACCATCCTGTGGTGCGTGGAAGGCCATGTTCCATGCATTCGTTTCGGTATAGTCATGCCCCCATTCGGCTGGGTTGAAATCCTCTAACGTTGAGCGCCATTCTCCATCTGGAGTTTTTCCATTAAAGAACCCAAACTCTGAATTGAACATGTTGTCATAATGCTGTGCGCGACTTAAATAATAGTTATAATCCGCACTGTACTCGGATTGATAAGGGTCGTCTTCGTTTTCTTTTTCAGCTAGTGCTTTCGCCAAATTCGCAATTCCATAATCATTGATATACCCATCAAGTGCCCATGACATTCCTTCATGAGTCGATGTGTTTGTGTAGCCATCAAAGATTGACGTTTCCGTTCCCTTTCTGCCCACATTCGCATTTGGTGGTACAACGGAAGCATCCTTCACGGCAGATTGGTAAAAGCTTTCGACATCAAAATTGGTAACCCCTTTTAAATAAGCGTCAGAAAACGCAACATTGGCACTCGTCCCTGCCATTAAATTCGCATAGCCCGGGGATGACCATCTGGCAATCCAGCCTCCATCCTTATAATGCTGGACAAAGCCATCAATCATGTCACCAGCTTTAGAAGGTGTTAACAATGCATAGGCCGGCCAGGTTGTTCTGTAGGTATCCCAGAACCCATTATTCACATAAATTTCGCCGTCTTCTATTGAGGCACATGTTTCGGTCGCGGTACTATTCGTACATGGCGATAATTCGAGTTGGCTTGCATATTTATATTCCGGTTCTTCCACTGTACCAACATTTTCATAAGCCGAATTTGGATATAAGAACAAGCGGTACATATTGGAATAAAGGGTTGTCAGCTGCTCATCTGAAGCGCCCTCCACTTCAATAATTTCTAGTTTTTCATTCCATGCATTTTCTGCTCGATTTTTTACCGATTCAAATGTATCGTCAGCATTGATTTCTTGCTCCAAGTTTTTCTTGGCCTGATCAACACTGATGAGGGACGTGGCCATTTTCATCGTAACTTCCTTCGTTTCTTCTGTATCAAACTTGTAATAGGCAGAAACGTTATCTCTGCCTTCTCCTGTTAACATGCCACTATCGATAACAGGCTTATCAAATGTGGCATAAACGAACATACGGGTAGCACCTGTTGATAGGCCGCTTTTTTGATCGGTATAGCCTGAAATGATCCCATTTTCTGCATCAAGGGTAATGCCACCATCGTTACTGACATTGTCAAAAATAATATTCGCATGCTCGTCATCAAACGTGAAGCGCATCATCGAAGCATGATCTGTTGGTGTCATTTCTGTTTTGATGCCATTTTCAAATTCCACGCCATAGTAATGTGCTTTTGCCACTTCATTATCATGGTTGAAGGCTAGTGCACGCTCGTTGCGATCCGCACTGGGTTCCGCTTCTGCATTGGATGGCATGACTTGGAATGTCTGCCTATCTCCCATCCATGGGCTCGGTTCATGGCTTAAAGAGAAAGCCTGGAGCTCGGGGAGGTTCTCCTCGTTATTGCTTTCATTATAGGAATATAACCAATTCGAACCTGCATTGGTTACAGGCGCCCAAAAGTTAAAGCCATGCGGGACAGCAACTGCCGGGAAATTATTCCCCCTGGAAAAGCTTCCATTTGATTGCGTACCGCGCAGGATGTTTACGTAATCAGAAGGGTTTGTAAAGGTACTCTCCTCTGTCTGTTCTTTAATTTGAATATCATCAATGTGCCCCGTAAAAGTTGCTGGGCCAGTTGGGTTGTCATAGGCAATCAAGATTCTTTCAATTGTCTTTCCTTCTGCCACATCGCCAATCGCTGCCTTTTTAAGATTCCACTGATTAGCATAGAGTGTCTTTGAATCGCCTTGCGCTTGGGGATCCAGCTTAATGTCGTGCTGGTCATATGCTTCAAGGTCATGTAGATAGGTACCATCTGAAAATGCTAAATCAACTGATGCATACGTGCTTGCATAGTTCGTATGGTCTTTGTCTGTAAATGCTGGAAAAATATAATAGGATAGTTCAGTATGCTCTGTTACATCAATATCCACATCAAGAATTTTATTATAGGAATATGCCCTTCCCTCTTCAAGGTGAGAGCCTAAATAGGTTACCGTATTCAGTCCAGACCAGCCGACATTTGTTTTTGACGTGTACGCGCTTGTCGGACCATTCGTTACGGTTGTTTTCATATCGGATGCGGGCGGGGCTGGCTTGTCAATTCCATTAGAAATAGCAAGCTCTGCAAGTTGGATAATGGATTCCCCATGGTTTTGATTTATATTGAGGCGATAATACTGATAAGCTGTGTCGTTTTCAAACTCGTACAGCTTTCTTTCATAACGGTCCTCAAATGATTGCTCACTCCTATTGTCCAAGGCTGTCCAGTTCTCTCCATCATTGGAGCCAAATAACTCCCAATCCTGTGGGTCCCTGCCTGCATAATCATTTGCTGAGGTAAGTGCATATTTTACAACCGTATCTGCCTCTTCCAGCTCGAACTCAATAAAAGCAGTATCTTCAAAGGTTAGCCATTTTGAAGTCGAATCGCGGTCAATGAGCTTGTTTTTTGTCTCACTTGGCGGATTTTCACCTGACACCTCGATATTGACTATTCTTTCGGTAATATCACCTTGAATTCCGTCAAAGGGGATATTCCCATCAATACCGGAGGACATCTTATTTCCATCAGCATCTGTTTCCACTGTGTTTTCCCAATCAAGATCCGGATCATTCTCTTCAAAAGAGGTAGAAAAATCCTTTGCAGCTGCTGATACGGTTTGTTGCGGTGGGATTTTTACAAATGTCCCGATTAGCGCAACACAGCATAGAATAGGAAAAACCTTTTTCAATCGTTTTCTATTCACCAATTAAACCCTCCTTGTTTACTGTTTATTGGTAAGGAAAGCTGCCGGTCCACATCCTATCCCCCCTTCTCTTCTGCAAGTAAAAATACAAGACAGCATCTCCGACCTAGTAAACGCTTACATGCAGTATATAAAATATATTCTGATAATAATAACAGAAAATACAGCATTTGTTTACGATTTTCTGCATTATTTACAGATGTTTTTTTCATAACAAAAAAACTGTAGAAAAAGCACTAATACTCTTTTCCTACAGTTTTCATATACGCATTTTTAGGGGGAACTTTTCTCCTAGTGTACCTTATCTTTTCTCAAGGCTTTGTAAAAGGATAAGCACATTAAAATCAAAATGATGGAAAAGGGAAATGCTGCCGATATGAGCACATTTTGTAATGCCTGTAATCCACCAGTGTAAAGTAAAACTGCTGCAATTAGGGATTGCGCAATCCCCCATGTAAACTTAACCACAGTAGATGGTGACAAAGATCCGTCCGTTGTTTGCATGCCTAACACAAATGTTGCAGAGTCAGCCGATGTGATAAAGAAGGTAGATATTAACAAAATCCCCAATAAAGATAGGATCATACCTAAAGGTAGATTATCAAACATACCATATAGCATCTGCTCGTCAGGCAGACTCGCAATATCTGCACCGCTTTTTTGTACGTGAATTCCAGAACTCCCGAACGCTGCAAACCATAAAAGACACACAACAGTCGGGACTAGAATAACACCGGAGAGAAACTCCCTGATCGTACGTCCTCTCGATATCCGAGCAATAAAGATGCCGACAAATGGCGCCCAGGCGATCCACCAGGCCCAAAAGAACACCGTCCAATCCATGATCCATTGCCTTTCCGACTCATCATTGGGAGCAATACGCAGCCCCTCAACAGGCAGGCTCAAAATGTAAGTCCCCGCAGAATTCGTAAAGGTGTTCAGAATATACATGGTTGGCCCCAGTATTAATGTTGCAACAAACAATGCTGCTGCCAGAAACATATTCGTATTGCTTAAATATTTTATGCCTTTTCCTAAACCTGAATAGGTCGAGATCATAAATAACACCGTTACAATTACAATAATGAGGAGCTGTACCCAAAATTCACTTTTCACACCGAAAAGGTAGGTAAGCCCACCGTTAATCTGTGTTGCACCAAACCCAAGCGTCGTCGCAACCCCAATGACCGTTGCAAACACGGCTATCACATCGACAACCTTGCCCCAACCGCCCTTCATACTCTTCCCAAAAAGGGGCTCTAATGTGGAACTGACCAAGAATGGTCTTCCAAGTCGAAAAGTAAAATAGGCCAGGATCAATGCAATGATCGCATAAATGGCCCATGCGTGGACCCCGTAATGGAAGAATGTGATACGCATCGCGTCGCCAATTGCCTCCACAGAGCCCGGCTCTGCTATTGGTGGTGTTTTCATATAATGCGATACAGGCGAGGCCACACCATAAAACACAAGCCCTATTCCCATACCAGCACTAAACAACATCGCAAACCATGACATATAACTAAATTCAGGACGTTCCTTTGGTTTGCCGAGCCTTATTTTCCCAAACCGACTAAAGGTCAAATAAATACAAAATACAAGAAATAAAGTAACAACAAGTAAATAATACCAACCAAAATGAACAGATATAAAATTCATCAAATTACCTGAGTAACGTTCAAATATTTTAGGAGCGACAGTCCCCCAAATGGACATGGCAATCGTAATCGCTAATGTAATCCAGAATACTACCGTCACTTCATTGACTGCTTTTTTCATCTTCTACTTCCTCTCTCCATCCGCTAATACCATTGTCCTTTTAGTATTTAAAGTGAGGCTTAAAATATACAGGTTCATAATTTTACTTTCTGGTGGTGGGATTGGTGCGTCTCTTCGTGGAGGGGCTGCGTCACTTTGGGTGGATGGTGCGTCTCTTCTTGAGGTGTTGGCGTCACTTTGGGTGGATGATGCGTCACTTTTTGGGGTGTTGGCGTCACTTTGGGTGGATGAAGCGTCACTTTTTGGGGTGTTGGCGTCACTTCTGGTGAGTGGTGCGTCTCTTCTTGAGGTGTGGCGTCACTTCGGGTGGTTGGCATGCAACTTTACGTGGTTCGCACGCGATATTTCGAGGTTGACACGCGATTTCGCAAAGCTCGGACGCGACCTCGATTGGATACCACGCGACTCCACTCAGCTCACATTCTCAACATAAATACCCTACAGAAACAAAAAAGCAGCTATTCACAATGAATAGCTGCCTTCCAGGCCTTACGTTTGTCGTATAATTAATTTATTTGATAAATATACTTTCTTTGGCACTTCTCGTTTGTCGTCAATTCGCTCTAAAATTAGGTCTACTGCTGTTTCTCCCATTAATTCGGTATAAATTTTAACCGTGCTTAGAGAGGGGTAAACATACTTGGAAACACTGATATCATTGACACCGATGACGCTCACTCTGCCAGGTACAGGGATTCCTTCCTCATGAAGCGCTCGCAGGCCGCCGATTGCAAGGGGGTCATTTGCCATATAAAAGGCTGTCGGCAATTCCTCGCCCAGGTCGTGAATCGCTTGCTTCATGAGTTCATAACCATCGTTCACTGCAAAGCTATCGAGAAAAATAAACCGCTCATCAAGCATATTTCTTTCTTGTAAGTAGCTACGATAATGCTTTTCGCGCATGTCTTGAATAGGTGCAATCTTTTCTTTAAAGGTTTCATATCCACCGATAAATCCAATGGATGTATGACCTTTTGTAATAAAATGGTCCATTACGAGTTGGGTGACCCGTTCGAAATCGACTAGAACGGCATCAAACTCTGCTTCGTTTGGATTAGAATCGACGAATACGATCTGAGGAGAAATAGCTTTTAACTGACGTACTTGTTCTTCACTAAAGCGGCCAACAGCTATAATTCCATCGATATTTGTATCAATCGTTTCCCCTTCGACGTATTTTACAAGCTCAACGTCTAACGCCTCAGCACGCCGCTCAATCCCATAACGTATGCCCATATAATAAATATCATCTAATTCTTCTGCTTCTGTGACCCAATGCAGAAAGGCAATCTTTCTACTAATTGGTTTTCGGTGACGTCGCTTGTAGGATAGTTCTTCTGCGACTTCAAATATTTTCTTTTTTGTATCAGCTGCAACGGAAAGGCTTTGATCGTAATTTAATACCCTTGAAACGGTTGCGGCCGAAACGCCTGCTTTATCAGCAATGTCCTTTATTGTTGCCAACATGGCCACCTCTACTTTTTTCAATCATCTCTTTTAACTATACCATTTTCTTAGGCATTTTCATCACTCTTACGTACAATTTTACAAGCGTATGGCGCAAGCTGTACATCATTATAATGGCCTTCCTGACCGTTATGGTTCATGATGAATAAATAACTGCTTCCATCCTCTGTTGTTCGTTCCATGATTTCAATTCCAGTACTTGTTTGTGTAGTATTTAGTTCCCTTTCATCTGCCACACGATTTGCGATTTCCTGCATGACCTCTTTATCTGCACCTGTACCGATATAGTAGGCATTGCCTTTCCCAAATGTATTGACTGTCACTGCAGCATAGTCGCGATATGCGTCTGTATAATGGTAAAGCCCTGTAGCATCAAAAGGCTTGATCAGGTCCCGCCAAACCTTGCTCGATCCCTTTTTCCCTTTATCGGTTTGAAGTTCGATTTCTATGCCATCAGGCAGAGATTCCACCTCTTCCACCTGGACACCAAGTAACGGACTTAGCTTACCTGGTTGCTGTTCTCCTAGCACTAGATTGTTGTTACGGTCGCGAACGCCAGCCCGATAAGAGAAAATAACAGTCCCTCCGTTTGCTGTGAATGCTTCTAAGCGTTCCACCAGCTGCTCATCTATTATTTTCATTACAGGAAGCAGCAGCACACGATAGTTCCCGAAGTCCACATCCGCTCGTATAACATCGATCGATTGATTCTGGTTATAGAACGGTTCATACAAGCGCATTACTTCCTCTGTAAAGTCAAAGGCTGCACTTTCTTGTTGTATTTGCCACGACCAGATCGTATCAAAATCATAGACCAATGCGATATCCGATTTAATCGGAGAATCAACGACCTCTTTATAATTGGAAATATCCTTAAAAAAAGACTGCACTTCTTTGTACTTACGTGTAAGGCGATTATCTGTATCCAGAATGCCCAGACAGTTCTGCTCCGCTCCATGTGTCATGCCACGCCAGCGAAAGAATAGCATATCCGTTGTACCATGAGCAAAGGCGTGATATGCCCAGAATTTTGCCTGATTTGGCCTTGGTAAATAACCGATGACATCATGCCCCTGCGCTCCCATCAGTTGTTCCACAATCCAGAAGTTTTCCTGCTTCAGTCCCCGAACGAAATCAAGAGTCATAGAAAGCATTGCTGGCGACACCGGTTCAGCTAAACCGCCCCATACTGGGTAATTATCATAGGAAACAAAATCAAGGTCTCTTGAAAATTCATTATGGTCAAACTTCTTCTCGAAGAATCCACCAGGAATATTGGTGGTAACCGTTTGGTGTTCGCCTTTAAACTTTCTTATCTGTTCCATGTGCTTTTTTGCAAACTGACTAAGGGAGTAAGAACGAAACCGGAGCCATTCCAGTCGCATGCTCGGATTGTGAACCGTGATCGTGCGGGTTGGCATCGGGATCTGATCAAAGGATTGATAGGTTTGCCCCCAAAAAATGGTGCCCCACACCTCATTTAGTTCATCAATTGAGTCGTAGCGCTGCTTTAAGTATGTCGAAAAAGCCTCCTGGCAATTGGAACAATAACAATCATCGCTCCCCTCATGACCTAGCTCGTTATCCACTTGCCAGGCGAACACTTGGGTTTCATCCCTATAGTGTTGCACCAACTCTTTAACAATCCTTAACGAATAATCCAAATATGTAGCGGAGTTATAACAATATTGTCTTCTGCCACCGAAGGAAATACGTTGTCCATCTTCCGTCACATTAAAAATGCCTGGATGTTTCGTTGCAAGCCAAGCAGGAAATGTGGCTGTTGGTGTACCAAACATGACCGATAACTCATATTCCTTACACTTTTCAATCACCCTATCAAAAAAGGAAAAATCAAATTCTCCTTCTTCCTTCTCCATCATGTTCCATGCGAACTCGCCAATTCTTACAGTGTTGACTCCCATTTCCTTCATTCTCGTCAAATCTTCGTCCATTAAGCTAATATTCCAGTGTTCCGGGTAATAATCTACACCAAGATGCATTTAAACCTCTCCCTCTTCCTTGGAAATATAAAATATCTCGGATTGAAAATCGCCTATTTGCATCGGGATCGAGAGCCCACCATTTGCTCCATTAAATTCGGCTTTAAGTGGTATCCCCCTATACATCAATTCACTCCCATAGTAATGACGTACAACCCCTTCTGTATCCTGACAACGATAATACGCCTCCGAATCCAACCCTTTTAGGAGAAGAAATTTCATCTTACAAGGATTCGATTCAGCTAAAATTCGGTAATGACTGACAAGCGCTTCCTCTCCTGTCTCACTCACCATCATCCAGGCAGCCTCATTCCCATCAGCAGGGTTTATCAATCGAATGAAGTCCCCTGTCAGCATGAGATGCTGATGTTGTTTGTAAAGCGCAACCTGCTTTCGTATTTCCACTTTCTCTTCGGCCGAAAAGCCCAGTGGATTTAGTTCATATCCAAACGTGCCGAACAAGGCAACATGCGCCCGGAAGCTTAACGAGGTTGTTCTTCCTGTCTGATGATTCGGTGTTGCCGATACATGGGTACCAAAACTGCTTATCGGGTAGGCAATCGAGGTCCCGTATTGAATATGTAGGCGTTCGACTGGATCGGTATTATCACTAATCCACCCTTGTGGTGCATAGAAAAGCATCCCAGGGTCAAAGCGTCCGCCCCCACCTGCACAGGATTCAAACAGTACGTCCGGAAATTCACTTGTTAATTTTTCATAGAGCTGGTATACCCCGAGAATATAGCGATGGTAAAATTCCCCCTGCTGCGCTGCAGGCAATGTGGATGAATATGCTTCTGTTATGTTTCGGTTCATATCCCACTTTATATAGGAAAGCTGTGTTTCTTCGATCAATGCGCGCATCCTCTTATATAAATAAGTCACGACCTCTTTATTACTGAAATCTAATACCCATTGGTTACGGCCATACGAAGCTGACCTTCCAGGAGTTTTCACCACCCACTCTGGGTGTTCACGATAAAGGTCACTGTCTGGACTGACCATTTCTGGTTCAAACCAAAGGCCAAAATCAACTCCAAGTTCCCGGATGTTGTGTGCGAGTTTCCCAAGTCCATTCGGCAGTTTTTCCTTGTTGACAAACCAGTCTCCCAGTGATGTCGTGTCACTGTTCCGTTTACCAAACCAGCCATCATCAAGCACAAACAGATCTAGGTCCAAGTCTACTGCTTCTTTCGCAATTGCTAGTATTATTTCCTCATTAAAATCATGATAGGTCGCTTCCCAGTTATTGAGCATGACAGGGCGTGGTGAATCAAGCCATTTTTGATTAATTAAATGGTTGCGGTATACATCATGTAATTGCTTACTCAACCCATTTAGGCCGTTCGGTGAAAACGCCATGACAACTTCAGGCGCTTGGAACGACTCTCCTGGTTCCAGCTTCCATTGAAAGCCAAATGGGTGAATCCCCATAGAGACTCTTGTTTGCTCATAATGGTCTACTTCCACCTGTGCTAGAAAGTTGCTGCTATACACAAGGTTAAAACCATACACATCCCCTATGAATTCTGTCGCATCTGGTTCTTTTAATGCTAGAAATGGATTCTGACTATGAGAGCTGGAACCTCGTAAGCTAGAGATAGACTGGATTCCACTTTCAAGCTTACGTTCTTTTAGATGCCTTTCCCGTGACCATGCCCCTGAAAGCTGGAGCATGTCAAAATCAGCGTGTGGGAAATCAATGCTGCCACTCAGCAATCGATCCAATATCAAGGTGGCCTCTCCCCTGTTCGTAACCCGCGCATGACGGGTAATTACCGCTACATCTTTGAAAATCGTGTAGCTTAGTAAAAGTTCCATATCGGTTATCGCATCATACAGAGTAATTTCTACTGTTTCGGCTTCTTCTTCGCTCGTAACATAGGTAGCGGGCAAGCCTTCCAGCATGGGTTTCCCTTTCACTACACGGTATGAGTCAAACACGAAATTGCTTATATGACTCCCATTAGCCTGCTGAATTCCGAGAGCCGGTTCGCGAAAATCTGTTGCACCAAACACAGGGAATTCCTGCCTCGTTGTTTCCATTGTAAATGCCGGATCATTTGCCTCAAGATGGGTCGTATTTGGTGTCGGAATGTCATAGCGTTGGAAGTCTGCTATATGCCCTGCTGTCTTGATCGCTTTTCCATAATACAGATGGCCAAGCTGTCCATTTTTCATCACATGGAATAGGTAGCTTATTTTTCCGTTCGTTAAATGAAATTGTTTTCTGTTGTCGTCAATTGTAATCATCATCCTAATCCTTCCTATCCCAAGTCAGGCTTATTGGCAAATAGAACTTCCTGCTGTTTCGTTCCTTCAAGTTCTAAAATTTGGATCGTGTTTTCTCCTACATTTAAAAAGGGTGCAGGCAGGTAAAGTGTTTTCTGTGGTCCAATCTCCCAATATCGTCCCAGGTTAAATCCATTGATAAATACATTGCCTTTTTTCCAGCCTTCCATGTTAAGAAAAGTGTCACCTGTTTCGGACAATTCAAATGTACCTTCATAAAACTGCGGAAAACGCTCTGTAGTTGCCCTTGAAAAGTCTAGAACGACTTCGTCAAGTTCGATACTGAACATCTCCCAATGGAACATATATTGATTATCAATCCATAGATTTTCGATTATTCCTTTGCGATCCCTCAAATGCTTTCCATAATTAACCCGGCCCATATTTTCCACGAAAATCTCAAGCGTGTTTATCTCCTCAGGGAAGGAGAGGGTAATTTCTTTTTTCTCATCATTTCGGTAAACGGTTTGGACATATTCTCCGTTAATATAGAGGAATGCTCTGTCACGGATCATCGACGTATCCATTACCATATCGGCTTTTCGGTCAATCGTCGTGCGATACAATACATAGCCATATGCTTGATCCATTTCCTCCATGGACATCGGAACCACATTTTTATAGTGATTCGCTATCGTTGTTAACGTATCAAACAAGCTAACAGAACGATCAAGCTGCACCTTTTGCTCTGGCAGAATTGGTATATTCGGAGGTTCAACTGGCTCAGGTATGGTCACAAATTCCTTGAGAACCTTTTGGACTTCCCTGTATTTTTCCGTTATCTCACTAGACTCTGTTAGCAAGGAATCATAATCATAGCTGGTAATGGTTGGATCATATGTCTCGTATTGATTGGCACCATTATAAAACGCGAAATTCGTTCCACCATGGAACATATAGAAATTGACGGATCCACCCTTTTCTAGCATGGCACGCAATGTAGCTGCTGCATCTTTAGGATCTCTTGTGTGATGTTCCTTTCCCCAACTATCAAACCAACCAATCCAAAATTCCGCACACAGCTTCGGACTATCTGGCTTGTATGCATCCAGCATCGCATAAGAATCTTCCACACGAGAACCAAAGTTTAAGGTTGTAAGAACATCTGGTAAGGATCCGTCTTCAATCATATCTGGACCATCTGAGGTGAACAGTAACACATCAATGCCTTTTTCTTTATATATCTCTCTGGTTCGCTCCAAGTATTGCTTGTCATTCCCGTATGCACCATACTCATTTTCAATTTGCAAGGCAAAGACGTTTCCACCATTCGTTATTAAATGCGGTACGAGCTTAGGAAGAAGCACATCATAGTAATCTTCTATATGTTTAAGAAAGTTCGGATCTGCACAACGCAGCGCCATATTACGATCTTTAAGCAACCATGCCGGTAAGCCACCAAACTCCCACTCTGCACAAATATATGGAGCTGGCCTGAGGATGATATACAATCCTAGACTTTCTGCTGTTGCAATAAACTGCTCAATGTCCGCCATGCCTTCAAAATGAAATTGCCCTTTTTTCGGTTCATGAAAGTTCCATGGAATGTATGTCTCTACAGAGTTGAATCCACAGTTTTTTAATTTAATTAAGCGATCCTCCCAATATTCTTGGGGAACACGGAAGTAATGGATACTCCCTGATAAAATTTGAAACGGCTGTCCGTTTAATATAAATTTGTCGTCTTTCACTGTAAGCATATCGTTCACACACCTTTTCTATTTTATTGCACTGCCAAGCATTCCCGAGATGAAGTGGCGTTGTAAGACCAAGAAAAAGATCATAATTGGAATGGTTGCGATCGTAATTCCTACCATTACTTGCCCATAATCTGTAAAGGAAACGCCGTTTAAAGTAGATAATGCAACCGGGAAGGTATACATATCCTGTGATGTAATGGCAACGAGCGGCCACATAAAGTTATTCCATTGGAACATAAACAAAAAGATAGATGTTGCAGCTAGTGCAGGTTTCATAGAAGGTAGCACTATTTTCATGAAAATTTTCAGTTCACTTGCACCATCCAGTCGTGCAGATTCCATTAACTCAGTAGGGAATGCTGCAAAGTTTTGCCGCATTAAGAAAATGGCAAAGGGATAACAAAGCTGTGGTGCGATTAACGCAAAATATGTGTTTAATAGATTGTAACTAGACATCATTTGGAATAAAGGTATTAATGTCGCTTGATAGGGAATCATCATCGACAGAATAAATATTGTGAAAATCACATTTTTCCCTTTAAAGTCATATTTAGCAAAGGCATAGGCAGACGTCGCACTCACTGCCAGAGCAATCACGACATATAGTCCTGAAACAAGCAAGGAGTTAAACAACACCCGCCAAATCCCTACTGTCGCATCAAGATTGTTTAAGTTCGTCATAAACTCAGACCCTGGAAGCAAGGTTGGTGGGCTCGTAAACATCTTGTCAGACGTGTTAGTTGACCCAACTAACATCCAATAGAAAGGAAAAATGGAGATAACTAAAAACAGAAGCAACAACGCATACATGCCAACTTTGCCGAGTCCACGTTTCGATTTGTTTGTATTCATCATGATTTTTCCCCCGTAAACTTAAATTGAAAGTAAGATAGTATAGCCACAAGTACAACGACTACATAAGCAACCGCACTTCCGTAGCTAAAGTCAAAGTACTCAAACCCATTTTCATAAATGTATAATCCTAGTGTCATGGTAGAATCTGCGGGCCCACCCTGCGTCAGGTTAAATGGCTCATCAAACAACTGTAAGGTACCAATCGTTGATAGAATTCCGGCAAAAAGAATAATAGGTTTCAAGTTTGGAATCGTAATGGAAAAGAATTGACGTATCTTTCCGGCACCATCAATCGAAGCCGCTTCATACATGTGATCCGGGATGTTCTGCAATGCAGCAAGGAAAATGATCATGTTGTATCCTGTCCATCTCCACATCATCGCCATTACAATCGATATTTTTGCCCAAAATGGGTCGGAAAGCCAAGGAATATTCTCGATCCCAATCGCGTTTAATAACGTATTTAAAATTCCATTGTCCTGTAAAATAATCGAAAAAAGCAGGGAATAGGCAACAAGGGATGTTACCGCTGGTAAAAAGAAAGATACCCTAAAGAAGCCTTTTAATTTAAGCAATTGACTGTTCAATACGCTTGCAAGTGCCATCGCCATCAATAACATAATCGGGACCTGCAAAATGAAAATGATAAACGTGTTCCCTAACGCTTTCCAGAAAATCGAATCCTCTAATAAACGCGTATAATTACTTAACCCAGCAAAAGAATAACTTCCTCCTTCATAGGTCTGGAAGCTTAAATAGAGGGAAGCAATAATGGGGTAGGCCGTAAAAACAATAAATAGAATAACGGCTGGGGCTATGAATAAATAAGGAAATTTTTTAGACTGCTTCATGCGTTTTCCATCCTCTCTCCAGAATAGAGTGATTCTTTAAAATGACAGAATAAAGGGTGCATGTTTCCCCCCTTTATTCTTCATTTGTTTTAAACTATTTGTTTACTAGTACGTCGAGCTGTATGGACTCCTCATGGGTGACGTCTTCGCAAAAACAAACCAAGGACGCTTCCCATGATGATGGATCTATTAGACTGAAATCTATACTTCTCCAACGTTCGTAGTGTTTACTTATTTAATCTGTTTTCTAATTGTTTTGCGGCTTCTTCTAATGCCTCTGCTGGGTCGCTCCCATCAGCTGCTCGTGATTGCGCCTTAGTCGCTTCGTCTCTAGCAAGAGAATAATCTCCCGTATAGTTAGCATACGGAACGTCCTCAATTAGGTCTGCAAACATCGTCCAGATAGGCTGATCATTAAAATAAGCTACTTCTTCACTAAACACGTCTTCCGTGTAGATAGTATTTAATGATGGAAAAAGTCCATTTTCCATCGCAAAAAGCTGGACCTCATCAGATGTTGAGAAAAACTCCATAAATTCATAAGCAAGGTCAACCTTCTCGGAGTTAGAAGAAATCATGTAGTTACTTCCCCCAAGGTTCGCTGCTCTGTTGCCGCCCTCTTCCATGGCAGGAAGTGGAAATACGCCCCATTGTCCTTCCATATCAGGAGCCTGCCCAGTTAATGAACCAGAAAGCCACGCACCGGATGGAGCAGTTGCTACTGTACCGTTAGCTAACCCACCAATCCAAGCATCCCATCCAACAAGATTTTCATTTAATCCTTCTTCGCTCAATTGTTGGATTACATTCATCGCTTTCACAGATTCTTCAGAAGTAAGGTCAACGTTTCCTTCCTCATCAAAGTAGAACGTACCTTGTTGGTTTAACATTAAACGGTATACTCCATCATCGTTATTAATGTCGATTCCAGTTAAGGCAACATCCAATTCGTCTCTAAGTACTTTTCCTGCCTCGATAAAGTCGTCCCATGTTTCGATTGCGTTAGCATCGATACCTGCTTCCTCAAATAAATCAACACGGTAAAACACACCAGCAGGACCTGAATCAAATGGGAAGCCATACATATCGCCATCTTTAGATAATAATTCTGTCTTATATTCTGGGAATTTATCCATATGGTCCTCTGCAAATCCTTTTTCAGATAAGTTCACAAATGCTTCAGGGAACGAGTTAAGATAACCTTGAAGTCGATCATCTTCCACAAGCATGACATCTGGTAATCCTTCCCCTTTTGCTTGTAGTCCTGTCGTAATTTTTTGATATACATCCGGTGTTCCAGTTTCTACTATATTAAGTTCAAATCCAGGGTGATCCTCTGCAAACATTTCCGCAGCCTTTTCAATAACAGGCACATTAATATTCCATGCCCATACCGACAATGTATTATTGTCACCGCTTTCATTTTGTTCACTACTTCCGTCATTTCCACTACATGCAGCTAAAGCAAAAAGTAATAATGCAAAGATAATTGAAGCTCTTTTCATTCTCTTTCCCCCTAAAAATTTGGTTTTGAAAGCCTTACCAATACCATAGCTTGATTTTAAATAATTAGCAATAGTTTTAGTAAATGTTTTAGTAAATATTTTTAGTTAATGGAGTTGGAAGTTGGTGTGGTGCGGGTTTTGGGAGGTTGGTGCGTCTCTTCTGGGGGTGGCGCGTCGCTTCTTGGGAGTGCTGCGTCGCTTCGTGGGAGGACTGCGTCAGTTCTGGGGAGTGGTGCGTCACTTTGGATGGCTGCCGCTCGACTTTCGGAGATCCTCGCTCGACATCGGGTAGTCCTCGCTCGACTTTTTGAGATTGTTGCTCGACTTTGGAATGTTCTCGCTCGACTTTTCGTGTTTTCCGCTCGACTCTATAAGGCTAACACGCGACTTCGCAAGAATCACACGCGTCCTCCAAAACCTCCTTCATTTTATTCAAGAAAGCGCTTGAAAGATTACGAGAAACAAGGTAAGCTTAACTTAATTAATTAAATTAATAAACTAAACAAACAAGGAGGATATCATGAATTTAGTTACGGATTTTAAAAAGGTTTTTCCTACATCAAGCCAGCCACGTATGTTCTTCGCCCCGGGGCGTATCAACTTGATTGGGGAGCATACGGATTATAATGGCGGTCATGTTTTCCCTGCTGCCATCTCGTTTGGCACGTATGCGGTTGCCAGCAAGCGTTCGGATCAAAAGCTACGTTTTTACTCGATGAATTTCCCAGATGCTGGGGTGATTGAATCTGATATTCATGCCCTTGATTACAATGAGGCTGACAGCTGGGCCAACTACCCAAAAGGCATGATCCGCGCCATCATCGAAAAAGGGAACCAACTAGAAACAGGGGCTGATATTTTATTTTACGGAAACATTCCGAATGGTGCGGGATTGTCTTCCTCAGCCTCGATCGAAATGGTGACAGGAGTGCTTGTTGAGGAGTTATTCGACGTAACACTTGACCGAATTGACATGGTAAAGCTCGGACAACATGTAGAAAATAACTACATTGGAGTAAACAGTGGCATTATGGATCAATTTGCTATCGGCATGGGCAAGCAGGAGCATGCAATTCTATTAAACTGCCAAACGTTGGAATATCACTATGCCCCGCTCGTACTAGAAAACCATTCGATCCTCATCATCAATACAAACAAACAACGTACATTGGCCGGTTCAAAATATAATGAGCGACGCAGTCAATGCGAAACAGCACTTGCTAACTTGCAGGAGGAGCTTGACATCACAAGTTTAGGAGAACTTTCCAAGGAAGCTTTTGAGCAAAACAAACACCTTATCAAAGACCCGATCCATGCAAAACGCGCTAAACATGCCGTTTATGAAAACGCTCGCACTTTAGAGGCAAAAGCAAAGCTAGAAGAAAACGACATACAAGCTTTCGGGAAGTTGATGAACGCTTCCCACCTCTCATTAAAAGAGGATTATGCGGTGACCGGGGAAGAACTCGACACGATTGTGGAGACAGCATGGGAATTAGATGGCGTTGTTGGCGCCCGAATGACAGGTGCAGGCTTTGGTGGATGTGCAATTGCGATTGTTGAAAATACGAAGTTAGATACGGTAAAAGAACAAATCCAGTCCACCTATAAAAAGAAAAACGGCTATGAAGCCACCTTTTATACTGCAAGCATTGGCGACGGGGCAAAGGAAATAACTGAAGGAGTGATGAGATGAGCATTCTTGTGTTAGGCGGGGCAGGATATATCGGTTCCCATGCGGTCTATCAATTAATTGAAAGTGGTAAGGACGTAGTGGTGGTAGATAATTTGCTGACAGGTCACAAGGCGGCTGTTCATCCGAAAGCTACCTTTTACAAGGGAGATATCCGCGAGCGCGACTTTTTACACGAGGTTTTTTCCAATGAATCAATTGAATCTGTCATTCATTTTGCCGCAAGCTCGCTTGTCGGAGAATCGATGGATAAGCCATTACAATACTTTGATAATAATGTTTATGGCACCCAGATCTTGCTCGAGGAAATGGTCGAGCATGGTGTAAAAGAGATTGTCTTCTCCTCTACTGCTGCGACATACGGAGAACCAGAAGCCGTGCCAATCACGGAGGCAATGCCGACAAACCCTGCAAGCACGTATGGCGAGACGAAACTGACGATGGAAAAGATGATGCGCTGGGCTGCCCAGGCTCATGGCATCCGCTATGTCTCCTTGCGGTACTTTAATGTAGCTGGCGCCCGCGCGTCAGGGGTAATCGGCGAAGATCATCGTCCGGAAACACATCTCGTTCCGATCATCTTACAAGCCGCCCTTGGCCAGCGCGACCATATTACCATCTTTGGTGAAGATTATGACACTGCTGATGGGACGTGCATCCGCGATTATGTGCATGTCGAGGACTTAATCGAAGCCCACCTGCTTGCACTGGAGTATTTAAAAAATGGCGGAAGTAGTGACATTTTTAATCTTGGCAGCAGTCAGGGCTTTTCCGTCAAAGAAATGATTGAGGCGGCACGTACGGTAACAGGGAAAAAGATCCCTACACAGTCTGGCCCGCGCCGTGCTGGAGATCCAGCAGTTTTAATCGCGAGTCCAGAAAAAGCCAAGCGCATCCTAGGATGGAACCCAAAACGCACTGCTATCCATACGATTATGCAGGATGCTTGGAACTGGCATACATCACACCCAAACGGGTACGAGGAGGGTGACAGCAAATGATTTATGAAGACATCGCTGCCCTCGTTCAGCAAGCCATTACCGAAAAATTAATCGAGCCTGCTGATGAAATTTACGCACGCAATCAAGTAATGCAGCTTTTGCAGCTCCCATCCTTTCCGGAAATAAATTCAGCAGATACAGAACGCACCATTCCGGATATCCTGGAGGCGATAACTTCTTACGCCATCAAGGAAGGCATCATTGCCGATGTGTTAGAGGAAAAAGAAATGATATCTGCCAACATCATGAATTGCTTTATTGCACGCCCTTCAGTGGTTAATGAACAGTTTTATAAAAAATATAATGTCTCACCAATTGAGGCAACCGATTATTTTTACCAGCTCAGCAAAAACAGCAACTATATCCAAATGAATCGGATAAAGAAGAACGTCCATTTTAAAACCGAAACCAAATACGGGAACTTGGATATTACGATTAATTTGTCCAAACCAGAAAAAGACCCCGAGCAAATTAGGCGCGAGCGGGAGATGAAGCAGGCACTTGATTATCCAAAGTGTGTGCTTTGTATCGAAAACGAAGGCTATGCAGGACGTACTGGGCACCCGGCAAGGGCTAATCATCGGATGATTCGGGTGCCCCTTGGCGCAGAAACGTGGTACTTCCAGTATTCTCCTTATGTTTACTATAACGAGCACAGCATTTTACTTGCAGAAGAACACCGTGACATGAAAATTAGCAAGGAAGCATTCGCCCGCTTGCTCGCATTCACGGATATTTTCCCGCACTATTTTATTGGTTCCAATGCAGACCTGCCGATTGTTGGCGGTTCGATTCTGAGCCATGATCACTATCAGGCAGGGCGTTATGATTTTGCCATGAGCAATGCGGCAGAAGCCTTTCCTGTTACGCTCGGCGATTTTCCAGATGTTCATGCAGCAGTCCTAAATTGGCCACTTTCCGTTATCCGCTTAAAAAGTGAGCAAAAAGCACAGCTACTAGATGCTGCTGACCACATTCTTCAAACATGGAGCAGGTATTCCGATGAGCATGCAGCCATTCAGGCGTTTACAGGTGATGTTGCCCATAACACCATCACCCCGATTGCGCGTATGCGTGATGGCAAATACGAGCTAGATCTTGTCCTGCGCAATAATCGAACGTCAGCAGAACATCCAATGGGAATTTTTCATCCCCATGCTGATGTGCACCATATTAAAAAGGAAAACATCGGTCTGATTGAAGTAATGGGCCTTGCCGTTCTACCTGCTCGTTTGAAAGAAGAGCTTGTTGAACTAGAAAAAGAGTTGATGGGCGAGAACGCTATGGTGGTCCCGATTCATCAGCATTGGGCAGCAGAGCTAAAAGAAACATATGGTACGATAGAGTTAGCATCAGAAGCGAAAAACATCATCCAGCACGAGCTTGGTAAAAAATTCGTCCGGGTTCTCGAGGATGCCGGCGTCTTTAAAGGGAAGGATGCTTTTCAGCGCTTCCTTCACACATTATAAAAAGGTGGGATCATGGTGAAAATAGAGAGCAGGAATTTGGAGAAGGCTTGGAAGGAATATACCCTTACGAATGATCATGGGATGCAAGTTAACGTACTAAACTTTGGTGGCATTATTACAAAAATGCTCGTTCCAGATAAAGCTGGCAACCTAGAAAACGTTGTGCTTGGCTATGCCGATTATAAGGAGTATCAAAGCAACCCCAATTACTTCGGTGCCATAATCGGACCAGTGGCAGGGAGAATTGCGAACAGCCAATTTGTGCTGGATGGCCTGGCATATAAGCTGGAAAATAATGAGGGCGTACATCACCTGCATGGTGGCTCAACAGGATTTCATCAGGTTATTTGGGATGTAGAGCCCTTTGAAAAGGCCGATGCTGTGGGACTTGTTCTTTCTTATACAAGAGCCGACGGGGAAGGGGGCTATCCGGGAAAGGTAGACGTTCAGGTCACCTACACCCTTCATCAAAGCAATCAATTTGAGATCAACTATACGGCGTCAACTGACAAGACAACACCGCTCACGCTGACGAACCATTCTTATTTTAACTTGAGCGGGGATTTACGGCATACCTTGCATGAGCAACATGTATCAATCGATAGCGATTATTTTGTAGAGCTTGATGAAAAGCTTATCCCGACAGGTGAGCTGCTTTCCGTAGATGGAACGACCTTTGACTTTCGTAAAGCCCGTGCCCTACAGGATGGTTTTAATGGAGATACGGAACAAAATCGTGTCGCTGGGCAGGGCATTGATCACTATTTTATTTTTAACGAAAATAATAAGGAAACAAAAGCAACAGCAGCTGACCCGGTCTCTGGCAGAAAAATGACGGTGCAAACAGACCAGCCCGGCATGGTGATGTATACATCGAATAATTTGCCTGAAGGATTGCAGCTACAGGAAGGGATTTCACGGCAGTATCTTGGTTCCTGCTTTGAAACGCAAGCCTCCCCCGCTTCCTTGCATCACGAAGGATTTCCGGGAGTAGTGCTGAAAGCCGGGGAAGTTTATCAGACTAGAACTTTGTTTGAATTTGAGGTTTTGTAACTAACGAAGTGGCATACCAATTTGCATCTTGATTGGTACGCCACTTTTTTTAATTTGTTGATTCTAATCGCAAAATTTATGTTCATTGCATAGGCAAAAAAATACAGCAAGAAATGAAACGCATTTTAATACAAATCGTATATTAGAAAAGGAATAAGGAGTTACGATTACGAAAAGGGGGGATAAAAATGGATCCGTTATTTTGGATAGCGATTGGTTTTATCATAATCGGCTTTATTGTTCTCATTTCTATGAAGAAACATATGGAAAGTAACAAAGCTTCTACTAAACAGATACTTTGGTGGATAGCGGGAACTACAGCTTGGGGGATAGTGAGCATGACGCTTGTTGTTTGGTTGTTTGGGTTTATTTAATGTTTTTAAAGGAAACCAAAAAAACGCCTGGATACCATGTATCCAAGCATTCTTTCATGTTAGTCGAGTTTGAGAATAGCTGTTAAAGCTTAAGATTATCTCTCCACAATACCGTGAACGACGTTATCCTTCCCTTTTTATACCTATTTCTCAACAGCTTGGAAAAACTGTGGCAAATGTTCTTTATGTGCTTCCAGCATTTCATCCAATATTACTTTTCCTATTTTGTCAGAAGGAACAAGTGGGTTGATTGTCATCGCAAGTAATGCGGTATCATAGTTACCCGTTACGGCCGCCTCTGCCCCTACACGTTCAAATGATTTAATTTGTTGTACTAAACCTCTCACGGCAACTGGCAGGTCCCCATTTACAATCGGCTTAGGCCCTTCTTTGGTAATCACACAGCTCACTTCCACTGCTGAGTTATTCGGGATGCTTGCGATCGATCCATTATTTTTTGTGTTAACCGGTTGAATATCTCGCTTATCATTATACATAGATGAAATTAATCGAACTGCTGCATCACTGTAATACGCCCCGCCTCGCTCTTCTAACTGTGGTGGTTTGATGGAGAGGTTAGGATCTTTGTATAGTTCAAATAATTCCGCTTCTAATTTTTTCACTACTTCTGCTCTCGTCGTGCCCTCTTTAAAGTTTTTCAGCTCTTTCTCCAGCATTTCATTACGCTTATAATAGTAAAGATGATATGGACAGGTTAGAGCGTTTAACGCACGAATAAATTCTGGCTCCCATCCTAGCCCGTCTATATTCTTCACAAAGCTACTATTCTCTGGAGAAGCTAACAATTCTATAACACGATCTTTGACACTTACACCGTCCAAATACACGTCTAATCCGTATACCATGTGATTCAAGCCAGCGAAATTAATTCGAATACGGGAGTGATCTACATCCAATAGCTTTGCTGTTCCCATTTCCATACCAATTGGCACATTACATAAACCAACTACTTTTTCGTGATCTGTATAGCGAAGAATGGCTTCTGTTACCATACCAGCAGGGTTGGTGAAGTTAATTAACCAAGCATCTGGGCAAAGCTCTTCCATATCTTTTACAATGTCTAAAATAACGGGAATCGTACGCAATCCCTTAAAAAGTCCACCAGGTCCATTCGTTTCTTGGCCTAACACTCCATGCTTTAGCGGAATTCTTTCATCTTTAGCACGTGCGTCCAATTGGCCGACACGAAACTGGGTTGTTACAAAAGCAGCATCCTTTATCGCTGCTTTTCTATCTAATGTTAAATGAACTTCAATTGGCAGTCCTGCTTTTTTAATCATTCGTTTTGCAAGGTTTCCCACTATTTCTAGCTTATCCTTCCCTGCTTCTATATCCACCAGCCATAATTCACGTACTGGTAACTCATCGTATCGTTTTATAAATCCTTCTACTAATTCCGGCGTATAGCTTGAACCTCCACCGATCGTCGCAATCTTCAATCCTTTGCTCATAATTCATCCTCCTAAATAGATAATGAACGTACAAACCCTATTCTATAGGAGACTATAGGATTCTGATAGGCTTATGAAAGCGTTAGATTTTTGTTTCATCGAAAGCAATTTGTTTCGCATTCGTCACACAGTGTTTCCTATTTAGTTTATACTAAACAAATAGACTACTATTTCAGGAGGGGCTAAGCCTTTGTTTACAAATGAGGTTATCGCATCGTTTAATGATCTAGAAATGCTTCTATATAAATATGTCATGCAGCATAAAGAAAAAGTCGTTTATATGCGCATACGCGATCTTGCTGATGAATCACATGTATCTACATCTACTATTATGCGTTTCTGTAGAAAATTACATTGTGATGGTTTCTCAGAGTTTAAAGTAAAGTTAAAGCTCTTACTTGATGAAAAACCTAACATGAAGGTTAAAAGTGGCCAACACGTGTTAGCAGAGTTTTTTGAGCGCACCCAAAATGAGCGCTTTACTTCCAAGCTAGAGGATGCTGCAGAGGCTATTTCTAAAGCGAATCATGTATATTTCATAGGGATTGGCAGTTCAGGGGCGCTTGCAGAATATGGTGCTAGGTATCTATCGAGCTTAGGCACTTTCTCCACGTATTTAAAAGACTGGTATTTTCCAATTCACGCCGACTTACATGACTGCGTTACCGTTGCATTGTCCGTTTCTGGTGAAAGCGGGATTACCTTATCTCACATTCATAAGCTTAAAGAAAAAGGTAGTGAAATTTTAAGTATCACAAATAACATGCAATCCACGATCGCCAAGGCTTCTGATAACAATGTATCCTATTATGTGACGGAGGAATTTTTTGCCGAGTCCAATGTGACGACACAAATCCCTGTTATTTATATATTAGAAGAGCTAGCAAGAAAAGTGTATGAAATACGAACTAGGAAGTAAATTTGAGTTTATGGGCTTCCTTTTAGCAATTGATGCTGCTCTTATAATAAAACCTTTCAACTTATGCGCAATGGAAGCTTTTTGGTATGGAAATTATCGATTTTACATAGGTGCCGTTCCTCTCTATTGCTCGCTACTTCCCAATAACAATTGATAATTTGTAGTTTGCGTGCTCGTTTAACTCTTCCAAAAAAGTATTTAGTACTTCATTCGAAGGGAATTTACATTCAAGAAGGTAACAGCCATCCCCACTAATTTTATAGTTACGGACTATGTTACCTTCTTGTGTTTTGAGGAACGATAAATACGGAGCATGGTGAGTACTTTTCGTAATGATTGTTATAAATGCATGTACAAAATATCCTAGCTTAGCTTGATTCAACTTAATAGAATATCCCTCAATTACACCCTCATCCTCTAGCTTCATTACCCTGGCTGATACAGCAGGCCCGGTCAAATGGACTTTTGCACCTAGTTCCTTCATGGAAAGTCTACTATTATTACTTAATTCCTCCAAAATACGCATATCGGTATGATCCAGCATTTATTGAACTCCTTTCAAAAATAAAGCGAAAGAGGCAAAAGACTTTATTTTATCTGTTTATCTATAAGTTCGTTCTATTATAAACTATACAGGCTTTACTAATAATCTCAAAATAAGGGAGTTCAAAACATGGATATAAAGTTAATTCGTAATGCAACCCTCGTGGTAGAATATGCAGGGAAAAAGTTTTTAATCGACCCGTATTTAGGGGAAAAAGGCGCTTATGCTCCTCTGCCGAATTCACCTAGACAGGATCAGAACAATCCTTTGGTAGCCTTGCCTGTATCTGTGAAAGAGATTGTTAAAGATGTAGACGCTGTGATTGTCACACACCTGCACCCTGATCACTGGGACGAAGCGTCAGTAAAACTATTGCCGAAAGGAATCAAATTATTTACCCAAAATGAAGAAGATGCCAAAGAAGTTAGAAATAGCAATTTCCATAATGTCGAGGTATTACGAGAGGACACTGTTTTTGGAGGAATCCAATTAAGTAAGACCAAAGGCGAGCATGGACGCGGAGAAATTTTAAAACTTTCTGGTCTGGTTTGTGGCATTGTTTTCAAGCATAGTTCAGAAAAGACATTATATGTAGCTGGAGATACGGTTTGGTATGAAGGGGTTCAGGAGGCAATCGACACGCATAACCCTGACATTATTGTCGTCAATGGCGGTGATAACCAATTTTATGAAGGCGGTTCTTTAGTAATGGGGAAAGAGGATATTTACGAGGTACACAAGGCAGCACCTAATGCTCAAATTGTTTCTGTTCATATGGAAGCAGTAAATCATTGGACATTGTCGAGAGAAGAATTAAAGAGCTTTGCGAAGGAAAAAGGTATCGCATCTCATGTATTAGTGCCAAATGACGGGGAAAGTTACACAGTTTAATAAACAAGGACTGCTTGCGATTTATGGCATGAGACTTTCTCGTTTAAACGATTCCTTTTTAACGGGAGGCCCTATCTTGGGACTCCCTCTCTTTTTACTCCTACTTTCTTATACTATTTACTTTCCTCACCCTACCGGATCAAACAACTCCACAAGCAAAAGTGCTACAGCTCCCAGTAATGTTGCATGATCACCAAGCTTTGTAACAGATACGTTGGTTTCTTTGGCATCTTGAGTAAGGCCTCTGGCTGAAATGGTTTCTTTAATCGCTGGCAGGATGAACTTCTCGCTTTTCATCACCCCTCCACCAAGTACAATCTTCTCTGGGTTAACCAAATGAATGAGGTTAACTAATCCAATACCGATCAGCTTGCCCGTTTCCTCTAGGAGGGAAGTTGCTTCCTGGTCCCCACTCTTGGCCAGTTTGGCAATGTCCTCACCAGTTAGTCCCTCTTTGTGGGCATGTGCCGCTATAGCAGGTCCTGATACAAAAGCCTGTAAGCATCCGGTATTCCCACATGTACATGTAGGGCCATGCAAATCGATCGTCATATGGCCGATTTCCCCCGCGATATCCCGATCCCCGTGGTATAATTTTTCATTTATTACGAGCCCTGCACCGACACCATGTCCAATATTTACGGCAACCATACTGGCTGAAGCATGCCCACCAAACCATGACTCGCCTAATGCCATGGCCCGCGCGTCGTTTTCTACTTTTACATCAAGCTCGAATTCCTTCTCTAATTCTTCTTTTATCGGAATGTTTTTCAGGTTTAAGTTTGGCGCAATGAGCGAGGTTCCTGTTTCCACATTGACTACCCCATGCATGGCAACACCAATACCGACCATTTCGCGTTTTTCCCTGTTCGAGGCTTCAATTGTTTCGCTTATCGTAACCTTTAAAACTCCCATGAATTGCTCATTTGTTATAGGTGTAAACAGCTGCTTATCAGCACGGTGGATGATATTCCCAGCCAGATCTGTCAATATACTTGTTACCCTCTGTGGCCCAGCGTCCACCCCAATGACATAAAAAGCATCTAAATTAATATGTAGCATGGTTGGCTTCCGGCCACCTTGTGATTCTCCAAGACTGCTTTCTCTAATAATTCCCTCTTCCAGTAGTTCCTTCACAATACTGCTGACAGTGGGAGGTGTAAGCTTTGTCTCTTTCGCAATTTGCGCACGGGAGATTGGTTCGGCTGTTCGTACTTTATTTAAAATGATCGATTTATTTACGGATTTCATTAATTGGAAGGTACCGCGTTGCATTTTACCGCTCCTGTTCTCTATGAATTCTATCAAATTTTATAAGAATATATACCGTTAAGTATATCATATACAAGATGTGCGGAGGCTCTGTTCACACGCTAGTTTTGGTGGTGAATAGAGGGTTAAACAGTTAGGACGATTAATCAAAAAAGTCTTTTTTTACTAACTTGTAGGTCCAACTATCTTTTTGCAGAATGTATTCGCTTTCCGTTATAATAGAGACAGGTAACGTGATACATACTTTGGGGGACAGAATGATGAATAATTCAGGAAATGTTCTATATACGATAATGGAATGGATTACTAGATTTGCTTATGTTCAACTTCTCTGGATCTTCTTTTCCTTGATAGGTGGAATCTTCCTCGGTTTTTTCCCATCGACAGTAGCTATGTTTGCTATTATGAGAGATTGGTTGAGAGGGAAAACAGAGCAGCCACTCTTTAAGACATACTTAAGCTATTATAAAAAAGACTTTTGGAAAAGTAACCTTTTCGGAATGCTGCTTATGGGAGTGGTAGTATTAATTGGTGCTGATATTTGGTTCGTTCGTTTTTATGGAAGCATTTTGCCAACCTGGACTTTCTCCCCCTTATTTGCATTTATACTCTTGTTTTCTATCTATCTTTGCTATCTTTTCCCTGCATTTGTACATTATGATTTAAATCTTGGTAGATTATTTAAGAATGCCTTCCTCATTATGCTCATTCATCCATTACATAGCCTGCTTATGGCAGTATGTTTTATTTCCCTTTACTTTCTAGTGGATTATCTTCCAGCATTAGCCTTCCTCTTTGGGGCACCCTCCTCCGCTTTTATTACAATGTGGCTTTGCCTTCATGCGTTTGATAGAATCAAAAAAAAGCAACGTGTTCAATAAAAAAACATCCCCTTGCGTCAATGAAACCAAGGGGATGTTGCTTATCCTTTTATTGCACTCGAGGAGATCCCTTCCACCACTTTATTACTGAAAAAGAGGAAGGCGAGTAAAATGGGAACGACACTTATAATTAAGGTTGCGCCAATCGCCCCCCAATCTGTCATATATTGGCCAATAAAGTTCTGAATCCCTACAGTAAGGGTTTTGTACTTATCAGAGCTGATAAAGGTATTCACAAACACAAACTCATTCCAGTTATAAATCATGTTAATAATGACGGTAGTAGACATAACCGGCATCGTCATCGGAAGAATGATTCTAAAAAACATGCGATGAATGGAACAACCATCAATAATAGCTGCCTCCTCTATTTCACGTGGTAGTGTGTAATAGAATCCTAGCAAGATCATCATGGTTATGGGTAGATTGTATGCCGTGTATGTAATGACAATTGACCATGGATTATCAATTAACTCGACATTTAAAAACATACTGAATAAAGGGATAATCGCCGAATGGATTGGGATCATTAAACCAATCATAAACAAACCTAATACCAGTTTACTAAGCTTCCAGTGCATTCTTGTAATAACAAAGGTAGCCATGCTTGCCAGTAATACAGTTAAAATAATCGCAATCCCTGTAATCCAAATGCTATTCCAGAAGTAAAGTCCAATCCCGCCTTCCCAAACCTTCACGTAGTTTTCCCAGCGAAATTCTGCTGGCAACGCAAAAGGTGATCCGGAGAATATTTCTTTATTATCTTTTAAAGAAAATAGGAATAACCAGATGATCGGGAATATCTGAAATAATGCAACAAGACCTAAGCAAAAGTAAAGTATAATATAACCAATTCGTCCCACTATATAACCCCCTTTTTTAATATTGGATTTCTTCTTTTGTCGCTGTAGCTTTTCGCACAATAACCGTTACAATCAGGGTGATGATGAGTAACAAAAAGCCAATTGCACTCCCGTAGCCAAATTCATTACTAGAAAATGCAAGTTTATACATATAGGACGCCATTACTTCACTTGCACCATTTGGTCCCCCACCTGTCATAACATAAATAAGATCAAAATATTTTAAAGACCCGACAATCGCTAACACAATGGTTACCTTAAATACAGACATAATCAATGGTAATTTAATTTTGTAGGCTATTTGCAGTGGTGTCGCACCATCGATTCTAGCCGCTTCTACTAAAGATTCTGGGATATTTTTTAAAGCCGCGTAGTAGATCAAAATGTAAAACCCTGCATACTGCCACAAAATTGGGATAAAAATTGCGTACAATACAATAGAAGGTTCTGCCAGCCAGGCGGGAGGATTATCTACACCCAATGCCATTAAAATACTGTTTAACATTCCATTTGAAGGATTAAACACTTTTATCCATAGTTGCGCAATTGCAACAGATGAGAGAAGCATTGGAAGGAGATAAATTTTCCTCAACAGATCAGATCCCTTAATTTTTGAAGCTAATATTAACGAGATTGCTAGATAAACAAGTAAACTAAGCGTGGAAAATAAAGCGAGTAAGAAAGAATGTAAGGCGCTTTCCCAGAATTTCGCATCCTGGATCGCGTTAATATAATTTTCAAGCCCAATAAACTCCATAGCGGCAATGCCATTCCAATCCATCAACCCATAGTATCCAGTCAAAATGAGTGGAATAAAAATGAGCACAGCAATTAACAAGAGCGCTGGGAGAACATACAGTGCTATTATCCATTTGTTGGACATTACTTTATTCATACCATTCAACCCCATATCTATTATGTAGAAAAGGACATTCCACTTGATGGAGATGCCCTTTTCTTTTATTAAATCAATCTATTACTCTGCTGAAAGTGCTTCCTCATGCTCTTTAGCGAAATCTTCAGGAGATATCTCCGTGCCGAAAAGTGATTGGATCATGTCCAAATGAACCTGCGCTACATCCGCGCTCATCTGTACATCGGCAAACAATGTGATATTAGTAGCCTCATTTAGGTCATCCAGCACATCAACATACATATCAGGCAAATCCAATGACCCAGCATCTACCTTAGTAGCCGGAATAACACCCGCCTCTGTCACAGACTTTTCTCCCCATTCCTGAACAAAGAAGGATGCAAACTCTTTCGCCTCTTCTTTCACCTCAGAATCTTCAGCGACAAACAATCCTACACCAGGTCCACCAACAAAGCTGTTCATGTCTCCTTCACCTTCCACTGTTGGGAAAGGAAAATATCCTACAGAATCTCTAAATTCCTGTGGAACATCTTCATTTGTTGTATAATTCGGTAAATCCCATGTGGCGATAAGGTACATGGCAGCCTGCTCGTTCATAAACATGCTTTTGGCTTCCTCATCTGAAAGGCCGTTAAAGCCCTTTACAAAACTATCCATGTCTACTAATTCCTGTACTTTACCAGCAGCTTCTACAAGAGCTGGATCTTCAAAAGAACCGGAGCGATTAATAGCATTTGTTAACACTTCAGCCCCTCCGATACGATCTGCCAAGTACATATACCATAAGGAACCAGTCCAGCGGTCTTTATTTCCAAGGGCTATTGGAGCAACATCATTTTCATTCAACGTCTTCACGACTTGTTGGAGTTCCTCATATGTCGCAGGGGCTTCTAGTCCATACTGATCAAATATAGCTTTATTATAAAAAACCGTAGCAATATTTAATTCCAGTGGAAGCCCGTATGTGCTACCGTCTATTTCATAAGCTTCTGCTGTTCCGGAAACGAAGCTATCATTTAAGTCTCCTTCTAGTAGATCATCTAGCGGGGTAAACATCTCCCCGTCCACATATGGCTCTAAAAATCCTGCCGCCCATGTCATTCCCACATCTGGTAGTTCATTAGATGTAGATAATACCTTTAATTTGTCCTTGTACTGCTCATTACTCAGAACTTCCAAATCAATGGTTACACCGTCATGCTCACTCTCAAAATCTTTAATGATATCGCTTACAATTTTGTTGTGCTGTGCAGAACTACCTTCCGGCCATAAGTGCATAAACTCGATCGTCTTGTCACCACTAGAACTTGAATTTGCCTCTTCATCAGAAGAGCACCCCACCATGACCAAAACAGAAAGGAAAATAACAAAGACACCTGCAAACGCTTTCCTTTTAAGCATGTGTTAACCCCCAATAGTTTATTTTAAAAAATTTTCCTGTCAAAGCTTACACATAGAATAACACGTGCTACATCGTTTGTCTAGCGGATAAACAAAGATTTTTTTGAGGCTTTTTTTCGGAAATATAGCGGGTAGCATCCCATTTTGCTACTTCCCAACTTCTATTTCCTATGTTATGCTCCTAAATAATAAATGAGGATTCGTCGTTTATCGGCCCCTTAGACAAAGTTGTTGCTGACCATTTATTTTGTAAGCGCATACTAGCAGATGTTCTCCTCGTTAATGTCAGCTCTTTATCTTTGTAAAATCTATGAAAATACTAAAGGAGTGAGTAACATTGTCAACAATTCAAAACCCTATTTTAACAGGCTTTAACCCGGACCCAAGCATATGTCGGGCTGGTGAAGACTACTACATTGCCGTTTCGACCTTCGAATGGTTTCCAGGTGTAGGTATTTATCATTCTAAGGACCTTAAAAATTGGCGGCTTATCTCAAGACCGCTCCAGCGCATTAGCCAATTGAATATGCTTGGAAACCCTGACTCGGGCGGTGTCTGGGCACCAGCGCTCTCTTACAGTGATGGGAAGTTCTGGCTCATTTATACGGACGTAAAAGTAGTAGATGGCAGTTGGAAGGATTGCCACAATTACTTAGTAACCTGTGACACAATTGATGGGGAATGGTCTGAGCCAATCCATATGAACAGTTCGGGATTTGATCCCTCCCTTTTCCATGATGAGGATGGCAAGAAATACTTTGTTAATATGGTGTGGGATCATCGGGCACATAATCATAGTTTTTACGGCATAGTCCTACAGGAGTATGATCCTGAACAGCAAAAGCTAGTTGGAAAAAGAGAAATTATTTTTAAAGGGACAGATGTGAAATTAACAGAAGCTCCCCATCTGTATAAAAGCAATGGGTATTACTACCTTCTCACCGCAGAAGGCGGAACGAAATACGACCATCAGGCAACGATCGCTCGATCTCGAAACATCAACGGTCCATATGAAGTCCATCCAGACAATCCGCTCATTACATCGTTTCCATATCCAAGAAATCCGCTACAAAAAGCGGGGCACGCCTCCATGGTACAGACTCATACCGATGAATGGTTTCTTGTACATCTGACAGGGCGGCCCCTGCATGAAGAAAATAAGCCATTGTTGGATCCACGTGGGTATTGTCCACTCGGAAGGGAAACCGCTATACAACGTCTGGAATGGAAAAAGGACTGGCCGTATGTCGTAGGTGGAAATGAGCCTTCGCTTCATATTGAAGGACCAAACATACCAGAGGTCACATGGGATAAAGATTTTGACGAAAAGGACGATTTTAACAAAGAAACGTTAAATCACCATTTTCAATCCCTGCGTATTCCTTTAGGTGATTCCATTCTTTCTCTGAAAGAGAATCCAGGGCATTTACGGCTCTACGGAAAAGAATCATTAACATCCAAATTCACCCAAGCACACGTAGCACGACGCTGGCAACATTTTGAGTTTACTGCAGAGACGAAGGTAGCATTTCAGCCCACCTCTTTTCAGCAAGCAGCAGGACTGGTGAATTACTATAACACGGAAAATTGGACAGCATTACAGCTAACACACGATGAAGAGAAAGGGAAAATACTAGACTTAACCATTTATGATAATCAACAAATGGAGCAGCCTTTACTGGGGAATGAGATCACCGTACCTGAAGAGTTAGAGTCAGTATATCTACGTGTCAACGTTCGTACCAATACCTATGAATATGCCTATTCCTTCGACGGGGAAACCTGGACAACGATTCCGGTTACATTACCATCGCATAAACTTTCAGATGATTATATTAAGGGAGGCGGCTTCTTTACGGGAGCTTTTGTAGGCATGCAGTGTCAGGATACTTCTGGCCAGAATCTTCATGCAGATTTTGACTATTTTCTTTATCGGAGTGAAAGCTGAAGAGTGAGGTGAGAACACGAGTGGATTTATAAAAAAACCGGTTACGCCTTTAATTCGCGTAACCGGTTTTTCATCCCTACTTATTTTTATTCAATACATCAAAGGCAACAGCTGCTAATAGTACAAGCCCTTTAATTGCTTGCTGCCAGTCAATGCCAATTCCCATCAGGGACATTCCGTTATTCAGAACACCCATAACGAGTGCACCGATGACGGCACCAAATACGGTTCCGACTCCTCCTGTGAAAGATGCACCACCAATTACTGCTGCTGCGATGGCATCTAATTCGAAAAGGTTACCTGCTTGTGGTGTTGCTGCATTCAATCTTCCTGCAAAAATCATTCCACAAAGTGCAGCAAGAACACCCATGTTTACAAATACCCAAAACTTCATTTTCTTCGTTTTGATACCGGAAAGCTGTGCGGCATTAGCATTACCTCCTACTGCGTAGATGTGCCTTCCAATTACCGTTTTGTTCATCACAAACGTATATCCAATAATAAGAACAAACAATACAATCAGCACATACGGTATTCCTTCGTATTGCGCCAGTACGTATGTAAACAGATTGATAACGATGGTAAAGAGAACAAGTTTTACGATAAATAACGGAAAAGATATGGTTTTGAAATCATACTTTAAATCCGTTCTTCTAATCTTTAATTCTGATAAAATATATACAATAGAAAGGACAATCCCGACTACTACTGTAAATAATTGAATTTCTCCCTCTCCACCGAATACATCTGGAACAAAGGCTGAGCTTAAACCTCGAAACCCATCTGGGAACGGTGCAATGGTTTGCCCTTGCAGAACGACTAAGGTTAATCCTCTGAAAATAAGCATTCCTGCAAGTGTAACAATAAAGGAAGGAATATTCACATAAGCCACCCAGAAACCTTGCCATGCTCCAATAATTGCTCCAATCGCAAGACAAATTAAAATGCCAGCAAACACCGGGAAGTCCATAGTCACCATTAAGACTCCGGCGACAGCCCCAACAAAGGCTGCTACGGAACCAACAGATAAGTCAATTTCTCCCGTAATAATGATGAGCATCATCCCAATAGCGAGGACGATAATATAACTATTTTGCATGATAATATTCGTAACATTTAGGGGGGTTAGCAAGATCCCGTCTGTTAGGATTTGGAATAATAAGGCGATACCTATAAGAGCAATAATCATTCCAAACTTTCTTACGTTGTTGCTAAGAAGCTGTTTTAATCCCTCCACGTTAAGACCTCCCTTTCTGTGTCATATAGGTCATTAATGTTTCTTGTGTCGCATCTTCGGCAGCGATATCTCCTGTGATTTCTCCCTCACACAATGTGTAAATTCTGTCACACATACCCACCAATTCCGGTAACTCTGAGGAAATCATAATAATGCTTTTTCCTTTTTCCGCTAGATCATTAATAATCTTATAGATTTCAAATTTGGCCCCCACATCAATTCCTCTTGTTGGCTCATCCAAAATAAGGACGTCAGGATCGGTAAAGATCCATTTTCCTAGTACCACTTTTTGTTGGTTTCCACCACTTAGATTCACTACTTTTTGCTGAATAGACGGGGTTTTAACGTTCATCCTTTGCTTCATGTTTTCTGCTTCAACCACTTCTTTACTCGTGTTCAAGACATTGTGTTTAGAGATTCTATCCAAGTTCGCTAACGTCAAGTTGTTCTTCACATCATCTATTAAAATGAGCCCAAATTCTTTTCGATTTTCCGAAACGTAGGCAACACCACTTTTTATAGCTTGATCTACTGTCTTAAAGGAAACTTCCTTACCATTTTTAATTATGGTTCCGGTAATTTTTTTACCATAAGACTTTCCAAATAAACTCATTGCAAGCTCTGTTCTGCCAGCCCCCATTAATCCCGCAATCCCGATTATTTCGCCTTCTTTAACGTGGAGGTTCACATTATGAAGTATTTGCCTTTCCACATCCAGAGGATGATACGCCGACCAATCTTTCACCTCGAACACGACTTTGTCCTTCACGTTATAAACTCTATCTGGAAATAACTCTGTAAGATCTCGTCCTACCATTTCCTTTATAATCATAGACTCGGTAACTTCTTCTTCTGTTCGACGATATGTACGTATCGTCTGTCCGTCACGTAGAACCGTGATGCTATCGGATACTTTAAGAAGTTCCTTTAATTTATGGGAAATTAAAATAGAGGTCATGCCCTGTTCCCTAAACTCTTTCAATAATTGTAAAAGGTTTTCACTATCTTCTTCATTTAAGGCTGCTGTCGGTTCATCCAGAATAAGCAGCTTTACCTTTTTAGATAAGGCCTTCGCAATTTCCACTAATTGCTGCTGACCTACCCCTAGGTTTTTAATTTTTACCTCGGGATCTACGTTCAGACGAACCTTTTTCAGTAATGCCCGTGTCTCTATGATGGTTTTGTTCCAATTAATAACACCTTTTGTAGCCTGTTCATTGCCTAAGAAGATGTTTTCCGCAATCGATAGTTCTGGAATCAACGCTAATTCTTGGTGAATAATAACAATGCCTAGCTCTTCACTTTGGTTAATGTTTTTAAATTCACAGCGGTTATCTTGAAATAGAATGTCTCCCTCGTACGTACCATAGGGATGCACGCCACTCAATACTTTCATTAGCGTTGATTTTCCTGCCCCATTTTCTCCAATCAGTGCATGTATTTCACCTTTCCTTACGTCCAAATTAACGTCGTCTAATGCCTTGACACCGGGAAAAGTCTTGGTAATACTGTTCATTTCTAGTATTCTTTCAGACATTCTGAGCCTGCCCCTTTCCTTAAAAACAAGGTCGTTTGGCAGCACCATCTGCACCGTGCTGCTGCCAAACGGCATGATTAGTTAAGCTCTTCTTCGGTATAATACTCTGTATCTACTAATTCTTCCTTGTAATTATCAGCATCAACAGAAATTGGTGCTAGCAAGTAAGATGGTACTACTTTAGCTCCGTTATCATATGTCTCTTCATCGTTCACTTCTGGCTCTTCCCCGCTCAACACAGCTTCTGCCATGTTAACTGCCTGCTTCGCCAGCTCTCTTGTATCCTTAAAGATTGTTTGCGTCTGCTCTCCGGCAATAATTGATTTAACAGAAGCAAGCTCTGCATCCTGGCCAGTTACCAATGGCATTGGCTTGTCACCAGAACCATAACCTACTGCTTTTAATGATGAAATGACTCCTCTACTAATTCCGTCAAATGGCGAAAGGACTGCATCCACCTGCTCACCGGAATAGTGGGCACTAAGTAGATTATCCATACGTTCTTGCGCTTTCGCTCCATCCCATCTTAGTGTTGCTCCTTGTTCAAACGTTTCTTGGCCACTTTGAACAACAAGGGTTCCTTCATCAATATAAGGCTGAAGTACTGACATTGCCCCATCCCAGAAGAAGTAAGCATTGTTATCATCTGGAGATCCTGCAAATAACTCGATGTTTAAAGGCTCTTCTGCATTGTCTAAATCAAGCTTCTCGACCATATATTCTCCTTGCAATACCCCAACCTGGAAATTATCGAAAGTTGCATAATAACTTACATGATCACTGTTCATAATTAAGCGATCGTATGCAATAACTGGGATTTCCTGATTTTTTGCTTTTTCAAGAACATCAGATAACGCTTCTCCATCAATGGAGGCGATTACAAGAATATCCACGCCCTTTGTAATCATGTTTTCAATCTGTGATAATTGATTTTCCACTACATCCTCTGCGTATTGAAGATCAACCTTGTAACCTAATTCCTCAAATTGACTTTGCATATTTTCTCCGTCTTTCACCCAACGTTCAGATGATTTAGTCGGCATTGCAATCCCAACTGTTTTATCCCCTTCACCATCTTCTCCACCAGCACTACTACTACAAGCACTTACGGTTAAAACAATCAGTGTTAAGATTACAAACCAAAAACCTTTCTTCATCCACGTCATCCCCCTTGTTTTTATGTATTGGCTTCAAACCAAAATAGGTAACGCTTACATTTTTATTCTGATACTTACACCAACACCTGAATTTGTAAGCACAAGCGGCATTTCCATCGCCACTTGTACGTACATATTATTATAGATGATGGTTTTCCCTTTTTCAACCCAATTTTCAAAATAATTTAACAACATTTAAGGCTCTATACCTTTATGTAAAGCTCCCCTAGAATTTTTGGAGTTGTTTCTTTCTTAATCTTGTATTTGGTTTTCACGAATCTACCTGAACTCATTCGTATAAGTAAACAGTTTAAATATTGCTTTCAACTGTTTTTCAAAATCGTTTAGCAGTTCGACAGACACCTCTATGGAAACCTGTTGTGGTAAAACAATCCTTTAACCCATTGTCAATACGTTAATTAAATTAATTTACAATTAGAAACTATATGTTTACATACAGAGTGATCATACTTGAATAGAGAAAGACTGAGACCTTTAGTAAAACCAATAAAATTTAGATAGATTATATTTTTAATACCATCTAGTCTCTTCTGGATCGGGGCACTGCTTATACGCAAGCCTTGCCCTAAATTGTACAAAACAGCCGCAATGCCCACACGTTGTTTCATTTATAAGGAAGGGGCAAGCGGCACATACAGCAAGACGTTTCTCATAAATCTCATCTATCACTACGTCTGTCTCGATGGCAAGCTGTTCTTCTAATAGATCCTGTAAATCACTTGAGAGTACGGCAATGGAACGCCCACAGCCCTTACAAGCCACTGTAACTACTCTCCACATTTTCTGGTTGATATATAATTCGTGTTTGCTTTTGCTTATTGATTAATCGTAGTCCTGTACATCGATCGCGTAAATGATAGGCCTCATTCAGACTTTCTTCCACAAGTGCATGTCCGATTCCTAGATCTTCCGGTGAACTCGGGCCACCCGCCTTTTCGAGAAATGCCCTTAGCTGATCAGGATCTGGAAGTTGTTCTATTGCAGCCTTTAGTTCAGGCCACCGATCAGAAAGTCTTTGCATGTATGGATCCTCTTCCGCTACATTATTAGGATTAAATTGGTTGGCAAACTGCTTATATAACCCTGTGATAATAATGGTTGCGACACCAACCTTTGCTCCGTGTAGAATTTGGCGATGTTTTTTTCTCAAAAGATCCATTTCCCAAAAGTGAGATAGATGATGCTCTCCCCCTGAAGCAGACCTAGATGAATTAATTAACAGCATGACAAGGCCTGACTCAATCAGTGCCTGCATGAGTATTTCTACACCTGTTCCGTCCGATGAGGCAATCTCTTCAACATGGTTTACACAAGCTTGCAATGCGTTTTCCGTTAACGAAGCAGCTGTTTGAACATATGGCTCTTCTCCAACCAAATAAGAAATTTTCCAATCCAAAAGAGAAGTATACTTCCCGAGCATATCTCCAAAGCCCGCAGCCGTTAGCTCTCTCGGTGCGTTCTTTATGATGGTACTATCGGCAAAAACAGCGATAGGCGATGCTGTTTGAATCGTTTGTTTCACACCTCTTAATATTAACGGCGCCCCCTTCGAAGTGAAGCCATCGACAGATGCTGCTGTCGGTAACGATATAAAGGGAATCCCCATTTTGTAACCACAAAATCTTGTAATATCATGGATTGTACCCGCTCCGACTGCCAGGAGTACATCAACGTTTTCAGGTGTCTCCACCATCACTTGCATTAATGTCGCTTCATCGGCGTTTACTTGGTCCAGCTCATTTTCCACAAGTCGTATAACAGTGGTCTCTATGCCTTCTAGCTCTAGTGATCGTTGTACTTCTTCGCCCGCTACCTCCAACGTGTTTCGATCCGCAATGATAACCGCTCTACTTAATTTCTTCTCCTGTAAAAAGGGAGCGAGATGCTTTACACTTCCAGCGGATATATCGATTACCGGCAACATTTGCTTATCCACTTTTAGTTCCTTTGCAAGTTGATGCCATTCATTTTCCATCTTCATATGTATTCCTCCTGTCTTAAAGTGATTAAAGCAAAGAGCCAGCAGACATGGACCTACCGACTCTCAAGAACATTATTTTACATTTAACGTCACTACAGACATTTTTGGCAATGTAATAGCCAGTTTGTTTTCTTGAGACGTAAACTCAGTGAATTTAGTTGGTTGTACCTCCTCAGGTGCTTCAAAAGTATTTCGTGCATTCATTTCATCTGCGGTTAATATACGTCCATTTATGTTAGCAGTGCTTAATCCCCTCAGTTCTAACGTGACGTTAGTCTCAGCTGCTTTATCCATGTTACAAAGGCTAATGTTAATCGAACCATCTTTTGCTTTCGATGCAGAAGCACTAACTTGGGGGTACGCATCGTTTCCGACATTTTCAGAAGTTAGGTCAAGGCTTAGCTTCTCTGCATCCTGATGCACTTTGTACATTTCAAATACATGGTACGTCGGCGTCAGGATCATTTTCTCTCCTTCTGTCAAAATCATCGCTTGAAGCACATTGACGGTCTGCGCAATATTCGCCATCTGAACTCTGTCACTGTGATTGTTGAAAATATTGAGAGACACCCCTGCTACAACGGCATCACGAATTGTATTCTGCTGATACAGGAAACCAGGGTTTGTCCCCTTTTCTACGTCAAACCACGTTCCCCATTCATCAATGATCATGCCAATACGTTTTTCTGGATCATATTTGTCCATAATGGTGCCATGCTTCATGATAAGCTCTTCTATAAACAGTGCTTTTTTCATCGTGATATCCCATTCATCCTCCGTGAAGTCAACAGCAGAGCCTTTATTTTCAAACCCGCCTGGATGAACATAATAATGTAGACTCAATCCATCCATTAACGGTGCAGCCTCACGCATCAGGACCTCTGTCCAATTAAAATCATCTACATTGGCCCCACCAGCAATTTTGTACAAGGTATTCTCCCCGTAGTTACGGCAGTATGTTTGATACTGACGATACAAATCAGCATAGTATTCCGGGCGCATATTACCACCGCATCCCCAGTTTTCATTGCCCACACCAAAGTATTTCAGCTTCCAAGGCTCCTTCTGACCATTTTCCTGCCGCCAGTTTGCCATTGGAGATTCCCCATCGAATGTCATGTATTCTACCCATTCAGACATTTCCTGGACAGAGCCACTGCCTACGTTCCCACAAATGTAGGGCTCGGTCCCTAGCAGTTCACATAGCAACATGAATTCATGTGTACCAAAATGATTATTCTCGACTACTCCGCCCCAGTGGGTGTTCACCATCCGCTTGCGATTCTCAGCAGGTCCGACTCCATCCTTCCAATGGTATTCGTCTGCAAAACAGCCACCAGGCCAGCGCAGGACAGGAACATCAATATTCTTCAAAGCTTGCAGGACGTCATTCCGGATTCCCTTCGTATTCGAAATACTAGAATCTTCTCCAACCCAAATTCCTTCATATATACAACGACCCAAGTGCTCAGCAAAGTGGCCGTAAATATTTTTGTTAATTGTTCCTTCCCCTACGTCCGTATTGATAATAATATTGTTCATCTTAAAACTCCTCCATATATGGTTACAGTCTATGCTTCGTTTCCTACCTTCATTGTCTTTTTATCTAGCGCTGTGAAGACATACATTGCGGCCCACATCCACATGATTGCGATTACGCTAAATAGAAAAAACGGAATGAGCGCAGGGTATTCAAGAGAAAGATAAATACTAATAAAACCAAGTATTCCGATGCCAATCGATATATGCACCTTTGAAAAGCCAATAATGAATGCATTTTTTAAATGCTGTAAAATATTCGTCTGGTAATGTGTTAAGAGCGGGAAGCTCCAAATAATCACTAGAAGATATACGATGATGATAAAGTAAAAGGCAAAGGGAACAATGAATGAAACCGTTTCTTGTAATCCCTGTAAGACACGGTAATTGACGTAAAGCAGGGAGCCAATCGCTGTTAATATCCACCCTAAAGCATTGGCTGCTTTAAATTCACTCGTATATCCCTCTTTAAAGGTTTTCCATATCTTTATATCCTGTTCACCAGAGACCCATTTTCTGGACACCCCTAGTGCCGCAACAGTAGCTGGAAAGACACCTGCCACTAAAAAACCCCTCAGAGAGAACAGCAACCACAACATGTTTACATATGCCAATCTAACAATCCAACTCATCATTTTTTCTAACGTTGTTACCATTCCATTCACGTTCACCTTGCAACCCCCTCTTTAACTACCTAACTATCCTTTAACGCCACCTACAGTAAGACCTGACACAAAATAGCGTTGGAAAAAGATAAACAAAATAATAATTGGAATAATGGTCATAACCGAACCAGCGATTAACACATCGTAATTGTTTCCATAAGGTGTCAGCAATGTAGCGAGACCTATTGGTAATGTGAACATATCGTTAGACCGGAGCACGAGCAATGGCCACAGAAAGTTATTCCAGCTTGCAAGACCTTGCAAGATTGCCATTGCTGCCAACGATGGACCCATTAGCGGTAACATAATTCGAAAGAATATCCCATACTCCGTAGAGCCGTCTATTCTTGCGGCATCCATTAATTCCTTAGGTAACCCAAGCGCATATTGTCTAAAGAAAAACACGGCTACTGGAGCTACCACCAATGGTAAGATGACTGCAAAGTATGTATCGATTAATTGTGTACTTATCATCATACGGAATAATGGAAGCATTAATATTTCAAACGGTACCATTAAGATAAATAGCACGAGGATAAAGAAAAGGTTTTTTCCTTTAAAATCGTACAATGCTAACGCATAACCTACCATGGACGAAAAGAATAAGGAAAGGACGATCGTAATGGCTGAGATTATTAAACTATTTCCGTACCAGGCCCAATACTCAGAGGCTTGCGTAAAAATATAAAGATAGTTATCTAGTTGTAGCTGGTCGAAACTTACACTTAAGGAAATACCATTTCTCATCAATTCAGAAGAAGGCATAAAAGATGAAATGACAAGACTTATTATAGGAAATAACGCAATCAACGCGGTGATTGCTAATCCAATATTAATAGCCCATTTTAGTAAAGGAAAACGCTTTCTACTCAATCTACTCATCCCCCTTTTTGAAAGCACCAGTTAAGATGAGGTTAATAATACTAACGACAAAAATGATGAGCATTAATACGACACCTACAGCTGCTCCGAACCCAATATTATTTTGCTGAATACCCTGTTGATAAATATACCCTACAACTGTTAAACCAATATTTCCGGGCGAACCTGCTTCCCAAAATACAAAGCTTTCCTCAAACATTCTAAAGCCGTTAATTATCGTGATCGTCGTTACGAATATAATGATTGGTTTTAATTGTGGCAGGGTAACATACCAAAATTGCTTTAATTTGGATGCTCCATCAATTTCCGAAGCCTCATATAGCTCTGTTGGGATATTTTGCAATGCTGCCAGAAAATACAACATGTTAACTCCTATCCATCTCCAGGAAGCTAGAAGTACCATTAAAAACATCCCGGACCATGCAGTAAATCGCCAGTTAACAGATTCCATACCCAAAAATCCTAAAATTTGATTTGCGATTGCTGTATCTTGTTCTCCAAACATCAAACGAAAGATCATACCACCAACTATGGTTGACGTAAGGGCTGGTATAAAGAAAGATGCCCGAAAGAAAGTCTTCATCTTAACAAACTTGGAATCTAAAAATACTGCCAATAACATTGGAATGATAGTCAATATAATAACCGTTAAGACCACATAAATGGTCGTGTTGGTTAATGCTTTAAGAAACGTGCCATTTGTAATTCTAGAGTAATTTTCCAACCCAATAAAGGTTACCTGTCCCGGTAGTACACTTTGGAAGCTCATGATAATCCCTTGTATAGCTGGATATAAGGTAAGCACAAGAAACGTAATAATAAATGGTGAGACAAAAACATATGGTACTACTTTCTTTGAATTTAGGAACTTTAAAAGTTTATTCGGTCCTTTGTTCTTCCCTTTAGGTTGCGGTCCACTTTCATTTGGACGCCGTACCTCATTTTCTACTTGTAACTGTACATTGCTTGATGCCGGTTCCATCGTTTCCCCTCCTTAAACCATAAATTTTTAAGCGTTTACATTCCTTAAACGAATCATATTCCAGGATGCTTTTGTTAATCTTGTTTCCAATACACCATCGTTTATTTTGGAAGAACCGCCTTTGTGTGGCGTGACCTTTTCACTGCCTGGTTTATTTGTTGCCTTTAGGTCCTCGTTCTCTAAAACCACATGTTCCAAGACTTGATATCCTTCAAAGGACCTTACATCCGTCGTAACTGAAATACTCTCCTGCAAATTTTTATTAACTAGAAAGAGAACAACTTCCTCCGCTTCTTTTTGATAAACAGCAGCACAGTCAATATAATTAACATCCGTGAAGTCTTTTGAGTCATATTTTGGTGAGGAAAGGATTGGTTTCAGTGCTGTCCCACGTCCATATAAGGATGTGTACATATACGGATAATAAATTGTTTGCTTCCATGATCGTCCATTATTTTCCGTCATAATGGGCGCAATGACATTAACTAACTGTGCCATACAAGCCATTTTGACACGATCTGCATGATTGAGAAATGTGATTAACATACTGCCAACAAGCAATGCATCTTCAAAGTTATAGACATCTTCTAATTGAGGGGGAGCAATTTGCCAGGCATCAATCTGTTTATCCGCATCATTGGAGTGATACCAAACGTTCCATTCATCAAAGCTTAAGTTAATCGTTTTTTTACTTCGATGTTTTGCCTTAATATAATCACAGGTGGACGTAACTGTTTTAATAAAGTGATCCATGTCCATTGTTTTAGCCAAATAGTTGGCGGTATCGTCCGATCTATTTCCATAATATTGATGTAAAGAAATAAAATCTATTTCTTCATATGCTATATCTAGCGTTGTCGCTTCATATTCTGGAAAGGTGGGCATCCCCGTATTTGAACTGCCACAAGCAACTAATTCGATGGATGGGTCTACGAGTTTCATAGCTTTTCCGGTTTCCTTTGCAATTCTCCCGTATTCATAGGCTGTCTTTTGTCCAACCTGCCATGGGCCATCCATCTCATTCCCTAGGCACCATGTTTTGATATTGTGCGGGTCTTCGTATCCATGTTCTTTTCTCAGATCGCTCCAGTAAGTTCCACCAGGATGGTTCGTATATTCTATTAAGTTTCTTGCAGCATCAATTCCCCTAGTTCCTAAATTGACAGCCATCATGACATCTGTATTTACTTTTTTAGCCCAATCCATAAATTCATTTGTCCCTATTTGATTGGTTTCGATTGTCCGCCAAGCTAATTCAAGTCTTTTCGGTCGCTGACTTTTCGGCCCCACTCCATCCTCCCAATTATAAGCAGATACCATATTTCCACCTGGATACCGGACAATCGGGACATTTAATTCTTTCACGAGATCTATAACATCCTTCCGAAAGCCTTGGTCATCCGCTTCAGGATGATCGGGTTCATATATCCCTCCATAGACTGCTCTGCCTAGATGTTCAATAAAAGAACCATATATTCGGTTATCTATTTCGGAAATACTATAGCTCTTATCTAATACCATTTTTGCCTTCAGTTCATTAGACAACGCAATTCCTCCCATATTTAAGTAAGATGTAACCTATGTCCCTCTCTACATTCATTCATATGTGTGTAACTATACTCCAACATAATTGGTACGTATAAGTTGATTATATATAAACTTATTTTACTTTTCAATCATTTTAAAAAATTTGCTAGACTAAATAAAAGAACAAAAGCAAGGAGATTTTCCTTGCGTCTCCCCACTCTTGTTCGCATCTTCTACTGCATATCTCGAATCTTGTCTGCAGCCTCTTTTAAAGCTTCTTCTGGTGACTGGGCCTGTTGTCTGAGTACATTTTCCGCTACATTTGTATTGTATTCTGTAGCCACATCAGGAGTATTTTCCGTTATATTCAGTTCATGTATTTCGTCTTTAACATCTAATAGTGTGTCAAAAATACCTTCCCCAAAATATTGATAATATTTATTGTCTTCTCTTACTGCTTCACTTTCCCAAACTTCCCAGCGTGGAGGGTCAAAACCAAGAACAGTCCAAAGGTTTATGTTTCCTTCCTCTGATAGCTTTGTATAAGCAAGAAATTCTTTTGCAAGATCTGTTGCTTCCGATTGGTTTGTTACAACTGTACCTGTACCACCCATTCCGGCAGAGCGATTGCCTCCTTCTTCCCAAGCGGGCATTGGACGTATCGCAATCTTCCCTTCCAAATCAGGCATGCTATCAATGAATCTTCCCATATACCAGATTGGCGCTAAGATAGATGCTGCTCCACCATCATTCATATAGCCATAAAATTCTTCCGACTGGTTCATAGCGCCTGGTGTAAGTTCCGCGATCTCTTCTTCATATATGACATCATGTAAGAACTGAAGTGTCTCAACATTTGTTTCATTATCAAGCGTTACATCGCCATTTCCGTCAAAAAAGTCAGATTTCCGTTGAGAAACCATTGGCCAGAAGTCCATTAAAAAGTCTGTTGTTCCTACATTCCACATCACAGAATCTGTATTCTCGACAACCTGCTTTCCTGCTTCCACATAGTCGTCCCATGTTTTAATTGCATCAATATCAACGCCTGCTTGGTCCATAATCTCTGTATTATAATACATGACGGTGGCCCCTACATGTGTTGGGATTCCGTAGTAATTCCCATCCTTTGCATAGAGCTCAAACCTTGAGGAGACGGATTCATCTAAAACTGGTTCTACATATTCATTCATTGGCTCTAACTGCGGCTCTCCTTGCAGGTAGTTCGCGTAACGGCCAAGCTCAATATCGGATATGTCTGGTGCCCCTTTGCCTGATTGTAAGGCTAATAATAAGTTATTGTGCATCTGATCATAAGGATACGTCTCAGCAACCAGTTTAATTGGTCTGTCTGGATTTTCTTCATTCCATCTTTCAGCCGAGTCTCGGAACAAGTCAACGTGCTGCCCTACAAAGGTCCAGTATGTTAACTCTGTCGCACCTTCGATATCTTCTCCAATGATCTCCGTTTCTTCTGCTTCACCACTTGCCTCATCGCTATCTCCCCCGCATGCTGCAAGTATTGCAGGGATAAACATGAGAACTACCAATAATAAGAACTTTTTCATTTCTTTTCCCCCTCCTCTATTATAAAGCGCTTACACAATTAGCATCTAATCCTTATTTGAAATTCAATAATGAGTAATGAGTTAACGCCTCCACCCCCTATTGCCTTTTTGGACTATGAGTTTTTGATAACGTCTTCAATTTAACTTTTGTACGTACATGTTTTAAGTTATATGCTGTTTGCTTCAAACATGTAACCCTGTTCTATGTTAATAAAATAGTACCACTACTACTATAAGTAGTCAATAACTTATAAGAATATTCCAAATTAACTTATACGTACAAAAATACTAAGAAGGGTCTATTCGAGAGTTAAAAACGAACTACTCTACTTCCACGCTACACTTAACTGTTGTCTCACCCTCTAGCTTGTCTCCAGGTGACCCAAAGTATGGTGTTCCATTGGTTTTCCAAAGCAGTGGCTGTATCCTTGCATGACGGTTATGGTCGTATAGTGGGTTTCCACTGATCTCCTTGTACGGTCTTGCATGATAAACAAGCAGGTCATTCCCCTCTTTATCGACCGTAAAGCAGTTATGTCCTGGTCCATACTGTTGCTGCTGGTCATTTGAAACAAAAACTGGCGTTGGTTCCTTTTTCCATGAATTTGGATCTAATAGATCGCTATTCTCATCAGCGGTAAGTAGTCCCATTACATATCGATCATCTGTTGCACTTGCAGAATACGAGATAAATAGTTTTCCATTACGTTTTAATAGGGAGGGACCTTCATTCACATAAAACCCCTGTTGCTCCCACTTGAACTCCGGAGTTGATAAGAGAACTTGCTCCCCTTCCAGTGTCCACGGGGTCTTCATTTTGGCAATGTACATATTGGAGACCGTATCCTCCTCTACTTTTTGGGCCCATACGAGATATCTGGAACCTTTATGCTCAAAAGTTGTTGCATCAAGAGAGAAGCTTTGAAAAGCCGTATTGATTTGACCTTTTTCCTGCCATTCTCCTTCTAGTGGATTAGCAGAACTCGTTTCCAAGACATACGGTCTAATCGCCCAGACGTCATCTTTATCGCCAGCAGCAAAATGGATATACCATTTACCATCAATGAAATGAATCTCTGGCGCCCAGATATGTTCAGAAAGAATCCCTTCTTGGCGTTTTACCCAAACGGTAACCTCTTCAGCTTGTGATAGTTCTTCTATTGTTTTTGCTCTACGAAGCACAATCCGGTCATAGAGAGGGTAGGATCCTGTGAAATAATAATATCCATCCTCATGCAAATAAATGTACGGGTCTGCACGCTGTTCAATTAACGGTCTAGGGTATTGCTTGTAGTATAAATTTCCCTCGATTTCATACTTCCCTTCATTCTGGTAATCGATGTTTTCTCCACCTGTCCAATCCACAGGCATTTCTACTGTATTCCCATCTTCAAGTTCAACAGCTACCTTGGACGGTAGAACAGGCTTGGCGCCCACTGTTGTATGCACTGAGACAGGATTCACTTGCTTAACTATCAATGATTCTCCCTCCCGGTTTAAAGGAGGCCACCTTAACGGGCCTCATCTTAAGAAGTGATTTCGATTTTTTTTAACTCTTTTGTTGAACTTCGCAATATCAGTTCAGGCTGATACACGATTGATTCGACCTGATCTGGGGGATTTACTTTGTTACTATTTTTCCTTTTAATAAGATCAAGTATTGTCTTAGCTGCAGCCTGCCCCATCTCGCTTTTAGGATGCGCAATAGAGGTAAGCTTCACCTCTGATACTTCTGTATAAAAGGAATCATCGTACCCAACAATCGATAGATCATTAGGAACTTGCATTTCTTTATTGCGCAGAAGGTTCAACACGTTGATCACCAGTTCATCGTTATATGCTACAAGACCCGTAATACCCCTTGTGTCCCCAGAAAACAGCATTTTTTCTAACTCATTGATGGGCTTTGTATGCTTTTCTTCAGTATGGTAGGTGATAATATTTTTTGGATTGAGTGGTATTCCGTGACTACGGTGGGCCTTTAAGAATCCCTTCATCCGCTTTGTACCCTGTGTATCATCTGTTTTAAAAACGCCTGCGATTTCTGTATGTCCTAATTCAATAAGATGCTGTGTCTGTAGGAAGCCACCTTTTTCGTCATCCATCACGATACTTGTAGGCTCCAGTTCATCATAATAAGCATTAATCATGATATACGGAATGGAAAGACGCTCCAGATTAAGATAATAATTGATATTTGGGTTTGAAAAAGCGCTTTTTGTCGGCTCCACAATCACGCCATCAAAAGGTTGACTCAGGATCTTTTCCAGTATTTCACGTTCTTTTTCATGATCATTATTTGTACTGAAGATACTTACTTGATAGCCTTCCTGACTCAAGATAGATTCCGCTCCTCTAATAATAGAAGGGAAAATATAATCCGAAATATAGGTTGTAATTATCGCAATGTTTTTTCGGTCTACTTGTATGGTATCCTGCTCTTCTTTTCTGTCAGCAACGAACGTACCAGCCCCCTGCTCACGATATAGCCAACCTTTTGCTACTAAATCTCCGATCGCCAGCCTAACGGTATGTCTACTGACTCCAAATTGCTTCATCAATTCACTTTCCGAGCTGATTTTTTGATGCGGTATATACGTACCGTCCAGAACATCGGATTGAATTGCTCGCTTTACCATGCTGTACTTTGTTTCCATGCAACCACCTCAACTTATTCGTATAAGTTAAGGATACCATATAAGACTGCTATTTCCTATGCCTCTCTTAAGCGAATACTTACCGCCAAACCGCCTCTCCATATCGTAATTGCTGTCTAATACTGCGAACAGTCGAGGTGCTATCAATAACGATGCATTCTATCTCTGCCATGTCCGCAAAATCCATCAATTGTTCTACAGATACCTCATAAGAAAACACGGTATGGTGGGCTCCTCCTGCATAAATCCAGGCCTCTGTCGCTTCACTTAATGACGGCTGTGGCTTCCATAATACCTTTGCAACCGGCAGATTCGGGGTTTCTTCTTTTACCGTTTCTGCGTTAACTTCATTGACGATAAGGCGATATCTCCCCCCCATTTCTACTAGAGAAGCGACAAGTGCTTTACCTTCTCTCCCATCAAAAACAAGTCTTGCTGGATCAGCTTTGTTTCCAATCGACAATGGATTGACGACAATAGCTGGCTTATCTGCCGCGATCGTTGGACAAATTTCTAACATGTGGGAGCCTAGCACTAGTTCATTCCCTTTTTCTAAATGGTACGTATAATCTTCCATAAAGGACGTTCCTTTGTTGTCTGCCATAATCTTCATCAGACGCAAGAGCCCGGCTGTCCGCCAATCTCCTTCTCCAGCAAACCCATAACCTTCAGCCATCAATCGTTGTGCAGCTAGTCCTGGAAGTTGTTCCATGCCATGCAAGTCTTCAAAATTTGTTGTGAAGGCGTTGTAATTGTGCTTCGAAAGAAATGCCTTTAATCCCAGCTCAATTCGAGCTTGCTCGCGGATTGATTCACGTACTGAACCGGACTGCCCAGCTTCTAGTGGTAGCGTGTAAAGCGATTCGTACTCTTGGTATAATGCGTCAACTGCCTCTTCTGATAAAGCTTTTATTTCCTCCACTAAATCTCCAATCCCGTAATAATCTACGGTCCAACCAAACTTTATTTGCGCCTCTACCTTATCTCCATCGGTAACCGCTACATTACGCATATTGTCACCAAATCTGGCTACCCGAATAGATGTCCCTTCAGTCACTGCAACCGCAGTATGCATCCAGTCGCCGATTTTCTGTTCTACATCCGTGTTTTCCCAATGGCCCACCACAACTTTTCTAGCAATATTCATGCGCGTCCCAATGAAACCGTACTCGCGGTCTCCATGTGCTGACTGGTTGATATTCATAAAGTCCATATCAATTTCGTTCCATGGAATCTCTCTGTTGTATTGAGTATGCAAATGCAACAAAGGCTTCTGCAGAGCCTTAAGACCTGCAATCCACATTTTTGCTGGGGAAAAGGTGTGCATCCATGACATAATGCCAGCACAATTTTCATCGTTGTTAGCCTCTAACATAAGTGCTTGGATGTCATTGGCATTGGTTAATGTTTGTTTAAATTGAATCTCATAATTTAAACCGTCTTTTTTGTTTAATCCTTTTACAATTGCTTTAGAATGCTCTTCCACTTCGAGAAGTGCTTCTTCGCCATATAAGTGTTGGCTTCCAGTTACAAACCAGAATTGATATTTCTTTTGTGTCAGCATATCGGGTCCCCCTAATTTTTTAGTATCCTATGAAACTGGTAATGAGGAATGAAGACCTTCTATCTTATTCACTCCATCTCGGATACCACGTAGTCGTTTCATTACATTGTTTTCGCCTCTACCAAAATAGTCATGGAGTTGGTCATATTCCTGGAAGAGCTTCTCATAGATCGCAACATGCTCTGAAATAGGTTGAACTACCTCCTCCTTCACCCTTCCCATTTGTTTCGTTGCATCTAAAATATGGTCAAATCCACCATTTTCTGCTCCTGCGGCAAGTGCTCCAAACATGGCTGCACCTAATGCAGGTGTTTGAACAGAATCGGCAATCCTGATAACACGATTCGTTACATCAGCATAAATTTGCAACAAGAGCTTATTTTTTTGTGGTAGTCCGCCACAAACATAGAGCTCTTCCACTTCTACTCCATTATGATGGAAAGCGTCTACAATTTTCCTCGTTCCAAATGCCGTTGCTTCAAGTAAGGCGCGATACATTTCCTCTGGCTTTGTCTGCAAGGTCATGCCAAGCATTACGCCACTGAGTTCTGTATCGACAAGCACGGAACGGTTTCCATTCCACCAATCAAGTGCTAGAAGCCCTGTTTCACCAGGCTTATACGCAGATGCCTTTTTCTCTAAGAATTGGTGGATGTTTAGGCCTGCATCCTCTGCTTCTTTTTTCACAGTTTCTGGAACAGCATGCTCTACAAACCAGGCAAAAATATCACCTACAGCTGATTGGCCAGCCTCATACCCGTAAAACCCAGGAATGATGCCATCCTCCACAACACCACACATGCCTTCAATTTCCTTCTCTTCCTCGCCAAGAATCATGGAACAAATCGATGTCCCCATCGTCATCACGAGTTTACCTGGTTCAGCCACACCCATTGCTGGTACAGATACATGGGCATCGACATTCCCAACAGCCACCGATGTTCCAGGTAAAAGTCCTGTTCGGGCTGCCATCTCTTCTGTCAGTCCGCCAGCTCTCGTGCCAAGTGGTACAATGTCTCCCCGCAGCTTTGTTTCTTCTAAATTCTCAAGGCGAGGATCTAATGCAGCAAAGAATTCCTTGTCCGGGTAGCCGTCCTGTTTATGCCAAATTGATTTATAGCCGGCAGTACAACTATTACGTACAAAACGACCTGTCAATTTGGAGACGACCCAGTCCGTCGCTTCAGAAAAACGGTCTGTTTCCTCATAAATGTCGGGTGCCTCATTAAGAATTTGCCAGATTTTTGCAATCATCCACTCCGAAGAAATCTTCCCACCATACCTCGCGAGAAATGCTTCTCCTCTTTGTTCTGCGATTTGATTAATTCTCGTCGCTTCCTCTTGTGCTGCATGATGTTTCCAAAGCTTTACCCAGCTATGTGGATTCTCTTTAAGTAACGGATCAAGGCTGAGTGGTTCTCCTTCATGGTCCAGTGGAAGCATCGTGCATGCAGTAAAATCGATTCCAAGCCCGATGACATCTTCTGGATTAACCTTAGACTCTTTCAACACTGCAGGAATAGATTGTGTCAACACATCAAGATAATCCTCTGGGTGCTGCAAAGCCCATTCGTTCCCGAGTAGCACATTCGATTCCGGTAATTTCTCATCAATGACACCGTGTTTATATGGGGTTACATGATCGGCTATCTCCTGCCCATCAGCAACACGAACTAATACAGCCCTTCCTGATTCAGTGCCATAATCTACTCCAATTGCAAATTTTGTCATGACCTTCTCACCTCACTTTTCCCTTGGCCGTAATAAGCTTCAGCCCCATGTTTTCTTAAATAATGCTTATCAAGAAGCGCCTGATTCATGTCTTCTGTACCAGGTTTCAATTGGAATGTTTTCCATCCCATTTTGGCAACTTCTTCTAGTACTATTGCGTTATGCACTGCTTCTGCTGGGTCTTTTCCCCAAGTAAAAGGTGCATGACTATGTACAAGTACGCCAGGAATGGCATTCGGATTGATATCTTGTTCCTTGAACGTTTCCACAATCACATTTCCTGTTTCCAACTCATACGCCCCATTTATTTCTCTATCCGTCATTTCCCTCGTGCATGGAACACTTCCATAAAAGTAATCAGCATGTGTTGTACCAAGCGGCGGAATACTTCTACCTGCTTGCGCCCAACTGGTAGCCCATGGCGCGTGTGTATGAACAACTCCTCCTATATCAGGAAAGCTTTTGTAAAGCACAATGTGGGTGGGCGTATCTGATGATGGATTCAGGCTTCCTTCCACTACATTGCCATCAAAGTCTACGACCACCATGTCTTCTACTTTCATATTTTCATAGTCCACACCACTAGGTTTAATAACAATAAGTTCTTGCTCTCTGTTGATACCGCTTACATTACCCCACGTAAAAGTGACTAAATTATGCTTTGGTAGCTGTAAGTTTGCATCCAATACTTGTGCTTTTAAATCTTCTAGCATTCTACTCACCCCTCATCTACTTAACTTGTACGTATATTTAGCTTATGTGATCTATAATAATATAATTCGTACGTACAATCAATATATATTGTTAAATTTTTTGAATTTATTTACTTTGGGGGTGTGGGAGAAGGGTATGGCAAGGGTGCTGCCGGTTGATTGATGCACCAAAGTGGTTGATTGGTTGCCATTCCTGATTGATTGGAACGGTCGTAGCATCGATTGGACATCGTTTTTGATTGATTGAACCGCCCGTGGCATCGATTGAACACCGTTTTTGATTGATTGAACCGCCCGCGACATCGATTGAACATCGTTTCTGATTGATTGAACCGGTCGTAGCATCGATTGAACATCGTTTTTGATTGATTGAACCGGCCGCGACATCGATTGAACACCGTTTTTGATTGATTGAACCGCCCACGACATCGATTGAACATCGTTTCTGATTGATTGAACCGCCCACGACATCGATTGAACATCGTTTCTGATTGATTGAACCGCCCGCGACATCGATTGAACATCGTTTCTGGTTGATTGGACCGTCTATGTAGTTAATTAAAGTTTAATCATCCACCAAAAAAAGCACCTGCTATGCAGATGCTTTGGCCATACTATTTATATCAGACACTAATACATGCGAAACATCCCATGTGACGCTGGGTATGTATAACGGAACCCAAATTGTTCATAAAGCTTATTTGCTGGGTCGTCTGCTATCAGACTTACATAGGAGCCGGAATAAGTATGGTTATCCAAGTAATCCATAAGTTCTCGCATAACCGTTTTCCCTAGACCCTTCCCCTGATAACTTGGCTTTACTACAATATCCACTACTTGAAAAAATGCTCCTCCATCACCGATGATGCGTCCCATTGCAATGAATGTTTCCTGATCATAGATGGACACTGCAAATAAAGAGTTTTTCAATCCAACTGTTGCAGCGTCCTTGGACTTTCCACTAATGCCACCCTCTAACCGTAGATCAATATATTCTTGCGGATCCGGTGCTTCATGTAAAATACTAAAATTATTATCCATTATACTCTTCTCCTTTCTGGTTATTAATATCTACCTCTTACACAGCGCCAAGGAGCTTCGCACAGCTTTCGCCCGCTGCATCAAGCCACGTCTTTGCCATGAGCATATTACCTTTTGAATTCATATGTACGCCATCTGTCGTCAACCCAACTCCACTTCCAGCCTGTAAATAAGTTAAAAATGCTTTATGGGTTGGTACTACTTTCGCCTGATACTTTTCTCCAAGCTCACGTACTATCTCTACATACGCAGAAAGCTTCTGGTTTCCCACTGCTTCCACACTCTCCTCAATAATCGTCGGCTCCATTAACACAACTTCCACTTCATGTAGTAGCCCCAAGAGACCTTCATAAACTTGCGCAAATTGTTCTGGAGTTACCTGGTCCATGTCTGGCTGATCCAGTTGTCGCCAAACATCATTTACACCAATAGAAATTGAAACCAGATCCGGCTTCTCCTCTAGCACATCTTTTTCCCATCTGTTCGCTAAATCTGTGACACGGTTGCCACCAATGCCTTTATTCACGACACTGAATTCCGCCGCAGGATAGGTAACCCGTAAATAGTCATGAACCAGACGAACATATCCAATCCCTAAGTCTTCTGGGTCTTCCGGCTTTCCCCACTCTGTAATACTGTCGCCGATAAAGAGTATTTTTTTCATGAACCATGCTCCTTTCAAAAGCAAAAAAGAAAACACCAGCCGCTTAATTAGCTGGTGCTTGCCTATTTTACATGCGGTATACATTTAACCTATCATTTAACTTCTTTGTCTGTCCATACACATCCTGATAAATCGCAAACAATTCTTTATATTTTGCAACATTTTCAGCTTTTGGTTTATAGAGTTTGTCTGTTTCCAAGAAGCTATCTGCACATTCCTGTAAGGAGGCAAACCAGCCACAACCATAAGCAGCGAGCATTGCCGCTCCCATTCCTGGTCCCTGTTCATTGGACAGCTTTACAATCGTTGCCAGGAAAATATCGGCCTGCATTTGCAACCATGCTTCATTTTTACTGCCCCCACCGCTTGAAATGACGGTATCGACTGTTTTTCCACTCTCACGAAACAACTCTAAAGATTCATTTAAAGAGAACGTAATTCCCTCCATCACAGCTCGGACAAAGTCCTTCCTTTTATGTCTGCTATCCATCCCGATAAAACTTCCTCGAATTATGGCATCCGCATATGGTGAACGTTCGCCTGAAATATATGGTGTGAACAGTAGTCCATTCGATCCAACGGGAACGGTGGCAATCTCAGCTAACAGCTCTTCAAAGGATACATCCTCCGCAAAAACATCCTTAAACCAGCTTAAGCTGTGTCCTGCTGCCAATGTGACGCCCATTGTATAATAAGCGTCAGGAGAACCATGGTTAAAGTAATGTACTTTCCCACCAAATTCTTTATCCGCTTGAGGCTCATAGGAGAGGACGACCCCTGATGTCCCAATACTACAAAGCGTTTTTCCTTCCGATAAAATACCTGCGCCTATCGCGCCACATGCATTGTCAGCACCTCCCGCAAACACACGGGTTGCTGACGATAGTCCAGTTTTCTCGGAAACTTCCTCTGTTACACTGCCCACCTCTTCATGGGAATCTACTAATGGCGGGCAGAGACTAGCTTCAATGCCCAGCACATCACATAGCTCCGAACTCCACTCTTTGTTGGCGATATCCAGCAACAAAGTACCCGCAGCATCGGAATAGTCCATATGCAAGGCGCCGGTCAACCGGTATCGTACATAGTCCTTTGGCAAAACAAAGGTCTTCGCCTGTGCGTAAATTTCTGGTTCGTGTTGCTTAACCCATAGCAACTTTGGTAGTGTAAACCCTTCTAGTGCTGGATTCTTCGTAATGTCCAATAACCGTTTCTCCCCAACCAGCCGGTAAATTTCCTTACATTGCGCGGTTGTTCTCGTATCATTCCAGAGGATAGCAGGGCGCAACACGTTCTTATTTTCATCCAGTAGTACAAGTCCATGCATTTGCCCGGAAAAACTGATCCCTTCAATCGCATCCTTATTTCCAGGGAACTTTTCAAGCAATTCAGCAAGCCCAGCAATCGTTTGTTCCACCCAATCCTCTGGATGTTGTTCACTATATCCAGGCTTTTCCTGAATTAAAGCAAACTGCTTCGTAACCTCCTGTGTTACGTTACCGTTTTGGTCAACAAGTAAAATTTTTACGGCACTTGTTCCTAAATCAATTCCTATTACATATTTCATTTCGCACCTCTTCTCTCAAAGCAAACCTATTCTCCCGCGTAGGCTCGCAGTAAATATTGGTTGATTGTTGCCTTGATTCTTTCCAGGCGACCAGAAGAATGCGTCACTTCATTCATCTCTAATGCATGTTTTTCTAATTTATGAAAATCTGTTTTTCCTTGGACAATCTCTAACCCAATTCCATCCGTATAGCTTTGGTAGCGTTCCTCAACTACTCCTTCAAGCACGTTATCATCAAGCAACTTTTGTGCCACGCGCAGGCCGACAGCAAAAGCATCCATCCCTGCAATGTGTGCATGGAAAAGGTCCTCTGCTTCAAAGGATCCTCTGCGAACTTTGGCATCAAAATTCAAGCCACCACGTCCAAGCCCACCGTTTTTCAGAATTTCATACATTGCCAGTGTAGTAGAATACAAGTCTGTCGGGAACTCATCTGTATCCCAGCCAATTAGTGGATCACCTTGGTTTGCGTCAACTGAACCAAGCATATTGTGTATTCTTGCATAGTGAAGTTCATGTTCAAAAGTGTGGCCAGCAAGCGTAGCATGGTTTGCTTCTATGTTGAATTTAAAGTGATCTTGTAGATCATAATTTTGTAGGAACGCATAACCTGTCGCCACATCAAAGTCATATTGGTGTGTCGTTGGTTCTTTTGGTTTTGGTTCAATTAGGAATTGTGCGTCAAAGCCAATTTCCTTCGCATAGTCAACGGCCATCTGGAAGAAACGTCCTAAGTTATCCATTTCCAATTTCATATCTGTATTGAGCAGTGTCTCATAACCTTCTCGGCCACCCCAGAAAACATAATTCTCAGCGCCAAGCTCTTTTCCGATCTCCAATCCTTTTTTCACCTTGGCAGCCGAATAAGCAAAAATATCTGCACTATTTGAGGAAGCAGCACCATGAATAAATCGAGGGTGGGTAAAATTGTTTGCCGTATTCCATAAGAGCTTTGTTTTACTGTCTTTCATATAATCTTTCATTAAGCTCACAATGGTATCGAGATTTTTATTGGTTTCTCGAAGACTACTACCCTCTGGGGCAATATCCACATCGTGAAAACAGAAAAACGGGACATTCAATTTTTCAAACAGCTCAAAAGCTGCCTCTAAGCGGGCTTTTGCTAAGTCCATTCCTGTGTACTTATCCCATGGTCGTTGCATTGTGCCAGCCCCAAATGGATCGGAACCATCCATCGTAAAGGTATGCCAATATGCCACACCAAATCGGAGGATTTCCTCCATCGTTTTCCCACCTAGTTTTTCTTCCGGGTTGTAGAATTTAAATGCATAGGGATTTGTTGAAGTAGCTCCCTCGAACTTAATATGATTAATCTCTTTAAAATAAGTCGTCATTGTTTCACCTCTATAAGTTTAGTAGTAAAAATTCCTTACTCTTAGTATGCGCGTGATTTTTCCTTGTTTTTATATGAACTATCATGATGTGATGCCCATTATTTATATTGGCGTTTTGACCACTCCTCCCGCCTATTTAGTTTATTCATTAAACAAAGTATAAATTTATATGTAAGCGATGTCAACATTATCTTTCGTCTTAACTATTAATTAATCCGTTTACCTGACTACATTATATTTGTGATAAAATGGTTACACTATATTTAATCAATAAACAATGAGGGGAATTTTATATAAAATGAAAACTGGTGACCTGACATTAGTGAAGCAGATTAATAAATCAATCGTTTTAAATGAAATTGAAAAAAAAGGCCCTATTTCCAGGGCGCAAATATCTAAAGATACAGGATTAAATAAAACCACAGTTTCTACCATGGTCAGTGAACTAATCGAGGATAAGCTTGTTAACGAACTAGGTCAGGGGCAGTCTAGTGGTGGAAGAAAACCCGTCATGCTTTATTTTAACACTCACGCTGGTTATGCTATTGGTATTGACCTTGGGGTGAATTATATTTTAGCGGTATTGACAGATTTGAGTGGCGAAATAGTAGAAGAGGAATCCGTCCCTCTTTCAGACCAAAGTGCTGAGGAAATTATGCAGGCTTTACGTTCCCTTATCCGTTCGCTAATCGAGAAATCACCTGATAGTCCCTATGGTGTTGTCGGAATAGGTATCGGGGCTCCTGGCATTGTTGATCCAGAGGGCCTTATCCTCTTCACTCCATATTTAGATTTAAATCAAGTTAATCTGAAGCAAATCCTAGAAGACGAATTTAATATCCCTACCTTAATAGATAACGAGGCGAATACAGGAGCACTAGGAGAGCATCTTTACGGTGCTGGAAAAAATGCTATGAATCTTATCTATGTAAGTGTCGGAATTGGAATCGGTACTGGGATTATTATCAACGGCCAACTTTATAAAGGTGCAACAGGTATATCAGGAGAAATGGGGCATCTTACAATTGAAGTAAATGGGAGAAAATGCAGCTGTGGAAACCGTGGATGTTGGGAACTGTATGCCTCGGAAAGTGCTTTGTTAACGGAAGCAAAAAAATTAGAATACTTTAAGGATACTTCTTCCATAACATTGGATCATATAGAGTCAGAGGCCAAAAAAGGAAATAAAGACGTTTTGAGACTGTTGCATACCATTGGAGAATATAATGGGGTTGGTTTAGTCAACATAATCAACACATTTAACCCCGATATGCTTATCATTGGAAACAGAATGGCCCGCTTTGAAAATTGGATAATGAATCCGATAAAAAGTGTACTAGACGACAGACTTTCCGTTTTTCATGGTAACGCTGTGAACTTAACTGTCTCCTCCCTTGGAAAATATTCAAACGCTTTGGGAGCGTCAGCCTTTGTTATTTCAAAATTCCTGGATATAAATCGGGTTAAGGTGATATAAGTGAATTTGCTTAAAGATAAGAAAAGCACCAGCTTTGTACTGGTGCTTTTCACATGTGCATTCCCTTCTACTTCGCCTCTACACTACTTCGATTAGAAAACGCTCTAAATTGAGATTGATAGAAAATATGGTCTTTTGTAAACTTGGTTGGACTGTCAAGGCCGGCAATAGCTGCCAGCTCAAACAATCCTTGCCTTAAGGTTACCAAATAATTACATACCCGATATTTCTTCTCTTCTATAACCAATGCTTCCTGTAGCTTTTTATCTGTTGTTGCCACCCCAACGGGACATGTATTCTTATGGCAAACTTGCGACATAATGCACCCAGTACTAATCATAAACCCTCTTGCAATATTGACCAGGTCTGCACCTAAGCATAATGCCATTGCGATTTTATCAGGGGTTAGCAGCTTCCCTGAGGCAATAATTTTGGTCCTGTGACGAATCCCAAATGCTTCCAGGCATTCATGAACCAACGGAATGGCAGTAAAAGCAGGGAGTCCAACTGAATAAGCTAGCTCGTAGTAGGACGCGCCTGTTCCGCCCTCTCCTCCGTCTACGGTGATAAAGTCTGGCACAATATTATTTTCATTCATAGCTTTAACTAGTTTCTCAACTTCTGCTTCATTACCTGCCACAATCTTGAGCCCGACAGGCTTCCCTCCGGATTCACGGAGTTCTTGCAGAAAGTGTAACAATTCCTCTGCTGTGTTAATACCAGGAAACCTGTTTGGACTGTCGATATCTTTCCCTTCTTCTACATTTCGCACTTCCGCGATTTCTTTGGTGACCTTCTTCCCATCCACATGGCCGCCTCGCGTTTTAGCTCCTTGGGCGAGTTTTAGTTCAAAGGCTTTTACTTGGGGTGTTTGCGCCTTTTTCTTAAATTCCTCAAACGAAAAATTTCCATCGTCATCTCGCACCCCGAACAAACCAGGACTAATTTGCATGATGATATCTACATTACCCTTTAAATGATAGGGAGATAAACTTCCTTCCCCCGTATTCATCCAGGTGCCACCTGCCATTCCTAACCCTTTTGAAAGGGCAGTAATAGCATTTTCACCAAGCGATCCATAGCTCATCGCTGATTGTCCGATGATTCCTTTTAAATAAAAAGGCTCCTTAACCGTATTTTCACCTAAGATTACCCGCTCCTCATCGGGAAGCAACGCCGGCTTAATTTGTGATTCCTTTCGTTTTTCCTTTCTACTAAACAGGTTTTCTTCTTTTACTTCATAGATTTGTGTAGAAATAGTAGGCTTATTCTCTACTTTTATTTCTTCATCCATCTTGGGAAGCATACTGTTAACAAGGTAATAGTCATTCTCTTTAAAGTCCTTCTCGGCGCCATATCCTAACAAGCTTGATTGATATTTCCCTGCTTTATTCACATATTCGAATTGTTTTCTATTAAATGGCTTTCCTTCTCTATCGTTATTAAATAAGTATTGTCTTAATTCAGGCCCCATCTTTTCAAGGATATACCGCATTTTGCCTAAAAGTGGGTAATTCTGTAACACAGAATGCTCCTCTTGCTTCCTATCATGAACATATAGCCTAATGATTAGGAAGACAGGGACGATAATCACAATTGCTAAGAGACTTATTAAGATAATCGCAAAAACATCATCCATTTCCTATTACTCTCCTTTATACAAATCATCCAGCTATTGTAAGCAAACGATCTAATCCCTAGTTTAGGAATTAGATCGTTGACATTATATTAAAATAGTCGCTTTAATACGGTTTTTAATGGAGGCATGTCAAAGTTCCCTTCACCCTCTATCAGCTTTTTCAACATATGCTTGGAATAGGATCTTGCTTGATTCCATTCAATTTTTCCTGGTAATGGAGCACGTTCTTTTATATCCACATCGATAATAGTTGGTTTATTATTTGCTTTTGCGGACTCAAGTGCTACTTGCAACTCTTCTTGTGTGGTAACTTTATATCCTTCGCCCCCACTAATTTTGGCAAATTCCGCATAGTTCATGCCTTGCAAGTCTGTTTGGTACGGAATATTTCCCATTTGTTCTTGTTCATATTTGATCATACCGATTTTTTCATTGTTGAAGACAAGGATATTAACTGGCAATTGGTATTTAACTGCTGTAAGAAAGTCCTGCATACCCATGGAAAATCCGCCATCGCCACAAATAGCCCATACTTGTTTTTCCGGGTTGGTTAATTTTGCTGAAATGGCACCTGGTAAACCACAGCCCATTGTTGCTAACCAGCTTGAGATAACGAAGTCCTGATTTGTCATACGGAAAAATCCTGCGAACCATGACGTAACATTTCCTACATCAACGGAAAGAATCGCATCATCTTCTACAACACGATTTAATTCATGCATAACTTGTGGACCTTGTAAGGCTTCTCCTTCTTTTGCCTCTGCAATCTTATCTACATGCTCCCACCAGTTTGCCATGTTTTTTTGACATGCATCTAGGAAGGAACGGTTTTTCTTATAAGATAGCTGTTCATTAAACCGCGCTAAAATTTCTTCTGAAGAACCGACAAGTCCTACCTCTGTTGGATACCACTTCCCTATTTTTGCAGGATCAATATCGATTTGAATTGCCGGGACATCATCAGGCAAGAAATCACGATACGGGAAACCTGTTCCAACTAAAATAAGCAGGTCTGTTTCTTCCATTGCTTCATAGGATGGTTTGGTACCTATTTGTCCTAAGTTCCCTAAGTTATACGGATGCTCATCTGGGAGCACTCCTTTACCAGGTAAAGAGACAACAACAGGGGCCGCGATTTTTTGTGCAAATTCTTCTAGTTGCTCCCGTGCAGAGAGTGCACCTCTACCAGCAAGGATGACTGGCTTTTCCGCTTGCTGTAACAGTTTAGCAGCCTGCGCAACATCCTCCTTTTCAGGGAACAGTCGATAATTGCTTTGAACGGTTGAACGCAGCTTATCTTTTTTAACAGACTCTTTAAAAACATCATCCGGGATCGTTAAGACAGCCACACCATTATGCGTTGTTGCTTCTTTAAAGGCCTGTTTAAGTAATGGTTGCACGAGCTCACCAGAAGTTACCCGTTTATTAAACACCGCAACGTCATCAAACATTCGCTCAAGATTTACTTCTTGAAAGTTGTCGGTGCCGACTAGATCTTGCGAAACTTGCCCTGTAATGACGACTAAAGGGGCGCCATCCTCTCTTGCATCATACATTCCGTTTAACAGATGGACAGCCCCTGGTCCGCCGATTGACAAACAAACTCCTACATGATTCGTTAATTTTGCTTCTGCCGATGCAGCAAGCGCACCTACCTCTTCATGTCGCACCTGGATAAACCGGATGTCATCTTCTGCTTTTCGCAATCCTTCGATTAAATTATTTACAGAATCACCCGGATATCCATATACATGCTTAATATTCCAATCTTTTAAAATATCAATAACCGCTTCCGATGCTTTCATTGATAGACTCTCCTTCTTTACTGCTTATTGTTGTTCATGGCTATATAATCACTTCCCTTTCCCATGTGAATAAAACCTTACTTCGTTATTTTGAAAATACGTCGGTCGAAAAATTGGGTTGACAAATGCATCTACTCTGTAATACTATATACCAGTAGTAAGTAATACAGACTACTAACACGTAAGATGTCACGCACAAAAAAGTATCGAAACACAAAAGAGGGATGAATTTGGAAAATATTACAGAAATGCTTAAAGGAGTACTCGAGGGGTGTGTGCTTGAGATTATAAGTCGCGGGGAAACGTACGGCTATGAAATCACGCAACACCTAAGAGATCTAGGCTTTACCGATGTTGTGGAAGGCACGGTATATACGATTACGATAAGGCTCGAAAAAAACAATCTAGTTAACATTGAGAAAAAAAAGTCCACTGTTGGACCGCCTAGAAAGTTTTACACCCTTACCGAAGCAGGCCGAGAGCAGCTTGATCTCTTTTGGGAAAAATGGGGTTTTGTCACAAACAAACTTGAAGAACTTAAAACGAAAGAAATGAAAAGGAGATGACGATAATGAACTTCTTTGAAAAAGTGACCGGTAGTGATATGACGAAAGAAATGAAAAATTTTGAAGCACGAGCTAAACTCCTACCAGCTGAATATCAAACTGCTTGGGAAGAGATCAAAAATAATCTCTGGGTTTACACTGATTTTACCGGACGGAACCTAATGCCGATTCTAGACAGTGCCCTTGAACTACTAGAAGTGACAGCAGCAGATGGCCAAACCGTCGAAGAAGTACTAGGTAATGATATTAAAGGCTTCTGCGCAGCACTTGTTGGAGACGACGGGGGAAAAACATACAGAGATAAGTGGCGTGACCAACTCAACCAAAACGTATTAAGAAAATTAGGAGGGCTTAAATGAGTATTAAAAAAATAATTGAAGGTAAAAAAGAATGGAGAGCCCATGTCTCACGTGTTAAATCACTTCCTCAAGACTACCAAATTGTATATAAAGAGATCCAAAAATATCTTTTCAAAGTCGGTCCCGTTGAGCTGGGTGAAGGTATTGGATTGCTATCTGAAATTCTCGCCTTCTTTGAAGAAGGGGTAGCTGCAGGCAAGGGTGTGCTTGAAGTTACAGGAACAGATGTTGCTGCATTTTGTGATGCGCTAATTGAAGACTCCAAAACATACGCGGATCTCTATCAAGAGTCGGTCAAGCAAAAAATTGATAAAAAGAAGTAATTAAATTGAGTCTCATAAGCCGTTGGAAAAGTGTACATTCAATAGATCATTAAGGCTGGGTAGTTGGTTATAAATTCGAGTTGTTAACCTTCATTATTCAGTTTTATTTTTAGACCAGTAGTCGGTATTACTGCATACCAGTAACACTAAGTAGATAGTAGCAATCTAACTCTGTAAGCTATGTCTACAGGTTATAGGCAATGTTCCGAATCACTGGTTTGCTAGCCATTTTATAAGGAGGAAGATAAATGAGCACTACTGCGATTTCAGTAAAGGGCCTTAAAAAGTCCTTTAAAGACAAAGAAGTGTTAAAAGGATTAAATTTTGAAGTACAAAAAGGAGAAATTTTTGCTTTGTTAGGATCAAATGGAGCGGGTAAGACAACAGCCGTGAACATCCTATCAACACTGCTAAATCCGGATGCCGGTCAAGTAAATATTAGCGGGTTTGACGTTCAAAGACAAGCCGATCATGTTCGCCAAAGCATCAGCCTAACAGGACAGTTTGCGGCATTAGATGGCATGCAAACCGGGCGGGAAAATCTGGTGATGATTGCCAAGTTGCGGGGAGTTTCCAAGCCAACTCAAATCGCTAACGAACTACTTGCAAGATTTAACTTAACTGATGCGGCCAACCAGCGTGCAGATAAGTATTCAGGGGGAATGAAGCGTAGGCTTGATATCGCTATGAGCCTAATTGGGAAGCCTGAAGTGATTTTTCTCGATGAACCAACCACAGGACTTGACCCTGAGGCACGGATTGAGGTATGGAATACCGTCAAGGAGCTTGCCAACGGGGGTACGACTATCTTATTGACAACTCAGTACCTTGAGGAAGCCGAACAATTAGCGGATCGTATCGCGATTCTGCATGGCGGCAAAATCATCACGACTGGAACCCTTGCCGAACTTAAGGAGATGTTTCCGCCAGCGAAAGTGGAATATATCGAGAAGCAACCAACATTGGAAGAAATCTTCCTTGCCATAATCGGCAAAAAGGAGGAGATTTAGATGAACAGGAAAACAGGGGTGTTACTTGGGCGTTTAATGCGTACCATCATGCGTAGCCCAGATACAATTATCACAGTGGCAATTACACCAATTATGATGATGTTGTTGTTTGTCTACGTGTTTGGCGGAGCGATAGAGACAGGAACCGAAAATTATGTTAATTACCTGTTGCCGGGAATCTTGCTGATCACGATCGCATCAGGTGTCGCTTATACTTCTTTGCGCTTATTCACAGATGTACAGAGTGGATTGATGGCACGTTTCTTTACTATGCCAATAAAGCGTTCTTCGATACTGTGGGCCCATGTATTGACTTCACTTGTTTCCAATGCACTTACTGTATTGGTGGTTATTCTTGTAGCACTTTTAATGGGCTTCCGTTCTAACGCTACCATCATTGAATGGCTCATAGTTGTTGGGATACTCGGACTGTTTACTTTGGCGCTGACATGGCTGGCAGTCATTCCTGGATTAACTGCAAATACTATGGAAGGGGCAACTGCATTTTCGTACCCACTCATTTTTCTACCGTTTATCAGCTCAGCATTCGTCCCCACCGAATCCATGCCTAAAATCATTCGTATATTTGCTGAAAACCAGCCAGTGACTTCAATTGTGAATGCGATCCGCACTCTTTTGTATGATGGCACTATCAGTAATGGTATCTGGATTGCGCTTGCCTGGTGTGTCGGGATTATGGCCATCGCTTACTTTATCGCCGGTAAAGTATTCAAGCATAAGTTAATATAGTTTCGAAGAGTGTGTAATCTGGATAAAAACGAAGTTCTGTTAGTAGCAAGGAAATGTTAATTTGTTGAAAGCCTAGTGCCTTTTTTTGGGGCATTAGGCTTTTAAACTTCTGCTACAGAACAAAACTAAACGTGGTACACAATTTAGAACATCCCTTGGCAACATGGTCTCATTACACTCCATCCTTAACAATTTGTCTCTTCGCCCTTTACCATCTTACCGCTTTGATCATCAATATAATCCGTGCCAAACTCACAAGCTGCATCAATTTCCCACTCCACTTTATACTCCCCAAAACGATGACTCACAGCTTTTATTTCAGCTTCTTCACTGCCTCGTGAATGACTTTCTAAAACGATAGATACAGCCTCATCCTCTGATATCTTAGGGCTTTCACAACTAGTAAATATTAAAAGGATGAGTACAAGCATGACCATAAAGGTTAATTTTCTCACTATATAATCCCCCTCCTTATGCTAATTTCAATATTACTTCTTTAGCCCGCCTTCCTCCTATCTGTATAGATTACTTTAAAGTTGTCTTTAGCTGCTCATGCTTAACTTCCAATATATACTTTTTATTCGATTTACATAAAAAAGGGTAGCCCGCCATAACCAGTGAGCTACCCTTCTTTAAAAATACCTACTCCTTCATCGACCCAGAAGTTAACCCCGACACAATTCTTCGTTGGAAGAACAGTACCAGTATCACAATTGGAATCGTCACAATTACCGTTGCTGCGGAAATATCGCCCCATGGTACAGAATATTGACTCTGGTACATGGAAATCCCTACTGGGACGGTGCGCCATGCATCATCACTATTAATCGTCAGAGAGAAGAGATACTCATTCCATGCTGCGATAAACACAAGGATCCCTGTCGTGAAGACTCCTGGCGCTGCCAAAGGAAAGATAATTTTCCGGAATGTTTGGAAGGGACTTGCTCCATCCAATTTGGCAGATTCCTCTAGCTCGAATGGAATCTTTTTAAAGAAAGTTGCCAGAATCCAGATCGATAATGGAAGACTGATTGTAATATAAGGAATTACTAATCCTAGATAACTGTTTCGCAGACCCAAATCTGTTACTAAATTAAAGATCGGGGAAATAATCGCGATCTGGGGAAACATAGATGCTGCGAGCACTATCCCTAGTATAAGACCTTTCCCCTTAATCGGCAGTCTTGTCACAGCGTATGCTGTAAAAGCTGCAAAAGCTAGTGATACAATAGTTGTTAAACCAGAAACGACAAAGCTATTTAGCATATACCGTAGTAATGGGCGATTTGTCAAAGCTGCATCATAGGAATCCAAGGTCGGTGATGTAGTAAACCAGCGGAAGGATGAAAAGATCTCTCCGACAGGTTTAATGGAGGTTAAAAAGACCCAGATAAACGGAAACATGACGAGAAAGACAAAGGCTGTCAAAAAGATATAAAATCCGATTCCTGCTTTTTTATTCATCTGTTTCCCCTCCTCATTTTGTACGACCTGCAAATAGATCGGATCCGATTAATTTAACAAACAGAAAACTAATGAGCGCTACACATAGGAAAACGATAACGGAAAGAACCGAACCTTCTCCAAAATTCTGCTGCGCAAAGAGTGTTTTATAGGCATAAACCGAGATAGACTCGGTCGCATTCGCCGGTCCACCGCCTGTTAGCACATAAATTAAGTCAAATACCCGGAAGGCATCCAAACTTCTGAATAATAGTGCTACAAGAATAGAAGATTTCAAGAGTGGTAGGGTGATGCTCCAAAATTGCTGCCATTTATTCGCTCCATCCACGTTTGAGGCTTCATAGAGCGGTGCTGGTATAGTTTGCAATCCTGCTAAAAGCAGCAAAGCCATATACGGTGTTGTTTTCCACACATCTGCTAGGATGATAGAAAACATTCCTCCATCTGCAGTGGATAATAACCACGAAGCACCTGGGATAAGGTTAAATACCTCCATGTAGTGCGACACAATCCCGGATTGGCCATCATATAAAAAGCCCCACATCATGGCAGCTACTGCTGTCGGTATCGCCCAAGGAATTAACACAGATGCTCGGACAAGTCCTCTCCCTTTAAAGGCCCGGTTGATTAACAGCGCTACTGCAAGTCCGATTACAAGCTCAAGCGCTACGGTTACGACAGTAAAAAATGCCGTATTACCTAAAGCTCCCCACATTCTCGAGTCTTTCAAGTATTTAGCGTAATTTGCTAAACCAATAAAGTTTGATTCTAAAATATTTTCGGATGTAGCACCTAGTAAATCAGCAGTCTGGGTGATCGTTGACGCTACTTCTTCATTCGGCGCCTGCTCTGCGGCCTTCATTAACTCATTCTGTGCATTGGTTAAAGTATCCCTGTATTCCGATGCAAAATCATTATCCAAATCGGCATATTTGAGCTCATTGTCTCTGACAGGGGTATAGCTTGCCAGCATTTCATCAATTTTTTCGACCTTTTGCTTCATTTCTTCATCCTGAATTAATTCCGCATGAAACCCTTCAATATCTTCTTGGATAGCTGTCGCTGTGGCGGCTAATTCTTCATTCTCACTGCCCAACGTTTCCAGCTGGCCTTCAATATAAAAATGATTATCGACATAACGTTCTAAATCAATTGTGGATCCTAACATCAGTTGTGATCTTGTCGGGTCGTTTAGCCTGTAATCAAACAAGCTATTATAAAAGGATTGTGCAACCGGCCACAGTACGACTGCAATAACTAATAGAAGTGATGGAAGCACCATGGCATAACCGAGCTGTTTCTCATTTAGTTGAAAGCCACGCCGATTGTTTTTTTTCATCCTGATCCTCCTTGCTCATGTTTGCTTAATAGAAAAGCAAGATGAGCAACTTGCTCCTCATCTTGCTTTATTCAAGTTATTCCGCCATGGCGGCTTCCATTTTCTCCTGCATGTTTGCAGCTGCATCTGCTGCAGACTGTTCACCTGTTAAAGCTTTTGATAATTCAATTTGCATAATGTCAGAAATTTCCGGATAGATTGGTGTTACAGGACGCGGTACTGCTGACTGCAATACTTCTCTAAATTCCGGGTTAGCAAATAAAGAACTAACATCCTGAACTTCTGGATCTTCGTACAATTCTGCTATAGTAGGAGCACGTGCGCCTTCAACAGCGGAGATTTTTTGACCTTCTGGACCAGAAATGAATTTCACAAACTCCCACGCTTCTTCAGGATGTTCGGAGTAACGGTTAATCATCGTCATCCATCCACCAAGAGCTGAAGCACTTCCTTCATCACCAGCTGGGAGCATTGCCATTTCCACATTGTCTACGATGGAGGAACGTTCCTCATCATTAGAAGAAGACATTAGATATGGCCAGTTTCTGGCAAATACCGCTTTTCCTTCGATCCAAGCGTTTTCTGTTTCCGTTTCCATGAAATTAAGAATGTTATCAGGAACAAAATCTGATCCTACAACTTCCTGCATTTTTTCAATTGCTTTGACTGTCTCTGGACTATCCACTACAACGTTATTGCTTTCATCCACGACCTGCCCACCATAGGAAGCAATATATTCAATCGCATTTGTAATTAATCCTTCATATTGTGCTGCTTGCATAAGGTAACCAAACTCAGTTCCTTCTTGCCCCTGAAGCTCTTGCGCTTGGCTTATCAGTTCATCCCATGTTTTAGGTGGTTCTTCTACAATATCAGTACGATAGTAGAATACTCCCGCATCTGTAAATTGCGGCATCGCCCATTGTCTTCCATTAAATTTCCCTGCGGCAACGGTGCCGGGGAAATAAGAATCCATATCTATGCCATCTTTTTCAATGAAACGATCTAGCTCTAGTGCATAATTCGCTTGAGCAAATTCTGCTGGCCAGATTACATCCGCATTGAAAACATCAATTTCCGTACTTTGCGAACTGAACGTAGTTACATATTGGTCATGAGACTGACCCGTGTCTGCTGGCATCTCCCGTTGTTCCACTTTAATATTAGGATGTGCCTCTTCAAATGCTTTAATAACAGCATCTGTAGCCGGTGTCGTATCCACCCCACGTGCATACACGATTGTAACTTGTTCATCTTCTGTTGCTTCCTCTGCGTTTTCACCAGAATCTGTGTTTTCCTCTCCATCCGTGCTTGATGTTTCTTCCCCTTCACTATTACATGCTGCTAAAAATACTGCCAACGAGATAACCAATAATGACCAAATGACATAACGTTTGAACTTCATGCTTTTAACCCCCTTGGTATAGTAAACATTTCCTACGTGTGAAAACGTTTACATTTGACTTTATAATATACACTGCAACCCAATATGTCAACCTGTTTTTCGAATTTTTGGTGAATTATTTTGCCACTTACCCATCCCAACGAAAGAAAGAATTAGTTACGGAAGAAGCCCCCTTCTGAATTGATCACCTGGCCTGTAATCCATGCTGCTTCATCACTCGTAAGAAAGGCAATTAACCTTGCAGCATCATCCGGCAGGCCAATTCGCTTTGTCGCAAATTTTGGTTCCAACTCCTCTTTTAGCTCCTCAGACATCCAGCCAGTATCTGTCGGACCAGGATTAACGGCATTCACTGTAATGCCAAGATATCCGATCTCTGCTGACAAAGAAAGGGTAAACGCAGAGATGGCTCCTTTTGTTGCTACATATGCCAACTCTTCCAGCATGGGACCCTGCGCCTGGCCTGAGGTCATATTAATAATTCTTCCAGCTTGCATTTGCTTTTTTTCAAATCTGCGAGCAAATTCGACACATAACAAAGATACTGAACGAATATTTACCGCATAGTGCGCATCCAACGTTTGGGCATCCAGCTGCTGGTAGCCATCTCGTGTGGAATATGCTGCATTATTTACTAAAATACATGGAAAATCGAGCGCCTCCTCTGTTGCGTTTAGAACTTTTATTGCGGCATCAGAATTTGCCAAATCAATCGATGCTCCTTCACACCTTACGCCATATTGCGTGATCTCTGCTTTAAACTGTGCCTCCCATTTTTCAGAGGCTTGCCAATGCGTAAAAAAAATATCATGCCCAGCTGCAGCCAATCGTTTGCATGCTGCTGCCCCGATTCCGTTTTCATGGCTAACCCCTGTTACCAATGCCGTTCCTTTTTTCATATGATTCTCTCCCTTATGTAGAATCTCGTTTTATGAGCTTATGCTCTAGTACTCTACTATTTACAATAACCCCACTGATTTCATCCATAATCATCTCAGCTGAAATACAACCCATTTCATACATTGGCTGCGCGATCGTTGACAATGTAGGGAACGCCATATCCGAAAACGTAATCTTATCAAAACCAATAATGGCAATATCCTCTGGTACTTTCTTCCCCAGTCTATGAATCTCCTTTAATGCCCCAATCGCATAGACATCTGACACTGCAAACACGGCAGAAGGGCGATCGTTGAGTTGTAAGAGCGTCCTAATTGCCTTTTGTCCAGCTCCAAATCGGAGATGTTCCGCGTTGTAAACCCACTCGTCACGAATTGGTAATCCGTGTTTCTGCATTGCCTTCTCATAACCATTTTGTCGCTGTCTGGCATACAAAAATCGTTCATCAGAATTAATCAGTGCGATTTTTCGGTGTCCTGACTCGATTAGATGTGTAACAGCATCATATGCTGCTTGTTCATTATCAATCGTCACATACGGAATAGGGCTCTCTGTATCATATTCACTGCACTGGACAACCGGGTAACTCTCTGCAAGTTCCAACAGTTTATTTTTATTTACTGAGGGGTCCATGGATATAATTCCTTCTGCTAGCCTGTTGCGAAGAAGGTTAAAATAAATGGCTTCCCGCTTTGGATTGGAATCCGTCTCACAGAGCAAGATATTGTAGCCTCTTGCAATAGCGGTATCCTCGATCCCATTAATAATTTCAGTGTAAAATGGGTTGGAAATACTCGGAAGCAGTACAAGCAACAGATTGCTTTTTGAGGTTCTCAGGTTTCTGCCCAATACACTAGGTGCATAGTTCAACTCGCTAATCGCCCACTCTACCCGGGTCCTTGTTTTCTCTGCTACTCGCTTATTCTCATTCACCACCCTGGATACCGTCGCAACCGAGACCCCAGCTAACTTCGCCACATCATGAATCGTCACCATATCCCTCACCCATTTCTTTTTGTAAACGTTTTCATTCATCGTAAGTTGAAATCCAAATTGTGTCAATAGGTGAATAGAAGTAAAATGGGGATTTTTTCTTGGTGGGGTGGTTGGAGGGGATTTGGTTATCGGTCGATGCGCTCTTGCTCTCGGGCGATATTCTTTTGCTCTAAGGCGATGTCCTCTCGCTCTTGGCTGATAATCACACTCTCATTCTCAACCTATCAGCCGAAAAGCACCCTCTCTACAAATAAGCTGCAATAAACTCCAATGTTTTATCCGTGTAGCTATTCATACTCATATCATGGCTAGAAAAAGGATAGACTTCCATGCTTTTGGGAGCATGTATCAAATTATATACACCATAGCTCGGCTGAGGTGGGCAAATAATGTCACGTAGGCCAATAGCGAATCTTGTTTGGCATGTTATTTGCTCTGCTAGATTGACATGGTCAAAATACGACAGGGTTTCATAAACCTGCTCTGTAAGTTGTGGATTCTGTCGCAGGAAGTTCTCGACTATTGTTAAAGAACCTTCAAATTTCTGCTCCATTGCCAGCGGGATATCACACATGTTTGGCATATCCGCCACAGCAAGCTTAGGTCGATCATCCAATGCAGCAACCGCAAGCGTGATTCCTCCCCCCATACTGCCGCCAATTACACCAATGCGTTCAGCATCTATCTCTTTCCTCGTACAGAGAAAGTCGATTGCTCTGACAGCATCTATATATACATTTCGGTAATAATATTCGTTTTTATCTAGTATCCCTTTTGTCACCCAGCTTCCAGTAACATCTGAAGAATAAAGCGCAGCATCGCCACTTTCTCCATGACCTCGGCTATCTACCGCCAGCACTGCGTACCCTTGGATCAGCCACTGCATATACTGTGCAACAGATCCTTTATTCATTCCATACCCGTGGAAGAAAAGTAGACAAGGTAACTTTCCCTCTGTATTCTGGGGCAATAAATAGTGGGCGTGAATCGGAGTGCCGCCGAAACCCTGATAAACAACACGCTGAACTTTTACTTGTTTAATAGGATATTCTCTTTCTGACATTGTCGCTGATAAGGGTTGTCTACTTGATTCTAGCAAGGACTTATCCCAGAATGCCTTATGATCAGATCGCTTAGTTGATGTAGGTATGTAGGTTTTTAATTGTTCTACGGTTCTTTGAATATGTTCCATTTTTCTCGCTTCCTTTCGTCCTTGTTTCGACAGATAGCCAAAAAATATTACCCGGGAAATAAATAGCGAATCCTGTTTGCAATATTTCCGCGAATCACTGTCTTATTTGTCCGTATTATATTGGAAAGAGCTCTTTTGTGCCTCTATAAGTTACAATGTCGTTAGTGTATCTAGCATTTTCTCGTCTTTTAGCGAAGGCTTCGTTTACTTCAAAATTCCATCAGCTTCATTCTATCTTACTGGCTTAACTTTATGCCTACGAAACCTACAAAAAATCATCTTTTGCAACAATTTAAAAAAACATAGATTTCCATCTGCATCAAAAGGGTAGTATACTAAAAGCAGGATGTTGCGAGAGGAGAATCGAATTGCAAAAAACGTTTTCAATTAAGACAACACGTCACGCAGATATGCTCGACATTACGAGCAAGCTTGAAGAATGGATCTATGAAACAGGTGTCGAGGAAGGGATCCTCGTCGTTTCCTCTCTGCATACCACAGCGGGAATTACCGTCAATGAAAATGCGGACCCTGATGTAAAAACGGATATGCTTATGCGCCTTGACGAAATTTATCCATGGGATCATGCTAAGGACCGCCATGCAGAAGGAAACACAGCTGCCCACTTAAAAACAAGCACAGTCGGTCATGCCCAAACCCTTATCGTAGCTGAAGGAAAACTGGTACTTGGTACTTGGCAGGGTGTCTATTTTTGCGAATTTGATGGTCCACGAGAAAGAAAATATCAGGTTAAATTAATAGCAGCAGATTAGAAATTTTATGTTTTCCTAATAATATATTAGAAAAAGCATGGCCACCCAAAGGAGCCATGCTTTCTTTATTATGAGAGACGAACAGAAGTCCCTGTTTCACTACTTTTATATATGGCTTCGATAATGCGAGAGACTTCAAGTGCCTCTTCTGGTTTTACGACTAGCTCCGCATTCCCTAAACAACTATCGACAAAGTTATGGGCCTGCGCGATACCCGCTTCATTTTCATTATGATCCGCTTTCGTTGTCGTTGTCATAAAGGTTCCGTGTTTTGGCTGATAAAATTCCAATGGATAGAGATTCAGACCACCATCAACGCCAGATATGCTCAGATGTCGCTTATCTTCTTTGATATTTGCGGACCATGAGCATTCTAAAAACAACGACGCTCCGTCTTCGAATGTAATATAGGCTGATACATGGTCATCCACATCAAATGTTTCGGTATCAAATACGCCCCAATCATTTATTTGATTAGGTGTTTTACTAAGACGGTTATATGTTCTGCCACTAACTTCAACAGGTTTTGGACCATTAAGCAACCAAAGGGCTAGGTCAAGCATATGGCAGCCATAGTCTATTAGACTACCGCCCCCTTGTAATTCCTTGTTTGTGAAGACGCCCCAACCAGGAACTTTACGACGTCGCATTGCTTCCACACGGGTTACAAGTGGATCGCCTACTTCTTGATTAAGTACTGCTTTTTTGGCCACCTGTGCTGGTTCAGTGAACCGGTAATGGTAAGCTATGGCTAATTTTTTCCCTGACTTGCGGGAAGCGTCCAGCATGCGCTGGCATTCCTCTGCAGTCATAGCCATCGGTTTTTCACACAACACATGAACTCCTGCTTCCAGTGCAGCTACTGCGATGTCTGCATGAAATTTATTTGGTGTACAAATGGTTACCGCATCAACCAAATCAAACAGATCCGTATAGTTATCAAATACTTGTGTGATGCCAAGCTTTGATGCTACTTCATCTGCCCTTTCTTTATTCACATCCTGTACTGCTGTGATCTCGACTTTCTCTTGCATTTGAAGATATGCGGGGATATGCCTGCCCTGCGCTATCCCGCCTACTCCGATAATTCCCATTTTAAGCATGTATGTTAACCCCTTTATTTAAAAATAAGCAAGCACAAAATTATTGCTAAGAACTGTCCATTAACAAGAATGGCCACGTCCATCTCCAGCCCCCAAAATAGGCGCTGGAGATTTTAAATTATCCGCAAATTCGCTTTGTCTCAGCTGATTCTAACGCATTCAAAATAACTTCTAGTGATTTCTTTCCATCCTCACCATCAATTGGTGGGTTTGTGTTTTCCGTAATACTTGTAATAAAGTGATGGATCACCTTGGAGGTCGTCTGCCCACCACTATCATTTGTTTGGATACCACCAAGCTCATACTTCACAACTTCTCCGCTCACATATTGTGCAACTAAGGAGAAGTTCGGGTCATCTTCCAATCGAAGTGTTGCCTTCTCTCCGTAAATAACCGTCGAATTATCCTCTTTAGCGGAATATGCCCAGCTTGCTGCCAAGGTTCCGACAACCCCGCTGGTAGATTTTAAGATACAAACTGCATTATCGTCCACGTCAGAACCTTCTTTTGCTGCGCTTTCTACAAATCCCGCAACTTCTGTAAATTCTTCTCCAAGCAAGTAGCGCATAAGGTCCGCTTTATGGACACCTAGGTCGCCCATTGCACCGATAAACGCTTTTTCCTTTTGAAAGAACCAGCTATCTTTTCCGTCTACGCTCCATCCTTCAGGTCCACCATGGCCGAAAGCAGTACGGAAGCTGTATATTTTTCCAATCTCGCCTTGCTCAATTAATTCCCTTGCCTTCTGATGTGAAGGTACGAAACGCTGATTATGCGCGATCATGAGCTTCTTCTCGTTTTTGTTAGCAGCATCAATCATTTGCTGCGCTTCCTCACGAGATGTCGCCATTGGCTTTTCACATAACACATGACATCCTGCTTCCAGTGCTGCGATGGATACTGGTGCATGTAAATAGTTAGGTAGACATACACTCACAGCATCCACTTCTTCTTCTTTTAACAGTGTTTCATAATCTGTATAAGCAGTTGCTCCGTACTTTTCTGCTGCTGCTTTTGCGCGTTCCTCCACAATATCGCAAACTGCTGTAATCTCGACTCCTGGCTGTAGACTATACTCAATTAAATGGCGATGCTTTGCAATGCTTCCACATCCGATTACTGCTACTCGAACTGCTGTCATGTTATTTTCTCCCCTTTATTTCTTTGTGATTTTCTCTAATGGCTGGTGGTTTCCACGAACAGGCTCCGGTGTATTCGTATTGGCTGCCCATTTCACACCATTGATGATAACTTTTTGAATTTCCTTATTATGGTAAGTGGGATATGTTTCATGTCCAGGACGGAAATAGAAAATCTTCCCACGGCCACGCTTAAAGGTTGCTCCACTACGGAAGACTTCGCCGCCTTCAAACCAGCTAATGAATACTAATTCATCTGGTGCTGGAATATCAAAATGCTCTCCATACATTTCTTCTTTTTCTAACTCAATGTATTCCCCAATGCCTTCCGTAATTGGGTGGGTCGGATCTGCTACCCATAGTCTTTCTTTTTCATCCGCTTCTCGCCATTTCAAGTCACAGCCAGTACCCATCAGCTTCTTAAATACTTTGGAAAAGTGAGCCGAATGAAGAACAACTAACCCCATGCCATCAAGTACGCGTTGCTTCACTTTTTCAGCGACCTCTTCGGTAACCTCTTCATGGGCCATATGTCCCCACCAAACTAAGACATCGCTTTCATTTAAGACCTCATCTGTCAATCCATGCTCTGGTTCGTCAAGCGTTGCTGTTTTTGTATCATAACCGGCTTCTTCTAGAAAAGATGCTAGTTGCCCATGGATCCCTTCTGGATAAATCTCGGAAACTTTCTCATTTGTTTTTTCATGGCGATTCTCATTCCAAACCGTAACTTTCATTTTTAAAAACTCTCCTTCTGTCTAAATATAGCGCTTACTTTTTACTTATCTATGATTATATCATTTTCTTTAATGCTTCTACATTTTTCTTTGCACTAACTAATGGGTCACCTGTGAAATGCTCTTGCTCTACGATAAACCACTCCACATTGTGATCAAGCCCTGATTGAATTAATTTATTCATATCTAGTGTGCCTGTGCCTATTTCAGTAGAGATCTTTTCTCCATTTTCTACTTTAATGTCTTTTAAATGAAGGGAGATACAACGTGTTTTATAATCACGGATAATCTTGTTCGGATCATGTCCTGCATAGGTTGCCCAAAAGCAATCTAGCTCCATTTTTACCAACTCTGGATCGGTGTTTTCAAATAATAGTTCAAATCCAGTCGTTTCTTCTATTCTATCAAACTCAAAAGCATGATTATGATAGCCAAATTGAAATCCTGCTTCTTTCAGTTCTTTCCCAATTTGATTAAATAATTCTGCTGTTTGTAAGTAGCCCGCTTTATTTTCACGCATGGAGTCGGGCAGGTATGGACAAATGATTAAGTGATTCTCAATAGCTTCATGGTAGCGCATAACCTCTTGCAGGTTATTCTGTAGTTGATCGATAGGTACATGCGCCCCAGCTGGTCTGAGCGTTGCTTTATGGAGCGTCTTTTGCACATCTTCTGCTGATGCATCATAAAAACCGGCAAACTGTACGCCTTCATAACCGAGTTCCCCAACGTCTGTAAGTAATTTTTGAAAGTTTGCTTCAGCAGAATCCCTTACTGTATAAAGCTGTAATCCAATTTTCCCCATATGATCCTCTCCTTTTCTAATAATTTTAGTTTAACAGATGGTCATCCTGGGTAATAGTATAATACCCTTAAAACCTTCCCTTTTTAAATAATGTAATGGAGAAAACCGGACGATACCAGTATGGATCGCCCGGTTTTCTTTTTTTAGATCACGGCTTGTATGGAGTTAACGCACTTTGTATTACCCTTCTTACACAAACACTTCAATCGTATTGTCATCTGCTTCAAGTGCTTGGTCCAATTGTTCACGCGGGATGCGTATTCCACCCGCTCGGTATGGGTTAATAAGCTCTGTTGCTTCACTAATCGCACCATTAATTAGCACTTGCTGCTTCTCAGCATTTAAGTGGTAAACGAACGTTACAGGCTTGTCATTCCACGTATACGTGAAACGCAGACCATCCAGACGTTCAGGTAGTACAGGGTCGAGGATAAGATCGCCGGCAAATTGGCGTACGCCTAATGTATTGGCGATCAGTTGATTCATGTAGATTCCCGGGCCGCTTGAGTATATGCGCCAGCCACCTTTCACCTTCACAGAACCGTCTCGTAATTTACCAAATTGCTCTTGTGCTTCATAACGAGTCTTAAAGTCTCCGTCTGAGCTACTGAAGTAAGCATTGCTCTGACGCAGCTCTGCGTTTGGCACCACATCTTGGATTGCGATCGGGTTAATGACAGCCAATCCATCCCATGTTTCGTCACCATATCCGAGCTTCGCCATCGCTTCCACATACCGAATATGTGCATGGACATACTGAAGGCCAATTTCCCGACCAAAGTTGGACGCCTGCTCTGCCCGCTTAAAATGTGTGCTCACACCACCTTTATAGTTTGCCGGGCGGTTCATTAAGCGAACACCATCTGGGAAGAAAAGATGCTTTTTAATAATGTCATAATGTGATTCTGCCTGTTGTAATGTAAACAACTCACTAATGATGCTTTGTTGCATAGGCAGCAGTCGATAATTAATCCCCGTTTTTTCATCGGTAGGGTGCAGCATTCTTTCCACTTCCCCTGGCTCTTCCATGTAAACAAAACCTGGGATAATGTCTGTTTGCATTAGGAAGTCATTGAAATCACGCTTGATCCCTTCTACCAATTCCTGTGTTTTGTTTGCCGTTTCTTCATCTACATCTTTCAACACATTTGTCATCTTGCGCAATGCTTCATACGTCAATGCGACAGTCCAGCTGCTTGCCATATATTTCTTTAAGTTCTGGTTCGCAGGCTGCAGGGTGTCGTCCCAATCCCCATCATCATATGCTGACAAATACGTATCATGTAGAAAATGTGCTTTGATGTAGTCCATTTCTTTCTTCAAATGATCAAGCAGTGTTGCTTTTTCTTCGGTAAATTCATACGTATTGCGATCTGTATACGGAATCTTTTCCTGTAAAATTGCTGTATCGCCAGTTGCCTCAATATAATCACATACGACCTTCATCGGCCAAACGATAATATCTCCATGGCTGTCATCCTGCTGAATCTTGTTATATTTATCAAACATAAACCACTGTGGCCAGTTACCCGTATCCTCATATTGGTGCGCAAAGACCGTCTTAATGATATCTCTTACCGTTTCATAGTGCTGGGTTGCCATGAAATACTCGGCAGGTCCTTGGCTGACGTCCCTTGTTCCCCAAGCAGCACCACCGTATTGCTCCAGGCCGTGCGGGACAGAGAAATGTACCAGCATATTATGGGTATACCACCATGCAAGGGTATTTACCTTCTCTATTTCTCTTACATCCTGCTTGTTTTCCTGTTCTAAATGGAAGCCTTGCATCACTTCTTTGTAATAGGAACGATAATCTTTAACGACGTCTGTAAAAAGGTACGGTGCAGGACGGCGCTTTTCGCCATAAAGATCACCAGATATGATCATCGTCCACTTGGATGTTGGCTGTAGTTCTAGAACAACAAGGGAAGCACTGCCAGGTTCAACATTCTCAGCGAGTACCCTCTCATCTTTCACATCGATTTCGGTTCCGATAACCTGCATGGTATACGTGAGATCTGGGTACGTTTCTTTACTACCAGCTTCCTCACTAGCTGTGAAGGTTAGCATATTGCCGTCAGTAGCCAGCTCGTATGGAACTTCATATTCGTTGTTCTGCATCGTCGCCTGGTTTGTCACAAGGAAGCGATATGCTTTCCCTTGTTTTGAGGTCACATCAAGTTGAACATCTGCTGTATCAACCATCGTAAAGGTGGTAACCGTCACAACATCATCCTGTAGCTTGTAAATCCAGCGGGCATAGTTAAAGCCAATTTCGAATAAGGAAGGCATTGTTAGCAAACGGAACTCCCCGTCTACCTCTAGATAAATTCGTTGCCCAGATGTCTTCATTCGATTTAGTGGGTTTCTAGCATTGGACAGCATTTTATTCATATTTGTATTTCCAATCGAAATTTGCGAATTAAATAATCCGTACATGTAAACGTTGGTGGTGATCGTCGTATCTTTGACCACATCATTATGACCACTCATTAAAATATGGCCATGTGGGCGCTCAACTGCTAATTCCTTTTGTTGCAAAACGACATGCTCATGAATTGGGGTGAAAAAGGAAAGAAGCCCCGCATCCGTTTTTTCCTCAAGGCGTCGTGCTGGATAGTAGGACGCAATCTCTGCTTCTGTCAGTTCCTCGGCAGCCAGTGGTGCACCAATTGTGTTTGCTTTTTTGACTTCCGGAAGTGCTGTACCTTGTCCTGCTTCCTCAAGATTATCCCACGCCTGCTGTACAAGGCTCTCTGCAACCGCCTCTGTTACTGCAGCTTCCTGGTTTTCTTGAAATAGTCCGTAAAAGACAAATTGTTGCTGACCATTTAGTTGTAATTTTTCAGATTGAAGGGCTGTATAAGCAAATTCATATTGATACACTTCGTTTGCCAAGCTCTCCTTGTTCAAGACCTCAGGTTGATTTGTTTTGCGATAGCTTTTCCCGAAAAATTGAAAGCCGTCTGTCGAGTAGCCGACTGTTTTGCCAAGTGCCCCTTGCTGAATATACGGAAAACCACTCTGCATCGGCTGGTTTTGTCTTGTCGCAATCGTGTAGCCATTTTGATTTTCAAATATTTTGTGGTCCATGTACTGGGACATATAGGCCTCATTGGAGCGGACTGCTCCTTTATCGGCAAGACCTAAGTCTTGTCCGTAGACAAGGTCCACTTCTTTCCCTTCCCCTTCTAACTCTACATTCCAAAACCACATGTTGTCTGTCGCCAATTGGAAGGTGACGGTGTAATCGATCCCAGCAGCCTCTCCCTTCCATTGCATGCCATTCTCTAGCTGGCTAAATGTGCTAGTTGATGCCACTCCAAGCAATGGAAATGCTTGTATTTCATTGTTTGTATGCACTCGTAAGTAAATGTTATTTAGGGAGCCATCAATTGGGTTCGCCATAAGCTGATTAATTAATGTTTGGTTGTGCGTTACTTCGAAAATATCCCCGCTGTTTAGGAACGTAACCTGTAAATCTCCTTTTTGCATAGGAATGTAGGTATTAGTTAGCTTCATGAAGCATTCTCCTTTTTCTTATGTCTAGTCACTATATGGAATCGTGTTAGAAGAGCTCGCGTGTTGGATGATGTTTTCACTCTCAAAGCCGATGCACTTTGTCTCAAAGGCGATGTTTCGGAGCTCTTGGCCGATATTTCTGCTCTCTCAGGCGATGCCTCCGGAATCTCGGGCGATGTTCTCACTCTCAAAGCCGATGCGCTCGCGTTCCCGGCCGATGTTCCCTCGCTCACAGCCGATACACCCGCTCTAATCAGGGATCCATCACTTTTCTATTCTAATTCAAAGCTCTGTGCTTCTACCTCTGCACTATTGGGTCCTACATACACGACAAATTCGCCTGGGTCACTTGTGTAGCTTAGATCTGCATGGTGATAACGCAGTTGCTCTTCTGTGATTGTAAATTGGACTGCTTTCGTCTCGCCTGGTTCTAGATGGATCTTTTCAAATCCTTTTAATTCCTTCATTGGGCGAACTACTTCGCCTACTTTGTCTTGAATATATAGTTGCACAATTTCTTCGCCTGCTACTTTTCCAGTGTTGGTTACGTTAACTTGTGCTGTAAGCTTTTCTCCCTTCTTAAGTGTCTCACTGGAAAGGGAGAATTGGTCATAGGCATAGGTCGTGTAACTAAGGCCATATCCAAACGGAAACATTGGCGCATTCGGGCTATCAAGGTACTGTGATACATAGCGAATCTGCGCATCTGGCGCTCCTTTTGGTCGGCCTGTGTTGAAATGATTGTAGTAGACAGGTACTTGTCCAACATTGTCTGGGAACGACATGGTTAATTTACCTGAAGGATTCACTTCCCCGTACAGTAAATCTGCAATGGCGGCTCCGCCTTCCGTGCCTGGGAACCACGCTTCCAGTACCGCATCTGTTTTATCAATTACGCCGTGTAAATCTAGTGGTCTACCATTAAATAGCACTGCTACAGTTGGCTTTCCGAGTTTTACAATCTCTTCTACCAGTTTAAGCTGTGGTGCTGGTAGCTGAATATTTGTTCTAGAGCCTGCTTCTCCACTCATTTCCGAAGCCTCGCCAAGTGCAAGTATAACTACTTCTGCCTCACTTGCTAATTTGATGGCTTCTCGCAAGTCTGCATCTTCTCCTGTTTCAATGTCACTGCCTTTAGCGGCTATAACTTCTTTGTTTAGTTTTTGCTCAATTCCAGCCTTCACTGTAATCGCATCATCCGTTGAACCGAGGAAAGACCATGGGCCAAGAATATCGTTTCCTTCCGCAAATGGGCCGATGAGGGCAATTTTTTGCTCTTTTTTCAATGGAAGAACACGGTCATTCTTCAAAAGGACAGCCGATTTAGTGGCAAGGTCCTGTGCTGTTTGGCGATGCTCGTCACAGCGGATCACCTCTTTTTCACGTTCTTCATCCGCTCCCCGATACGGGTTTTCAAATAAGCCTAGTTTCTGTTTTAATTCAAGCACCCGTAAGACAGCTTCATCTAATAGACTTGCATCAACTTTTCCTTCTTCAATCAATTCCTTAAGATGGCTGGCATACGTTGTTGTCATCATTTCAATGTCCAAACCTGCTTTTATAGCCTTTTCGGCTGCTTCTTTCTCGTTGGCAGCAACCCCATGTGGGATAAGCTCTTTCACAGCGCCCCAGTCAGAAATCAAGACACCATCAAAGCCCCATTCCTCACGGAGAAGATCACGCATCAAGGTTTTGTTTCCGGTAGCGGGAATGCCATCAACCGTATTAAATGCAGTCATGACCATTTCACTTCCTGCCTCCAGTGCAGCTTTATAAGCAGGCAGGTAATATTCTCTTAAATCTCGTTCTGACATATTGACTGTATTGTAATCACGCCCACCTTCTGCTGCACCATATGCAGCAAAATGCTTCACACAAGAAGCGAGGGTGTCCGTATTATTCTTTAAATCATCGCCCTGGAATCCCTCTACTTGAACTCTAGCAAACTCTCCATTCAAATAAGGATCTTCTCCTGTTGACTCCATAACACGTCCCCAACGTGGATCGCGTACAAGGTCAACCATTGGAGCAAAGGTTACATGAATACCTGAAACAGCTGCCTCTTTCGCTGCAATCTGTGCACTCTTTTCTGCAAGCTCCAAGTCCCATGAGCTACCTATTGCGAGTGGCACCGGAAAAATTGTCCGGTATCCGTGTATGACATCCGCCATCATTAAAAGCGGTATTCCCAATCTGTTTTCCTGTAAATGGCGTTCTTGGATTGCTTTTATTTCTTTTGCACCCCACGCACCGAGTACGGAACCTGTATTTTCCACTGTTTCATCTGTAACGTTCATATTTACCATCGGACCGGTAATCTCTCCGCTGTTCGATGCACCTTTAAAGAATGGTGTTGCAAGCTGCATGAGCTGTGCTACTTTTTCATCTGTTGTCATTCTACCTAATAAATCGTGTAGGAATTGGTCTGTCATGTGTCTTCCTCCGTTTCAACATATTATAAACTTTCGTTGGCTTAGATTTTTTGAAAAACTTGCATTCTTTCTTCTTATACTTAGGACCTCATCATTTCAACTACGTCCTCATTGCTTCCTAGGTAAATTTTAGAATATTTGGCTTACCGCCATCCTTTTTGACACTTAGGCAGTAGAGATGTTTTCTACTTCCCTATCTGCCAAAAAATAAATTAATAGTTGCAATCGGTTTCAAATACTACTATAATCGATTTGTAGAAACGTTTCAACAAAAAACATAGAATTTTCAACAGGGGAATTTTATTCTCCTCTCCACAAGAACCGCCACAACAACAAAAAGTGATTATAAATTCACGTAAAGTGAGTATTTTTTAATCTAAACTTGAAAACGATTTCAAAATGTTTTATGCTATTTTTGGAGAAACGTTTCAATAAAACTCTCTGAACAAGGAGTGACGGTGTAACTAGCCAGAACATGGAAGACTCTGAAATACTTCATTATAATTAAAACTACTATATTTAAGGGGTGTACGTATGAAAAACAATAAATATGCATGGCTTACAGCAATTTTGCTAAGTGTGGTACTTGTATTAGGCGCTTGTTCATCTGATGATGAATCGAGCAGTGGATCCTCAAGTGATTCGGATACTATTTCCGTTTGGACAATGACAAGTGGATTAGAAGAATTTGTAACAGAGTATGAAGATGAATCTGGTGTAACTGTTGAAGTACAGGCAATCCCTTGGGATAACGCCCATGACAAACTTCTAACTGCTGTAGCTTCAGGCAATGGACCGGATGTTCTACAGATTGGTACAACATGGGTTGCAGAATTTGCCGAAGCAGGAACATTTCTTGATATTTCGGATAAAATTGGTGACTATGACAACTTAGCAGCTGACAATTTCTATGAATCTGCTGTTGAAACAACGAAATATGAAGACACTACGATCGGAATTCCTTGGTATGTTGATACACGTGCTTTATTCTATCGTACTGATTTACTAGAAGAAGTTGGATATCCTGAAGGTCCACAAACATGGGATGATATGGTAGATGTATCTCGCCAGTTGGCTGATCGTGGTGATGGACAGTATGCCATTGACTTACCTGCAACAGATCCTCAATTCCCGTTCTTATTAGCATGGGAGCATGGTTGGAATTATGATATGGATAAAGGATCCGCAAGCTTTGAAGATCCTGGTTTCAAAGAAGCAATTGAGTTACACAACCTTTTCTATAGTGAAGAACTTTCTCAAACTGGAGAAGGAAAAGAATTCTTCCAAGCATTTGAAGATGGCTCAAAGCCAATGTTCTTCAGTGGCCCTTGGGATATCAAAACAATTACCGAAAGAGCTCCTGAGATTGAAGGGCAATGGGATGTTAAAGTGATGCCTAAAGCAGAGAACAACAATTCTATGATGGGTGGCGCACACTTGGCTGTTTTCAATAACTCTGAAAAAGTAGACCAAGCGCTAGATTTCATCAACTGGATGGCAGACCCGGAAACACAAGTAAAATGGTATGAGGAATTTAGTGAACTGCCTGCAAACCTAACCGCTTGGGAAGATCCTGCATTAACGGAAAACGATATGGTTGCGACGTTTGGTGAGCAATTGAAATCAACACAGCCACTTCCATTAATTCCTGAGTATGAAAGATTAGGTCAAGAGATTCTGAATATGCTTGAGCAAATCAACCGTGGTGGCGCGGATATTGATGAAGCATTAGAGGATTACAAAGCTGAGGCAGCACGCGTTCTCGGTGAGTAGTAGATAAGTAAAATCTTAGAATCATAAAATACGAAATAGAGTTTATCAGCGCTACGGCATGATAAGCTCTATTTTTTTAACAATAGTAGTTAAACGTATGCGAATGAGCCAATAGCTTCGAATGCGCTCAGCGTTTTTGTTCACTCCAGCAGATTAGCCCCTCTCCTCCCTCTATATTACTTCGCCTTGTTCAGTCTGGAATAGTCGTTAGCAGATCTCCTAATCTATAGTTTGCGAAAAATGATAGAAAAGGAGGAATTTTTTCTTGCAATCGATTTCAAAACCCACTATAATCAAATTATAGAAACGTTTCAACAACTTATATTTTAATAAGAAAGTGAAACGAGTTCATCATATAATACTTATACCAATACCAGTTGCGGGAGTTTCCTTACATTTTTTATTGATTTGTTGAAAACGATTCCAATATTTCGGTTGCATCGGTTTAATAGAAACGTTTCAACTTCTCTAAACTTAATATGGAACCAACTCCTGTCAGTATGTAGAACAAGCGCACACACAAGTGAAAGGAAATCCTAAACCTTTCGACATGTCAATTAAGGGGTGAACGTAATGAATCGCTTTAAAAGTAATTTAACACCATATTTCTTTATTATGCCTGCTGTTATACTACTCGGTATATTTTCTTTCCTACCGATCCTTGTTTCATTAGTTATTAGTTTTACAGATATGAATTTAAGCGGGTTAGCAAACTGGTCGCAAATCAGTTTTATCGGCTTCGATAACTTTGTCCAGTTATTCCAGGACGATGTTTTTCTTAAATCGATGGGGAACACTTTTATTTACGTTATTATTGGGGTGCCTTTGGCTGTAATCAGTTCCTTTGTCATCGCACTACTATTAAAACTTGTATCTGACTGGATGTCCACTACGTTTCGCGTCATCTATTATGTTCCTTCTGTAACAAACATTGTAGCGATAGCTGTTGTATGGAGTTTCCTCTACAATCAGGAATATGGACTTTTTAACTATCTATTGTCTCTTGTGAATTTTGACGCTATCCCATGGTTAGAGGATCCATTTATTGCTAAACTTTCCTTGATTGCAATGGCGGTTTGGAAGAGTAATGGTGTCAGCATGCTCATTTTCCTTGCAGCACTGCAATCTATTCCTAACATGTATTATGAAGCAGCAGACATTGATGGCGCAAACCGCTGGCAGAAGCTTTTCAAAATTACGCTACCTTCTATGAGCTTTGCTACTTTCTTTGTTGTGGTTACAACACTAATTGGCTGGTTACAATTCTTCGAGGAACCATTTGTTATGACAGAAGGTGGACCTTTGAATGGCACGAATTCACTTGCTCTATTTATCTATCAAGAAGGTTTCCAATATAGTGAATTTGGCTATGGTGCAGCAGCATCCTTTGTTCTGTTCATCATTATCATTCTAGCAACTCTATTACAATTTAAACTAAGAAAATCTGAAGATAATTAAGGAGGCGGCTTCCATGGATTTAAAAAATAATTTTGAACGTGCCATTATCAACACGGTCCTTTTCATTGGCGGTCTGCTTGTATCACTGCCATTTGTTTGGATGATACTTAGCTCATTTAAGAATGAAAGAGAAGTATTAAGTATTCCGCCAACCTTGTTCCCAAATGCTCCAACATTTGAGCATTATATAAATCTATTTACAAATTTGAACTTTGACGTTTACTTAGTAAATACATTGGTCATCGTCTTTTTCTCCATGATCGGTTTACTGTTAAACACTATGGCCGGCTATGGCTTTGGTAAGTTTCAGTTTAAAGGAAAAGAAATTTGGTTCGCTGTTGTGCTTCTTACCATGATGATACCTGGTCAGGTTACCATGATTCCTACGTACTTGATCCTAAATGAAGCTGGCTTAACGAATAGCATGGCAGGGATTATTCTCCCTGGGTTAATTGCTGCATTTAATATTTTCTTAATTCGTCAGTTTATGGTAACCATTCCAGATGACCTGATCGAAGCAGCCCGCCTTGATGGTGCTGGCGAAATGTATATTTTCCTTAAGTTGATTATTCCGTTGGCAAAACCAATTCTCGCCGTACAGGTTATCCTGACATTCATCGGTTCATGGAATAGCTTCCTATGGCCATTGATTATCGCAAACGATGAAAAGTTGTACACGTTATCGGTAGGCCTTGCACTACTACAAGACCAAAACGTGTCAAACTACGGCTTGCAGATGGCAGGCTCCACCTTCATGGTTGTTCCTGTACTCATTATCTTTATCATCTTCCAGAAACATATTGTGGAAGGGTTCAACGTTTCTGGGATAAAATAAAACTTAACCCAGCAGAGGTCTTACCCCCCGTTTAGGCGGGATAAAATAACTAAACGATGGACAGTTGGAGAATCGCTTACTGGCGAACCTTCTCCTTTCCTAATCGTATTAGAAAGGAAAAATGACATGGCTCTATTTCAATGTGAATTTTCGTCAGAGGTTTTATCAAGATCTGTTTCTATGAACGTCATTTTACCACAGCCTTCCTTTAAGGATGGCGCTACAGGAAACAAGAAATACCCAACCCTATTTCTTCTACATGGCTTCAGTGACAATCACACCGCCTATCTTAGAACTACATCTATTGAGCGGTACGCCGCTGACAAAGGGATTGCTATCGTTATGCCAGGTCTTGATAACAGCTATTATACAGATATGGCTCATGGCGGAAAGTACTGGACATTTTTAACGGAAGAGCTCCCCGCAGCTGCCAGATCTTTCTTCCCCCTTTCTGAAAAACGGGAGGACAACTTTGTAGCAGGTCATTCGATGGGTGGCTTTGGTGCATTGAAATGGGCATTGAATTTCCCTAATCGCTTTGCAGCAGTAGCTAGCATGTCTGGTGTTACCGATATGGTATACCATTTAGCAAATGTTAGAAAAGAGCCTGGTGACAAAAAGAGATCATTGGAGCTCGTTTTTGGTGAAGCGGATGTCAGCAAAACAGAGAATGATTTAATCTATAAGCTGGAACGATTAAATGAATCATCCAATGAAAAACCAATGCTTTATCAATCTTGTGGTACTGAAGATTTCTTATATGAACATAATTTACGTTTTCATCGTATATGCAAAGAAACGGACCTTGACTATACGTATGATTTCGGACCTGGAGACCATACTTGGGAGTATTGGGATGATAAGATCCAGGACATATTGAAATGGCTCCCTATTCGGTAAAATTCAGGTAATTCCTAGCATATAATGTATGATACGATGTTAGTAATGAATCGTTGGAGGAAAATGACATGGCAACTATAAAAGATGTAGCAAAACGTGCTGGGGTCGCAATATCCACTGTTTCCTACGCCTTAAACAACAGTCCAAGAATAAGTATGGCAACAAAGAAAAGGGTTGAAGAAGCGGCGAAAGCATTAAACTATAAGAAGAACGGCTTTGCTTCTGATTTAAAAAGAACAAAGACAAACACCATCGCACTGCTTTTGAGCGATCTCTCTGGACCCTTCTATTCAGAGCTTATTCAAGGGGTGCAGGATGTCACATCGGCTAATGGGTATGATCTAATTGCTTGTAGTTCGATTGGCGGCGCACAATCGACTGCAGTAAAATTCCTCACGGAAAAGCGTGTAGATGGAGCGATTATTCTTGCCCATAATATTAGCGACGCCATTACACTTGACGCAGCACAGCACGGGTCCCCACTCGTTGTGCTTGATCGTTATCTGGAAGATGAGTCTATCTACCATGTGGAAGTGGATAATATACATGGAGGCTATCATGCTACAGAGTATTTAATCAACCATGGCCATAAGCAAATTGCGTTTATTAGTGGACCAGCAGCCTCTCACGATAACGTGCAACGGTATAAAGGGTATCGAAAGGCATTAGAAAACTATAATATTACGTATCAATCAAAATGGGATATTGCCAGTGATTTCACAAGAGAGGGCGGCTACCGGGCGACAAAATTGCTTATCGCCCAGCGGAACCTTCCTCAAGCCATTTTTTACGCAAATGATGAGATGGCAGTCGGCGGACTTCAAGCTTTTAAAGAAAACAATATCAGCATACCCGATAATATTTCCATCATTGGCTATGATGATATCCAATTATCCGAATATGTAACCCCGCCACTAACAACTATTAAACAGCCAAAATACGAAGTCGGGGCCCTTGCTGCCCACCTCATCTTTCAACTGTTAGGCGGCGAAAAAACAGATAACCATTACAAGCTTTCAACAGAACTTGTAGAGCGCGAATCTGTGAGGCATGTGTCAGAATAGATTAGATTAGGGAAGCTCTAACCATGTGGTTGGAGCTTTTTTTGTGGGGTGGTTGATTGGAATCATCTTGTGATTGATTGGACTGCTCTTCTGGTTGATTGGGAGCATCTTGGGATCGATCAGACTGCTCTTCTCGTTGATTGGGAGCTCCATGTGATTGATTGGACTGCTCTTCTGGTTGATTGGGAGCTCCATGTGATTGATTGGACTGCTCTTCTCGTTGATTGGGAGCTCCATGTGAGCGATCAGACTGCTCTTCTCGTTGATTGGGAGCATCTTGTGATCGATTAGACTGCTCTTCTCGTTGATTGGGAGCATCTTGTGAGCGATTGGACTGCTCTTCTCGTTGATTGGGAGCTCCATGTGATTGATTAGACTGCTCTTCTCGTTGATTGGGAGCTCCATGTGAGCGATCGGACTGCTCTTCTCGTTGATTGGGAGCATCTTGTGATCGATTGGACTGCTCTTCTCGTTGATTGGGAACATCTTCTGAGCGATTGGACTGCTCTTCTCGTTGATTGGGAGCTCCATGTGAGCGATTTAAGCAACTAAAGGTTAATAAAATCTGCAAAACAAAAAGCTCCTCACCAAGGAGGAGCTTTCGCCTTCATCTAAATCTACGCTTTTAATTGTTTTATTTCTTCTAATTGCTTCATAACACTTTCGACCAAAGGACTTCCTGCTTCTAAGCCAGCTACAGTTTGTAGTGCTTGTTCGTATCCTTGCTGTACTACTTTTTCTTGCAATTCTACTGCTTCCGCATCCTCATCAAATTGATAGGAAAGTGCTGCAGCAATTGTTTTTGCTAGAAATACGGGTTCTTTGCCTGTTGTTTCTAAGTACACGCTAGCAGGGCGAATAAGGCGATCTTTTGCGCCGAGCTTACGAATTGGGCCACGTCCTACACGTGTTACTTCATCGGAAATATACGGGTTTTGGAAACGGCCAATAATTTTCTTGATATACGTCTGGTGTTCATCTCTATCAAACCCGTACGTTTGAATCAATGCTTCACCTGATTCATTTAATGTACCGCTTAGGATTTCTAGAACTTTTTCATCATGCATTGCTTCATTAATGGTTTTGTAGCCCATGTAATGCCCGATATATGCAGGTACAGTATGACCTGTGTTAACTGTAAACAGTTTACGTTCAATATACGGTGTTAGATCTTCTACAAAGGTAATGCCGTCAATGTTTGGAACTTCACCTTTGATTGCAGAACGGTCTACCACCCACTCGTAATATGGCTCTACAGATACTTCAAGCAGATCCTCATTAACCTGGTTTGGTACAATGCGGTCAACTGCTGCGTCAGGGAAACCAAATAACGTAGCCATTTTCTCCTGTTCTTCTGCTGGTACGTGATCCATTACTTTTTCTTTTAATAAAGTACTTCCACCAACCATGTTTTCACATGCAATAATATTCAGCTCCGTTGGATTGGAAGCTAGTCGAGCACGTAATCCTTTGGCAATTAACTCTGCGATAATTGGCAGGATATTTGGCCCAACAGCCGTTGTTACAATATCAGCCTTTTCAATTCCAGCAACAACACTATCTGGATCTTGCATACTATTTATCCCAGAAACATTTTTCACAGTCAACTGTTCTTTGTTTTCTGCAGCCAAAATAACATTATACTGTTGTTTATTGTTTAATTCCTCAATCACTTTATCATTTACGTCGACAAAAGTGGTGTGATAACCTGCTTGATAAAGCAAGGAGCCAATAAACCCACGCCCGATGTTTCCTGCTCCGAAATGTACGGCTTGCATTTAGTTCACCTCACTGAAAATACGGATGATCTCTTCTTCTGAAGAAGCATCAAGAATGGTTTGAATGTTTTCTTCTTCTGAAAGAACAATCGCAATTTTAGATAGGACCTCCAAATGCTCGTCACCTTTACCAGCAATACCAATAAGCACTTTAACGATATTTCCATCGCCAAAATCAATACCTTCTGGAACTGTCACAACGGAAAGACCAGTTTCTGTAACCATTCCTTTTGCATCCTCTGTACCATGAGGGATAGCAACGTTATTTCCCATGAAAGTGGATGTCAATTCTTCACGCTCTAACATTTTATCGATGTAAGAAGCTTCTACATAGCCATTATCTGCTAGGATGCCACCCGTGTAACGAATTGCCTCTTCCTTGCTGTTTAATGATACATTTAGTTTAATATTGTCTTTGCTTAATACTTCTTTTGCCATAGCTTGATGCACTCCTTATAATAAATTTTTTTCGTTTAGTAATTTTTGAAACTCCTCTATAAAAAGCTGCTTTATCGCTGCTTCTTCCCCGGATTCAAACAATTGAATCCGCTCCCTGCCCTGGATGATCATCCCACTTAGTAAACTCATGACCTCCAACGCTTCCTGTTCTGTCTCTTCTGGTGCCAGCATGAGCAGGATAGTCTGCATTTGCATGTCCCGATCATCCATCCCCTTTACGGTTACCGGATGTTCAAGATGGTATACCGTGAAGCTCGGCCTGTTCACCCCATTTGATCTAGTGTGATACAATCCTAACTTCGTTTCTGGTATCCCAAGTCCACTCAGTTTTTCACGTTCTACAAGCATTTGAAAAACTTGATTAGGATCAGAAAGGGCTCCCTCCTGTGCCAGCTCTGTGCAGACGATATGCAGCATATCTTTCGTAGTTCGTTTTTCCGTAAGGCTCTTTATCGAAAAATGATCAAGGATCTGTAACATGACGCGAGAATAAACCTCGACGCCTCGAAGCCTCCTAATAAACTCTTCAGCAGAAGTAGCTGTGGAAATCATGCCATGGACTTCCTTATTAGCTGGCTTCTTGGTCACGGTTAGCTTTTTTTGTCGGATCGCTTTTTTAATCCGGTGCACTTCTTGCTTTGTCAGTATTGGTGAAGCTAGGATATACTCTCCATCAAAGCCCTGCAACGGGATAGTCGACACGATAATATCATAGCCACCAACCGGCAATTCCTGCAGATCAAACATGGATTTATTATCGACATGTCTAATCTCGGGTATGCGCTGTTGTAAGGTTGTGGCAAGCATTTTTGCCGTCCCAATTCCGCTAGAACAGATAACAAGAGCGTGTAAGTCTGTTTTGTTATCGTCATGCAAAAGAATAGCGGCAAAATGGAGTACCAAATAGCCAATTTCATCGTCTGGAAAAGAGATGCCTGGAAAAACTTCCAAAACACCAGCCCGAACGATGTCAAAAAGATCGCGATAATCATTCATGATCTCTTTTAAGAGTGGATTCTTTATATTCATTTCCTGTTGCAACCGATACATGGTCGGCTTTAAATGTGCTACGAGGTCGTTTAACATGACCGCATTTTCCGCTAAGTCCACATTCAATTGATTTCCAACATGGTCTATAAGAGCTTTTGCTTTAAAAGCGACATCCATACTTGTATCTTCAATGAGATAATTCTGATCCGCGCGTAGCTTAGCGCCTAATAAATGCATCGTGATATAACCTATCTCATCCTCTGGGATGTCCATATCCAATGATACTTCTAAATCCAAAAGCATTTTCTTCGCTATCGCAAATTCCCTTGTGCCTTGCAGCTGCTTCCAGGACGTTGGATCAAAGCGGATTTTTTCTCCTCTTTTTAAACGCTCCATCGCCAAAGCCAAGTGGACAACCAGTCCAACATAAGCACTATCAGCCAAGTCATTAGGCAGTTCATGTCTCGCCTGTTCGACTCTTTCTTCAATAACATGCAGCTTATCAGCATCCACCAGACCAAGTAATCGATTGGAGATTTTATCTGTTTGTATCCCTGATTTTTTCTGGATGTTTTGCTTGATTAAGCTGATAAAATCATAAGGCTCCACATATTGGGAAATCAGGTTACTGATCGCAGCACGTTTACTTGCTTCTTTCCCTGTGATTTGAACACCCGAGCCTCTTTTTCGGATAAGCTGCAGATTGTACCTCTCCAGTTCCGTTTCAAGCTGATCAAGGTCATTTCTTACGGTAGCAGTTGTTACGCGTAATTCGCTGCTTAAAGCATACAATTTTATTGGCTCTTGTGCCTCAAACAAAATGGAAAGAATGACTGCCTGCCTTTCTTCAGAAGAAAGATCAAGCTCCGCTGTTTGCATCAGCTCTTTGTTTAACCTGTCTTTATCTTCCTTTTTCCCTTCAAGCGAAAGGCCTACACCTGCACGCTTTACTAAATTTAGCTGAAATTCTTTTGCCAAATCCTCTAGTTCTTTAAGGTCTCGGTGAATGGTCCGCTCACTAACATCGAGTGTCGCTGCAATTTCCTTCACTGTTATACCATCATATGCCTGAAGTAAAACCTGAAGCATCCTCCGAACCCGCGCTGTGATATACAAGCCATTCACCTCCCTTATCGTGTCGTATTAAATTTAAGTTGTGTTTATCGAGTAAGTTGGCCGGTGTATCTACCAAGTCTGCGGGATATCGGCCGTGCGAGCCTCATCTTCGCCCATAAGATCTACACCGTCGGCCAGCGCACATTCCTTTTCAACTTTTAAAAAACATAAGAGGGCAAGGAGTTACCCCCTGCCCTACTTTTTATCTTACTACTTTTTAAGTCTCTCTACCAATTGATCATATTTTGGACTGTTTAAGAAGTTCTCAACAGAAATATGCTCAGCTGTTGGGATCTTTTCTTTTGCACGATCCGTAAGATCTCTATGCGTAATAACGATATCTGCATCATCAGGAATCTCGTTAATTGCATGGTTATTAACATAAATATCAATGTCAGCTTTTTTAAATTTGTTTTTCAATAAAGAAGCTCCCATTGCACTTGAACCCATACCCGCATCACAGGCAAAGATAACCTTATCAACCTCTGCTGCGTCTTTTTCTGTATCGACTGGCGTTTGGTTCAATGCATCTGCTTCAGCAGTTTCACCGGCATTTAATGTACCAGCTACAGAACTTTTCTTGCCTTTCATCGCTTCCATTTGGCCAGTAGCTTCTGCTAAGTCTGCTTCTGATTTGCTTGTTTTCAAGATTACGGAAGCAATTAAGAAGGAAACAACAGCGGCTACAAGTACACCAAGTGTTACACCAAGATAGCTATCTGGTGTTGCCATCGCATAGACTGCAAAAATACTTCCTGGTGAAGCTGCAGCTCTAAGTCCTGCATCAAATAAAGATAGTGTGAACACACCACTCATACCCCCACCGATTACTGCAAGAAGCAACATTGGCTTCATTAGGATGTATGGGAAGTAAATTTCATGAATACCACCAACAAATTGGATTAGTGCTGCACCAGGAGCCGAGGCCTTTGATGCACCTTTACCAAAAATACTGAAGGCAAGCAAGATTCCAAGACCTGGTCCTGGGTTTGCTTCCAATAGGAATAGGATCGATTTGCCAGCATTTGCTGCTTGTTCGACACCAATTGGGCTTAAGATACCATGGTTAATCGCATTGTTTAAGAATAGAATTTTTGCTGGTTCAATAATAATACTTGCTAGTGGTAGCAAACCTGCACCGATAATTGCTTCAACACCTGCAGCTAACCCATTGTTCAAACCTTCTACAACAGGACCAATTGCTAATGCAGCAAGTATTGCAAGAATTGCTCCGATAATACCAGAAGAGAAGTTGTTGTAAAGCATCTCAAATCCGGATTTCACTTTATCTTTAAACATATCATCAAACTTCTTCATAATGTAACCAGAAAGTGGTCCCATTACCATTGCGCCGAGGAACATTGGAATACCTGCACCAACGATAACCCCCATTGTTGCAGTTGCCCCGACAACCCCACCACGTAGATCATAAACCATTCGTCCACCAGTAAAACCGATCAATAGTGGTAATAAGTATTTAATCATTGGGTCAACCATTGCCCCAAGACTTTCATTTGGGAAATAGCCATCTGGAATAAAGAGTGCTGTAATAATCCCCCACGCAATAAATGCGCCGATATTTGGCATGATCATGCCACTTAAGTAACTGCCAAAGCGTTGAACCTTGGCGCGAAAACCTTTCTTTTCTGCCATTTTCGTTACCCCTCTCTCAAATTATAATGAATAAATAAATGAAAACATTTTACTATCCTAATTCTATTCCCCAGATTCGAGTAGTACAACGTAATCTAAATACAACTTTGGCAAAACACTTGTTGACAAAATTTGATGAGAAGGCTCAGAAGAATGGTACTATCGAGCATGCTTGCTGCGGAAATCGATCATACGAGAGGTTCAATCAATCACGTAGGCGTTCCAATCGATCATACGAGAGGTTCAATCAATCACATAGACGCTCCAATCCAGCATACAAGTCTTCCAATCAACCACATAGACGCTCCAATCCAGCATACAAGTCTTCCAATCAACCGCATATACGCGCCAATCGATTATACAAACAACCCAACATTACTTTAATCTTTCACCAACCTTTATATGTATACAAAAAAACGCCCTTCTCGGACGTTTCTTATATATATCCCCTATGTTTTAACCTTGCTCTGGATAAAAGAGCACTTTTCCGTATGATTCTTTTCGATTAATGATGCGGTCAAATGTTTCCGGTCCTGCTGATAAAGGCAGGCGGTGACTAATGATTGGTTTAATTTGAAGTTGGCCTGTTGCCATATAATGAATTGTTGTACTCCACTCCCTGCCCGGAAATGGAGAAGAAATGGCATTCCATGAACCGTATACGTTTAATTCGTTGCGAACGATTTTTTCAAAAAAGAAGCGTTCAATGTTAATATCTGCGTACGGGATGCCCATAAATACGACCTCGCCTCCCTTTTTAGGTAAAGAAAAGATTTGAGCTGACGTTATCGGTGATCCCGCTGACTCTACGGCCAGATCTACTCCTGTTCCATTTGAATGCTCAAGAATTTGTTCATGTGCTGGTTTATCGAGTGGATTAATTAGCACATCTGCCCCCAATTCTTGCGCTACACTTAATTTGGCAGGATCGATATCAATGGCGTATACCTTTTTCGCTCCAAATATTTTTGCCCATTGTACAGCCAACAACCCAATATTTCCACAGCCCATCACCGCAACTTCACTCCCTGGCCTAATTGTTGTACGGTAAAAACCATGTACCACAACAGCGGAAGGTTCTACTAGTGCTGCACTATCAAAATCGACTTCATCTGGAAGTGGTAAAACATTCTCTTCTGGTAATTTAACAAATTCCGCATAGGCACCAGGGTGTCTCGCGCCAATCACCGTAAGCTTTTCACATCTAGCAAGCTCTCCCTTTTTACAGCTTTCACATTCCCCGCAATAAAAAGTTGGACAAGCCGCAACACGGTCTCCTGGCTTTACAGTGGTGACGCTATCTCCAACTTCGACCACCTCACCAGAAAACTCATGCCCGAAAATCATCCCTTCGACATATGGTCCTAGCTTGTTGTATCTAGATATGTCAGAGCCACAAATCCCTACTGCTTTTACTTTTATAATGACATCATCTGTATCTGTTATAACGGCTTTTTCTGCTTCCTCGAAGCGAATATCTTGCTTCCCGTAAAGTTTAAGGGATCGCAATTCTCTCACCCTTTCTCCATTACTTTAACTTGCTGCTTTATCCTTCTTCTTTGTTGTAAGCTTAAGAAGCACAGCACCTACTAAAATCGTGTTAAAAATTACCTGATATTCAAAATAAAAACTGGAAACGGACCGAAATGGACCAATCATAAAATCCAAAAATGTATCCATCATATAAATCACCTTCATTTCCATTAATTAGTCATACACCACTGTCACGTGGGGTCCAATCTATTCTACCGGCGTCAATAATACCTTAATTGCTTCACCGCTTTTAATAGCCTGATACGCCGCATCCCAATCTTGAATGGTATATTCATGGGTTACGAGTGACTTCGCGTTAACACTTCCATTGTTCATCAGCTCAAGAGATGGTTCCCAGTCTGCCGATTTTTGACTCCTGCTACCGACAACACGGATTTCCTTTTGAATAATTTTTTCTAAGTCAAAGGAAATCTCTGGTTTAGCGAACAAACCAACCTGCCCGTATTGGCCTTTTTTACGCAGTAGATCAAGTGCCTGCTTCGCTGCAGGAACTGCCCCTGAACATTCAAAAACAACATCGGCGCCATAGCCGTCTGTTAAGCTATTTACGAGTTCTTTAATATCCTGTTCCTGCGTGTTAACGGTATAGTCAATGCCCAATTCTTTCGCTTTATCGAGACGGACTTTATCATTTGTTAATCCAGTGATAATCACGGTTGCTCCCTTACTTTTAACAACCTGTGCGGTAAGCAGTCCGATTGGACCAGGCCCAATCACAACCACTACATCCCCTTGGTTAATTTCTGTTTTAGTAACAGCGTGGTAGGTACAAGCCAATGGCTCTGTCATCGCTGCTGATTGAAAATCAACGTTTTCCGGTAACTTATGAACGCTTTCTTTTCTTGCAACGAGGAACTTTGCAAAGCCACCATCCTGCTGTGTGCCCAAGCCTTTTCGATGATTACAGAGATTGTAGTCACCTGATTTACAATAAGCACACTCTCCGCATATATAGAACGTTGTCTCTGAAGTAACCCGATCTCCAACTTGGAATTCAGTTACACCTTCTCCGACTTCTACAACTTCACCGGAGAATTCATGTCCTAATGTGACGGGAACACCCACTTTATAATGTCCTTCATACGTGTGTATATCTGATCCGCATATCCCTGCATATTTCACTTCGATTTTCACTTGATCTCGACCAGGCTCCGGCACGTGCTTATCTTGCACTTCCAAATTGCCAAAGCCTTGTGCTGTTTTCACTAGTGCCTTCATGCTAATTCCTCCCATGCTTGAATTGTACGGTTAACCCTTAATTAAATAAGGAGAAAAATTTATAAATGACATAGTTTACGATGTTTCCACCTTGGTCAATACTGGAGATTTGCGCAGAGCCTTCTGGCATATTGAAATCTGCATTCTCCGCCATTTGTGTAAACATTGGTGCGACATCTGTTGCAATGTATAGCGAAATGGCAATCATCACCGTTCCTACGATGACAGAATGCACGATATTCCCTCTTGCGGCCCCTACAATGAATGCAACAATAAATGGAATGGTTGCCAAGTCACCAAACGGAAGTACTGCGTTCCCTGGTAGAATGACAGCTAAAACGACTGTGATTGGCACGAGAATAAGAGCAGTAGAGATAACTGCAGGATGTCCTAATGCAACAGCTGCATCTAGTCCGATTAAAATTTCTCTATCACCAAATCGCTTGTTTAACCATTCTCTTGCTGATTCGGATACAGGCATTAGCCCTTCCATCAAAATCTTTACCATACGTGGCATCAATACCATTACAGCTGCCATCGCCATTCCAATTTCAATAATATCCCCAACACTATATCCAGCGAGTGCACCAATCGCTGCCCCTAGGAATAGTCCAATGAATATCGATTCGCCAAAGATACCAAAGCGTTTTTGAATAGTTTCAGGATCTGCATTCCAGTTTTTAATTCCAGGTATTCTTTGCAACCCTTTAACTAAGAAGATTCCTGGTGCGTAAGAGATCGTACTTCCTGTAGCGATCGATACACCTGGTAGTTCATAAAATTCGCTCATCATTGGTGCAGTCCAATCCGCAACCTTCAAGCAAATAATTTGGAATAGTACGGCAGCGATCAATCCTTGAATAATACTGTCAGAAATCGCATATACCATTGCTGCCATAAACGTATAATGCCAGAAATTCCAAATATCCACGTTCATGGTTTTTGTTGTTTTCGTCAACAACATGATAACGTTTACAACAAGACCTAATGGAATAATAAACGCTGCTACCACAGATGCCCAAGCAATCGAGGACGTTGCTGGCCAGCCAACGTCAATGACATTTAGCTCAACACCAAGTCGATCTACCATTCCCTGTGCTGCAGGACCTAAATTTAGAACTAGTAAGTCAATAACAAGGAAAATCCCGACAAATGCTACTCCAATCGTTAAACCGGAACGAAAAGCTTTACCTGGTTTCTGCCCAAAAAATAACCCTAATAGAAAAATTGCAACTGGTAAAATAACCGTAGCTCCTAAGTCAAGAAAGCTCTGTATAACATCAACAAAACCTTGCATGGTTCCATCCCCCTCAAACAAATATTGTTTGATCCCGGAAGAACCGGGATCAACTATGCATTATTTTTTTAGTTCCTCTAAAATTTGTTTCTTTGTATCTTCTACACCAATTCCTGTTAGGAAAGCGCGTGCATTTATTACTGGAAACGGATACTCTGTTTTTGTCATTGCAGTTGTAACAAGTAAATCAGCTGTATCAACATAGCCACCTACTTCTGAAATTTTGATTTGCACCAAATTTACTTTCAGATTGTTTTCTTTTGCCATCTCTTCAATCGCACCATTCACTACAGTAGATGTCGCAATTCCAGCTCCACAAGCTACTAAAACCTGTTTCTTTTTCTCCATCTTACTCACCTCCTTTAAAGTCGAATTCTAATTTGTCTGCCAATACTTTCATGACATCAGCTTCACTCGTTGCTTCTACTATGGAAGCCAATGTAGCCTCATCCTGAAAGATTTGCATCAGTTTTTGTAAAAGTGACAATTGATCATGCGGCTTATCCATCGCTAGCATAAAAACTATTTTTACAGGCGTGGTCTCCTCGTCGTCACCCATTACGCAAAAATCTACTGGGTCTTTCAATACCGCAACACTTATCGTTTTGCGATTTACATGCTCTACGTCTGTATGTGGGATGGCAACAGAGACCCCTTTTGTAGGAAGTCCAGTAGCAAATTCTGCTTCCCTAGCAATAATTGCGTCTGTAAAACTATCCTTTACTAACCCCAGTGTCTGAAGGTTCTGCCCCATCTTGGTCAGCACCTTTTCTTTATTATCTGCCTCCAAGTTTAGGAGAATAATAGAATCATCAAAGTACATCTCACTCATGTTGTGCCCCCCTGTTTCTCTCGTTAGTTGGTTGCGTATTTTTGTATTATCTTGACAACCGTTTCTTTATCCGCTGCTTCTATCAGCGCTTTTTGATCTGCTTCGTTTCCAGCCAGTCTCATCAATTGCATTAGCGCTTTCAAATGTTTTTTCTTATCCACCGCTGCAATGATGAAAATCAATTGAATCGAATAATCTTCTGTAAAAGCTACCCCTTTTTTTAATCGAAGTAGGCTCATAGAAACATCATTTACCCCGTCTTCTGGTGTTGCGTGTGGAATCGCAAGGTTTGGCCCAATGACGATATATGGGTCTTTTTCTTCTTCTCCCACCATTGCTTCTACATATGCGGAATCAATTGCCCCTTTTCGAATCAGTGGAGCGGACCCAACTTTTAATGCTGCCTCCCAGGATGATGCAGAATCACGCAGTGTAATGGTTTCTGGTGTTATAAAATCAGCTAGTGTCATGGCGGGCTCTTTGTCCCTTTGTTTCCTTATTGCATCCGCTTCATCACGGTGCAAGTAGCGGTAAAGGTCTTTAGAGAGCTGCACTTCATTGGAGATCTCTGCGTGATTTTGGACAATTGCTAGAATCTCCTCGACATCAAGGTCAGATGCGATATAGCCATGAACTTCTAACATCACCTGTTTGCGTAAGCGGGCTTTTTCTTCTGTTTCCATAAAAGAACTTGTAATAAATAATTTCTTATCAGTCTCGAGTGCAATGGGAGAGAACACTAAATCATAAGCAAATGGATATTGTTGAAACTCCCGTACAGACAAGGTATCCAGGAAAATGAACTCTGGAAACAACTCCTTCAGCTGACTATACATCAGTCTGGAAACAGAGATCCCTTTTGGACAGACAACAATCGCTTTCGTTTTCTCCTGAATGCTGTCCCCCTGCTTTGACAGCCATCCACCAATTAACATGGTAAGATACGTCGTCTCACTTTCCGGGATAGGCATTCCAATTAGCTCAGCGAGTGGTTCCGTTGATTTTTTTACAAGATGATGTAGTTCCATAAATTCCTGGCTAACTGTATGCTGCATATCACTAAGCTCTGAAAGCTGGTATTTAATCCGGTAATATGCTGGCTTCACATGTAATAACAATTTGTTCAGTAATTGCTCACGATCCCGAATAGAGATAACGGCCCTTCTCTCAAACAGGCGAAGCATATCATCTAGCGCTTCCATTAAATTAGGAATTGCTTCCTCTGTTAGAAATTCAGACCAATACACATTTGTTGTAAGTAGATAAAGCGTTATAAATAGTCGTTCTTCCATCGGAATGTCTGCAACGTCATAAAGGATTTCTTCTGTTGCATGGTATTGCTTGGTATCCGATAACTCTTCATATTTGATATAGAAGGCTCGAATCAAATTCCCTTTTTTAATCCGACGCGTTACGAGAATCAGACTATACGGCATGGTTGCCATACGATCATCCGTAAACTTCAAATTCAGTTTCTTTTCAACGGACTCTATTCGCTGGGTAATTTCCTTTACTTCCGCTGCCTTAATATCTACAAGACGGGAAAGAAGTTCTGCTCCGTTTTTCAGTCGGAGGATTTTTTCCAAAACGTGCAAGAGCAATTTACGGATCTGGAATTCCTCGCCATCCAAAACATATCCATCTCTTCTGGTATAACGGACTGTTAATCCGTAGTTTGATATAAATTGCTGCGCTTGCTTTAAATCACTCAAGATTGTATTTTTGCTCACCTTTAGCTCGCTAGTGAAGTGAACAAGAGAAAGATCTTCCTTACTAAGCAACATCATGAGGATCATATGCATTCGTTGCTCTTCCGATAGAATGCTGGTATCTTCTTGTTTTGATGTTTCTCCCTTAGAAAATGTCGTGAAAACAGATTGATCAATAATGAAAAAACCTTTTCTCGTTCTCTGAATTTCCGGGAGCTTTTCATCCGTTAGCCACTCATTAATTTTCGTGATACTGTATCCCAGCTGCCTTCTTGTCAGGCCATACTTTTGTTCAATATCCTTACTTGTAACACTTGGATTACTTATCAGTTCCTCAAGAAGTTTGTTGCTGCGGTTATCAAGTTTCATGATTAACCCCTCTTTCAAAATTAATTGTAGCACCGTATTTTAACTAGTGAACGCGCTTTCATCGCAAATAAGTGGAACACATTTGTACATTATTGTGATTTAAAAAGAAAAATACCGCTAGGATACATAGTAGCGTTGGGTTGGGGGGATTGTCGAATTTCGTCGGAATGAGTCAGATCGAGTGAATTCGGTTGGGGAATTGGGAGTTTTGGGGGATACGGTGGGGCGGTTCTGCGTATCGGGCGATGTTTACTATCTCTAGGGCGATACTTGCGTCTTCTCGGCCGATGTTCAACTACTCTTAGGCGATACTCTTCACTTCTCTGCCGATGTTCACTATTTCTATGGCGATGTCGATGAATTCTTGGCCGATGTTCACTACTTCTATGGCGATATTCTCCACTTCTATGGCGATGTTCATTACTTCCTATTACGATGCTGGCCACTTAACTGACGATGATCACAAGCCTGCTGGTTAATACGTCACAAAAACATGCTAAAACTGGAAGGAATTTTGCGTTAAATAGAGAATGTATTATTAGTACAGAAAGGTGGGATTAACATGATTGGTAAACAACGCTTAAAGTCTTTTCAACTTCTAGCCTACGAGGCCTTATTTAGGAGGCTAAAGAAGGAGTATAAAGATAATGAAATATTTCTCCAAGATTATGGAAAGTATTACGCAGGATATTTAGGAGAGAAACGAGTAGACTACACGCTTTCGAATTTCCGCGATGAAAATATATATATTATTAAGGATCTTCGTTTACACAACTACAATCACTATTTTCAAATTGATACACTCCTGATCACCCCTTACAATCTATTAATTTTAGAAATCAAGAATTTTAGAGGTGAACTAAGGTATGACTCACATCAGAAGCAATTCACTCAACATTTGGATGGTAAAAAAACCGTCTATAAAGACCCCATCCAACAGGCAAATACGCAAAAAAGAAACCTAGCATTTTGGCTACAAAACTTCTCAATCAGCCTTCCAATTGACACGCTCGTCATATCGAGTAACCCAGCCACTTCCATCCACAATATTCAGGAAGACCCGCAAATTTATAACCAACTTATTCACTCCGAAAGTCTTCATTTTCACCTTGATAGAATCTTTGAAGAATATAATGAAGAAAAGATAAACCAATTTGAACAAAACAAGTTATACAAATTACTACATTCCCATCACACTCCTCACACCCCAAAACTTCTTGAAAAATACCAAATATCGCCTGACTTTTTAATTACCGGTGTTCCTTGTCCGAACTGTATAGACTCTAAAATGCAGAGGAAAAAGTATAAATGGCTGTGCCCTAACTGTAACCATATTTCACCTTCTGCACATAAACAGGTCATCTTAGACTATTTTCTATTATTTGAATCCACCATTACCAATAAGGATTGTAGAAAGTTATTGGGGATTTCCTCTTCCAAAACAGCTTATCTTCTTTTAAAACATTTAAAATTAGAGCAAACTGGTAAGAACAGCGCAAGAAAATATCATGCGCCTCCCATACATACGTACCCTCAAGATAAAGCCATCCCATTCACAAGTAATAGCGTATTTATATAAAGTGAAAACTCCGTGATGACTGCTGTAGGGTGATAAGCTCTCGCTCTTAGCTGATATTCTCTCGCTATCGGCCGATACCCTCTCCTTCTCAGCCGATATCTTCTCACTCTCGGACGATATCCTCTCGCCCTCAGCCGATACAACCCCACCAAAAAACCGGAACTCCCCTAAAAGAAGTTCCGGCTTGCTTCATTCTCTCAGTTTTCCTGGTAATCCATGAATTGATTCGATGAGCAGATTTAGTTTTCCTTCAATACGGTGCAACAAATAAAAGGTGACGGCAATGGGAAAACCGACATCTGTCAGCAAGGGAATCCATGTTTCCATTTGAATACCTCCAATCCTCTCGTATACGCGCTCTCCCACCCAATCCATCCACCTGGCCACCAAGCAGATAGAGAGAGTCACGCTCACTCGCTAATTTTAAAAGAGCAGACCCGAGGCATGGCCACTGGTCTGCTCCCAATCCAATCAAATGTTATAGTCCAAGATCGATTTCTTCTACTGATCGATCGACTACGCGGGCGCTTTTCTTAGCAACGATGTCGCCACCACTAGATGTGAATGCATTTTGGGCGATAATCTCATCCATTGCTGCATTGACAGCTTCTGTGTCAATTGGTTCAACAGGTTGATCCAGTGAGTACGTGACTGTTTTCCCATCAAAGTTAGTGAATTTAAGCTCTAGCTTTTTCATTCCTTCCCCTCCTTTCTATTAATGTCTGCTCCCATTACTCCTCGATGATATCGGAGCTGTCATTTCGTTCAATGTTGTAAAGTGGGAGCTCCTGTAAAGCTGCTACAGCTGTCGCAATGGCATACAGTTGATCAGCGGTGGCTGATCCTTTCACATTGGTAAAGCTTTTTGTCTTGAATGATGGATTGCCTGAATCTTCGTCAATGCCATTTTCAAAAACAAGTCGTAATGAGGAATTCATTAATTCTGCTACTGCCATGTTTGTCACCTCCCTTCACCTCTATAATCGAAGGTAAAGGCGAAAATGGGGTACAAACAATAAAAAAACACCTCCATAATAGAAGGTGTTTTGGTCTAGGATAATTTTCTTTTCCGTTCGAATTTTAGATAATGTAACTCATTTTCATGTGTAACGATGTGCTTTTTTAATCTGACAAGATTTTGCTTCTCTTCACGGATTCTTTCTTTTAACTCACGGATGGTTTTTACTAATTTGTCATTATAAATAGGAGAATGGGTGGCGGGAAGTTCCTCCAATTGAAGGAATTTAAAGATCTCTGCCTGCTTTTCCTTACATATGGAACTTTGTTGTTTTGAAGTGGATTGATAGGATTTATTTTGGGTATATTCTTCCATATAATCATATAAATGAGTGAGGCCTAAAGCTAAGTATTCTATATCATTTCGCTTTGCTTTTAATTGCAATTCTAGACGATAAAGTGTTTCCTCTATCGCGGAGATTTGTCTATTAATTACTAAAAGAGAACTCATGATTACACCCCATCAAACTAAGTTTCTATTGTGATTGGTTCTATTCCCCTTATTATAAGGGAGGTAACTTTGTTTGATAAGAGCATATATTACTGAATTTTCCCTCATATTCTGCAATATGGGGTAGAAAATTGTAGGTATATTGAATCATATGCTTCAAATATAGGCAAGAGCCAAGGAGCTCTTGGCTCTTTGTTTATTATGCTTGACTCATAGGGATAATCTGCATTGTCTTACACATCCATCACACAACGAAAACCAACATTCCCTGTCGAGCTATCAGGGCTGTTCGCAGTTCTGGCGGCAACCCGGTAGCGATTGCAATAGCTATCATGACATAGATAAGAGCCTCCGCGCATGACTTTGTTAGTCCCCGCCTCTGCGCCTGATGGGTTATCCTTTCCACCACGCTTATGGATATTGGTCGCAAACCAATCGGAACACCATTCCCATACATTCCCTGCCATGTTGTATAATCCATAGCCATTTGGTGGAAAAGAGGCTGCTGGGGCTGTTCCTACATACCCATCTTCTTCTGTATTTTCTTTAGGAAAATCTCCTTGCCAGATATTACATTGATGCTTTCCTTCTGGAGTAAGCTCGTCTCCCCATGGGTATGTTTTCTGCACGAGACCACCTCTGGCGGCGTACTCCCACTCCGCTTCTGTAGGAAGTCTTTTCCCAGCCCACTCACAGTATGCCATGGCGTCGTTCCAGGAGACATGGATGACAGGATGGTCCATACGATCTGCTATTCCCGATCCCGGCCCCTCTGGCTGATCCCATGTTGCTCCTTCTACAACAAGCCACCACGGTGTCTGCGCAACTTTTTGTTTCACTTTTTCTGCCGTGGTCTCACTAACCAGTTTATAAAAAACGAATGACCACCCATATTGCTCCGCCTCTGTTCGATAACCCGTTTCTTCTACAAATCTAGCAAACGATGCGTTCGTTACCGTTTGGGGATCGATATAAAAAGAATTCACCTTTATATTACGAATTGGCCCCTCCCCATCCTCTGGAAACCCTGCCTTTTCCTGTGTTCCCATCAAAAACTTACCACCCTTAATGAGGATCATGTCATCCAGGGGAACAGTCCTGCCTGTTGTCCTGAAAGGCGTAAGGACAGAATCCGACTTTTTTATACTTTCCCCTCTAGATGCTGCACAGCATCCGCGAACTTCTGTATTCTTCATTTATTTCACCTATCCTACTAGACCGTTTCATTATATTGTTCTCTTAATCTCCTAAGCTTGTCCTTCAATTCGATTACCGTCTCCGCGTATGCCGGATTATCATACTCATTTTTTAATTCAAGCGGATCTTTCTCAAGATCAAACAGCTCCCATTCCGGCTCCATTTGTTTTGGAACTGCTCCAATGACATCAAGTGGGTCACCATAATAATAGATAAGCTTGTACCGATCTGTTCGTACCCCATAATGGGCGGTTACATTATGAATCGTTAAATGTTCCCAGTAACGGTAATACACTGCATCACGCCAGTCTTCTGGTTTTTCACCTTTGGCAATTGCTCGGAAACTTTCCCCCTGCATCCTCTCTTTGGCCTCCACCCCACAGTAGTCCAAAAAGGTGGGCGCAAAGTCGTTGTTAATAATCATGTCCGTCGATACCTTACCTGGCTTAATCTCTTGCGGATAGCGCATTACAAACGGCATTTGCAAAGATTCCTCAAACATAAACCGCTTATCATACCAGCCATGTTCTCCCAAAAAGAATCCTTGATCAGAGGTGTACACAACAATCGTATTTTCTGATAGACCTGCTTCATCAAGGTAATCGAGCAGCCGGCCAACATTATCATCGATCGAGACGACGCAGCGTAAATAATCTTTAATATAACGCTGATACTTCCAGTCCTTTATCTCTGCAGGAGTTAGCCCCTCTGGTGGTGTTCCTTTTACATCCTCTTCATTCAAGTCTTCAATGCGCATGTCCGCTATCTTTGCTGCATTTGCTCGGTTAGCATAATCATCATGATACGTCTCTGGTACTGGAAACTCCTTATCAGCAAATAAATCTTTATATTTCTCAGGTGGATTCCAAGGTCGATGTGGCGCTTTATGATGCACCATCATCATGAAAGGCTTTTCATTTTTTTGTTTACTAAGCCAGTCTAATGAGAGATCGGTCACAATATCTGTGGCATATCCCTCTCTCTTTATATCTTTCCCCATCTCGTTCATAACAGGGTCGTAATAGTCTCCCTGATCCGGAAACACATTCCAGTAATCAAACCCCGTTGGATCACTATACCCGCCTTGCCCTAAGTGCCATTTGCCAATAATGGCTGTTTCATATCCATTTTCCTGTAGGAGCTTCGGAAACGTTTGCTGTCTTCCATCAAACGGCTCTGACAAGCCGCGCACCCCATTTTCATGGCTATAATTACCTGTCAAAATTGTTGCCCTGCTTGGCGCACATAGCGAGTTCGTACAATATACGTTATCGAAACGCTTGCCCTCACTCGCGATACGATCAATGTTTGGCGTCTCAACTAAAGTCTTGTTGTACGCACTAATTGCTTGTGCCGCATGGTCATCACTCATAATAAATAAAATATTCGGTTGCTGTGACATGTATATCCTCCTTTTATTGTAAACGATTACATTAAATAATAAAACAATACGCTTTCCTATCACCATGTTAGCACAATTCCTTATTCTCTTTAAGTAAATTAACAGAAAAAGCCTGCTCAAATCCTCCAGCAGGCTCTCAAGCAAATCCACTCATTTTTTTAGATAAAAGCGAATTATAAACTCAAACACTTTGATTATTCGTTTAAATCGATATGGCTGCTTTATTAGACGATAGAGCCACTCTAAATTTAACTTAATGATCCAATCAGGTGCGCGCTTTACATTTCCTGCTAACACATCAAAACTTCCACCGACACCCATAAACAACCCTTTAGAAAATTCATCAATATGCTTGGAAATCCACTCTTCTTGTCGTGGAAGCCCTAAAGCAACAAAAATTATATCTGGGTTGCTGTCTTTAACTTTTTTCACAATAGCTGTGTCATCTAATTCAAAATAACCGTGATGATGCCCTGCAATGTTGAGGTTAGGATATTTCCGCTCCGCTTCTAGTACAGCTTTTTCATTAACATAGTCCTTTGCTCCAAGAAAAAAACAACGTAAGCCTTGCACTTCTGCAAAAGAAAGAAGGTCCATCATAACATCTAAACCAGATACCCTTTCTGGAATCGGCTCTTTTATATGCTTTGCTGCCAGTAAAATCCCCGCGCCATCTGGAATTACATAGTCAGCAGAAAGCACGATTTGCTTATATGTAGGATCTTCCCTTGTTTTCATTACAATTTCCGGATTTCCTGTCACGATAAAACATTTTTGTTGTTTGTTGAGACGTGGGAATATGTAATGATGCAAAGCATCCTTTTTCCTCTTATTCAGAAAAGGAATATCCATTATTTTCACGAAATCCTTCGAATCTACCATTTTATGTGCAACCTTTCATCCCTATTTAACGTCTAATACATATAACTTACAAAATTGTAATACAAATGTTGTTTACTAAACCAAGTATTCATAGTAAAATTAAGCTTAGTTTTGTAATTAACTAAAATTCTTAATAAAATTATGATAACATTAAATGTTACGTTTTTCTATTTTAAAATAAGGGTGAATAAAAGTATGTCACATAATAAAATAAACCAAACACGTGTGGTAAGAAGGACGAAGAGGAGAAGGCTCAAAAAGCGTGCTTTCTTTATCCTCATCCCTCTCCTTGTTATTCTTGCAGGAGTATCCTATGCATCTTACTTGTATATAAAAGCAGACAGTGTATTTTCGAATTCATATGAAGATGATGGAAGAGAAAAATCGGAATTAAGGGAAGCAGCAGTAGACCCTACAAAAGATAACGTTTCCGTGTTAATTATGGGTGTGGATGCTAGTAACATTCGCCAAAATGCAGACAACTCTCGTACCGATACATTAATGGTTGCTACACTAAACAAAAAGAATGATAGTGTGAAGTTGCTTAGTATTCCGCGTGACTCTTATGTCTATATTCCGGAAATCGGCCGGGAAGACAAAATAAACCACGCTCATGCTCGTGGAGGAACGACCGCTACGATTGATACAGTGGAAAATCTATTAGAAATCCCGATAGACTACTATGTGAAGGTCAACTTCGAAGCCTTCATCGATGTGGTAGATGCGGTAGATGGTATAAATGTAGATGTCCCTTATGAACTAAAAGAGCAAAATTCTAAAGACCAGGCAGGAGCGATTCACCTACTTCCAGGCGAACAGCAACTGAACGGGGAAGAAGCACTTGCGCTTGCTAGAACAAGAAAGCAAGATAATGATATTGAACGTGGAAAAAGACAACAAGAAATTATTAAATCGGTAGTAAGAAAGGCAGCTTCTCTTAACTCCGTGTTGAAATACGATGATGTGATCGATGCTGTGGGAAGTAACATGACGACGAATATGACCTTCAGTGAAATGAAGAGCTTTATATCTTATGGAACAGCAGGCAAAAACTTGAATTTTGAAACGTTAAGCCTTGAAGGAAATGATTACCAACCAGGAAACGTTTATTATTGGCAGTTAGATCAAGTTGCTTTGCAAGAGACAAAACAAACATTACAGAGCCATTTGGGCATAACCCCAAGTAGCAGTAGAGTCAACAGCACAGACGGTACGACGACTTCGGAGGAAAATTCGAGTCCATATTAAAGAAAACTCCCATTCGCTCATCAAGCGAATGGGAGTTTCCTTATTTCGTCGTTGCTTTCTGGCCTAAAGACATTTAACCATGTGAAAAAGGAGCTGACAGCAACAAGGCTGTCAGCTCCTCTGTTTATTTTTGCCGAAATCCTTTAAATAAATTTGTTAATGGCTTGTAGTCACTATTTATTAGTTCCAGATTTTCTATTAACGCCTGAAGGGTTACCAGAGCGACGGTAAAGATTAGAATTGAACCCCATACTGTCGTCATGGAAAACAAAATGGCTGCCAAGCTGAACATTGCGCTCAGCGCATAAATGAACAATACGGTCTGTTTGTGTGTCATCCCGAATTTCACGAGACTGTGATGTAAATGAGAACTGTCCGGACTCGACATCGGTTGTTTATTAATATACCTTCGTACCATGGCAATTAAGGTGTCCGAAATCGGAACCCCTAATATAAATATCGGGATAATAAAAGAAACAATCGTGACATTTTTAAACCCTAATAATGCCAAGACAGAAATCATAAATCCGAGAAATAAAGCTCCAGTATCCCCCATAAATATCTTCGCCGGGAAAAAATTGTACCTTAAAAAGCCAAGAACACTAAAGAACAGAACTAAAGCCACGGTCGCTACATAGAGATGCCCCATCATGACTGCCATTACCGTGATAGTAAAAAGCGCAATGGATGATACACCTGCTGCAAGTCCGTCTAGCCCGTCGATAAAATTAATTGCGTTTGTAATTCCCACGATCCAAAAGATCGTAATGATTGTACTTAAAATACCGAACTCAATCTGCCCACCAAATGGGAGATTAATAAATTCAACCTGAAGCCCTCCCCAAAAGACCACGATACAAGCTGCGGCAATTTGAACAATAAATTTCAACTTTGCAGAAAGATCAAAGATATCATCCAAAAATCCTAGTCCAACCATTAGTGAGGCTCCCACAACAATAGAAAGGTGGTATTCACTTACTGGTTGGAGAATAACCAACCCTATTAGAAAGCTCATATAAATGGCTAATCCACCCAATGTTGGGACAGGATCCGTATGTACTTTACGGTGGTTTGGTTTATCGGTTGCATTCAATTTTTTCGCGTATTTAATAACAATTGGTGTTATGATTAACGATAGCAGCGTACTAATAAAGGCTAATAGCACTATTTTTACCACTTAGCCCACCTCTTCTAGTCAGTCTATTTTTTTCATGCTTAGATATACATTATATATGTTTTCTGCTAACTTCTCCAATGTAAATTTTTGTGCTGCGTGAGATTGTAGCTTCGAACCTATTAAAGGTAACATTCCCTTTCGATACATAAATAATGCATCAAGCATTGCTGCGTGAAGTTCTCTGACGTTATTCGGCTTAATCCGCCAACCATATGACTTGTCCATAATAAGCTCCCCAATTGCCCCAACATCTGTTGCGATAACAGGTGTTCTGGCCTTAGCAGACTCCAGTAATACCAAGGGAAAGCTCTCACTAAAAGAGGTAAGCATGGTGACATCTGCCATTTCATAGAAACAATCAATATCGTCCCGATGTCCGACAAAGTGTATATGCGATGCAATGCCCAAATCATTCGCCTGTTTTTCCAACTTCGCTCTTAGTCCCCCGTTCCCTGCGAGCATTAGGTGACAATCATTGTTATTTAATAGAAGCTTTGCGAATGCCTTCAACGCCAATTCATGTCCTTTTACCGGCTCAAGCCTTGCAACCATCAATAAAAGAAAATCCTTCTCTGGTATACCAAATTCTTTTTTCGAATATGTATTTCGATCACATTCACTAAAATCAATCCCATTTAACGTCGTAACAATTTTTCCTGGAGTAATTCCAATCTCAGATAAGCTCGTTTTGAAATTATCTGATATTGCAATTAGTTTATCTGCACGTCTCACTGCATTTATATGTACGCGCGAGAGTAATCTACCATACATTCCACGCCCCATAAAATCGTGAAGTGGGTGACTATGTATTGTCGTAATCCACTGAAATGGCACTAACCTTTTTAACATGTTGGCATAAACATTGGCTCGCGGTCCGTGTGTATGGATAAACGTTATTTCTTGCTCTATGATATATGCTCTTATCTTACGTATTAATGGCAGACTAAGCCTTGTATTACAAGTAAAATAAACGGTATTTATACCTTCTTTCTCCGCTCTTTCCAATAACTCGCCACGTTCTAATACTCCAAGTATAAACTGATCTCGATTTAATTCCTTCATGAGTCCAAGAATATGATGCATACCTCCGCCAGTTTCATTCCCAGCGTTTAAATGTAACACCTTCATGTTAATAGCCACCTCTGTTGAGTTATTAATACATCAATATAACCAACTGGTGGAAGAATTATAATGGCGCTGAATAGAAACGTGAAAGTTGACCATTACTGTATGGAGGGCATAAAGCATGCAAGCGTGTTTAACTTTGCACATTTGGTATGAGCTTGATTACGTTTACCTTAAAAAGATTGTTTAAAAAGATTATAGCCGAGGACATAAAGATGAAATATTTCCCAATAAAAAAAGATTCGATAAACCAAGTGCTGTTTATACTTTTTCTGATCCAACCTTTATTAGATTTGTTGACAGCCTTCACACATGAATTACCTATTTCCGTTGGTGCATTTGTACGAACTTTACTTATGGCTGGACTGTTCATCTTGCTGAGCATTTGGCATATGAAAAGGGGAAAAAGCCAACTTCTTTTATTTCTCCTGCCTTTTGCTGTAATCCTAATCAGTCTCTTGATTAACTACCTATATAAGCCACAGATGAATTTGTTTCAGGAGATTAATTTTGCAATGAAGACTTTTTATTTCCTGACAATGGCAACAACAGCAATCGTGTTAGTGGGACTTTACATATCTAAACAAAACTTATATCGCGTTTCTGAACTTATCAGCCTTATTATTGGCATCGCTTATTGGTTAGCTATTATCACGAATACGAGCCGGGAGAGCTACAATTTTACTGGCGAGGGGTACGCAGGCTGGTTTTTTTCGGCAAATGAATTAAGTGTCATTATTCTATGTTTGCTAGGTATCCTGTTAACCAAGATTACAAAGTACAAGCCGAAAGCTATAACCTGGGTTGCCTTCATTTTGCTGCTAGCCATGGTACCGACTATTGGTACGAAGACAGCCTTTTTAGGGGGAGTTGTCTTAATCGTTAGTGCCTTCATTTGTATTATGAAAGAAAATATTAGATTTTGGCAGGATAGAAGGCATCTTCTGCTATTGTTTCTATCTTTTTTACTTATTGTACTTATTCCGCTCACTCCAATACGTGAAAATACTGAGCAGATAACTGGACCAAACTATCCAGAACAGCTTTCCCTGCAATTGGAGCAATCAGGAAATAGGGCTGGATTGCTAAATCGAATACTAAGCTCACGTGATATTTACCTTCGAGAAACCTATCAGGATTTTAAAATTGCGAGCCCAATACGACAGACATTTGGTCTAGGGTATGCAGGAGATTATGAGGAAGGAGCTGCTAAGTTGGTCGAAATGGATCTATTTGATCTGCTTTTCGGCTATGGGGTGGTAGGCAGCATCATCATCCTCTTCCCTTTTGCGTGGTTGGGCTTCATGATGATAAAACGTTTATTCCCGCTTCGCGTACCATCTTTTTTATTAGCAGTCACAATCTTCCTGTGTTTGGGTATTTCTTTTTTGGCAGGGCATGTTCTACTAGCACCCTCTGTTATGTCCTATTTAACCCTTGTCCTAATACTGCTAGGAGCTGAAAAAAATGTCTCGTAACAATGTGGTAAGTATTATTGTCCCTGTATATAATGCTGAGAAGGAGCTGCGTTACTGTGTGCAGAGCATCTTACAGCAATCTTATAAGCAAATTGATGTTATTCTTGTCAACGATGGTTCGACAGACACTAGTGGAGAAATATGTAACGAGCTTGCAGCAAAACACTCCCTGATTTCCGTCATTCACCAACAAAACAAAGGGCCTTCCTCTGCACGGAATACAGGTATAAGTAAGGCTAGCGGGCATTTTATTCAGTTTGTAGATGCAGATGATTACGTTCATCCGACGATGACAGAAAAGCTGGTTGAGTGCGCATTATTGGATACTGATCTTGTCCTTTGTGGCTACCATACTCTGTTAAGGGGGAAAAAGCCGGTAACTATTCCGCATGTGCCTGAAATGGAAGGGAAATTCTCTAAATCCGCTTTTCTGCAACATTTCGGAGCATTATATCGGGAGATTCTGCTCCCCTCGCCATGTAATAAACTATACGTTCTTTCGATCATACGCGAGCATACAATCCGTTTTGACGAAACCATTAGCATGGGAGAAGATTTACTGTTTAATCTGGATTATCTACAAGTCTGCTCGTCTGTCTACATACTCGCCGATCCTTTATATACTTACGTGTCACACGGAAATACGTCGCTGTCTAGAGGGTACATTGACGAATTCTATTCCAAACAACAATTCCTTCAAGAAAGCGTTCGGGATTTTTTAAAGGAACAAAACAAATACACAGATGAAAACAGAATAGAGCTTAGTAAGATCATGACTGCGACTTCCATTAATGCTTGTAGTAATCTATTTCACCGCAACAGTCCTTTAAGTAAACAGGAAAGAAAAAAGCAACTTCGAGTCATTATGAAAGAGAGTGTTGATCATGGCATCATCCAGGATCATCAAGCATTGCAGGTGAAAATTTTTCTCTATCTTGTTAAGAAACAGTCATTAAATGGGTTGTATTATCTATTCTTTATTAAAGAGCTAACCAGTTATCTGCCCTCCCCTTTTTACACCCTATTTCGCACGGTAGCAAAGTAAAATAAATGACTGTATAAGGTCTAAACTGTTCACTATTGTGAAAGGATACTATTAGAGGTGCGATGTGGGATGAAAAAAATAAGAATCTATGCATATACACACGGAAATTTAGGGGATGACTTATTTATAAAAATCATATGTGAACGTTATCCTGATACCACGTTTGTGCTGTACGCTCCAAGGCATTACCGAACTACATTTCAGAATTTGCCAAACCTGGTCATTGCTCCAAGTGATTCCCTTATGTACCGGATTGCCAACCTTCTCGTTCGAAAGTTCAACCTCTATTTCTTATTGTACAGATGGCTGGACAAAGACTGTGAAGCGTCCGTTCAAATTGGTGGATCGTTATTTATACAAGGAGAGCAATGGAGGAAGGAATTACAGATAACAAAAGCAATGCGTAGGAAGAAAAGACCTTTTTTCCTATTAGGCGCAAATTTTGGTCCGTATGATGATCCTGACTTTTATACAGAACACAAAAGAATTTTTCAGGATGATCAGGACATATGCTTTCGGGAAGAGCATAGCTATAAGTTGTTTCAGGATTTAAAACCTGTTCGTTTAGCCGCAGATATCGTCTTTCAACTACCAGTGAAGAAGGCATTAAATCACAAAAAAGTCATTTCAATTTCCGTGATCAAGCCCTCTGTACGTAAGCATCTGGCTGACATGGATACGATCTATTACGCAAAAATAAAAGACATAGCGCTCTTTTTTATAGAACAAGGATATGAGGTATTGTTGCTATCTTTTTGTGCGTATGAAGAAGACCCCATTGCAATCAAGGAGATTGTGAGCAGGATACCAGAAACTGCTCGAAAGAAAGTGAAGACGAGCTATTATAAGAACAATCCAGAAGAGATATTGCAACAGTTGGCCGATTCTGCAGGCATTATCGCTACACGATTTCATGCCATGATTATTGGATGGATATATCAGAAACCTGTTTATCCCATTCTCTATAGCTCTAAAATGTTTCACGTAATGGAAGACATCGGATTTACTGGACACTATACAGACTTTGCACAGTTACATAAGCTTCATCCACTCGATGTCCAGCAAAGCATGGAAATGGCAGCACCTCCAATTAGTAAAGAAAAAGTCGATTCAGAAAATCATTTTAAAGAGCTAGACGTGTTTTTAGGCAGGAAGAGGAATCAAGATGATCATTTACAAACCCGAAGTAGTTCAGATAAATAACACTGCATTGTTGCAGGCAAAATTTGAAATAGAGAACAAGCAAGATTCCCTTTGGTTTAGCGTTCCAGTAGCCTATGAGCAATACTTACTGCAAGAGCGAGCTGATTCCTTTCTAGTAGGGCTGTTACCTCTGGCCATGGAGCGTGGGGAAGATATACTTCTTAAGGCACCAGTGTCAGAAAAACTGTACTACACCATAACAACGTATCTCATGGGGGCACTTTGTATTGCACTACCGCATTTAAATAGGATATCGATTAAAGCAGAAGTTCTAATGCCCAACCCAGTCGAATCTGCAAATGCGGTCGGTACGGGTTTCTCAGGTGGTGTTGATTCCTTCCATACCATTTACGAGCACCTACATAGAGCCTGCCCTCGATCTTTTAGGTTAACTCATTTCACCTTCCATAATGTCGGGTCCCACGGTGACTTTGGTGGACAGGAAGCACGCGACCTTTTTCAAAAACGCATTCAATTGATTCGCCCGTTTGCCGAAGAGCAACATATTGATATTATTGAAATTGATTCGAACCTCAGTGAAATACTGAAAATGAATTACGTGCAAACACATACTTTAAGGAATGTAGCGGCTGTGCTGACCATGCAAAAGTTATTTCGCTACTACTATTATTCGTCAGGCAGGCAGTTCAAAGACTTCCAATTAAAAACAAAGGTCGCTGGATCCTATGACCTGCTTAGTCTAACAATGCTATCGACAGAGTCTTTAAGCTTTTTTTCATCAGGTGCTAATTACTCTAGAGTGGAAAAGACACGTCACATAGCTGAGTATGAGCCAACACACCGTTACTTAAATGTATGTGCCGGGGGAAGCTCTGCAAACTGTTCACGTTGTGAAAAATGCCTCCGTTCCATGCTAACTTTGGAGGTCCAAGGTAAACTCGATTTATATCATCATGTGTTTGACCTGAATGTATACCGTCAAGAAAAAACCAAGTATATTGCCAAAGTCCTTGCAGATGTTAAAAGGGATGCTTATGCTGAGGAAATTTATAATGAGATGCGAAAGCACGCGTTCCCAATATCGGCTTCGTCCTATTTATTAATGCCATATTATAAAGCAAAACATAGCTTAAAGCGATTAATCATGCAGGGAAAATAGTAGAATAGAATGGAAGGATGACAATGACCAATGGAAAAAAGCTATTTAAAGATACGATCATCTATGCTATTGCCAACTTTGGGTCAAAACTCCTCATCTTTCTTATGTTGCCACTATATACGCATTATTTTACTTCGGCAGAATACGGCACGTGGGACTTGTTGTGGACGACTGTTTCCCTTATCGTCCCTTTCATTACATTTGAATTAGTTGCAGCAGTGTATAGATGGTTATTAGAAGAAAAGCAGCCACAAGAACGGGGACGTATTATTACTACTGGAACGCTCACTATTCTGCGCAACCTACTTATTTTTAATGCTGCCGCGCTTGTTTTCATGCTTTTTGTCGACTTTCCCTATCATTGGGAGCTTCTGCTACTAATTAATTTCACAGTAACTAGTAGTTTTTTGCAACAATGTGCCCGTGGACTCGGGTTTAATAAATTATTTGCGATGCTGGGTATTATACAGACAGCCCTCTCCGTTGGATTTATTCTTATTTTCATTTATGTTTTCGACCTAAGGCTATTGTCCTTTTTCTATTCTTCTATTCTAGCTGCTGCATTTGTCACCATCATCGCATGGTGGATACTAAAATTTCACCGCTATATAGAGTGGAAGGGCTACTCCAAAAGCTTACTAAAGTCCTTTTTAACCTATTCTATCCCAATCATTCCCGGTGCGTTAAGCTGGTGGATACTCACCATGTCTGATCGTTATGTTATTCTAGCATTTCTTCATTTAGATGCTAACGGCATTTACGCAGTCGCTAATAAAATCCCCGCCTTACTACTTATGGTGAACACCATATTTTTTCTAGCCTGGAAGGACAGTGCGATTACGTCCTTCCATTCAAAAGAAAAAGATGCTTATTACTCTATTGTTTTCAAGCATTATGTAAGATTAATGATTACTACAGCCATTCTAATTATTTTAGTAGCCAAACCAGCCATGGAAATCGTTATTGCCGATACGTTTGGTGAGTCCTGGAAATACGTTGGAATTATGCTAATCGGTGCCTTATTTAGCTCGCTTTCTCAATTTTGGGGTGCTGGTTTTCATGGCGCAAAAAAAACCAATAGTCTTTTCCTTACTTCTATGATCGGAGCACTGCTTAATATTTTGCTAAACCTTGCGCTCGTCCCATTTATTGGTCTATATGGCATTGCTGCTTCCACTTTATTGGCATTTCTATGTATGTGGTTATTCCGAGTTACTGCTTCCCATAAGTACTTTACTATACGAATACAGTGGAAAGAATTGCTGCCCTTATTTGCTCTCCTTTTCGTCTCCTTAATACTGCCCTTTATTCTAGAGGACAAAGTATTATTTATAAGCATTGCTATAGCCGGGATGTTCTTTCTTTTTGTAAATCGAGAGTTGATTGGGCTTTTATATAGGACAGGAATCGCATTCTTCCATAAGCAAAATGCAGAATAGTTATGTTATCCTGTTAGTAATATGAAGAACGGAGATGATATACGTGGTACTAAATTTCGCTCATCGCGGGTCTTTAACAGAAGCACCAGAAAATACACTACCCGCCTTTCAGCTAGCAATCGAACACGGCGTGAAGGCAATGGAATTAGATGTCCAACTTACCAAAGATGGGCACCTTGTTGTCTGTCATGACCATAAATTAACGCGTTTTAATAAACACGCTGGCTTAATAAAAGATTATACATTAGAGGAAATAAAGCAGATTGATATTGGGGCTTCATTTGATGAAAAATATAAGGGTGTGGTTCTCCCTACCTTAAGTGAAGTACTGGAATTGTGCCCTAAGGACCTTTTATTAAATATTGAAGTTAAAAATATCCCGGTTATTTACGAGGGGATTGAAAAGAAATTAATTGATTACCTTAGAGAGTATGATCGCTTATCTAATGTTATATTGTCTTCCTTTGATCATGTCGCCTTAAAAAACATCCAAGAAATCGACCCGTCTATACCATTGGGTATGCTTTTTTATTATCGAATCTTAAATCCATGGGAATACGCAAAGCAAAGTGGCCTCAACATCACTAGCATTCACCCAAATAACGTGTATACCGATAAAGAATTCGTCAGAGAGTGTAAGGCTTTTGGCTACAAAGTATATCCATATACAGTTAATGGCATGGAGAGATACGAACAGCTTGTGGAATACGGCGTGGATGGCGTCTTCTCAAATAATCCAGAAATCTTTGTGAGAGAAAACTAACAAGGTTTAAAACTGAGAATGGGACAAAACTTAAGGTACCGTGGACAAACGATAATGATCTAGTAAGAGCTCTAATTACCACTCCGGATATACACTGCGCTTTCCGCGGGCGGCTGGTGAGTCTCCTCGTGCTAGCGCACTGTGGGGCCTCACCTATGCCTTTCCTCCCGCAGGAGTCTTCGTGTATTTCCTCCGTTGTTTTAAGTCCACTAACCAACCAATAAACACGAACCTAGATTAATGAGAGCTTAAACATAGTTCTAAATTATCTTTAACTATTTTTGCCCCAGAATTCTTCATCTTTTTAAGTTATTACTTTCCCAAGATATCGGCAGCAATTCTTTCTGTTGCTCTTCCATCTTGGTAGTCAAAGAAGCGGTCTTTAAATTGCTTTATCTCGTGATCATCCGGTAGTTTTACGATTGCTTCGACCAGAGATTTTGTATCCATTACCATAGGGCCGGGGATCAGTTTCTCATACTCATAATAGAAGTCTCGCTCTTTTTTATAATCTTCCAGATCATATGGGAAAAATATAATGGGCCTTTCTAGAATACTAAAGTCAAAGAATATGGTAGAGTAATCGGTTATCAATACATCCGTCAGCATTAGAAGTTCCTGTATCGTATACCCCTCTTTAATATAATAAGAAAAATCAGTATCAGCTGCATTAACCCCTGCTTGCATATACGGATGTAGATGAACAAGCAACACATATTCCTCTTGCAGCATTTTCTCCATGAAATCTATATCGAAGGGGATGGCAAACGCCTCTTGATAATGACTTTTCCCTCTAAAAGTAGGAGCATATAAAATTATCTTTCTACCTTTTAAATCAGGGAAATCGCTATAAAAACCCTGTTCTAACAAACGGTTATCATTATAAAAGTAATCAGTCCGCGGAATGCCTAATGGAAGGATATTCTCTTTAGGCATATTGAAAGCCTCAGAGAAATAAGGAATGACTTCTTTTGAGCTTACATAGGCCTTGGTATAATTCCCGTGAATGGGGACGTGTTTTAAATAACTTCTACTCGGGCCAAAACTCTTCCCAACTGTACTATAACCAAATTTTTTTAGAGCACCCGCACTGTGCCAAAGTTGGATAATCTCCAGATCCCTCCTAGGTTTAACTACATAGATGGGGAAATAATAATCATCCACAACGAAATAACGTGACGTTGCTAAATGAAAACAAGCTTTTACCATATGAAAAGTATAGCTAAGCTTTCCATACAAGGAACTATCCAGTTTTTTAAATAGATAGGTTTGCTTTATCTCTGGATAATTAGCTCGGATTTCTTCACTAAGATAGGCTAGATTATCTTTAATTTTGTTTGACCTGTAGGAAGCGAAAGTCATTTTATTCTCATTTTGCTTAAACATTATGAGAAATACAACATACAAAGAGACTAGAAAATATTTTACGATTATAGTAGGTAGTAACCTGATTTTTTTCATACTATACCTACTTTCTCTATAGATTAATGATCAAGACAAGCGGTTTAAAACATGTTCGTAAATATACGTTACCTGTTTATCTAGCACTTCTCGTTGGTTATCCTGAGAATAAAAGATATCCAATACCCTTTTTCTTTCATCCCGATAGAGTTCTGGGTACGCAATTGAATTTTCAAGCACTTCGATAAGCTCTGGAAAGGTATTAACTTTAGGACCCGGGGTAACATCAAAGTAATTAAAATACATATCATTCGATTTCTTTAAATATAGATCCAAATCATAGCTATAGAACAAAACGGGTCTATCCAACAGTAAGTAATCTGTATAACAACTGGAATAATCCGTTAGTAACACATCCGAGTACTTTAATAACAATTGTGGGTCATATGGCTTCTCACTAATATCTATAATATTTTTAAATCTAGTAGGAACGTTGCCGCTACTGTACATATGCCTTTTCACTAGAAAGGTGTAACCCATTTCTTCACAGAACTGATCTAATCTTTCAAAATCAAAAACTGAATTAATATCAGTCTCTAGCTTTCCAAAACTTCGGTGTGTCGGCATATACAAAATGACTTTTTGTTTCCGAATCCATTCAGGTATGTCTTTATCTTCTTCTGTTTCTTTGAAAAAGACGTCATTTCTTACTTGGCCAAGTTGAAGTACATTTTCCTCATGAACTAAAAAGGTCTCCGGGTAATAAGACGAAACAGCTTCGCTTGTTGAGACCACATAGTTTCGTTTTGCTAGATTTGTTTTCACAACAAATTTACCAAAGTATCGTTTTAATTTACTCCTTTCGTGCAGGACTTTGTAGGAGAATGTATTTTTATTAGCTCCCCATACCTTTTTCAATCCTACGCCATGCCACGTATTATAAGAGATTGCTCCCCCAACAAAAGCTTTGCTAAAATCATCATTAATTGAATGGGAATGAATAATCATCCGTGCTTTTAATTGGTGATAAATCCCTTTTAATGAGTTATGCTTATATGCTTGAAAGCCTTTCTTTGTTAAAGAGGAAACAACCTCACTATTTCTAGAAATCCATACGCATTCAAGTTGTTTATCCTCATTCATCTTTAAAAATAAGTATTTAGTGTTCCCGCGAAACCCTTGCCCGTTTTCTCCACCGAAAACAACGAGTTGATTCTTTTTAGGGATTAACTTTGATAAAGAGTGAACAGTTACTACAACCGTTCTTTTAGCAATTAACCTTCCCTTTTTCAATAAAGGGCGATTAACTGACAGAAGTATTAGTACAAGTAGGACTATTTGTGTTATATCGATTTTATTCATATTGTATCGCCTCTATTATCAGTAATTAACTAGTTTGTTTGGAAGGACTTTTCACTTGTTGTACTTGTTTCCTGACTACTATATTTTGCCCATCTAAGCACACCCCATTATCGGAAAGAAGCTGTTGCACGACTTCTCCTACATGTTCTGGCTGCATGATGGTTGAAGGGTCCTCATCAGGAGCAAGGATTCTTCTTAACTCCGTAGCACATCTACCTGGAGAAATACAATAAACAAGGATACCATAACCTGCAAGCTCTTCCGATAACGTTTGAGAAATGCTTATAAGCGCCGCTTTTGAAGAAGCATAAGCCAACCAACCCGGACGAGCAGAACTACCTGCAGTGGATGCTACGTTAAGGATTTTACCACCAGACTGTTTCATATATTTTACTGCTTCTTTCGTTATATTAAATAAGGAATGGACATTAACTTGGTATGTTTTTTCCCACTCTTCAATAGACGTTTCTAATAAGGATTGTGGGTTAGCATAGCCAGCTACATTGATTAACATTTCAATGGCACCAGATTTTTCACCTATCTCGGCAATCATCTCGCGCACTTCACTATAGTTTCCGAGATCTAAAGCATAACAATGAATGTTTTTCTCCCTATTCATTAAAAGGGTTGTTTCTTCTAGTCCCGTTTCCGTCCTGGATATAAGTATAAAATTAGTAACATCCTCTTCATAACTCAGTGAAACTGCAATAGCTCTCCCAATACCACGACTAGCACCTGTAATAATACATGTTTTCGTCATTTTTAGTCCCCCAATAATATAGTTTCTTTATAAATGGCCTCGGCAAGAATACGATCAATTGGTTTCGTGATTTTAATGTTATATTCCGAACCTGGCAATACAGCTATGTCTGAGCGGAAGTAATGAAAATAAAGACTTGCATCCTCTGTAAAATTTAATCCATCCTCAATAGCACATTGATGTGCGTACAGTAGCTTTTTGGCATTGAACTTGTGGGGTAATTGCACATTCAGCAGCTCATCTCGCTCCAAATTACCTTCCACAACCTCGCCTCCCCGTAAGACTGTAAAAGGAATGTCCAATCCAAAGATAGCGTTTTCATTACTTGTTTCAATTAATCTCATAAAATCTTTCTCAGAAACGAATGGGCGCACCGATTCATGAATGATAACATTATCGTAATCAGCTGCTTGCAATCCCTTGAATACGGATTCCTGTCTAGTCCCTCCGCCTTCAACACATTTTATTGGTGTTGTAAAACCATATTTATTAATGATCTCTTCGGTCTTCTCAATAAACTCGGATGGGCATGGCATGATAATCTCTTTTACTACTTGTAACCTATCTACCTTCTCCAACACGTGCACAAAGAGCGGTTTACCAGCAAGAAGTAAAAACTGCTTTGGCATATCTAATTTCATTCTCTTACCTACGCCACCTGACAATAACACCAGACTGTATTCACCCATGACTTTCCTCCTAAAAAAATTTACGTTTAATTTACATTATAACGGTAAGTCGGCCTATTGTTTGTCGAATTTTGTCAATATAATAAAGAATTTTTCGACAAATTATATGTTGTATTTATCGAGGAATAACAGAGAAATACTTATTAGGAAATTAGTAGAGTACTAAAAGTAATCAACAAAAATGCCCACTTGGTTAGTGAGCATTTTTTGTCAATATTTAACTTCCAAGAAATGGTTATGGCGTACCCATACTTTCTCGTTATTTAATTCACAGTAAAACCATAAATTCTTTCCGACCTTGACTGTTTGAATAATGTTTACTTTAAAGTCCTTATACTTTTTTAAAGATAACAGATAATTCTTTTCTGCTCCCCAAGGATGACTATAACCTTCACCAGAACCCTTTAATATAAGAACTTTCCTGTCTTCATCTATCAATACGTAACTATGAGTATTTAAATCAGAAGCATTCATCCAACCCACTACACCATTTTGGGCACTTGGTTCACTACTCAACAGATAAAACAAGTTATTTTTAAACTTAGCTTGCTTTTTGATATAATACACACTTTTTTTAAAATCTTGAGATGGTTTTTTTTCTGATTCACTACCTAAATCGGTATAAATAAACGACTTCCCATCTTTAATTTGTCCAATTCGACTTATTGATTCCTCAATATAAAGATTGGCATGAAAAGGATGGTTTCTGTCAATCTTCTGTTGTAGAGTTTCTTCGAAAATGTTCTCTTCTTCATTATTAGGATTTACTTCCAGTTCAAAATCTCTGTATGCTTCTCTTTCCTTTTTAGACATTTTATTCCAACGCTTCAGAAATAACTCATACTTATCCATTACTTCTTCAGTGGGGCCAAATTCTTTTACTGTCCCATATTCTAACCATAAGATTTTTTCACAAAACTCTCTCATTTGACCTATTGAATGACTTACAAATATCATTGTCTTCCCCTGTTTTTTAAATTCCTTCATTTTATTTAGACTCTTCTTAGCAAAAGCCTTATCTCCAACAGATAATGCTTCATCAATAATTAAAATATCTGGATTCACATTAACTGATATAGCAAAACCGAGCCTAGATTTCATACCACTTGAATATGATTTTACAGGTTGATCAATAAATCTACCTAACTCAGAAAACTCAATAACGTCAGGCTCTAATTTTTTTATCTCTTCTTTATTAAAACCGAGCATTAAAAGTTTCAACTCAATATTATCTCTACCTGTTAAGTCATTCTTCAATCCTGACGATACAGCGATCAAAGATACATTCCCATTAATTTCAATTGTTCCAGATGTTTGTGGTACTATTCCTGCAATAATATTTGAAAGTGTTGATTTACCAGAACCGTTCATACCGACAAAGCCAATTATATCTCCTTTTTCTGCTTCAAATTCTACATCTGTTAAAGCATAGAAGTTTTCTCCATAGCTTTTAGGAGTTACTAGGTCTAGTAGACGTTCTTTTGTAGTACTATAAAGTTTATACTTTTTGTTTATATTTTTTGCAATGATTGCTTTTTTCATAGTCCACATACCTTTACAAATAATCTATAAAATGCCTTCTGAACTTAACATGGAGCATCGACCCAAACAATATCAGAGTTCCCGTGATTGCCCAAAAAATTATAGTATATTCCCAGTGTGTAACAAAGTGCCATTCTGCCCCAAACAATGCTGCTCGATATCCTTCAACCAAATAGTAAAGGGGATTTAATTTCATTATCTCCATTATAACAGGGAAATTATCACCAATAATAGAGAGAGGCCATAATACTCCTGAAACATAAAGTAGCATTCTAAGGGTTGAATTTAAAAACATGTGAATATCCCTAATAATTGTAGATAACGTAGATGTAATAAGGGAAATTCCAAAAATCAAACAAAAGGCTGCAAAAACATAATAAATTAATTGTACGTAATAAATGGAAACAGTATACCCCATCAAATTTAATAGGAACATTGAAATAAGCAGCATAACTACATGAACGTAAAATTGCGAAAAGATTACGAAACCCGGGATAATGCTCATTGGGAAGTTCATTTTGGATAACAGTTTTAACCTGGTGTAAATTGACTTAGATCCTTGTATGGTCCCTTGATAGAAGAAAATCCATAAAAAGAAAGCTGCCAATAACCAACTAAAGAATTCAATATTTTCACCATTCATTTTTATAGGGTTACGGTCTCTAAGATTGGTAAATACAAACCAATATATAAGAATCTGGAATGCTGGGTTTAACAACTCCCAAAATATGCCGAGGTAGTTATTTTTATTCTTGCTTTTTAACTCGTAAATTGACAGCCTTCTAATTAAATAAAAGTGATCGATCTGTTCTTTAATAACTTTTTTTGCTGATTTCATAGGTATATCCTTTCTATGTTAAAAAGCCACCCTTTATGGGTTTTATGCCAGTAAATTATACAAGTTATAATTGTAAATGGCAATATAAACCTGACACCCAAAACATAAAGTGTTTACTTAATAAAGAGTATTTATAAATGAAACACTTGTTTCACCACTCGACTGCTTGCTTTCCCGTCTTCTAAATAACAAAACCTATTATAAAATTCTTTTGTTTTTGTAGAAGGCCTATAGCCGTGTTTTTCTATATTTTTTATTTGATTGATGATTTCTTCTGAATTCTTTACTAGTGGCCCAGGCGCGCTCTCTTCAAAATCAAAATAAAACCCTCTAATGGTATCCCTGTATGTTTCTATATCATAAACAAAAAATATCATTGGCCTTTTTAGATTAGCGTAGTCAAAAAAGACAGAAGAATAATCTGTGATCATGATGTCAGATATTAAATATAAGTCGCTTATATCCTCGTGATACGAAAGGTCGTATACAAAACCTTCATAGCCTGTTAAATTAAGATTTTCTGCAACGAGATAATGAAGCCTTAAAATAATTATATAATCCTCTCCAAGTGTTCTCTTCATTTCCTCTAGATTCATCTGCAAATTAAATTTATATTTCCCCTTACTGTAATACTCATTGTCTCTCCATGTTGGTGCATATAAAATTACTTTCTTTCCTCTCGGCAATTTTAATCTCTTTTTAATTTTGTTGATATTTATCTGTGTATTTGAATTTATTAATGTATCATTTCTAGGGTAGCCAGTCTCAACCACTTCTTTATGGAAATTAAAAGCTGTTGTGAAAATTTTAGTTGAGTAAGCATTAGGAGAAATTAGAACATCCCACTTACTAGCTTCCTTAAGAAAATTTTGTTTATACTTTTTGGTGTTAGTTCCTGGCATATGTACCTCCTCCATATCAGCAGCTAAACGCTTTAAAGGAGTTCCATGCCAAGTTTGTACATAAGTAGTATGGGCAGGTTTTGGTATCCATAATGGTAACCTACTATTTGTAACCCAATATTTAGCTATAGCTAATAAAATACACCAACGAAGTGAAAATCTAGTTACATACTTTATATTTTTCTCTTTAAAAGGATTAATGTTTCTTTTATCAACACTCCAATAAAGCTGGAAATTTGGGTGGTTCTCTACTAAATATTCATATATTGCCCTTGGATTGTCACTATACTGCTTTCCTAAAAAACTTTCGAACACTATTAAGTTCTTTTTAGGGGGTAACTTTCCTATAATTTGAATAACCACTTTATAGATTTTCTTAATCAGTCTTTTTGAAAACCTCTTCATATTTTAACCACCTTCTTACACTCTATGAGATGCGGATACTAGCTTAAGAATGTCTTTTTTGCGTTTTGTATCTCTTCCAACTTTCTCAGCATTGTTTTTGTCTCACCAAATTTTTGAAGATATAATGCAATCTCATCTTCTGCTTTATTTATATCCCCCTTTTCTATATAGATATCAATTAGAAGCGATTTAATAATTTCATTATCAGGTGCTTTAATACTGCAATCTATAGCATATTCTAGAGCTTCGCTTAGGTGTTTCAACTGTTTCATAACACGGATCTTAAGCTGCATACTAAGTTCATCATTCGAGTTAAGTTTAATTGCATAATTTACTAAATAAAGTGCCCATTTTGGCTTATTTCTCTTTAAACATGTATCAGCTAAAACTCTGTAGTAAAGATATGATTTTTTCCTTAATGAAGACTCGTATTTAAAAGCTTTCTTTTCATTTATAAAAGTAAGTACAAACTCTTTAAGAATACCCATCTCTAATAGGTGTGGAGCCATTCCGTGCCCTCCGTAAGGTATTTCGACTTTTACTGCATTAGGGAAGGCTGTTAATACACCTTTTTGAACATAGGAATTGTCTAATTTATTCTTAGGGTCAAACACTATTATGGGGTCTATAGAATTATTTTTTTTAAGAGATACCTCATGTTTGAAATTTTCTTTACTCATCATTTTTGTTTTTCCTAGAAGAGGATGGATAGATAAACGAGGAGATATTGCAAGTATTCTACAATTAAGTTCTCCTGCATAATATAATGTGGCATAAGCTCCTAAGCTGAACCCGTATGCCATTTTGTCCTCATAACAAGATACTAGTATATTTACAGATTCAATAAAATTCTCAAAGGACAAATCCTGTAAGTGAGTATTCTTCTCTCTTTTTCTGACTGCAATAATATCTAAATTTTGTTTTTTTAGAAGTTTGAAAGCAAAAGGATGAGATTTCCAGGTCATATTAATAGAGTCAAAGGTGATAATTACTCTTTCTGTTTTGGACAATCTTTTATAAAACTCTATTCTACTTTCTCCGTTATCAAAGATAATTATTTTTTTATACATTGAATTATCTTTTTGAATTACCTTTCCATACTGCTTTAGAACACCATCGAATACTTCTTCTGCTTTCTCTTTTTTTCCAAGAATCCTATAAATCATAGATAACTTAACTTGCATATTTAAAGTCAACTTTTCATTATCAAGGTGTTTTAAACACCTTTCAATTTTTTCTACTGCTTCTTTCCAGTTTTTCATAGCAATAGCTAAATAAACATACTCAATAAGCAGCTTTTTGCTTTTTGGTTTCTTCTTCTCTCCATAACATAAGGCTAATTTCGCATTATTAAAATCGCGTATCTTTCTATATGCGATCGCAGACCTTAAATAAACTCTAAATGTATTATTATTTTTATATTTATATACTGTATCCCAGAGATTTGCTGCATTCTTCCACTTTTTTAGATGCATTTTTGTTTCTGCTAACTCTATAATTAAAGAGACTTTATCTGGAAAATCCTGAAGTCCCTCAGTTAAAATTAAATCAGACTTATCTAACTGATGATTTAATCTGTATGCCTTACCTAATTTAACATATTCCTCAACAGAAATTTCCCGTTTTAGTTTAAATACTTCATTCCAATGTTTAACTGCTTGAGACCAGTTCTCTTGCTGTGTTGCAATCTCTGCAAGCATATGGTGTACTTTATAATCATATTCAAAGTAAATTAGTGCACTATTAAGTACTTCAGTTGCTTTATCAAACTTTTTCTCTTTTAAGAGTTTCTTGCTTTTATCAAGATAATATTTGCTATCCCTATTTCTCATTAGACTACTCTTAATTTTTCTAAATATACTTATTTCCACCATGCATATTTCACTTCCAATATTTTGATTAAATTAATACTTTTCCAATGGTTTCCCTCTCACCATCAAGTCTTCTTGCCTTCCTACATTTCTTTTATATTTAGAACTGAATATACATTACTCTTTTTCTAGACAAGTTTATAATTGAACAACTATCCTACCCATATTTCAATATTATATTACCAATTCCACCTATTATAATACAAGCTACAATCTTATGAATGCGTTTAGGAAAATAAATAATAATGTCTTCTCAAACATTAAAAAGAATGGGAAGACATTATTAGTTTAGACTCCTTAATTTTTATTATCGAATATTAGATCTACTATTCGTTCACTGGCTTTTCCATCGTCTAATTTACAATAATTCGAGTAGAAATTATCATACTTTTGCTTATATTCCACTTTTACTCTATCAATGTTTTCTACATTTTCGATAATTTCGTCTGTTGTTTTAATTAATGGTCCTGGAGCTTCATTTTCAAAGTCCAAGTAAAATCCTCTAATATTATCACGGTATGTCTCAAGATCATACGTATAAAAAAGTAATGGGCGTTTAGTGTTTGCAAAATCAAACATTACAGAAGAATAATCTGTTATTAAGATATCAGTAATTAGCAAAAGCTCCTGAATGTCCGAATAGTTAGATACATTCTGTACAAACCCTCTTAGTTCTTTATCTATATTTAACTTGTTATTAATAACTACATGCATGCGTAATAAGATTATATATTCTTCTCCTAAACGCTCTTGCATCTTCTCTAAATCCATATTAATGTCGAATATAAATTTATTGTTAGTAGTAGACTGATTATCACGAAAAGTGGGAGCATACAAGATTATTTTCTTATCCACTGGGATATTTAATTTGCTTTTAATCTTAGAGCCAATAGAATCTCGATTATTGTTATAAAAAATATCGTTTCTGGGATAACCTGTTTCTAGAATTTCCCCTTCATACTTAAAGGCACTTTTAAAGGCTTTAGTAGCATAAGTACTTGGTGAAATTAAATAGTCCCATGTTTTAGTTGCTTTGCTAACACGATCTAAGTAATCGTCACTTCTTCCCATTATATTTTGAATATCAAACAGCATCTTTTTTAAAGGTGTCCCATGCCATGTTTGTAAATAAGTAGTTTGAGGTCTTTTTTCAATATAAGTAGGGAAGTTTTGATTATTAACCCAAATTTTGGCTTTTGCTAAATAATAATAATAACTAGGACTTAGCCTTTTTACTTTTATTGTATCTTGATCAATAAAACGTACTTTTTTGTTACATACCCACACCTTCTTATAATCAAGTCCTCTCTCTACTATTTCTTCATAAATAAACCTCGGGCTATCTGAGTATTGCTTTCCTACTCCACTTTCAAATAGGATTAACTTGTCATCAACTTTTAATACCTTTTTTGCAATTTTGTAAAAGAGCTTCATAGTTGGAAAATAGTATTTGCTTTTCCTAAAACGCTTGAAAAGCACTTGATAAAATTCAGTTTCAATTACTGACTTATATATTGGTTTCCTATTAACTTTGTTTGATATTGCGTTATAAATTCTTTCAGATGAGTGTTGATCTCTATATTTAAGAAACTTCTTAGCTTTATTTTTGTTTTCCTCTTTCATTTTAAATCCATTCTCCGCATATATTTCTACTTGAGAAATAACATTGTCAAGATCATAAACAATGTCCCCTGGCAAATCTTCATCTAGGTCAATATGAGAACCACGTTTACCGATAAACCTTTTTCTATCGAATTGGTAATAAACTATAGGCTTTTCCAAAAAACTAAAATCAAATGCAACGCTTGAATAGTCAGTAATCATCATTGCGCTTTCTTTCAGTAAATCCTGTACATCCATTTCACCTTGACTTATCACTTTAACTGAAGCTTCTTTAAAGTAAGGTGTAAAATTCTGCATATTTGGATGAAGACAGAAAACAATTTCAAAATCATACTTTTTTGCCAGTTCAATTAATCTTTCATTAAATACCATATCCCTGTACCTTTGGAAATAGTCACTATCTAAGAAAATGTCATCTCTAACTAACCACTCTCTCCAGGTGGGAATAATGAGAAGTTGCCTTTTTTGTTTAGTATCTCCTGCAAATAAGCTATCAAAACGGGAAAGGCCTGTGACAGCTACCTCTTCTGGCTTGTAATCAAAGTCATTTATCACAATACTTCTTTCATAATCCGAACTAACTAGAAATAGATCGGTCGTAAAACTTGGAGAACTCTTACTATAAAAGTGTTCTGTATTCTTTGTCCCTAAAACGCCATGTTGCAGAAATATTTTTTGGGCTTTTACTTTTCTATTGAATTCCTTTGTTCGTAACGGATAAAGATAGTCAGGATGATGAGAACCGATTATTCTTTTGGCAATCAATACATACTTTATATGTTTTTTCGATTTAAAGTAAAGCGCATTACCGTATTCTTCAATATTTTTAAGTTCTGGGGAATCTTGCTTAATCACATAATAAACATTTTTAGTGGAATGATTATTTCTTACATATTTAAAAAATCTATAACCTGTATCTTGAGCTTTGTATGGTCTTTCTCCAACTATCCAAATGTTTTTTCTCAGATACACCAATCTTAGAAGCCATGACCACCTCATCAACCTTCTTAAATATGCATAAGTCTCTGGTTCAAAGCTGTCTACTTGAAGTGATAAATTAAATCGTTTTATTGTGTAATAAGGACTTACTGATAATGTTTCATTTTCTCTTACTGCACTACTAGATCTGGTATAATACCTTGCTTTAAAACGTGGGTTTCCAATTCTAACACGTACTTTTTCATTAAAATCATGATATTTAATTTCAAAATATAGGTCATAAATGTCTTCACCTAATGTATTATCACTAAATGCATTGTTTAAATTAATATCCGCTCTATACTTATACCTATTTAAGCCGAACTTCTCTTGTGTTTCTTTTACTAATAAATTAGTTGAAACGGTATTCTGCTCAATTAAAAGATTGGTTTCTCTTCCTATAATTAATAACTTTATTTCTTCAATCCGCGAATGCTTACTAAACAACTTCCCACCAAAACTAATTCTATGACCTTTGGATCTAAGAAAATCAATTTGTAGTTTGCTATTGGGTACAACCTGTTGGTTTACTGAGAAGGAAACATTACCATTTAGAGTCTTGTATAAATAAGATTCATTCCCAAATATAGTAACTGGGTAAAGATTATTAATATCAGTATGGTGAAACCTGCCTAATCTAATTGGATATTCAAAGAACTCCTCTTCATCTATGACAATTTTATCGGCAACCTTTTCTAACTTATCTGATTTCTTGTCACTTAATATACTTTTGGGTACTTGGACAACTAAGAATAGGTTGAAAATTTGTCTTTCAAGTTGATACAGTTCAACCATCTCTGAAAGGTCAAGGGAGGCCTCAAAATTGAACGAAGAGGTTTGTGTTACGTCTATTGCAATCCTTTCTCCTGTATTTCTCGACACAAACATTATCTTTTTAACTTTATAATCTTTATTGTTTAATGATCCACTTATGAAAATTTTTTCTTCCATTTGTCTAATTTTTATTTGCTGTTTTAGTTTACTGTTTGTCTTACTTTGAATCAGTTTATTCTTAATCTTTTTAAGCATATCAATGATCATATTTACCACCTATCAGTCAAATTAATTGTTGGTTTGTATAGTAAATCAAGTTATTTATCTAAGTTTACGCATTTAAAAATTATATTACTTATCTCTTATAAATTCAACTTAAGATTTCCTTTACTTTTACCTCAATGGGTCCGATAATAAAATTAGTTGTATCTTTCAAACATCTTTTTGGTATATCTTCACTAGATAGTATCCACATTTTTTAAAAAAATATATTTAAAGGGGGAGTGTTTTTGAAGTTTTTCAAAAAAATATGTTTACTTTCTTTAACTCTTTTATTGGTTATTCTACCTACATTCACACCAGTTTCTGCTAGCAGCTTCGAAACTCAAGAGGAGCTAGTAGAAAAACAAGCTAAGATTTTTCATAAGGAAGGTGAAGTAGTTCACCTATTTGAAGAAGAATCAAAGAGTAGCAAGATATTACTTGATCTTAAAGTAGACGATAAAGTCTTGATATTAGAAGAGAAAGAAAATTTTTCTTTGGTTGAATATGTAGACCACGAAACAATGGAATCGTATTTAGGTTTTGTCTTCACTGAATATCTTAAGATAATTGAAGAAGGCATAGAGAAAGACACAGAGAATAAAAGTAATAACGAAGAGATTCAAGAAAGTAATGGTTTGAACGAAGAAGTTGAGGATAATACATACACAGATGAGTTTAATGATACAACTAAGGAAAGAGATCAAGTTAATCAAGAAAACACAAATCAAAGTCAAGCAGTTGAAGAAGTTGAAGTAGACCAAGAAGTTGAAGTAGACCAAGAAGTTCAAGATAGCGAAGAAGTTGAAGATGCAATAGATATTGAAGAAAAGCAAAGCATTACTACTTTTAATGCAAAAGCAGTTGATTTTCAAGAAATCCAAGGAATTGCTCTGAACGAAACAACAAATATCTATAAGAGTCAGTCAACCACTTCTGAGGTAATCAAAACATATTCAAAAGGCACAATACTTAAATACCATGCTATATCATCAAATTGGTATGAAGCTACTGTAAATGTTAAAGGAAGTTGGAAAACAGGCTATATTTATACGGATGACGTGGAGAATTTTGTCGAATCTCAGGAGACTTTAAATGGCGTCGCTCTTAAAAGTTCCACTAATATCTATCAATCTACCTCTACAAACTCACAAGTCCTAAAGTCTTATAGCCAAGGTAGCATTTTAAAGTATAAGACTCTTACTTCTCAGTGGTACGAGGCTACTGTTTATGCAAACGGCTCTTTTGTCACAGGATATATTTATGTGAATGACGTGGAGGATTTTTCCGAATCTCAAGAAACTTTAAATGGTGTGGCCCTTAAAAGTCCCACTAATATCTATCAATCTACCTCTACTAGCTCGCAAGTCCTAAAGTCTTATAGCCGAGGTAGCATTTTAAAGTATAAGACTCTTACTTCTCAGTGGTACGAGGCTACTGTTTATGCAAACGGCTCTTTTGTCACAGGATATATTTATGTGAATGACGTGGAGGATTTTTCCGAATCTCAAGAAACTTTAAATGGTGTGGCCCTTAAAAGTCCCACTAATATCTATCAATCTACCTCTACTAGCTCACAAGTCCTAAAGTCTTATAGCCAAGGCAGCATTTTAAAGTATAAGACTCTTACTTCTCAGTGGTACGAGGCTACTGTTTATGCAAACGGCTCTTTTGTCACAGGATATATTTATGTGAATGACGTGGAGAACTTTGTTGAGTCTCAGGAGACTTTAAATGGCGTGGCTCTTAAAAGTCCCACTAACATCTATGATACGGCTTCTACAGATTCAAAAACTTTAAAAACTTATAGCAAAGGCAGCATTTTAAAGTATAAAACTCTTACTTCCCAGTGGTATGAAGCTACAATTTATATTAATGGAAAACGTCAAACTGGATATATTCACAAGTCTCATGTTGAAAATGCAGTTAGCAACCAAGAAAGTTTAAAAGGAATAGGGCTTTCTAGCCCTACGTCTGTTTATACGGATGCGTCATTGGATGCAAGTAAACTCAAATCTTATCCTGCTGGAACTATTTTGTACTACAAAACTTTTTCTAGTAATTGGTATGAGGCGACTGTTTACGTGAACGGGGTTAAAAAGACAGGTTACATCCACTCTAGTCATGTAGAAGGAACACTACCTAGTCAAAAAACTTTAGAAGGACGTGGAACTAGCGATCCGACAAAAGTCTACTCTTTGGCATCAAAAAAATCAGATGTTTTAAAAAGTTACTCCTATGGTAGCAAGTTAAAATTTAAAGCTTTTTCAAAAAATTGGTACCAAGCTACTGTATATATTAACAATAATCCTGTAATTGGTTATATACATGCTGATGATGTGGCTACAGGTGATGTCACAAAAAATACTGAGTACAATAGCTCATTTTCTCAAGCAGTAAATAAACAATTAGAGAATGGCACTCCTAAATCAGATGGAGCTGGCAATGTTTCGGCTACCCGTGGAGAAGTAGAATATTATTTAAATCCAGCCAATTTCTCGTATGGTACAAGCTCGTATTTTCAGTTTCTCGTATTGTCTCAACCAGCTGGTTTAGATGTAAATGAGATTAATAGTAAGGTATTAGTTGGTAAAGGTATATTGGAAGGTACTGCGCAAGCATTTATAGACGCTGGTAATTTATACCATATAAACGATGCCTATTTAATTTCCCATGTCCTACACGAAACTGGGAATGGTACTTCTACATTGTCTAACGGCATTCCAGTTGATGATAAGGGAAATATTACAAGAAATAAGGATGGGGAAATAGATAAGACCTCAGCTACAACACACACAGTATATAACATGTATGGATATGGGGCTCATGATAACAATCCGTTAGAAGGTGGCGCTAAATATGCCTTCAATCATGGTTGGTTTACACCTGAGCAAGCAATTATAGGTGGAGCTTCTGAAGTATCTACTAATTATATACAAGCAGGACAGGATACACTTTATAAAATGAAATGGAATCCAGAAGCCCCTGCTACCCATCAGTACGCAACCCATGTACAGTGGGCTAAACTACAAACTACTAGGATATTTAACATTTACAATCTATTGGAGAATTACACTCTTGTCTTTGATATACCAGAATATCAAAATCAACCAGATTATGATGACAACCTTTATGGGGTAACTCAAACCACTGGAAACCTAAATTTCAGGTCTGGACCAGGTACTGGAAATAGTATAATAGGTACTATTCCAAGTAAATCTAGAATAGAAATTCTAGGTACAGATTCAGAGGCAAGTGGATGGTATAATATTAAATACAATGGTGCTGTAGGATGGGTGAGCGCTAAGTACGTAAATTTAAGTTATTAAATAAAACATTAAACCAGTAAGTGACTGATGATCTTAGTCCTTACTGGTTTTTTTGCCTAATTTAAAAGTTTCCATATGCTAGAGTAAAGAAAAAAGGTGCCCCAGTCCTGGTCTGGAACACCTTTTAAATTAAACCTTTTTTCTTTAACTAATTGTATAAATGGGAAGAGTGCATCCATAAGACTTGACCATCTAACTTCCCTCTATACCATATATTACTTCCGACAGTTTCAGTTTTATGAACCTTAAATTCGTGGTCTTTTAACGTTGATAAGTCTGCACTGTTGTAGATCTTGTTTTTGCTTCCTCCCCATGCACGGTTATAGGCAGCACCTTTTCCTTTAAGGTAGAAAGTTTTCTTTTCTGAGTCTACAGCTTTATGAGTATACGTGGTTATATCTTTTTCGTCTACCCAGCCTATGGTTCCACTGGTGCTGCTTGGTTGTTTACTTAATAAGTAGTACTTATTTCCATCCAAGCTCATTTCTTTCTTAATATAAAACACGCCGTTTGTATATTCTTCTCCTGCTTCAAATGATGTGGTCACATCCACAATGTCAGGAGAGATAACAGTATTTGTGCTTTTCACTTTTCCTAACCTACTTGTACCTTTTTCTTCTTTCGTAGTGAGGTGACTTGAATGTATCCATAGTGTTTGTTCATTAAGTGTTCCTCGGTACCAGGTATTTCCACCAACCGTTTCTGTTTTGTGTACGTTAAATTCCTCATACTTTAGCTTTGAAAGGTCTGCACTGTTATAAACCCTATTTTTGCTTCCTCCCCATGCACGGTTATAGGCAGCACCTTTTCCTTTTAAGTAAAAAGTTTTACTTTGTGTGTCTACAGCTTTATGAGTATAAGTGGTTATATCTTGGGCGTTTACCCAGCCTATTGTCCCGCTTGTGCTACTCGCTTTATTACTTATCAAGTAGTAAGTATCTCCATCTAGGCTCATTTCTTTCTTAATATAAAATACACCACCTGTGTATTCTTCTCCTGCTAGGAATGAAGTGGTTGCATCCCCAATGTCAGGAGAGATAACAGTGTCTGAGGTTTTGACTTTTCCTAATCTACTTGTTCTTTTCTCTTCTTTGGTAGTAAGATGACTCGAATGTATCCATAATGTTTGCCCATTAAGTGTTCCTCGGTACCAAGTATTGCCTCCAACCGTTTCTGTTTTGTGTACGTTAAATTCCTCGTACTTTAACTTTGAAAGCTCTTTACTGTTATAAACCCTATTTTTGCTTCCTCCCCAAGCACGGTTATAGGCAGCACCTTTTCCTTTTAAGTAAAAGGTTTTATCTTGGGTGTCTACAGCTTTATGTGTAAACGTAGTGATTTCTTTGGAGTTTACCCAACCTATTGTCCCGCTTGTACTACTTGGTTTATTACTGATTAAGTAGTAAGTATCTCCATCCAGTATCTTTTCCTTTTTAATATAAAATACTGAATCTGTATATTCTTCCCCTGCTTTGAAAGGTGCACCTTCTGAAGGAGAGATAACAGTATCTGGTGTTTTGACTTTCCCTAATCTACTTGTTCTTTTCTCTTCTTTGATAGTAAGATGACTCGAATGTATCCATAATGTTTGCCCACCTAATATTCCCCGATACCAAGTATTGGCTCCAACCGTTTCCGTTTTGTGTACATTAAATTCTTCGTACTTTAACTTTAAAAGTTCTGCACTGTTGTAGATCCTATTTTTGCTTCCTCCCCATGCACGGTTATAGGCAGCGCCTTTTCCTTTAAGGTAGAAGGTTTTCTTTTTTGTGTCTATAGCTTTATGAGTATACGCCATTATATCATTGGAGTTTACCCAGCCTATGGTTCCTCTTGTACTGCTTGGTTTTTCACTGATTAGATAAAACGTGTCATTATTCACTTTTGCTTCGGCCTTTATATAATGTACTGAATTCGTATACTTACTGCCGGCAAGGTTGTAAGATTCCTTTTTCAAGGGATTACTATATATTCTAACGTCACTTGACTTTAATTTACCTAACTTACTGGTGTTAGCTTTTTGGCTTAAGATTAAATTATTATATTTCTCTGTTACTAAATTAGTAAACTGAGCCCAATTATATCCATATCTTTCAAAGTAACCATGGGGATCAACATGATTAGTACCACCTAGATGGTTACTTACTGCTTTATGTGACCATAAACTTCCTTTTCCATTGCTTTCCGCACTTGATACACCAAGATTATAATCATAAAGCACATTCGCTATGTAGTCTGAATAATTATTAATAGATTTTGCAAATTGATCAAAATTACTAACTCTTACTAATTCAACATGCACAAATCTTTCATTTCCATAACGGCCTGCTCCCCAAGCGCCAAGATCTAAAGGATGTATCTGAATGATTCTCTCATGATCGACAAAGGCATGCACAAACGCATTTTGATGATTTCTCGACATATATGAGATTTCACTCGTTATAGTAGAATTATCGTTTGCAGTCTCATGTGCTACCACGCCTTCCACAGCACCAAAACCATTTCGATAATTAAACTTTGTAAAGAAGTCTTTGTGTTGACGCTCTACAGAGGCGACATTAATATTTCTTATATAACTATTTACATCTGGATAATATGCTCTGAAAAAATAAGACATACTTTTATTTACTTCATTGGGGTGTTCACTCTCAAAATCTCCGTCTCGCCAACCTTCTGGAATGTATTGAAGTTCCTTTTCTGATAGTTTACTAATATCTTCCCCATATACTTCTGTACCATACTCAATCCCATATTGATTCTCGTTACCTGCTTCACTTCCACCTTCTACATTTGTACCTTCCTCTGCAACTATATTTGGTAAAGGTAAAACCACCCAAAAAATAGCTAGTAAGAAAAGCAGTCTAGTTGTCTTATTCATATACTCCCCCTTAAAACTTTTATATTTATATTATCGTTAAAATAGGTTGTTTTTTAAAGGGCTAATTTACATTTTAACTATTAATTCACTATACTTCGTATTTAATTTAAACAAAGGTTCCTATTTTCATAGAGAAATAGTATAATACTTGGTGTAGATTTATTGTTAAGAGTTTGTAAATGGAATGTAAAAGGAACATAGTATAATACAATGTATAAATACTAACGGAGGTTTTTTACAATGAAGAAAGTAATAACTTATGGAACATTCGACTTATTGCATACTGGTCATATAAATATATTACGTCGCGCTAAAGAATTTGGGGATTATCTAATTGTGGCTATTTCTGCTGATGAATTCAATGCTTTGAAGGGGAAAAAAGCTTACTATACTTTTGAGCAGCGTAAAGCTATCTTGGAAGCAATTCGATATGTTGATGAGGTTATTCCTGAATATACATGGGAACAAAAGGTGGAAGATGTGCAGAAGCATGATGTTGATTTCTTTGTTATGGGAGATGACTGGGAAGGTAAATTTGATTTTCTACAGGATCATTGTGAAGTTATTTATTTACCTAGAACGGTTGGGATTTCCACAACAAAGATTAAAAGTGACTTAAAACTAAATACAGCTAACAATGGTTAAAGAGCTATTTATAGCAATCTACCTTTTTGTTTTCCGTATCGTCTTTAACTTGTTCAAATTATTGCCCCAAAAGAAGAAAACCGTTTGTGTAGCTTCGTTTGGGGATAATATTTTTTATTCAGTGGATGCCTTGCGTAGTATTTCTGATGAGGAAATCATCATCTTAAAGGATGCTTCGTGTAGGTACCCTTTTGATGCTTCCGAATATACCTTACTAGCTTTTGATCTAAAGCAGCCCTTCTCTTTTTTGAAATCTATGTATCATCTTGCTACAGGTTCTACTATTTTAATAGATACCTATCACCCGTTTCTTTCCGTTACCAATTTTAAAACGTCTACAGTTTGCATTCAGTTATGGCATGCAGCTGGTGCTATTAAGCATTTTGGGTTAATGGACCCTACGAATGAATATAGATCTGATAAGGCAATAGAGCGTTTTAAAAACGTCTATGATTCATTTACTTATGCAGTGGTGGGCTCGGAAAATATGGCAGATACGTTCAAGGATAGTTTTGGCCTGACTGATTCACAAATTCTTCGTACTGGCATACCAAGATCAGACGTTTTATTTGATAATAAGAAGAAACAGGAAGTATATAAAAAGATCGTGCAAGAAAATCCTTGGGTTGCGGACAAGAAAGTTATTTTATATGCTCCGACTTTTCGAAATGACCAACTTTCAAATTTTCAGCTTCAGCTAAATATAGAACAACTTTACGCAGCACTTTCTGATGAATATGTTCTTTTCATCAAACCACATCCGGCTGTCTCTTATGAGATAAAGGATATGTTTAAGGAATTTGTTTTGGATGTCTCTTCCTTCTATGACACAAATGAATTGTTACTGGTAACAGATATTCTTATCAGTGACTACTCTTCCATTCCTTTTGAATTCGCTATATTGGAGAAACCAATGATTTTCTTCGCTTACGATATGGATGAGTATAAGGTTACAAGCGGTTTAATAGACAACTATGAAAATCAAATGCCAGGACCTGTTGTTTTCTCTACTGAAGCGATCATCTCATCGATAAGGGAGCAGAACTTTAACTATAAAGATATCAAGGAATTTGCTAAACGTTATAATGCCTACTCAGATGGTAGCGCCAGTTTAAACCTCGCAAAATTCTTGACCGAAACCGACGAAAGACAAAAAGAAAAAGTTTCGATTTAACACCTCATTCTAAAAGTGGGGTGTTTTTTTGTGTCTTTTTTTAACTTAAATCTAGCATATCACAACCTGCCAGGTTCGCTTGTTAAGTTTCAGTAAACTATGTTAATTATCTGTAAATTATACTGCTTTTCCTTACAAAATGTACTACTATTGAGTTGGCATTTCGTCGTGAAGAAAATGACTAAGAGGAGCCATGCAATAGAGATGAAAAAAATACATAAACTATTATGCGTACCTGTGATCGCCGTGACAATCAGTCTCCCTCAAACAGCATACGGAAGTTCAGATCTTAAGGGACATTACTTTGAAAAGAGTATGCTATCACTGATCGAAAAAGGAATCATCGATGGGTACAGTGATGGCAGTTACCGGCCCGATCGTCTTATAACACGTGCTGAGTTTACGATGCTTCTTGTAAGGGCGTTGCATTTACCAGTGAAAAATACAACGAATCCTTATCAGGATATTGCTCAAGATGATTGGTATTACGAGGCTATTGTCACCGCCACTTCTAACAACCTGATTGGTGGGTATCCTGGAAACGTGTTTCGACCTAATAAGAGCATCTCCCGTCAAGAAATGGCAGCGATGATTAAGCGTGCGCTTGATATGAAAGGTGTGGAATCTGAAAAGGCCTCCCTTCCCTTTACGGACACCGCTCAAATTAACCAGATGTTTATCGGTGCGATAGAAAGTCTTGTAGCACTTCAAATTATCGCTGGGAAGGAAAAGCAAGGTGATTTATATTTCGCACCATTGGACCATACAACTCGAGGGGAAATGGCTGCGATTTTTAATCGTATGTTAAAACAACTTGATGATGAAAAACTCACAATCTCTTATACAGAATATCCCTATGATTTTAAACAAATGATAGATATTCAAGTAACGCGCACACCAAAAGTGGACGGTGCAGGTATCTTTATTGCTAGTCGTTCGCTTGTTGAATATTACGCTAATCCAAATAACTTCTCTCCAAACTCGAGTGATTACTTGCAATTTCTTGACTTGTCCAAGCAAACACTTTTAGATAAGAACGAAATCAATTCTAAAGTGCTAAAAAATAAAGGAACATTATCCGAACAAGCAGCAGCCTTTATTAAAGCAGGCAAGGCATATAATGTTAATGAAATATATCTAATGGCACATGCACTACATGAAACTGGTAACGGCTCATCAAAACTCGCTTCAGGTATTCCAGTTGATGAGAAAGGAAATGTGGTTGCAAAGGAGAAGGCAACTCGAACAGTCTATAATATGTATGGCTATGGGGCAGTAGACAGTAACCCAATTAATGGCGGGGCAAAGTATGCCTTTCAAAATAAATGGTTCTCTCCAGCAGAAGCCATAATTGGTGGCGCAAAAGACATTGCCAACAACTATATTAATGATGGCCAAAATACACTTTATAAGATGCGTTGGAATCCTGACAGTCCCGGGTATCCGCAATATGCAACACATGTTAGATGGGCTGTTTTACAAACAAGTAAGATGCAGGAGATTTACAGTTTACTGGATTCCTATGTTTTGCATTATGAGGTCCCATCTTTTCAGAAACAACCTAATACTGTTTCTCTCCCTTCAGCTGAGGAACATTACGATGTGAACACAAATCGAGAAGGGCAAACCATGTACACAACAGCTAATCTAAATCTGCGAATAGGGCCAACTACTTCCTTCAACATTATAAAAACACTGGCAAAAGGGAGCCGGGTTAGCATTATCGGAGAAAACGGTGGTTGGTGCAAAATTTCTGTAGGGGGTAATAGTGGCTGGGTTTCTGGTAACTATTTATCAAGTAATCAATACAACATTTTGAATAGAATCATAGATTCTCCATCAATAGAAGTACCGATAGTAGATTCTGCTGATCACCTTTTCGGTCAACTAACAGGTCAGCCTCCTATCTTATACAAGGAACCAACTATCTCTATCTCGGAAGACAACATTGTAAAAGAACTACCTTTGCAAACAGACGTTGCAGTCCTCGAAATAAAAGGTGGCTGGTTATTGGTAACAGACCAGGAGAACGAACAAGGTTGGGTTCATAAAGACAACGTGATGCTTGGGAATCTTCTTAAGGTACAGGACATTGATACAAGGTTGCATATTAGGGAGACCCCAAGCCTTGAAGGTAAGGTAATTGGAAGCCTTGAGCCAAGTGCTTACTTAGTTAGCACTACAACAAATGACGGGCAACCGATTAAGGAAGGTGCATGGTATCAGGTATTTTACGATGGAGCTCAAGTGTGGGTTCACGAAGACTATGTCCTATTCCAAGACACCCTGAACTAGAATACACTCTTCGTTGACATCAAAAGGAGCATATAAGTCATGAGACATATCACCATAATGGACTTTCCATTCCTGTTTACGACACAGAAGGCCTTTAGTAGCCTTCTGGCTGAACGGATTGAAAAGAAATTGAAGACCTTTGTTATAACAGCTAATCCTGAAATCGTCATGATGGCAAAAGAAAATCCAGCTATCAAGGAGAACATACAGCGTGCTACCTATGTCGTGGCGGATGGAATTGGCATTATAAAAGCTTCCCAGATCTTAAAAGATCCGTTGCCGGAAAGAGTCACAGGCTATGATACGATGATGCAGTTATTACCGATCGCTGACAAAAAATCTTACAGGATATTTCTTCTCGGTGCCCAGCAAGAAACACTAGAAAAGACAGAAGATGCGTTAAACAAGCGCTATCCTTCCGTTCAGATAGTGGGAAAACACCACGGTTTCTTTGAAATGACATCCAAACATGTTACCGATCAGATTATGGAGGCATCACCTGATATTACATTTGTAGCTCTCGGTGCTCCTAGGCAAGAAGAGTGGATCGCTCGAAATTTATCTACTTTACCAAATGGCTTATATATAGGAGTCGGGGGATCATTCGATGTAATAGCTGGAACAGTGAAACGCGCACCAATTATATTCCAAAAACTAAACCTTGAATGGTTCTACCGCCTTGTAAAGCAACCTAGCAGATGGAAAAGGATGTTGGCATTGCCTCGTTTTGCCTTACATATCCTGAAGGTAAAGTTTACGAGGAAGCCCTTATGAGTTCATCCACATTTATTAAAGGCACCTTGATAATAACGATAGCTACTCTGTTTTCTAAAGTTTTAGGAAGTGTATTTCGAATACCGTTACAAAACATCGCGGGAGATCAAGTATTAGGTATTTTTAGTCTTGTTTACCCGGTTTATATGGTTGCACTCACTTTATCTGTTGCAGGGATACCTATTGCTATTTCAAAGATAATCGCCGAGGAACGGGCAAAGAGAAACACCGATTCGATAAAAGAAATATATGTCACGGCAAGTATACTAGCCATTTTGTTTGGGATTGGGAGTTTTATACTCATTTACTGTTTTTCAGAGCCGATTGCGAACGCACTTGGAGGACAATCTACAAGGTTGGCGTTAATCGTTGTTGCTGCTACCTTAATCATTGCTCCTTATATGGCTGTACATCGGGGTTATTTTCAAGGTTTTGAGGATATGGCTCCTACGGCTATTTCACAGGTTATAGAACAATTTGTGCGGGTCGCCCTATTATTGACCATTGCTTTTCTTTTTGTGAAAAGTGGGTTGCCTGATGAAAAAGTTGCGGGAGGCTTGATGGCTGGCTCTGTTTTTGGGGCGTTGTGTTCATTTATCTATTTACGTTTCCAATATGTCCGTTCCCCTCTTAAACAAACTAGCAGCAGAGCATATTCCAGTGCTTCATTTACTTATTGGAGCCGTAAAATTTTAAAACTATCCATTCCCATTGCTTTTGGTGCTATTACGATGGCCTTAATCAATTTTGTTGATTCGTTCACCATTTCGTATAGCTTTCAAAAAATGGGATTAGATGAACCAGACATTAACTATATGTATGGACTTTACGGAAGGGGCCAATCCCTTGTGCAAATCGTTACTGTCCTAGCAACATCTCTTGTATTACCTTTAATTCCTTTGCTTACTACTAAATTAAAGGAAGGGAACAAAGAGCAGGTATCCCAAATTATTGGAAAGACGAATTGGTTGACACATTTGGTTTCCTGGCCGGCAGCGTTAGGATTACTCGCGTTAACATTACCTATCAACCTCGCCTTATTTACGGACATACAAGGAAGTTGGGTGCTGGCTGTAATTGGGTTCAGTTCTATCTTTACTTCTTTAACCGTTCTAAGCACTGGGATTCTCCAAGGGATGAACGCCGCCAAAATGGCTGCTGTCATGATTCTAATTGCTGTTGTATTAAAAGCTGTAGCAAACATCTATCTTGTCCAGGCTTTTGGTCTATTGGGTGCAGCTTTCTCTACATTGGCAATTTACATTATCCTGTTTGTTTTAAATACGTTCACTATTTATAAAAAAACTACGTTCACGCTAGAAAAAACATCCGTCATGAAAATGATGGTAGCTTCCGTTTTCATGGGTGCAGCCATTGGGATCCCAACTCTCTTTCTGGACATCACTTACTGGTCAAGGTTCCAGGCGCTGTCCTATGCGTTCGCAGGGATTGTCATTGGTACCGTAATTTATATAGCATTATTACTTCTTCTAAACGTCATTAGTCAACAGGATATAAAGCGCACGCTATCAGGTACTCTATCCGCTAATAGGAAAGGAAGGAATTAACATGAGAAAAAACCTATGGATCTGGATCGTCATCATCTTATTACTTATTGCTTCCTTCCCCGGTCTTTTACAAAGAAGCATGACCGAGCATGAAAATAATACATTTGAATTAGCCTTACCATTTCAGGAGATAGACCAATTAAGTACAGCAAATGACGAATGGAACGTTAATGATGTCCTCTATTCACTGAAGGAAGCTGGTTTAACAACAGTAAGCATTACCCCATTTTCATTAAAATGGATGGAACAGGAAGGTATTGTTTCCATCTACAGTGATAAAACACTACAGCAAGCCCTAAGATTCAGTGAAACAGAGTCAGATATTAACCCAGATGACAAGGGGTACTATATCAGCAAACCTGTAAATGAATATTATGAAGAAATTATAGAGGAAACATTTCATCCAGAAGTGAGGTCAATTGGGGATGAATCGCTATTTTTTATTAAAGAAGATTCTCAAGCACTCTCTCGTAGGCTTGGATACAATCAGGAAACAATAAAGCAAATCCAGCAACATGACCTAAACATTATTTATCGCATGGAAAATCAAGAAGGTCTTATAGAAGAATCGATTAGTCAGCTAGTTGACCTTCATGATGAGAAAGCCTCTGGGGTTCTTTTTACAGGGAATGAAGTTGTTGGCTATCCCAATATAAATCTTGTAAAGACATGGTCAGACCAGCTTACAGAGGTTGGTTACCATTTTTACTTTATTGAATTCAGTATGCAGCGTGGCATGCAGACCATTGCTAGAGACACAGATTATAACACGGTACGAATGCATAGTATTCATCTAAATAACAAAACATTGCCTGAGAATATTGATCAAGCTGTAAGAGCAGTTAAAGAGCGCAATATCCGATCATTATTCTTCCATTTGCAAACAGTGGAGCCCGAAGAAACACTGGATAATGCTGTTCAATTTATAACAGAGGTTAACACGAAACTGGAACCGCAATTTCAGAACGGGACCCCTTCTCCATTTCAGAAAATCGAGACACCATGGTGGACAATCGCCTTGCTTTTGGCTGCCGGTATTTTATTTACCTATATTGTTGCGGAACTAATGAAATGGAAAAAGATCCAATGGTGGGCCGCTATATTTATGACGCTAATCGCGATCGGCTACTTTATTACACAAAAGCTTCTATTGTTACAGGCATTCGCACTGCTAATAGCCATGGCAACTCCTATTTATGCCATTCTCTCTACTAGAAAGATGCGAGATGCTAAAATGCTCACGATTAGCCTGCATTATGGAAAAGCGCTTGGCATTAGCGCTATTGGCATATTGGTTATAGTTGGGTTACTAAACGGCAACGCATTTATAACAGGGTTTGAAGCATTTCGTGGGGTGAAACTTGTCTACCTTGTACCGTTAGTATTCACCGTAGGCTATCTCTTCTGGAAAGAAGGATACCAACTCTTACAAGTAAATGTAAAGTACTGGCACATGCTGCTTATCGTGCTATTAGGTGCAATAGGTTTCTACTATATCGCCCGGACAGGAAATCATAGTACCGTTAGTGAGATTGAACTTATGGCACGGAGCTTTCTTGAAGACCTCCTTTATGTTAGACCGCGAACAAAAGAGTTTTTAATTGGGTTTCCTTTTTATATCCTGGCCCTCTATGTAATCAGACATAACGCGTTTATAGGTAAGCTTCTTTTAATACCTGGGATCATTGGATTTCTATCCATTGTAAATACATTTACACACTTGCACATTCCATTACACATTTCGTTATTGCGTACGGGATATAGCATTTTGATTGGGTATCTTATAGGTGTCTTGCTCATCCTCCTTCTAAAAATATGTATTCCTTTGATTCATAGATTACTTGAAAAGAGGTCGGTCTAATGCATATTGTAATTTCAGGTTATTTCGGTTTTGACAATGTAGGAGATGAGGCAATCCTTTATTCTATTATCGAATCCTTAAGAGCTGTTAAGCCAAACGTCAACATAACCGTTCTCTCCAACAATCCTGCGTCCACTAGTAGGACGTACAACGTTCAAGCAGTAAACAGGCGGAAACTCAAGGAAATCACACGAGCAATTCGTTCCTCAGATGGACTCATAAGTGGAGGAGGAAGCCTGTTACAGGATAAAACAGGGATGTTAACCATTCCTTATTATACTGGTGTTATGAGGATAGCCAAGTTTTTAAATAAACCTGTATTTATATATGCACAAGGTATGGGACCGATAAGCAGTAAGCTGAATAAATGGCTTGTAAAAACAACCTTAAACAATGTGAGTCAGATAACAGTAAGAGACAAAGCCTCCAAACAATTACTAAGTGATATTGGCGTTACAAGTCCTGCTCCGATTGTACCAGACCCGGTTCTTGGGCTCGATCAAGCTTCCTTCAGCCATAATTGGAAAACGAGTGAGCACTTACGCCCTTTCATTACGGTAAGTATACGAGATTGGCCAACAAAGCAAGCTTACCATAAGAAAGTGGCCACTTGTCTAGATGACCTCGCACAAAACGGCTTTGACATTGTATTTGTCCCAATGCATGGGAAACAGGATGCTGTGCAATCTAAGAAAACAGCTGACCTAATGAAAGAAAAGAGCTATCTATTTCCTTCCAACGCTTCCATACAAGAAAAGATTGCTATTATTGGAGATTCCCAATTACTTATAGGAATGCGACTCCATTCGCTTATCTTTTCAGCAATATGTACAACGCCTTTTGTGGCAATATCCTATGATCCAAAAATTGATGCGTTTGCCAGCCTTTGCGACCAGCCTGTAATAGGCCATGTAGAGAAAGACAATTGGGGATCGGATGATTTGTGGGAGACCATCAGGCGGATACTTTCGATGGAAGAATGGAAACAAGCAGAGTTAAGGCGCAAGGTTAGCGAGCACCAGCAAAACGCAAAAAAAACACCTGAAATGGTGTTCGAAACTTTCATCCAAGAGTTAAAATGCGAACAAAGCTATTAAGCTTTGCTCGCATTTTTCATTTGGTCATATCGTTTTATAACAAATCGAGAACACGTGCTGAGGAGAACTACAATTCCGGCAGCCGTGATAATGCAAAGAACTGGAATAATAAAGAATCCATACCTTGGAATGGTTAAAAATAAATTAGAAAGCCCGATATACATGAAGGCCACAGAGGCTAAAGCTAGTAGTTCCTTTTTTCGCGTTAGGACTGTAACAACACTTGTTATCAAAGCTCCGTTCACGATGATATGGTGTGTCCACTTGAACACATCCATATATGATAGAGATGTGTAATAATAAATAGCATCAGGAATTTTAAATAACTCGTATGTCTTTCCAATCGTGAACCAGGACAGCCATAGACCAAAGTTCTCCTGGAAGCCTTCTTTTATTTTCATTATCGCATAGTCTTTTGCTTCCATCCCAAGTTCATATCGTTCTTTCCAATACTCTGAGAAATCATACATATTGAACGGGTTGCTTCCTGCAAACCAACTATTCCCAGAATGAGTAGAGAACAGAATAAATTCGCCGAACGCTATATAATTCCTTATTAGCCATGGCAAAATCACAACGGATGCACCGATTCCCCAAAATATAGCGACTGAAAAGAATTGCTTATACTGATGGCGATGGCGAAATGCTATAACAGCAAAGCCAATCAGCACAAGCGGTGCAATTACGGGTCTTATCATGACACCATAACAAAATACGATAGCAAAAAGCATATGGAATATTTTTTTATTTGTATGTAAAGCTATAAGAAATACATAGATAGCTAGACAAAAAGAGAAGATCCCTGGCGTCTCTGTTAACGCTGTTCGAAAATAGTGAAGTGGCGTAAGGTAGAATGTATATAATCCAGCCGCTACAACTCCCACCCACCGATTTTTAAAGATCAGTGAAGCAATTAAATATAACAATAGAACGGTTCCAATACTCAGCACCATATTAAAGAGCTTCACCATCGTCATCTGTTCTACCTGGAATAGATCTGCAATATGGAAAATTGCTACAAGCAATAGTGGATGACCTGGCGTTACAAAAGCATTTTTTATAATTTCTCCAGTATTGCGGGTGTCATATCCGTACACGCCATGCTCGATAAGCTGGTTTGCCATGTTGGTGTATAAATAAGCATCCCTGCTACCGTATTTCCATGTATGCTCTCTTAGTTTTGCCACACTTACGGTTATTTCCCCATTCTCCAGTTGCTCTTGAATTTGCTCCTCTGTAGGTTCCACAAAATTGCTGCCAGGATGCTTTATTAAAAAATATGTATGCATGATTGTCGAAATGAATAAGAGAATTATGAGCATGTATACTGGCATTTTTTTATGTAAATGTTTTAGACCGAACGTCTTTTTCATAGATTACCTCGCTATCAGGTATACACCAAAAACAATGACGGCTGCGCCTGCCCATTGAATAGGTGTGACCGTTTCTTTAAATAAGGCGAAGCCAATAAAGATTCCTAATACATAGGCTAAACTTTGAAATGGATAGGCAATACTAAATGGCATTCTAGTGAGCAAATACAACCAGATTCCAGTCGCCAGCACATAAATGAGTCCCCCACCAATGATGTATGGTGACTTTACAACATGCAGTATCGTATGTAGTCCTACTGGGGAAAGATGAGCCATGCCCGTTTTCCAAAGCATCTGACCGCTAACTAACAAGAGAATATTGATAACTAATAAAATGTAATTCATATTTTCTTTTTCCTAACTTCATTTTTGTCCTGTTTCATTCTTTCTTGTTCTTCCTTAAGCAACGCGAATTCTTGTGTAAGGACCGTAACTTTATTATTTAATTTCGAAATACGTCTCGTTAAATCAAAGATCATGATAATGGTACTAATGAGACCAAATAAGAACAGTAAGCTTGGAGCATAGGCAATCCCAAGTATATCTGCAAGGTAGGCAAGTAAGTCTCTGGACAGACTTAACACACCAAGCACCATACAGGTAAAAATCCAAATGAGCGAATCCCTTGTTTCCAATATTCCTCTACGCACGGATTCCATTACGATAATAAAAAACAAAACAATAATAAAAAATGACATCCAGGTAATATCCATACGTCAATACTCCTTCACAATCGAAGACATTAAAATAGAGAGCGTTACCTTACCAAAATAATAAAAACTCTTCCATGTTGTAATCGATGAGGCCCCTCCCTGTCTGGATTGCATATTTGCAGGGACTTCCTTTATCCGCATCCCTTTTCTACTTAAATGCATCAGTACTTCTGGTTCTGGATAGTCCCTCGGATAATGATGAGCAAATAATTCTATTACCGCACGATTGATGGCCCTATAGCCTGATGTTGGGTCTGTGAATTTTTTTCTAGTCAGAAGTTTTAATACAAGGTAGAAGTAATAAATACCAATTCTCCTGACCCTGCTCCCTCGATAATCCGTCTTTTGTAGGAATCTAGACCCTATAACCATGTCCTGTTCTTGGTTCATAATCGGCTGGATCAAATTAACAAAGTCTTGAATGTTATGCTGACCATCTGCATCAAATTGCACGGCGATTTCAAAGTCATGATTGCAGGCATACTTATAACCTGTTTGTACTGCTCCCCCAATTCCAAGGTTCTGCGGAAGGTTGATTTGGACAACCTCAAATGTTTCTACAATTTCTTTCGTTCTATCTTGTGAACCATCATTCACCACACATATTTCCACATTGTCCAGTTCATTCTTTAACGCCATTAATCCTTCCAATGTTTTGGCAATATTGTCCTCCTCATTGTATGCCGGGACGATAATCGCCGTTTTAGGTACGTTTTTTATATCCATGGTTCTCCCCCTTTTTTATCCCGTTTTCGTTTCTTCCACTTTTTTCGTAGCATGGGACTGAGGCATTTTCCCAAATACCATCCAGCTAAATGGAATGTATGTTGACGTTAGTCTGACAACCAGCCAACTTAACAGACCTACAAAGATAAATGTGATAATTTGCCAACCATGGTAAACCAGTGGTGAACCAGATGAAACGAGCTGCCTGAACACCATTAAAAATAAAGGGTGTATCAAATAAATCCCAAAGGACGTTGCCCCAATTTCCATAAAGAACTGTTTGGTAATTGGCTTAAATACCCTATTTGCCAAATGGGCTAGATAAAACAGTAGAATGCCTGCAAACAAAGCATGGGTAGCCCAAGTAAACTCTCCTATGTATTTGGTTATGATTTCAGGCATGTTAACTGCAATGGAAGGGAATACCCCAATTCTAACGGTGTACATATAACCGGTGTACAGTATGAGTAGTACGCCGTAACCAATACATAACGGGATAAGGATACGATCTTTTATGTATTTTTTATTAAAGCTTGCTTTTATGTCATCATAATAAATACCAAGATAAGCACCAATGAAATAAAAGGACAGGTATGAAAAGGACACAGACCCTTTCCATTCAATATGAAAATAATGATTATTTAAAACAACCCATCCCCACTGCAATACTAATCCTATCCAAATTGCGTGCTTTCTCAAGAAATGAATTTTCTTAAATAGATATAATAATAATGGAAACAGAATATAAAGCTGTACACTGATAAAAACAAAATATAAATGTGTATGCGCCTTCCCAACTGCTAGTAGGGTAAGAAACCGTTGGATGGCGTAAGATATGCTGGGGTAATCATAGTAGACATACATTTTTATCACGAAATACAGAATGGAGAATAAAATGTACGGGATTAAAATATACTTCAATCGCTTCGTGTAAAATCGCTTAATCAAATCTCCATTGATCTGCCGAGGATAGTAATTGTAAAAAAGAACAAAGCTACTTAGCATAATAAATGTTGGTGTACCGAGTTTCCCTGCAATGTTAAGGAAATTATATACAGGAAAAAGAATTGAATCGGTTTCAATGCTCGTCACACCACTTGAGCTTGAATGAACGGCTAGTACTGCTAAAATAGCAAATGCCCTTGCAAGCTGTATTTCATCTAAGGCTCTTCTTTGTAAACGCTGCACTTCATCACCACATTACTTTCTATTTGTTTTTACTACGATCCTATTAATCTCAAGAAATAACCACCTAATAATCAACCAACACTACTTCTTATGTTTACTCGTTTCAATCCAATTTAATATAGGTCTGTATCGTTCACTAATAATCCCTGTTACTTCTACAATCAATTCCACCATCATTAAAACCGTGACCAAAACAATCGTTGTTCCCCATATAGCAGACCTGGTCAAAAGGACAGCTGCAAGACTAAACAACCCACTTAACGCATACAGCATGATGACAGTTTGTCTATGAGAAAAACCTAGCCTAATAATACAGTGATGGAGATGCAGTTTATCCGGTGAGGATAATGGTTTCTTTTGGATGATTCTACGTACAATCGCAAACACCGTATCTAATATCGGGATCGCCAATATAATGATGGGCACCATTAGAGAAAATATCGCTACATTTTTGAATAGGCCTAGAACTGCAATGACAGAAATCATATAGCCTAGGAATAATGAGCCGGTATCCCCCATAAATATTTTAGCGGGATAGAAATTAAATACTAAGAAGCCAAGCGTTCCCCCTAGCAATAGTAAAGACAGGAGCGCAATCGGCAAATTCCCCATTGCTCCTGCAACCAGTGAAATGGTTAGTAAAGATATCGATGAAACACCTGCAGCTAGCCCGTCCAGTCCATCAATTAAATTAATTGCGTTCGTAATGGCGACAATCCAGATAATTGTAATCGGGATAGCAGCAACACCAAATTCTATTCTGTCACCAAACGGCACGGTGATGAACTCAATTGTGTACCCGCCCATTACCGGAATGCTGGCAGCGATCAATTGCCCTATCAGTTTTATCCGTGCAGATAATTGATAGAGATCATCCAATATCCCGACGAGCACAATAATTGTGGCGCCAATTAATATCATCCAGCCACCTGCAACGTCATTAAAAAATACGAGGTAACCGATTAAAAAACTGATATAAATTGCAAGCCCTCCCATTCGGGGCATGGGTTTATCATGTACCTTGCGTAAGTTCGGTTTATCCACGGCTCCCAACTTAATAGCGAGCTTTTTTATGAATGGTGTTAAGATAATTGCTATAATAAAGCACAGTAATATACCACTATAATTCACAGTAAATCCTCCTACTTCCCTTAAAGAGGTTTTTCAAAAAATCCGGTAAAAGTGACACATCGAATTTCTTTGTTGGCTTGCTTTTCCGTTCCTCACGTATTAAAAGAATTCATTGAACTTCTGTTAAAACCGTCCACGTCCTGTGGACAAAACAGAAGTCAACACATCCTTTGTGAGCCCGGTACTCAAAGCTACACCGCCTCGAACTTCTCGGTCCTTTTTATCCTCCTTTTTGAACTCGCACTTAAACCAATATCACGAAATAAGGACCAATCTCTTGCTCCTCTACAAAACGTACAAAATAAAAATGCCCTTAAAGAGCATTATCCATTTTGTTGTTTACACTCTCTAAAAATCTAACTATTAGATGATGACTTGTTCTAAATTGTCAGCATAAGTTGCGTTATATGCTTTATATTTCTCAAGTTCATCTGTCGTAATTAAAATGGAAGGGAATTTTTTTAAACGCTGCATTTGTTCAATACTATTTACTGTCCAAGCAACCACCTGTACGCCCATTTGCTCGCATTTATTAATATATTTCTCGTTTAGACCATCAAATTTCACAGCAATATATTCTGCATCCAGCTTCTCAATTAGGCGTAAATGTGACCTTTTCATCTTTGTAACCAATGGTCCAATTTTAATATCTGAGGAAAGTACTCTCATTTTAGCAAGGGATTTATGATCAAAAGAAATCACATATACTTCTTCTTCCATTTGTAGCTTCTGAACGATACGACATACTTTCTCTTCCACTGCGTCATATAATTTGGTGTTTTTCATCTCAATTGACACATGAATTTGACCTTTAGCTAAGCGTAAAACCTCTTCTAGGGTCGGAATTTTCTCGAACTCACCAACATTAAATTCCTGCAGCTGGTCCACCGTATATTCTCTAATTTCCCCACTGCCGTCTGTCATTCTGTCAATATTATAGTCGTGCATCACAACCGGGACCCCATCCTTACTAAGATGAACATCCAACTCAATATGTGAAAATCCTAAATCAATCGCGGCTTGAAAAGAAGATAACGTGTTTTCTGGATACTTAACAGGGTAACCTCTGTGGCCTATCCCTCTAATATTCATTGAGCATTTCTCCTTTTTATTCCGTTATTATCGAGTTATTGCCTACCTCCTCGATTAATTTCATTATAAACGGGGATTATTAAGTGCATATTAGGTAGAAGTAAATAATTTGTAAATTCATATATTATGTACGTAATTACTTAACTGAAAAAGCGATACTTAATAATGGAGGTTGCTAAAAATGAAAAGAGTCATCACATATGGAACATTTGATATTCTACACCCTGGCCATATACGTTTGCTAAATAGAGCAAGGCAGTTAGGAGATTATTTAATTGTCGGGCTCTCTACTGATGAATTCAACACGATGAAAGGGAAAACAGCCTACTATACGTTTGAACAGCGAAAAGACATTTTAGAAGCACTACAAGATGTTGATAAAGTAATACCAGAAAATACATGGGGACAAAAAATAGCGGATATCGCATCTTACTCTATTGATACGTTTGTAATGGGGAATGACTGGGAAGGGGAGTTTGATTATTTAAAGGAGCATTGTGAAGTTATATACCTCCCAAGAACTACCGGGATTTCAACAACGCAAATTAAGAAGGACTTAAACAAAAATGGGTAGAGAATTCCTCATTTATGTGTACCTTCATGTTTTTCGCTTTTTCTTTACACTCTTTAAACTGTTTCCGCTACAGAAAAATAAAACGACCTTTATTGCTTCGTTTGGGCAAAATGTCTGGTTTACACTTCAGCAATTGGGCAACAGTCCTGACCAAAAATGCATCATATTACAAACAGCACGGTGTACCGAGAACCTACACGGCTATCCTTGCGAAAAAGTGATACCATTTAAGGCAAAACACCCCTTTAACTGGTTCCGAGCTATTTACCATTTAGCTACTTCTCGAATTGTATTTGTAGATAACTACTATGGTATTCTTGCCGCTTCTACGTTCCGTAAAAGCGTATACTGTATCCAACTATGGCATGCAGCTGGGGCAATTAAACGGTTTGGGTTAAAAGATCAAGCGATTAAGGAGCGATCCCAGCACACGTATCGGCGCTTTGTGAAGGTATATAAAAGAATGGATTTCGTAGTAGTAGGCTCTGAAAAAATGGGGTCGATATTTTGCTCCGCCTTTGGTTTGGACAAGCGTAATCTGTTACGTACTGGTATTCCGAGGACAGACTTTTTCTTTGATCAACATGCACAGGCAGAGGTAGTTGAAAACATAGTCGCCCAATACCCTGCTGTGCAGAATAAAAAGGTTCTTTTATACGCCCCAACATACAGAAATGGTCCCTCGGGAGAACACTTGAATATAGATCTATCGGCTTTATATAATGCTTTTTCGCAGGAATATATGCTCTTCATCCAAACTCACCCTACCGTTCAATGGAAAATCGACCAGCATTATGAAGGTTTTGTTTTTGAAATTACCAATACTACGATCAATCATATGCTATATGTCACAGATATTTTAATAACGGACTACTCTTCTGTAATATTTGAATATGCTTTACTTAAAAAGCCAATGGTGTTCTTTGCGTACGATTTAGAGGAATATGCAGAGGAAAGAGGGTTCTGGGAGGATTACACCTCACTTGTGCCCGGTCCAATTGTCGAGAACACTTCAGAACTAATTTCATGTATCAAACAGTACAATTATCCGGTATCAAAAATTGAAAAGTTTGCTGAGGAGTGGAACCATTATTCCAAGGGGGAGTCCAGTATGAATTTGGTAGACTTATTTTATTCGAAACACTAGCATTCGATCATCTTTTAGTGAATACGTATGTTTTTTTATACTTAAAACATCAACATTTTAACTATGGCGTATTTCTTCCTATCACTTATTTAACGCGTAAAAAAACCTGGTGATATACCACATATCACCAGGTTTTTATTATACCCGATTCTTCGCTTCAATTTCTTTTGAACCGGTAATGAGATAGTTAAGTTCTTCTTCTGGTATTTCATTAAACTCTTTCCGTTTTACAAGGTAGAAGATTAGACCCAGTACAATCCAGGCACCTAGCGCGATTCTAGACTCAATTCCAAGGAAAGCTGGTGACCCTGGAATTAGTAGCAAACCGAGAAATACGAGGCTTGCTAGCATCCCAATAGCAGCAATTACCTTTTTCAACGGTGAAACAGTATGTTTTTTCTCGTTAAAGGTAGCGTCTTTCTTTGTTTTAAACAAGGAGAATGCAGTATAACAAGTATAGAAATACGCAATGGTTACCCCAATCGAAGACATGTCCACGACCCAAAGCAGTGCTTCGCGGCCAAACCATGGTGCAAGCATTGCCACAATTACTGTAAAAATAATCCCAACATATGGCGTTTTATGCTTTGGATGAAGCTTAGAGAATGCTTCAGGTAATATTTTAGCACGGGACATTGCGAACAGTAATCTACTTGAAGAGATGATGAAACCGTTAAGTCCGGTGAACACACCCATTGTCAAGGCAGTTACCAGCAGGACAAGTCCCATCGTTCCTAATAGTCCTTCTATAGCTGCTGCCGTCCCCCAGACATGGGATTCCGAGACAAGTTCTTGCCAAGGACGAATCATAGCCGTAGCGATGATCATCAAACTATACAGCACTGCTGCAAAGAAAATAGCCAAAATGATTAATGAGAAAGCTTTTTTGGAGGAAAAATGAAATTCTTCCGCAGCCTGTGGGACATTGTCAAACCCAACATATGCCCACGGCGCAATTGCTACAATCGAAATAATTGCCGCAAATGCTGTAGTATCAGATGGGAAAAATGGCTGGACATTGGACAGTCCGGCTCCTGGTTGCCCTCCCACCATAAACGTTATGGCTACAATACTAAGAATCATAATTGTACAAAAGACAAACTGCATACGACCAGATATACCACTACCACGGACGTTAAAATAACCAAACGCGCCTAATGCCACGGATGCAATAATAATTTCCATTCCGTAAACATCCCAGCCCGCAATTTGGTATAAATGAAGATTTTCTATAAGTGCAGGAAAAACAAATTTGAACATTAACGCAAACGCCGAAGCATTTAAAGCTACAATACATATGTAACCAAGCGTTAGAAACCAGCCGCTGATGAATGCGTGGGTTCTACCAAGACTAATAAAAGCATAAGCGAACTCCCCGCCAGATACTGGAAAACTTTTAATCAGAAAACCGTAGCTTACAGCGATCAACATCATTAAAATAGCACCAATTCCAAAGCCGAGGATAACTCCCATCGGGCCAGCGGTGGTCATCCAGGTTGTAGGCTGTACGAATGCACCCCACCCGATTGACGAGCCAAGCGCGATTGCCCATACCCAATGTGCCTTTAATGACTTTTTCAGTGTCGTTCTTTCTTCCATAATTGGTCTCCTTAAATATATTTTGGCAGTTACAAGTTTCGTCTACCATCTAAAAAATTATACCAAACATATAATTTCTAAGCTATTTCCGCATAAGTAAGCATGAGACAGTATCAAATAACATTTAAGGGCATTTTAATTTTGAATCTTCACCAGTGTAAATTACAAGCAATTTTATTTATATTTGACTGAATTTAAAATATTCGCCTCCCTAATTGCAGAATTAAGTGGTGAATAGATGGATGACAAGTTGATTAAGTGGGCGATTTGGTTGATTGGTTGTGCTTCTTGGTCGATTGATCATCCGATTTGATCGATTGAATGCGCTTCTTAATCGATTGAACCTCTGATCTGATTGATTGACTATCCGATTTAATCGATTGATCCTCCAACTCGGTAGATATAGTCGCTCACCTCTCTAGTTTAACCCTACTATCCCCAAATAAAAAACCAGCATCCAATTATACGGAATGCTGGTTTTCATCATTACTTATCCGAAAAGATTCCAAAGTTTGCCGATAAAGGAGAATACTCGCTCAAAGATATAACCTACTAAATCATACTTATCTTCGTCTTTATCTTCATCTTTGTCTTTCCCTGGATTCTTTTTCACTTGCTTGGTGATCACAACTTCTTCCACTGTCTCATGCCCGGCAAGGTCTACTACCTTAAATTCAAATACATTCTCTCCATCCTCTAGATTGAGTTCAATGTCTTCGATTTTCTCTTTAAAGCTCTTTTTGCCGTATGGCGTTGAGAGGTCGTGGCTAAATACGTGATTGCCATTCACATAGAAATTAATATCATCAAAGTTATCTTTGATGGTTGCTGAAACTGTTACGCTATCTTCTTTTGTTTTCTTAGGAGCTTTTACTTTTAATGTTGCTTCTGCTGTATCAACAAAATACCTTCTGCCTATTTCCGTTTCATTTCCTGCGTTGTCTACTGCCTTAATATGACGGAAGTAGAAGTCATCCTTTTTGTGTGAAAGGGTTAAAGAGAAGTCGTAACGATCTTCTTCTTCGTTATAAACAAGCTCTGCTTTTTTCCCATCAACCGTTACTTCTTTTACACCAGATGCATCTGTTACATATCCGGAAAAGACTACATCTCTTGAATCATATGCCTCTAATAACTCCGGTGTTAGTAAGTGTAAATCTGGTACAGTTGTATCTGCAGGTTCTTCGACTACTGCCTCTTCTTCTTGCTCATTGCCTGCATAGTCTGTCGCTATTACAGTTACAGTGCTATCTTCATCAAAGTCTGTTAACTCATGCTCTGTTACACTTTCTGTATAAGGTGTTTCCAGTACAGATTCGCCGTCAACCAATACATCCCATGTAGCTAGCCCACTTCCTTCTCCATCATCAACAGCAACGGTTAATACTTCGCCATTCTCATCAATAGTTGCATCGACTTCTGGAGCCGTTGTATCAAGTAGCACTGGCAGCTCCAATGTTTGCCATTCAGCGTCTTCATAATCAATCACTGCTGCAGCTTGTAAATAGTACTGTCCATCTTCAGCTAACTTGTTGTTGATCTTTCCATCCCATGCCCGGTCTCCAGACAAGGAATATTCAGGTGCTGCTCCGCCGTCATAATAGTTTTTACGAAGATCTGATTCTAAGCGTATCGTACGTACGACTTTTTTGTCTTCATCAAGAACATTAAATTTTGCTTCCTTCGCATTTCTCAGGAAGGATAAGATGAGCAATGCGTCATCCTGCACTCCGTCACCATTTGGTGAGAAGGCAATCTTTTCTGGGTCTGTTTCGCCGGTTTCTAGGTTCTCACCAAGGAAACCATAGCTATCATCCCCTGTATTTGTAACAACTCCTGTCATGCCATAGAACGTCATTGCATCCCATAATGGTGTATCAAAGATTGGTGCATCATCCCAAGAACCTTTGAACCCAACATAAGGAACGGTTAATTCTGGATTTGTGTCAGTAGGATCTGTAAAGGTAACAAACCCTTCTACCCAATACCCGTTTGTGAAAATTTCTGCTAGTGAAGCATCGACTTCACTAAGATCAACGCTTACTTCAAGGCTTACTTGTCCATTAGCTGGCACCTCTACGGTTGATAAGGCTTCGCCGTTTACTGTAACAATATCGCCAAGATCATTTCCACCAAACATATTTGGTGCAGTGACAAGTACGCCACCACCATCAACAGGTGTATCTGTCTGTGCATTTGCAGAGACATCATACGTTACTGCTTCATCTGAATAGTTTTCTGCAGTTAATTCAAATGTTACTTCATTACTATTAATCTCTTTTAACGCTACTTTCGCTTCATTCGATGCTGACTCTGTTACCACTACTGGTGTTGATAATGCAGCATGGATTTGCATCAATCCTGCACCTTGACGTCTTGGTGATACAGGCGCACCATCAAAATCAACTGGTTTGGAAGTATTAAGCATTAGGTTTTTCGCTTGGTTAACGCGGTTTGCATTTCCATAACCAAATTCCTCATCTACACGCTGAAGTACAAGCGCACTTCCGCCTGAAACATGTGGTGCTGCCATGGAAGTTCCACTCATCAATCCATATTGATTGTCATTTAATGTAGAGAGAATTTGACCACCTGGTGCTGTGATTTCTGGTTTGAAATCAAGGTTTGGAGTTAATCCCCATGAAGAAAATGCACTCATTTTCCCAGCATCTGGATTATCCATTTTTGTCATTTCTCCATCAAATGAAACGGTCACAGCTTGTCCATTTTGAACTGCTTCTGCAAGCAGATCTCCATCACTTTTTAGCATAAATAGATATGGAATTGTGATAGAAGGGTCTGAGGCCATATTTACAATTCCATCTGTGTTGTTGTAAACAATTACTCCTGCTGCCCCTGCATTTTGAGCGTTAAGTCCTTTTTCTGTGAAGGCAATCTCTCCACGCTGAATCAAGACATATTTACCTTCAACATCTTTTCCTTCAAAGTCCTCTGGAAGCCCTAACCCAGCTTCTACGACTTCATATGCTTCTCCGTCTGTCGAAGGGAAAGTATCCCCTGCTGATAGAAATGCTGCTGTACCTGCTTCTTCATCAATGCTATATTGTAATGCGTCTACTTCCATAAACGTGTTCTCATAAGACGCTACTTGTGTGGAATCATTTGCCACTCCTGGAGAACCACTTACTCCATAATCAGGATTGGAGGCATATGGATAAAAGAAACCTTCTGCAAACAATGCTGAGTTACCAGCAGAAATGGACATTAGAATTCCATTGTCTACTGCACGAGATACAGCACGTTGCTCAGGAGAATCCGCATCAACATAACCGGATGGTGACCCAAGACTCATGTTTAATACATCGGCACCAAGCTTGATAGAATCATCAATCGCTTTAATGTAAATATCACCATAGGTTGTTTGTAGCTCCGGATCATTGCCGAATACTTTTAATGCAAGCAATTGTGCTTCAGGAGCAATTCCTAGAATACCACCGTTATCCTCGTCGCCATTCGCAGCAACGGTTCCGCCTACGTGCATTCCGTGATAGCTTGCTCCACTATGGATTTCACGCACTTCATCATTTTCATCCATGTAGTTATAGCCATATGGCACTTTTTCCGTATAATATTTTCCAGGAAGTCCTTCGTTACTGATTGTGTCCTGAACAAATTCTTCTGACAGTCCACCCTCAACATCTTCGGAAAGAACCATATCCTGGTGCGTATAGTCAATGCCAGTATCAATAATACCGACTACCATACCTTCCCCTTTATAACCATAATCTCGCCAAGCCTTTTGTGCTTCTACGAGTTCTTTACTGTACTTCATTTCCGGTTGTACCTTTGGTTGTTCATACTCTGTCACGATAGAAACCGTTTTAACATCAGGAAGTTCTCTAATAAGCTCGAGATCGCCCTGCTTTACTTCCGCACTAAAACCATTGACGACCGTAGTAAATTCTTGTAAGTATTTTGCTTCTACTTTCTTTTTCTTCATCTCTTCTTTTACTGCCTTTTGTTTTGATTTGGCAGCTTTCGTTAATTTCTGCTTCTCAGATTCGCCCATTGTATTAAACATAATACCTTTTTTAGTAGCCTTTTCAATTGGCGCTTCGTCATCCATTTCTACTATAACCCGAACTTGCTTATCAGGATCATCTGTTTCCTTCATTTCTGTTGTTTTGGCCTTGTCCTTTTTATTCGCATTCTGTGGCAACGTTTTTTCCGCTGCACTTACCATCGCGAAATTACTAAAGACCATTAATACCGTTAAAAATATAATAGCAATTTTCCTACGCATTTCTCTCCCCCTCTAAAATAGTAATCTACTAAATCAAAAAAAGTTCCTCCTTCTCTGAATGTTTCGTGACATAATATTCAGATATTAATATCATACAGAAAACAAGACTATTGTAATAGCGCCAATAGTCCTGGGTAAGAAGTCTGTTTATTTGAAATTTAACTACAATTCTCCCTCGTTAACTGTTCATTATGTATTAAAAAAGGAAGTCCATCTATTTAATAGAACGCACAGCGTTGCTCCATCAAAAGGACTATTAACGAAAGATAGATATTCAAAAACCCGACAGCTGCAAACTTTCGCAGTTGTCGGGTTTTGTTTTATTATATATTCGCTTTAGAACCAGCTATGGTGGAATACGCCTTCTTTATCTTTTCGTTCAAACGTATGGGCACCAAAATAGTCACGCTGTGCTTGGATAAGATTTGCTGGTAGATCCTCACTACGGTAGCTGTCAAAGTATGCAACAGCACTAGAAAGTGTTGGAACAGCAATTCCGTTTTTAATTGCAACGGCAACCACTTCACGAAGTGCTGACTGATAGCCTTCGACAATTTCCTTGAAGTATGGATCAAGCAGAAGATTTTTCAATTCTGGATCACGGTCATAGGCATCTTTGATTTTTTGTAGGAAATGAGCACGAATGATACAACCTCCGCGCCAAATCATGGCAATATCTCCATAGTTTAAGTCCCAGCCATTTTCCTCAGACTGTGCACGCATTTGGGCGAACCCTTGAGCGTACGAACAAATTTTACTCATATATAAAGCTTTTCGAATTGCTTCAATAAGCTCTTTCTTGTCCCCATCATAGGCTTTAGGTGTTGGTCCTGAAATAACACCGCTAGCATGAACACGTTCTTCTTTTAATGAGGAAATGTAACGAGCAAATACAGATTCTGTAATCAATGGAAGTGGCACCCCTAGATCAAGGGCATTTTTACTTGTCCATTTTCCAGTACCTTTTTGGCCGGCTTTATCAAGGATAACATCAACCATTGGTTTGCCTGTTTCTTCATCATTTTTTGTGAAGATATCAGCTGTTATTTCAATTAAATAACTGTCAAGCTCGCCTTTATTCCATTCGGTGAATACCTCGTGTAACTCATCCGCTTCTAATCCCAATACATGCTTCAAAATGAAGTAGGCTTCTGAGATTAGTTGCATGTCACCATATTCAATTCCGTTATGCACCATTTTCACATAATGGCCGGCGCCATCTGGGCCGATGTACGTGGTACAGCTGTCGCCATCTACTTTTGCTGCAATAGCTTCAAATATTGGTGCGACTAAATCATAGGCTTCTTTTTGGCCACCTGGCATGATAGACGGGCCTTTAAGTGCGCCTTCTTCTCCACCTGATACACCTGTTCCAATGAAATGAATACCGGATTCACTCAAGCTCTTATTACGGCGGATCGTATCTTCAAATAACGTGTTTCCGCCATCAATTAAGATATCCCCTTTTGCCAAGTGGGGTTTCAACGACTCAATGGTTGCATCCGTTGCAGGACCTGCTTTGACCATGAGCATAATCTTACGAGGTTTTTCTAGTGATTGAACAAATTCTTCAATCGTTGTGCTTCCGACAAAATTCTTTCCTTTTGCCTCTTCATTTAAAAACGCTTCTGTTTTCTCTGGTGAGCGATTAAACACAGCAACAGAGTAGCCTCTACTTTCAATATTTAAGGCAAGGTTTTTTCCCATTACTGCCAAACCTATAACGCCAATTTGTTGTTTTGCCATTAGAACTCCTTCTTTCTGATAAATATATCTATGCTTTCTCTAGCATATACTACCTAAAGGTATTACGTCATCTAATCAACCTCTGAGAGTCTATTTTCTAAGTTGTACTTATTTTCCGTAATTATTCAAAACAAAAGCGGAAGCGCCCGTTTAGAGACGTACGGACTGGACTGAGCCGTAGTAGATAAAGGAAACACGGCGACCAATGGAAGCAGATGTTGACTTTCACCTTCCAGGTATAAGTGCGACTAAGCCTCTGGTTGTCACCAATCGGCAAGTCTTCTTTATCGTACAGAGGTGAAGGAAGTCTCGCTAGTCTCTGGGCGCTGGAGCTGGAAGTGACACTTTCACTACTTTCTCTTAAATAGTCTCCCGATTGAATCAAGTACCGGGCGCTTCCCACCCATCACAATTCCGGCAAGCTCCGCAAAAATATGTAATAGTGCTAAAACAAACAGCGTAATTACAAAGGAAATGGTGATATTCGCATTCGAGAACAAAATAGCCATGGCTCCAAATAAGGCACTAAACCCATAGATAATGAGTACCGTGGTGCGATGACTGTATCCTGCATGAAGCAGCTGATAATGAACATGCTTATTATCCGCCATCATAATATTTTCTTTATTATACGCCCTTCTTACAATCGCAAATAAGGTGTCGAATATTGGCACTGCCAGTACTATAATTGGAATAATAAAGCTGAACAAAGCGATATTTTTAAACAAACCGAGCATCGACACGACTGCAATCATATACCCGAGAAAGTTTGATCCCGAATCTCCCATATAAATCTTTGCTGGGTAAAAGTTATGAAATAAAAATCCAAGATTTGCGCCAATCAACACAATACTTAAATAGGCAACAAGGAGTTGGGCATCAATAAGCGCCATGATAAAAATGCTAATTAACGCAATCGTTGTGACACCAGTCGCAAGCCCGTCTAGACCATCGATCAAATTGATTGCATTCGTAATCCCCACGACCCATAAAACCGTGATCAGCACGCTAACAAAGCCCAATTCGACTGTACCGAAGAACGGCAAGGTGAGTTTTTCAATGATCAGGCCTGACGAAACAAGAAAAGAAGCAGCAACTAATTGGCCTGTTAGCTTAACTACTGGCCTTATACTGAAGCGATCATCCAAAGCGCCTGTCAAAATGATAACCAGTGCACCGATTAGTATTTCCGGTAGATGCGGATGGCTAGGCTGTAAATAAAGAGCACCCAAAAACGCACCAAGGAAGATAGCAATGCCACCAAGTCTTGGCGTAACTTTTTTATGTACTTTTCGGTGGTTTGGCAGATCCACTGCCCCAATGACGTTAGCAAATTTTATAACGGGATATGTTAACACAAGGGATGAGATTGCTGCAATAAGAAATGCGATTACGAAGTCGACATAATTAAACATAAATTTCTCCTATAATTCATGATGACTGACCCTTCTATTTTTCCGTAGAAGAGGATGTTCAAAAAGTCCGGTAAAAATGACACATCGGTACTGATGACCTTCGACTAAATTCCGACACGTCCTGTGTCGACCGTCGAAGTCACCACATCCTGTGGAAGCTCGTTAGCTTGCTTTTCCGTTCCTCACGTATTAAAAGAATTCATTGAACTTCTGTTAAAACCGTCCACGTCCTGTGGACAACACAGAAATCAACACATCCTGTGTAAGCCCGGCACTCAAAGCTACGCCGCCTTGAACTTCTCGGTCCTTTATATCCTCCTTTTTGAACACACACTAGAACTTTCCTAGATTATATCGAAAAAAGTAAGCTTCAAGCAAGTTTCTTTTTGGAAACAATCGCTCACACCGTGTAGTCCCTCCAAAAAGTGCGCCATATGCTTGTTTTTATCTATTATCTTCCTTTGCAAAACCCGTAAAAAAATGAAACATTCACCCTGTTAAGCCGTACTACAACATGTTGCTGAAAGGAGGTGGATAAAATGGTGGCCTATTATTTTGTCGCAGCTGCTGTTCTAGCTGCATTACCAATACTTACTCTTTATAAAGTTTTAGTGGGAAAACTAAAAGAAGAACCATCAGCACAAGCAAGCATCCAACAGAAATTTTTTATCGGTGTAGCACTTAGCGAAACAATCCCGCTATTATTAATCGTGTTCGGCTACATAAATATTACGCCCGTTAATTCGGTGGAAGAGTTGTATATTCCCGGTCTCATTGTTCTCTTCATTATGGCTTACGCTGTTTTCTTTATTTTTCTACAACGCAATGTTGATGTCACACCAGAGGCTAAGCCAATTGTACAATCTTTTACACTGATTAGTTTAGCTTTGGCTTTAGGGGTGCCAATTATTGCATTAGTTTCTTTATTTATGATGATGCCATAACGGGAAGCCTATTTCTTCCTATCAATCCATTAATAAAAACCTTTTTGGATCTGGTTTGACCTATTAAAAAGCAGGGTACCTTCTACAAAAAGGAGGGACCCTTAATGGAACCTAAATTTAAAATTTACCATAACGACGAACAATTAAGTGAAGCGGTTGATAAACTCCGCAACGATGGTATACCTGATGATGATATCTATATCCTTTCTATAGATAATGATCATGATCGCAGAGCAAGAAAAGAAACCGATGCAAATAAAATCGGTGCTAAAGTTACCGGCGTTAGTACGGCACTCAAAAATGTTTTCAAAGGTAAAGGGGACACCATACGTTCAAAACTAAATGAGATTGGCTTTGATAAATCGAAGTCTGAACAATTAAAAGTTGAATTAGATAAAGGGAAGACCTTGCTTGTTGTAACAAACCAAGAACAAATAGATATTTAACTACTTTGTAGCGATGCCTACAGGAGAAAAGAAATCTTTCTTCTGTAGGCTATTTTTATCCCGGGGCAACCGTCCGTAAGATCCCCACTTCAAAACATGAAGTGAGTTTAAGTGGGAGTAAACGGACGCTAACACCCCGATTCGTTCAACTAACAATCAATGGGGGAAGAACAAAACCCCCACTGATTGAAGTTTCACTTTATCTCCATAAACAAAAGTGTAACGAAAAAGTAACCTTTGTCATCTTTTTCGGAGTATCCCCCATATCATCCTCTTTCTATATTTCAAAAGTGGCTTGCGAAGAAATAATTGATGTAATATTTGGTATTTATTTAAAATGTGCCTTTATACCGAGTTTCGCCTGTGTTCCGTAAGGCTATAGATAACAAACTTCATAGATAATAAATAAGATCCCCAGAAAGGAGCAAGCAAGTGTGTGACAAGGAGAATAAAACGGTATCCAGACACAAGATGGAACAAAAGCAGCAACCATCCGTCCCATATGCTCTTGCAGGAGGAATTGTAGGAGCTGGTTTTGGTTTCTTAGCTAGTCCAGAAAACGGTAAAAGAATCGTTAACCGTATTGGTCAATCTTCTGTGCTTAAAATTGCTGGACGGGAAGTACTGCGAACTACCCAGGATATGCTGACAGAGCAGGCTATGTTAGCTTTACGCCAGAATGCAACAGGTTACATCCAAAAGTACACCGACAAATTGCACGAACCAAGACAGGAAACCAATCCAGATGCGTTGGAGAACAACCAAGATCCTTATCAAGAAAAATACGAGGAGTTAAAAGAGGAAAATAAAAACCTCCATAACAATCTGCAACGGATTGAAGACAAGTTAAATACTTTACTTGAGGTGGTTGGGAAGGGTGAATAATCACCGTAAAGGGGGAATTTAATGGCAGATGTAGTCAAGAAAACAGTTAAAAAAGTTGCAAAGAAGGCACTTGAAAAAACACCTGATGCGATCGAAGAGAAAGCAAAGGACAAAGTGCAAGAAAAAGCAACAAACCTTATGAAAGATAAAGTAGAAGAGAAAGCAAGATCACAAGCAGAAATGGCTGCCAACAAGTTAAAAAAGGTCAAAGAAAATAACAATAAGAAAGTTCATTCACGAGCCGAAGCTGCGAAGGAAACGATGCAGGACAGTCTGTTGGCTGTTCGGGACAAATTGAGTGATGCCAAAGAAGCCGGTGAAGCATTACAGGAGAAAGTAAGTAATGGCAACCGTACCAAAGGCCGAGCTCGCACCTTAAAAGGGCCGAATGATATAAAAGGTATTTCCCATATCAAAGGCATTAGTGATCTTAAGAGCACGGCAGATATCAAGAAGGCCACAAATATAAAGTCACCTAAGGATATAAAGACATTAGGTTCAAAATAATCGATTGCGAAAGGAGAATGAATCATGGCAGTACAAAAGAGTACAGACAGTTCAAGCTTAGCAGAGGTTATTGACCGAATTCTTGATAAAGGGATTGTAATTGATGCCTATGTGAGAGTTTCTGTAGTAGGTATCGAAATTTTAACCGTGGAAGCAAGAGTTGTCATCGCAAGTGTTGATACGTGGTTGCGCTATGCAGAAGCTGTTGGGCTACTACGGGATGACGTTGAGGAAGAAGGCTTACCAGCACAGCAAAATGAACGAGATGCTCAGTTCAGTATATAAGTACGTATTCAAAAGATGGAGATGTTCACTTTTGGAGAACAGTAGGATGATGCCTACTGTCCTCCCCTTATTTAAAGGAGTTGGAGGATGCAATGGCTATTAAAGAATTAATGGATAATGTAGCGGAATTTTTCAGAGCAAACGTTGCTCCCCCTCATAAAATTACATCCGCAGAAAAAGGAGAAGAGAATGGCTGGAGAGTAACAATCGAAGTAATTGAAGAAAAAGAGTATATGAGAAAATACGCAAAGGATGAAATGCTAGGTATTTATGAAGTCTTTTTAAATGATGAAGAAGAGGTAACTTCATTTAAGCGCCTAGATATCCGCTACCGAAGCAAGATTGAATAAATGATGCCTTCGATGGTATGTAAAGGAGTGACGGATAAATGACCGAAACAGAACAAACCGGAATCTACATTTTTTGCGCAGTCCAAACAAGCGAACCAATTGATTATGGCCCCATCGATATTGATGGAGTCCCAAGGGATACCTTCGCTGTCCAATATCAAGATGCTGCGATGATCGCCTGTGAAGCTCCCATGAAAATCTATCACCCAAACAAGGAAAATTTAATGATGCACCAATCAATGGTTTCAAGAGTGATGGAAGCAAATGACACAGTCATCCCTATCAGTTTTGGAAATGTATTTAAAACGGAGAAGGATGTACAAATATTACTTGAAAACCTTTATGGCCAGTTTACTGAAATTTTTCCAGAGATTAAGGGGAAAATTGAAGTTGGTTTAAAGGTGATCGGAAAAAAGGAGTGGCTAGAAAAGAAAGTACAGGAAGATCCTGAGCTGGGGAAAATGGCAGCGACCACAAAGAGCAAGTCAGCCGCAGCTGGGTACTATGACCGTATAAAGCTTGGCGGAGCAGCGAAGAGCTTTATCACGAGCCTTAGACAGGATGTGCAAAAAAACATTTACCATCCTCTTAAATCCCAGGCAACTGCAGCTACTTCAAATGAGACACAAGGGGAGAAAATTTTATTAAATGCCTCCTTTTTAGTCGACCGCGAACAAGAGGAGCAATTCGATGAACTGGTCAATGAACGGCATGATCAGTGGAAGGATAAAGTAGATTTTCAATACACTGGTCCCTGGCCAGCCTATAATTTCATCAATATTCGTCTAAGTGTTGAGGAAGCCTGATGCTTGTCTCAGGGTCTATTAAAACCATTATCGGTATAGCCAAGAAAGTACAGGAAGAAGTCGATAAGGAACTATATGACCTACCGACAATACAGCAAAAGCTTATTCAACTACAGATGATGTACGAATTGGAAGAAATACCTGAAGAAACGTATAAAGCGAAAGAAACAGAATTACTTTTACGTTATGAAGTGGCTAAGAAAAAAGAAATGGAACAATGGGAAGCACTTACGACGCAAAAGGAAGAGGATTAAAATGAGTAATCTAATTTATTTATACGGCCTTGTGCCAACAGAAGAAATTGAAAAGAAAACGTTGTCCAACCTCACAGGTTTTGACGAAAAAAGCAGTTTATATTCGTTACCAATTGGCGACATAACGGCCATTGTATGTGCGTTACCAGCAGATGATTATAATGCTGCAACGATTGAAAGCAAACTAAACCAAGACATGGACTGGTTGCAGAATAAAGCATTTCATCATCATGAGACCATTACAGCACTTCACCAACAATATACGTTCATCCCACTGAAGTTTTGTACAATTTATGAGGATACAGCGAACCTTTACGAAACAATCAGATCAAACGAAAAACAGCTTACTAATTCTTTTAAAACCCTTCATGCTAGTGAGGAATGGACCTTAAAGATCTATTGTAATGAACGGAATCTCAGTGAATATATTAAACAATCAGATCCTGCGATCGAGAAACAGAAGGAAGAAATATCTAAACTACCTCGTGGCAGACAATTTTTCGAAAAAAAGAAGATTGATTCCCTAGTTGGTAAACAGCTCGATCAAGAAAAAGACAGATTTGGAGAGACCCTTCATCGATTAGTAAAAGACGTTGCAACAAACTATACCGTAAAGAAAAACTGGAACAAGGATATGACAGGTTTAAAAGAAGAGATGGTTTGGAACAGTGCCTACTTGGTGCCTAAGGAAAAAGTAGAAGATTTTATAAACATCATTTTAAGGTTTGAAAAAGAACAGGCAGACACCGTGTGGAGAATTGAAGCAACAGGGCCTTGGCCGGCATATCATTTCTCCGATTTTTCGCAAAGTGAGGCTAAAAGTCATGCCAACAACGCGTGAAACAATTGCCAATAAAGAAGTAGGTTTAATTGATATTTTGGATGTCATCCTCGACAAAGGGGTTGCCATCAAGGGTGATTTGATTATTTCGATTGCAGGAGTTGATCTAGTCTATCTTGATTTACGTGTACTGATAGCCTCCGTAGAAACACTCGTGCAGTCCTATGATCAGCAAGCAGAGGTTACCTCAGATAATTTCGACAACCAAAGGAGGGATTTGCTCCATGCTACAGGACAGCAAACAGAGTGGACGAATTAACCTTGATCCAGACAGCGCCCAAGACGGACTTGCCCAACTAGTTATGACCGTCATAGAGCTTTTGAGACAAGTAGTGGAACGGCACGCAATCAGACGGGTTGAAGGTGGCACTCTAACCGAAGAGCAAATTGAAGATCTTGGCATCGCCCTTATGAATTTAGAGGAAAAAATGGAAGAACTTAAAGAAATATTTGGTCTGGATGCCGAGGATTTAAATATTGATCTTGGACCATTAGGAAATCTCATGTAATAAAGTGAAACTTCAATCAGTGGGAGTTTTCAATATCCCCCACTGATTGTTAGGTGAACGAATCGGGGTGTTAGCGTCCGTTTACTCCCACTAAAAACTAACTGTTTCTCTTCATGTTTTGAAGTGGGAGTCTTACGGACGGTTGCTCCGGGATAAATAGGAGGGCTGCTATATGCCTGTCGAACAGCAACTACAGCATGGCAACGGACCTAGTAATCTTGTTGATGTCCTGGAAAAAGTATTAGATAAAGGCGTCGTAATAGCTGGAGATATTTCCGTAGGCATAGCCGATGTAGAACTATTAACTATTAAAATTCGGCTTATTGTCTCTTCGGTTGATAAAGCCAAAGAAATAGGAATGGATTGGTGGGAAACAGATCCGTATTTGTCTTCAAAGGCCACGGAGAAAACTACAGCTTTAGAACAAGAGAATAAACAATTGCATGAAAGGCTAAATGCATTAGAAGATAAATTGTCCAAAAATGAATCTACAACACAGTCAACAGGAGGGGAAAAATATGACCAAGGATAAAAACGTTAGCGACAAAAAAGGTGGAGCCATCAAACGAGCTGCAACCGGAGGGGTTGTAGGAGCAACAGTTGGTTATTTATCCGCACCACAGAACAGGGAAAAACTTATGACTAACTTAAGTAAGGAAGTGCTTGTAAACAAAGGGAATCAATTAGGCTCCCTCACTAAAGAAAAATTAAGTACGTTGAAGGATTCAGGAAAGGAAAAATCGACAAACGCTTTTCAAAGCCTAAAAGACTCTACTACCAGTCTATTAAACAAGAAGAAAGATGACGATAGTAATGCAGATACAGATCAAGAGGAGTCCTTCGAATTACCAGAAGCTGATGATGAAGAAGAACTTCAAAATACTGGCGCAACTGATAAAGAGTATGATGCATTAAAAGAAGAAAACGAAGCGTTGCAAACTAGGCTAGATAAACTCGAAGAAAAAATGAATCAGTTCTTGGACGCTCAAAATAAAGAGAACAAGGGAAGCCAGGATGACAACGAAAACCAAGATGATAGTGAAGGCCAAGATGACGACGAAAGCCTAGAAGATAGTGAAGACCAGGATGACAGCGAAAACCAAGATGATAGTGAAAACCAAAAAGATAGTGAAGGCCAGGATGATAGCGAAGACGAAGAAGAGGAAGACGAAGACAACGAGACAGAAACAGAGGATGAGGAAAAGTCTTCGACTAAACTTAATGCAAGTAAGAAGTCCAATAAGGGTAAAAAGGCTTCAGGAAGTAAAAAGACCACTAAGAAACCTAATAAATCTAGCAGTAATACAAAATCTACAAAAGCGAAAAAGAAATCTGCTGATTCTAGCGAAGATGAGACCGATATTGAAAGCAATGACGACACCTCTTCCTAGGCATAAAATATTGAGCAAAAAGGAGAGATATGATGAGTGAATCCTTGATGAAAGATAATATACTATCCTATTTTGTAGTAGCTTCCAATAAGCATGATTTTAATCTCGATATTTCCCTGCTCGTAAATGGAGCACTCGTTTCGGGTACTTTAATCTCTGCACAAGATTATTTTCAGACATTAAGCAAGTCTTTTGAAGACGGTAATGACATTTCCAAAACTGTCGGTGAACAGCTAGCAAAAACGAGCGAATCCTTAGCATCTCAAGACAACCCTGATCAGCCTGAATATATTCATTTGAAAAACTCGCAAATCTATTTCGGGGGAAATAAGCCTACACCTTCAAAAGGAGATATCCTATGGAGAGGAAAACTTAGTGAAGTAGACAGTTTTTTCCTAGGAAAGATCACCGAATCTAAAAATACGAGTAGCAGCAAGTAGACAGATAATATCCACAAAGAAGCAGAACCATCTTACCGAACAGGTGGTTCTGCCTTTACCTTCTTCTTATTCTGTTAAAGCAATCGCCTGTTCAAGTACTTTATCTCCCCGAATCATGCCATAGGCCATCTGATCGATGATTGCTACTTTAATCCCTTTTGGTTCAAGCTGTTCTTTTATCTTCTTTTCTAAATACCTGACCTGGGGACCGATTAGGACTACGTCCAGATTATCCAGGTTGTTTTTTAACTGGGATTCTGCCAGTGCTTCAATATCGGCCTCCAACCCTTTATCTTCGGCAGCGCTTCTCATTTTTTTAACGAGCATTGATGTTGACATGCCAGCAGAGCAAACAAGAATAATTTTCATTTATTTTTCCCCCTCGATTTGTTTCATCTTTTCATACATATCTATCATCTCATTCGCAAGATCTTTCACTGTCATTGCTGTCATCAGATGATCCTGAGCATGAACTAGAATGACAGATACGTCACTTTTCTTTCCCCCTGCCTCATCTTGGAGCAATTTTGTTTGAACGTGATGTGCCTCAGTAAAGGCTTCTTCTGCTTCTTCAATTTTTTCTCTAGCTGCTGTAAACTGATAATTCTTGGCTAGCGTAATTGCTTCCATTGCATAGGAACGAGCGTTTCCAGCATGCAAAATAATTTTAAAGGAAAGCATTTGTAGTTCTTCGATTGTTTCTTCCATCTTCCATCACCCTTCCATTCGTTGTTTAAGCGCACGTACTCCCGCCATGACAAACGGTATATACATGAGTACGGCGAGCGTCAGGTTAAATACTTGGAGCGCAATCCCTCTCCAGCTTCCTCCTGTTACAAGGTATCCACTTAATATCGGCGGTGTGGTCCATGGCAGAATCGCAACTGTTTTAGGTACAATTCCTGTAGCAAGTGCGACATAAGAGGTAACAGTTAACGTCACTGGTATGAGAATAAATGGCAGTAGCATCACTGGATTTAACACGATAGGTAATCCGAAAATGACTGGTTCATTAATATTAAACAACCCTGCCGGCGCTGAAAGTTTCGCAACTTCACGGTATGGATGGTTCTTTTCATGCCGGATAACGATAAAAATTGCAAGTAATAATGCTATGGTCGTCCCGGAACCACCCATGAATACAAAGGAATCTAGAAAAGGCTTGGTTACAATATTTGGCACATCAAAGGCGGACATCCCACTTTGAAATAAATTAAGATTCTGTTCAATTAGTGGCAAGTAAACTGGTTCAATTACGGAACCAATGATATTTGTACCATGTAACCCGAAGAACCACAACAGATGGTTTAAAAAGGACACGACTATCGCTGCTGGCAAGGTGTTACCTAGCCCTTGAAGCGGCTCTTGTATCGCATTAAAAATCATCTCAAAGATACTAATTTCCGCAAAAAAGCTTATAAATGCTTGGAACAGCCCCACGATAATAAGAATAATTGATGCTGGGATCAATGCAGTAAACGAACGGGCTACGCCATCTGGTACCCCTTCTGGCATTTTTATTGTCATCTTTGATCTGATGAGCACTCGAAATAGTTCAGTCAGTACCAATGCGAGTATAATTGCCACAAATAACCCTTGAGCTCCAAGCCATGCAAAGTTCAGCCCCCAGTCAGGTGTTTCCGGCACGAGCATGATGTATGCCGCAGCTGAGATCAATCCTGCTGATAGTCCGTCAATTTCATAGGACTTAGCCAAATTATAAGCAATAGAAAAAGCAATTAACAGACCTAGAACAGCAAATGTTCCATTCCATATGCTCCCCCCTACCTTCTGCCAGTTACCGTCTCCGAAAACTCCATTTAATAAATCTACTAAATTGAAACTGCCAAATGGCGGAAAATTATTAATTAGAATGCCAAGAGATCCAATAATAATTAGTGGCATAATGGCTACAAATCCATCCCGGATTGCTACAAGATGACGTTGTGCCCCAATATGTCCAGCTATTTCAATAAACTTTTGCATAAACTTATTATTCATTCTAATTCCCCCTTGAATTAAATTGTGGTAAATAAGCTTTATGTGCTTCCAGCAGTTCATCAAGCAGTAATTTGCTGCCCTCTTCCTCCCTGACTAGTGGATTCATAAGCATAGCTGTATACGCGTCGTTGTAGTTTCCGGTCAGGCCTGCTCGAACGACAAGCTCTTCAAACGCTTTCATTTCATAAATCATACCCTTTACTTGCGCTGGTAACTGGCCAACTGCAATGGGTATTGGCCCATCCCCAGTGATTAAGGCATTCACCTCAATAATTGCATCATGAGGTAAATCTGGTATGGCCCCATTGTTCATTGTATTAACGGTCTGCACATCCCTCCGATTATTATAAATGGAATCCATCAGGCTGCATGCAACATCACTATAGAATGCCCCTCCTCTCTCTTCTAATTGTTTAGGCTTTTCTCGTAAATCGGGATCTCGATATATGTTAAACAGCGATGTTTCCAGCTGTTGTACAACCTCCGCTCTTGTACCATTTTCCTTAAATGCTTTCATGTCTTTTTTCAAAACTTCCTTCGTTTGGAAATAATATTGATGGTAGGGATTTGGCAATAGGCCGACCGCTTCAATAAACGTTTTAGACCAGCCTAGATTCACAATATTGGCCGGTGAGTAATCCAGTCCCTGCCTTAGTTTTTCCAGCACTTCTGCTGTTCGGTCTTTTCCTGAAACGTTCACCTTGCTCCCAAACACAAAATGATTCAACCCGACAAACTCTATTTGCACAGTATCCGGGTTGACGTTTAATATTTCCGCTGTGGATTGACGCATGTTAAACGGAATATTACAAACGCCAATAACTTTCTTATGAGGAGAATGCTTTAACAACGTCTCCGTAATGATACCTGCCGGATTGGTAAAATTCACAATCCAAGCTTCCGGGCAAATAGAATGCACATCTTCTGCAAGTTCCATCATAACTGGAATTGTTCGCAAAGCCTTGAAAATTCCTCCTGCTCCATTTGTCTCTTGGCCAATAAAACCATGACGTAGTGGAATACGTTCATCCTTCTCCCTAGCTGCCAGTCCTCCCACTCTGATTTGCGTGGAAACAAAGTCCGCGCCTCTTAAGGCCATTTTGCGATCAAGTGTCCAGGACAGGTTAATTGAGAGATGTTGCTTTTCGATCATTCGTTTGGATAGCTCTCCCACAATCTCCAGCTTTTCCTTCCCTTCTTTCACATCCACCAGCACGATGTCGGTCACCGGAAAAGATTGATGTCGCCGAATGATCCCTTCGATTATTTCAGGTGTATAGCTTGATCCCCCGCCGATGATAACAAGTTTTAGTGACATTCCAATGATCTCCTTCTCTCTTTAGTTAAAATTGCTTTCTCTCAATCTGCTTTTCTCTTACTATATGATTGCGCTTACTTGAAAATGTATCATACAAATTTTTATTTGTCCATACAATATAGAACATATTGTTATATTGTAGTTACAACAATAAAATATTGTCATTATATGTATCATCTTGTACACTTTACTTATAGAATGTGTGAAGGAGAAAGATTATGGACAAAAATCAGTCACTACACGCCTTTATCAAAGAAGAAATTTTGAACCGGATTAAATCCGGTCATTATAAAATGGGAGAAAAGATTCCCACCGAACTGGAGCTTTGCACAGATTTCGATGTTAGTAGAACAACAGTTAGAACAGCATTAAACCAATTGACGTTGGAGGGCTATCTGGCGCGTCATCAAGGGAAAGGTACATATGTGGCAGACCCTAAGGTGAAACAAACTTTATCTCAGACTGTGAAGCGTTATAGTGATCAAGTTGCTGTACAAGGAAAGCAGGCAGAAATCTCTGTCCTCGATATTCATGTAATCCCAGCTGATGAAAACCTTACAGGAATGCTGGATATAGAACTTGACGCTGCAGTACAACGAATTGAAAGAGTTCGAAAGGCAGATAAAGAGCCGACACAGTATGAAATTTCCTATATCCCTTGGAAGGTAGCACCAGGAGTAACACCGCATCATGCCGAGACGTCACTATATGCAGCATTAAAAGATCATTTTCATGTACAAATTGCCAAAACCACGGAGCACGTGGAAATTACGTTTGCAGACGACCGAATCTGTAAACATCTACAATGTGAACCAGGCATTCCGCTGTTTTATATTGAGACGGTTGCGGAGGACAAGGATGGTAATAAAATTGAGTTTTCCCGTTCCTACTTTCGGGGAGATAAAACAAACTTTGTTATTGAACGAAATTATCATACAGAAATGTAGTGGAGGAGGAATGAAATGAAGGTTCTTTTTAACGCGGATGATTATGGACTAACAAAAGGGGTAACAGATGGCATTATCACAGCTCATACGAAGGGTGTAATCAGCTCTACGACCCTCATGATGAATGGGCTGGCCGTGGATTATGCGATAGATCAAGCAAGAAAGCATCCAGAGCTTAAGGTAGGGATTCATTTAGTTCTTACCTGGGGAAAATCATTACGTTCTGGGCTGAAGCAGATTACAGACACACAGGGGACGTTTCGTTATAAAAATACCTACCGGGAAATGGAAGTACCCGACTTATTGGAAGTCGAAGCAGAATGGCGTGCACAGCTGGAAGCATTTCAAAATACCGGACTCTCCCTTCACCATATTGACAGCCACCATCATGTTCACGGATGGGAACCGCTACGCGAACTTGTTCTATCACTTGCAAAAGAGTATGAAGTACCAGTACGCTACGCTGCTTCATTAAAACAGCATTCAAGCTATTTGCTAACAGAAATGCTTTGGTTGGAATTTTACGAGGATGGGATTACTTCCAATCTCTTCGACCAGCTTAAGAATGAGAACGCAGCCAGTATTGAAGTCATGACACACCCCGCCTTCGTAGATGATGCCTTGCGTCACGAAAGCTCTTATACCTTAAAACGAGAAGAAGAATTGGAGGTCTTATGTTCCCTCCACGTACCCGAATGGGTGGAGCTTCTATAAGATTAATAGTTTAAAACAGCAGTCTGAATGGTAGTCTGCTGTTTTTCTCTACTTTAACTCTTTCATTTGCGACCACTACCCCTTATACTTTTATCATACAAAGTGAACCTTTATTTGGTGGGAGGCCTACTTCCCTAAATGTTAGTTTTACGAATCGGGGTGTTAGCGTCCGTTTACTCCACTAAAACATCACGGTTTCATTTCATGTTTTAAAATGGGAGTCTTACGGACGGTTGCACCGGGATAATTTTAAAGAAAGCGCGGTAATCAAATGGATGAACGGAGAGTAATTTCCAATGTATGTATGCTCGCTGGAAAGATTATGCTGGAGAGTGGTGCAGAAACCTATCGTGTAGAAGATACGATGAATCGAATGGCGGCTGCTTTTCAATTGACTGAGGCAGAAAGCTATGCAACCCCAACTGGGATTAATTTTTCTACCGACAGTGAGGAAGCCTCCCACTTTCGACGTATCTCAAAGCGTTCAACAGATTTACATAAAATAGCAGAAGTAAATAGTATATCTCGGCAAATTGTGGCAGAAGGACTTGATCCACGAGAAGCGCTTCTATTATTAAAAGGCGTTTCTTCTTCAAAAGAACAGTATCCATCCTGGCTTCTGATTGTAGCTGCTGCTTTTGTTAGTGGCAGCTTTGCCATTATGTTTGGTGGACAATGGCATGATTTCCTGCCAGCATTTTTAGCTGGTGGAGTTGGATTTGCTGCAATGGTCGGCTTTGAGAAGCTCATTGAGACTCGCTTCTTTGCAGAGTTTTTCGCTTCCTTTGTTATTGGCATTCTTGCGGTATGTTGTCTACATTTTTCAATTGGAATAAACCTGGATAAGATTATTATTGGGGCTGTTATGCCACTCGTGCCTGGCCTGCATATCACGAATGCAGTAAGAGATCTTATGGCTGGCCACTTGGTAGCAGGGGTTTCAAAAGGTGTAGAAGCGATGTTGACAGCATTTGCTATCGGGGCAGGAGTCGCTGTGGTCTTTGCCTTTATTTAACAGGAGATTGACTTGAATGAGGTGTTTTTTATGATATTCGCACAATGTATTACTAGTTTCATAGCCGCCGCTGGCTTTGGCATTTTATTTAACGCCCCGCGGAAAGCCCTTATCCAATGTGGACTCGTTGGCATGTTCGGTTGGCTTTTATATTATATTTTAGTAGCAGAAGGCATTGATGTGGTACCCGCTACCGTTTTTGCGGCAATGCTCGTTGCAGTGCTAAGCCATGTTTGTGCAAAGTTGTACCGTACTCCCATTATTATTTTTAATGTTTCTGGAATTATTCCACTTGTGCCAGGGGGCATTGCTTATGATGCGATGCGTAACTTTGTAGAAAATGATTACTTTCATGCGGTTCAGTTATCCGCAAAAGTGATGTTGCTTGCTGGTAGCATTGCCATTGGTCTAATGTTCTCAGAAGTAGTCAATCAACTTTTTCGTAAATCATGGGATTGGTTAAAACCATAAGACAGTTCACTTTTGCTGTATAGGTTTTAAGCTTATGTAAAAGCTAATTAAAAGAGCAAATGACTGTAGAGAACTTTCCTGCTCTAGGGGGTATATTACGCCTTTCATTTAGCTCTAATTTTCGTTATAGTGTATCGCATCGGTTTGATTAGTTGATTTATCATTTTTTTCCTTATAGAATTATGTATTATCTCAAATGAAATGGAGAGGCTTTTTTTGACTAACCTACACACACCTAAAGCAGTTATTGTTATCTTCGGAGCAACAGGGGATTTAGCGAAGCGAAAGCTCTTCCCTTCTATTTATAAATTATATAAGAGTGGTAAAATTGGCGACGATTTCGCAGTCGTTGGCTTGGCAAGAAGACCATGGACCAATGAGGTATTTCGCACGAATGTCAGGGAATCCCTGCAAAATGCACTCTCTATGGAAGAGGATGCAGAAGAGTTTACTTCCCATTTTTACTACCATCCATTCGATGTAACGCAAGCTGAATCCTATACGGAACTTAATGGTTTAATTACCGACTTGGAGTGTACATATAAAACGGATGGTAACAGAATCTTTTATTTGGCCATGGCTCCAGAATACTTCGGGTCTATCGCCCATCGTCTTGAAGAGTATGGCTTGAAAAACAGCGATGGCTGGACACGCCTTGTCATTGAAAAACCGTTCGGTCATGATCTTAAATCAGCAAAAGAATTGAACAAGGAAATTCGAGTAGCATTTAATGAAGATCAAATCTATCGTATTGATCATTATCTAGGCAAGGAAATGGTACAAAACATTGAAGTAATCCGCTTTGCAAATGGTATTTTTGAACACTTGTGGAACAATCGATCGATTTCCAATGTGCAAATTACATCTAGCGAGGAGCTGGGTGTAGAAGATCGCGCACGCTATTATGACCATTCCGGTGCCGCAAGAGATATGGTCCAAAACCATATGCTACAAATGGTAGCATTGCTTGCAATGGAACCGCCAATTAAATTGACCACTGATGAAATACGCTCTGAAAAAGTAAAAGCATTACGCGCATTACGTCAGCTAGAGCCAGAGGAAGTGGACGAGTACTTCGTACGAGGACAATATGGCAAAGGTACGATAAAAGGAAACGAATTAGTTGGATATCGTGAAGAAGCAAATGAGCTTCATGATTCCAATACAGAGACATTCGTTGCCGGCAAGGTAATGATTGATAACTACCGCTGGGCTGGTGTCCCTTTCTATATTCGTACAGGGAAACGGATGGCGGAAAAATGCACAAAAATCGTTGTAGAATTTAAGGATATTCCGATGAACCTTTACTATAAGGAAGAGGCGGAAAAGCATCCTAATTTGCTTGTCATTAATATTCAGCCAAACGAGGGTATCACATTATACCTAAATGCTAAAAAATCTGGTATGGGATCCATGGCAGAGCCAATTCAACTCTCCTACACGAATAATGGCGTTAGTGGTATTAATACCCCAGAGGCTTATGAAAAACTCCTATTTGATTGCATGATTGGGGATACAACTAACTTCACACATTGGGATGAAGTTGCCCATTCTTGGGCTTTTATCGACACTGTCCTAAACAGATGGCAAGAGGTGAAAGCAGACTTCCCTAACTATACTTCCGGATCTATGGGGCCTGATGCAGCAAACCAGCTGTTAGAAAAAGACGGCTTCCACTGGTGGGATGTAGCGAAAAATGAATAGCAAGTGAAGTGAATAATCAGCAGTTCCGTGTTAGGCGGGGCTGCTGTTTTTTTGTGTGCTGTTGGTGACTTGGTGGGCGATGTTCTCACTTTCAAGGCCGATACTCTCCTCCTCTCGGCTGATGTTCTCTCACTCACGCACGATGTTCTCTTACTCTCAGCCGATGTTCCTCCTCACGGCTGATACTCCCCTCCTCTCAGCCGATGTCCCTCTCTTGCACTGCCGATGCTCTCTCACCCTTCTAACCACTAAAAAAAGAGCCCTTCGCCGTAAAGCGAAGAGCTCTTATCCTATTCTATTAAGCCTTTTTTCTTTTTTCTTCTTTTTGTTATTTTTAATGTTAAATCATCAAACAGGGTGTACACCACTGGGATGAGTAGTAGTGTAAAGATACTTGAGACACCAAGTCCAAAGATGATGGTTACTGCTAGCGGTTGTTGTGTTTCCGCTCCTTCCCCTAGTGCGAGGGCAAGTGGAACCATTGCTAGGATAGTTGTTAATGTTGTCATCAAGATTGGGCGCAGTCTGCTTGGTCCTGCTTCTAAGATTGCTTCGTAACGATCTTTACCGTTTCGTCGCAAAATATTAATATAGTCAACCAGTACAATGGAGTTATTTACCACAATACCGGCGAGCATAATAATCCCTATAAATGCTGGGATACTTAATGGGATACCTGCCACAAATAATCCTAGTAGCACCCCGACAACTGTCGTAGGCATTGCAAACATAATGATTAGTGGAAACAGGAAGTTTTCAAACTGAATTGCCATTACCGCGTACACGAGAAAGATGGAAAATACCAAGGCTAATGCCAAATCGGTGAATGACTCTGCCATATCTTGTGCTTGCCCGCCAATGGAATAATTATAACCATCAGGTAAATTCATCTCTTCTAATGCTGCTTCAACATCTGTGACTACGCTTCCGAGATCACGACCCGAAATGTCACTGGTTATATTCAGCTGTGGTTGTTGATTTTCCCTGGTTAATGCTGCTGGTCCCTGCATGCTTTCAAGGTCTGCTACCTCTTCAAGTGGAATAACAGCACCACTTGGCGTTTGAATTTTAGTATCTCGTAAATCATTAATACTTGAGCGTTCGCCCTCAGGGTAGATCATGGTAACATCCATTTCCTGGCCTGCTTCACGATACTGTGTGGCAACTTGGCCAGTAAATTGTAACTGGATTTGTCCAGAGACTTGATCCTGCGTTAATCCATACATTGCTGCTTTTTCTTTGTCTACCACAATGTTCATTTGTGGGATGCCCTCATCCGCCCCACTTTCTGGATTATACACACCTTCTATGTCAGAAATTTTGCTTACGACTTGATCTGAAAGCTCTGTTAGCACCTCATGCTCTGGGCCGTTTAACTGAATTTGAATCGGGTCCCCGGTTCCCATTCCTGAATCCATAGAGCTTACGGTTATTTCTGCTCCGGCAATGTCTTGCAAGGCTTTATCCATATCTTGCACGATATCTGCGGTAGTTTCCTCACGTTCACCTGATGGTGTTAACTGCATCGTGTAAGTGGCTGTATTACCGCCACCGCCACCAATGCCGTTTCCTCCGCCAATGCTGACATAATTGGTTTCAATATCGCTTTCGAAATCTGTAAGTTTTTCATTCACTTGATCTACAATACTTTCGGTATGTTCAAGCGTACTTCCTAACTCTGTCTCGACTCGAACTTCCACTTGGCCTTGGTCTGCCGATGGAATGAATTCTGCCCCAATGAACGGGATAAGACCTAAGCTCGCTACGATCGCTAATATTGATGCGATAACGGATGTTTTTCTATGACCAAGCACCCATTTCAGTACACTACGATACTTGTCGTTTATCCAGCCTAAGAATCGGTCAAACCAGTATCTTCTTCCGTTATCCTCCATTGCTTTTGAGAGCAATTTGGATGAAAGCATCGGCACTAGCGTAACTGCCACAATCAGTGAGGCAATTAACGAGAACGATACCGCTAAAGCCAATGGCGTAAATAGATCGGAAGCAATTCCTTCTACATAAATGATTGGCAAGAATACAACCAATGTTGTCGTCGTAGAAGCAATAACGGCTGGAGCCAGTTCAGATGCACCCTTCGTTGCTGATTCGACGAGACTGTATCCTCGCTTTCGGTAAGAGTATATGTGCTCTAGAATAACGATGGAACTATCCACCATCATACCGAGACCTAACGCCAGTCCGCCTAATGTAAGGATATTTAGTGTTTCTCCTGTAAAGTACATCAATGTAAATGTTGCAATAATGGCAATTGGAATCGATAATCCAATAACCAATGTCGCTCGGACACTCTTTAAGAATAGCAACAAGATAAAGATGGATATAAGACCACCAATGATAATGTTTTGTACAACAGAATCAATTGACATTTGAATAAAGTCTGATGTATCAATGATCACGTCCAATCCAACATCTGCTGGCAGGTTTTCCTTTATCTCTTGTAAACTATCTTCCACAGTAGTGGCAACATCTACCGTATTACTATCGGTTTTTTTAAGGATGGATAACACAACAGAAGGCTTTCCATTTACAAGTGTTGTACTCGACTCCTCTTTAAATGAGTCTTCCACTTTTGCAAGGTCTTCTACATGTACTGTGCTACCGGATTCTGTTTGGATAATCGTTTTTTCAATATCTTCTATCGATTCAAATTGTCCAGTCATTCGAAGCTGTAGATCTTTATTCCCTTGTTCCACAGTTCCGACAGAGGCATTTTGATTCGTGCTCCCCAGTGTCTGGGCAATTGTTTGGGCTGTTACACCATATTGCTGCAAACTTTCCTGGTCTAAAATAAGTTGAATTTCTCTTTCCTTGCTACCTTCAACCGTTACAGAACCTACGCCATCCTGTCTTTCCAAAAGAGGAACTACTTGCTCATCCGCAACTTCGGTTAAAGAGGCGGTGTCCTTCCCTGTTAGTCCAACCCACATGACTGGTAGTTGATCAGGGTTAAAACGCATGATTCTAGGGTCACCTGATTGTCCAGGCAATGTACCGCTAACCTGGTCGATACTTTCCCTAACGTCTAACAATGCCTGATCGAGGTCTGTTCCATTACTGAACATCATCACAACCAAGGACGAACCTGCCTGGGATTGTGACTGTACTGTTTCGATACCTTCTACTGTACTAACAGCTGATTCGATTGGCCGACTGACCAAATTCTCTACTTCTTCTGGCGCAGCATCTTGATAGGATGTAGCTACCACAGCCACTGGTAAATCTATTTTGGGAAATAGATCAATCGTTAGGCTTCGTACGGAAACTACTCCTAGTGCAATGATTGCCAGCACAATCATGATAACGCCAACCGGGCGCTTAACGGATGTATTTACTATTTTCAAAACTTACTCCCCTCCCGTGACGCTCACTTGATCACCATCAGTAAGCCCTAAATGGCCGCTTACTATAATTTGGTCACCTTCTGAAACATCACCTTCAATTGCCGTGTTCTCAGATTGAGTTTCTAGTACCGTTACGACTACCCGCTCGGCTTTATTGTCTTTCACAAGAAAAACAAAGGACTCTTCATTCTCTTCGTTTACAGCCTCTGTAGGTACAATAATTGCATCACTGACTGTCTTCTCAGGGATCTTCATGGATGCAATCACGCCAGGAAGTAAATCCTTCTCCTCATTATTTAAAGTTGCCTGTACGGGGTACAACCCATTTTCACCCGGCATTGAATCCACAGAGCTTATTTCTGCCTCGTATTCCTTGTCAGCTGCCTCGACCTGATGTGTGTCACCAGTTTTCAAAAGGCCAACGACATCTGAAGTCACTGTGAAATTAAGTTTTAATTCAGCTAGGTCTGCAATAACCGCAAACGGTTCTTCTGCACTTACCATCTCTCTCTCTGCTGCGCGAAGTTGTGTCACTTCACCATCTCGGGATGCTCTTATATTTTGGTTACCTGCTGGCGTGGATAAGGTAGCGATCAAATCATCCTCTTCCACCATATCACCATTTTCTACTTCTAGGGAATCTACCTCGCCTGCAGCTTGCAACATAATCGGAGATGTTGAACTAGCCGCTGCCCTGCCGTATAAAGATCTCTCTATAACAAGATTATCCTTCTTAGCTTCCTGTGTTTCTACAGGGATAATCCTTTTTTCCTCTTCTTGATTTGTATCTTCATCCTGATTACAAGCAGCTAAGATTCCAATTAATAAAACTGCTGTAATACCTATCATCCATCTTTTCATGTATGTAGCTCCTCTCCATTCATTCACAATTTATTGTAAAAGTTTAATGCCTGCAATTTTGCTTAGCATATAACTTTCTTTTTTTAAGGTAGGGTGATGATTAAAATGTGCAAGCAATCCTTGGATAACAACCGCTTGACTCTCCTTTTTCTGAAATTCTATTTCCAATGCTTTAATCGCTTCGCCTAAACGTCCTAGTTCCTCTTCTGACACTGAAAGATCAGAAAGCTTTCCTCTAAGCGTGGCAAATATTTCTTCAACAGATGGCATGTTTTCTTTATTATCATCTTGGTTATATTTTTTAGGGATCTGTTTAACCGTAACTAGAGCCGTTTCTTGACGGTGTACCATTCCCTCCATTAGGTCATCAAGCCGTCTGACAATGAAGGCGCCTGCCTCCTTCCTTTCAATCGATACATGGTCAAGCACAATCCACTTAAAGTAGCCATCTAGCAAACCACCTAATTGGATAATTAAATCAATTAAGAAGGGCTTTGCTGTTTCACCATAGATGGCCGTAATATTTTCTTTGAGCCAATTGAAATTCTCCACTTTAAAGTGTTCCATCAGTTTATCTGTATTTTCACCGATCGAGATATTCTCTCGAATTAACATCATAATACTGTCCTTAGACTTATATAAGAAATCAAATAAAACCGTTATTTGATTGGCAAGACTTTCCCTCGGATCATCATTTTCGGCCTTAACCTCATTCATTTTAACAGATAAGTTATGGTGAAAATATTCAAAAGAGGTGGAGATAAAATCCTCCTTAGATTTAAAGTGAATGTAAAAGGCACCTTTCGATATTCCTGATTCGCTAGCTATTTCCTGAATAGATGTATTATAGTATCCTTTCTGAGCAAACAGTCTCATTCCGGTCTCTATCAGCTTCATCTTTTTTTCATTCATTTAAACACCTGTTCCTTTGTACGATTACATATGTAATTAGTTTCAGTTATTTTAATGACTAACTGGTCAGTCATTTTATGTTCCTTATAAGCTTACTAGTTGAAAGCCTCTTTACACAAGTTTTAGGATGTGTCTATTTTGTGACAAACAAATAAGTGCCATGGAATCATGACACTTGTGTGATGAAATACTATACCTCTTTTACACTTTTGTGAGGGCTTGCCTGTTTTAGGCCATAGGTCCTTCATTTTGTTTTACTAGCTATCATCTCTCGTTAAGTGGATGGAAAGGCCGCTCTTCCGAAAATGACGCTACGATTTAAATGTACAATAAGCTGGCTTGTTCTTTTATACTGCATATCAAAGGAGCTCTCTGTCGTGGAAGCATAGATGCCGGTCCCATCTAAAAAGGAAATATAAGTCTTATCCCCTTGTTGTTCATAAGAAGCAATTTGATGGTAAGAAATCCACACACAGTCTTTGTTTTTGGAAGAAGCAGTAGGTATCATATACACACCTTCCTGTGGAATAACAGGAATCGGTAGCTTACTCGATGCTCTAAGAATATCTTTCACTGACTTCTTAATTCCCTCATGGCTAGCACCGAATATCAGACAATTATTGTCGATAATTTGCGTTGGAGTATGAATAGAATGACGTTCTTTACCCGTTTCATAGATTAGAGATTTGTAATAGGACGATTCATGGCTAATAATTGCTTTTGTTTTTGGTGTAATAATGTATACGGATGTTATTGTTTCTCCCATCTCTTACCCCTTCCCCTCAAAGTATGTATGTGTCTATTTTACTATGGATTAACATGATTTGGTATTCATTTTTTTCTGAAATTTAATTTTTTTCATATTAATAAATAATTATGCAGAAGTATGGGCCTCTTCCTCCTTTTTCACCGTAGAATGTTTTTGTATAAGAAAAACGGGAACAACAAATAATGAGTTTAATATTTGTAAGGAGGACTAATCATGGCAGACAAACAAGAACGCAGAGAGAAAACGGACGACATTACAAATAATCATAAGGATAGTGAACAAGACTCTCAGTTACAATCCGGAGATATGGAATCAGCTCAAGGCAATGAAAAAAAAGAAGAGGACAAGAAGAAAGAGGATAAAGATTCTTAAGTCCTTAATACAGGTAAACTTCCCCATATTTTATATGCTATAATGGAGTTAACTTAATTTGGGGGGATTTACGTGGATATTGCAGCACTCTCTATGGCAATGGCTAATCAGCACGTTCGCTCCAATGCTGGTATTGCCGTAATGGATAACTCAATGAAAATGATGGAACAGCAAGGGCAAGGTCTAGTGAAAATGCTCCAACAAGAAAGCCCTGTTGCTCCACACCCTTCTCTCGGTAAACAAATTGACCTAAAAGGGTAAGGGGATCAGACGGGTGTAAACTTTACTTCCGTCAGAAAAGCGTGGCTCTCGCACTAGCGAGTATAGTCGCGCTTTTTTAGTTTTGTAACAAAAGAAAAGCAGAACCACCTTTCTATGATCAACCAGTGGTTTTATACCGCCACGGCAATCAACAAAGTGCTCTGCTTTTAAATTCTAGATGTAATTGGACGAAAGAAGGTTATTGGCTTCCTGCTCCCATGTTTTCTTCTTCGTCTGTTTTATTCTGGTCTTCCGTATCCATGCCCTGATCTTCCTGGTCTGTTCCTGGGTCTCCCTCCATACCGGAGCCGTCACCATTCATACCATCTTGATCATTTGTATTACCGTTATCTTCTTCAACTGGATTCTCATTGTTATTATCATCTTCCTGGTTCATTGGAGCCTCTTCATCAGCAGGATCATTTCCATCATCTGTTCCACATGCTGCAACCAAAGAAATGGCTAATAACGGAGCACCTAGCTTTAATAAAAACTTCTTATTCATTTCATTTCCTCCTTTAAAATGTATGCTATCGCGTTTAGCATAACCATTTTAAAAGAAGTGATACATTTACTATTAGAAAATTTATTTGGTGAAAGTTTTTATTTGGAGCAAACTAATAGCAACGTTAACTTATTATTTTATCGCAAACATAATTTCTGCTTCGCAGGCGACTTCGCCAGCAACCTTTGCAATCCCTTTACCTTTGCCAATTGGCCCTTTTAATCGGGTAATTTCCACTTCTAATTCAAGCTGGTCACCAGGTCTTACTTGACGTTTGAATCGGCATTTATCTACACCGGCAAGAAAGCCGATCTTCCCTTTATTTTCTTCCATGCCAAGCATCGCCATTGCGCCAGCTTGTGCAAGTGCCTCAATAATCAACACTCCTGGCATAACAGCATATTCTGGAAAATGCCCTTGAAAGAATGGTTCGTTGATACTAACATTCTTTAATGCTTTAACATGTTTTCCCTCTTCCATTTCTAACACTTTATCCACTAATAAAAATGGATAACGGTGGGGAATAGTCTCTTTTATTTGTTCAATTTCCATGTTTATTCTCCTATCTTTTAATGGGGTTATGTATATAGTATAGCAAAGAAAAGTTTAAAAACGTTCAAAATAAGGTATTAATCAAAGTAAACCAATTAATAATAAGCAACAACACTCGAAAGGAGGACAACCTCATGCTTTGGACCATTTTAATTATACTACTTATTTTATGGGCTATCGGCTTTGCGTTTGATGTCGCAGGCGGATTAGTGCATATCCTACTTGTAATTGCCCTGGTTGTTTTAATTTACCGTCTCGTAACAGGGAAAAAAATAACCAAGTAACGCACAAAAGCTAAGAGAGCCGTTTAGAAACGTAGCGAATGGACCTTAGCAACTGAGATAAAGGAATCATGCCCTGCAAAAGGGTATGTCGGCGTTGGCCGGCAAGGCCGGTTTTAGTCGACCTACCTTAAGTTACAATCGATGATAACTTATCGCAAAGCGCTAAGGGAAGTCGCCTAGTTTCTGGCTCTCGGAGCTAGACTGTCAAAAGCTAAGAGAGCCGTTTAAAATTTAATAAATAACTAAAAAAGCATTTCATCCCGGGTAGGATGAGATGCTTTATTCCGTTTTGGTGACAATATCTATAATGTGTCGCCATGTTTCAGTTTTCAAGGCGTCTAAAGGCGTACCATCTCCTATTACGCCATAGCCTACCATAAGACCAGCAACGAGAGCGATCATAGCAAAAAGCAGGACGACAATGATACGCAACCAAATTGGGAAAATGCGCAATCTTGCTCTTTTTTTAGATTTAGCGCTGCTTTTCTCAGCTTTTTGCTTCTTTCTTGATTGTTTGGACTCGTTTGCTTCCACTGTTGTCTCTTTTTTCGCACCCTTTTTAAATGCTTTTCGGGTTTGCTGCTCCATACCTTGTTTCGCCTCTCGTTCGGTTGACATGGTTTGTTTCTCCCTTACTTCCTGATATACACGATTCATATGTGCTTTCCTAGAATTTTACCATAGGATAGCATTCCTTAGATAGTCTTATGACCTAAGTTGGTTAATCAACCCAGACATTTGATCCCCCATCGAAATCGTTCGTGAATTAAACTGGTATGATCGCTGTGTCGAAATGAGATCGGTCATTTGTTTAGAAATATCCACGTTGGAATTTTCTAATGCTCCACTTTTCACTAGATTTTGGGTGGTGGGATCTTGTACTACTTCATTCATCGCAAAACCCAGATCAGCCAAATTAGGGAGCCTAAACCCATTTTCTCCTGCTGCTTCAAGTAAACGTGGTCGTACAACCTCTACGACATCAATAGAACCTGCATTCTCCACCTGATTTCCACGCTGAACAGTTATTTGCCCAGATTCATCAATGGAAATAGAATCAAATCCTTCGGGAATTACAATACTTCCATTCTCACCGAGTATTGGATTACCTTCACTATCTGTCAGCATAACTGCTTGATTATTGTTTACCGGATTTAAGTAGAAAGCCCCATCACGAGTATAACGGGTTTCCGGGGTCCCATTCTCTGTCACTTGCACCTGATAAAAATGATTATCTTGTAACAAAGCAACATCAAGCTCTCTACCTGTTTCCTTTATACTACCCGTAGTAAAATCCAAATTAATGGAACCAAGCTTGGCCCCTGATCCTACACGGATGCCATCTGGAGTTAGACGCCCTTCAGCCCCAGCCGGGTCTGTCATATTATCAATTTGTTGAAATAAAAGGGATGAAAATTCAGCTTGCCGGCTTTTATATCCCGTTGTTTGGCTATTTGCCATATTATTCCCAATTAAATCGAGTTTACTTTGTAATTGATTCATTGTTACTGCTGCTTGGATCATTGTTCTAGACATATGTTCCTCCTTATCCGACCTATGCTAGCCTTCCTATCTCACTAACTGCTTTCCCCATGCTCTCATCATAGGCGCGCAGTACACGCTGGTTCGTTTCGAACAGTCGGTAGGATTCCATCATCCGTGTCATTGACTGTAAAGAATCAACGTTTGACTGCTCAAGAAAGCCTTGTTGAATGGAATAGGTAGCATCAGCTGGAACAGCATCTGCATCGCCGTTGTATAGGCCATTTCCCTCTTTCGCTAACCCATTGGCATCGTCTGTATAGGAAATCCCAAGTACACTTTCTCCAGCTTCTGTCTGAACAAGGCCATCTTCTGTCACGGTAAATTCCATACCATTTGTCTGAATTGTGTTCCCTGCCTGGTCAAGCACGTAATACCCCTGATTTGTCACAAGGAAGCCTTGTCCATCCACCGTGAAGTTACCATTTCTTGTATAGCGAACATCGCCATCTTCGTTCTGCACGGAAAACAGAAGAGCACCCGCTTCATCAGGTAATGTACCGTTTACAAGAGCCAAGTCTGTCGACACTCCTGTTTCACGTACGTCCCCTTGTATGAAGTTAGGCGCTGCTTCCTGTACATATACTCCAGTGTTCAATGGACCGATTGGGTTTTGAACAGGAAGATTAAAAGAATTGGAGGTGGGGATGGTTTTGCCGCCCATTTGTTGCATCAGCATCTCTGGAAATGCCTTGAGAGAAGTCTGATCAGCTTTATATCCAGGTGTGTTCGCATTTGCAATATTATTCGATAAAGCTTCCTGTGTACGCTGTTGGGCAATCATCCCGCTCGCTGCAGTATAAAATCCTCTTAACAAACTGCTCTCCTCCTTATTTTTATGTTTCATCATTTTTTATAATGGGTATACTTATTTATCGGTTCATTCTTCATTGTATTTAATTACTTAAACAACTTTTCTGCGTTCAAGCTTATCAATATTTTCCAGCATGATGCCTGTTCCTTTTGCAACACAATGCATCGGCTCATCTGCCACTAGAACTGGTACTTTCAATTCTTCAGCAAGCAGCTGATCAATACCATGAATCATTGCACCACCGCCAGTTAAAATCACACCTCTGTCAATGATATCAGCAGATAGCTCTGGAGGCGTTTTCTCTAAAACAGATTTTGCGGCTTGTACAATAAGAAAGACAGATTCACGTAATGCTTCTTCGATTTCAGCTGAATAGACAGTAATGGTTCTTGGTAAACCAGATACCATATCTCTTCCGCGAATTTCCATTTCTTCATTTCGGGAATCTTTGAAGACGGTCGCAACATTTATTTTAATATTTTCAGCTGTGCGCTCTCCAATGAGAAGCTTATACTGCTTCTTTATGTATTGAAGAATTTCGATATCAAATTTATCCCCAGCCATTTTAATGGATTCAGAGGTAACAATATCTCCCATTGATAAAACAGCTACATCTGTTGTACCACCACCAATATCAACGACCATATTACCGCTTGGTTGGAATATATCCATTCCAGCTCCGATCGCTGCTACTTTTGGCTCTTCTTCTAGGTAAACCTTTTTTCCACCGGATTTTTCTGCTGCTTCTTTAATTGCCTTTTGTTCTACCTTCGTAATATTGGTAGGGCAGCAAATTAGCATCCTTGGCTTTGAAAGGAATCCTTTTACACTAATTTTATTTATGAAATGCTTTAACATTGCTTCTGTTACATCAAAGTCTGCGATTACTCCATCTTTTAACGGACGGATGGCTTCAATGTTTCCTGGTGTACGTCCAACCATGCGTCTTGCTTCCTCGCCAACTTCGAGTACTTTTCCAGTATAGCGGTCCATCGCAACAACTGATGGTTCATCTAAAACGATACCTTTTCCTTTTACGTGAATTAAAACATTGGCAGTTCCAAGGTCAATTCCAATATCCCTAGAAAACATGAATCAAGATCCTCCTACTTTAAATTACTTCATTTTTTACATATTCCTACTAGAGGTTGCTCAAAGAGTCCGGTAAAAATGACACATCGAATTTCTTCGTTAGCTTGCTTTTGCGTTCTTCACGTATTAATTACATACGTTCCAGTACTCAAAGCTACGCCGCCTCGAACTTCTCGGTCTTTTTTATCCTCCTTTTGAGCATGGACTACTAATATTATATTTTACCACAAAGTTCAACAATTAACTGCATTTTATTAGAAAAAATTGGGGGTTTTATGGGATTTTTGTGGAGAAGTGTGTCTGCCTTATGGAGCTATCCGGAGCCCAGGTTTGCCATCCTTTTGTTCACGTAAATAGGGAGAAAACAAAACCTGCTTAGGCTTATTTTCTCCTCCAACTTTATATAACCAAAAGCGAAAGAATGGATCCTATCCTACCGGCTTTGGTTCCGTCTCTTTTACTTGTGGTTCAATCTTGTACTTTTTCCTAGTAGCTTCTCCTCCTCGCAAGTGTCTAATCGCCTTGTGATATTCTAGAATTTCCTTCACCTTTAATGCAAGATCAGGATTAATTTGTGGCAAACGCTCTGTCAAATCTTTATGGACAGTGCTTTTAGAAACACCAAATTCTTTTGCTATCACGCGGACTGTCTTTTTCGTTTCCAATACGTAATTCCCTATCCTGATCGTTCTTTCTTTGATGTAGTCGTGCACACCGTTCGCCTCCCTATGTTGGTTAGTTCCGAGGTGTCTATTGAGACAAGGTGTTCATCTTAAGTGGCTCACATTGGAGTACTTGTATTCTGTTGTTGTTTCATCATTATGTATATTGAAGCGAAAGGACCGTTATACCTTTTACCCAATATTAACTTAATATTCTGTAATTTATCTCTATAAATCGGGGACCATTTGGATAAGTAACGTTAAGCCACACAAGCTCTCACCTCAGAGACATTACTGAATGCTTGGTTTGTAACATTTTATTATTCGATTGAAGGGTTTATGATTAAAATTGCATCTTTGTAAAAGAGGACAAGCAGTATTTTTTTGAAAAAACATCCGTTGGGGAATTTAAAGGGGTGAAAAAAAAGTATGATCTATTTAAATAAAATAAGGCTCAGCTTTTCTTTTATCAATTCAAGCATAATAATGTTGATCTTCCTACATGAATCTCTCTCTTTATATCTACTTTAACCGCAGTTAATCCATATCCCCTAATCCAGGGTCACGTGCAAGCATTTCTCCAAAAACTGGATTATATATGTCCATATCACCGAGACCAGGATCGAGCATTAACGAGGCGTGCGTAGATAGAGTACCAGAAACCAAGGAAAGCATAACCGTTAAAACTGCCATTAATAGAAAAGACTTAAACTTTTTCATTTTATTGCCTCCTTAAGGGATTTTAGCAGTAAAAGAAAAAGCTGAACCTTTTTAAACAAATAGATAGTTACTAGAGATGACTGAAGTGAGGGATGAAAGAATGATGAATGAGGGGGTAATTCTCCCCTCAGGCTTACAGTTGCTTTAGCAACGAAAGTGGTAGTCTACTAAAGAAGTAGTCACTCCGTTTTTCAATAAAAAAGTTATAGGATTGAAGAAGTAGGTTTTTATCTTGTTTGGCTTTGCCAAGGTAATATAACTGGAAGGGACTGTCTAAAGGTAGGTCATCTAATAGCTCGATTGCCCTTTGATTGTTTCCTTTTGCAATTTCGATATGCGCCTGTTCACTGGGGTCTGGCGATGTTATATTTTCGACCTGATTAAAATGGGCGGAAAGGAAGGGAATATTACGCTCCTTCACAAGCTTAACTACTTTATCCAACTTGTGCTGTTTGGCAATCTTTACCGCTTCGCTAAGGTGGTACATCCCCTGGAAGTACGTATCAAAGGTATAGGATAAACCTAGTTTTATATGCATGCTCGCCATCGTTCTTGGATTTTGGGTTTGGTTCAAAACCCTGAAGGCATATTTACGGGCCATAATGAGTTCGTTTCTTGTAAGATGATAAGTAAGGAGAATCTGATTAAGTCGTATTTTGAAATAAGAAAGCAATAGCTTATCCTCCACCACCGCGAATAATTCAGGTTGTATAGCGAGGAAATTTCCTAATCTGCTGAATTGATTTAACTCGTAATATGTTGTTACTTTAAAAAATTCTACCAGGCACTTTAATTCAGGATCTTTCGTTTCGATATGCTTGATTCTTTGGAGTGATTCATGGGGAGTATACTTTTTAAGCCTTCGATCCAGAATGTTTTGATAAACTGCTGCCCACATTCGATTTGTGGATGTTGGGTATTGGCTATTTTTCTCAATCAGGACTTGTAGGTCTTTATAAAAACCATTCATATAAAGAAACTCCATTCCCTTCTTGAGAATGTCATCCGAATTTGATTGTAAGCACCATTTTCTTGTTAACTCTATTACGGTATCTTCAGGGTGTTCATGGTAAAGTATTTCCATAAGCTCTCTTAGTGATAGGTTATCTTTCTCTTTATCCGAGATAAATATTGAAGGCGTAACCATAGTAGGGAATCTCCTTTCTACCATCCTTTTACCGTTTTACTTGGAAGAAGATCACTATTTTCGCTAATTATCAACAAGATATTCTATTAATGTTTATAATAACACATTTCAATCCCTGTAAATCGACGATCGTTCGACAAAATTCGCAAGGATCACATAGCATTCTCGTAATAGAAGGAAGTTCTTATATTTAGGAAACCAAAAAAGATCCTGGACTCTATTAGAAGTCTCAGGATCTTTTCTTAAATTAATTAAGCACTCTCAGATGACTCGGTTTCATCATTTGTTTCTTCGTTAGATGCATCATCTTCCTCTTCATCTACAGGAGCGTCTTCTTCTGTCTTATCTTTCTCATCTGCATTTTCTTCTGAAGCTTCATCTTCGACTGCCTCATCTTCAGATGGTTCTGTTGTCTCATCAGACTCTGTACTATCTACCGCTTCTTCTGTAGCGCTCTCTAGGCTACTTACCGGCTGATTAAAGAAATCCTCTGGGTTTACATGCTTATCTTCTTTTCTAAGTTCAAAATAGACATGTGTTCCACTAGCTTGTCCAAACAAGTTCTTCCCTGCAGTTCCTAGCTTTTCACCTTGTTTAACTTCTGCGCCTGCTTTTACACTTACCTCTTCAAGACTAGCATAATAAGTTTTAACATCGTTCTCATGTGAAATCACAACAACATTTCCTAAAAGCGGATCTTCTTTTACTTCATCAATCGTTCCAGTCAGTGCAGCGACAACTTCGAAAGCTTCACCTTCAGCTGTTGCAATATCTACACCTGTGCTTTGATAGTAACGGTTGTTGTAAAGAACCAAAGCATTTTCCTGATCCTCTTGTTCTGCGTTGTAGTCATAGAATTTAGTTACGATTTCTGCTTGTCCCTGATCCGCTAATGGCATTTGAATAATCTCTTGCTGTTCTAAAACAGGTTCTGCTTCCTCATCATTTGGTGTCGGAACATAGTTTTCCTGGTCTTCCTGTGCATCAGGGACCTGGTTTTCCGTATTCTGATACCATACAACAACTGAAAGAAGCACGGCAGCAATTGTTAAATAGACTGCTGGAAAAAACCATTTTTTCTTGAAAATACGGCTCCATTTGTTTTTTGAAGCTTTGTTTTCTTCATTCATTGATCATCACCTCAACAACCATTCTGATCAGAAAACGGGATATCTATACATGAAGAGATAAAATTTTTTTGAATTAATGCATTTTATTTAAAAAGACGGGGATAGTAAGAGGTTCATTCATTCTAATGTTAAAGAGTTTTGTCGTTTAACCATAGGAGATACTGGTGCGTTCTCAGCTGATGCTTTGGTGCTCACTGGCGATGTTGCAGTGCTCACTGGCGATACCGCAACGCACTCTGCCGATCCGCAGATGTAATTCCATACAAAAACAAAAACCCTCGTCTATTTCACAACGAGGGCTGGTGCTGTATCTGTTACGGTACTAATTTCAACATCCTTATAATAATGGTTCACAATATCTTTATAGGTTTTCCCTTCCTCAGCCATCCCATTTGCTCCATACTGACTCATGCCAATGCCATGGCCATAGCCTTTTGTAGTAAAGATAAGGTGATCATCTTTTTGTTCTATCGTAAAGTCGCTCGAACGTAATTCCAACTTCTCTCTAACTTCCCGCCCGCTAAATGCATCCCCATTTATCGTCAGCTCCTCCACCCGTTTTCCATCTGTTCTGGTGATCTCAATGGAGAGCGCTTTATCAGACGGAAGCTTTGTAGCAAGTGCTTGCTCTACCTGGTCGATCGAATAGGTTTGCTGGTCAAGGAATTTAGGTGTATTCTCATCCCAGTGGCTTTCCACACTGCGTAGATATGGAAGTTCATCCTTCCAATAATCCTCTGAGTTCTCTGTAAAGCCGTTACTAGTGGAGAAAAATGCTGGTGTGATCAGTTCCTTTTTATAGGTAAGCACCTCTCCTTTTGTTGCGTTCACTGCTTCTTTGATTTTATTCATTTTTTCCTGATAGTCGTCACCGAACTGCTTTTGCAATTCTGCTTCATCCTTATAAACCTGATGCTGGACAGTATCCGTTACATCTGCCTCTTCCGTTATATCTCCATGCAACTTGTAATTCACAATATAAGTTCTTGCTGCGAGGGCCTGCGCTTTCAATGCTTCCATTTCAAATTCGACTGGCATTTCAGATGCCACCACTCCGGCTACATATGTCTCTAAAGGAACGTTATCCACCTTTTCTAAATTGGAACGCATGACAGCTACCGAAAATGGTGAGGATTTCAACTCAACGGATTCCTCTGCCTTCTTTTCCTGACTTGTTGTTTCATTCCCTGTAGCATCCCCAAACGTTACAACTATTACAGTAGGAATAAGCAAAATAAGGCAGAAAAGACTTGTTAGGAGGATAGCTGTTGGCAGCTTCCATTTCTTTGGTTGCTTCCCCAAGTAGTGATTCTTTTTACTTTTTAATAAGAGGTTGTTTTTAGTCAACTCTTTCTTGGGAGCTTCCATTGTAATGGATGTTTTCTGCTTTGCATTTATCCGCTCTTGTATGGTTTTCTTCTTTAGTTTGTTGGTTTTTCCTATTTTATAATGTCCTTTTTTCATCACAATCCCCCATTCAATGTGGTTTATGTTTCATTACAAATCTAGCAATCCCACTATTAAACGTATACAAAAAGAGAAAGCAATAGAACTGAAGAATGAAAAAAACCTACGCATTTTGGGAGACCTAACTAAATGAGACAGAGAAAAGGCGCCCCTGACCCGTCAAATAGTTTTAAACACCTTTTGCTTACTAATGTGAACACTCCTTTGTTTAAAACACTCAAGATTTAATTCTATTACTAGCTCCTTCAAAATGATGAACTTCAGAACGGTGGACGGGTGATCTAAAATAGCCGTAGCAATTTCTTGGTCGTCAAGTTACACTCCCTATCCTCCGCTCCTTTATTAGACGCCAGAAAGATAGAACTTTATTCATAAAGATGGTTGGTTAGATGAAAAACAAGTTAGCCTTGTTTTGACCATCAATGAAAAGAAGACCGGATAATAGTTAGTTTTTTCTCTGGAAAAGTTGAGTAATTTAATTTATACCCCATATGCGGTTTACTTCAGACTTAAGGGCCTCGATTTCAACAGCTCTTTTATTAATTAAAGAATTTACCAAGTCTTTATCCATGGATTCAGAATTCTCATCATCTAAATAATTCATATCAGAGTCCACCATTACTGAATAAAAATTGTTGTTTTCTCCTAGAATTTGAAGACCATATTCATACCCTCCAGTTAATAATGGCCAAATGATTAATGAAAGATCGTCTTCGTCGTTTGTGATGGCAAGATTACCTGTAAAAGATAAATAAGATGGTTTTTTAACACTATAATGATATCCTCTCTCTGATAAAAGGTATATTCCGTTTTCTCTTTTAGGGATATTATCTGTATAGGGAGTATATTTTAGATAAAATACACCTACCCACGCAAGATTATATAATAAAATTAACGAAACAAATATAATTAAAATTTTCTTGTATTTTTTCACAACTCAATCACCCTTTTTGCTCTAGTTTTAATCCTTTCGTCATGCGTTACTAGAATTATAGTCTTTCCCTGTTTGTTAAAGTTCTCTAATATTGACATAACTATTTCTGCATTTTTTTCATCAAGTGACCCTGTGGGCTCATCCGCCAGAATTAAAGATGTTTGTTTTAGCATTATTCTAGCTAAAGCCACTCTTTGTTGCTCCCCGCCTGAGAGCATATATACTTTTTCCTTTAATTTATTTTCAAGCCCTACTATGCTTAATGCGCTTTCTATTGATAAATCATTTCTACTATCTTTCCTTACAATTTCTAGGTTATCTTTTACCGTTTTATTATCAATTAATGCAAAATTTTGAAAAATAAACCCTACTTTTTTTCTGAAATATAAAAGTTGAGATTTTTTATCATGGACATTAATTCCATCTACGATAATTTCACCTTCGTCAATTGTTTCAATCCCTCCTATCATATTTAGCAGTGTAGTTTTCCCACTTCCGCTTGGCCCAGAGAAGGCAATAAATTCCCCGTTTTCAATCTTGATGTTTAGGTTTCTAAATAATATTTTTTCTCCAAATTTTTTAGTTAAATTTTCGATATTAATCATAGCGAGCCACCTTTTAAGATCTTTGATATCTTAGCTTTCTCTATCCTAGCTATATTTGTCATGATAAAGAGTATTTCTATGATTAATAGAATAGCGCCACCATAAAGAAAATATTTGGATTGTGATATGTCGAATAAATGATTTACTATTAAAGATAGGACAATACTGGTAATGGTTGCTGACAATGTTATAAATATTATCTTCCTATTCTTTTGCACGGAGGAATACCCCATGATTTTTTTTATGGAAAGTTCTACTGCATTTACTTCATACTCTAATCTTAATATTAAGTTAATAATAATTAATTCTAGTAATATGACTAAAGAAAACAACACGGAGGAAATAAAAATCCCTCGTTTTATTAATGTCCAATTATATTGATAAAGCTCATAAATGTTTGTCTTTAAATGAATTTGATCAGTTAAATCATTTTTAGTAACAAAAGATTGATAACTCTTTTCAGAAATGAGGTACATAATATCATGTGCATAGGAAGTTCTTCTCAAATTAGTTTCTGTATCTAAAATTGAATTTTCAGTAGAGGTGTTATTTAAAATAATAGCTGGATTTTGAGCCAATTTACTTCTATTCATATAATTTATCTCATCAATACTTACTAATTCCGTATTTGTATTATAGAGAATTACCTCACTCTCTACATTACTATTACTTTCTAAGTTATTAAAAAAGCCATATATATTTCTTAAACTTTCGTAAAGTAATTTATCATCTGCATGTTTTTCAGGTAAAATATAATACACTTTTTCCTCATTTAATAACTGTCTGTTTAATTCAGGAATATTATCTTTCAAATATGGTATTGCATTTTTATTAGCCAAGATAGATGGTACACTTAGGTCAAGGTTATCCGATATATTCACTAACTGAATTGCGTTATTAAAATTTTCTTTATAAAATTCCTCTCTAACATCTGCACTTTTGTTAATAAGTAAATCATCCGTAGCATTATCACCTGTTAACTTATAATCAAACTGTATGTAATTATATTCTTTATGATATTTAAAGAAATCTTTCTGTTGATAAAATGATAAGCCTTGGTCAATTATAGCTATACTACCTGATAATACAGTAATTGCTAGAACAATAGTAATGATTTTTAAGACATAATTAATTTTTAATAATTGGTTTTTGCTTTTACTATTCGAAAATACTTCTCTAAGGTTATACTTATATAGGGTTAAATATATAAGTGCATTTATTATAATAAAAACTATAAATACACATATTGAAATCCAGTACTGAAATATAGAATTTGAAAAAATGGATGTAAATAATATTGATATAATGAATAAACTTACGAATACTAGTGTATCGCACCATACATTTTTACGTATTAACGTACTGATTTTTTCTCCAAAAGTAACTTTTACCAAAGCTTCTTTTTTTTGAAAAATGGTATCATAGTATGTAAATAGGAGTATGACAATTATAATAATCGACCATACATATATAATATTTTTTTTACTTTCATTATAGTCATCTTCAATTTTAGGGTGGTTTCCGCCATAAGTATCGATAAGTGAATTTTTAAATGAAGCAATGTTTTTTTGATCTCCTACTAGGAAATACTTTTCATATTTGCCTATATCAGTGATTTCATCAAAATTATGATAAGTAACCGTAACTTTACCGGAAAACATACTTTTATATGTGGTGTCTTTAATCGATAACTTATCTTTTAAATATTTGTTCGCCTCTGATGTTCCATATATTGAAATATTCATTTCAATATTACTTTTTACTTCTTGGTCGACGATAAATATACCTATATCATTTTTTTCTTTTGATTCTTTTACATCTAATTTCATTTTCTGATTAGATACATAATCTGGCTTATAGAGGGATGTACTATAAAAACTGCCAGTAAAATTATCTAAATAAAAAATATAACTTTCCCCAATAAATGAAAAAGTAATTATAAATAAGGTCATGGCAAATATATACTTTATCTTCTTCATATTTATACCCCTGTCTAATAATCCAGAAAAAAAGGAAACCTCTTCTTGAGTTTTTAAGAAGAAGAGGTCAACCTTTGATGAATTTATTTGTTTATTAGTAATTCATGGAATATCTAATAGAAGATCCTTTGTGCCTTACTTCAATCTTAGCAACCTTACCAGCGCCTTTGTTTCCACTTGTAAAGCTACCGTTACCATTTGAAACAGATGCGTAATGATCGTTTTTTGAATGATAGCCATGAGCATAATCTTCATTTATCCAAGCTGTGTTATAACCGTATGATAACGTACCAGCATTATCATACGAAGATTTACTCTTTTCCCAAGCGGTTTTAAAACTTCCAGAATAATAGGCACTAACTGAAGCTGCTTCAGCTGCATTTGGTATAGCCACACTTCCAACCACTATTGAGAGCGCTAACAAACTAGCTGCAAACTTTTTCACCATAAAACATCCCCCCCTTTCTTCTTATAATTACATCAAATTATAAAAATGTGAAGTCTAGGGTGAATGTCACTATATAAATTTAATGTACTTTTATAATATTATTTACCAGAAAAATGTCAATAATTTAAATGTCTGTATATTTTAGTAAAGTTATTTAATTTTAGTAGGTGTAAAATATTAATAAGTACTAATTTTTCTTTCATCTGTTGTTTTTTACTATGATGGGTAAAGTTAGGGCTAAAGCAGGCAAGACCCACCTCACTTCACATATCTTCTATTACATTTATACATACGATCTTTTTTCAAAATTATGCTACCTTTCCCTTTCTCAATTCAGGTCAAAGCCAGCATAGGTACTTTTTCTTTTCTCAAATTACTAGGTCAGTTCATTTTCACGTAGGCTTTTTCTTCTTTATCCCGGTGCAACCGTCCGTAAGACTCCCACTTCAAAACATGAAGTAAAACAGTAGTTTTGAGTGGGAGTAAACGGACGTTAACACCCCGATTCGTTCAACTAACACTCAGTGGGGGAAGAAGGAAAACCCCCACTGAGTGAAGTTTCACTTTATAACCGTTACTTTTCGTACGTTCTTCTTAACGTTGGACTGCTGGTTCCTTTAACGGTGTTTTGTCTTCTACTTCATTATTATATAGATGACAAGCAACGTAATGGTCTTGTTCAACTTCCTGCCAAGGAGGCTTAACTTCTGCGCACACTTCCATTGCAAAAGGACATCTTGTACGGAAAACACAACCACTTGGAGGATCAATTGGACTAGGCAGCTCCCCCTCGAGTATGATTCGCTCCCGGCTTTCCTCGATATCAGGATCAGGAATCGGGATGGCAGAAAGGAGTGCTTTTGTATATGGATGTAATGGCTCGTCATATAATGCCTTACTTGATGTAAGTTCCACAAGATTACCTAAATACATCACACCGATTCTGTCAGATATCTGCTTTACCATCGAAAGATCATGCGCAATAAATAGAAAAGTTAACCCTTTCTCTACTTGCAGCTCTTTTAATAAGTTGACAACTTGTGCTTGTACGGATACATCAAGCGCAGAAATTGGTTCATCAGCAATAATAAACTCTGGTTCTAAGGCAAGCGCTCTTGCTATCCCAATCCGCTGACGCTGTCCACCACTAAACTCATGGGGATACCGATTGGCGTGATCACGGTTTAATCCCACTTCCTCTAGCAATTCATATACCCGCTCCAACTGCTCTCGTTTGGATTTAAATAAACCATGTACTTCCATTGGTTCAGCTATTACTTCCCGGACAGTAGAACGCGGATTTAGAGATGCATATGGATCCTGGAAAATCATTTGCATCTTCCGATAAATTTTGAATTTTTCTTTCTCTGTTAGGCTGTGCACATCTAATCCGTCATAGATAACATCACCTTCTGTTTTATCGTAAAGTCCCAGAATAGTACGACCTATGGTAGATTTCCCACAGCCAGACTCGCCTACCAATCCAAAGGTTTCTCCTCTGTTGACATAAAAGGATACGTCATTGACTGCTTTGAGGACCTTCCCTTTTCCTACATCAAAATGCTTTTTTAACTGGTTGACTTCTAGTAGTTTCTCGTCCATAGTTTATGTCCCCTCTGTATCGAGCCAATAACGTTTTGCAGCACAAAGCTCTTTTTCATAAATAGTACCAGCCAGCTCAATAATTTCGATTCCCTTTCCTGTCTGTGGTGAGTGAAGCATCTTACCATCACCGTAATAAATGCCAACATGATGCAACCGCCCTTTCCCTTCCTCATAGGCGAAAAACAGCAAATCACCTGGCTTTAATTTATTGAATGGTACATCTACACCGGCTTTAGCTTGATCCCCAGCATCTCTGGCAATCTGGTAACCATTCGCTTTATGGGCAGCATAGGCGAGTCCAGAGCAATCATAGCCGTACGCACTCATTCCACCCCAAAAGTAGTCGAGTCCCGTATAGGCTTCCACCGCTTCCACGATTGCCTTGCCATTCCCCTTTTCTAATCCTCGATCTGACGGAAAGACAGTAACCTCATCAGATTGTAAGAAACGATTCCCATGTGGTGTTTTCACTTCAACCCGGGTATCTCCGACCTCTACTACTGGTAGCAATGTAAGGTAACTAAGCTCTGTTTCCCTTTGACCCGCTTCCGTTTCTAACCAAGCCTTCTTGCTGATTACAACTGCTGTAAGCTCAGATTGCCAGTCTTCTTTATCAACCTCTAGTAATTGCGCCCTCGGAACCCAGCCAGGATAACCGCGCTCATTTTTCTTCGAAGGCTGATCGGGGATCACAACATGTGCCCACTCTCCTTTTGTATCGGTTATAATCACTGGCTGTCCATATAGTAACTGGCTTTGCACCCTATTTTCATCACATAATGCTAAATTTTGTTCATAGGTTAGTTCATTAATCCACTGCTTTACATCAGTTGGTACTTTTACCCCCAACCTATCGATATCACGAGCCGAGTCGGGAGAAGTCCATACTGTAGCAACCTGTACTGCCGTTACGTATAATGAATCGGAATATTGATCAAACGATTGTTTAACCATGATTTTGCTCCTTTCTGCCTTTATCTCACTGTGTTTTTTGATTGGATAAACTTTTCATTAATCCCTATTATGCCAAGGCCTGGATCACTTCCCAGGTTAATGGTGGACTGATCGTACTCAATTCCCCCTTGGAGGATATCACCTGTAAGCATTAACGGGGCGTCAAAGTCATATCTCGTTATATTAGGCTGACTTGCTGCAAAGTGGGCAGCTGCTGTAATCCCTATCTTTGTCTCTATCATACTGCCAACCATACATTCCACATTGTAAATAGCAGCTAGCTTTGCTATTTTTATAGCCTCGTGTATTCCCCCGGCCTTCATTAGCTTAATATTGATGAGGTCCGCAGCTCCTGTTTCCAGTACCTTTTTTGCATCTATTGACGTAAAGACACTTTCGTCAGCCATAATTAACGTGTCGGTATGGCTGGTCACATGTCGCAATTCCTCTAAATCACTCGCTTTAACGGGTTGTTCCACTAACTCGATATCAAGACCGAGATCTTCCATCTTTTGAATAGCGCGGACTGCCTCTTTCGCTTTCCAGCCTTGATTTGCATCCAAACGAATTTTCACATTGGTGCCAATTTGTTTACGAATTGCCTGGATCCTTTTTATATCGGTTTCAATTAGGTCCTTGCCTACTTTCACCTTTAATATCGAAAAACCATCTTCGACATAAAGCTGTGCGTCATGTGCCATCTCTTCTGGTGTGTTAACACTCACCGTATAATCGGTTTCCATGCTTTGTTTGTATCCACCGAGAAAAGAAGATAGTGTCATGCCTGCTTGCTGTGCTAGACAGTCATACAAAGCCATGTCAACAGCCGCTTTGGCACTATAATTACCGATAAGACCCTTTCCTATCATTTCAAATATATGTTCTCGTTGGTCCAGTGAAGCTCCGATAATAATTGGCTTCACGACTCCATTAATCGCAAATTCTACCCCCGCCAGGCTATCACCTGTAATGACATGGGTTGGCGGAGCTTCTCCCCAACCTGTAACCCCATTATCACACGTTATTTTCACCAAAATTGTTTCTGCAACGGTAACCGTGCGTAGTGCTGTTTTAAATGGCGTATGTAGCGGAATAGCCGCTCGAAAGGTTTCTATACTGTTAATGTTCATAAAATCTCCTCCAACTCCTTCGCAACACCTGGGTCTACCTTAAGTGTTTTCTCATTACTGGAGAGCCTTGCCTTCACACCAAGTGGCACAGCAACATGTGGGAAGCAATGACCTATTTTAAAGCCTGAAAGCACAGGTTTATTTAGTGCAAGAAAATAGTCATTCAAAACCTCAGTTAGTGTAAGACTGGAATCAAGTGTCGATGCAGCATTTGCGAAATCTCCAACAACGAACCCGGCAGCATCTGCAAGCTTTCCCGAAACATGTAGCTGGTTCAGCATCCCGTCCACTTTGTATGGCTCTTCCCCAATGTCTTCGATAAGTACAATTTTCCCTTCTGTATCCATTTCGAATGGGGTGCCCAGTGTACTGACTATTAACGAAAGGTTTCCGCCAACAAGTTCCCCTTCTGCTTCACCAGGCGAGATAACATGTAAGGGTGATATATGCTCCGTGTACGTGAAAGCTTCCGGGTCAAACAATTGATTAAAACGAGAAGCGGTTAGTTCATCGAAATCACGCTTAGAAATATCGGATGTGGCCATTGGACCATGGAAGGTTACAAGACCTGCGTTCTGCCTTATGGCTGTATGTAAGTACGTAATATCACTATATCCCCAAAAAATTTTAGGGTTATTCTTTATAAGTTCATAATCTAGTTTCGTGGCAATTCGCCCTGTTCCATATCCGCCACGCGCACAAAGGATCGCTTTAATACTAGGATTGGCAAACATGTCATGAAGGTCATCCAATCTTTCTTGATCGGTTCCAGCAAGGTAGCCATTTGTTTTCTGGACATGCTTGCCAAAAACAACATGGAGCCCTAGCTGTTCTAGGAAGGGAACGGCTGCTTTTAGCTTTTCTATATCTATTGGCCCTGCCGGAGCGATGATTCCAATATGATCTCCTTTTTGCAGCTTTTCTGGACGAATCATGGTAACCCCACTCTCTTTTATTTTCATCATTTATGTATTTATCTACGTGCTATAAGGAGTGCAACTTCACTCCAATCAATTAAAATAATTGCCCTAACAACTATGTATGTAGAAATTAGCTCCTTTACTGGTAAATCGTAAAGGAGCTAACTCTTTATTAATAAGGTAACTATGGGCCTTGATGACGCCCACTTAGGAACAGCATTGCCTAGCTTTTAGCGCTCAGATTCTAGTACGGCTTTCCTCATCTTGTTCTTCTCGATATTACTCGCCTTTGTCTACCCATTTCAGTTCTACGTAACCTACTGGGTGACGTACGACACCTGATACGGCATCATGGTACATATGCACCTGATTATAGTAATGGATTGGGAAGATTGGCATTTCTTCAGCTAGGAGCTTTTCAGCTTCATACATATATCCCCAACGTTTTTCTTCATCTGTTTCTGTTTTCGCATTGGCAATTAACTCATCATATTCTTCATTTGACCAGCCAGTTCGGTTCATAGAAGAATCTGTGATAAAGCTTTCCAAGAAGTTAACTGGATCGCCGTAGTCAAAGATAAATGAACTTCTAGAAAGCTGGTGGTTCAATGCTTTCTGGTCATCTAAGAATACACTAGCTTCTGTATTTTCTAGTACGACGTCAATGCCAAGATTGTCTGTAAATGCGCTTTGCAGTGTCTCCGCAATGGCTTTATGTGATTCGCTAGTACTATAAGATAGTGTAACTTCAGGAAGCTCGTCATAGCCTTCCTCTTCCATTCCTTCTTCTAACAGCTGTTTTGCTTCTTCTGGATTAAATTCAACTAAATCTCCATTTTCATCACGGAAGTCATTGCCAGCAGGACTTTCGAATCCAGGTGATACGAAAGCTGTTGCTGCTCCTTCACCATTTTTCGTTACATAGTCAACGATATCCTGTTGATTAACAGCCAAAGCAAATGCTTTGCGGATTTTCGCATTTTGGAAAGGTTCCTTCGTTACATTAAAACGGTAGAAATACAGACCTGCTTGATCTTCAATTACTACACTATCTTCATTAATTAATTGTTCGGCCATCTCAGATGGAATTTCAGTTACATCAAGTTCTCCTGATTCAAACATTTGATATTCCGTATTTGGGTCATTTACCATAGCCCAGTGGACTTTATCTAATTTTACTGTGTCAGCATCCCAGTACTCATCATTTTTAACGAATACCATCTCACTGTCATGCTCCCATGAATCCAAGGCAAATGGTCCGTTTGAGACAAAGGAATCAGCCTCAGCAAACCATTCCGAATTTTCTTCTGCAACGGCTTTATTTACAGGGAAGAAGGCAGGATTAGATATTACATGTAGAAAGTATCCAGTTGGCGCTGCCAGTGTTACTTCAAATGTTTTCTCATCGACTGCTTCAATTCCTAAATCTTCAGCGGATCCTTCTCCACTGTTGTACGCTTCTCCACCTTCAATAAAGTAACCTAAAAACGCTGCCGCTGACCCAGTCTCTGGGTTTAAAAGACGTTCCCATGCAAAGACAAAGTCCTCTGCCACAACTGGGTCGCCATTAGACCAGTTTGCATCTTCACGTAAGTGGAAGGTATAGGTTTTCCCATCATCAGATAGATCCCAGCTCTCCGCTATCGCAGCTTCTGGTGTATCCCCTTCACCTAATCGCGTTAGACCTTCCATTAAGTTATTTAATGGGTTCCAAGAAACGGCATCAAACCCTACTGCAGGGTCAAATGAAGTTGGTTCTGTCCCGTTATTCATGTATAGGACTTTTTCATCTGAAGCTGTGTTTCCTTCTTCTCCAGTGTTTTCTTCCCCTTCGTCCGTTTCTGTGCCTGCGTTCTCATTGGCAGTACACGCTGCTAAAACAAATATCGCCATAGCAGCCATCAGTAAAACAAGTAACTTCTTTCTCATCCTTATTGCCCCCTCTGTCTTATTTTTCGGCAGTAGCCAATAACTGCTTTGCCCTTTCATCCTGTAACCAGCAATCTACTTCGTGTGAAGTGGATCGCACTGTTGTTACGGGGTAAACTTTATCACACACCTCCATGGCGAATGGACATCTTGCTGAAAATGGACATCCTTCAGGAGGTGAGAATAAATCAGGTGGTGTTCCATCAATTGGCGTCAGTTTCTCGCCTTGTAGGTCAAGTCGTGGCACTGAATTCAACAGCCCCTTTGTATAGGGATGCTGCGATTCGTAGAAGATCTCTCTTTTGTCCCCGACTTCGATTATCTTTCCGGCATACATCACAGCTACACGATCGGCTATTTTTGCTACAACGCCTAAATCGTGTGTTATTAAAATAATGGACACACCAGTTGCATCTTGTATTTTCTCGAAGAGCTCCAGAATCTGCGCCTGAATGGTCACATCAAGTGCAGTGGTTGGCTCATCTGCTATTAACAGCTCCGGTTCACAAATTAAAGCCATGGCAATCACAATACGTTGGCGCATGCCTCCACTAAACTGATGGGGATACTGTTTTAGTCGTTCAACTGCATTAGGGATCCCAACAAGCTCTAACATATCAAGTGCCTTGACCTTTGCCTCACTTGCAGAGATCTTTCGGTGCTGCTGAAGTCCTTCCACCAATTGCGTGCCAATCGTTAATGTAGGGTTTAAGGCAGTCATAGGGTCCTGGAAGATCATCGATATGTCTACCCCTCTAATCGACCGCATTTGTTTCTCTGTCAATCTCGTAATCTCTTTCTCTTTGAATCGAATGGAGCCATTGGAAATCTTGCCAGGCGGATCCGGAATCAGTCGCATAATTGCATTAGAGGTTACACTTTTTCCACAGCCCGATTCCCCTACAATGGCTAATGTCTCCCCTTTATTCAAATGAAAATTGACACCTCTTACTGCTTTTACCGTTCCACCATATGTACGAAAGGTTACATGAAGATCCTTTACCTCGAGTATTTTTTCCATCTTCTCACCTACTTCCTCAGTTTTGGATCCAGGGCATCCTGTAGTCCATCACCTAATACATTAAATGCAAACATGGTAAAGGATATGAAAAACGCTGGAAAGAACAGTGTCCACCAATTACCAGATAAAATCGCACCCAGCGAATCATTAGCCATTACACCCCAGCTCGCATAAGGCGCCTGTATACCAAGACCGAGAAAACTCAGAAATGCTTCCGCGAAAATAGCACTGGGAACAGTTAATGTCATCTGTACAATAATTGGCCCCATTGTATTCGGTAGCAGGTTTTTTCGGATAATCCGAGGTGTTTTGGTCCCGAACGACTTGGAAGCGAGGACAAATTCATAGTTTTTAATTTGCAGAACTTGCCCTCGCACAATTCGAGCCATTCCAACCCAGCCTGTTACGGTTAATGCAATAATAATCGTGGTCAGACTTGGACCGAGTACCACTAACAAAAGGATTACGACTAGTAAATACGGCAGACCATATAGCACTTCAATAATACGCATCATTATATTATCTGTTCGGCCACCTTTATATCCAGATAGTCCCCCATAGATGATCCCAATCGATAGGTCAATAAGTGCTGCCATCAAGCCGACAAACAAGGAAATGCGGGCTCCATACCATGTACGTGTAAATACGTCCCGCCCTGCATTATCTGTTCCAAACCAGTGATCAGATGAAGGTGGCTGGTATTGGTTCGGCAAATCCTGCTTGTTCACCTCATATGGAGATAGAATTGGACCAAATATTGCGAAAAGCGTAAGCAAAATAAGGAAGAGCAAACCGGCCATGGCCAATTTGTTTTTTACTAGTCTCCGCCACGCATCCTGCCAGTAAGACAAAGACGGACGAGCAACCGTTTCAGCAGCGTCGGTATCTTTCCCCTTCCATTTGAACCATTCATCAGGGATTGTTGCAGGAGATTGCTCCATTTTTTTTGGATCCATGTTATGCTCCCCCCTTCTTGTGCAGCTTAATTCTAGGATCTAAAATACCGTATATGATATCTACTAGAAAGAGCATGAATATTAAAAAGCCACTATAAAACACGGTCGTTCCCATAATAACTGGATAATCCCGCTGGTTTATACTTTCCACAAAATACCGCCCCATGCCAGGTATAGCGAATATTTTTTCGATGACAAAAGTTCCAGTTAAAATACCCGCAAGCAATGTTCCCATAATGGTTACCACAGGCATTAAGGCGTTTCTCAATGCATGCTTTATGACAATTTTCCATGGGGAAAGCCCTTTTGCTCTTGCCATTTTAATATAATCCTGTGTAAGCACCTCTAGCATAGTGGAACGTGTGAGACGAGCTATAATTGCCATTGGCCCTGTTGCCAGCGCAATGACAGGTAATATCATATGTGCTGGGCTTGACCAGGTAGCTGGAGGAAGAATGTTCCAATCAACGGCCAGTTTTTGGATTAGTAATGTGGCAAGCACGAAGTTTGGAATTGAAATACCGAGCACTGCTAAACTAATTGCCAGATAATCAATGATTCCGTTATGGCGCAAAGCTGCAAGAATTCCAAGAATAATACCGGAAAGCAAAGCTACCACAATCGTAATAATTCCAAGTTCAAACGATATAGGGAAGCCTCTTCCAAGCAATTCATTTACCGTTTGGTTCGGTTGTTTAATCGATGGTCCAAAATCAAAGGTTACAATGGATTTTATGTATAAAAAATATTGGACATAGTAAGGCTCGTCAAGATTATAATGCGCTTCTAAATTTGCTTGTACCGTTTCATTTGTATTCCGTTCACTGTTTAGTGGCGAACCTGGGATCGTGACCATAAGAATAAAGGTAAGCGTAACAATGACCCAGAGTGTAACAGCCATAATCAGTAATCGTTTTGCTATGTATTTCAACATTAGCGCCTGCCCCCTCTAGGAAAATGTTGTATTCATGGCCAGCTCAGTCATAACAAGCATTGCCTGGTATGCTTCCTTGATATCCTTAGCCTCATAACGCACAATGGTTGTCCCTGGCTCTATTTCGGTACCTGGCATCAGGTTAGCCCATTCCGCCTGTCCATAGTTCGTAAACTCTATCCGAAGTACCGGACGATCTGGTGGAACGAGCGGCTGTATTTTCTGCCTATTCTGCAGTGCTGTTTTTACTTGTTTTGTTAAGAGTTCCCCCGCCTTTTTCGGCGAAAGACTTTTAACCGAAGAACGAGAAATCGATGTCTTCACTGCGGCAGTGGTGATACCTTCAACGAGTTCTTCAGCTTCTTTTGCAGCCTGATCATCTCCAGCAACCATTAGTAATGGAACATTATAGTAGCCTGCTAAATAGGCATTCAATCCCATTTCTCCGATCACATGGTCATTAATAAAGAAGTTCCGAACGGCATGAATCATTGCATGTGACATGACACCAAATTGCCCTGCTCTGGCATGGTAACCAATAAACATGGCACCATCAAAGGAATCGTCAAGCCCTTGCATCATGGAATAAGGTTTTACTTCTCCGGTGATCAAATAGGCTTCTGGGTGAAGAGCTTCAATTAATAAGTTATTCATTTTAGAATGGCTGTCATTAACCACAACCTCTGTGCATCCCTGTTGGAACGCTGATTCTATGACATAATTTGTTTCATCGGTCATGATCTTTCTAGCGCGCTCATAGTTATGCTTACTGGAATCAACATATGTATAATCAGGTAGACCAGTAATTCCTTCCATATCTACCGATAAATATAACTTCATGCTGTCTGCCCCTTCTTTTTGTATTGTTAGTAATTTTCTTTCAATTTTAACATACAATTAATAAAATTTAAAGACGGAATTGTGACAAGATTGGTCTTAATGCAACAATTAGTAGTTTGTTCTATAAGAAAGAGGGCAGGCACCTAATAGCTAATTTGAGCATATAAAAACACACACACTTACCCATCATTTAGTATATAAATAGCCAGTAATTTAGAATGCTGAATATACTGAATATTCTAGATGAAAATTTCTTTTAGGAACACAAAAAAAGCAGAAGAATAGGTTCCTCTGCTTTACGTTTTTGGATCTAGTATTTGATTATATGAGGGGTTGAGCACTATTAAGAAAGTTTAGCTACATAGCCATCTTCTTGAAAGTCTTCCTGTGCAAAGGCTTCAACTGAATCACCATTTTCGTCCACTCGATCAATATCAGCACCAAGTGAAGCAAGTTTTCCAGCAAAGTTTACATAGCCACGATCAAGATGCTTTAATTCCGTAATCCTTGTATAACCGTCTGCGCGTAATCCAGCTAAGATCAGAGCAGCAGCAGCACGAAGGTCTGTAGCAGCTACCTCGGCTCCTTGCAGGTCACTTGGGCCTTCAATAAATACACTGCGCCCTTCAATTTTCATTTTTGCATTCATACGACGGAATTCTTCTACATGCATAAAGCGGTTTTCAAAAACCGTTTCCGTAATAACACTTGTACCTTCTGCGCATAACATGAGTGACATCATTTGGGATTGCATATCCGTTGGGAAGCCTGGATGTGGCAATGTTTTAATATCCGTTGCTTTCAGTGACTTCGGTCCAATTACCCGAAGGCCGCCGTTCTCTTCTTTTACAGTTACTTCCATTTCCTGAAGTTTTGAGATAACAGAACGTAAATGTTCACTTTCAGCATTTTCAATTAGAACGTTACCTCCAGTGATAGCTGCTGCAACCATAAACGTACCAGCTTCTACTCTGTCAGGAATGATTGCGTGTTCCGTACCATACAATTTTTCCACGCCTTCAATGCGGATCGTTTCTGTTCCTGCACCTACTATTTTCGCGCCCATTTTATTCAGGTAGTTAGCTAAGTCTACGATTTCTGGTTCTTTTGCACAGTTTTCAAGAATGGTCTTTCCATCAGCAAGAGCAGCTGCCATCATGATATTTTCTGTGGCACCAACACTTGGCATATCGAGGTAAATTTTAGCACCTTTAAGACGCCCATTTACATGCGCTTCTACAAAACCATTTCCTACATGTACTTCTGCTCCCATTGCCTCGAAGCCCTTTAAATGAAGATCAATTGGACGTGATCCAATAGCACAGCCACCTGGCATTGCTACATTCGCATGGCCATAACGTGCTAGCAATGGTCCAAGCACGAGTACAGATGCACGCATTTTTCTTACGTATTCAAATGGTGCTTCCGTCTTTAATCTTTTTGAAGCATCTACTGTTACAGTATTATTATCAAAGTGTACTTCAGCATTCATATTGCTTAATACTTGGTTTATAGTATATACATCAGCTAGTTCAGGGACTTCTGTAATAACACTTTTCCCTTCGCTTGCAATAAGGCTTGCGGCTAGAACAGGTAATACGGCGTTCTTCGCACCTTCCACTTTAACGGTGCCGTTCAATTGGTGTCCGCCTCTTACGATGATTTTTTCCATATTTCAAATCTCCTTCAGATCCAATTTCATAATATTAATATTCATTTATTAGGATAGGTGTTCCTATCGTGTAAGTAAGATGTCCTTCTGCATTCTCTGTAACAGCTACTTGTATGTTCATTGTTGCGTTTTCTAGACTAATTTTCTGGGTCCATAGTGGTGTATACCCGTAGAAAATAAAATTATGCGATAAATTTTCGTTGTTGTCGAATTGTACTGTTTCTTGTTGAATGTTAAATGTTTTTGTTAAATCTTTGAAAAAATAATCACTACCAATTATAGCATCATCTATAACAGTTAGACAAGCGAATGTTTGTGCCATATTCGTGAAATATTTATTCTTTACTTTCGTTATCTTCTTCACGTACAATTCCTTCACGGTTTCAGACCAATCCCTGCCTTCTATTACTGCGATGAGTTCTGCTTTGCCACTATGCACAATTACATTATAATATACGTTTAACTTGCTAGAATTCTGCGTGTCAGCAAGTGAATAGTTTGTACTATTTTCTGTTTCCTTTTTTGTTGCTTGTAAACCCTCTTTTTTCATTTTTGTCATCATTTCACTAGCATCTTCTTCTGAAATCTGTTCCCGGACTGTTACGCTCCAGTCATCTATAGGTAATTTGATAGTTTCTGTATAATCGGCTATATCAAGTAATGCATCGTTGTACTCGGCCACGGTAACTGTCTTTGTTGTTAATAGTAAAATAAATAATAGAATTAGTGCTGTTTTCCTCATAAAAAAAACCCCCGTATTCAAACTATAGTATCTATAGTATGTACAGGGGAATCTACTAACATACAGTACAATTTACGACAATATACAAGATTACTAGTCTTCTATACTGTCATCCTGCTTAGAACAGGTAGATCAGGTCGCTTGACCATTGAAGAATTTCAAGAAAGAACCGACTGACTCCAGCCCCAACTACAATGGTTACAAGCAGCAATAGTACTCTCGCTTCTGCTGCTCTTCCTTTTCTAATTAGCGGGTCAAAGTTTATCGCCTGAACTACTCTCCAAGTCAAATAAATGAATATTAAATGAGATATCATACTAAATATTGCCAACTGTCCTATTGAAAACATATATACCACCTTATATAGCTATTTGGTTCCCTACCATCAATTTATTTCCGGCAATTTCCCGGGAAATACGACATAATAAAGCACAAGACAATCTTACAGGATCGCGGAGACGATTTCCAGTTAAGAGTAGAAGAACTGTGAACTGCTGTCACTGACGACAGGCGCTTGCCTGAAAAAACTCGCTTTCGTCAGCAATGTGTATGTTCTTCTTACACTTTAAACTTCAAATTTAACTACGCTTTGATTGCTTCTTAGCTGAAATTCTATACAAACCTAGCATTTTACAAAGTTAAAATCCCTCACAACTTATATGTCGCGAGGGATTTTTATTTTAATATGCTTATTGACCAACGTCCAAGCGATTTAATGCTCTTTTGAGTGCTAATTCTGCCCGTTGGAAGTCAACATCGTCCTGCTTAGACTGTAATCGGCCTTCTGCACGAGATTTCGCTTCTTTTGCTCGTTCTATGTCGATATCTGCAGGCAATTCAGCAGATTGAGCAAGTATGGTTACTTTATCAGGTCTTACCTCCATAAAGCCACCGTTAATAGAAAGCCTCTCTATCCCATTGTCACGCTTCAATCGTACAGCGCCAATTGATAATGGGGCGACGAGTGGAATATGGCCTGGTAGAATTCCAAGCTCGCCAGTTTCTGCTTTACAGCTAACCATTTCAAAGTTATCTTCCAGTACTGGACCATCAGGAGTAACAACACTCACAGTTAGTGTTCTCAATGTAACCCCTCCTTAGACCGACAAGGAGTACGTACGATAACCATATTTTAATGGCTTCTCCTCTTCCTTGCCTATGTCTTTATTGCATGCCTTGTGCTTTTTCAACTACTTCTTCAATGCGCCCAACTAAACGGAATGCGTCCTCAGGTAGGTCGTCATATTTTCCATCTAGAATTTCTTTAAATCCTTTTACCGTTTCTGCAACTGGTACGTAGGAACCTTTTTGTCCTGTAAACTGTTCCGCAACGTGGAAGTTTTGGGACAAGAAGAATTGCACACGACGGGCACGGGAAACGACAAGTTTATCTTCATCGCCTAGTTCATCCATACCAAGAATGGCAATAATATCCTGTAATTCCTTGTAACGTTGAAGTGTACGCTGAACTTCACGTGCTACTTCATAATGCTCATCCCCTACAACCTCAGGGTCAAGAGCTCGAGAAGTTGATGCAAGCGGATCTACCGCAGGATAAATACCTTGTTCAGATAATTTACGATCAAGGTTGGTTGTAGCGTCTAAGTGAGCAAACGTCGTAGCTGGTGCCGGATCTGTATAGTCATCCGCAGGTACATAGATTGCTTGGATAGATGTTACGGAACCTTTATCAGTAGAAGTAATACGCTCCTGAAGCTGTCCCATTTCAGTCGCAAGTGTTGGTTGGTAACCAACCGCTGATGGCATACGGCCAAGTAAGGCTGATACCTCAGAACCTGCCTGTGTGAAACGGTAGATATTATCCACGAAGAATAGTACGTCTGCACCTTGTTCATCACGGAAATATTCAGCCATTGTTAATCCTGTAAGTGCTACACGCATACGTGCACCAGGTGGCTCGTTCATTTGTCCGAAGACCATTGCTGTTTTAGCAATAACGCCTGAGTCCTTCATTTCAAAATAAAGGTCATTCCCCTCACGGGTACGCTCTCCAACTCCTGCGAATACAGATAGTCCACCATGCTCCTGCGCAATATTATTAATAAGCTCCTGGATAAGTACTGTCTTACCAACACCGGCTCCACCAAACAAACCGATTTTACCACCCTTAATATATGGAGCAAGTAAATCTACAACTTTAATTCCTGTTTCTAGAATTTCTGTTTGTGTTGAAAGATTTTCAAACTTTGGCGCCTCACGGTGAATCGGATTAAGCTTAATGTCATTAGCCAAAGGCTCATCAAGATCAATATTTTCACCAAGGACATTAAATACACGACCAAGAGTTGCTTCCCCTACAGGGACAGAAATTGGTCTTTCTAGGTTTTCTACTTCCATACCACGCTTCACACCATCTGTAGATGACATGGCGATAGTACGGACACTTTTATCACCGAGATGAAGTGCAACTTCCAATGTTAGGTCGATCGCTTGAATGTCGCCTTCCGCCTCTGATTTCACTGTTAACGCGTTATAAATAGCTGGAAGCTGTCCGTCTTCGAATTTTACGTCAACGACTGGTCCCATTACTTGAGTAACGTGTCCTTTGCTCATCGATTTCCCTCCTATCTTACTTGAAAGAACCCTGTTTGATTTCCATTACAAAACTGAAATCTCGGGTACCTTTTTGCGATATATTTCTTATTGGCTACCTATTCAAGTGCTGCTACGCCACCAATAATTTCTGTGATTTCTTGTGTGATTGCTGCCTGACGTGCACGGTTATAAGATAATGTCAGATCACCAATTAGCTCATCGGCATTATCTGTAGCACTTCTCATTGCTGTCATACGTGCAGCATGCTCACTTGCCTTCCCGTCAAGCAGAGCGCCGTAAATTAGGGCTTCTGCATATTGTGGTAAAAGCACGTTCAAGATCTGCTCTTGATTTGGTTCATACTCGTACTCACTTGTTGAGCCGGTTGCTTTCAAATCCGTAATTGGTAGCAACTTCGTAGTTGTTACCTGTTGAGAGATAGCACTTACGTAATGGTTATAGAATATGTTCAGTTCATCAATTTCCCCATCAATGTACATTTGCACTGTTTCTGAAGCAAGTTCTTTAATTTCTGAAAAATTAGGTTGGTCTGCTATGCCAAGAATGCTCTTCGCTACAGGTATACCTCTTTTTCTACAAAAATCGTACCCCATACGCCCTACGGCGATAACTGTGTATTCATCTGTGGACTGATGGTTTTTTTGAATTGTTTGATACAGATTCCTTAATACACTACTGTTGTAGGCACCAGCAAGTCCTCTATCCGAGGTGATAACAAAATATCCCGTTTTCTTGACTTCGCGCTTTTCCAACATAGGATGCGATGCGTCTGGGTTATTTGCCGCAATGCTTTTCACCACTTCTTGTATCTTTTCACCATAAGGAACAAATGACTTCGCATTAAGTTCTGCCTTACTCATTTTAGAGGCAGATACCATTTCCATTGCTTTGGTAATTTGCTTTGTCTTTTTGGTGGAATCAATTCTACCTTTTATATCTCTAAGTGATGCCAAGCTCTTTCACCACCCTTTCATAACAGAGATAGACACAGGTAGGAGGAAAAAAGCGTGATCATACTTCCTTCTCCAAACACTGCCTGTGCTACATCTGTTCGTTATTTAAAAATTACTGTATTCCATTTAACTACTCTGTAGGTAGAAATGTCTTTTTAAATTGATTAATTGCATTGTTCATATCTTCTGCTTCTGGTAAGTTCCCTGTTTCACGGATTGATGTAAGCAATTCCTTGCCATTTTGATCAAGCCATACATGGAGCTCATCCTCGAAGCGTGTGATATCTTCCACTGCAATATCATCCAGGAAGCCTTTCGTTAGTGCATAGATAATCATAACCTGCTTCTCTACAACCAACGGCTTATGTAAGCCCTGCTTCAATACTTCAACTGTTCTTGCTCCACGATTAAGTTTAGCCTGTGTTGCTTTGTCTAAATCTGATCCAAATTGTGAGAATGCTTCTAGTTCACGGAATGAAGCAAGATCAAGACGCAGTGTTCCTGCTACCTTTTTCATCGCCTTAATTTGGGCGGATCCCCCTACACGAGATACGGAAAGACCAGCATTAATTGCCGGGCGGACACCTGAGAAGAACAAATCGGATTGTAGGAAAATTTGGCCATCTGTTATCGAGATAACGTTTGTAGGAATGTAAGCAGAAATATCACCTGCTTGTGTTTCTACGAATGGCAATGCAGTTAATGAGCCACCACCTAGTGAATCATTTAACTTTGCTGCACGTTCAAGTAAACGAGAGTGTAAGTAGAATACATCACCAGGGAAAGCTTCACGGCCTGGCGGACGGCGTAATAATAAGGAAAGTTCACGGTATGCAGATGCCTGTTTAGAAAGGTCATCATAAACAACTAATACGTGCTTTCCGTTATACATAAATTCTTCACCCATTGCCACTCCTGCATATGGAGCAAGATATAACAATGGAGCAGGATCTGACGCACCAGCGGACACAACGATTGTGTAGTCAAGTGCACCATAGCGACGGAAAGTTTCTACTGTCCCTCTTACTGTGGACTCTTTTTGACCGATTGCAACATAGATACAAATCATATCTTGGTCTGCCTGGTTCAAGATTGCATCAACTGCAACTGTTGTTTTACCTGTTTGACGGTCTCCGATGATAAGTTCACGTTGTCCTCTACCAATTGGAACAAGGGCATCAATTGCTTTAATCCCTGTTTGCAAAGGTTCATCAACTGATTTACGGTCCATTACACCAGGAGCAGCGCCTTCGATTGGACGTGTTTTAGATGTTTCAATTGCTCCTCTACCATCGATTGGTTGTCCGAGAGGGTTCACCACACGGCCTACTAATTCTTCTCCAACCGGCACTTGCATAATTCTACCGGTACGGCGAACTTCATCGCCTTCTTTAATTTCTGTATATGGTCCAAGGATTACGATACCTACGTTACTTTCTTCCAGGTTTTGCGCCATTCCCATAACACCGTTTGAAAATTCAAGAAGCTCCCCGGCCATTACGTTGTCCAGTCCGTGAGCACGTGCGATTCCGTCACCGATTTCAATAACTGTACCGACATCACTTACTTCAATATCTGAATCGAAATTTTCGATTTGCTGTTTAATCAAATTACTGATTTCTTCAGCTTTTATGCTCATACCATTTCACCCCTGTCATCATTTGTTTGCAGTTACAATATTCCGTTCAATTCTTCTTAGCTTCCCACTAATAGAGCCATCATATATCGTGTTCCCCATACGGATTTTGATTCCACCGATTAAGGAAGGATCCACAACATTATGAAGTTGAATGGCGGATCGATTAAAGCGTTTAGCGAACGAAACTTCAAGCTCACTGCGTTCTAAATCCGATAATTCACGAACAGAGTATACTGTAGCTTCTGCAATTCCTTTTGCATCATTTACTAAATGGATAAAATGATCAATAATGGATGGAATGATCTCAACTCGATGTCGTTCTACTAGAAGCTTTAATGTATTTACGACATCTTTATGTAGACCTTGAAACACTTCATCAAGAAATTGTTTCTTCTTCGCATTATGAACACGAGGATGCTTTAGGAATGTATAAAGATCTTTATTACGTTGGAATACTTCTTTGACTGTGCGGAACTCTTCAACGAATTGTTCTACCACAGTTTTTTCATTCGCAAGTTGAAAAAGAGCATCGGCATATCGCTTGGCTGCTACTGCTTCACTCATAGCTCTTCTCCTACCTCTTTAATGTAGTCATTAATCAGTTTCTCCTGATCCTGAGTACTAATTTCTTTTTCGATTACTTTGCTTGCAATTAATACAGATAAGGATGCCACTTTATCTTGTAAAGCCTGAAGGGCTTTTTCTTTTTCGTTCTGGATATCTGCTTGTGCAGCATGCTTTATTCTGTCTGCTTCGGCACGGGCAGCAGCGATGATATCCTGTTCTTGTCTTACTCCAGCGTTTTTCGCGTCTTCAACAATCTTTTGTGCTTCTTGCTTTGTTTGTTTTAATTGCTCAACAGCTTCATTTGATGCTTTTTCTGCTTCTTCCCGACTTTTTTCAGCAGCTTCAATTTCCCCAGCAACGTAATCTTCACGTTTTTGCATCATGTCCATTACAGGGCCCCAGGCAAATTTCCTTACTAGAATAAGCAGGATAAGAAAGAAAAATAGTTGTGTGATCATATCTACAACATGAAAACCACCAAGCGCTGCATTAATCACGGAATATTCAGTGAATGCTTGCACAGGATTCACTCCTTTCACTTGTATTAGTGAATATATAATTTACTAAACACGTTTATTTCATGTTCGGGCACAAACAAGGCGAAGGGTCTATGGAAGATGATCTTCGCCGTTTATTGTAAATCTTTCGTTACATTACCATTAGTGCAATAACTACTGCGATAATCGGCATCGCCTCAACCAAACCTACCCCGATAAACATAGTTGTTTGAAGTTGACCTTTAAGTTCTGGCTGACGAGCAATCCCCTCAACTGTACGACTCACGATTAATCCGTTACCAACACCAGCGCCTAATGCGCCTAATCCTACTGCGATTGCAGCTGCTAAAGCTCCCATAATATAAATCCTCCTCAAAATTGTTATATAAGTTTTTTACATAATCTCCAGATCCAGTAGATGGTCTACTAAAACTGGCTAATTACCAAATTAATGCTCTTCACTAACCTTGTGCGACATGTAAACCATTGTCAGCATTGTGAAGATAAATGCCTGAATCCCGCCAATAAATATACTGAATCCTTGCCATGCGAGAAACGGAATTGCTCCCCCAAGGAATCCAAGCCAACTTGACGTTGTCAAACCAACTAGTAAAGCTAACAATACTTCCCCTGCATACAAGTTACCAAACAAACGCAAACCGAGTGTTAGCGTATTGGAAAACTCTTCTACAATCTTAATCGGGAAAAGCGGCCACATTGGTCGGAAATAGTCTTTCACATATTCTTTTCCTCCACGTAGCTTTATTCCATAGAAATGAGTTAGTACAATGACCATTGCTGATAATGTCAATGTAATTCCCGGATCAGCTGTTGGTGATTTCCACCAAAGATCATGTCCAACTACTCCGTTCGTCATAACCCCAAGCATATTTCCGACAAGGATATATGTAAATAGGGTTAACCCTAGCGGAAGAAATAGTTTTCCAGTCTTCCAATCCATCGTGTCATTGATAATCCCTTTCACAAAGTCAAGCACCCATTCCATGGCGTTTTGTGCACCCGTTGGCTTCATTTGCAGTCTTCTTGCACCAAGGACACAAAGTACAAATACAATGACTGATGTGATAAACATCATCAAGATATTTGATAGATTAACACTTAACCAGGATATACCAAATAAATTCTCAATTATTGGTGCTCCATGATCCACCTTACTCACCCCTCTTTCAAACATTACTCCTTCTTCTTGTACACAGCAAAATCTATCATAATGACGAAATAGGATGTCATTAATCCAATTAGTACGGCAATGACGTGAAAAATATCTTCATAACGAAGAGCGACAATAATGGCTAACGCTGCTCCTGCAAATCGGGAAACAGTGCCTAAACCTCTTGCAGTCTGCTTTTTAGCTACCGCTTCGGTAAAGTCATCTATTTTCTTTTGCAACAAATAGAGGTTATAAAAACTTACAACTGTACCTAGAAGTAGCCCCAAGAAAACACGAGAATACGGCGTAAACCCTGCTCCAAGCACCCATAACGTTAGAAGATAGAACATGTACTTTCGTTGACGTATACTCATTTTCCCATATTGCGACATAGTTCCCTCTTCTCTCGTAAGTTTTCCAATTATACAGTTAGTTTTTCAGGTAAAAGGTCCTCCCTTTAAGAACCTTTGTCGCCAATAATTGTCCTGTGCTGTGATTTTTTCACAATCATTTAACTGAAGTAAAAACGTGTATTTCATCTAGTGCAAGATTATAGGCTTTAAACGGCAGGCTATGTACATTTTGTTATGCAAAAATATAAGTATTGCAAACCTATGAAACCCCTACCATTCTACACTTAGCAAGTGTACAATAGCCCACCCCTATTGTCAATCGGTTTTACGGATGTTTATCCTTAAAATGACATCCAATTTCTGTAGATATTTTTGATAGATTTCTGTTCTCTCCAGAGGTCCTTATTTAAGGAGAAAACAGGAGAATAATTTCTCTTTCAGGCTGTGAAGGTGGAAAATCTTCTTCACTAGCCGATTGGTGAATGCTGTATTCGGAAAACAGCATTTCCAATAGCAGGTTATGGAACATTCGCCAAGTTATGACAAAATTTTTCCTGCCTCTTCTTCTTCGGTAAGCATTCATGGCTTCCTCATGCTGTGGAATTCTTTACGGAATAAAGTATAAGGGTTACGTTTTCCATAAAGCTTCCCCTCCATTATATAGGAAATTCTGTGACTATTAAGTGACATTTTTGTGAACGATGAAAGGAATTCACCTTTCACCGTTTAATTTCTAATGATTAAGTCTGTCTGATAGCTTTCCGTGGAGCCATCATCCAAGCGAACAGTAATAAGCGCCATGTATTCTCCCGGAGCTCCCAATTGCTTCTTGGTTAACTGTCCTTCATTTTCTCCAGTTTTAACTTCGTCTAATTCCAAAAGGGTTCTTTCAAACATTAAGCTATCCGGATCGTACAAATCCACCTTTGCGCTTTCCGCATTTTCGGCGAGGTATAGTTTATAAATGTAACCCTCTTCTGAAAACGGCTTTAAAGCAAATTCAAATCCCATTGCTTTTGGATTATCAGCTGTTTGGTTTATGAATAAATAAGGAAGAAGGTAGCGATTGTCTCCTTCATCTACCGTTAGCCAACCTTGATGCACACCTTCTTCTAATTGTTTAGAAGTAATTGCCAGCTGTACCGGGACCGCCTTTTCCTCACCTGGCTTCAGTACGAATCTTTGTGGCAAACTCCATTGTATGCCCCCTTGCTTCTTCGGAATAGTAAACGTGTAGCTTTTTGTTTCATCAGATTGGTTTGTGATAAATAGCTGTTTTGATTTTTCTTCCCTATACGTTGTAAATTTTCCATAGGCTAACGCAGGGTCATTGATTATCGTGGTTGCGTTGATTGCAGCGTCCGGGTCCATCACACCTGATCCCTGCATAATGGGAGCTACAGCTTTATCATCCTGCTGCATTTTCCAAGCGGTCGTCTTTAAAGCACCAATAATCTGGTCATTTGACCAATCTGGATGTGCTTCTTTCATTAAAGCAATCGCTCCCGCTACATGAGGTGCTGCCATACTCGTACCTTGCAGAGCTTGGTAGCCACTAGGAACGGAGCTCATGATATTGGTTCCTGGAGCAAGTACATCAGGTTTAATGTCCCAATTAATTGTGACAGGACCACGTGAACTAAAGTCTGCAACCGAAGCAGGTAGCTCTTTATACTGGGTTTCCAGCTGCAAAGTGCTTTCTTCAGCCATTTGTTGTAGCCACTGTCCGTCTTCCTTGGAAATAGAGGCTACCGGAATGGTAATTGGGGCATCCGCATTGTCTATAGAACCCTGGAAAGTCCCCTCCTCACTGTTTGCAATGAGTACAGCAATCGCTCCGTCTTTTTCTGCCTGTTTTGCCATGTCATAAAAAGGAATTTCCCCGCGTTGTAAGACAACAATTTTTCTGGACAGTTCTTCTCCCTCTACAGCTATTTTATAAAATGTGTCCAAATTCCATGGTACGGATCCTACCATAGACGTTAGTCCAATCTCTCTGTCTTCCCACCTCGCATAAAGATAGGGATTCTGTTTGGCAGGACTTGTGGCCCCAACGGAGATAGCCTTCGATGCGGTGGCAGGTGAACCAACAGTCCAATCGGCTGGACCGTTATTTCCATTGGCGATGACGACAGCCACTCCTAATGCTGCTGCCCGGTTTACAGCAAGACTTGTCGGATAATCCGGTCCATTCACATTGTTACCTAATGAAAGATTCATCACATCGACGCCGTCTTTTACTGCCTGTTCCATTGCCGCTATTACTTGTACCGATGTACCACTTCCTCCAGGTCCAAGAGCTCGATAAGCATAAATTTCGGCGTCAGGAGCGACTCCTTTTAATTCCCCATCTGCGGCAATAATTCCTGCCACATGAGTTCCATGTAGTGTAGGGATGCCCTGGTTAGCTTGCGTTTCCATGGGATCATCATCAAGGTCTACTAAGTCATAGCCTTTTTTATAATTCGCTTGTAAATCAGGATGGTTATAATCTATACCAGTATCTATTATCCCAACCTTTATCCCTTTTCCTGTGTAGCGTGTGTTATTGAAAACTTCTGGATAAACAGCGTCCTTTGGCAAGGCGTCTGCCTTTAGTGAGCTCTTCTTTGTCTTATCAGATTGGTACTGTTGCACCGAGTGAATAGCTTTTACAAAGGGGAGTGCTTCCATTTTGGCAAGTCTTGTTGGGGTTCCTCTGATAGCTAATCCCTTAAATAACATTTCATAAGAAGCAACCACCTCGACATATGGGTGGTGTGCTTCTATATATTCCTTATGTACTTGCGGATCTCCAGTAACCTCAATGATCAGCGACTGTGTATCATCTTTCTCTGCCACGATCGTTTGTGGATATGGTAGCAATAAAACAATAATACTTATAATGGATAAAATATACCGCATTCCCAACCTCTCCTTTTCAGATTAGTTTTTGAAGAGAAAGGGAAATTTATGCATAAGAAAAGCCATCCCGCTCAAAGGATGGCTTCTCGCTTTATTTAAAATACTTCACAATTTCATCAGCTATTCTTTTTGAAGCTTGTCCATCACCATAAGGATTTGAGGCTTTCGCCATTTCCTTGTGTGCCTTGTCATCAGAAAGAAGCTCGTTAGCCATCGTGAAAATGTTTTCTTCATCTGTCCCAGCAAGCTTTAATGTGCCAGCGGTAATACCTTCTGGTCGTTCGGTCGTGTCTCTTAACACGAGAACGGGTACACCAAGGGATGGAGCTTCTTCTTGTACCCCTCCAGAATCCGTGAGAATCAAGTGCGCTCTTGACGCAAAGTTATGAAAATCTACTACGCTAAGTGGTTCAATTAATTGAATCCGCTCATCATCACCCAAGATGTTTTTTGCTGTATTTTGTACGACTGGATTTAGATGGACAGGATAAATAACATGGATATCATCATGTGTCTCAACCAATCGTTTAATAGCCCGAAACATCTGCTCCATGTTATTCCCAAGGTTCTCCCTACGGTGGGCTGTCATGAGCACCAATCGTTTATCACCAATTGCTTCGATAATCGGACTAGTGTATGCATGATCGACTGTTGTTTTTAGTGCATCAATTGCTGTATTCCCTGTTACCGCAATCCGTTCAGCAGGCTTCCCTTCATTTAGTAGATTCTGCTTTGATTTTTCCGTTGGCGAAAAATGAAGATCGGCCATTACACCGGTCAATTGTCTATTCATTTCCTCCGGGTAAGGGGAGTATTTATCCCATGTACGGAGCCCAGCTTCTACATGCCCTACCGCAATCTGGTTATAGTAAGCAGCAAGCGATGCAGCAAACGTAGTTGTTGTGTCACCATGCACGAGTACGATGTCAGGCTTCGTTTCCTTCATCACCTCATCAAGACCTTCGAGGGCTCTTGTGGTAATCTGTGCAAGCGACTGCTGTTTTTTCATGATATTCAAATCATAATCTGGTGTGATTTGAAAGATTTCCAGCACTTGATCAAGCATCTCCCTGTGCTGTGCCGTAACCGTAACAATGGAGTCAAATTCTTCTGCTCGTTTTTGCAACTCTAAAACAAGCGGAGCCATCTTGATCGCTTCTGGCCTTGTCCCAAAAATGGTCATTACTTTTATACGATTCTTCATGACAAGCACTCCTAACCCAGTTTATCTATTTCGTACCAAATAAACGGTCTCCAGCATCCCCAAGACCTGGAACAATATAGCCTTTCTCATCAAGTTTTTCATCCAAGGCACCTAGGTAAATATCAACATCTGGGTGTTCTTCTTTAATCATTTCTACGCCCTCTGGTGCTGCAATAAGACACATAAGACGAATGTTTTCCGCGCCACGCTTTTTCAAGGAATGAATCGCATCATTTGCCGAACCACCGGTTGCAAGCATTGGATCAATCACAATTAATTCACGTTCATTTATATCTGATGGTAATTTAATATAATATTCAACAGGCTGAAATGTTTCCGGATCACGATATAGTCCGACATGACCAACTTTTGCAGCAGGAATTAATTTTAAAACCCCATCAACCATTCCAAGACCTGCACGCAATATCGGAATGAGGCCAATTTTTTTACCTGAAAGCACCTTCGCCTGTGCTTCTACAACAGGTGTATGAATTGTCTTATCCTGCAAGGGAAGATTTCGTGTGATTTCAAAAGCCATTAGCATTGCTACTTCATCAACTAGCTCACGAAATTCCTTTGTTCCTGTGTCCTTATTCCTTATGTAGGTCAATTTATGCTGGATTAACGGATGATCCAGTACGAATACGTTACCCATTTTGCCGATCACTCCTTTAGAATTAATACATCCTTCAAATTGTACTGAAAAAAAGCCATGCTTTCAAGTTAAATAATAAAAGCTTCGTACATAACCATCTTTCTTCGCATACAAATAAAAGGATGCCCAAAAAGGACATCCTTTATCTTATGCATAGAGAGGCAATTTAGATGTTAGCTCTGCTACACGTTCCTTCGCTTCGTTAAGCTTTGCAGTATCTTCATGATTTTTTAAGGTTAGTGAAATAATGGAAGCAATCTCTTTCATTTCTTTTTCCCCAAAACCACGAGAAGTTACAGCAGCAGTTCCCACACGAACACCACTTGTGATAAATGGACTAGCGGTATCAAATGGGATGGTATTTTTATTTGTTGTAATTCCGATATCATCAAGTACTTTTTCCGCAACTTTTCCAGTAAGGCCAAGTGGGGTAACATCTAATAATAGTAAATGATTATCCGTACCACCGGAAACAATGCGTACTCCCTCGTCATTCAATGCTTTACTTAGCGTTTGCGCATTCTGGATAATTTGCTTAGAGTATGTCTTAAATTCATTACTCAATGCTTCTTTAAACGATACAGCTTTCGCCGCAATAATATGCATGAGTGGACCACCCTGCATTCCCGGGAACACAGATTTATCTATTTTCTTTGCGTACTCTTCTTTACATAGGATCATGCCGCCTCTTGGCCCACGTAATGTTTTATGGGTTGTGGTCGTAACAAAATCAGCGTAAGGTACTGGGTTTGGATGCAGGCCTGTGGCTACAAGCCCAGCAATATGCGCCATATCAACCATTAGATAAGCCCCTACAGCATCCGCAATTTCACGGAACTTGGAGAAGTCAATAATACGAGAATAAGCACTTGCACCTGCGACAATTAATTTTGGCTTTACTTCCATCGCTTTTTCAAGCACGGACGCGTAATCGAGCTGTTCTGTTTCTTTGTCTACACCGTAATCCACAAAATTGTACAAGGTTCCACTAAAATTCACTGGGCTACCATGTGTTAAGTGTCCACCATGATTTAAGTTCATCCCAAGCACTGTATCACCTGGTTCAAGCAAGGTAAAATAAACAGCCATATTTGCCTGTGCACCAGAGTGTGGCTGCACATTTACATGTTCTGCGCCAAATAAGTCTTTAGCACGGTCACGCGCTAAATTTTCCACCACATCGACATGCTCACAACCACCATAATATCTTTTACCTGGATATCCTTCAGCATATTTGTTAGTTAGAACAGATCCCATCGCTTCCATGACTGCTTCAGAGACAAAGTTCTCCGATGCGATTAACTCGATTTTTTCCTGCTGGCGGGTTTTCTCCGCCTGTATTGCCTCAAAAATTTCCTTGTCTGCTTGTTTTACATGCTCCATACGTATTGCCCCCTATGTAAATTTATTTACAGCTAGAATTAGCTTGTATATGTTCATAGTGTGCACGCTGACCACCAATGAGTTTAGGTCTAGTCATGGCAGTGGTGACCCGTGCCTTTCCAACAAATCGTTGCTTAAACCTTAATGGAACAGCAACATGCTTTAAATGCATCCCAATCATCGTTTCTCCAATATCCATACCAGCATGAGCCTGTACGGCTTCTACTACAACGGCGTCTTTTAAATGTCGGAAGGCGTAAGTAGCCATTGCTCCTCCTGCAGTTCGAACAGGGACAACAGATACTTCCTCCAACTGTAGGTGTTCCATCACGTCTCGCTCCATGACGAGTGCGCGATTTAAATGCTCACAACATTGAAAAACGGGAAAAATACCCGTTTTAGCCTGCAACTCCTTTACCGACGCAAAAACAATCTCTGCGATGGTGTCACTTCCTGCTGTCCCAATTCGCTCTCCAGCTATCTCACTAGTAGAACAGCCAATGACGAAGGGAAGGTTTTTCCGCAAATACTTCCCGTGGTTCCATTCCTGTACGATCTCTGATAACTCTGCCTTAAGGTTGTCATAGATTTCCGTCATGTTACCCACCTCAGTCTGTATCTTGTTGACGTTTAGGCATCCTTGCCTTCATACGTGCCAATTTTACCAATGCGATTTTCATGGCGACCGCCTTGAAATTCTGTTTCAAGCCAAACTCTAGCAACTTCGCGAGCAAGGTCAGGACCTATCACGCGCTCCCCAAGTGCCAGCACATTCGAGTCATTATGCTGTCTAGTAAGTTTTGCCGAATACATATCATGTGTTAACGCACAACGAATGCCTTTTACCTTATTAGCTGCAATAGACATGCCAATCCCTGTACCACAGATAAAGATTCCACGATCAAATTCCCCATTCGCTATTCGTTCGGCTGCAGGCAGGGCATAATCAGGGTAATCAACCGATGATTCACAGCTGCATCCTGTATCTTCATAGTCAATGCCCATTTCCTCTAATAATTCCTTTACTACATTGCGTACTGTCATGCCAGCATGATCTGCCGTAATAATAACCTTCATCGTGACCTCTTCCCTTCTGTGTTGGTATGTGAATTTCTTTTAAAGTATTCTAGCATCTTTCCTAGTTAATCTTCTTTTTCAGGAGATCAATATATTTATCCATTTCGTCTAGTGTTTTTTGGTACACTTCCACACTTCCACCAAATGGATCCGAAATATCATAGTTAATTAGCATCGCTTCTAGGCTTCTTATATGCTGAAGGTCGTCTGCCAAAAAGCCCCTAAGTTCTTTATCTAGCCGTATGTTATCTAATTTATGTTGGTTCTTTTGAATAAACAAAGATCGCTTCTCTTCATATTCTGCATATGCTTGCTTTAGCTCATTCCATACTTTTTTATCTGATTCTGAAACATATTCTTTCAAGGTGAAATACTTTTCCTGGTAGCTTGGAAACGTCATAATCAAGGATTGTTTATGCTGGGTTGTCATGGTCATTACCACGTCGGCCCAATGCAACAAGCTGTCGGTAACAGGTTGGGAGACATGTTGAAGCTGTATCCCGCGTTTTTTTAAAACCTCTACTGCATTTACATTTGCCCGTTCTCCAGTACCTGCATAAACCCCTGCTGACTGTACCTCTGCTTCAGGTATTTTGTGTTTAACAAGCGCCTCAGCCATCGGGCTACGACATGTATTCCCAGTACAGACAAATAATATCTTCATAAATGAACCTCCGCTGAAAAACGCACATTCGCTCGTCTTTTGGCGAACGTGTACGTTTTTCTTATACTTGGGAATTCAAAATTTCAACTACATCATCTTGCTTTCTAGCTAAAATTTTCACTTTCCTAACGTGTAAAAATTCTCTATTCTAAATATATCACATAACAGGATTGCATGTCAGTTCCATAAGGAAAAAGCATCGAAGATAACCACAATTAGTAGAAAACAAAAAAAGCCCTGGCATTTAAACCAGAGCCTTGCCGTTTACAAGTTAGCCAAATATTATTTTGATACCGAATGCTACTAAGATACTCCCACCTAAAATCTCACTATATGCCCCTAACAAGCCACGGACCTTCTTCCCTAGCAACATTCCCGTCCACGATAGAAGCATACTAGCTGCACCAAACATTAATAACACGAGAGCTGTTTTAACTCCTGACATCCCAAGACCTAACCCTACAGAGAAACTATCAATGCTAATACTAAAAGAAAGGATTAAGAGCCCTGTTCCAACTGGTTCTATGACTTTTTTCAATTCATGGTTGAAAGCAGAAAACAGCATTTGAGAGCCAATTCCAACTAACAGAAGGCCACCTAATAAAATGGTTATCTGCCCAATTCCTTCTGAAATAAATTGCCCTAATACAATTCCAATAAACGGCATTAAAATATGAAAAATACCAACGACAATGCCAATCAGGGCTATTCGTTTTAGACGCAGCTGCTGCATTCCTAGGCCCAGCCCCACAGAAAATGCATCCATACCAAGCGCAAAGGCTAGAAATAAAATTGAAATAAATTCACCAACATATCCTGACATTAAGATCCCCCTTGAACATGCTTCTAAACTATATGCATGTCCAAGAGGGATTATGAGGTCAACCCAATTATTTTCTACTTAATATAATCGCTAGCAGCTTTTTTTAATCGGTTCATGACAGCCTGTCCGATCCCTTGTTCCGAGAAAGCTTCACAAAGAATAAGGTCTACATCATGTTCATTAAACATGCGTAAGGCATCGTATAAAGTAGCAGCCACTGTCTCCATGTTAGCGCCCAAGTCTATTTTAAAATCTGCCTCTATTGCAGTCACTGTCTTGCTAGCTGCCATCACCCCAACACGATGGCCTTTCTTCATTTCCGCATCAATCACCTGTTGAAGTTTTTCCGAAGACCCTTCCACTAGCCATAAAGGAGCGTCTGGGGAATAATGCCTGTACTTCATGCCTGGGGATTTTGGACGCTCCTTATCATTCGCTAAACCAGGATCGATCATTACTGTTCCTACTACTTCCTCAAGTTGTTCCTTTGTAATTCCACCCGGGCGTAGAATGATCGGGATAGCCTGTGTACAATCAAGCACTGTCGATTCCAATCCGACTCCTGTAGTTCCGCCATCGAGTATACCAGCAATCCTTCCATTTAAATCTGCCCACACATGGTCTGCAGAGGTTGGACTTGGCTTTCCAGATAAATTTGCACTTGGCGCAGCGACAGGCACAGCAGCTTCCTGCAATAATTTCAATGCTATTGGATGACCAGGCAATCTAACCCCTACGGAATCAAGACCTGCAGTAACATTTTCAGCACATCGGCCATTACTCGGCAATACGAATGTAATGGGGCCAGGAGTAAAAGCTTCAAGCAGTTTATCCACATAGTTTGGGATTGATGTTACAAGCTCTTTTAACTGCTGGGGTGTCGCAACATGAACAATGAGGGGATTGTCCTGTGGACGCCCCTTCGCTTGAAATATCTTACTAATCGCTACTTCATTTGTCGCGTCGGCTCCAAGTCCATAAACTGTTTCGGTGGGAAACGCAACGGTCTCCCCAGCCTTTAATAATTCTGCTGCAGACTGGATTGCCTCTTGTTTATCCTGTTGAAAATCGTTAGCATACCATCGTTTCGTATCCATTCATGTCCCTCTTTTCCTTTTCCCATTTTATTAGATTCCCTCCTATTTCGCAAAGTCTCACGTTTTGTAGCATCGTTGGTATTGCGGGAACAAGTTTTCCACAAATGGAAACGATCGACTTTTCCACAACAGAAACAGCCCGTGGTTATCCACAGGCTACCCCCTTTATTTAAACTATTCCCCTTCATCAAAAGAGAAGTTATGAACAGTAATTCTTACTTATGCACAGTTTTTTAACAGGTTATCCACCGTTTTTGTGGATAAGTGTAGTATTAATCAAGAAACGTGGTATAACCACCAATTCCCCTCATCTCTCTTGTACTTATCCACGAATATCTTTTCCTTCTGTGGATGGAATTGTAATGCTTCCAATAAAATATCCACCACTGGTTGGTGACTGTGTACATAAACACTTTTAGCCTGTTGCTGCTTTGCTAAGGATAATATTGCCTCTAATAGAACAGGAAGCTTGGAAGCGTTCGTTTGGTTTATATATAATTGCTTTAACCAGTAAATTCCTTCTTCCATTGTTTCTAGAGAAAAACACCCTACGATTTCGCCGGCGACCTCAACAACATAACCTGCTCTTACTAAACTAACTTTATTTATACCCTCATTCTTCTCTAGAAACTGTTCTACCTTCTTTGCATCCATTTGATTTGCTGGAATTAGATTCATACTCGATCACCTCTACTATTTTTAATAGAATCTGTTATATTATTCTAATGTATGCCGAAATGAAACGATTATGACCAACCAAACCATTCAAAAAGGAAAAACTTCACCTCTGTTTTTTCCTCCGCCACCTGAGGTTCCTCTTCCGTATCTTCCTCTGCCGCTACAGTAGTTCCATTTGAGAAATCAAGGAAACAAAGGGGCGGAAATAACACACACCACCAATTATTGCCTTTCCCTTCACCTATCGTGATAAGCACTGCCTCATACTCTCCTGCTGGATACACATAATCTCCATATAGCTTGGCAGGAAAGGTAATGTCCGAACCATATTCAACTTTAAAGGAGTCACTAGAACCTTCTCCCTTTAATACTTCTTTTACTATTTCATTTATTTCAGGGATTCGAGCTTCAATTAGTTTACGAGCTTCCTCAATATCCGTTATTTCGGCTACCCACTCTGTAATGACTTCATTCACTTCATCCCGTACCATTCTTTTTAGCTCTTGGTCTGCATCACTATCACTATTAGCCAAAATCCTTAACCTGATTGCCTCATCTGGAATAACCTGATAATCTGTTCCACCCTGTTTTTCTTCAAGCTGACTCATTCCTATTAAAGGAAACGTTATAAGTAATAAAATAAATATAAAGACGATAAGTACTAGTTTCTTCATCATTCAATCTCCTTCCAACTGTGGGTACTAGCAACAGTATGGGCAGGCCAAGAAGATTTTAAACTAGTAAACTGAATTTGTTTTTGAAAATAGAATGATAGAGTGATAGATCTAGTTTTTATTATATGCATTGGAAGTATTTGGTGGGGATGACGTGCAGTTCAGCTCGATTTTCTTCTCTATAAGTACGTCATTCACTCCATGACCGACAGTTCTACTCCATTTTCTCCTCTACATGTCCGTCATTACGTCTATGACAGACACTTCCACTCGGTTTTTTCTCAATATGCAGGTCATTCATAAAAACACAAAAAACAGCCCACTTTTAGAGGGCTGTTGATATAATACGGTCCTTTCCGTTTATATCTTTGACGGTTCTCACTTGATAAGAAGGAAATTCCTGTTTGATTAGAGCCGTTACAGCATCTGCCTGTGTATGGCCAATTTCCACTGCCATCATTCCTTCATGCTTTAACACGCCTTTTGCCTGTTTAACGATCTCTCTATATGCCGCGAGCCCTTCTTCTTCTGCAAAAAGTGCTAATTCTGGGTCAAAGTTTTTCACCGTATCCGATAAGGTAGTTGTTTCTGACCTAGCGATATAAGGAGGATTCGAGACAAGAACATCTACGACCACATTCGCATCCTGTAGCGGCTGTAGAAAATTCCCCTGTAAAAAAGTCACTTCAGCCCCAAGCTGCGCTGCATTATGCTGAGCGACTGCCAATGCTTCTTGCGAGATGTCTGTCGCATAAACCGTCGCATTCGGGAGTTCTAAAGCGAGCGTAACGGCAATAATTCCGCTCCCTGTACCTACATCCACAATATTTAGAGGAGCGCCTGGAGGTACAGAATGAAGTATATGCTGGACTAGTTCTTCTGTTTCCATACGTGGAATTAACACATCAGGACTAACATCAAAGTCCCTGCCATAGAAGGACTCCTTCCCAATCAAATGTTGGATGGGGACCCCAGTATGGGCATGCTCCTTTATATCCTTTACATAACGTTCTAAAAGCGCTTCAGGAACAGCCTCTTGCATATCTGCATAAAACTGTGCGCTCCCTTTACCTAGATGATGCTGTAAAAGCAATTGCGCTACTCTCGCCTCGCGTTGGTGCTCTTCCAAAAAAAGAGAAGCCCATTTGAGGACTTCGTATTGTTTTCTGTTATGCATGCTATTCACCGATTTGTTCCAATTTCTTCGTTTGTTCTTCTACCAATAGAGCATCGATAAACTCATCCAGCTTTCCTTGTAAGATCTGGTCAAGTTTTTGAATGGTCAAACCAATGCGATGGTCTGTAACCCGATTTTGTGGAAAATTATATGTTCTAATACGTTCTGAGCGGTCGCCTGTACCGACAGCTGATTTACGGTTCTCATCAATTTCTGCCTGGGCTTCCTGTTGGTACTTATCATAAATTCGTGCGCGTAACACTTTCATCGCTTTTTCTTTGTTCTTAATTTGCGACTTTTCATCCTGGATAGAAACGACAACCCCTGTTGGTACGTGAGTTAGTCGTACTGCTGACATGGTAGTGTTAACACTTTGTCCACCAGGTCCGCTTGAAGCGAAGGTATCGACACGAATATCTTTTTCATTGATATCTATTTCCACTTCTTCCGCTTCAGGAAGAACAGCAACCGTAGCAGTAGAAGTATGAATACGGCCACCAGATTCCGTTTCTGGAACACGTTGTACACGATGTGCACCATTCTCAAACTTCAGCTTGGAGTATGCCCCATTTCCATTTATCATGAAAATAATTTCTTTGTATCCCCCAACACCTGTTGTGCTGGCTTCCATGATTTCAGTCTTCCAACCATATTGCTCTGCATAGCGTGTATACATTTTATAAAGATCTCCTGCAAACAAGGCTGCCTCATCTCCACCTGCAGCACCGCGGATCTCCATGAACACGTTCTTATCATCATTCGGGTCCTTAGGGAGTAAGAGGATTCTCATCTTCTCTTCTAACTCTACCTTGGACTCCTGCAATTCTGAAATTTCCATCTTCACCATTTCATACATATCGCTATCAAGATTATCGTCCAGCATTTCTTTCGCATCCTGAAGCTGAGAAGTAGTATCCTTGTACTCGCGGTATGCCTGGACCACATCCTCCAGTCCAGATTGTTCCTTGGAATACTCACGTAACTTTGTCGTATCATTTATGATTTCAGGATCACTTAACATTTCATTTAATTTATCGTAACGGTTTTCTAATGTTTGTAAACGATCTAACATCACGGTCACCTCTTTCAGATTAACAGTATAATTATAGTATACTCATGTAAGAAGGTCAAAATTATATTCAAAAGCGCAGAACGCCTGTATTAAGGAAGGACGACTAAGAACGACCCGTCTTGGGGCAATGCCGGCGTGACCAGGATACTCCAGGCCCATTGAAATCGCTCACACTCTTACCATAAATAAAAGCGCCTACCTAGGCGCTTTTATTTTAATTGGTTGGATAACCCGGATAGAATTTGATTTTTCGGCTTATTTGGCACCTCATGATGGTGACGGCAGCGCGGCTCATACGATTCTGATGCACCGACAAGTATGATGGGGTCATCGTAGGATGCAGGGTTGTCATTAATTAGGCGTTGGGTACGGCTTGCAGGTGATCCACAAACCGGGCAAATAGCGTTTAATTTGGTAACCGATTCGCTTAATGCCATTAACTTCGGCATCGGTCCGAATGGTTCACCACGGAAATCCGTGTCCAATCCAGCTACAACCACCCGAATCCCTTGATTAGCAAGTTCTTCTACTACTTCCACGACATTTTCATCAAAGAACTGTACTTCATCAATCCCAATAATGTCCACTCGCTTATCCACAAATTGCAACATTTCATCCGAGCTTTTTACAGGACGGGCAATAATCGATGTCCCATTATGGGAGACAACGGATTCCTTATCATACCGGTTGTCGATGGCGGGTTTAAATACACGCACTGTAAGATTAGCATAGGTAGCACGGCGAACTCTTCTAATCAGTTCTTCCGACTTTCCAGAAAACATACTCCCACAGATTACTTCAACCCAACCACTTTGTTTCATCACGTACATGAGCGACGCGCTCCTTTCCAAATTGTTATGTATATATAAAAGTAAAAAAACAGGCAAATTTATAGACGATTTGCCTGTTTTCCTGAATAGAATGTGTGCCTGTCCTGTTTGAAGAACAGGCATTTCATTCCACATTTTAATTCATATTATATTTTTTCTTGAATCGGTCTACACGTCCGCCGACTTTGTCAGCTTTCTGTTTACCAGTGTAGAAAGGATGAGAGTCTGAACTAATCTCAACACGGATCAATGGGTATGTGTTACCATCTTCCCATTCGATTGTTTCTTCTGAGCTTTGTGTTGAACCACTCAAGAATTTAAAATCTGAACTAGTATCAAGAAATACTACTTTTCTGTATTCTGGATGAATATCCTTTTTCATTTCTTCCACTCCTTTTTGCCCTGGATCCTTCGAAACAGAGTTATTGTAAGAGCCGTCATAGGTGCAATACCTTATCAAAACTCACATAAAAAGATTATAACAGTCAGGGTATTTGATTGCAATAGTGAGCAACTAAAAATTTATTTCCAATCTAAGGGGATAACTACCTTTTCGTTCCCTTACGCTTCATCTCTTCATCCATTTGCTTAAAGAATTCCTCGTTATTTTCCGATGCTTTCAATCTTCTTAGGAAACGTTCAAGAAATTCGTTGGAATCCTGCATTGTTTTACGAATGGCCCAAATCTTATCTAAATGAGCTTTATCGACTAGCAGCTCTTCTTTCCTTGTGCCTGAGCGAAGAATATCGATGGCTGGGAAAATACGGCGTTGTGCAAGGTTGCGGTCAAGGTGAAGTTCCATGTTTCCGGTACCCTTGAATTCCTCATAAATGACATCATCCATTCTTGAGCCCGTGTCCACTAACGCTGTTGCCAGAATGGTAAAGCTTCCACCCTCTTCAATATTACGAGCTGCCCCGAAGAACCGTTTTGGTCGATGGAAGGCAGCAGGGTCAATACCACCGGATAATGTACGTCCACTTGGAGGAATAACAAGATTATAGGCTCTTGCAAGTCTTGTAATACTATCCATCAAAATAATAACGTCCCGCTTATGCTCTACAAGGCGCATTGCTCTTTCTAGAACAAGCTCAGAGACCTTTATGTGGCTTTCTGGTACTTCATCAAAAGTTGAACTTACTACATCAACATCAGGATGTACAGAACGCTCAATATCTGTTACTTCCTCTGGTCGTTCATCTACAAGCAAAATAATGAGCTTCGCTTCAGGATGATTCTTTGAAATACTGTTGGCAATCTCTTTTAACAGTACTGTTTTACCTGCCTTTGGTGGAGCTACAATAAGTCCCCTTTGTCCAAACCCAACTGGGGTCATTAAATCAATGATACGTGTGGAGAGTCGACTTGTTGGATTCTCCAATTTCATAAAACGGTCTGGGTACAATGCCGTCAATGCTGGGAAGTGAACACGCTCTTTTGCTGTTTCAGGATCTTCCCCATTTACTGCGTCTACGTGTAACAAACCATAGTAACGTTCATTTTCCTTCGGTGGTCTAACTTTTCCTGATACTTTATCACCATTCCGCAAATCAAATCTACGAATTTGCGATGCAGATATGTAAATGTCCTCTGCGCTCGGAGAATAATTTATTGGACGTAAAAAACCAAACCCTTCTGAAGGAATAATTTCTAACACGCCATCCATAAATAAATAGCCATCCTTTTCAGCCTGCGCCTTTAAGATTGAAAATATCAATTCTTTTTTGGTTAGCTTTGCATAATAGGATACTTTGTATTCTCTCGCTAAGTTATAGATTTCTTTTAATTTTAATGTTTCCAAATGAGAGATTGTTAATGCTGCCATAAGATCACCACGCCTATTTGTTTTTAAAATAAAAATAATAATTAAATAATTGCATTGCACAGCGGAAGGCCTTCTGTACAGTTATATTTAAAATTGAGAATTGCACACTTCTTTAGTTGGAAGGTCTAGCTTCGTAGAAATGAAGAAGTTACTGTAGTTGGATTTGAAGATCATATCCTTAATCTGTATTAAGCATATTCCATATTACTCTTTTGAATACTATTATTCAACTCTATTTTTTAGGATTTATTAATTTAATAGAAAAGGAAGCCGAGATGGTATGGCTTCCTCTTATTATATACTAAAGATAGTTTACCCATTAGATAGCAAAAATACACCTTATCCTTTGATTACAAGGCGTATTGCTGCATCGTCTACTTTCATCTAACCATTATAGCAAATTAGATTCCAGTATTATTCTCTATAACGTTATTCTTCTTACCATCATCCCTACACCAAAATCCTTGTTTAGAAAGAGGGTTGTTAAGAAAGGCCCTCTTTCTAACTTTATGCTAAGAATTCTGGAATTGAATAATTTCTTGCTCGGTCATTTCCTCTCGCCATACCTTGGCTCCAAGCTGGGTAAGCTTTTCTGTGAAATGATCGTATCCTCTATCTATATGTTCTAGTCCCGTAATTTCGGTGATTCCATTAGCCATAAGCCCTGCTATGATAAGAGCTGCTCCTGCTCGTAAATCAGAAGCTTTTACTCTCGCTCCTTCCAATTGTACCGGGCCAGATACAATGGCAGACCCGCCCTCTACTTTAATGGCGGCATTCATACGTCTGAGTTCATCAACATGCTTTAAGCGAGCCGAGTAAATCGTATCCGTAACCACACCGGTATTCATTGCTTTGGTCAACAAAGAAGTAAACGGCTGTTGCAGATCTGTTGGAAAACCTGGGTAAACCAACGTTTTAATATCAACACTTTTCAAAGGATTTCTAGGCGCAATAAATAGCTGCTCATCATTTTCTTCTACTGTGACACCCATTTCTCTCAGCTTGGCAAGCAGTGACTCGAGATGCTGTGGAATGACATTATCAATGATAACCTCTTTCCCTTGAGCTGCTGCAGCAATAGCATAGGTTCCAGCTTCGATACGGTCAGGAATTATTGTATGTTTGCAGCCTTTCAACTCAGAGACCCCTTCAATTCGAATCACGTCAGTCCCTACACCTTTGATTTGCGCACCCATACTAGTGAGTAGTGTTGCAACATCAATAATTTCAGGTTCTTTGGCGGCATTTTCAATAACTGTTCTGCCTTTAGCCTTAACTGCCGCAAGCATAATATTAATGGTAGCTCCAACACTTACGACATCGAGGTAAATTCTTGCTCCCCGTAATTCGTCAGCACGCAAGTAAATTGCACCCTGTTCATTGGTTACTTTAGCCCCAAGCGCTTCGAATCCTTTAATATGCTGGTCGATCGGACGTGGGCCAAGGAAACAGCCGCCAGGAAGGCCGATAACTGCTTTTTTAAATTTACCAAGCATCGCACCCATAAAGTAATAGGAGGCTCTTAGCTTTTTCACTTTTCCGTTTGGCAATGGCATGGCAATCATATTTTCTGGATTAATATGAACTGTTTGCCCGTCCCAAGAAACCGACCCACCGATCTCCTCAAGTAAATCACCTAATGTGTAGACATCCGAAATTTCCGGTAATCCTTCAATGGTAACCTCTGAGTCAGCAAGGATTGCTGCTGGCAGCAATGCTACTGCGCTGTTCTTTGCTCCACTAATACGTACTTGACCATTTAATAGATGGCCACCTTCTACTAACATTTTCTGCATGATAAAAAAACCCCGCTTTTTTGACGTACAGGACGTACGAGTACCAGTATAGTTAGAAAAACTACGCGCTCATTTCAGAGCGGGTCTCGTTTATCTTATACTTAGAACTCCCAGATTTTTACTACGTCGAATTTGCTTCCAGCTAAATTTATAGCTTTCCTAATGTGTAACAAGAAGTCCCTCTAAAAATGAAAGGATAAACAGCTGCAGTTAAAGAAATCGGATTAGACGACTTTCCTACAAGAGTTGTAATACACATTTTTAGAAGGACTTTGGATTTGCTGGTTTAAAGTTACACGTTATATTGCTTTTTTAGATTGTGCACTAGTTACCAATTTTATGCAATTAATTTTTATTCCAGTCTGTCAGAAACTTCTCAATGCCTTGGTCAGTCAATGGATGTTTGACAAGCTTTTCTAATACGTTATAGGGAATCGTTGCAATATGCGCTCCATTTAACGCTGCATCAATCACATGTAATGGGTGACGAATGGAGGCAGCAATAATTTCTGATGGGATATCATGACGGTCAAAAATTTCTGCAATGGTCGCAATCAAATTCATTCCATCATGCCCAATATCATCTAGGCGTCCAAGAAATGGCGAAACATAAGATGCGCCAGCTCTCGCTGCTAATAACGCTTGGTTTGCGTTAAAGATCAAGGTAACATTCGTTTTGATATTAAGATCACTTAAAGCTTTAACCGCTTTAAGACCTTCTAGTGTCATCGGAATTTTTACCGTGATATTCGGGGCTATTGCTGCAAGTTCCTTACCTTCTTGAATCATTCCTTCTGCATCTTCAGCAATTACTTCTGCGCTAACCGAACCTGAAACTTCTTCTGTAATTTCACCAAGTCTGTCATGAAAAGAAATTCCCTCTTTCGCTACTAGGCTTGGATTGGTGGTAACACCAGCCAAGATACCAAGTGCGTTAGCTGAGCGTATTTCTTCAATGTTGGCTGTATCAATAAAAAATTTCACTTTCAGTCGCCTCCATTCTCCCCATACTAGGATTTCAGTTTAACTTTTTACGCTTGGTTAGAAGAACCAAACTCACGCATTTTGCCAATTACTGTTTGCTTAATAGCTTCAGAACCAGGTCCAAGATACTTACGAGGGTCATACTGATCCGGTTGTTCAGCAAGTACTTTGCGAACAGCTTGTGCCTGTGCAATTTGGTTTTCTGTGTTTACATTTACTTTAGCTGTTCCGTAAGAAATAGAACGCTGGATATCTTTCGTTGGGATACCAGTTCCACCATGAAGTACAAGTGGCAATTCAATTGTCTTAGAGATTTCTTCCATTTCAGCAAAGCCTAGGTTAGGCTCACCTTTATAAGGTCCGTGTACAGAACCCAGTGCAGGTGCCAAGCAATCAATTCCTGTTTCGTTAACAAGCTTCAGACATTCTTTCGGGTCAGCGTAAATAACGCCTTCTGCGATAACGTCATCTTCTTGTCCACCAACTGTTCCCAATTCGGCTTCAACAGAAACACCATGGATATGTGCAAGTTCTACTACTTTGGAAGTAACTGCAATATTTTCTTCTAGTGGGCCGTGAGAAGCATCAATCATAACTGATGTGAAACCAGCATGGATTGCTTCAGCACATTTTTCAAAGCTTGAACCATGGTCAAGATGAATAGCAACAGGTACTGTTGTTTTATATTCTTCCATCAAAGCTTTTACCATTGTTACAACGACTTTAAATCCACCCATATATCTTCCAGCACCCTCAGATACGCCAAGAATTACCGGTGATTTTTCTTCTTCAGCTGCTTTAAGGATTGCTTGGATATATTCCAAGTTATTAATGTTGAACTGTCCAACTGCATAACCATTGGATTTTCCTTGTTCAAGCATTTCCTTCATTGATACTAATGGCATTACTATGTCCTCCTCTGAGATGAATGGTTTCATCTACATTAAATAAGTTTTAACTACACTATAAGAATACCAACAACAACACTGCTGCGCAACAATAGTGGCTAAGAACTCAACGTAATTTTAATAAGCTCTTGGACATCCATGATGTTGAAAGGCTTTGCAAGAACATGCTTAACATTAGTATAGTCGCTAATTTCGCCTTTAACCTGATCGGATAATCCACTCATCACAATGACTGGCACCTCGATATGCCCTACGTCCATTTGTTTTAAGACTTCACCACCGTGCAAAATGGGAAGATTATAATCCAATAGAACAAGGCTATATGTATTTTTTTTTAGTTTGTCTAACGCTTCTTTCCCAGTTACTGCTGTGGCTACACTATATCCTTCTCCCTCCAGTATATCTGTTAAAAGCAAGCGAATTCCGAATTGGTCGTCGACTATTAGGATCTCTTTTTTAACCACATAACACTACTCCTTTCTATTCAATTACCCGTCTCCTCTAATGTATATATTTCGCTAAAAGCCGGAAATATCCTTCCTGTTTTCAGAATTTTTTATCGCGGTAAAACTTTCCTCAAGCATATAACAATTACCATTTAGATAGTAGACCCTTTCAATTCACTAAAAACAAAAACCGAATAGCCTTCGCTACCCGGTTATTTGCCAAAAAGGTCTATTTTGTCTGGGATTGGTTTTCCACAGATGCTCCAATGAAGCCTTTGAAAAGAGCTTGTGCTCTCGTCGGACGAGATGTGAATTCAGGGTGGAACTGACATGCGACAAACCAAGAATGGTCTTCAATTTCAATGGTTTCCACCAATCTTCCGTCAGGGCTTGTACCAGAGAAAATAAATCCTTTCTCAGCCATTTGCTCTCTATAAGCATTATTGAACTCATAGCGGTGACGATGACGCTCTTCAATGTAATCTTCCCCACCATATGCTGCTTTGGTTTTTGTTCCGTCCTGTAATTTACATGGATACAATCCGAGTCTTAATGTTCCCCCAAGATCCGAGATGTCCTTTTGTTCAGGCAGAAGGTCAATGATCGGGTATGGTGTATTCGGATCGATCTCAGCAGAATGTGCACCTTCAAGACCAATAACATTTCGCGCAAATTCAACGGTTGCAAGCTGCATACCGAGACATATTCCAAAGAAAGGTACATTGTTTTCTCTAGCATATTTAATAGCTTCAATTTTCCCTTCAATTCCTCGATCACCAAAACCACCTGGGACAAGAATACCGTCCACATTATCAAGTGCTTCATGCATTTGTTCTTTATCTAGTTTTTCTGAATTAATCCAGTGAACCTTAATATCTGTATCATAAGCAAAGCCTGCATGCTTTAATGACTCTACAACGGAAATATACGCATCAGGGAGCTCCACGTATTTCCCAACAAGGCCAATGTCTACTTTTTTCGAAAGCGATCTTACTTTGGTAACAAGTTCTTTCCAGTCATTCATTTCGGCAGGCTGGCAATTTAAGCCAAAGTGGTCACACGTAATTTGATCAAGATTCTGTTGTTGTAAGGAAATTGGCACCTGATATAAGGTGTCTGCATCCATCATTTCGATAACAGCCTTTTCGTTAATATCACAGAACAAGGCAATTTTTTCTTTCATTTCCTTGCTTATTGCATGTTCTGTCCGAAGTACAATTACGTCAGGCTGGATTCCTAATGAGCGAAGTTCCTTTACACTGTGCTGAGTCGGTTTTGTTTTCATTTCGCCTGCAGCTTTAATATATGGAACAAGTGTGCAATGGAGATACATGACACTATCCTTGCCAACCTCATTTTTAATTTGACGAATGGCTTCAAGGAAAGGAAGCGATTCAATATCCCCAACAGTTCCGCCAATCTCTGTGATGACAACATCCGCTCCTGTTGCTTCTCCAGCACGGAACACCTGATCTTTAATTTCATTCGTAATATGCGGAATAACCTGTACAGTTCCTCCCAAATAATCCCCACGACGTTCTTTACGGATTACACTAGAGTAAACCTTTCCTGTTGTAATGTTACTAAATTTGTTTAAATTAATGTCAATAAAACGTTCATAATGACCTAAATCCAGGTCCGTTTCAGCTCCATCTTCTGTAACAAAAACCTCTCCATGCTGGTATGGACTCATTGTTCCTGGATCCACATTGATGTATGGGTCGAATTTTTGAATCGTTACCTTTAGTCCACGGTTTTTAAGTAAACGGCCCAGTGAAGCAGCAGTTATTCCTTTTCCAAGCGATGAAACCACACCACCGGTTACAAAAATATAATTCGTCATCCAACTACCTCTTTCTATCATTTTATTCATTGCCTATATGGCATTATTAGGAAACGCTCGGGAATTGTATTTTCTATCTACCTCTTACTGTGCCTCTATTTCACATAGGTATGCTAATCCATACACACGTAGATGGTTGGCATCAGACAAATGGCACTATACGTATACAAAATAATAAAAGCGCCTCCCCCACTAGGTAGGGGAAACGCTTTGAAAGTTAATTTAAAGAGCCCAATAAGAATTGTACCCATCCTCTATCAAAAAGTCAAGATAGATTTCTGGGGCGTAAAGCTACTTTTTATCTTTGGTATCTTCCTCATCAACTTCTTCGTCATCATCATCGGCGTCATCTTCAAGATCTTCTTCCAGATCAGCATCAAATTCATCTTCATCATCATCTTCGAAATCATCAGCCATTTCCTCAATGTCTTCATCCACAATATCCAATTCCTCTTCGACCAGATCCAATGACTCTTCTTCTTTCTTTTTCTTCTTCGTTTTCTTTTTCTTTTTCGGTGCAGCAGCTACTTCTTCATCCATTGTTTCTACAGGGTACCAGCGTTTCAATCCCCACACATTGGAACCGATTGTAATAAAGCGACCATCCACATTTAAGTCTGTATAGAACTGGGCAATGTTAGCTGCCTTATCCGCATCAGAGAATTCCTTTATGTCTGCAATTTGCTCAAAGACATCTTTAAAATTCATCCCTTTTTTCTCATCAAGCATTATGGCATTTGCCAGTTCAATCATTGATAACTTCTTGCTCTCTTCGTGGCTATAGTTCTTTAAGCTCACGGTAACGCACTCCCTTTACTTATATATTCAAGGCTTAATCAGCCCAATGCATCTTCATTCTACTTTTTCCATTATGAAATGGTAATAAAACTCATTATACTATAAACAAGAATAAGGTATAAAGTAAAATGTGTCCTTATGTAATTTAAACTGTTAAATTTTAGCGAACGCCAATTCCATCTTGGCCTTCCTTGCAACAGCAACAAGAACCGTATCCTTCATTATAAACAAATATTCGGGCTTTATGCTATAGCAAAAAAGAAAAAGGCGTGTTTTTCTAATTCCTTTCACGCCTTTTTCTTAAGTCATCATCGATTCGTTCCTCATCATAATTCCTCTATCTCTTAAGTAGGAATGTTCGACAAGTCGAACCACCCCAAAGGTCGGGGCGCAGTTCGTACGTGGGCCCGGAGGATCCGGGTCATGCCGGAGTCGCCACAGGACGTGGCGTTCTTAGTCGGCCTTCCTTTAAACGTGTGCTCTTCGCTTTTTTTTTACATATTTCTTCTATATTGGCCGCCTACTTCGTATAGGGCGTTTGTGATTTGGCCGAGGCTTGCTACTTTGACGGTCTCCATTAATTCCGCAAAAATGTTGCCCCCAGAAGCTGCGACTTCCTTCAGTCGCTCTAGCGCCTGATCTGTTTGGGCACTATGCTCATTTTGAAAACGAAGCAGTTCTTTAATTTGATGTTCTTTTTCCTCTTTAGAAGCACGAGCAAGCTCCATGGAATCGATTTGGTCCTCTGAAGGTGGGGTAGGATTTAAATAAGTGTTTACCCCAATAATAGGTAGCTCCCCTGAATGTTTCTTCCCTTCATAATACAATGATTCCTCCTGAATTTTACCGCGTTGGTACTGTCTTTCCATCGCACCAAGAACGCCGCCACGGTCATTCATCTTGTCAAACTCTTCAAGAACAGCTTCCTCTACCAAATCTGTAAGTTCATCAATTATAAAGGCTCCTTGTAGTGCATTTTCATTTTTAGCAAGCCCGTATTCTTTATTAATAATCAATTGGATTGCCATCGCTCTTCGTACAGACTCTTCTGTCGGAGTGGTGATCGCCTCATCATAAGCATTGGTATGCAGAGAGTTCGTGTTGTCTTGAATGGCGAGCAATGCTTGTAAAGTGGTGCGAATATCATTGAAGTCAATTTCCTGTGCATGCAGGGAGCGCCCTGATGTCTGGATATGATACTTCAACTTCTGACTGCGTTCATTCGCTCCATATTTGTCCCGCATTGTAATCGCCCAAATCCGTCTTGCCACCCTGCCAATAACCGAATACTCCGGATCTAGCCCGTTAGAGAAAAAGAAGGATAGATTTGGCGCAAATTTATTAATATCCATTCCCCTACTCAAATAGTATTCTACATACGTAAAACCATTTGCCAAGGTAAAGGCGAGCTGTGTAATTGGATTAGCACCAGCTTCTGCAATATGATAGCCGGAAATCGAGACAGAGTAATAATTACGTACATTTTTATCAATAAAGTATTGCTGGATATCCCCCATCATCCGTAATGCAAACTCCGTGGAAAAAATACATGTGTTCTGCCCTTGGTCTTCCTTTAAAATATCTGCTTGAACGGTCCCCCGTACAACAGCGATGGTTTCTTCTTTTATCTGTGCATACTCCGCTTCCGTTGGCTCTCTGTCCTGTTCCTGTTTAAATTTATCCACCTGTTGGTCAATTGCTGTATTAAAATACATTGCCAAAATAATCGGCGCAGGCCCATTGATTGTCATGGAAACAGAGGCTAACGGACTTGATAAATCAAACCCCGCATACAGCTTCTTCATATCATCAAGGGTACAAATATTCACCCCACTCTCGCCGACTTTCCCATAAATATCAGGGCGATGTGCAGGGTCTTCACCATAAAGGGTAACGGAGTCAAAAGCTGTCGAAAGTCGCTTTGCTTCCTCATTTTTTGATAAATAATGGAACCTTCTATTTGTCCGTTCCGGGGTCCCCTCACCAGCAAATTGCCTTGTCGGGTCTTCTCCCTTTCGTTTAAATGGGAAAACCCCAGCTGTAAATGGAAAAGAACCAGGTACATTTTCTTTCATTAACCAATATAGCCGCTCACCCCAGTCTTGAAATCTCGGGAATGCCACTTTTGGTATGTTTATGCCTGAAAGGGATTCGGACACAATATCCATTTCTATTTCCTTATCCCGTACTTTGAAGACCATTTTATCTTTGCTGTATGCCTCTTGCATTTCTTCCCAGGAGTCAAGCAGGCGCTTGGATCTGCTATCCAGTTGTCCTTCATGGTATTCGATTAACTTCTGTAGACTTTCTTTAGAAGATTCCTCCTCAACCATTTCCGCTGCTGCTTTTAGTTGATAAATCTTTCTTGCAACATCGCTTTGCTTATTAGCGTGTTGGTGATAATGGCGTACATGTGTCGCGATCTCTCGAAGGTAATGTCTGCGTTCATTTGTAATAATCATATTTTGCTTTTCTGCGATTACATGACGTTTGAAATCAGCCTCGTCTGCCCAGTCAAATTTTTCATTTAACGTATCAATAAGCGAGGCAAATAAAGCATTTGTCCCTGCATCATTAAACTGGCTGGCGATTGTCCCATAGACAGGGAATTCCGTCTTATCCTCATGGAAAAGCATATGGCTTCGTTCATACTGTTTGCGGACCTGATTCAGTGCATCCTCTGAGCCTTTTTGTTCGTACTTATTGATCACAATAAAATCGGCATAATCAATCATATCGATCTTCTCTAACTGTGAAGGAGCACCGAATTCTGCTGTCATGACATACATGGAGAGATCTGTCACATCTGTTATAGCGGCATCTCCCTGCCCAATCCCGCTCGTTTCTACGATAATAAAATCATAGCCTGAAGCGCGTACCACATCGAGTACATCTTGAATGGCTTTTGATAATTCACTGTGAGAATCTCGCGTAGCTAGAGATCGCATGTAAACCCGTTCTGAGAAGATGGCATTCATCCGTATACGATCACCCAGCAAGGCCCCTCCTGTTTTTCGCTTAGTTGGGTCAATTGAGATAACAGCAATTTTCTTATCAGTAATCCCATGAATAAATCGACGAATAAGTTCATCAGTCAAAGAGCTTTTACCCGCTCCTCCTGTTCCGGTGATACCTAGAACAGGGGTGTTACCGTTATTCTTTTCCCTTAGTGATTGTAAAACAGCCTGCTTTTCATCTGCGTCAACTTCGGTATTTTCCATATACGTTATAAACCTGGCAATTGCCTGACGTTCTCCCTTAACAAGTGCTTCCTGGTCCTTCTCTGTATCAATTGGTGGCAGGTAATCACAGTCTTTCAGCATCAAGTTAATCATCCCTTGCAGCCCTAATTCCCTGCCGTCTTCTGGGGAAAAAATTCGTGCTACACCATAAGCATGCAGTTCTTTAATTTCACGTGGGATGATGACACCCCCACCACCGCCATAAACTTTTATATGCTCTGCACCAAGCTCCTTCAATAAGTCGACCATATACTTAAAATATTCTACATGCCCACCCTGATAAGAAGACATCGCGATCCCTTGTACATCCTCCTGGATTGCAGCATGCACGACTTCTTCCACTGATCTGTTATGTCCAAGATGTACCACTTCTGCTCCACTCGCCTGCAAAATTCGTCGCATTATATTAATCGAAGCATCATGCCCATCAAATAAACTGGATGCGGTTACAAAACGAACTGGATGTTCCGGTTTATAAATCGTCTGATCCATGCTTTTACTTCTCTCCTTTCTTAGGTGCCCCAATCGATAAGGAGCGCAAAATAAACTGGGTCTGCCGTTCAATATATTCATCCAAGGTAAATTGCCGTTGCAACATCCAACGACGAAAGCTCCACATTTGTCCTTGAATAAAAATGTTATTTGCCATAAGCATTGCATCCTTTGATGAAATGCTTTCTTCCGGCAAACAGGTCACAATCACCTTTTCTAACATTTGCACCATTTCTCTTTCCTTTTGCAGGACATACTCTTTCGTGTCCTTTTTCAGTGATTTCACTTCTTGGTACATAATGACAATCTCTTCCTGCATTTCATCCATTAAACGAAAATATGCTTCAGTTACGGAAACAAGCTTTTCAAGTGGAGAACCATGGACATTAATGACCTTCTCAAGTCGTACTTGGACCTGGTCATAGATAGAATCACATACAAGAAACAAAACGTCTTCCTTTGTTCGAATATATTCATAAAGCGTGCCAATACTGAATCCTGATTCTTTGGCAATTTCTCGAGTTGTTGTTCGGTGGAACCCTTTTTCTTTAAACAGGTTAAGGGCGCCTTTAATCATTTGTTTGCGTCTTTTCTCCACTAATCCTTTATCTTTTACTGCTGAAAAAACCTGCTCCTCGGCCACCGAGCACTCCCCCCTTCTTCTCAGCAAACTCTTTTTTAGGCTTTGGTCAACATACGACCTATGACGAGCCGCTGAATTTCATTGGTTCCCTCGTAAATTTGCGTTATTTTGGCGTCCCGCATATACCTTTCAACAGGATAATCTTTGGTGTAACCATACCCGCCAAATACTTGCACAGCCTCTACCGTAATTCGCATTGCTGCATCCCCTGCAAATAATTTTGACATAGCAGAAGCTTTCCCGTACGGAAGGCCCTCGGATTCCAACCAGGCCGCCTGATAGGTTAATAGTCTTGAAGCTTCGACGTCTGTCGCCATATCTGCAAGTTTAAACGAGATTCCTTGATTCGTTGCGATCGGCTTGCCAAACTGTTCTCTTTCCTTTGCATAGCCAACAGCTGCATCCAGTGCACCTTGGGCAATGCCAAGAGCTTGGGCCGCAATCCCGTTTCGTCCACCATCCAACGTCGTCATGGCAATTTTAAAGCCTTCCCCTTCTTCACCAAGCATGTTTCCCTTTGGTATCCGACAATTTTCAAAGATAAGCTCTGTTGTCGGTGAAGAACGAATTCCTAGCTTTTTCTCCTTCTTACCAAAGGTAAACCCGTCCGTGCCCTTTTCTACGATGAAGGCACTAATCCCTTTATGTTTTGCATCCGTGTCTGTTTTAGCAAACACAATGTAAATATCTGCTACACCACCATTGGTGATCCAAACCTTGCTGCCATTTAAAATATAATCGGCCCCGTCTTCCTTTGCTGTTGTTTTCATCGAAACAACATCACTTCCAGCTCCCGGTTCTGACAGCGCATAGGCACCTAATGCTTCTCCTGTGGCCAGACGCTTAAGAAACGTCGTTTTCTGCGCTTCATTGCCGTATGTATAAATCGGCCAGCTTGCCAAGGATAGATGTGCTGAAAGCGTTACCCCTGTTGAGGCACACACGCGCGATAATTCCTCTACTGCAATACAATAGCTGACATAATCTGCACCAATTCCGCCATATTCTTCAGGCCATGGAATGCCTGTTAGGCCAAGCACAGCCATTTTGTCAAAAATCTCCCGGTCAAATCGTTCCTCTTCATCTCGTTCAGCAGCAGTTGGCTCCACTTCTTTTTCCGCGAAACTCCGAACCATTTTACGTAGCATTTCCTGTTCTTCGGTTAATTGAAAATTCATTGCTTCATCCCCCAATCATTTCTTTAACAATTCTTTGGCAATTACCATATGTTGAATTTCGTTGGTTCCTTCGTAGATCTCCGTTACCTTAGCATCTCGAAAAAGTCGCTCAGCAGGATAATCCTTTGTGTACCCGTACCCACCAAGCACCTGTACCGCTTCAATGGCGTTTTTCACAGCTGTCTTGGATGCAAACATTTTCGCGATCGATACTTCTTTTGAGCACGAGACACCTTCTTGTACAAGAGAGGCTGCTTGGTAGGTTAATAGACTTGCCGCTTCAGCAGCTGTCGCCATATCAGCTAACTTAAAGGCAATCCCCTGATTTGCTGCAATCGGTTTTTGAAATTGCTCTCTTTCCTTCGCATAATCTGTTGCAAGCTCGACCGCCGCCTCTGCAATCCCCAACGCCTGGGCAGCAATTCCAATCCGGCCGACATGAAGGTTTTTCATCGCTATTTTATAGCCATCTCCTTCATTGCCAAGCAACTGTGTCTTAGAAACCCGGCAATTTTCCAATGTTAGTGGTACCGTGGAGGACCCATTGAGCCCCATTTTCCTTTCTTCTTTTCCAATTTCAAGTCCTGGCGTATTTCGTTCTAAAATGAAGGCACTAAGCGCAGTAGAACCCTCTCCTGTACGAGCAAACGTAATAAAGGTATCTGCATGACCACCATTCGTAATAAACACTTTTGCCCCGTTTATGATGTAATGATCGCCATCCCTCTTAGCTCTCGTTTTTATACTGGAAGCATCAGAACCTGCACTAGGTTCTGTTAATGCAAAGGCTCCTAGGAATTCTCCACTAGCCAATTTTGGCAAATAATATTGCTTCTGCTGATCAGTCCCAAAATAGAGGATCGGATTCGTTCCAACCGAGGTATGCACAGAAAGAATCACCCCTAAGGAAGCGCTTACTTTAGAAAGCTCATGAATAGTCCTAACATAGGAAATAAAGTCCATCCCACTTCCACCAAATTCTTCTGGTATGGGGATGCCGAGTAGTCCAAGCTCTGCCATCTCCCCAATTAGTTCTTTAGGAAATCGATGCTCTCTTTCCATACGTTCTACTTCTGGTGCCACCTTTTCCTTGGCAAAATCGCGTACCATCTTTTGAAGCATGGTCTGTTCTTCCGTAAAATGAAAGTCCATCTCTATCCCCCCTGTCTATCCTGTTGTTTTTTCATATTGGTAAAAGCCACGGCCAGTCTTTTTACCAAGCCAGCCTGCCTGGACATACTGCTTTAACAAGGGACATGGTCTATATTTACTATCAGCAAACCCTTCATGCAACACTTCCATAATGTAAAGACATGTGTCTAAACCAATAAAGTCTGCAAGCGTTAACGGGCCCATTGGATGATTCATCCCAAGCTTCATCGACGTGTCGACATCCTCTACTGTTGCCACTCCTTCGTATACGGTGAAGATAGCCTCATTAATCATTGGCATTAAAATTCGGTTAGAGACAAATCCGGGATAATCTTCTACTGACACCGGTACTTTTCCAAGTACTTTAGCAAGCTCTTCAATTTCTTTAAAGGTTTCCTCACTTGTTTGCAAGCCACGGATTATTTCTACTAACTTCATAACTGGAACCGGATTCATAAAATGCATGCCTATCACTTGGTCTGGTCTCTTTGTTGTTGCTGCGATTTCTGTAATGGCGAGCGACGAAGTGTTCGTAGCAAGAATAGCATGCTGTGGTGTGATCCCATCTAACTCTTGAAAGACTGCTTTTTTAACATCCATCTTTTCCACAACTGCTTCAATAACAAGATCACAGTTCGCCGCGTCCTGTAATGACGTAGAGGGTGTTAACCGATTCTTTGTAGCTGTTTTCTCCCCTTCCGTCATCCGTCCCTTTTCCACTGCTCGGCCAAGCAGTTTTCTAATGGACTGGAGTCCTTTTTGCACAGCTTCTTCCTTTTGATCATGCAAGAAAACTTCTAATCCTGCTTGGGCACAAACTTGTGCAATTCCAGCACCCATTTGACCTGCTCCTACTACAAGTACTTTTTTGATCATGCCATCCCTCCTCATTTTATGTAACGAAAATTAGGAAAACTCATGTTAGGAACCATGATACCCCGGCTTCCTTTTCCACCTGGGGTATTATGGTTTTTCAAGACACAGCGCAAAATACTGCGCTCTTCGCTTTTGTTTATTGTTTTGGTACTTCAATGAGTACTGCGTCGCCTTGGCCACCACCACTGCAGATTGCTGCAATGCCTAGCCCTCCACCACGACGTTTTAGCTCATGGATTAATGTTAGGATAATTCTAGCTCCACTCGCGCCAATTGGGTGCCCTAGCGCAACAGCTCCGCCATTTACATTCACTTTTTCCGGGTCAATTCCAGCTATTTTACCACTTGCCAATGATACTGCAGCGAATGCCTCATTAATTTCAAATAAATCGATGTCGTCCTTAGAGTGGCCCGTTTTTTCTAAAATCTTGTTAATAACAAGACCAGGCGTTTCTGGGAAATCTTCTGCCTCAACTGCTACTTCTGCATGACCGAGCACATAGGCCATTGGTGCTTTGCCCATTTCCGTTGCTTTCTCTTCAGACATAACAACAAATGCACATGCACCATCATTTACTCCAGGTGCATTTCCCGCCGTAATTGTGCCGTTTGGATCGAAGGCTGGACGTAAACCAGCAAGTTTTTCTTGCGTTGTATCTCTTCTAGGCGCTTCATCTGTGTCCACAATTAACGGATCACGTTTGCGCTGTGGTACTTCCACCGCAATAATTTCGTCGGTAAATTTACCATTGTCGATCGCTTCTACAGCAAGCTGATGACTACGATAAGACCACTCATCCTGTGCTTCTCGGCTTAAATCATGTTTACCTGCTGTGGAATTGCCGTAATTCCCCATATGTACCCCTTCAAAAGAGCACGTCAGACCATCATGGATCATCATGTCTTTTACTTGTTTATCACCCATTCGATTTCCCCAACGGGCATCTGGAAGAAAGTATGGCGCATTACTCATGCTCTCCATTCCACCTGCAACAATGATCTCTTCATCTCCTAGTCGGATTAATTGATCAGCAAGTGTCACACTACGAAGACCAGAAGCACACACCTTATTAATCGTCTCGGTTTTTACATTCCATGGTATCCCAGCTTCTCTTGCTGCCTGTCGTGACGGGATCTGTCCTTGCCCACCTTGAAGCACGGTTCCCATGATAACTTCGTCAATCTCGGAACCTTCCATTCCAGCTCGTTCTAAAGCAGCTTTTATTGCCTTACCACCCAGCTGGGATGCGGTAAATCCTTTAAGTGCTCCGCCAAACTTACCAAATGGCGTTCTCGCTCCAGACACAATTACAGATTTTCTCATTATCACTACCACCTTTTCTTCTATTTAAAAACGGCTTGTTAAACTATCACTCCATACCAAGTAGCCGCATGGAAATTGATTGAACGCTCGCTCAGATTACGTGCATAAAAGAAGAAGGAAGTCTCCCTTCTCCCTCTCTGTCATTTTACCATAGTTATGTTTTCGAATTACGCTGTTTTGCTTTCTGTTTCCGTAAACACAGACAATGCCAGGATCTCTGCAACATCCATTGTGCTTATATCCTCTTCAACATTTTTCGCTTTCGTCCCGTCACTAAGCATCGTCAAACAATAAGGACACGCGCTTGAGATCATTGTCGGTTGCACGGCAATAGCTTGTTCGGTTCTTGCCACATTAATCCGATTTCCAGTCGTTTCCTCTGTCCACATCAAGCCACCACCTGCACCACAACACATACCATTCTCTTTACTACGTGTCATCTCTACTAACTCAAGACCTGGTATGGATTTCAAAATTTCTCTAGGTGGATCATACACTCCGTTATATCTTCCTAGATAGCAGGAATCATGATAGGTGAGTCTTTGCTTTATTTCCCGCTTAGGGGCTAGCTTTCCTCCCATTACCAAATCATAAAGCATTTGTGTATGATGATAGACTTCTGCTTCAAACCCAAAATCGGGGTATTCGTTTTTAAAGATATTGTATGCATGCGGGTCAATCGTTACGATTTTGGTTACACCATTTTTCTCAAATTCTTTTATATTTTTCTCGGTAATTTCCTGGAATAAAAATTCATTTCCAATTCGCCTTGCCGTATCTCCAGAATTTGCTTCCTTGTTCCCAAGTATTGCAAATCGGATGCCTGCCTGGTTCATAAGCTTGGCAAAGGAGATTGCAATTTTCTGGCTGCGGCTATCATAAGCCCCCATCGAGCTAACCCAGAATAGATAGTCAAATTCTTTCTCTTCTTTTTTCAGTTCTTTTACTGTTGGAATATAAGCTGTCTCATCAAGCTCCCGCCATTTCACACGATCTTTTTTCGACAGTCCCCATGGGTTTCCTTGACGTTCAATATTCATTACAGCACGCTGTACATCTTGATCCATCTTTCCTTCTGTCATCACAAGATAGCGGCGCAAATCAATGATCGTACCAACGTGTTCATTATTTACTGGACAAGCATCCTCACAGTTTCGGCATGTCGTACAACCAGAAAGCTCTTCCGCTGTAATGACATCGCCAATTAAACTAGCATGTTGCACTGTGGCTGCTGCTTCTTCATTTGAAGTAGCTTGATTTCCTTGTGTACCTGCAAACGCGTAAGCTGGAACCCAAGGTGATTTCCCTGTGATTGAAGCACCTTTTTCTGTTAGGTGGTTCCTTAGTTTCACCATGATATCCATCGGAGAAAGCATTTTGCCTGTTCCAGATGCAGGACAGACATCGGTACAGCGACCACATTCTACACATGCGTAAAAATCTATCATCTGATGTTGTTCAAAATCCTCTATCTTCCCAACACCAAAGGATATCTCCTCCTCGCTTTCCTCTGCATCCTCATCAATATCGAAATCAAGTTTCTTCAGTTTACCCGGGACCCGCTTACTTAGAAATACATTAATCGGGGCAGCTATTAAATGGGCATGTTTGGATTGCGGAACGTAAACAAGGAAGGACAGTAATGTAATGGTGTGAACCCACCATGCAATGAAAAAGACAACCATTGCGGCAGTTGGTGACATCCAACTAAATGTTCCTGCTATTAAACTAGCAATAGGCTCTGTCCATGTCATTTCATGACCGTGCCAGATTTGCGCCATTCCGTTTCCAACAAGCACGGAAACCATCAAACTACCAATAAAAATAAGAACTAGCCCTGCTTTAAATCCGCGCTTCAAACGGACAAGCTTTTCCATATAACGACGATAAAAAGCCCAACCAACCGCAACAAGAATCATCAACGTTACAAGCTCTTGAAAAAATACAAAACCTGGATAAAAGATTCCAAACGGCAAATGGTCGCCCGGTGAAATTCCTCTTACAATAAAATCAATGGCACCGAACTGAACAAGAATAAATCCATAGAACATCATGACATGAATCGTGCCAGACTTCTTATCTTTCAAAAGCTTTGATTGGCCAAATACAATTTTCCCTATCCTGCGAAACCGCTCTTTATACTGTCGGTCAAACTCTGATTTTTTCCCAAGTCGAATGTACGCTACCCTAGTCGCTACAACTCTAGCGAATAAATACAGGCCATATAGTGTGATGGCTGCAAAGGCTAATCCGTTTATTAGCAAAAATGTCTCCATTATCCGCTCCCCCTCTGTCATTTCTTGGCATGTCTCCTATCCCCAAAAGATGTTAGCGATTTCATTTTTGTGAATAGTAAAAAACAAATAACTTCTACCTCTACTTTAAACGATGAATGATCATTCAGTCAACTTAAATTCTGTAAAATATTCGTTCTAAGGGACAAGATACATCTGCTTCTAATTAAAGCCACAATCTGGAGTTTTTGTTTAACCATATTTGTTGCTTGCGCAGTGGACTTATACGAAGTTGGCCGATGTTAGACCTCTCTCGGGCGATATTCAGGTATTCTTGGCCGATGTTTAATCTTTCCCGGGCGATGTTCAGCCTTTCTCGGACTATGCTCCCGTGCTCTTTATTGCTAAGCAAAAAGCCGAGCTGATCAGCCCGACTTTTACCATATAAGTTATCTTTTTTACATTTTCTCTGGTGCGGTAACAGCAATTAACTTTAATGCGTTTTGTAATACGGTTCTTACTGCTTTCATTAAGGCAATACGGGCATGTGTCAGCTCTTTATTGGATTCGTCCAAAACCTTTTCAGCGTTATAATAGCTGTGTAACAATGTCGCAAGGTCATACACATACTGTGTGACTTTATGAGGTGTTTGCTTTTCTGCAGCATCTGCAACAGTTTGCGGGAATTCACCAAGTTTTTTCAGTAGGTCTACTTCTTTCTCAGCTGTTAGCAGACTTGCATCATAGCCCGCCTCCACCTCGTATCCCTTGCTTTCCGCCTGCTTCAGCATTGTACATATCCGTGCATGGGCGTATTGTACGTAGAATACTGGGTTGTCATTGGATTGTGAACGTGCTAAATCCATGTCAAAATCAAGCTGTGAATCATTTGAACGGGTTACAAAATAGTAACGAACGGCGTCGACGCCCACTTCTTCCATTAATTCTCGAAGTGCTACTGCTTTACCTGTCCGTTTACTCATACGTAGTTTCTCGCCATTTTCAAACAGGTTCACCATTTGTATGATTTTCACATCAAATTTTTCCACTGGATAGCCTAACGCCTGAATGGCTGCGCGCATTCTTGGGATATAACCATGGTGATCAGCACCCCATACGTTAATAATTTTATTAAAACCACGATCCAGCTTATTTTTATGGTAAGCAATGTCTGGAGTTAGATAGGTGTAGCTACCATCCTGTTTCTTAAGAACACGGTCTTTATCATCACCGAAATCTGTAGTGCGGAACCAGGTCGCATCATCTTTCTCATACACATAGTTGCCATTTTTCAATACATCAAGTGCATCCGTGATTTTATCATCCTGATACAAAGAACGCTCAGAGAACCAGTTATCAAAATGCACACGGAATTCTGCTAAGTCTTCTTCAATTTTACCTAGTTCATACTTTAATCCATATTCCTTAAAGAAGGCTAGACGCTCAGACTGTTCTTTCTCAGCCCAGCTTTCACCATGCTCCTCTGCCAGCTTTTCGCCAATCTTCACGATGTCTTCACCGTGATAGCCATCTTCAGGCATCGCAACGTCTTTTCCAAGTGCCTGGAGATAACGCGCATCGACGGACAACGCCAAGTTATCAATCTGGTTTCCTGCATCGTTAATATAATATTCACGTTCCACTTGGTAGCCAGCAGCATTTAGGACATTACAAAGTACGTCCCCAAAAGCTGCGCCACGAGCATGCCCTAAATGTAGATCGCCTGTAGGATTAACCGAAACAAATTCTACTTGAACCTTTTCACCTTGACCAGCATTAGTTCTTCCGTATGATGCTTGGTCTTTAAGAATAGTTGGAATGATTTCACCGAGAAAATCATTTTTCATGAAAAAGTTAATGAATCCAGGACCAGCAATTTCCACTTTTTCGATGGAAGCTTTTGTATTGTCTAAGTTAGCCGTAATGTCTTCCGCTATTTGTCTAGGAGCCTTTTTGGCAATTCTAGCCAGCTGCATCGCGATATTTGTTGCGAAATCACCATGTGCTTTGTCTTTTGGTTTTTCGAGAACAATCGAAGGGAGCTCCTCTTCTGTCGCTAGGTCAGCCTGTATGACAGCTGTTGCTATTGCTTGTTTTAATATTTCTTCCGTTTGGGCCAACACGTTCATTTGGCACCCTCCTCTATAATTGTAAGTTTGATCTCATGGCTGCGTTCATCCTGGCCATTTAATTTAACTGTGTAATCTATTTTTAAACGCCCTTCAGAATGGTCTGTTGGTGCATTATAGCTGATTGTTTGGGTAGATGTTTCCATATGCATGCTACCATAAGGGTGCTTCAGCACATTTTCGGTAATGTAACCTTGCTGAAATTGCTGATTCATACTAACATCACCAGTTCGTTTAATACTCACTTTATCTGGCTGTATGGTAATCAGATTTTTTGTCGAAGAACCATTCTCATCCTGCTCTTCATAGCGCAGCACATCCAGCTTGCCTTTTTGAAAAAATTCGGCCGTATGCTTCATCTGGCTTTTTTCCACATTTCCATTGTCTTCAATGGAGGTAGAAAGCTCAATCATGACTTGTCGTCCTTGTTGTGTCATCAAATCTCCTCAATCGTAAAAAATCATATAATGACCTATTATATCGTTAATCAGGGGGGAAATGCCAGAACTACCTTTAAAATTCCTGAATTTGCATCATATTAAAGACGTCTGGAAGGTTGATTGGACTTCTCTCGGAATCGATTGGGTTGCTTTTGTTGTTGATTAAACCTCTCGCGTGATCGATTGGACTGCTCCTATGGTTGATTGATCCTCTCGCGTGATCGATTGGACTGCTCATCTGATTGATTAAACCTGTCACATGATCGATTGGACTGCGCATGTGGTTGATTGACCAGAGGTTTTAACAATATTGAAATTTAAAAACCTCCACCCGTAGGTAGAGGCTTGAATTTTATTTCACCCAACCGAGCAGCATTTCACGAACGAATTTACTTGCTGCAATAGCTGTCTTTTCTGAATGGTCATAGGCTGGTGCAACTTCTACGAGGTCTGCACCAATAACCTTCACTTCAGACCCGGCAATAAGTTGAATTGCTTTTAGCAATTCTTTGGATGTGATCCCACCAGCTTCAGCTGTACCGGTACCTGGAGCAAAAGCAGGGTCCAATACATCAATATCGATGGTGACGTATACCTTTCGTCCTGCAAGCTGTGGTAATACTTTTTCTAATGGATCCGCTACATCATACTTTGTCATATGCATGCCGCTTTCCTTAGCAAACTGGAATTCTTCACGCATCCCAGAACGAATCCCAAATGAATAGACGTTCTCTGCACCAAGCAAGCCACAGATCTTCCGTACAGGGGTCGAATGGGAAAGTGCTTCCCCTTCGTATTCTTCACGAAGATCGGCATGTGCATCTATATGAATTACCGCCATATCCGGATGTACTTTGTGCATGGCCTGTATAACTGGCCAGGTAACTAAGTGCTCTCCCCCAAGACCAAGCGGGAATTTCCCATCTGCACTAAGCTTTGTCACATACTTACGAATCTCGTCCAAGCTACGCTGGGGATTGCCAAATGGTAGTGGAATATCTCCTGCATCAAAATAGGAAACTTCCTCTAAATGCTTGTCCATATATGGGCTATATTCTTCCAGTCCAATAGAGGCCTCTCGAATACGTCCAGGGCCAAATCGTGAACCAGGGCGAAAGCTCACTGTCCAGTCCATTGGCATGCCATAAATGACAGCCTGTGCTTTTTCGTAATCATTTCCTGACATAATAAACACTTTTCCTGAGTACGCCTCATCGAATCGCATGGAGTCCCTCCTCTATTTCAATAAATCTGACACAAACCTCGGCAACGCAAAGGAAGCCGTATGCAGTTCTGGTGTGTAGTATTTCGTTTCGATTTCATGGAAACGTTCTGGCTTCACTTTTAGCGGATCGTGTATTTTGCTTCCCATTGTAAATGTCCACAGCCCACTTGGGTACGTAGGAATATTAGCAGTATATAGCTTTGTAACAGGGAAGATCTTTTTCACATCATGGTATACCTGATGAATGAGGTCTGCTTTAAACCACGGGTTGTCCGTCTGCGCAACGAAAATGCCATCATCTTTTAAAGCATCCTTTATTCCGCTGTAAAACCCTTCTGTAAAGAGGCTAACCGCTGGGCCTACAGGCTCTGTAGAATCCACCATAATGACATCAAATTCACGCTTGCTATTTGCAATGTATAAAAAGCCATCATCGACTTTCACTTCTACTCGCGGATCATCCAATGTTCCTGCAATGGAAGGCAGAAACTTTTTAGAGTACTCGATTACCTGCCCATCAATTTCAACAAGGACCGCCTTTTCGACAGAGGGGTGTTTAAGTACTTCGCGAATAACCCCACCATCTCCTCCGCCCACAACTAGGACATGCTTCGGATTAGGATGGGTAAATAATGGTACGTGGGCAACCATTTCATGGTAAACAAATTCGTCCCTTTCTGTTGTCATGACCATATCGTCTAGTACAAGCATATTGCCCCATTCTTCTGTTTCTATCATTTGAAGCTCCTGGAAGTCTGTTTTCACAGTAGCTAGTGTTTGTTTTATTTTTGCTGTAATGCCAAAATTGGCTGTTTGACTTTCAGTAAACCACATGCTCATTTTCTTCACTCCTTCATCTATCAAGACAATAAAATTATAGAGAATTTCTACAAAAAGACAAGCTTTTTCTCACATTTTGTTTAGATCTTTTTATCTTTTCCCATACTGATAGAAATGCACACATACTGGAGATACGAATCATGGGAAAAGGAAAGTATAACTTGGGGTCAAAACTCCTATTAAAATTAATCGTGTGGCTAGTGGCAGTTTTCCTACTTGGAGCGGGTGCCATCTACCTTACTAGTTTCCTGCTTGGCCCACCAGATTTGCAAATGGATCAGAATACCATTCTTTATAGTACTAATGAAGAAGTGATTGGAGAAGAACGTGGACCGGAATACCGGCAATGGGTTGAGCTGAGCGAAATGTCAGAGGAAATTATAGCAGCCACACTACTTACCGAGGATCAGAACTTTTATAATCACCATGGTTTTGATTTGAAACGTATCATGGGAGCAATTGTAAAGGATATTAAAACATGGTCCCTCAAAGAAGGTGCCAGCACTTTAACCCAGCAATATGCAAGGAATCTTTATTTAACCCATGAAAAAAGCCTCACCCGAAAGATCAAGGAAGCATTTTATACAGTGCGCCTTGAAATGTTTTACTCCAAAGAAGACATTCTGGAGGGCTATTTAAATTCTATTTACTACGGTCACGGAGCATATGGAATCGAAGCCGCTAGTAACTATTTTTTTAATAAACCAGCCACAGATTTAACGGTTGCTGAAGCAGCAATGCTAGCAGGCATCCCAAAGGGGCCAACCTATTACTCGCCTCTAAACGATGAAGAAAGGGCGCGAAATCGGCAAGAACAAATATTGACCAACTTACTTGATAAAGGGATTATCGACAAAAAATCTTTTGATTCGGCATTGCGACAGGAATTAATCTATGCTAAAAACAGCCCGAGTAGCCAGGAGAAAATTGCCCCCCACTTCCAAGATACAGTTATCAAGGAAGCCGCTGAGCTACTAGGTAGGAAACAGAAAGAAGTCCGGGCAGGTGGTTATTCTATCTATACAACACTTAACAGCCAACAGCAAAAGTTACTTGAACAACAAGTAGAGAAGACAGTTCAGCCTGAAACAGAACTGGAGATAGGCGCTCTAGCAGTGGATCCTAGCACGGGTGGGATTACTGCCATGCTTGGTGGCAGAGACTATAATCAGAGTCCATTTAACCGAACAACATCAGCAAAGCGAATGCCTGGTTCTTCTTTTAAGCCTTTTCTATATTATGCTGCACTTGAAAATGGGTATACGCCCAATACCATGTTGATGAGCAAGCCAACTAGCTTCGATCTAGCAGATGGCAACGTTTACCAGCCAAGCAATTTTAATGGCTATTATGCAAATGAACCCATTACACTAGCACAAGCTATCGCTTTGTCTGATAACGTATATGCGGTAAAAACAAATATGTATCTAGGCCCAGAGAGACTTGTAGATACTGCAAAAGAATTTGGCATAACAAGTAAGCTCCCTGCCGTTCCTTCCCTAGCACTTGGAACAGCAACTGTAAATGTAAAAGAAATGGTAACTGCCTATGGCATGCTAGCAAACGGGGGCCATGAACTTCAAGGCCATACAATCGAAAAAATTGTCGACCGAGAAGGTAAAACCGTTTATAAACATAAAACGAAAAAAGGGAAGCAGAAACTCGACCAAAAGACAGCCTTTCTCCTTACACAACTTATGACTGGTATGTTTGATAGGGAACTGGATGGCTATATGTCTGTGACAGGGTCGTCGGTTTCTGACCAACTCTCCAGAATCTATGCTGGAAAGTCCGGTACAACCAATTCCGACAGTTGGATGATTGGTTATAGTCCATCTCTTGTGACAGGGGTTTGGGCTGGCTATGATGATAATCGACCAATGGAGAAGGTTGCAGAATCTGCTTATACAAAGCAAATCTGGGCAGGATTCATGGAAGCAGCACATGAAGAACTTCCAGTGGAAAATTTCACTGCACCAAGCGGTGTTGTAGGAATTCCTATTGATCCTGTAACAGGACTGCGAGCAACACCATATTGCGAATCAAGCCGTGTTATGTACTTTGAAAAAGGAACAGAACCAGAGGGATATTGCACGGAACATTACCATAAAGAGGATAAAGATGAGGAAAAAAGCATGGTGGAACAATTATTTGATTTGTTTCGGTAAAAGAGTTTAAGTAAAGACCATAAACTGTGCTCCTTGCCCTTGTATCTATCTCCCGTTCTTAAAACTCATGCCTTCCGTGCCTGGAGATTGGTAGACCTAAAAAAAGACAAAAAGAAGCTGATTCCTCCCATCCGATTGGAATCAGCTTCTTTTCGTCCTAGTAATACATGAGTTAGCCCATGTATACATATTTTACAAATTCCAGTACAAAAGCGCAAGCGTCTGGGGATGGAACATCGACTAAGCCCGACCTGCCCTTGAGTCAACGCTCGCATACTCGAATCCTCCAAAACCCAGGTACATTTATACTAGAATTGTTTAAACATTGTCACAAAATCGCCACTTTTATCCCGGAACAACCGTCCGTAAGACTCCCACTTCAAATATGAAGTGAAACCGTTAGTTTTTAGTGGGAGTAAACGGACGCTAACACCCCGATTCGTTCAAGTAACAAACAGTGGAGGAAGAACGAAAATCCCCTCTGATTGAAGTTTCACTTTATGTCTTTAAACCGAAAGCACTTCTTTTAATTCATCAGTAGAATTAGCCCACATGTCAGAATCAAATTCAACTAGGAAATCCTTTAAAAGCTTTTTAGATTCCTCATCCATATGCGCTAATATAATTTTCCCTTTTAATGATTTTTCCATATGGGTAACGTGCTCTGGCATCGATTTGTATGCTCGCTTAATTGGACGGTCAACCCTGACTTCACTACCTGCAACACCAGCATAAAAGGTTCCGTTTTCGTTTCGCTCTACATTTACCCAGACAATCCAGTAAAGCAAACCGTTCGGGACTTCTTCCTTGTTCGGCAAAAATTTAACACGACGTTCAATATCACTTCGTCCATGCATTGCCCCCATGTCGACATAGGCTTTCTTCTCATTGGGATCCACAATAACGGGTGACATATTCTCTAAACTGATCGTGCCGGCGCCATAACCGCCATGCCCATCTGTTGAATCATCCTTAACTATCGTAAAAGCATTAGTTTTCTTCTTGTTTGAAGAGTTATCAGAACTCATTTCTGGAATCCTCCTTTTTCACTCTTGAATCCCATTTTAGCACAGCGAAAGCGTTGTTTCACCTTAACTGTTTTCATCACTTATAGAGGCGATAAACGAAATGGCCTCTTCTATCTCATCATCGGTATATTTTTGTTTCGGCTTTACGGTATGCACTTTCTGGATGTTTTCTTCAAGTGGTAAATCATCAAAATAGAGCATTGTTGCCACAAGTTCTAAGAAGCGAGAGCTTTTACCTTTTAGCATCGCTATTTTATTCCCCAAATCAGGCATGTCCATAGCAAATTGATCTAAGAAAGACTGGCCGTCTTCTGTTATAGAGTAACGATATTGATAATAATTGCTCTTATCTTCCTTTTCCTCTTGGATGAAATGCAGATTACAAAGCTCTTCCACACGTAATGTTAATTCCTCTGAATAAGGTCCATAGAAATGGAACTGGAATTTCTCCTCAAACGGCAGCTTGCACTTCTGCAGAATATATATCATTTTCTGAAGCTTTTTACGGCCTGTTACCTCGTTTGCTACAGAAAAAAACTGCATTAATTTAGCGTGATTCGTTAGCATCTATTAACTCCCCTTGCCCGTATAAAATTTCCTTTATCCGTGTTTTCTTTTCCTCGTCAGGCAGACTTTCAAGTAAATCCTTCGGGAAATATAATTTATGATCGGTTCTTTTTTTACCTGAAATGGATTCCACAATATCTGAGTGGCGTGAAAGTTCCTTTAAATCACCATTTGGCATAAGTAAATGGATAGGCAGTCGTTCTTCCTCTTCTCCTGGACGATAGAAATCATATGGTAAATCAGATGAAGAATCAACAACAAGATAGTATTCTGGATCAATTCCTGCATCAGAAAATAGCCTGTAGAGCTCCATCCATTCCGCCATTTGTAAATTTGGGTTGAACTCAACATACTTAAATAACCTTCTGTTCATAAACCGCTCACAAAGGTCACGTAATATCTCGTCATCTTCTTCCTGCCAGAGCTGGAAATAATACGATACGATACCCTCATCAAGCTTTAGGTACTCATCTAATTTCACGTCACCTGTGAAAAAGGAAATAAAGTGAGTCGGCTTCAGCTTGAAGTCAAATTCCTTTGTTTCATACAGATATTTAGCACGATGAAGGATTTTTGTAAGGATAACCTCTGCACTTCTTGTCACAGGATGGAAGTACACCTGCCAGTACATTTGGTATCTACTCATAATGTAATCTTCTACTGCATGCATCCCCGTCGCTTTTATGACAACCTGATCCTCTATTGGTCGCATGACCCTTAAAATCCGTTCCATATCAAAGTGGCCGTAGCTTACGCCCGTAAAATAGGCATCTCGTTGCAAGTAATCCATTCTGTCTGCATCGATCTGACTTGAAATCAGGCTAACGACAAGCTTATTTTGATACGTTTTTGCAATGACATCCGCCACTTTTTGAGCGAAGCCTTCCTCAACCTGTTCCAGAATCTCATGAACCTTTGTTTCTCCCAAAATGATTTTTTGCGTATATTCCTCGTGATCAAGCTTAAACACTTTTTCAAAGGAATGAGAAAAAGGCCCGTGTCCTAAGTCATGAAGTAAGGCTGCACAAAGACATAGCAATCGCTCGTCATTATTCCAATGCTCTCTCCCTTGGAAGTTATAAATAATTCTTCGTACAATCTCATAAACACCAAGAGAATGGTTGAAGCGACTATGTTCTGCGCCATGAAAGGTATAATTTGTAGTGCCGAGCTGCTTGATTCTGCGCAGTCTTTGAAACTCTGGAGCTGCAATCAAGTCCCAAATCACCCGGTCCTTCACATGGACATATCTATGTACAGGGTCTTTAAAAACTTTTTCTTCTATCAATTGATCGTCTTTATATGCCATTTATTTTACAACCCGTTTCTGTTCATTCTTAATAAGATGTTGTTCTAAAACTCCGGTAAAAATGACACATCGGTACTGATGACCTTCGACTAAATTCCGACACGTCCTGTGTCGAACGTCGAAGTCACCACATCCTGTGGAAGCTCGTTGGCTTGCTTTTCCGTTCCTCACGTATTAATTGCATACGTTCCGGTACTCAAAGCTACGCCGCCTCGAACTTCTCGGTCCTTTTTATCCTCCTTTTTGAACTCACTCTATAATAGTATTATTATATAATAGATAAGCATGATAAAAAAGAGATGTTTCTAATTCTTAAAGAAAGCCTACACGGTAAAGGAGTACTTATGAAAAATTGGAAAGATATTATCCGACACCAAACATTCCGTTATATTGACCATTCTAATCAACCAACCTTTCATGGTGAACCATATACTGCAATGACCTCCTTCGCTATCGATGATGCGTTGGCATTATCGGTAAGCGACGAGCAGTCCCCACCTGCTGTTCGACTATGGGTACATGATGAAACAATTGTCCTAGGGATACCTGATGGAAAGCTACCCTATATAGCTGAAGGTATTGCATTTCTTCAACAGGCTGAAAAACAAGTCGTGATCCGCAATTCTGGAGGACTTGCTGTCGCTCTAGATAAAGGGGTATTAAACATTTCCCTAATACTTCCGGGTGTAAAGCAACTCTCCATTCAAGACTGCTATGAAGCCATGGTGAGCTTTGTTCAATATATGCTACATGATCTGACAGACGCTATAGAAGCTTATGAGATTGTACAATCCTATTGTCCTGGAGACTATGATTTAAGCATAAACGGCAGAAAGTTTGCTGGTATATCACAAAGGCGTGTGAAGGATGGTGCCGCCATTCAAATCTACTTAGATGTAGAAGGAAACAGTAAGGAACGTGCAACGCTGATCCAGCAATTTTATGAAATTGGTAAAAAGAATGAGGAGACTTCCTTTAGTTATCCAAATGTCGACCCAAATGTAATGGGTTCCCTTTCTGAATTACTCGGAATCGATTTGACGGTTCAAGATATGAAGCAACGTGTCACCAAAGCATTGGCTGACTTCTCAGAGAATGTTGTGACGATGGATTTCTCGGATGAAGAGGTATCCCATTTTGAAAAGCGACTAAAACAAATGCAAAAACGAAATGAAAAAATTAAATAGATTGAATTGTTCTATCCTACTTCGGCCACAACGGGTTACGGTAGGTTTTTTTATCCCGCTGAAACCGTTAGTTTTTAGTGGTTGAAAACGGACGCTAACACCCCGATTCGTTCAACTAACAATCAGTGGGGGAAGAACGAAAACCCCCACTGATTGAAGTTTCACTTTATGACGAAAAACATTTCCTTCCCAAAGTATGGCACAATCCGTGGCTTTGATATGTTAGGATAAGAGAAAAAATTGTAGTCGCTTTCATTTTAAGGGGGGAGAGAATTCGTGTCTGGAATCTCCATTTTCAGCACTTTTATTTTGTTAGGAACACAGCTCGCGAATTATCTGATTCGACAACATTACAATATCGAAGAAGAGAAACAACCTATCGACCACAAACAAAAAATTATAAAGCGCATTTTTTTATTCTTGCTTATCCTGATTGTAACTCTTTTATTCATTTATTCTACCTTGCAATTAACGTTGTTAATAGCAATAGGCGCTTCCATATTCTATATCGGGTACCAATCTCTTGTTGAATATAAATATGCCCAAGAAGAAAAACAATATATCTTTCATTTTGTCCGTATGATTGGATTTGCTATTATCTTTATCAGCATTTTTTTTATTACACAACGAATTATTTCTATTGAGGAAGTAGTACAAGATGAAGAACTATTCGATCCTGGAACGGTCGAACAACTGGAGATTGAAAACTATAGGTGGAACGGGGATAGGTCGAATGAACGGATGATTACTATAGAGGATTCACACTTGATCAATCGTTTGTTTAATACGCTGTTTACCCTAGAGGTTCGCGAAAGACTAGAGGTTAATGAAGACTGGGAGGAGATTTATAGTTTAAACATGCAAGATCAACCTATTTATTATATTGATGTTAGTGAGAAGTTGATCAACATCGGCTACACAACCTACGAAATCGTTGGTGAAAATCCTATTTATGCGTTGCTCGAGGAAATGGAAGTGGATTGGGAAGAATCAGCATACTAACATGAGGAACCTATTTTATCTATAAAAAAACAGAACAGTTCGAAGCAAGTGCTCCGAATCTGTTCTACTTTATTTATTTCAGCTATTTATTACTCAGCTGCTTGTGCTGCAGTGATTAATGCTAGCTTGTACACATCATCAGAACTACAACCACGTGATAAGTCATTTACAGGTTTGTTCAGTCCTTGAAGGATTGGTCCCACTGCTTCCATGCCACCAAGACGCTGGGCAATTTTGTAACCAATGTTCCCTGCTTCTAGACTTGGGAATACAAATACATTAGCATCCCCTTGAATCTCTGCATCAGGTGCTTTTTTGCTTGCAACACTTGGAACAAATGCAGCATCAAATTGGAATTCCCCATCAATTACAAGAGATGGATTTTTTTCCTTAGCGACTTGTAAAGCCTCTGTTACCTTTTCTGTTTCGGGAGACTTAGCTGATCCTTTTGTTGAAAAGCTTAGCATTGCAACGCGTGGATCAACGTCAAATAGCTTTGCAGTTTCCGCACTCTCTACAGCAATTTCAGCAAGGTCTTGGCTGTCTGGGGTAATGTTAATCGCACAGTCTGCGAATACATATTTCTCGTCATCGCGAACCATAATGAACACACCGGAAGTTTTTTTGATGCCTTCCTTCGTTTTGATGATTTGAAGCGCCGGACGTACCGTATCTGCTGTTGAGTGTGCAGCACCACTAACAAGGCCATCTGCCTGGTTCATATAAACGAGCATCGTACCAAAATAATTTTCATCAAGCAGAATCTTTTGTGCATCTTCTTTGGTTGCTTTACCTTTACGTCTTTCGACAAACGTTTCCACCATTAGATCGAATTCCGGGAAATCATTTGGGTCGATAATGGTAGAAGTAGACACGTCCACCCCAACTTCTTCTGCTTTTTGCTTCACAGCTGAGCGCTTTCCAATTAAGATTGGTTTCAATACGCCTTCCGCTCCTAGTTGGCTAGCAGCCGTAAGAATTCGCTCATCTGTGCCTTCTGGGAACACAATGCTTTTGTTGTTTGATGAAACTCTTTCTTTTAATTGATCAAATAATTGACTCATGTTTCTTAACCTCCTGATTGCTTGTAGTTAAATTCTAGATGATTTGCATAGTAAATCAAAGAAATTGCTCCTGATGACGGAGTCTTTTTTGACAGACCTATGACAATATATCAAATTTCAGGTGAATTCGCCATCTCATACACAATCTATGTCATGAATATCATTCCCTAATTATGCTATAGTAAAAACATACACATAACATTTATAAATTTAAGGAGAGATAAATATGGTTGAAGCAGTAGAAACCATGGATGGTTGGTATAGTTTGCATGACTTACGTTCCATCGATTGGAATGCATGGAAACTGGCTACAGAAGAGGAACGCAAACAAGCAATCGACAGCCTTCACAAATTACTCGATAAATGGGAAGCTGTAGAAGAGGCGAAAGATGGCAGCCAGGTTCTTTATAAAGTACTTGGTCAAAAAGCTGATCTCATGTTTATGTTCCTTCGCCCCACTATGGACGAGCTTTCTGAAATGGAAACAGAACTTAGCAAATCTAAAATGGGTGAATTTCTGCTCCCAGCCCATTCTTACGTATCTGTTGTAGAGCTTTCTAAATACCGTGAGTCTAAAGACGGGATTGACCCAGAAACGTTACCTGAAACGCAAGCACGTCTTAAGCCTATCCTTCCTAAATGGGAATATATTTGTTTTTACCCAATGGATAGAAGACGCCAAGGTGATGAGAACTGGTATACATTAGAAAAAAATGTTCGAGCTAAAATGCTTTATGAGCACAGCAAAACTGGACGTAAATATGCAGGTAAAGTGAAGCAGATCATTACAGGCTCAATCGGCCTTGATGACTGGGAATGGGGCGTTACCCTATTTGCACACGAACCACTTGAATTCAAGAAAATCGTGTATGAAATGCGCTTTGATGAAGTGAGCTCCAAATACGGGGAATTTGGTGAATTCTTTGTAGGAAACCATCTTCCAAAAGAGCATCTTCGGACCTATCTTTCCATATAATTAGTTTAAAAAGGGGCTGCCTAGAAATCGATACGTCGATTAGGCAGCCCCTTTTCTTTTATTTTCACATCTATTTCTTTTTGCATATCTGCCTACTTTCCTACATATCTATTAATAGTGAGTTTTGCAACAAGATTTTGCAGAAATGAGGTATGCCTATCGATCATAACTGTCCACCCAGCGGTTCGATGGAATGTAGGACGTTTTAAGGCACACCCTTTATTGACAGTAATGGAGTGACCACGAGTCATCTGGTGATGTGGCCTTGAACATAGAAGTAATAATTAGGAGGGATTTACATGAGTGAAAGTCAAGAAAATCAAGAAAACCAACAAGTACCACAAGGAAATCAATATCCAAGTTACCCATATTATTATTACCCAACGGCCTCTCCAGCATATTATCCTGTCTATAACACACGCCAACAATATCCCCAACAAACCCAGCAGACACAGCAGCAAATGCCTTCGGGATCTGAGCAAGGTATGCTTCCACTTCAAGAATCTTATATTGAAAATATTCTACGTTTAAATCGTGGCAAGCAGGCAACCGTCTATATGACCTTTGAAGGAAATAGTCAATGGAATGCCAAAGTCTTTAGAGGTATTATTGAAGCTGCAGGAAGAGATCACATTATTTTGAGTGATCCACAATCAGGAAAACGATATTTACTACTTATGGTTTACCTCGATTATGTAACTTTTGATGAAGAGATCAATTATTCTTATCCATATGGTAATAACGCTTCCATGTCCTCTTATGCACCAAGATAACAATAGATTCCTAAATATGACAGCGATTTTAACATTTAATAAAAAGGATGACCGGGAAGCTGCATCCCTAGGTCATCCTTTTTCCTAATATTATGCAACTGCCAAGCAAAGGGGTGATCATATGCGGCATCCGCTAGAAAAAATTATCCGCATCGAACTGCTAACCATTGCGCTTGCGTTGGTCATCGGTCTTATTTCCATTATTCAAGGTTATCTATTTCTCACAATAACTAGCCTGTACCTTGTCACTATCAGCTTTAGTTGTTCCGCACTCCTTGAATGGCAATCTCATCAGGCTGCTCAAGGTGCCAAGCATGCATTGCGTGCTTTCCTCTTATTCGTTATTGCAACCTACCTGCTATTTCAATTATAAATATTTTACGACGGCTGTACCGATAAGCACCCAGCCCACCAGAAACGCTACGCCACCAATTGGCGTAATCATGGCAAACGTCTTAATAGACGTAACGGAATAAATATATAGACTACCAGAGAATAAAATAATCCCTGCAAAAAACATGGAGCCTGCCCATATAAGACTACCACTTGTGAACTTAGCCATTAGCAAGCCCGTTACAAGCAATGCCATCGTATGAAACATTTGATAGGTGACTGCTTTTTCCCATGTTGCTATGGCCTTCTCTGATATTCTACCTTCAAGCCCATGTGCTCCAAAAGCACCAAGCGCGACTGCTAAAAATCCATTAATTACACCTAATAGTAAAAATAACTTCATTATTGTAGCCCCTCTCTCTTAAAAGTCAAAGATGGAATCCCCGTTTCCTTCATCATCATCGAGTAAATTATGTTGCTTGTTCGATTGTTTCCCTGTGGCATCTTTCCCCATCATTGCCTTTAGTTCCTCAGTTGAAATATCATCTATCTTTGTTGTTGTATCAGACTGTGTTGTCTGCTCATCCTCAAGGAATAAATCGCATAATAATCGTACACTCCGTACATGCTGTTGCACGATGCGATCATCATATTTATTTGCTTTCGCTTGCTGTAATTCCTTCATCATCTTTTGTATGATGGTTTCATTTGCAACCGCCATCACCATCGCTCCTTCATTAGGTTCATTCGTGCATATTATAACACGAGCTTACTCATTGAGAGAACTAAAGCGAAGCTAGTCTATATTTCAAGCGCCAGGGTGTATTTTTCCCAAACTAAAAAACCTTGGAGTTCCAAGGTCTCATGTAAAAGAATTAATAATTATTTATAATTTCTTCTTGTTCTGCCGCATAGCGATCATACACCCATTGCAAAAACTGCTCTTCTTTATCCTCAAGCTGTCTGCCCAAACTGTTTGTGGTATCTTCACATATTTGCAAAAAGCTCTCCATTCCGCTACGTTCCCCCCAAGCGTTAACACTTTTGGTCTTGAAGCTATTGTAACGTGATTTCCTCGTATTGGCAACAAGTAAATCAATAATTTGCTGAATTTACAGATAACTACTGATTTTGACATTTTACTTTCGTTTTATTATGACAATCTTTTATCGAGTTGCAGTTTTTGCCATCATATGCTAGTAACACACTACAATCAAACGGCCCGTTTATAATAAGTATGGTAAGTAAACTATCCCAATGATAAACACCCAGACAATATCAACGAAATGCCAATAATAAGAGAAAATGCTTAGCTTTTCGGTAAATAGTGTTAATGGTATTTGTCGAAAATATTGCACAAACAGAACAGCCATCCAGCCAATTCCAAACGCCACATGTGCTGCATGGAGACCTACTAGCACATAATAAGAGGACATGAACACATTTACCCCCATTCCGTGTCCCTCTCTTACAAAGCTTGCAAACTCATATACTTCAAAGCCTAGAAAAATAATGGCAAATAACATCGTTATTCCTAAACCTGTTAAAAAGAAAGCTTGCTTTTCACTCTTTAAAGCCCGCTCCCCTATCCATAAAGTACCACTGCTAGATAAAAGAAAAATGGAGGAAAGAATGACAGTTTTAGCTTCAAATACCTCAGACGGTTGGGGACCATCTGATGCAGGGGTGAAGATTAAGTATGTCGCAAAAAGCACGGCAAACATAATTGCCTCCACACCAAGATAAATAAAGAACCCCATTTTTTTATCGTTAAATAAAGCTTGTTCAGCACGATTCATCCTATTCCCTCCTTCCATAATGGTCTTCACGTTCATCCTTTAATGAACGTATTACAAGCAGTGTAAATAAGATGAAGGCAAATAAAATAGACAGCCAGTACCAGGAAAAGGTAAGACCCAGTGATAGAAAGAAAAGTGTCATGCCGATAAGGAAAGGTAAAATAGATTGCACCTCAAGAGGTGTTGCTCGTACCTGATCCGTGACAGGCATCTTCTTTCCAGCCGACTTTGCAAACCAAAACGAATCGATTCCTTCCACAACAGGCATGGGATCAAACGTATGCCCAGGCGCTGGGGAAGCTACACTCCATTCCAGTGTTCGACCATCCCATGGGTCATTCCCAACCTTTCTGCCTTCTTTGTATGTCTTATACACATTCCAAATAGCAAATAACATGCTACCCCCCATCAAGAATGCCCCGATTGTACTCATAAAATTTAGCTCTGCTAATCCGCCTGAATCATCATAGGTGTAAACCCGGCGCGGCATTCCCTCCAAACCAGTGATATGCATAGGGAAAAAGGTTAAGTGATAACCAATTAAGAAGGTCCAAAAATGCCACCTACCTAGCTTTTCGTCCAAGACATATCCAGTGATTTTTGGATACCAGTAATACAACCCAGCAAATATACCTAAAATAGTAGAGGCAATAATGACGTAATGGAAGTGTGCTACTACAAAATGCGTATCATGGAATTGAAAGTCCGCTGCAGATACGGAAAGCATCACTCCTGTTACGCCACCCATAACAAAGGACGGAATAAAGCCTAGCGAAAAAAGCATCGGCGTCGTAAAGCGAATAACGCCAAGTCGCATGGTAAATAGCCAGTTGAACACTTTAATTCCAGTTGGTACAGCAATTAACATAGTCGTTATCGCAAAGAATGTATTTGCCATTGGACCGAGACCGACTGTAAACATATGATGGGCCCATACCATAAACCCTAAAAAACCGATCAATGCCACAGACAGCACCATAATTGGGTAACCGAAAACCCTTTTTCTTGAGAAGGTCGAAATAACATCAGAAAAGATACCAAATGCCGGAAGAGCGAGAATATAGACTTCCGGATGACCAAATATCCAAAACAGATGCTGCCAATAAATCGGGTTTCCCTCTGTTCCTGAGAAAAAGCCTGCGCCAAATAGCCGGTCAAACATTAATAGATAAAGGGCAATGGCAAGTACAGTAAAAGCGATTAGGATTAAAAATGAAGTAATTAAGGAAGTCCAGGCAAACAATGGCATTCTAGTCATTTTCATTCCCGGGGCACGATGGCGCACAATGGTTACAATTAAATTCAGAGCCGTAAAAATCGTTCCTAACCCGGAAATCTGTAAACCAAATATGTAAAAATCACTGCCCGCACCGGGTGTGAATTGCTCTGTTGATAATGGTGCATAGCCTGTCCAGCCAATCTCTGGTGTCATATTAAGGAAGAAGGAAATATTAAAGAATATAGATCCGAAAAAAAACAGCCAGAATCCTACTGCATTTAAGAATGGAAAAGCAAGATCCCTTGCCCCAATTTGCAACGGTACGACCGTATTCATTAGACCTAACAGAAGAGGCATTGCTACAAAGAAAATCATCATTGTACCGTGTGTTGTAAAAACCTCATTGTACTTTTCACCTTGAAACACCCAAAAATCATTATTAGGAAAAGCTAGCTGTGTGCGGATAAATAATGCATCCAACCCAGCTCGAAAAAAATAAATAATACCAAATAATATATAGAGGATACCGATTTTTCGATGATTGGTCGTCACCATATACTCCCATATAAGCCCTAAACGATTCTTCTTCAAGACAAGAAATACCACAATCGCACCTAATAGGAGGGTGAAAACCCATGCTGCAAGAACATCAGACGGCAACATGATATTAATCCCAAATAAAGTGAATTTCATTTTTACCACCCCTGCATTGACAGTTTACTTTTCATTTAAATAGCTGGCATACTCGTCTGCTGAAACAACTTCAGCCTCAAACTTCATATTTGTATGGCCCAGCCCACAATATTCCGCACATTTCCCCTCGTATATACCAATTTGCGGATTCTTAATTTCATATACTAATTCTCTATCAGGCATGACATCTACCTTACCACCAAGTCTTGGAACCCAGAAAGAATGAATGACATCCTCAGATTTCAGATGAAGGAGGATTGTATCCCCTTCCGGAATCACCAAACGATTTTGTTCGGTTTTCCCGTTTACGTGCTCAAACGTCCAGTTAAATTGTTCTGCTGTCACTTGCACCGAAGTTCCCTCCTGTTCGGATTCCGTAGATAGCACAGGTGACTGGTCGTATGTCATCATAATGGTCGGAACAGCTAATATTGCAAGCAAGAGGAGTGGGCCGATTACCCAAGCTGTCTCCAGTCCCTTATTCCCTTTTACATCAGGTGGAATATTATCCTTTCTTTCATCCGTATAACGATACTTAAAAACAAATCGTATAAAAAGAATGGAAACAACCAATACGACTATCAACATTAAGGCAAAACTGTATATAATTAAAAAAGCTTGATCATCCGCAGTGTCACTTCGCGAATCTAACACCTTTATATTACAACCCGCTAATAGGAGTAAGAAAGGCATTATTAGAAGTTTTTTCATACCTATCACCCTTTTTTGGTAGTTGGAACAGATCAAAAGCACTTGGTGCTGGACATCGTCATTTCTGTCAAAAAACCACGCCAGACAACAATCGCATAAAGTGAAACTTCAATCAGTGGGGGTTTTCAATATCCCCCACTGATTGAATCGGGGTGTTAGCGTCTGTTTACTCCCACTAAAAACTAACTGCTTCACTTCATGTTTTGAAGTGGAAGACTTGCGGACGGTCACACCGGGATAAACGCTAACCATTTCCCTATAAGACACCCCCATAAACACAAAAGACAAGATTGAAAACGTTAGAAAACACGCATTCGCTCGTCCTTTAGCGAATGTGTACGTTTTTCTTATATTTGTAACCTCAAAATTTCAACTGCGTCGACTTTGCTTCCTTGCTGAAATTTTATACTTTCCTAACGTGCAAAAAAGGTCGAACGTACTCTATTGAGTAATCGTTCGACCTTTAACTATATTGAGATTATTCTTCTATTAAAGTTCGCTATTCTGCCCAAGCTTTGTTTCTAGTTCTGTGATTCTTGCGCGAAGTTCATTGATATCTTCTTTTGTTGCCAAACCAAGGTCTTTCGCCATTTTTTGCGTTTGTTCATATTGCTTTGCGCTCCACTCGTCCTTTTTCATTTCTCCCTTGTCCATGTATGTTTGCATGACAGATCTTGCCTCATCTTGGGAAAGTTCATTCTTATCAACTAGCGCTTTCAACCTCTGGTCAAGCTTTTCTTTGCTTGTGACAGCTGCTCCTATTCCTAGTAAAAATCCTTTTTTTAATACTTCATTCACTTGAAACACCCCCCTCACTGTTCCGACCGTAGAAATCGGTAATGGCGTATCATACTAAGCCCTAAACCTGCGAAGCAGACAATAGAACCCCACATGAGGAATATGCTAGCTGTTGAGCCAAGATTTGAACCAAGCAGGCTAACACTCCCACTAAATACGCCTAAAGAGAATAACATGATCTCCAGCACAAGAAGAAAATGATGCTTTAGCTTCATTTGCTGCTTCTTCTTGTCCCATTGCCTATCCTTTTCCCCATTTTCCAGCCAGTTTAACATCGCTCTAGGAAAAGAAAAAACCGGCTGAATTGTATCCTTTGCGTACTGTTTGTAAATCGACTCAATAAGCCGCCTGCCACCAAACCATTTTTTGACTTTTCGCTTTACCCACTTATCCAACTCGACATCCGGATAGATTGCCAGTAAAATCCCAAGGACGATAGACATTGCTCTACCCAGATAAGCATATTCTGCAGATAGCTGAATTGGTTGATCCTTTATAAAGATACGAATGTCCTCTTTCAGCTGTTCCATTGTATGTGCATCCAGCGTTTTAAATGATCCATTTTGATACATCTCTACCGTGTGCTTAATCATTTGTTTGAGCTTTGCTCGGTTTGCATTAGGCAAAATAAACTTCATATCATCAAGGACGTCAATCACCCGTTCATAGTCATCCATTATTACATTTTGGATAATTTGCTTAAAATAATGGATATCTTGGTTGCTCACTGATCCGATCATACCAAAGTCGATAATACACAGGGTGCCATCCTTCTGTAAGAGTATATTTCCGCCATGTGGATCAGCATGAAAGCTACCTTCGTTAAGAATCTGATCAGCATAAAATTCGAATAACCGCTTAGCTGTCTGCTCTACCGAAATGTGATTTCGATTCATAAAGGCAATATCAGTTACCTTTGCACCATCCACCCATTCCATAACAAGAACCTTTTCTGTACATAGATGCCGATAATAATCTGGAATATGAATGTGCGGATTTTCTTTAAATCGGTCTTGGAAGTACAGTGCATTATCTAGCTCTTGATGAAAATTAAGTTCTTTATCCATGACCGTAATTAACTCTGTATACAACGATTTGAGATCAGCTTTTCTTCCAAACGAAGTGAATACAGATAGGATCCAAAAGACGATGCGAAGTGCGATAAAATCCATGTGAAAGATTTTCTCTATCTGATAGCGCTGCACCTTAATGGCTACCTTCTCCCCATTTTCTTTTAATGTCGCAGCGTAAACTTCTCCAATAGAGGCAGAGGCGATGGAATCTTCATCAATATGGTCAACCACTTGATCAACTTCCGTACCCCATTCATCCTCAAGTAAGCTTTTTGCATACGAATAGGGCATGGGTGGTACTTTATCGACAAGACCACTTAATTCATTAATAAAAACTTGTGGCATAAAGTCGGTCCTTGTACTAAGAAATTGACCGACCTTTATGAGCACACCACCTAGCTGAACAGCCCGTTTCCGATACTCTCTAGCTTGTTTCATTAACAATCTGTCCCATTTCTGCCTTGTCCGCTCATCCCAGATACTATGTATAAAATGGAAGGAGTATATTTGTACGAGAAACTTGCAGGCCATCCAGACCAAAATGCTGCAACGGTAAATCAGATTATAATTTCTTTTGTTTCGCAACATAAACACCTCTATTATCAATACCCTACTTTGTCCTTGAATAAAACAGGTTTTACCTTTCCAAGAAAAAGGTATAAAAAGATGGAGCAACGCTCTCTTGCTAAGTAGCTATAAATCTATAAGGAGAGGTTATAAAAAAACACAAAAACGCATAAATATTTGTCGAATCTAATATACTCGCTTATAATACAAAAGGGTGTTTCTCCGGTAGTGTGTTTTTTAAAGGGTCTCATGCCTAGATCGTTATATATTTCGTAGTCTCAATGTATGCATAAGAACATAGTAATTACTATATGCCTGCAAAATCAAACAGACCTATACAGGAGAAACCTAATCAGAAAAATTATGTTACCTAGGTGGTATTTATATGGAAAAAAATCATTACAGAATTAGTGATCATATTAAGTTTATTATTCCCTCTTTAATTGGGGTATTTCTCTTCATGTTCCCGCTCAAAACCGATGATGGGGTGACCATCCCAATTGCATTGTTGGCAGGAATCGTGCAGGATGCTCTTGCAGGCCGTCTTTCTGCCATAATGATGGTTATTATTGTCTTAACCGCAGTGTTTACCTTAATAGCTAAAATGGCCGGTAAGGATGCCTTACAAAAGACGCCCTTTTTCCAACAGCTATTTTATGTAAGTTTATTTTGGACAATTACCCGTGTGATAGCGGCTATATTCGCTGTGATGGTGTATTTCGAACTTGGCCCATCATTTATACACGGGGCAGACACTGGAAAAATGCTGCTTGATGACCTGCTTCATGTACTCTTTGCAGTCTTCTTGTTTGCTGGATTGTTTCTACCACTCTTAATGAATTTTGGGTTACTCGAACTGGTCGGTACGATGATGACCAAGATTATGCGTCCATTGTTCAAGTTACCAGGAAGAGCTTCTATTGATTCCCTCGCTTCTTGGATTGGCGATGGAACAATTGGTATTCTACTTACAAGTAAACAGTACGAGGAAGGAAATTACACCAAGCGAGAAGCTGCCGTGATTGGTACGACATTTTCGATTGTATCCATTACCTTCTCTCTTGTCATAATTGGCGAAGTCGGACTTCAACATATGTTCGTCCCATTTTACTTAACTGTTTTATTTGCTGGTTTTGTAGCAGCACTTATTATGCCTCGTATCCCACCACTATCCAGAAAAGCGGATCGTTATATCGATCCTAACTCGGACGGAGTTAGTGAGGAAATACCAGAAGGTTATAATGTCTTCACTTATGGTTATAAAAAAGCGATTGATAGAGGTAGAAAGGAAACAAGCTTCTACCAATTTATTAAAGAAGGCTTACAGAATATCCTTGATATGTGGATGGGTGTAGCACCTGTCGTAATGGCTTTTGGGTTGACGGCATTAATCATTGCGGAAAACACTCCACTCTTTTCATGGCTCGGTGTTCCCTTTATTCCAGTATTGGAGTGGATGCAAGTCCCATCAGCTACTGCAGCATCTGAAACCATATTAATTGGCTTTGCCGATATGTTTTTACCAGCAATTCTAGCTTCAGGAATTGAGGAAGAAATAACGCGATTTATTATCGCAGCATTATCTGTTACCCAGCTGATCTATATGTCAGAGGTTGGGGGATTATTATTGGGGTCTAAGGTTCCTGTATCGTTCAAGGATCTTGTTGTAATTTTCTTGCTCCGTACACTCATTACCTTACCTGTCATTATCTTAATAGCACATCTAATCTTTTAAACAGCAAAACAGACGGCCGTTAAATGGCCGTCTGTTTTTTATATTAAAAGGGGGTATCATATATATACGTTTTAATCGAGAATTTGTTTCGTTCATTTGACTAAAATAGCTTACTCTTTGTATAAATGAGACGTTTTCAGATTCTGTTTAAGAATGGATGCTTTTCCTTCTATTACTGGCTGCCATAATCCCAGGATTGGTCTACTTGAAAGTAGAAAGACGAGACCCAGTGATAATGCTGCTAATCCAAGGAAATCATGCAGTCCGTTAATCTGAAACACGTCTGCCTGACGAAAATACTGGATGAAAAAGCCGTGCAGTAGGTAGACATACAATGTACGTGCACCTAATTTCGTCCAGTTATAGTGTGTTTTAGGAATCCATGCCAACACACTGACGACCATGATAGCTGCCGTAATATAAACTAGCAAGCGAGCAAGTCCCCCATACTCTGCCATTCCTAGATCACCATATGATTTAGAAGCAAGAAGCCAGCCTGAGTTAAACTCTGGCATAAAGTAAATACTTAGAAAAACAGCACTCATAATGACAAGAGAAGCTATTTTAACACTTTTATGTTTTAAAAGCATGATCTGCTTTTCAGTCAAAAAGTAACCGATTAAGAAAAACGGGAAGAATACAAAGGTTCTTGACAGGCTAAAAGTATGACCAATTTCGCCAAAGTACCCAATGATTAAACCAATTTGCAAAGCAATTGCAATACTTAACAATGGAGGCATTTTTTTAAACCAATATAATAAAAGATGCCAACTGAATAAGCTAAACAAAAACCATAACGCCCAGTGGGGACTAAAAAGATCTGTCTGCCATCCTGATTTCCCTATTAAGAAATAATAGCCGGAGTACAATACTTGAAAAATCAAGTACGGCACGAGCAGCTTCTTAACTAGATTTATAATATAACTGAAGTTCCCTGCGCCTTTAGCAAAAAAGCCAGACATTAAAATGAACGCAGGCATATGAAAGGTGTAAATCCAAGAATATAATGTGCTCATTTCTCTTGATCCATCTACGAAAGGTTGTATCATGTGGCCGAATACAACGAAGAAAATTAAAACGACCTTCGCATTATCAAAAAAGGCATTTCTTTCCATATCTCTCATCCTCTAATAGTTAAATTAAGGTTGCATATTTCACTTTACCTCTTTTTCTATAAAAATATATAGGTTGGCCGCCGATTTTATGTAGATGTTAGGAGCGTGTAAATGTTTTGCAAAAAAAGCCTTCAAACTGTAATGATCATGGTGCAATTTGCCACATTTTCAAAAGTACCTTCTCACGTTCTTGCTAAGCTAGAATTAAAAGGCCTGGGAAATTGGAGTATCGGTAAAGCAAAAACCGGACGAATTTATTAAATACGTCCGGAACTTTTTATAACATTATGGATACGAGACGCATTAATTAGCGGAGGAAAATATAAGACTCCAGTGGGAAGAGCACGAGTTTGAAGACCCCGGAAGAAGCGTTTTTTGCTTCTGAGGAGGCTGAGGCCGTGCCCACGGAAAGCTTGTATTTTCCGTAGCGATAAGTATGCAGTACCCTAGACTCTTTTATTAAATTGTTCACTTTATAAAGTGAACCTTCAATCAGTGGGGTTTTTATCCTTCCCTCACTGATTGTTAGTTGAACGAATCGGGGAGTTAGCGTCCGTTTACTCCCACTTAAACATCACGGTTTCACTTCATGTTTGAAGGGTGAGTCTTACGGACGGTTGCACCGGGATAAATAGAACAAACCGTATTTTTATGTCGCAGTTTTCTTTTTGGTCGTACTCTTTACTTTCTTGGTCGGTTGCTTTGGTTTTGGTTTATCCTGCTTTGCACGATCAAGTGATGCTTGCAAGGCGTCCATCAGGTTCGTTGCACCCTCTGATGTAGGCTTACCTTTCTCCGTAGCAACTGGAGTTGTCGTTTCCTCATTATTTTTCTTCTGTTCAATAAGCTCCATCAGGGCTGTGCGATACTCATCTGTATATTTTTCTGGTTCAAATACTGTCGTTAGTTGCTCAATAAGCATTTTGGCAGTATCCAGCTCTTTTTCCGAATTAGCTGATGCCTCAGGAACATTCGGCACATCCGCTACATTCCTTACCTCGTCTGGATAATGAATGGTCTCTGCGACCAAGGTATTTTGGTAAACACGAATTACAGCCAGCTGTTCTTTAGATCGAATAATCATTTTAGCTACCCCAATCTTACCTGTTTCCTCTAACGCATTCCGTAACAGACTATATGCCTTAGTGCCCCCTTCATTCGGGGATAGGTAATAGCTTTTTTCAAAATAAATGGGATCAATTTCCTCTAATTTTACAAAGTCGACAATCTCCACCGCTTTATCCTCTTGCTCTTTCTGCAATGCTGCTAAATCTTCTTCATCAAGAACAACAAATTTATTTTTTGCATACTCGTAAGCCTTCACGATCTCTTCTTGCTCAATTGGCTTATCACATATTGGGCAAACTTTTTCATACTTAATTGGTGATTGGCATTCCTTGTGTAACTGACGAAGCCTTACATCCTTGTTCTCTGTTGCAGCATGCATTTTGACAGGAATATTTACTAACCCGAAGCTTATAGTACCTTTCCACATGGTGTGCATCCGAATTCCTCCTTTTTCACTAGTTTGCCGGAAGTTGTAACGTTTTATCCAAACTGTATGTTTTTCCAGTGGAAAACGAAAGCTATAAAGTGAAACTTCAATCAGTGGGGGTTTTCATTCTTCCCCCATTGATTGTTAGTTGAACGAATCGGGGTGTTTGCGTCCGTTTACTCCCACTAAAAAACTTCATGTTTTGAAGGGGGAATCTTACGGACGGTTGCACCGAGATAAAAGCATTCATCCATTTAAAAGAGGGGTTGGGAAAATGGCCGTAATGAAACCAATAGCAAGCTCAGATATACCAACAGGCGAAGAATGGCTGTATGAGATAAAATTTGATGGTTTTCGTTGTGTGATGCATTGGGAGAAGGACAGGATTCGACTAATAAGTAAAAACGGTAAAAATCTGACAGACAGCTTTCCTGAGATTGTAGAATTTTGCTTAGAGCATGAGTCAACTGTCGCTAATTTTCTCCCGCTCATTCTAGACGGGGAACTTGTCGTATTAAATACTGATTACCAGGCAAATTTTGCGCTTGTTCAACAACGAGGTCGATTAAAAGACCCCACAAGGATAAAGCAGGCTGCAGAACAGCGACCAGCTTCTTTCCTCGCATTTGATATCCTTGGTCTGCATGGGACTTCAATAGAGAAGGAACCGCTAATGAAGCGAAAGGAAACCCTTGCAACTGTCTTCCAGCAGATAGGCAAGACCAATACACTCTCATTCGTCCCCGCTCATTCTAATCCAAAGCAACTATGGGATATTCTTTTTGACCATAAAGGGGAAGGACTGATTGCAAAACGAAAAAATAGCACCTATCAAGTCGGAAAAAGCCATCGTGATTGGTATAAAATTAAAAATTGGCGAAAGCTGCATGGATTTCTTACCACATACGATTCACAAAATAACTACTTTTCCATTGGTATATATCAAGAGGACGATGTAACCGAAATTGGGAAATGTGCCCATGGACTGAGAGAAACAGATTTTCGCACATTGAAAGAATTGTTTCTTACAAATGGCGAAAAGAGAGGTGCTTTCTATCATCTCCCGCCAGCTATTTGTGCCCAGATTCACAGTTTAGATTTATACAAAAATGAGCTTCGCGAACCGGCCTTCGCTTCCCTTCTCCCACATGAGCAACCTTCTGCAATGACGAGAAAACGTTTAAAACTGGACATGGCAATGCTCCCTGAAACGATCGAACTGACGAACACGGATAAGACTTTTTGGCCTAAACCAGGATATACAAAAGGGGATTTGCTCACATATGTAAGGGAGATTTCGCCTTATATGCTCCCCTTCTTAAAGGAACGAGCCTTAACGATCATTCGGTCCCCTGATGGCGTGGAAGAGGATTTCTTTTACCAAAAACACCTTCCAGAATACGCGCCTGATTTTATAGAGCGAATACCCGCTGGGGATAATGAATTTCTCCTAACCTGTGAGGGTCTTGATTCACTCATGTGGTACGCTAATCATGGCACGGTAGAATACCATATCCCGTTTCAAAAACGGGCTTCAGAATATCCCGCTGAAATTGTGTTTGATTTGGACCCACCAGATCGAAATAGTTTTCCGCTTGCCATTGAAGCAGCTAGCTTACTTAAAGAACTACTTGATCAGCTTAACTTGATATCGTTTGTAAAAACATCTGGAAACAAAGGGCTTCAGATTTACATTCCGCTTCCTGAGAAAAGTATGTCTTATGAACAGACTGCCCTTTTTACACAGGCAATGGCCTGGACAATTGAAAAAGCCCAACCTAAAAGCTTTACTACGGAGAGAATGAAGAAAAATCGTGGCGGGCGTCTATACATTGATTATGTTCAGCATGGAAAAGATAAAACCATAATTGCGCCCTACTCTACCCGTAAGACAGCTGAAGCGACCGTTGCCACTCCCCTCTTTTGGAATGAGGTCAAGGATGGGCTATCACCCGAGCAATTTACGATAAACAATGTTCCGGGACGCGTAAAAGAACTTGGTTGCCCTTTTTCCGATTATCAACTTGCCAAGCAGGAACAACAAGTTGAATCGATTCTTACATTGGTTAACTGATTAGAAAGACTCGCATTCGCTCGTCTTTTAGCAATCTATTCGTTTTTCTTATACTTGGGACTTCAAAATTTTCACTACGTCGTTATTGCTTCCTAGCTAAAATTTTATACTTTCCTAATGTGAAATAAATAAAGCCGAGAGACCATTCGTAATGATCTCTCGGCTCTCGCTTTAAATTTACTTAACAGTTTTTATATTACAATGATGTGTTTTCTTCAATTGCAGTTTTATCATTGTACGTTTTAAGGTTTAAGGTTTTCATGATTCGTGAAGTAATCGTTCCAGAAACCATTGCACCGTTAACATTAAGCGCTGTACGACCCATATCAATTAAGGCCTCTACGGAAATTAACAAACCAGCAAGCGCAACAGGCATATTCATAGAAGATAGTACAATTAGTGCTGCAAAGGTTGCACCACCACCAACTCCAGCGATACCAAATGAACTAATACCTATAATTAACACAAGCTGTAGAATGAACATTGGATCTAATGGATCAATTCCCACAGTCGGCGCAATCATAACAGCAAGCATGGCAGGATATACACCAGCACAACCGTTTTGCCCCATTGTTGCCCCGAAGGATGCTGACATGTTTGCCACTCCTTCATTTACACCAAGCGAGTTTCGTTGAGCCTGAATATTTAATGGAATCGTACCAGCACTTGAACGAGACGTGAAGGCAAATCCTAATACAGGTATTACTTTTCGTAAATAAACCATTGGATTTAAGCCGAATACACCTACAAGTACGAGATGAATGATGAACATGACAGCCAATGCAACATAAGAAGCTATCACAAATTTACCTAATTCTATTATTCCAGCAAAGTCTGTACTTGCCACCGTATTTGCCATTAATGCAAGAATACCAAATGGCGTAAGTCGTAAGATCAGTGTAACGATACGCATAACGACTGCGTAAAATGAGTTTACAATTTTAGTAAATGTTTCTGCCTGTTCCGGATTCTTTCTTCTTACCCCGAGCACTGCAATTCCCACAATAAGTGAGAAGATTACCACTGCAATAACGGAAGTGGAACGCTCCCCTGTCATATCAAGGAAGATATTTGATGGGATAAAGTTAAGAATCTTATCTGGAGTTGACTGGGCCTCTACATCACCTAGCCTATCCTCAAGCATAGAACCACGTTCACTCTCTGCCTGACCTGCTTCAATTTGTTCAGCACTAAGATCAAAAACTGTAGCTGTTAAAATTCCGACCAATGCTGCCACCATTGTTAAAGAAATTAAAGTTCCGATTATCCAAGCAGACATTTTACCAAGCTCTGCTGTTTTTTCCAGATTAATAATCGACTGAATGATGGAAACCATAACGAGTGGAACAACGATCATCATTAGTAATCGTACATAGCCACTACCTACAATACTGTACCAACCCGTTGTTTCGGTAAGCACCTCTGAGCCAGCACCATAAATTAATTGCAACACCGTACCTAGCACTATTCCTAATCCCAAACCAGTAAATACGCGTTTTGTAAAAGAAAAATGCTTTTTTTGCATCCAAATAAGTAAACCGATGATTGCTAATAACACGACAATGTTTAATACAATATATAAAACATCCATTTTGTTGCCTCCTTTTCCTCTTGTTTTAGTTATCCTCTAACTACGATATGTATGTAGTTAGGTAATTACCTAAATCCAGTCTATGCAGACGGATCTTCTATCGTACGTTATATTATATATAATTCCGATAAAAATAGTATGCTTTAATAAGATACAATGCATCATACAAAGTGTCAAGGGATTAATTTCATTGTCAAAATGGCTAAAAGGGAATGAGAGAAAAATACATTAGATATAGTATTTTAATTAGACAAAAACCGCACGAGCAATCGAATTAAGAAGGTATTCGAACTCGTACGGTTTATATTTAATTTCTAGCCTAACATTGGTTCTAATTCGACGTCTACATTCCCTTTAATCGCACGTGAGATCATACAGCTTTCTTCAGCCTTATCCACTAACCGTCTAAGCTTTTCCTGCTCCCTCTCTGTTGCGGTAGGTTGTAAGTACACGGTTGGTTTATGGACTATTTTCTTATAGGTTATAACCCCATCTGTAACATCCACATGCCCTACAGATTCAAGTTCCATGTGTTTCAAAGGAAGACTGGATCGTTCGATCATGGCAGCGAGCGTTATAAGATAACAGGTGGCAGCTGCTCCTAAGAGCATTTCATCCGGATTTGTTCCTATACCAGGGCCATCCATTTCCTTCGGTATAGAAATTTTGGTTTTTAGATTCCCTGCTTCAATAAATCCTTCACTATTTCTTCCACCAGGCCAATCTGCCTTTAATTGAAATAGATGTGTTGCCATAAGTATCACCTCTTTTCCCATACTACCAAATTAACTTTATAACAAGGGAATAATCTGCTTCATGATTACAGAATACCGAGTAACACCTCTCCACCTAGGACCCCAATCACAACTACTGCCCAGGCAGGGATTTTCCAAAATTGCATTAGAGCAAATAAAATCACCGCTAAGGCAAAGTGCTGGCTACTTAGAATCGCGCTAGTAAACACTGGATTATAGAAGGCTGCAAGTAATATACCAACAACACTAGCATTCACACCAATTAACATACCCTGAAAGGATTGCTTTCCTCTTAATTCACTTAAAAAAGGCAAGGCACCAATGAGCAGTAGAAAGGACGGAAGGAAAATAGCGACCGTTGCGACAATCGCACCTAGTATTCCTTCCATCATCGTACCTATATAAGAAGCAAAGGTAAATAGAGGTCCTGGTACAGCTTGTGCCATCCCGTATCCGGCGAGAAATTCACTCCCTGTCAAAAATCCAGGAGGAACGATTTCCTGCTCTAACATCGGTAACACTACATGTCCCCCACCAAATACGATGGAACCAACTCGAAAAAACGTGTCGAATAGTTGAATATAGGCATTTGATACAGTTTGCGCAAGAATAGGGAGCCCAACAAGCAGCAAAGCTAGTATGCTAAGTGATAAAACTCCCTGTCTTTTCGTAATAGAAATGGAGAACGTTGATAGAGAAGGCTGCTGTCCCTTTCTGAAGCCTACATAGCCGACAAGCGCCGCCATTACAATGACCCCTATTTGCACCAAAGCAGATGGGAACATTAGCATAATAAGCATGGCCACAAGGGCAATCCCCATCCTCGGCCTGTCTGGCGCAAGTTTTCTTCCAAGGCCTAGGACCGCATGAGCCACCACTGCTACCGCAACAACCTTCAAGCTTGCAATCCAAGTTGTATCCCCTAATTGGAAATTCTGATAAAACAATGCAAACAAAACAAGGATCAGCACAGATGGAAGGGTGAAGCCAAGCCAAGATACGATTCCTCCAAGTAAGCCGCCGCGCATCATTCCTATCGCAATCCCAACTTGACTGCTCGCAGGACCAGGGAGAAACTGACATAGTGCAATAATATCTGCATAGAGTTTTTCATTTAACCATTTGCGTCTATCTATGTATTCTTCTTTAAAGTATGCCAAGTGTGCTACTGGACCACCAAACGAAGTAAGGCCAAGCTTTAGCGAGGATCTTAGTATTTCTAATTGTCTTTTTTCTTTCTTCATAAATACCTCCTATAAAAATAGTTAAAATAAAAATACCATACTTTCTACTAATGTTAAGCAAAATTTACATAATCTTTACATGAAAGGTTTGTTGGCACTCTATAGTGGGTAATGTTATACTAAAAAATAGGGAAAGCAATATGATGTGCCTTCCTCTAAAAAGAAGGATGGAACGAAACGAATGGAAAAGACGTTAGAGACCACTTTAGCCAGTACGATTGGCAAACTACTTCGTGATAACTTTGGGAAGGGACCTGGCTCGATATACGTAAGTGTCGGCAAGCCCTTTATTACGATGTATTTAAGAGACTTTTTAGCACCAATGGAAAATGTATTATTAAGTCAGGACAATCCATTACGTGTACAAGAAACACGTGATGCATTGATGAATAAACTTATCCCAGAGATTCAAAATATTATTGTTGCGGAAACAAATGAACAAGTTAAAGGCATTTATTATGACTGGTGCTTAGATAAAAAGACTGGCGTCATCTTCGCAGAATTTGTTTCGAATGAAGATTATGAAAATAATCGACTTGAAGACTATCCAGAAAAGGGTGGCCTACACGAAGAAATTAACCGATTCACAGAACAAGCACAAAAGGTACCAGAAAAGCTACATTCTTATAAGCTAAATTCGCGAACGATTGTGTCGAAACGCGATAAAATATTTGTGGAGATTGAACAAGAGTTAATACGTTCTGGTTTTAATGAACAGCTTCGCTTAGCTAAAAGGAAACTAGAAAAAAGCCTAATAAACAAACCATACCTCGAAGCAGTGCTTGGTTTAACAATAGATGACATATTTGTCGATTGGGATTTTTCAGATGACGCAGGATACGTCATATTAATATTAAATCCAACTAAATAATGGTGGGAATGTCTGGACGATAGTGCCAAGAGATAAGCCGAAAAGGAATCTTTCTTCCTTCTCGGCTTTTTTATTTTCATTTAGATAGCAGTGATATACAAAAAATATTCATCGGCGTCTGACTGAAGGTGCTTACGTGTTTTAGGAAGGACTAATCAGGAGGGATACACATGTTCAAAGTGATGGTAATAGGAAAAAACAGGATTCGCGCATACCTCGCAGAGAACGACAAAATTATTACATTCTCAAATTACAAGGCTGCCGAGAGCTATATAGATAGGATTTTGCAAGCAGATATTCTACCAGACAACTATTCATTACAAATTGAGAAGATGAGTAGCTAAGTGAAGCGTCCGTTTAGTAGCAGCGAATGAAGGAAGCAAGGTAGTTCGAGAAGCCACGCCCAGCTAAAGGTGTTGTTGTTAGTCGATCTACCATCGTGGTGCTCAAAAGCTCGGGTGTAAGAAAAAACGAGAGGATGTCTCATAGCCGAAAAAAGCAGTCATCTCTATAGAAAGATGACTGCTCTCGTCTGGCCTAGTTATCTGTATTATCTTTAACTTTCTCGACCGTGCGTCCAGAGACGAACCAACCTACAACTGCTATTCCTACCAATACTACATAGAAAATAGCCTTCCACAAAGTAGAATGTGGGAAATCATGTGGAATCAACGCAATATCCTCATGCGCTAGTACGATAAGCGCTAGCTTCACACCAACCCACCCAACGATAATGAATGCGGCGATTTCCAACCCAGGGCGCTTGTTAAGTAAATCAACAAAAATATTCGCTGCAAAACGCATAATGATAAGCCCGATCATTCCGCCTGCAAATATAACAAGAAATTGCCCTGTATCGAGACTCCCTATTGTTCCAAGTCCCGTTGCTGGAAGTGCCACAGCCAAGGCTACGGCTGCCAAAATAGAATCGACTGCAAATGCCAAATCGGCAAATTCTACTTTGAGGACTGTCATCCAGAAGCCACTGCCTTTTGCTTTTTCCGATTCTTCTTTTTCCTGAACCTCTCGCTTTGGCTTTAACTTGTCATACAAATGTTTAATCGACATGAACAATAAGTATAATGCCCCTAATGCTTGTACCTGCCAAACGTCAACAAGAAATGAAATAACAAATAGTGAGCCAAAACGAAGCACAAACGCTCCAGCCAGACCGTAAAATAATGCCTTTTTGCGTTGCTCTTCCGGAAGATGTTTCACCATAATGGCAAGCACTAATGCGTTATCAGCAGCTAATAATCCTTCCAGACCAATCAAAACAACAAGTACCCATAAATATTCCAATAATAAATCTACTGGCATTTTTTCTCTCTCCTTTTTTATGATCCTACCAACAGATAAGAACATAAAAAGACCCTTACCTGTTAGTGGTAAAGGTCTCGCAAACAACGTCCGTTGCCAAAATAAGCCGGAGAATATTTCTCGTAATGACGACTTAAATTGTACAGCTACTCCCCTTTAGGAATATTACTTTCTTTATTAAAACGTTTTACGACCAAAAAGTCAATAACAATAGACCCTACCATATATCTAATTATGGGAAAAACTGCTTTCTCTTTGCGGCTTCTTATACATATTTTAGGTTTCCCTGATAGGATTTCTCTATGCAATCTTACTTATCATTCTCTAAAATAACTGCAATTTTATTATCCATTGTTTCTTTCAATGCAGCCAATTTTTGCTGGCTGTCTTCTTTACTGTCTGTGCAAACACCATAATAACATTTGATTTTTGGTTCTGTACCAGATGGTCGTAACGTTACCCAACTATCATTACGAAGAATAAACTTGAGCATATTTTCTTTTGGAAGCTCGATGGTTTCTGACTTCTTCCCTTCGCCGTCAAAAATAGTGCGCTCACTTACCAAATAGTCCTCTATCTTTTCAATTTTGTAGGAAGCTATTTCTTCCAGTGGTTCGTTTCTAAAGCTTTCCATAATGGTAGCAATTTGATCTGTACCTGCTTTTCCTTTCAAGGTCAGGGAGGACATGCCTTCAAGGAAATAACCATGCTGTTCGTAAAGGACATCCAATGCTTCCAACAATGTTTTGCCTTGTTGTTTCCAGTATGAAGCCATTTCACAAGCCATCACAGCAGCCTGTACCGCGTCTTTATCCCTACTCATACTACTAATTAAGTAGCCATAGCTTTCTTCATAGCCAAAAATAAAGGTTTCCCCCGTGGCATCAAACTGATGGATTTTCTCTCCAATATATTTAAATCCAGTCAACGTATTGATCGTTTTCACATCGTAGGCGTCTGCAACAGCTCTTCCTAGTTCTGATGTGACCACTGTTTTGAGCATTCGTGCGCTCTTTAAGACAGTGTGATTGCTGTGAGATAAAATATAATCGAGAAGTAATGCTCCAAGTTGATTTCCTGTTAGCACTTGGTATTCTCCATCTACTCCCTTAGCAGCGACCCCTAAGCGATCTCCATCCGGATCTGTTCCAAGCAGAATATCGGCACCTATTTTCTTACCTTGGGAAATTGCCATCGTAAATGCCTGGTGTTCCTCTGGATTAGGCGAATCTACCGTGGAAAATTCTGGATCTGGAACAGCCTGTTCTTTTACAACTTCTAGCTGGTTAAACTGTAATTGTCGTAAGCCATTTACCACCAGGTCATTTGCTGCACCATGTAATGGAGTGAAGACAATCTTCAAATCTTTTTCACTATCTTGTTCTTCGAAACTTAATTTTGAGATAAGCTTCAATTGTTCCAAATAAGCATTATCAACTTCATTGCCGATCCAATCTAACAATTCCTCTTGCTCCAGGACGTCCTTCTCCATAACAGGGACAAGCAACTCATCCTCTGTCTTTTGGATTTCTTCAATAATTTGTTCAGCCTGAGACGGTGTAATTTGCCCACCATCCTCATTATATACTTTAAAGCCATTGTATTCAGGAGGGTTGTGACTTGCTGTAATCATCACACCCGCTACTGTACCAAAGTAGCGTACCGCAAATGACAGTAACGGAGTTGGTCTTAATGACTCAAAGACATGTGTTTTTATACCGTGTGCCCCCAGTACCTTAGCTGTTTCAACCGCAAATTCCTGTGACATATAACGAGAATCATAAGCAACCACTACACCGCGATCTTTCACATTCACGGTATTCTTTAGAAGATAATTCGCAAGGCCATTTACCGCTCTGCGCACAACATATATATTCATTCGATTCGTTCCAGGTCCTAAAACGCCTCGCATTCCGCCTGTCCCAAATGTTAATTCTTTGTAGAAGGCATCTTCTAACTTTGTCTTATCATTTTGCAAACTTGTTAGCTCTTGTTGCAATGATAAATCTAGATTTTGAAAAGAATGCCACTTTTGAAAACTTTTTTCCCAGTTGTACATGCATTTTTCCCCCAACATATGTATAGATGTTCAAATTCTAGCATACTTTTATTAATTATTCTATTCCTTTCGTTAGCGTGTTTAACCTAAGGGGAATAAGGTTAAACTAATACTTATATACTGCTTCCTATTTCGTTAATAAAACGGTAAACTGAAAGATATAAAAGATTACGAGAGTAGGGTTAGATTTGGTAAATAAACGTTGGTTTCAGGTTTTAGTATTCTTTATATTAGTATTTCTCCTCATTCTTTTAATTTCCGAAACAAATTTTGTATTTGATCCTGTTATCAAGTATTTGGGTGCGGTGGCATTACCTCTAATTGGGGCAGGCATTCTTTATTACCTGACAAAGCCTTTAATGCATTTGTTCGAACGTTTTCGTATTAATCGAATTGTATCTATCTTTCTTGTATTCTTTGTCCTCATTCTACTGGGATATCTCGTGTGGATCTACATAGCTCCCATAGCGCAATACCAGTTTAAGAACTTGATAGACAATATTCCAAAAATGGTAGACTGGGCACAAGGAATGATCACATATTGGCAATCCAACCAAACGATGATTCCTGAACAAGTCGATACGGCAATTAGCAATTTTACGGATAATCTGCAGTCCCATATCGAAAATGTTTTAAATTACCTGTTTGGCTTTATTGGACAGTTAATTTCCGTTATTGCAGCACTTGTATTGGTACCATTCTTCCTGTTCTTCATGCTGAAAGATGGGGATCGACTCATACCATTCGTTACCCAAATTTTCTCTAAGAAAAAAGCAAAGAATCTGCGTAGCCTGCTTGGTAAAATCGATGATACGCTGACCGCTTTTATCCAAGGACAGCTAATCGTCAGCTTTGCTGTAGGTGTTCTATTATTTATCGGCTATCTCATTATCAGGTTAGACTATTCCTTGACGCTTGCCTTATTCGCTATGGTGATGAACGTGATTCCTTTTATTGGGCCATTTATAGCAGTGGTGCCTGCACTGATCGTTGGTGCCTTTCAAGATCCCCTTATGATTGTTTGGGTATCTATCGTTATGCTAATAGCACAGCAAATTGAAAGTAACTTCATTTCACCAAACGTTATGGGGCGTGCGCTAGATTTGCATCCTTTAACAGTTATCACCGTTATCCTTGCTGCAGGTAGTATTGCTGGATTTGTAGGTATTCTCTTCGCCGTACCTTTCTACGCGGTAATAAAGACCATAATCGTTCACTTTTATAAGACTTACCAGAAATCCAAGGATACGAAAGAAGACTCCCTCATATAGAATAGGGAAAGATTTCTAACGAGGCTGGGACCGTCCCAGCCTCGTTGTTTTTTATCTTTAACACCCACAACCAAGCTTTTCACAAACTCCTTACAAATGTAGCAATTATTAGATTTGTCTTGTTTTGCAAAGGGGAAATCGGCTACACTTATTAGAGAGGTGATACGGATGAATAAACAAGCATTAGAAGCTAAATTGGATGAGTTAAAGTCAGACTATGTACGTATTCAAAGCGACATGGACAAGCTTGAGTATGTTCGGGGACGTGTCTCTTCAGCTGAGGAGCAGTTAATCAGACTGGAAAAGGAAATTGCAGAAATTCGTGAAAGATTGGATGAAGCCTAAATTTAAATGCAGAGCACTGTACTAGCAAGCGATTAATTATATTCTACTGTAAACAGAAAGAGTGGGTACCTTTTTATGGCACCCACTCTTTCTTAGTTTTGATTCCCATTTTGATTGTTATTACGATTTGTTTCCAGCTTTGCCTGTATTTTAGCTTTTTCCTTATTCGGTGGTGTCAAACTTACGATGGTATCCCCTACTACTGGGACAGTGCGCATCTCTTCAGAATAAAACTTAAGTTGACCAGACGGCTTGATTAAATATAAAAATACGGTAGATGGATCTTTATCTTCTACATACTGCTTATAATTATATTGTGCCGTTAATGTAGTCTGACGGAAAATATAATGATTTGCCATTTTATCCGTAAGATCATCCATTGAGAATTTTTTATCGAATAGGATTCTTCCGCCTACCTTAGAGACTATCTCTGAATTCGTACTTTTCCCTTCAACAAACGGACTTATCTTAAAGACATTCGTCCTTCCATACTCTGGCATAAACGTAGTACAGATGAGGGAATTATACGCACGATCGTCTGTCGCAGCAAGCAGATATTCATACGGAATTGTATCCAGGTTATACTCCGTTTGCTCTGACAGCATATTGCCATGATAGAAATTCAAACCAGATTCTCTAACCTTGCGCAATCTTTCCCATGAGGAATCTACAATGATAACTGGAAGCCCTGCTTTTTGTAGTGATTTACCAAGCTCAACAGTAAATCTGTTGGCACCGACGATTAATGTACCAGGTTTTCCTTCCATTGACAGATGGAGCTTTTTAGCAAGCCATCCAATTGAAAAACCATGGGCTAGTACGGTAAAGAACACTAAACCAAAAGTGAGGGTTGTCAGAATTCCTGCATCATCATAACCAGCCTCTTGGAGAACTCCACTAAAGTATCCTGAGACTGTAAGTGCTACAATTCCCCTTGGCGCAATCCAACCTACTAGCGCCTTCTCATTAAAGGATAACCCTGTTCCAATGGTCGAGAGAAAGATCGACAATGGTCTAACGATAAACATCATAAGAATAACGTACCCAATAATATTCGGACTAAAAATTTGCAGAAGGGTTTCCAGTTGTAATGACGCTGTCAGCATGATGAAGATCGTCGAAATTAAGAGAATGGATATATTCTCCTTAAAGTGGCGCATATCCGAAATAGAACTTATCCCCATATTTGCTAATGTAATCCCCATCGCAGTCACGGACAGTAAGCCCGTTTCATGCATGATTTCATCTGCACCTGTGAAACAAAGTATGACGACAATTACAACAGCCGGTGACTTTAGGAATTCTGGAATATGTCCTGTTTCAAACATCCAGCCCATTCCACGGCCACATGCCCAACCAAATATTATGGCAAACAGGGAAGCAGCAAAGAATAGTAATAGTTTTGTACCATCAGGATTATCAGCAGTCATAAATGAGATAATCTCGAAAGCGAATACTGCCAGTAAAGCCCCGATTGGATCTACAATGATCCCTTCCCACTTTAGAATCTTTGCTGGACGTGGGTTAAGTTTAGATTGACGTAGTAAAGGCATAATAACAGTCGGACCTGTTACAATAAATAAGCCTCCAATTACAAATGCTACTGCCCAAGATAATCCTGCTATATAATGCGCAGTCAGTGATCCTAGAATCCAGGCAATAAATGCCCCAATAGTGGAAATGCGGAATACGGGTTTTCCCAGATCACGCAATTCTTTAAAACTAAGATTTAGGCTGCCTTCAAATAGTATGATTGCTACAGCTACGGAAATAATGGGACTATATAAACTGCCGAAATCTTCTTCAGGATTAAGTATACCTAGGATTGGACCAGCTAGTAGTCCAGTTATGGACATTACAACAATTGCCGGCATACGATAACGCCAAGCAAGCCATTGAGAGCCAATCCCGAGAAGACCGATCAGCATAACTTCAAATAATAGTGACGGAACCATGTCATACCCCCTATAGGATAGTGTTAATAATAGTGTGACTTACTTTTCCACACTTTGTAATTCTATATTAATAAGGACATTTTATAGGTCTATTAGGAGAAAGTAAACAATTTTAACCTTATATTTTATCGCTAATGTTATGTACACGTATTCATTTAAATAACAAAGGCTGTAAAATCTAGCCATTGACAGCGCGTTTCCCTTCTTGTTACGATTACCTTTGTTTTGCTATCCAAAGTATGGAGTGCACCGTACGTTAAATTGTTTTTTAGCATGAAATGACTTTTTTTGTCAGATAATACAGACTAGAAAAACTAGTATTCACTCTTCTTTTAGGGAATCTGAACGTTTTTCTTGGACTTAGGATCTCAAAATTTTAACTGTACTGTTATTGTTTCCTAACTGAAATTTTATACTTTCCTAAAGTAAAATAAATAAGACAAAATGCAGTTCTAACCAGATGCCCTTTTCTCAGAGGTTCGACCTTTCCATTCTCTAGAGGACAGGGCACAACCTATTTTTCTCCCAAGGAGTTATTTTTAATGAATAAGGATAATATTATCATCGGTTTTATGTTATTTGCTTTATTTTTTGGTGCGGGAAATTTAATTTATCCTCCTGTTCTCGGAATAGAAGCTGGCACATCTTATTTTACCGCAATTAGCGGATTTGTTATCACCGGGGTTGGGCTTCCCCTTCTTGCTGTGACCGCCATATCCTATGTTAAAAATGATGCAAGGGAACTTGCAGACAAGGTGCACCCCTTATTTGGTTTGATCTTTACATCTGTAGTTTATTTAGCAATTGGGCCATTTTTTGGTATCCCTCGTGCTGCAACCGTAGGCTATGAAATGTCTATCGAGCCATTTAAGACTGGGTCCCTTTCACTCTTAATCTTTACAACTTTCTTTTTTATACTCGTATTTATATTTAGTCTTAACCCTTCGAAGGTGGTAAATCAGATTGGCAAATACCTGACACCACTGTTACTGTTGGTTATTACTGCCCTCATAGTTGGTGGGTTCTTTCTATTAAAAGAGCCACTTGGTGAACCTAGCGGTAATTACAAAAGCAATCCCTTTTTTAATGGCTTTGTAGAAGGCTATCTTACCATGGATGCTATCGCCGCACTTGCGTTTGGTATCATTGTCGTTAATGCTTACAGGGAAAGAGGGATCCATAGTAGTCGGGCCATTGTAAAGGAAACCTTGAAGTCTGGTTTGGTGACAGGAATTGGCTTAATCGCAGTATACGGATCAATTGGCTGGATAGGCGCGAAGATGGGCCAACATGGCTCTTTTGATAACGGAGGAGATATCCTTTCTTTTGCTGCTGACACCATTTTTGGAGAATATGGTGTTATTCTTTTAGGTATCATTGTCACTCTAGCCTGTTTTACTACTTCAATTGGTCTAGTCGTTGCATGTGGGCAGTTTTTTTCCAAAGTAACGCCCATTCCATACAAATGGCTAGTATTGATTGTAACGATGGTTAGTTATATTATCGCCAACCAAGGGTTGAACACTATTTTAAGTTTTTCCGTCCCAGTGTTGGTATTCATCTACCCGATTGCCATTGTCTTGATTATCCTTACTTTCTTAAATCAGATGTTTCACGGTTCTCCTTATGTATATCGTTTCGCCATTCTTTTTACAGCCTTTATAAGTCTTTACGACGGCTTAGGGGAGTTTGGTGTACCGCTAACCTGGGCAAACCCATATGTTGAAAAACTGCCTTTTTTCGGTATTGGACTGGGTTGGATTTTACCTGCGATTATTGGTGTATTCTTAGGTTTGATAATCACACAAATAAAAGAACAAAGGCGCTAAAGTACGAGGCTGTTCCATCATTTGGAACACCCTTTTTGTCAATTTAGCGAACGAGCAGCAATCCCCATATTCCGATAAAGTGAAACTTCAATCAGTGGGGGGTTTTCAATATCCCCCACTGATTGTTAGTTGAACCAATCGGGGTGTTAACGTCCGTTTACTCCCACTAAAAACTAACTGTTTCACCTCATGTTTTGAAGTGGGAGTCTTACGGCCAGTTGCACCGGGGCAAAACATACTTCTTTATTCACGAATATGTGATAGGATATTTTTAGAGGAGGAGCGTTATGATGGCAAAAGAACAAGAAATTCTGCAGTCTTATTTTGGTTATGAATCTTTTCGCCCTGGGCAAAAGGAAACGATCCAACATGTCTTGCAGCAACGTAATACCCTGGCTGTCATGCCTACCGGCGGCGGAAAATCCCTTTGTTACCAGGTTCCCGGAATGGTTCTCGATGGCACTGCCATTATTATTTCCCCATTAATCTCATTAATGAAGGACCAGGTAGATGCCCTCCAATCACTAGGGATCCCTGCTACATATATAAATAGCTCGTTAACCACTGAAGAACAACAGCAACGCATGCAGGATATTGCTGCAAAGCGTTACAAATTTGTTTACGTAGCTCCAGAACGCTTTGAATCATCCTTTTTCATCAATGTAATACGACGTATTCCTTTGTCCCTTATTGCCTTTGATGAGGCACACTGTATCTCTCAATGGGGGCACGACTTCAGGCCAAGCTATCGTTCAATTGTACCTAACCTAAGGAAGTTACAGTCCGTCCCTGTCTTGATCGCCCTAACCGCAACAGCAACGGGAGAAGTGATTAAGGACATTCAGCAAATGCTGCAGATGGATCATGTTATAAATACAGGTTTTGAACGCGCAAACCTGAACTTCCATCTTATAAAAGGAAAGGACAAGCCCACCTATATACGTTCGTTTATTCAAAAACATGAGGACGAATCTGGTATTATTTATACGGCAACTCGAAAACAAGCAGACGCCTTACATGAGCAATTGACCAAACGAGGCGTTTCGGTATCAAAATATCATGCTGGGTTAAGTGAGTCAGAACGGAAACAAGCCCAGACTGCTTTTATTCATGATGAAACAACGGTCATGATTGCGACAAATGCCTTTGGGATGGGTATTGATAAGTCAAATGTCCGTTATGTTATTCACTATGCCATGCCTATGAATATAGAATCCTATTACCAAGAGGCAGGAAGAGCCGGACGGGATGGAGAGATGAGTGATTGCATCCTACTCTTCTCCCCTCAAGACATTCAATTGCAGAAATTCCTAATTGAGCAGTCTCAGATGGAAGAAGCAGCAAAGCAAGGCGAATACAGAAAGCTACAGGCAATGATCAATTATTGCCATACCCATAGTTGTCTGACTAACTTTATATTAGACTACTTTTCAGATATGCCTTCACGCGAAGGATGTGGTCGCTGTAGTAATTGTCTAGAGCGCCAAGAAAAAAGTGATATTACAGAGGAAGCCCAAAAGATTCTTTCTTGTGTCAAACGGATGGGAGAACGATTTGGTGTAGGAATGACCGCCAAAGTGTTAAAGGGATCCAAAGATAAAAAGATAAGCCAGTTTCAGCTTACCTCCATCTCAACGTACGGCATCCTTTCCTCTTATACTGAAAAAGAACTGACCGAGTGGATTCACTTTTTGATTGCAGAGCAACTGCTTGCTACAGAAGAAGGGAAATTTCCTGTGTTAAAACTTAATCAACAATCCGTTGAAGTGCTGAAAGGAAAACGACAGGTATGGATGTTTACTGCACCTATTCCTCAATCTGAGGAGACTGACTATCATGAGGATTTATTTACAGCGTTACGAGCAAGACGGAAGGAGTTAGCGGATGAAAGGAACGTTCCACCATATGTCCTCTTTTCTGATGCTACACTAAAGGAACTAAGTCGTTACTTCCCTGTTACAAAAGAAGATATGCTAACCATTAAAGGAATTGGCGAGAAAAAATACGAGCAATATGGAGAAACCTTTCTCCAAGTTATACAGGAATGGCGCCAAGGTAATCAAGATGTAACAGAACGGGTACGCATTTCGGACACTCCTCGAGCAAAGCCACGCAAAGAGAGTGAGGAAGGTCCTAGTCACCTTGTTAGTTATAAATTGTTCCAATCTGGCAAGTCTATAAAAGATATTGCCGCGATGCGAGACCTTTCTAAGCAAACTGTAGAAAGCCATTTATTTAAAGCTTACAAAGATGGACACCCCCTCTTATGGCAAATATTTTTCAATGAAGAGGAAGAGGCAAAAGTCCTTGCAGTACACCAGCAATTAGAAGAACCTAAACTTAGAGAAATAAAAGAAACGCTCGGCGATAGCTTCGACTATACCAAAATCAAAGCAGCCCTTGTAAAGAATGACAAGATGTAATCCTAAGAGAAAGAGGCCATACTCCGCATTAACGAAGTATGGCCTCTTTTTAAATTGAAATAGGAAAGCATAAGATCTTGTTCTCATTGCCGTTCATTAACAGGAATAGCCACGTCCAGCTCCAGCATCCAGAAACTAGGCGACTTCTCGCTCCAGCCGCTATGTGGTATGTGGGCCCGGAGGATGCGGGTCATGCCGACGTTGCCTCAGGACGAGGCGAACTTAGTCGGCGTTCCTTAATACGGGCGCTTGCGCTTTTGTTTACTATTTTATATTCAATGCCCAAGTACCATTACGGAACACGGCTTCTGTAGTTCCATCAGCAAGAACACCATCAATATCAAGTTGCTCTGAGCCGATCATAAAGTCAACATGTGTAAGGCTATCGTTTACGCCATGCTTATCCAATTGCTCCTCATCCATTGCAGAGCCACCCTTCAAGTTTGTTGGATAGGCTTTACCTAACGCAATGTGAACAGACGCATTTTCATCAAATAGCGTGTTATAAAAAATTAACCCAGACTGGGAAACTGGTGATTCATGTGGTACTAACGCAATCTCACCAAAACGTGTTGCCCCTTCATCTGTATCAAGTAAATGCTTCAGTGTGTCTTCCCCTTGCTCTGCTTTAAAGTCGACAACTTTTCCATCTTTTAATGTCAGGCTAAAATTATCAATTAGGCTACCACCATAATTCAATGGCTTCGTGCTAGAAACTGTACCATTAACCCCATACTTATGTGGCATAGAGAATACTTCTTCTGTTGGCATATTCGGGTTGAACGTAGTTCCGCCCTCTGTTACAGCAGACCCACCTTTCCAAATATGTCCTTCTGGAAGTTCCATTTCTAAGTCAGTTCCAGGCGCTCTAAATAAAAGTTTTTTATAATCCTTTTTATTTAAAATCTCCCGCGCTGTTCTCAATGTCTCATTGTGGGCATCCCAAGCTGCTGCTGGGTCTTCCTGATCAACTCTTACAATCTTCACAATAGCGTCCCAAAGGGCCTCTACTGCATCTTCTTTTGTTTTGTCAGGGAAGATTTTTTGCGCCCAATCACCTGTTGGAATAGAGATAATAGACCAAGCAATTCGGTCGTTCATTGTATATTTGCGGAAATTTTTCATAGCCTGTGCTGCAGCCTTATTTGCTTTTGCTACTCTTGTTGGATCAATATCTTTAAGCAAATCAGGATTTGTAGAACGGATATTTAATACCGCTGCGCCATCCTCAGCAAAGCTGTCATGTAATTGGACCTTCCAATCTGGATAGGATGCAATCACTTCATCTGGTGCATTTTCATATTTTAACAAGGTCAGTTCATCATCAACCCAATTAATATGTACATCTTTAGCACCCATTTCATAGGCTTTACGGACAACAATTTTAGTGAAATCCGCTCCCTCTAATGGTGCATTAATCATTAACGCTTGGTTTTTTTGTAAATTAACTCCTTTACGAAGCGCTAAATCTGCATACTTTTCTTTTGTTTGTTGACTAACCATCCTTCTACCTCCAATAAATAAATTTCGTATACCGTTATTATTTCATAAAACGAAAGAAATTACCAAAATAACTTTTCAAATAGTACGACTATAATCCCCAATTCTTATCTCTATTTACGGCCAATAAGAGTTGTGTTATGATAATAAGAAGGTAGTTACTTTTTGTAATTAATGTAGATTTATTAGCTTTAGAGCATATCGTCGTAGAGTGAGGTGATGATCATGGAGAAATTATGTCCACGTTTTGAAAAGGCAATGGGACTTCTTAGCACACGCTGGGTTGGTTTAATACTATCTGATTTGCTCGGTGGGACAAAGCGTTTCTCGGAGATGGAATCTGACTTACCTATTAGCGGACGATTACTCTCTGATCGATTAAAAATGCTCGAAAAAGAAGGAATCGTAAAGCGAAATATTTATTCAGAGTTCCCTGTTAGAATAGAGTATTCTCTTTCAGATAAAGGAAAGGCTCTTGAGCCAGTGATACAAGAGATTCAATGCTGGGCCGACAATCATGTTACAGAAGAAGAATTGAATACAGAATGTGAGTAAACTGGACGGCATTTGCCGCCCTTTTTTTATATGTTAGGAAAGTATAGAATTTTGGCTAGGAAGCAATGAACGTCGTTATTTCACAGTATTTACACCATCAAAACAGACAAAAAGCCGATCGACTTCGAATGATAGTTTCGAATCACGATCGGCTTTTTCTTTACTAAGCTTTTACTTTATTTTTCTTTGTCAGAGCTCTGATCTCTGCCCCAAAAAGCAATCCCGTCTTCATCTTCAAGTGTATCTCGGTAGAAGACAGGATCCTTACCGGCTTTACGTTGTGTTATATAATCCTGTAATACCCGGTTGGCAATCTTAAATAACCGCGTTATGGCATAGAGGTTAATAAGAGCCATTACTGCCATGGCCAAATCAGCCAAAGACCAAACAAGATCAAATGCAGCGACCGCTCCAAATACTACCATAAGCAATACGGCTACACGGTAAAGAAACATCACCAATCGACTGTTTTTAATATAGGCAATATTACTTTCGCCATAATAGTAATTCCCTAAAATAGAACTGTAACCAAATAACAGAATAGCGATGGCAATAAATGTACTTGCCCAATCACCTATATGGAAAGCAAAAGCATCTTGGGTTAGCTGAATCCCGTCAAGATCTTCTTTCCCCTCATAACCACCTGCTGTAATAAGAATGAATCCTGTAGCACTACAAATAAGGATCGTATCAACAAACACTCCGAATGCTTGAATAAACCCTTGCTTTGCCGGATGTGTTACCTCTGCAGTGGCAGCAGCGTTGGGCACACTACCCATACCTGCCTCATTGGAAAATAGCCCTCTTTTAATTCCCATCATTATCGCAGCACCAAATCCACCACCAGCTACTTCTCGAATTCCAAATGCGTTTGTAAATATGATCGAAATCATATCAGGTATTGCGGTGAAGTTAGTTAGAAGTATATAGACAGAAATAAAAATATAGAGTATAGCCATTACTGGTACGATGACTTGAGACACATTGGCAATGCTTTTAATTCCGCCAAATATGACAATAGCGGTAAAGACGAATAAAATCCCTGCAAGTAAACCCTTATTCAAATCATATTGTTCAGAAAAAGCTAAACTAATCGTGTTGGATTGTACCGAGTTAAAAATAAGACCGTATGTGATCGTAATAATAACGGCAAAAGCAATAGCTAGCTTACGGTTTTTTAATCCCTTTTCCATGTAATAAGCTGGCCCGCCACGATATTGATTTTTCTCCGGAACTTTATAAACCTGTGCCAACGTACTCTCTACAAACCCAGAAGCTGCTCCTAGAAGCGCGATGAGCCACATCCAAAATACCGCTCCTGGACCACCTGCTGCAATTGCTGTAGCAACCCCTGCCATATTACCTGTTCCGACACGTGATGCGGCACTAATGGCAAAGGCTTGGAATGCAGATGTCCCCTTTTTACCAGACGCGCTTAACGTTCGCTTGTCGAAAAGGACCCGGATCATTTCTGGAAAATAACGAAATTGGACAAAACCTGTTCGAATGGTAAACCATAAACCAAGTCCGATTAAGACAACAATTAATATGTAGCTCCATAGAACATTGTTTATATCACCAATAATATTTTCTAATAATGCCATGTGATTATCCTCCTTGTTGTGTTGGTTGCTTAGGGCTCATATACCCCTTTTTTCGACTATGCGAACCTACAGACAACCAAATCGAAAAGAAGCCCCGTTATAAAGGCTTCTTATCTCTCTTTGTTCCAAGGAAAACTTGTACCGAATTCCTCCGCCAGCTCCTTGGATTGTTTTCTTCTTTCTTTACGATGGGCTGCACGAAGAGCCCCATTTTCATGAAGCTTTTTTTCATGTTCCGTTACAGGGTAGACTTGCGGAACCGGTATAGGAGTCCCGTCTTCATCAATCGCAACAAAGGTAAGAAAAGCAGTAGTACACACTTTTCTTTTGCCAGTCAGCAAATCCTCTGTTACAGCCTTCACAAATACCTCCATGGACGTATTATGTGTCCATGTTACAAAGGCTTCCATACAGATGGAGTCGCCTTCCTTAACAGGCTGTAGGAAATCTACTGAATCCGTAGAAGCTGTCACAACTAGTTGCCTAGCATGCCTGACAGCAGCAATTGCGGCCACATCATCAATATGGGCCATCAGTTTTCCTCCAAATAGGGTGCCATGTGTGTTCGTATCTGGTGGTAATACATGGGATGTCTTTACTGTTAGCGATTCAGAGCATGGCTTTCTATTCACAGCACTTCCTCCTTTATATTCCTTCATTATAGAAAATAATCGTTTTAAAGCGTATTGATATATATTACCACAAGTCATTGGATGGGCAAAAGCCCATTCCCATCTCTCTTTAGTATTTTACAAAACAGGTGATAATAGTCGTGAAATAGATTCTTTAAAGCGAATCCCGAGAGAACGCTGGTCATAAAGCTTTTTCGTCATTTGTGTCGAGTGTTCAATATCATTGTTAAATGCCTCGACTAGTCTTTCGGTTACCCCTTTATCATAAAGGAAAGCATTCACTTCAAAATTTAAACGGAAACTGCGCACATCAATATTTGCAGTTCCCACAGATGCTATTTTTCCATCTACTACAATGGTTTTAGCATGCAGAAAGCCATTTTGATAAATATAAATCTCTGCTCCTGCATTTAATAAATCGCCAATGTAGGAAAGAGTTGCCCAGTACACAAAAGGATGGTCAGGCTTATTCGGAATCATAATTCTCACTTTCACCCCTGACAGTGTCGCAATTCGTATGGCGTCTCGCAAACTGTCATCAGGAATAAAATAGGGGGTTTGAATGTATATATATTCTTTAGCTGACATAATCATTTTGATGTAACCATTTTTAATTTGTTCCCACTCAGAATCTGGCCCACTGGAGACGATCTGAATCCCGACATCTCCCTTATGGCTATGGTTATAGTATCGTTCATCATAAAAAATATGATGTCGTGAAGCCTGATTCCAATCTAGTATAAATCGTGTCTGCATATTTGTTACCGCATCTCCGCATATCCTTAAATGGGTGTCACGCCAATATCCAAATTTTTTGACTGTACCAAGGTATTCATCCCCAATATTAAATCCCCCAGTATAGCCCACTTTCCCATCAATAATGGCTAATTTACGGTGATTCCGATAATTTATTTTAAAATTGATCTTCGGTATCTTTGGCGGAAAAAAGGCTTCTACTTGAGCGCCAGCCCGACGAAGTCTTTTTATGTATCTGGGTTTTAGCGTTCTGGAACCCATGTCATCATAGAGCACCCGAACTTCAATTCCCTCATTAGCCTTCTTGATTAATACGTCTGCAATTCTATCTCCTAGTTGATCACTTCTTAAAATATAGTACAGAAGATGTATATGATCGGTAGCTCTCTCCATATCCTGGATTAAAGCATCAAACTTTTCCTTACCGTCTGTAAAAATATCCACGGTATTATCTTGGGTAAAAATAGCATCATCATTGCGTAGATGTAGATAAACTAAATCTTCATACTCGGCGATCTCCTCATGCTTAAAGCTAAAGTTATTTCTTTCCAGGGCCCGCAGTTGGGATTGGACAGCAGTCTTTACACCGAGACGACTTTTCGTGTCCCAAGTGAAAATTCTACGTTTACTTATTGGCTTTCCAAAAATTAAGTAAAGAAAGAACCCGATAATCGGAATAAACAATAATACCATCAACCACGCCCACGTAGAAGTGGCATCCTTTCTTTCCAAAAAGATAATGGAGATGCCTAGCGCAATATTAAAAAAGATAGTTAGACCTAATAATAAGGATATGATTTCCATATGTAAGGCTCCCTCCAAAACTCTGCTCACGGTCTAAAACGGATCATTTATATAATATAGCACATCTTTCCATATACCGTCATATGGGTACCATGCACCTATCCCATCTTATATATTTACCCTCAGAGCTTGAAGATTATGCCAGGAAAAAATGACAAGCAAATATCGCCTAGTTAAAAACAAAAACGAAGAAGCCGAGAAAAAACCCTCACAGAGTGCCTCTGTAAGGGGTAGCAATACTATATTTTACTTAGTGCCTGTTCCAAATCATGCCAAATATCTTCCCATGCCTCTAATCCCGCTGAAAGCCTTATAAGCTGATCAGTTATCCCCATCTCCATACGAGTGTCTTCTGGGATAACCGCATGTGTCATTGTTGCCGGATGCTCAATTAATGTCTCCGCATCCCCTAAGCTTACTGCAATTTTTATAAAAGTGAGATGGTTAAGCAATGTTTGGGCGTCCTTTTTTGAACCATAAATCTCAAAGGAGAGAACCCCGCCTCCGCGTCTCATCTGTTCATCAAAATTCTGCTCCTTCATCTGGGCACTAAATGGATAATAAACAGCCGATATCTTAGGATGGTTCTCGAGCAATCTTGCAATCTTTTCTGCATTATCACAATGCCGGTCCATTCGGATAGGTAATGTTTTCATACCCCGAAGAAGCAGCCATGCATCAAATGGAGAAATAATGCCTCCAATATCTTTCTGTGTTGTCATGGCAACTGAATCAAGAAACGCTTTCTTTCCTACTACTAGGCCTGCTATCACATCACCATGCCCACCAATATACTTGGTAGCACTATGAACTACGATGTCACAGCCAAGTTCAAGTGGTCGCTGTAAATAGGGTGTGGAGAATGTATTGTCGACCACAACAGGAATATCATACTCCTTTGCTATATCTGCAACCATTTTAAGATTAATTAACCGGATCGTCGGATTAATTGGTGTTTCGACATAAATACATGCTGTTTCTGGTTTTATTTTTTCTCGGATACTCTCTTCAGTATCCATTACTGAAAAGTCATGGCTTATCTGGTACTTCTCTTGTAGCATAGATAAAAGGCCGTAGGTACAGCCATAAAGCCCTGAAGAACATAGAATATGATCGTTTGCTTTTGTTAGAGCAATTAGCACTGAAGACACAGCAGCCATTCCTGAAGCAAAAGCTAGACCACGTTCAGCCTGCTCTAATGAAGCAATTCTCTCTTCTAGAATCTTTACTGTTGGATTCCCTAGCCGTGAGTAAATGTAGCCCTCTTCCTCCCCTGCAAACCGCCTTTCTCCTTGTTCTGCGGTAGCAAATGTGAACGTGGAGGTCTGGAAAATAGGTGGTGTCAGACTCCCCAGCATATCCTTTGCGTCATAGCCCTGGTGGATAACTGCTGTTTCGATATGTTGATCGTCTTTCTTCACAAAGATCCCCCCTGAAATGATTTCTTATTCTACTACTATCTTATTCTATTAACACTTTTTTTGAAAGCGTTTTCTTATAACTACAATCATGCTTTTTGCTTTTTAGATCAGACTCTTTTAAAATGGAGTTTATTTGATAAAAGAAGTTTTGCAGTTACACGCGGGGGACAAATTTGTATAGAAAAGAAGGGTTGGCATGAACGCAAAACAGGAACAAACAGGCATTCTACTAACTGCAGGGGCATATTTACTCTGGGGTTTTCTACCGATCTACTGGAAGGCAGTGAATCATGTATCTGCTGGTGAAATTCTCGCACACAGAATAGTATGGTCGTTCGTCTTCATGCTAGTACTCATTGCCTTGCTAGGAAAGTGGTCCACCGTACTCAAGGAATGCAAAGCAATCTTGACCAACAAAAAGCAATTAATTGCTGTGATTTTTGCATCCATTATGATTACACTCAACTGGCTGACCTTCATTTGGGCTGTGAATAGCGACCATGTTCTTCAAGCAAGCCTTGGCTATTATATTAATCCATTAATTAGTATATTACTCGGTATTCTCGTGTTAAAAGAAACCCTGACAAAAAGACAGCTGGTTTCCTTTATTCTTGCAGGTGCAGGCGTTCTATTTTTAACAGTTAGCTACGGGGTTTTCCCTTGGGTATCCTTATTGCTCGCTATGAGCTTTGGGCTATACGGATTATTTAAAAAGAGATTAAATGTAGGAGCTTTTGCTAGTTTAACAATTGAAACAATGTTTATTACACCAATAGCTATCCTTTATTTACTGATTATCCCGGAAAATATTTTTCAGGCTAATACTTTCTTTACGTCCTCCACCTTGCTACTCATTGGCGCAGGAATCGTTACAGCAGTTCCGTTACTTTTGTTTGCAGGTGGAGCAAGAAGAATACCGCTAGCCATGATTGGGTTTCTCCAATACATTGCTCCGACCATTATGTTGGTTCTCGGTGTGTTTGTATATAATGAAACCTTCACTACTGCTCATTTAATCGCATTTTCTCTTATCTGGATAGCCCTCATCAACTATATGCTATCAACTTATTTCCCTTTTCGAAAAAGGGCGAGAGAATAGACCGTATGTCACTTAACAAGAGGTTCTTGCCTCTTGTTTTTTTACTATACAATTATTTTCAATAAACGGTTGACAATCGCGTATAATCGGTTTTATAATGTGAATAATTTAAAAATTAAATCTCTTATCAAGAGCGGTGGAGGGAATAGGCCCTGCGAAGCCCGGCAACCTGAAAGCAAACCTTGTTTGCTTCCGATGGTGCTAAATCCTACAGATCATCTTGGATCTGGAAGATAAGAGGAGGAACGTGAATTATACGCCCTCTTCTTAGGAAGAGGGCTTTTTATATTCCCCCCTCCTCCCCCAGACCGGTTACACTGCAAACTGCAGTCTTACATCGAAAAGCTGTTGACTGGCAGTCCATAATCTTAAAGGAGGAATTTACATGTCATCATTTACTTACCAACAGGATGAAACAACGTTACTTCACGGAGGACAGGTGCCTGATCCATCTACCGGGGCAAGGGCTGTACCCATTTATCAAACAACTTCTTATGTGTTCAATAATACGGAGCATGCACAAAACCTATTTGGTTTATCAGAAGCGGGCAACATTTATTCACGGATAGGGAACCCAACGGTTGACGTATTTGAACAACGAATTGCCCAACTGGAAGATGGAGTTGCAGCTGTAGCTACGTCATCAGGTATGGCCGCAATATCCTTTGCAATATTAAACATTGCCGGATCTGGAGATGAAATTGTTGCAGACAGCAATTTGTATGGTGGTACCTACAACTTATTTACTCACACGTTGCCGCGCTATGGAATAACTGTAAAATTTGTAGATGGGACCGATCTTGAAGAAATCAAGAATGCTATAACAGACAAGACAAAAGCTATTTTTGGAGAAATCATTACAAACCCTAGTCTAAATATCTTTGATGTAGAGGCTGTATCAGCCATCGCTCACCAGCATGGCATCCCGCTCATTATTGATAACACGTTTGCACCGTACTTAACCAAGCCACTTACTTGGGGAGCGGATGTCGTTGTCCATTCAGCTACAAAATGGATCGGTGGACATGGAACAACAATTGGTGGTGTTGTGGTTGACGGTGGCCGCTTTAATTGGAACAATGCGAGATTTAAAGGGTTTACTGAGCCTCAGGAAAGCTATAACGGATTACGTTTTATTGATGTCGGGGCAGCCGCCTTTGCGACAAAATTACGCGTAGAGCTTTTACGTGATATTGGAGCTTGTTTAAGCCCACAAGGTGCCTTTCAGTTATTACAGGGACTGGAGACATTACATTTGCGAATAGAAAAACACACTAAAAATGCTCAAGAAATTGCTGCGTACCTAGCCGATCACCCTGCTGTTGAATGGGTAAACTACCCTGGTCTACAAAACCATCCCTCTCACCAGCTAGCTAAAAAGTATTTAAAAAACGGATATGGTTCTATCATAACGTTTGGCATAAAAGGTGGCCGGGAAGCTGGCCGGAAACTGATTGATTCCATATCATTATGGTCACATGTAGCGAATGTGGGGGATGCGAAGTCACTCATTATCCATCCAGCCTCGACTACCCACCAGCAGCTTAACCCAGAAGAGTTGAAAAGCTCCGGGGTGTCGGAAGAGTTAGTTCGATTATCTATCGGGTTAGAAGCTACTTCTGACCTGCTAAGCACATTGGATGAGGCGATCAATCAGGCTGTTGGTAAAACAACGAACCAAAAACCTTCGGAAAAAGATGCAATAGAATGGCTCGTCAGATCTCCATTCGACCGAAGTGATGGGACAGTAAGACAAAAAGCAATCGCAGTTTATACTGAAGGAAACAATAGAGAAGTGAATAAAACAATTGAACAGCTTAAAGCACTCGGATTCCTTGTTCCAACAATCCAGCAGGAAATCAACGGAGAAAAGAATCGTTTTACTCAGTTAGCAGATGTACCTTATCAAGTAGACGCTGTCTATGTAGATCACAACGTCCTTCCATCTGACACTTTAGAACAATTCATAAATAAGCAAAGCAGTATCTTATGGGTACGTTATCTAGAGGGCCATACACAACTTATCGAAAATGCTGAGGCAACCGGGATTACAGTTGTCTCTGGAAATACCCCCTATGATGAATTCATCCGCTTAAGGGGAGGGCTTCCTGAGAGTGTGATTGCAGGAGTGTGAGAATGGAAATTTCCTGGGAGGTTATCTTGTGATAAATGAATCAACCAAAGCACTACTCTTCAAGGGTAAGGAGGGCGTTTTATGACAAATTCCCAGAGAACGGTTGCTACTACTGGGGACATCACCATTGGACCACTCCTCCTCACTTCTGGGGAGCTGCTTGAGGAGGTTTCTCTCCGTTATGAGATTTCCGGACCAGAGGGTGCTCCTTTTATTCTTGTATGCCACGCCTTAACAGGGAACCAGCATACAATTGGAAATGATAAAAATCCCGGCTGGTGGAGTGGTCTTATTGGCGAGAGTATGTATGTTGACACAGACGCCTATCAAGTCCTCACCTTTAATGTACTTGGTGGTTGTCATGGCTCAACAGGTCCCACCACTATTCATAACAAGACCAATGCGGCCTACCGAAGTCATTTCCCTGACATCACGGTTAGGGATATGGTCCATGCTCAACACAAGGCATTGACAATAATGGGTATCCACCACCTTGCTGCCGTGATGGGAGGATCACTCGGAGGTATGCAGGTAATGGAATGGGGACTCCTCTATCCAGATAAAATGGATAAACTCATCGTTCTTGCCTCTACTCCAGTGTTTACAGACTACGGGATTGCTTACAACCATATTGCTGAAACATCCATTAAACAGGATCCCGCCTGGAAAAATGGCCAGTATGAATCGAACCATTCATTAAAAGGATTGGAAATTGCTAGGATGATTGGCATGGTCACCTATAGAAGTGCTACCTTGTTCAATCAGCGTTTTGATCGAAAAGGTAATCAACTTAAATATGACGTTAGTAGTTATTTAGACCACCAGGGAAAAAAATTGACAGAGAGGTTTGATGCGAACAGTTATTTGACGTTGCTCCGTGCAATGAACGAGCATGATATTGGAAAGGACAGAGGTGGTTGGGAGGTTGCCGCAAGAAGTATGAAGCCTCCCCTGCTTGCAATAAGCTACGATAGGGATTTAATTTTTGAGCCCTCCTTCATGAAACAGTTCGTAAGCGAAGTGGCAAATGGAAGTTACTTTCACGTAGATACAGAGTTTGGCCATGATGGTTTTCTAACAGAATTCAACAAATGGGGACCTGTGGTCGAACACTTCCTAAACAATTAATATAATAGCTTACAGAAAAACAGGTTTATCTTTCTGCAAAATGGGGGAAAATAAAGATAACCCCTTTTCTTTCACATATCGCCTTTTAAAAGGCGATTTTTCTTTGATGTTAAAAGAAAAGCTCAGAGCCCACGTATTAAGGAAGGCCGACTAAGAACGCCACGTCCTGTGGCAACGCCGGCATGACCCGGATCCTCCGGGCCCACGTACGAACTGCGCCTGGCCATGCCAGATGGCTCCGTGTTGCCACGCAAAGTGGCGATTTTAATGGAGCATTCCTACGTAGGAGATAAAGGAATCTCGATGAGATACGAATCGATGATGACTTTCACCCTCCGGGTATAAGGGCGACTAAGCCTCTGGTTTTCACCAGTCGGCAAGTCTTCTTTATCGTAGGGTGATGCGTGAAGCCGCCTAGTTTCTGACGCTCTGAGCTAGACAAAGAAAAGCTCAGAGCGCACGTATTAAGGAAGGCCGACGAAGTTCGACCCGTCCTGGGTTAACGATCGGCATGACCCGGATCCTCCGGGCCCACGTTGCTCTTCTAACCTAGTATTCCTACATAACATACAAAAGAAGTTGTCCACTTCCTAAATGACGGAATTCATGAGATAATCTAGTGTGATATTTTAGAAGTACTAGCCTGACAACATGTAATACAGGCCTATCTTGCATAGGATAATATGAAACCAACAAATTAATCTGTTGGAACTTACACTCCCTGACATGTTAAATAAATTCAAACAGCTAGGTGTGGGATATTGATGAAAAAACGTAATGTAATAATACTTATTTTGCTCTCCGTTCTTATTATCGGTATCGGCATGGTTGTTATCTATTCTTACCAGCCTAAACCGCAATTTAAAGATGTAACTATTATGGAAAGCGAACTGCCGGAAGAAGAAAAAGAGGACCTTGAAAAAGAAGAAGAGGAGCAGACTGAACAAGAGTCAGCTAGCGAAACAGAACAAAAGCCCCTTTCAGAGATCGTTGTTAATGTCGTAGAAAGCACCTTGGAGTTCTTTTCATTAAGAGAGACACATGTAACGGCCATCGGTGATTCGCTCACCCAGGGGGTTGGGGCGACAAATGAACAAGGTGGGTATGTCGGAATATTGGACCGTTCCATTAACAAGGAAGAGGATCTTGTAGCAATTGATAACCTTGGGATACGTGGAAATCGATCAGATCAGTTACTCTCTAGGTTAGAAGATCCCGAGGTGGTCGACTCCATACATCAGTCAGACATTGTCCTCATTACGATTGGTGCGAATGATATTATGCAAGTGGTAAAAGAAAATTTCACCAATCTAAAAATGGAAGACTTTGATGAAGCACGGGACTCGTACGAAGATAGATTAAGGAAAATCTTTTCTAAAATCCACGATATTAGTCCGAAATCTCAAATATACTTGCTAGGTTTTTACGATCCTTTTAGTAAATATTTCCGAGAAATTAAGGAGCTTAGCGTTATCGTTGAAGAATGGAATGGTACTAGTCGTAAGGTCACGGAGGAACTGGATAATACAATGTATATTCCAACGAGAGATCTTTTCGAAGGGTCAGAAGCTGATCTGTTTTCCGAAGATAACTTTCATCCCAATGATAAGGGATATAAACGGATTGCTAAAAGGGTGCTTGAATATCTAACAAGTGAAGAAGGATGAAAACAATGACAGATCGAAAAGAACGTAGGAAAGTAAAAAGTAAATGGAAAAAGTTATTTTATAGCTTATTAGCGATAAATGTTGTAGTGGTAGTCATCCTCCTTGCGCTTATCTTCTGGCCAGTCCCTGATGCTTCCTATCCCGAAAATGAGGCAACATCTCAGGATGAAAGCTCAGAATTTGTTGTAAGAACGACAAAACAAAATCTTAACGACCTAATAAACGCTTATACAGACCAATTATTGAAGGGCACGAGTCATCACTACCGTATCGAATTAGATGAGGATGTACACCTGATTGGAGAACTTCCTGTATTCTCCGCAACAGTTCCGCTCTCTGCACACCTGGAACCATTGGTACAGGAAAATGGGGATATTATATTGAAGCAAAAATCAATATCCATAGGGTTACTTGAATTACCGAATCGAAAAATAATGGAGTATATTGGAAAGTACCTCCCTATGCCAGACTGGGTGACCGTGAATCCAAAAGAGGAAGAAATTTATGTTGCCGTTACAGAAATGGATATTCGAAGTAATTTCGAAGTTGGTGTAGAACATATTGATCTTGAGGCAAATAATCTTGCTTTCCGTATCCGAATCCCTTATCAGACCTTAGGAATTGACTAATGTTGTTGGGAGAGGAAAAAGTAATCGTAATTGCATCGTAATTCTCTCCTAACATAAAAAAACGAGCAATAGCTCGTTTTTATCGAATAACAAATCGTTTAACTTTAGAAGATAATAGAAAAATAAATGATTGCTTTTGTTCTGTCTGCGTTCCAGTTACCAAAGTTTTCTCTTGCCTCATTAAATGACGCGGATAATGTTCTAATTTCCCTTGGTAAATTAATTGCATACCTTCCAGCGTTCGTAAATCACCAGGCCTTATAAAATGGGATGGTTTCTTTACCTGGATTGTATTTACACCCTCTAGTACTGTCGCCACAAATTGTGAGCAAAACAGGGCGTTTTTACGATTTATTTTAATATGAAATAATACGCCAAAAAGTCCAATGAAATTATATCGATAATTATCTTTCTTTGCTTCAATTTCTTTTATATTTTCCATGATCTGTTCGCATTCTTCTGCTGAAATGCTACAACTGTATACAGCACACTGAGAGTTTCTTAGAAAATCACTTGTTACGTCTTCTTCTACAAATCCTCCAATAAAAGGGTTTCTTGGACGTTTTCTTCCAAAGCTATATACTTGTCTTAGCTCTCCATCAAGAGAAATGGAAACGTGGTTTAGCGATTGCCGTGTACAAAAGTTTATGGCCTTTGCCAAGTAAGTACCTGTATCAGTAAATAGCAAATAAATTGTTCGCTCTTGCAAATCAGTCCCCCCTCTCCAATCTTTCTTCTCTCTATATGTTAAGATGCTTGTTTCATAATCCCTTTTTATCTACTATTGCAAAAAACGAACAAATATACAAGTAAATTTTTAGAAAAGATTACTTCCTATTATAATATATGCGTGTTATACATTGACGAAACCTCTTAAATACCGTAATCTAACTGTGACTGCAATTTCATTTTTATTGGAGGAATCGGTTATACATGATTAATGTAAATAATGTAAGTTTACGATATGGAGATAAAAAATTGTTTGAGGATGTAAATTTAAAATTTACACCCGGCAATTGTTATGGCCTAATTGGGGCCAATGGTGCAGGTAAGTCAACGTTTCTAAAGGTTTTATCGGGGGAAGTTGAAGCCCAATCCGGAAATGTAAGTCTCTCACCAGGAGAAAGACTTGCTGTATTAAAACAGGATCATTTTGCTTATGAAGATCATCAAGTGTTGGAAACAGTTCTGATGGGTCATGAGGAACTATATGCTGTCAAACAAGAAAAAGATGCTATTTACATGAAAGGCGACTTTTCCGAGGAAGACGGTATGCGTGCAGCTGAACTTGAAGGCGAATTCGCTGAAATGAATGGTTGGGAAGCTGAATCTGATGCCGCTGTTTTATTAAAAGGACTAGGCATTGACGAATCCCTTCACATGTTACAGATGGGCGATCTTGCTGCAGACCAAAAGATTAAGGTACTCCTTGCTCAAGCATTATTCGGTAATCCAGATATTCTTCTACTGGATGAGCCAACAAACGGACTAGATATTCAAGCTATCCAATGGTTAGAAGAATTTCTAATTAACTTTGAGAATACTGTTATTGTGGTATCCCATGATCGTCACTTCCTAAACAAGGTGTGTACACACATAGCGGATGTAGATTTTGGTAAAATCCAAATTTATATCGGGAACTATGATTTTTGGTACGAATCCAGCCAGTTGGCTGCACAAATGGCACAAAATGATAACAAGAAAAAAGAAGAGAAAATTAAAGAATTACAAAACTTTATTGCCAGGTTTAGTGCAAACGCCTCTAAATCTAAGCAAGCAACATCAAGAAAGAAAATGTTGGATAATATTACTTTAGATGATATCAAGCCATCATCACGTAAGTATCCATACATTGCTTTCACGCCTGAACGTGAAATTGGCAATGATCTTTTACGTGTAGAAGGGTTAACAAAAACTGTTAGTGGTGTGAAGGTCCTTGATAACATCAGCTTTACTATGAATAAGGATGATAAAATTGCCTTAGTCGGTAAAAATGACATTGCAAAAACAACGTTATTTAAAATCCTTGCAGGCGAAATAGAACCAGATGAGGGTACGTATAAATGGGGTGTAACAACATCTCAGTCCTACTTCCCTAAAGATAACGCTGCTTACTTTGAAAACAATGACCTACCATTAGTTGACTGGCTTCGTCAATATTCACCAGAGGATGAAACAGAAACATTCCTTCGAGGCTTCCTTGGAAGAATGCTGTTCTCGGGTGAAGAAGCACTTAAAAAAGCAAGCGTCCTTTCCGGTGGTGAAAAAGTGCGTTGTATGCTGTCTAAAATGATGCTAAGCAATGCCAATGTCCTAATGTTAGATGAACCAACTAACCATCTTGATTTGGAATCCATTACCTCTCTAAATAATGGACTAATTAAATTCAAAGGTTCTATCTTGTTCACGTCACATGACCATCAGTTTGTGCAAAGTATCGCAAACCGTCTAATTGAAATCACACCAAATGGTATTGTCGATAAAGAAATGAGCTATGACGAGTATGTTGCAGATAAGAAGCTTCAAAAAGAAATTTCTGCAATGTATGCTGGTTAATCTGTTACCCTAAACATAAATCGGAGCGAATTACGCATCAAGCGTAATTCGTTCTTTTTTTCACCTTAAATACTCGACTTCTTTTCTAAAAGCTTGTCTTCCTAAAAAACACCCCGAAAGTAGGGTCTACTTTTCGGGGTGTTCCTTATTGAATTCTTATTGTTTTACAAGCTTCTGTTCTACTTTTTCCAGCATTTCTTTTGTCATTCTATCAATATCGTAATCTGCTTTAAATCCCCATTCTTTTGAAGCAACAGACGAATCTATGCTATTCGGCCAGCTGTTGGCAATATTTTGTCGGACTGGATCCACATCATAGCTTAATTTGAAATCTGGTATATGCTTTTGGATCGCTGTTTCGAAGTCCTCTGGTGCAGCAGATATCGCAGAAATATTAAAAGCGTTACGATGTTCCAATCTAGCAGGATCAGATTCCATTAACTGGATAATAGCATTCAGAGCATCCGGCATGTACATCATATCCATTTTCGTACCTTCGCCTATATAAGAGTGATAGGTCTTCTTTTTAATTGCTTCATAATATATCTCCACGGCATAATCTGTGGTTCCCCCGCCCGGCGGTGCGACATAAGAAATTAGACCAGGAAAACGTACCCCTCTCGTATCCACACCAAAGCGGTGGTAATAATAATCAGCCAATAGTTCTCCTGCTACCTTATTTACACCGTACATTGTGGTTGGACGCTGGAGCGTGTCCTGTGGAGTGTTATCTTTTGGTGTAGATGGACCAAATGCGCCGATTGAACTAGGCGTGAAGAATTTTAGATCCAGCTCACGCGCTACTTCAAGAGCATTTACAAGGCCGCCCATATTGATATCCCATGCGACTTTTGGGTAGACCTCCGCTTTTGCAGACAGCAATGCAGCCAAGTGCATAACTGTATCTACATTGTACTTGTTTGCTACTTCATGAAGTTGTTCAGCATTCGTCACATCGACGATTTCAAAAGGGCCATCATTATGGCCGCCCTCTGCTTCTCGAATATCTGTACCAATAACATTGTCCGTGCCATAAGTCTCTCGTAGTTTGCCCAAAAGTTCGGAGCCAATTTGACCTAGGGCTCCTGTCACTAGTATTTTTTTCATCTTTTCAAACCCCTCATCTTCGTTGATGCTAGATTATGCCCATCTCTTTACCTACTTTTTCATAAACCTTCAAGGCGTTATCCAGCATTTCTTTCGTGTGTGCAGCAGTTGGCATGTTACGGACACGCCCTGTGCCTCGTGGAACTGTTGGAAACACAATGGATTTTGCATATACGCCTTCTTCATAAAGTCTTCTGCTAAATTTTTGGGTATCATTTTCGTCCCCAATTACACACGGGGTAATTGGTGTTTCACTATTCCCAATATTAAAGCCTAATTCTTTCAAACCGGCTTTCAAGTAGTTGGCATTTTCCCATAGTTTTTCATTAAGTTCTGTGCTTTCCATTAATAACTCAATAGCTCGGGTACTCGCAACTGCATCTGCTGGTGAAACGGCTGTGGAGAAAAGAAATGGACGGGAGCGAACTTTCAGCCAGTCAATTAAGTTTGCCTTACCAGCAACATACCCGCCAATTACGCCAATTGCTTTAGAAAGTGTTCCCATTTGGAAGTCCACCTTATCCTGCAAGCCAAAATGCTTCACTGTTCCGGCGCCTTTACCAAGTACCCCTGAGCCATGTGCATCATCCACATAGGTGATCAGATCAAACTCCTCTGCAATTTCCACAATCTCAGGAAGCTTGGCAATATCGCCATCCATAGAAAATACACCATCGGTTATAATCATTACTTTATTATAATTGCCTGACTCTGTTGCCTCTTTGGCTTTTTGACGAAGGTCTTCCATATCAGAGTGATTTACACGGATTATTTTCGCCTTTGATAGACGGCATCCATCAATAATGGATGCATGGTTTAGTTCATCCGATAAAATTGCGTCATTTTTATCCATAACAGCTGAAATTGCTGCCATGTTACAATTAAAACCAGATTGGAAGGAAATTGCCGCCTCTGTACCTTTAAATTCAGCTAGCTTTTTCTCTAAATTTAGATGGAGGTCCAGCGTCCCATTAATTGTACGTACGGCACCAGCTCCAACACCATGCGAATCTACAGCATCTTTCGCAACCGCTTTCAGTCTATCATCTGTTGCGAGACCTAAATAGTTGTTGGAAGACAAGTTCACTAACGACTTTCCATCAATGTTAATTTCCGGGCCGTTTGCACCGATTACTGGATCAATTTCATTATATAATCCACGTTCTTTAAGTTCAGCAATATTTTCATTTAAAAAGTTATTTAGTATCTTACTACTCATTACTTTTTCCTCCTTATATGGCAATCACATGGATTTATCCCGGTGCAACCGTCCGTAAGTCTCCCACTTCTTGAGGTGAAACTGTATGTTTTTAGTGAGAGAAAACGGACGCTAACACCCCGATTCGTTCAACTAACAATCAGTGGGGAAAGAATGAACCCCCACTGATTGAAGTTTCACTTTATTGTACTTCCTCTTTACTTTAAGTTTAACACAAAGCCAACTAAATGTTTAATGGAAGTAGGTACCTGATAAATAGTCTAACTCTTCTAAAACCCTTACAAATTTGTAAGAATTACCTGTAAAAATGTAACCAAAAAGCATAGCTAGGACTAACAATCTCGATTATACTTAAAATATAACGTGAACCTTCAATTGATGGGGGGATTACTGCCAGTTTTAAGGCAGGATAAATAAATTAGTGGAGGCATCAGCATGAAGAAATTACTTGTAGCCTTATTTGCAGTGCTCATCGTCGGATTTGGCGTAATTGGTTATACTCAAGTCAATGATGACGCAACAGAAATAGTTGACGAAAACTCGCATTCTATTAGTGTCCAATCTTAGATAAAATATATGTTTAATATAAAAAAATAAAAGGAAAACATCTACTAAACGATGCTTCCCTTTTATTTTATAAAGCTTATATTTAATTTTAATTGTTTACTTATTCAACAACAGTAACATCTACTGTACGTACGCCCCAGTCATAAGCGGCATCTTTGTTTGGTACGTGCAAGTCAATTTTATTACCTTTAATTGCTCCGCCGATATCGGCAGCTGTGGCATAACCATAACCTTCCACATAAACTTTAGAACCAAGTGGAATTACATTAGGGTCCACAGCGATTACTTTTGCATCAGGGTTTTTATTTAAATCAACACCTGTTGAAGTAACACCAGAGCAACCATCACAATTTGCAGTGTACGCAGTTGCTGTTACAGAGATCGTTTTTCCTTCTGCTTTTTGATCGGAATTTGAAGTTTGTTTCGTTGTTTTCTCTGCTTTAGTTTCTTGCTCTTCTTTATCGGCTTTAGCATTGTTCTGTGTAGTTACTTCTTTTTCCTCTGTTTCTTTCTTTTCAACTTTGGCAGCTGGCTTGTTGTCCTCTGCAACGTTTACACCCTGAATTTTTAACTCTTGTCCAATTGTAAGTAAATCAGAGTCTAGCTCGTTCCATTCTTTCAAATCTTCTACCGTAGTATCAAACTTTTTAGAAATACCAATTAACGTATCTCCTTTTTCTACCTCATACATTTCATTAATAAATAATGTTTGTTTTGGTAGTATCACAGTGGATTTCAATTCATTTATGTCAACTAGATCGTCTACGGTTGTGTTATATTCGTCTGCTATGTCCCACAGGTTGTCTCCAGGTTTTACCTCGTACTCTTCTGCTGAAACAGTTGTTGCAGCAGCGCCAGCAATAATAATGCCTGTTGCGAATGAAGCTACTAATTTTCTCATTCGATAGTCCCTCCTTGAATTTCTGACATTGACTATCGTACCACACGGGTAGAGTCAATGCAGTTACAAGACTTTTAAGAGTCTATTACAAGCATTACCAAAACTAGCCTCAAATATTACAAATGTAATAGATTTGTGTCAAATTGCCTATATATCTCACTAATATTACAATAGATTGCTAATATACGTATCTTATTACATAAATGCGCACAGAAAAAAGAGGACGGGACAAAGTTATTTACGCAAATGATAAATACGAAGTAATGGTGTCTGAAAAACCGCTTCAGAAAAATACTTCGCTTTCCATGGGCGGCTGGTGAGCCTCCGGATGCTCCGCATTCCGGGGTCTCGTCTAGGCCTTCCTCCCATAGGACAAGGAAGACTTCGACAGCGTTGCATCGCACGCAGAAAATCGTTTTTTGATTTTCAAGGAGTCTCCGTATATTGCTTACGCTTATTCTAGCTATCATCCGTCTTTTGACTAAAACTTTCTGTTATGTCCCGTCCTCTTCTTCTATTAATTAGCCTGTTTTTGTTTGTATTCTTGATTATACTTATCATTATACAAGTGGCATGCAACCCAATGCCCTTCTGTATGCTCTTGCCATTCTGGTTCCACTTTAGCACAAGACTCCATAGCAAATGGGCATCTTGTTCTAAAGCGACAACCGCTTGGTGGGCTTACAGGGCTTGGGACATCGCCTTCCACTATAATACGCTCGCGGGAACGTTCTACTTCTGGGTTTGAAATAGGAATAGCACTTAGTAATGCCTGTGTGTATGGATGTAAAGGCTCTGCGTACAAATCATCACTTGGCGCAATTTCTGCCATTTTCCCTAAGTACATAACTCCTACCCGATCGCTGATATGTTTTACCATGGATAAGTCATGAGCGATAAATAAGTAGGTAAGCCCATGTTCTTTTTGTAATCTTTTAAGAAGATTAACAACCTGTGCTTGAATAGAAACATCCAGTGCAGATATCGGCTCATCAGCTACAATAAATTTAGGGTCTACTGCCAATGCACGGGCGATACCAATACGTTGACGCTGCCCTCCACTGAACTCATGGGGATACCTGTTACCATGTTCACTGTTGAGCCCCACTGTTTCTAGCAATTCATTTACCTTGTCCATTCTTTCTTTTCTTGAATGAGCCAGCTTATGAATATCAAGCCCTTCTGCAATAATATCCTTAACCGTCATACGTGGGTTTAATGACGCATAAGGGTCTTGGAAAATCATCTGCATATCCTGATTAAACTTCTTTAATTCCTTTTTACGTTTCTTCCCATGAACGTTTTCACCATAGAAGTCAACTTCGCCTTCTGTTGCCTCGTATAATCGCATAATGGTTCTTCCTGCAGTAGATTTTCCGCAACCAGATTCCCCTACAAGTCCAAAAGTTTCACCTTTGTAAATATCAAATGAAACACCATCGACAGCTTTCAATATATTTTTCCTATCTAGTTTAAAATGCTTTTTTAGATCTTTTATTTCTAGTAATTTTTCTTTGCTGCTATGCATGTGTCTTCACCCCTTCAACTCTTGCAGATTGAGGTGGTTCCACATCAGGAGCACGCTCATCTAGCAACCAGCAGGCTGTTTTTTGTGTAGCAGAAACATCGGTATATTCCGGCATGTTATTCTCACAAACTTTCATTGCATAGGGGCAACGGGTAACGAAAGGACAACCCTTTGGAGGATCCTTTAAATCTGGTGGAGACCCTGGTATCGCCTCCAATTCTTCCTCTTTACTATCTAGACTTGGCATTGAAGAAAGCAGGCCCCATGTATATGGATGTTTTGGCTGATAAAAGATTTCATCAACATTCCCTGTTTCTACAATTTTCCCACCGTACATTACAGCAACCCTACTCGCCGCATTCGCAACTACGCCAAGATCATGTGTAATGAGAATAATAGCTGTTCCCGTTTTCTTTTGGATTTCACGCATCAGATCAAGAATCTGTGCCTGAATGGTTACATCCAAAGCCGTAGTAGGTTCATCAGCTATCAATAGCTTTGGATCACAAGCAAGCGCTATTGCGATCATAGCCCGTTGCCTCATCCCCCCCGAATATTGATGGGGGTATTGATTAATTCTAGTTTCTGGATTTGGAATACCTACAAGTTTTAACAACTCAACCCCTCGATTATGGGCTGCTTTTTTCGACATATTTTGGTGCTTAATTAGACCTTCAGCAATTTGCTTTCCAACAGTCATAGTTGGATTTAGAGACGTCATTGGATCCTGAAAAATCATACTAATGTCTCTTCCACGAATATCTTCCATTTGCTTGTCTGATTTATCGACAAGATTTTCACCATTAAACATAATCGAACCGCCGGTGAATTTTCCGGGAGGCATCGGAGTTAATCTCATAAGTGATTGTGCAGTTACACTTTTACCTGAACCAGACTCTCCCACAATGGCCAACGTTTCCTGTTCATGTAGGTCAAACTCTACACCACGGACCGCCTGGACTTCTCCTCCATACGTTTCAAATGCTATTGAAAGGTCTTTCACCTCTAATATTTTACTCATTTGTATCTTCCCCTTTTCTATCTTTCTTTCGGATCTAGAGCATCTCTCATTCCATCTCCAATTACGTTAAAAGCCAGCATGGTCAAACAAATGAAAAAGGCTGGAAAGAATAGCTGGAATGGGAAGTACTGAAACGATGCTAATGCATCAGATGACATGGTTCCCCAACTCGCAAGTGGTGCAGGGACACCAAGTCCAAGAAAACTAAGGAATGCTTCTGTAAAGATTGCAGTCGGAATAGTTAGTGTTAACGTAACAAGGATCGGGCCCATCGTATTTGGCACTAGATGCTTAAATAGCAATCTTACATTGCTCGCTCCTAGTGACTGTGAAGCCAGCACATATTCCTCTGATTTTAATTGCATAACCTGTCCTCTAACAATTCTGGCCATATTTATCCAGCCAGTAATCGTCATCGCTATAATCAACGTCCATAGGCCTTTTGGAAGAATAACCATAAGTAATATTACAACAAGAAGATATGGTACACCGTATAGAATATCTGCAACACGCATCATATACTCATCTACTTTTCCGCCAAAGAAGCCTGCAATGGAACCCCAAATAATTCCAATAATAAGGTCAATCAAGGCTGCCATTAGTCCAATAAACAACGAAATTTTGGCACCATACCACGTTCTTGCAAAGATGTCTCTACCTAGGTTGTCTGTTCCAAACCAATGTGCTGCAGAAGGTTGTTTGTTTGCACTTAAAAGGTCGTTTGAAAAATAATTATGTCCTGAAATTGGTCCGCCAATAAAAGACATGATTCCTAATAGAATGATGATGACCACGCCAAAAAGTGCGAGTTTATTCTTTTTAAATCGACGCCAGGCATCCTTCCAATAGGAGTTACTCTCCCCAGCAATTTTCTCAGCTTCACTTTCATCCACGTATAGTGGTTCGAAGTCTGAATCCTTCAATTGTGTTTGTGCCATTACGATTTGCCTCCCTTGCCAGTAACCTTAATTCGTGGATCAACGAGACCATATAATAAGTCCACTAGAAGAATTGATATAAGTAGTAGTACACTGAAGAATACCGTCGTACCCATGATTACGGTGTAATCCCGATTCGTTACACTTTGTACAAACTCACTGCCCAATCCGGGAATACCAAAGATACTCTCAATAATAAAACTTCCTGTAAGGATGCTGACAACCAGCGGCCCCAAATAAGATACTACTGGAAGTATGGCATTTCTAAGTCCGTGTTTGTACGTTACTACTTTTTGACTCATCCCCTTGGATTTTGCCGTTTTTATATAATCCGAATTAAGCACTTCCAGCATACTGGAACGCATAAGTCGCGCTATAAATGCGAGTGGCGTCGTAGCAAGTGCCACGGCAGGAAGAATGGAATGCCAGAATGAATCAAATCTAGCTACAGGTAACGCTCCCAGCTTTATAGCAAATATATACTGAAGAATAGTTGCCATTATAAAGCTTGGAACCGAGATACCCAGTACCGCAATTACCATTGCCGTATAATCACCAAACTTATTATGCTTTACGGCTGCAATAACCCCTAGTAACACGCCAATTGATAAAGCGATAAGAATAGCTTCTAGGCCAAGTATTAGGGAATATGGAAAGCTCCTTGCTATAATTTCCGTTACATCTTGACCTACATATTTAAAGGAAGGACCAAAATCAAAGGAAAAAGCGTTGACCACATAATTCATATATTGTACGTGCAATGGTTCATCTAACCCATATGCTTCGTTCATTTGTGCCTCTATTGCGGGAGTCAGTTTTTTTTCGGACGCAAAGGGACCACCTGGGGCGGCCTGCATCAAGAAAAAAGTAATGGTTACGATTAAAAATAAAGAAACAACAATGTAGACCAATCGTTTCAGCAGATATCTAGCCAAATGTACACACCTCCACTTTTCTTTCTAAATAAACGCAGTATTTAGTTAATTCCAAAATTAAAGAGGGTGAAATGGTTCACCCCCCTAAAAAGTACCGAGTCACCCAACATTTTGGTGTCAGATACACAGCTGATAAAACAAAGCTCTAGTAGGAGCTTCGCTGTTTTGTTCATTATTCTTTCCAGGAGTTTAATAGTCGTGTTGTTATTTTCTGAAATTTCCTGTGCTAAAAGATATGGGGAGTATAGGGATATATTTTATATACCCCTATACTCCATTATTGATTATAATTTGTTTTTACTCTTCTATTAGGTAACCCCACTTAAATTGTACTCCTCCAAGTCCAGAAACTTCGATATTTTTTACATAGTCTTTACTTAACCATGCGTTTGTATAGAAGTACACTGGAGCAATTGGCATCTCATCCATAAACAGTTGCTCTGCTTCACGTAAGATTTCTTTACGTGCATCCGCATCGCCCTCTGTTCTTGATTGCTCAAGTAGATTGGAATACTCTTCGCTCTCCCAATTTGTATAGTTATTTCCACCAACTGATTGGAAGATTTCAAGGAAGTTGATCGCATCATTAAAGTCAGCTAACCAACCCATTCTTCCTGCTTGGAAGTTACCTTCACCCATGCTGTCAAGATATACGTTCCATTCTTCGTTATTTAGCTCAACATCCACACCGAGGTTTTCTCTCCACATATCCTGTACGGCCTGCGCAATCGCAGCATGCCCTTCATCCGTATTATAAGACAAGCTTATTTGTGGTAATTCGTCCATACCTAATTCTTCCAAGCCAGCTTCTAAATATTCTTTAGCTTGCTCAGCGTTATTGTCTTCAAAATATCCTTCTTCATTTTCTTCCCAGATTGATGGAGGAACTAATGCCATTGCAGGCTGCTCTTCACGCTGCGTAATACTTTGGACAATTCCTTCACGGTTAATCGCTGAAGCAAATGCTTTACGGATATTTACATTGTCAAAAGGTGACTCTTCTGTGTTAAACGCATAATAGTATACGCCTGCTAGTGATGATAGATTTAATGAATCATCCTGTTTTAAAGATGGAATTGCGGAAAGAGGTAATGAGCTTGTCGGATCCCCTGCCCAATCTAATTCTCCACTATTGTACATTTCAAGTGCTGTATTGGCATCGTCAACCATATACATGTTAATTGTTTCAAGTTTTACAGTTTCGGCATCCCAATAATCTTCATACTTTTTAAGTACTACCTGATCTTTATGCGCCCATGATTCCAAAGTAAATGGACCATTGGTTACGTAAGTGTCAGATGCTTCCTGAGCCCAGTCATCATTACCTTCTACTACTTTATGGTTAACTGGATAATAAGTATAAAATGCTGTTAGATCAAGGAAATATGGAGTTCCTTGGTTTAATTCCACGACAAGTGTTTTGTCATCTTCTACCGTGATTCCTACATCATCCAAGGATGCTCCTTCTTCTTTTGCTGCTTGAGCTCCTTTAATTGGATATAGCTGGTAAGCATAATCAGTATCTGCATGGTCTGGATCTAGTACCCATTTCCAAGCATATTCAAAATCCTGTGCTGTTACAGGGTCACCATTTGACCAAGTTGCATCCTCACGAATTTTAAACGTGTATGTTTTTTGGTCATCTGATACTTCATATGACTCTGCCATTGCTTCTTCAACTTCGCCATCTTGGTTAATTCGCATTAGACCTTCGAAAACCTGATCAAGTACAGCTCCGGAAGTAGTATCCGACGCGGTCCCTGGATTTAGTGAAGGTGGCTCTGTTTTTATGTTTATATCAAATGTTTGGTCAGAAGCAAGCTTCTCTTCCCCGTCTGATCCTTCTGAATTATCTGAACTGTCTTCCCCTGCATTACTGTCTCCACTGGATTCTTCTCCTGAATCATCCCCGCTACATGCTGCTAATAGAAGTCCTAAAGCAAAAACCAAAGTTAATAGCAAAAACCATTTCTTCTTTAACATTCTTTGACCCTCCTAATTCTTCTCTAGTTTAGTTAACAGATAATTCTAAATTACCTATAAGCAAATTATACTACTAATTTAGAATTATTTCACTATTTTTTGTGCAAAAAAATAGTATTATTAGAAATTTTAAATATTCAATATTTTTAACCCCCCCTTTTGAACTGTTGCTACTATAGGGATTTAGGCTGATAGAATCGAAACTTTTTTTGTTAAATTAATTTCATAATAACTCTTTTTAAAAATAAAAAAGCTCCGATTACCAAATCTGATAATCGGAGCCTTCTATTTAACTAGGCTAATTATGTTGTAGTTTCTCTCTAGTGAAACCTTTATACAATATACTTTGTTTTGTATTCTGCAAACTCTTTCTCTGAACAGCTGACAAAATGTCCTGGTGCTATTTCACGCATTTTTACCTCTTCCCCTTGCGCATACTTATGCTGACTAGCGTCATAGGTTTTTCTCACTCTTGACCGTTCGTAATCAGGGTCTGGAAGCGGAATAGCTGAGAGTAATGATTGCGTATAAGGATGCATGGGATTACGGTATAAATCCTCCGCTGGAGCAAGTTCAACCAACTTCCCAAAATACATAACTCCAATACGATCACTTATATATTTAATCATGGACAGATCATGCGCTATGAATAAATAAGTTAACTGTTTTTCTTTTTGCAATTTCTTCAACAGGTTGACTACTTGCGCTTGAATTGATACATCCAAAGCCGAAATTGGCTCATCAGCAATGATAAATTCAGGATTTACCGCTAGTGCGCGAGCAATCCCGATTCTTTGTCTTTGTCCACCAGAAAATTCATGGGGGTAACGGTTAGCGTGTTCACGATTTAGACCTACTGTCTCCAATAGTGAATAGACTTTTTCCGCCCGATCTTTTTGTGATTTGGCAAGACCGTGGATGTCCATCCCCTCTGCAATAATATCAGATACCTTCATCCTTGGGTTTAATGATGCATAAGGATCCTGGAAAATCATTTGCATTTTTTGGTTAAATTCCTTTAGCTCAGAACTAGATTTTTTTCCATGAACATTTACACCTTTATACAGAACCTCACCATCTGTAGCATCATATAAACGTATTATCGTCCTTCCGGTTGTCGATTTCCCACAACCAGATTCCCCAACTAACCCTAATGTTTCCCCTTTGTATATATCAAAAGTTATATCATCAACGGCTCGTACTTCTTTTGGTTTTCCAACATTAAAATATTGTTTGAGATTTTTTACTTCCAACAGCTTTTCCGTCAAATCACTCTTCCCCTTTCAAAGAACCAGCTTTTTTCGCTTGGAATTTAGCCATTCTTTCTTTGACTGCACTAGGCGGCTCTACTTTTGGTGCATCGGGATGTAGAAGCCATGTTGCAGCGAAATGGGTGTCCGACACTTTAAACATTGGTGGTTCTTCTTCCAAATCTATCATCATTGCATAAGGGTTTCTTTGAGCGAACGCATCACCCTTAGGGGGATTAAGCAAGTCTGGTGGAGTACCAGGAATCACATAGAGCTCCTCTTCTGTACTATCCAGGCTAGGCATTGAGCTAATTAGTCCCCATGTATATGGATGTTGTGGATTATAAAAGATTTCATCCACTGTTCCAATTTCGACAATTTTACCACCATACATGACTGCTACACGGTCAGCAACATTTGCTACAACGCCTAGGTCATGCGTAATAAAAATAATCGATGTCTCAATTTGTTTTTGTAGATCTTTCATTAAGTCCAATATTTGGCCTTGTATCGTAACATCTAAAGCAGTTGTTGGTTCATCTGCAATCAGTACTTTAGGAGCACAAGCGAGTGCAATAGCAATTACCACACGTTGTCTCATTCCTCCAGAGAATTGATGCGGATATTGCTTTAGGCGAATTTCCGGTTTGGGAATTCCAACTAAATCCAACAATTTAATTGCACGTTCCTTTGCTTCCTGTTTGCTTAACTTTTGATGTTTTAATAAAGGCTCCATAATCTGCTTTCCTATTGTCATTGTAGGATTCAAAGAGGTCATCGGATCCTGGAAAATCATTGAAATATCCTGGCCACGCACTTTTTGCATCTCTTTTTCCGATGCTTTGGTAAGATCTTTACCATTAAAAAGGATATTCCCAGCTTTTATTTCAGAATTCCCTGGGGGTAGCAAGCGCATAATAGACTTGGTTGTTACCGATTTACCAGAACCTGATTCTCCTACAATCGCAAGCGTTTCTCCTTCATTTAAATCAAAGTCCACTCCACGGATTGCCTGTACTTCTCCTGCAAATGTATGGAACGATATATGAAGATCTTTCACTTCCAATAGTTTTTTCATATCCATTTCACCTCAATTTTAATCGCGCATTTTTGGATCAAATGCATCACGAAGTCCATCTCCAATTAAATTACATGTTATTAAAATAATACAAATCACAATACATGGAATAACCATTAAGTGAGGCAAGAATTGGAACGTTTTATATCCGTCGGAAATTAATGTACCTAGGGATGCTTCTGGTGCCTGTAACCCGATTCCAATAAAACTTAGAAAAGCTTCAAAGAAAATAGCACTTGGTATCGTGAACATCGTGTTTATAATAATAACGCCTGACAAATTTGGTAATAAGTGTTTAAATAGCAACCTGTTGTTTTTGGCTCCAAGTGTTCTTGAAGCTAAAATATACTCCTGATCCTTTAGTTTTAATACTTGTCCACGTACAACCCTAGCCATTCCGATCCAGCCAGTGATAACCATGGCAATTGTAATGGACAAGATACCAGGATTTAAGATCAACAACATTAAAATTACAACGATCAAATTCGGTATGCCAGAAAGCACCTCTAGGATTCGTTGCATGACATTATCAACTCGTCCACCTCTGAAACCAGAAATCAAACCGTAAATCACACCAATGAGCATATCGATAACTGCTGCTAAAAGTGCTATATATAATGAAACTCTAGTTCCCAACCAAGTACGAGTGAATAAATCACGTCCAAGGCTATCTGTTCCAAACCAGTAATAATCGTCTACATTGAGATCATCATATTTATTTACTTCTTCCCCACCAATTTTCTGGGTACCATCAAATATCCCTAATTTTTCTAAACCTTGGATACGAGGCGCAAGGTTGTTTCTTGTAACATCTTGTTCGTACCCGTCGTGAGGAGAAAGATATGGGCCTATTATAGCCATTAGAACCACAAGGGCCAAAACAACTAAACTAATTAGCGCCCCTTTATTCTTTCTAACACGAAGCCAAGCATCTTTACTAAACGAAAGTTGTGGTTTCGCGATTCTCTCATTATCACCATTCTGCTGAGGAGCAGGTGCAAACCGGTGCTTTTCTATCTCTTCTGCACTTTTTGTCATGATTTATCCCCTCCAGCCAAGCGGATTCTTGGATCAATAATTCCATAGAGTATATCGATGATTAAAATGATCACTGTCAACAAGAAAGCAAAAAACAGTGTTGTCCCCATAATGATTGGGAAATCATTTGTTTGAATGGATTTTACAAACTGCTCACCAATTCCTGGAATAGCAAATATTTGCTCTACAACCATGGAGCCGGTCATTAATCCAACGGCCATTGGCCCTAGTACAGTTATCAGGGGAATGAGCGCGTTGCGGACAGCATGTTTGAAGGATACTTCCATTCTGGAATTACCTTTTGCTTTAGCTAATGTAATATAGTCTGACCCTAAAACATCAATCAGTTCCGTTCTCATAAAACGAGCTGCTGTTGCGATAGGGAAAATTGCTAATGCAATGGTGGGCATGATCGATGAGGAAAATCCATCCCATGAAGCGACGGGGAGCCATCCGAGCTTAACTCCTATTACGAATTGAAGGAGTGCTGCGAATACAAAGGATGGAATAGATTTTCCAAATACCGCCAAGAACGTACTCCCGTAATCAATCCACGTATTTTGGAACATTGCAGCCAGTACACCAAGTAAGACGCCAATTATTGTTCCTATTAGCATTGCTTGAAAACCAAGCTGTAATGATGGTCCTACTCTATTTGCTAATAGGTGCGTTACAGATTGATTGTCAAATTGAAACGATACTCCCAAATCACCTTTTACAATATTGATCATATAATTCGCATATTGTACAGGTACCGGTTGATCCAAGCCATACTTCTCATTTAAAATCTCTCGCTGTTCAACTGATAATTTTTCTTCATTTTGAAATGGGGTACCAGGCAGAAACTTCATTAAGAAAAATGTTACTGAAGCTATAATAAACAACGTAATAACTAGAAAAATTATACGCTTTGTAATATACTTCGCCATCCTGTTTCCTCCTAAACACAAATAAATGAAAATTTTCTAAATAAATGGGTACAAAAACGGATAAAAGAGAGTATATGAAATACCCTCTTTTACCATTTTGCTGGTTATTCTTTTAATTACTTATCTTACTTTTCAATTGTTACATTTTTAAGTGAATAATCTGGGCCAAATAAATGTTCTTCTAACCCTTTTACATATGGTTTAATTAGTGTTAATCTTCCGCGTTGGTAAATAGGTGCAACTACTGTATCCTCTTGTACTAAAAGTTTTTCAGCTTCTAACATTACTTCCCAACGTTTAGCAGGATCATTTGCATATTTCACTTTAGCATCGTCGATTAACTGATCGTATTCTTCATTTGAATAACCTGTATTATTATTTCCTCCATCTGTAACATACAAATCAAGGAAGGTCATTGGATCTAGGTAGTCAGGTCCCCAACCATGCATTACAATATCGTAATCTTGCTTCGTCACTGTATCAAGACGTACTTTAAATGGTACATTTTTTAGATTAACAGTTAGACCTTCAAGATTTGTTTCCAACTGATTTTTGAAATACTCAGACGTTTTTTTGGCATTTTCTGTATCATCACTTAGATAATCTAGATTAAGTTCATCAACGCCTAATTCTTCCAAACCTTTTTCCCAATACTCTTGGGCTTTTTCTACATCATATGAAATTAGACTTCCACTTTCTTCTCTGAAGTCCTCACCAGTCTCCGGATTTTTTGCCAAGCCTCTTGGCACATAACCGTCAGCTGGAACGGAACCATTAGATAGTACCTGTTCAGTATAAGCCTCTTTGTCAAAAGACATAGCTAATGCTTTACGAATATTCTCATTAGCTAATGGAGTTTCTTCACCATTACGTTCTTGGTTAAACTTCAAATACCAAGAGCTTCCTTCTTCAAACGTAGCAGCATTTTCGTTACCTTTGTACTGTTTCGCATATTCAGCGCTTAAGGCAGCTGTACGATCTGCTTTTCCAGTCTCAAATAAGTTAACCGCTGTACCTGGTTCTTTAGAAATCTGTACATTTACTTCATCTAAGCTTACGTTGTCTAAATCGTAATACTCGTCATTTTTAGCATATTTCCAATTTAGGCCTGTGCCATCCCACTCTTCAAGTACAAATGGACCGTTTGCTAGCATATTGTCACTATTTGTACCAAAATCGTCACCTTTTTCTTCAACGAACTCTTCATTTAATGGTAAATAAGTTCCAAATGCAAGTAATGAATTCAAATACTCAACCGGTTCTTCAAGTGTTACCTTTAATGTATAATCATCTGTTGCTTCTACACTCAATTCTTCTGGATCAGCTTCTCCATTTATGATCGCCGTTGCATTTTCTATAATCCCAGAAAACATGTAAGCATATTGTGATCCAGTATCAGGATCTACTGCTCTTTTCCAAGCATAAACAAAATCGTTTGCAGTGACTGAGTCACCGTTAGACCATTTTGCATTTTCACGCAATTTAAAAGTGTATTCCTTTCCATCTTCACTTATTTCAGGCTCCCCATCGGCTATTGCTGGGATAGGGTTATCATTTTCATCTAAAATATATAGACCTTCCATTGTTTGTCCAAAAACAATAAAGCTTGAGGCATCTGTAGCTAGTGCCGGGTCGCCAGTCGGAATTTCTGCTGTTTCTATCATATTTAGGACTTGTTTTCCTGACTCTGAGGAATTGTTACTATCTCCTCCATCACCACTGCCAGAATCTGAACCAGAGTTACAGGCAGAAAGTACTAATCCTACTGTTAAAGCTAAAGCAATAATGAGATAATATTTTGACTTTTTCACTTTTTACACTCCCTTTTCTTATTCACAATAGTCATTATACAAACAAGGAAATTAATTGTAAATTGTCTTTTAATTCGATAAAATTTGACATTTTCCGTCGCGAAATAGGCCAAAATGGCATGTTATAAGGGTTTTTAAGGGGAATTATCTAACAATTTTCGACAAAAATAGCATATAATTTCATAATTTTTACAATCTTTAAAATACCAAACTCTTTCAAAATTACCAACTAATGGTATTTTATTCAACGGGACTTTAGTCTAACTAGTGATAACGGGTACCTCTTGTTTTATCACTATTTCTCTTTCCAATAATATAGAATTTATAATTTCTTAACTAACTAGTGATATAATGATCCATATATTCTTTTAAGGAAGTTGATAATATGTTTAAAAAAGTCTTGTGGTGGATTGTAATATCACAATTATTAATCCTCTTGTTCACTTTTATTTTTTACAACGGGATTAACCTTCTGTCCTATACAAATGTCTCCTTTATTGTTGGTACCTTCTTCATCCTTTATTCATTAGCAGGCTATGTGTTGAAGGGCAGATTTTTTGATATTGTATTTTATAGTTTTCAGCATTTTTTTAGTCGTATGCAGGATAAGGACAGGCGTCCGCTATCAGAACTCGTACCACAAAACTACTTAATCCCTTTCATGGTAGGTGTAATAACAATAGCTGTAATGCTTTGCACATTATTGTTGTATAACCTGTCTGTTTAAAGCATGCGTAATTCTGGAAAACGCGTAGTTAACGTATCCATAAAGCAAAATAGTCACAATAAAAGCACTCATAGCCCCGCGAGGTCAAGAGTGCTTTTATTGTGATTTATAAAATCTGCCTTTAAATAAAATTGTTTGTATATAGGTTTATCATTAGATAGAGATGGATAACTCCGATCTTTGTTCCCCATCCCCCCATTATATCTAGTTGAATAATCCTTTTATCATGTTACTGAGAGACTGGAAGATTTCTCGGAAAAAGTTTCCTACCTTCTCCCAAAAGCCCTCATCTAAGCCGAGTTCATCAGCTTTATCTTTAATTGTTGAAGCAATATCTTCTAATTGACTTTTTACCTGATCAAAATTTATATTAAGGTCACGCATTCTGTTAAATAAATCAACTAGCATTTGTCTATCTGCATCACTTAACGTGATGTTCAACTTGCTTAATTGATCTTCAACAATTTGTTCAACTTCCTCTTTTGTTGCAGGGTTTTGCTCTGCAATCATCTTCTTGATCTCGGCTAATAACTCACTTACTTTCTCTTGATCCATACCTTCTTTTTCCGCAAGGTCTGTAGCAACATCGAGCTCGTCACTAGCTAGTTCCATCCGTTCCTTGTCGAGCTCTTCTCCCTCTACATCATACGCTTTATAAATACCTGTCAAAGCAGAATGACCACTAACCTTTACAGGTGAGGCAACATCAACGGTGGCATTTTCAACCCCAGCAGTAAGCAACGCATTTGCATACATTTCCTTTGTTACTTCCGTTATATTTTCTGGTGTTACAATATTGATCGTCAGCCCATTTCCTTCTTCTTGTCGCACTATCTTTGCACTTGAATACATATTGGAGTGCACATCACCGTTAATATAATTCGCTATATCCTCTCCTGTAACATTGTATTCTTGTACTGCTGTAGCGTCGGCAACCTTCAGTAAGCTACGAACCTCTTCTCTCTGTGATTCTGATAAAGTGTCACCATAAACAACAATTGGAGCTCCAAGCTTTTCATTGATACTGTCTGAATCACTGGCACCACTATCGGCCATTACCTGTACGGAAGTTCCCAACATAAATAGTGCAATAAGCATAAGCGTAAATACTTTTTTTATCGTATATTTTTTCATCTTCGTTTCCCCTCGTATAGTATATTTAGGCATTCACTTTTTGCCTATTTCTTCTTTCATTTTTAAAGTCCTAAGACAGTTAAACACCGTTACCTTTCACTACAGACGGACGCTTTCCGTGGGGCATGGCTTGAGCCTCGGGCCAACAGGAGGTTGGTCACGAAGGCGTTGCCACGGGAGGTGGCGGTATTAGCCTTTGCTCCTTCATTCTGTGGGGTCTCAAGTCTCATGCTATTCCCACAGGAGTCGCCGCCATTCGTTCTAGGTAACTTGATTTTCGTTTCTCTTCCAATGAATTCATATCAATCACTTGGACAATCTCTGTTGTTCTTACAAAGGCATGTGCTGACGTATACACTAGCCCGGACACTTTACCACCTGAAGAGCACTCGTTCTAACCGCAAGAAAATTTGTACGCTTGGTTGATGCGCTACTACGCAAGAACCAAATCTACACGCCGTAAGGAGCGTAGATATAGGAAGAAACTTTCGTTTCTAAATCCTATTAAATGGTACCCGTAATGTACAATTTTTTATTGGTCTAGTTTCGTGATGCTTTTTTGTAAGATTTTTGCCCTGATAATCAAATAACTTATCAATCTTTCCTTGAGATGTTACCGCAGGTCTTTTTCCTTAGAATGTTAAGAAGGTTGTACGAGGGTCCAACTCTATGAGGCTTTCTGGACTTCTCTTTAGCATATGCCTGTCCATTTGGCAATATCCCTCGTTACTATTATACCTTTTTCGGGATTAAATGAATACAGTTGAATTGTTAAGAAAAGGAATGCAAATAACTTTAAACAAAGGGTAAAATAAGATATATTTAGGGTAACGAAATATTTTTAAGAAAGAAGGGCATTGCAATCATTGATCAGAATAGTTTAGTAAAACGAAACTTAGCTATCATGTGGTTAGCTAACTTTTTTATTGCCGGAAGTATCACGATGGTGCTGCCATTTATCTCTTTATATATAGAATCAATGGGGAATTTCTCTGATGCTTATGTACAAAATTGGTCAGGATGGATTTTTGCTATTACGTTCGTATCTGCTTTTCTCTTTTCGCCGATCTGGGGAAGAATTGGTGACAAATACGGCAGAAAAAGAATTCTCATTATATTAGCCATCGGATTAGGTTTATCTGTATTTTTAATGGGCTACGCCACAACAGTCTGGCAGCTTTTTTTATTGCGATTGTTTATGGGTATCGTCACTGGGTTTATCCCAATGTCACAGGCATTCATTTCTACACAAACTCCCAAAGAAGTAGCTGGGAAGGTCTTAGGAACCCTGCAAACCGGGAGTATTACAGGAACGTTAATGGGTCCATTACTCGGTGGGGTCCTCGCAGATGCATTTGGCTATGCGAGCACCTTTAAATGGGTATCTCTAACCGTTTTTCTTTCTGCTATTATTGTTTTCTTTGGCATTAAAGAACTGAATTTGAGAATTTCAGAAGATGATTCGGATTATAAATCCTACTCGAGTAAAGAGGTCATACTTCATATTATAAGGAAACCTGTCTTGCTTGTTGTTATGCTGATTTCCGTACTTGTTCAAATAGCACACTTTAGCATTCAGCCTATTCTGTCATTGTTCGTCGCCGAAATACATGGCCCAGTGAGTATTGCTTTCTTTTCTGGAATGGCCTTCTCAGCAGCCGGTCTCGGCAACTTACTCATGGCCAGGAGATGGGGCAGGTTAGGTGATCGTATAGGCTATATTAAGATTCTCATCTTCCTTTTATTCATGGCAGGGATAGTCTACTTACCTGGTGCCTTTGTTACAAACATCTGGCAACTAGTAGTACTAAGATTCTTGCTGGGGATTTCAATTGGTGGCATTATACCCGTACGTATAGCATATATAAGGCAGGAGGCACCACTTTCCATGCAAGGAGAAGTGCTCGGCTATAACACCAGTTTACGCTTCCTAGGAAACATTATTGGTCCTGCGTTAGGCGGAGCGCTGTCTGGATTTTTCGGCTTCTCTTCTGTTTTTCTAGTGACAAGTGTATTACTCATTATAAGCGGTGTTATCATGCTTGTGACATGGTATAAATATGAATATAGTGGAAGACACAGGCATTCCTTTTCCGCCTCACGACATTAGCTAGTTTACCACCTTTTTACTGAGTAGATTTTTTTAAAAATGCATGACGCTCTATAGCATCCCAGGGAGCCTTTGCCCCCTTGGGATTTTTTTATTGTCATCTTCTAGATGGCGAGGGACTACTTGTCCAATTGGGATAGGAATTAATGTAATAAATTTGTACCTTTTTATTTTCTCAAATAAAAGGTAGACTGTCTTTATTGCCCAAAACCAAATTGCATTTATAAAGCCATTAGTTAATGATTATATATTCTTTATTTTAAAAGGAAAGAGGGGTCTGAATGAAAGAAAATAAAACGAAGCATCTCACGTTATTCGCTCTTACGTGGCCTATTTTTGTCGAAATACTACTGCACATGCTGATGGGAAATGCCGATACACTTATGCTCAGTCAGTATTCTGATAAGGCAGTTGCCGCTGTTGGTGTATCCAACCAAATACTCTCTGTTGTAATTGTTATGTTCGGTTTCGTAGCACAAGGTGCAGCAATATTAATTGCACAAAACCTTGGGGCGAACCGCAGCAAACAAGCCGGTGAAATTTCTGTACTATCGATTAGCTTAAACCTCTGGTTCTCCCTCCTATTAAGTGTCGCACTGTTTTTTGGCGCGAAAGGTATCCTACGTATCATGGACCTTCCAAATGAAATTATGGGTGAAGCTACAGCCTATATGCAAATTGTTGGGGGACTTATTTTTGTTCAGGCACTCATTATGACAACTGGTGCTATTTTGCGAAGCTATGGACATACAAAGGATACAATGATGGTCACTATTGGTATGAATATCTTAAATGTGGTCGGAAACTATTTCGTTATCTTTGGGCCGTTCGGATTTCCTGTCTTTGGTGTAGCTGGTGTTGCTTATTCCACCGCCATTAGCCGTTTCATTGGTTTTGTTGTACTGTTATTACTTCTTATTAAACGTACGCAAGGTGAGCTAGACTTTTCGCGATTTCTTCGCTATCCAAGGCAGCATGTAAAAGGGTTACTGCAGATTGGTATCCCATCTGCCGGTGAACAGCTTTCCTATAATGCTAGTCAAATGGTTATTACATACTTTGTAGCACAGCTTGGTACAGTAGCTATTACAACCAAAGTATATGCCCAAAACATCATGATGTTCATTTTTCTATTCTCGATTGCCATTGGTCAAGGAACCCAGATTTTAATTGGCCATATGATTGGTGCAGGGAAGATAGAAGATGCTTATGAACGTGCGATTAAGAGCCTGCGAATTTCTATTTTCATTTCCTTGGGAACAGCAGGCATCGTCTATATACTGCACGACCAGTTACTTGGCATTTTCACAGACAACCCAACCATCCTAGAAACCGGTGCCTTCCTTCTACTGATGACTGTCATATTAGAGCCTGGAAGAGCGTTTAATTTAGTAATGATCAGTTCATTACGAGCAGCTGGCGATGTAAAATTCCCCGTCTATATTGGCATTGCTTCCATGTGGGGAATCAGCGTAACGTTTGCATGGTTCTTCGGGATCTTTTTAGATCTTGGCCTCATTGGAATTTGGATTGCGTTTATCGCGGATGAATGGTTGAGAGGAGTCTTTATGTTACGTAGATGGCGAAAACGTCACTGGGTCAGCATGAGTTTTGTTGATCGGACAGAGCAATAACCGTCGAGTTGGTTCACTACGCCTACATTGCTGCTATCTAGCCAAACTTTTATACACTTCCAGCACGTTACAAAAAACCAAACGATTGATTTCTTTTTAAATATATGCTAAAACTAACAGAGTCCTATATTAGGATAGAATTTCAATAGAAGGTACGTGATCGTATGGGTATAGTCGTAGTTGAGGTCTGTGACGGAAATGCAATCACTACAATTAATATAGAAGAAATTTTGGAAAAGGAATTTCCAGAAGTAGCCGTTTTGATGAACGAATGTTTATCCTTTTGCGGTTTGTGCAGGGTAAAACCATATGCACTTATTAATAACAGACGCATTTTCGGTAACACACCTGAAGAATGTTTAGATAAAATACGAATAGCAATAAAAGAAGAACTGGCCGTTTATCAATAAACAGTCAGTTCTTTTTTTATGTAGAAAAGCGCGGAATCGTTCATAATGAGCGAATCCACGCTCTTCTATACATAATATGACAAAACAATTTCCCGGGAAATATTTCGTCGGATTTTATAAACTTGCTTTATAAATTTCGACAGCATCCTCTTTGGTTAGCTTCTTAAAGTTTCCAAATTCCGGACTTGCTACAACCGTCTTTTCAGCCATGTCCTGGACGCTGCTCTCTTCAATATCGTAATCAGCAAGCGTTGCAGGTGCCCCAATGCTACTCCAAAATGCTCTTAACTGGTCAATTCCTTCTAGGGCTACTTCCCTGTCGGACTTCCCAGATGTCTCTACATCAAACACCCGGACTGCCATCTGCTTGAAACGTCCTTCGTTCTTCTCATCAATGACATGCTTCATCCAGTTCGGGAATAAAATTGCCAATCCACCACCATGGGGAATATCATGCACTGCTGAAACAGCATGTTCCAAGTTATGGCTTGCCCAATCCCCTCTGAATCCCATGTTCAGCATATCATTTAAAGCAAGGGTTCCGCTTAGCATAATCGTCTCACGGTATTCATAGTTCTCCATATCTTCCAACAGTTTTGGCGCGGTTTCCATTACTGTTTTCAGTATTGATTCACAGAATCTATCCTGTATTGGCGTGTTTGTCGTTTGATGGAAATAGTGCTCAAGCACATGTGACATCATATCAACAATGCCATATACTGTTTGATCCCGCGGCACGGAATACGTATGGGCTGGGTCCAAGATAGAGAATTTTGGACTTGTGTACGGGGAGCCCCATCCATGTTTTTCGTTTGTCTCCCAATTTGTAATAACAGAGCCACGATTCATTTCTGAACCGGTTGCTGCTAAAGTAAGAACTGTACCGAAAGGCAATGCGTCTGTTGCTTGTTCTTTCTTAGTCACAATGTCCCACATATCTGTATCTGTTTTAGCACCTGTAGCGATAGCTTTTGTGCAGTCAATTGTGCTTCCGCCACCTATCGCAAGCAGAAACTCAATTCCTTCAGTCTTACAGATTTCTACCCCTTTACGTACAGTAGAAATTCTTGGGTTTGGTTCCACTCCAGCTAATTCGAATACTTCTGCATCAATTTCATCAAGTTTAGTTAGTACACTATCATAAATTCCGTTACGCTTTATGCTTCCGCCGCCATAGACAATAAGCACTTTTTTTCCATATTGTGCAACCTCGTTAGGCAGTGCATCCATCTGACCTCTGCCGAAAATTAACTTCGTTGGGTTATGATACGTAAAGTTTTCCAATATATAAACCTCCTATTATTTGCGATAAACGACGACGTCCATTTCTACGAGGACATCCTTCGGTAAACGGCTAACCTCTACGGTAGCTCTTGCAGGAAATGGTTCAGTTAAGTACTTTCCATAAATTACATTTACGGTTGCAAAGTCATCCATGTTTTTCAAATAGATCGTAAATTTCACGACATCTTCAAACGTGACCTTTGCTTCTTCCAGTATGGCATTTAAATTTTGTAATACTTGCTCTGTTTGATTTTCAATTCCTTCTACTACCTCACCTGTTGAAGGATTAATCGGAATTTGCCCTGAAACATAGATAAAATCGCCAGCCTGGATTGCTTGAGAATAAGGACCAATTGCAGCAGGTGCCTTATTCGTGAATATAGCCTTCCCCATAAACTTTACCTCCCTTTGATTAGGTGTTCATTATTCCTGTCTGTTCATCATATCATGTTTCACTGGGCTTCTGCTTCTATGACGTCTCGATACCCCATCACCGCATTAACATAGTAAATGTCTCCATAGCATGCATCTAGCTCTCGTGAGCCTTCTCGCAAACAGCGATATTTTTCTTTATCTGGGTCCTGTTCATACATATGCTGTGAAAAGTCGATGGCAGTCTCCTGTGAGTATTCCCCAGACCGTTCTTGAACAAAATCAATAAAACCTAATCCGAAATTATAGGATTGAACAGCAAGCTGGACATCCCCGCTCGCTTCATCTAATGTTTTGGAAAAATATGAAACCCCCTGTTTTATTGAAAGCTCTGGATCCTCGATACAGTTTCTCTCACCACAATAGCTTTCAGATGCCTGCATAGGGTCCTGACCTCTCCCCCCAGATTCCTGCATCATAATTCCTAGGATGACATCCATATAGTCTTCGACACCGTATTGCTCTGCATACATTTTAACTAAAGGTTGGTACTGTCTGATTTCCTCACTAATCTTTGGCTTCCTACTATTTTCTGTAATATTACTTTTCTCACTCGTCAAAAAGGAAAGAATTAAAAATATCCCACTAAATAATAAAAATAGTATTGTCGCACGTTTAATTGCCTTTATGTGACGTTTCCTTCGTTTCATGGGAACGTCCTTTCTAGCTTTTGCAAGAAGATGCCAACGATTAAGCCGTATAAGAGATGCCCGAGTATCCAATAAAAGATAGCGAAATAGTCAAGAATCGCTGGGGTCCTGGTAGAGAAAGAGGTTGTCCCATAAAGCAGAACACCTATAACACCATTGGCCAGCACATATGGGAGCACACGATGCTGCATGCCCCATCGTTTGAAAATAGCATATAGGACAAAAACAACTATTACCGATATAATAATATGCAAGACAAGTTCGGTTAAAGGATGCATATTCCATTCCTTCAATACAGGAATATAGTCAACATTTATTAGTAATGTATATACATTTTTTGTCGTTATAATTTGAACGACCCACAAGAATGCCCCTAAAAATAAACCCGAAATGATTCCTATGAATGCCAGACTTAAACGTTTCATATTTATCCTCCATGCTTTTTCTTAAACAGTTCCTTCTTCCTCCATCTGCCAAACCGGTAATACAAATAAGCAACCAGACTGCTGATAAGAAAACTACTCCCCATCCCAATCGCAATCCCAGTTTCACCTAGCATTCCGGAAAAGAATGCTGTTAATGGATAGCGTAATACCCAAAAGGATAGTATGTTTAATGCCAATACCTGGTACATAGCACCGGCTGCGCGAACAATCCCATTTAAAATAAAATTTATGCCAAGAAACGGATAGCAAAAGGCAATAATTTGCAGATAAGAGGTACCAAATGCAATGGATTGAGGATCATCAATAAACAATCGAACACCGTATTCTGCCAGAAGAAACACAAGGAGTCCAACTAAGAGCATAATCGTAAAATTATACAAAACACCGTATTTAGCAATTTTATTTACCCTGCCCCAGTCATCAGATCCGATGTTTTGTCCGGCCATGCTACTAACAGAGGTTCCAAGCGCATGTGCAGGCAGCATGAGAAGACTATCGAGCCTTTGTGCAGCACTAAATCCAGCCACAACACTAGGACCAAACCCTGTTACCACACTCATAATAGCTGCCACACCTGCAGAAATAACAGCCATTTGTAAACCAGAAGGGATACCTAGATTTAAAATCAACTTAATTTCACGCCGCTGCGGCAGCTCAGGTACAGTAAAAGGTACTAGTTTACGTTGTAATATGAATATCAACCCAACGATAAAGGAAATTCCTTGGGATAAAATAGTTGCATATGCAGCACCTTCGACACCAAAACCGAAATAACTGATAAACAAAGGATCAAGAATGATGTTTAAACAAACAGCGGTTACGACGAACAATAGTGGTGTCTTGCTATCACCTATAGAACGTAATATAGTACTGATAAAATTGTAGCCAAATAAAAATAAAATCCCTAAGAAATTAATCCTTAAATAACTTGCAGCCAAACCCATCATCTCTTCAGGTGTGCCCAGAACGGATAGCAGCCAATCTGTCAGGAAAAAACCTGCAATACCTAGCCCGATAGAGATTATTGTTAATAATACAACGAAGGCGTTAAGATAATTCTTCAACCCAGTTGCATTGTTCTTGCCTTTTTGCTGAGATAAGATGGTTAACGCCGCATTATTCATTCCTATAACAAAAGATAATACGGTGAAGACGATCGTACTTGACACTGCGACAGCACCAAGTGCATTAGCGCCCAGCAGATTTCCCACCCATAAACTGTCGACAACCTGGTAAGACGTCTGAAGTAGGTTCGCCAGCATGATAGGTCCAGAAAAGAGTATGAGCTGTTTTAATATATTACCCTGTGTAAAATCATGCTGTTTCTTCATCCTTCTTCCTTCTTTCTTTCTTTTGTGTTTCACTTTATCTATTTTACTATACTCCCTACTCAAGTAACACCGCAGAGCATATTATTAGAAGAACTCGCATTCGCTCGTCCTTTGGTGAATGTGTACGTTTTTCTTATACTTTTAATGTATAAACGTGAAAAGGTGACCGGGCTAACGAGTAGTTAGCCGGTCACCTTCTTCTACACATGTTGGTCGAAAAGATCAATCACTTACTTGTTGTTTCTTATCTGTCTGATTTCCTTTTTTCCAGACAAGCTGCATAACAATCATGACAATAAATGCTCCTAGTCCGAATAAGTCTGTATTCCCTTCTGGATAGATGAGGAATAACCCTATTACTACTGATACGATTCGCAGTGTCCAGTGCAACTTACGGTACCAGAATCCTATTAAGCCAGCTCCTATAGCAATCATCCCACTAATTGCCGTAAACAATATCCAAATTATTTCCCAGAAGTGGGTATCAATCATTAAGAGCTGTGGTTGGAGTACGAACATGTATGGAATAATAAACGCCCCAATCGCTAATTTCGAAGCATTTACCCCTGTTCTAATTGGTTCCCCACCAGATATACCCGTTGCCGCGAATGCTGCGAGTGCTACAGGCGGCGTGATATCTGCAACGATACCAAAGTAGAACACAAACATATGTCCAGCTAAAACAGGAATTGCTACTTCAAGCTGGTCATTCAAAGCCAAGATTGCAGGCAATGCAATTGTGGAAGTAATAATATAATTTGCTGTTGTTGGAGATCCCATTCCCAAAATAATGGAAGCGATCATCGTAAAGAATAGTGTCAACAACAATTGAGTTTCGGGTGAACTTGCAAGTGAGCCTGCAATATCTACAAGACTGTTTCCAAGCTTCAAACCAAGGCCCGTTTTGGTTACAACACCCACGATAATCCCTGCACATGCAGTAGCTGCAGCAACCCCTAATGCGGTTCTCGCACCAGATGTTAAGGCAATCACGAATTTACCTGGGGTAATCCGTGTGTCTGCTCTAAATAAACTAACTAGAATAGTAATCCCTATCCCGTATAATGCGGTTCGCTCTATACTATAGCCTTGGAACAAAAGAAGAACAATTGCCACAATTGGCAAGAGCAAATGTATTTTTTTTAATACAGATTTCTTACTCGGTATTTGTTCCTTAGGCAACCCATGCAGTCCCATTCGCTTTGCTTCCAAATGTGTCATAATCCAAATACCAGAGAAGTATAGAATAGCTGGAATTGTCGCTGCCTTCGCGATTTCCCAGTATCCAACACCTGCAAACTCAATCATGAGGAATGCAGCTGCACCCATTATCGGTGGCATAATTTGACCACCCGTTGAAGAGGCTGCCTCCACCGCTCCGGCAAAGTTAGGTCGGTAACCAAGCTTTTTCATCATTGGAATGGTATAAGAGCCCGTTGTAACAGTATTCGCTACAGAGCTTCCAGAAATTGTTCCATTTAACGCACTGGAAAAGATCGCAACTTTCGCAGGTCCACCTGTACGTTTTCCAGCAAGCGCAATAGCAAGGTCATTGAAATAATTCCCTACACCTGTTTGTACAAGAAAAGCACCAAATAGTAGGAATAAGAAAATATACGTGGAAGAAACTTGTAGCGGTGTTCCCAAGATCCCTTCTGTTGTAAAGAACATGGAATCAATTAGCTGCTCAAGTGATAGACCACGGTGCGCAAGTCCTCCTGGCATGTCCGGGCCCAGCAATGCATAAATCATAAATAAAATAGCAATGATTGTAATTGGAAGCCCAACTGCCCGTCTTGTCGCCTCTAATACCAGAAGTATAGCAAGTCCACCAATGATTACCTGCGCCTGGTCGATTCCACCAATTTGCTGAACTAGCGTGTCATAATATACCGGCCAGTATCCACAAACGATGATTGATAATAAAACGAGAATATAATCATACCAGGCAACCTTCTTTTTATTCCCCTTCTTCTTACTGGCAGGAAACAAAAGAAAAATTAGGGATAGCGCAAACCCTAGGTGAACTGTACGCTGAATATATGCTGTATATTGGCCGAAAGCACCTGTATAGAGCTGAAATAGAGAGAATGCAAGTAACCCAAAGAAAACAACTTTGGCAGCAACACCACCTAGTTTTCTTGTATTTGCTTCTGCATCATATTTTTGTAATAACTCTTCCTGGTTTGTTTCGGTTAGGTTTTCTTTCGTTGAATCACTCATGGATGCTCACTCCTTTCATAGACTGCCATAGTGAGAGTTTCTCTACCTTTAATTTAAACCATGCTCCTGGTTCAAAATATTCGTTAAAGTAAACGAGATGTTCATCGTTCTTTCCCCATACGAGGCGGTTTTCTGAGACCGTTTTGCCGTTTCTTACATTCATTGAAGGAAAGATATTGTCAAGGTCTGCTATATGGTATTTTCCATCCTTATATTCAAACTTCTCCCCTTCTTGAGCATTGGAAGGCATTCCAATCCCAAACTCTTCGTAAACAATTTCGTACTGTTTAATATCGTGGTTGTCCATAACAATGTATTTTTCTACCACATCTGTCAGGTGTATGGAGTGTGTAAATATAATTTGAAAGGTATCCCTTTCCTGCACTGGAAGAAAGGCCTCAATCTCTTCTGTATTTTCTTTATAAAATACAAGTGCTGTTCGGAAAGGAACAAATAGAAGTAGAGAGAAAAGTGCGAGTAAAATAATTAGAATTGAAACTTTTATCTTTTTATTGTGTTTCATCATTTTGCCACCTGAAATCTTAAAGAATTACGCAATGCACGCAGAAGCAAGCCTCCACTCTGAACTACTTACATAACATGAAAAAATGGAGCGACCGACGCAACTCCTGACTAAAGGATTCACAGTCGGCCGCTCGTCACATCATGTTTATCCTGCATGTAACTGGCAGTATGAGCCTAACAAAAGAAAAGGAAAAGGCTAATTAGCCGTGTATCCAAATCTTCCCTAGAACGTTATGAAGTAAGGAACTACAGGTTACTTACTCAGCACTTACTCCTACTTCATCAAAGTATTTCTGTGCACCTGGGTGTACGTCAATCCCGATACCATCTAGAGCAGAATCAGTTGAAATAAACTCTGCTTTTGCATGCGCCATTCCATCCGTGTTTTCGTAAATCGCTTTCGTAATATCGTAAACAGCATCTTCGGATAAAGAATTGGTAACAGCAAGCATCGCCAATACAGCAACTGTATTTACCTCTTCAGCTTGCCCACTATATGTTTCAGCTGGAACCGTATCTGCTGCATAGTAAGGATACTCCTCAACTAGGGCATCTACTTTTTCCTGTTCAATTGGAACAATGCTAATATCAACAGTAGCCGCTAGCCCCTCTACTGCACCAGTTGGTGTACCAGAAGTAATGAAAGCTGCATCAATATTTCCATCTTGGATCCCACCAGTTGATTCACCAAAATCTAGATTCTCTTGATTAATATCATCCATCGTCATCCCATGAATTTCTAAAATCTGTTCTGCATTAACGAATGTACCTGAACCAGGTGCCCCCACAGAAACCGTTTTGCCTGCAAGGTCCTCAACTGATGCAATACCTGAATCGGCAGCCGTCACGATTTGGATTGTTTCCGGATACAAAGAACCGATTGCTGATACGTTGTCTACAGGGTTGCCATCAAAAGAATTAACACCGTCAATTGCATTTGCGGCTACGTCGGTTTGAACAAAAGCAAGCTCTGCTTCGCCTTCCTGAAGAGAAATCATGTTATCAGCAGAAGCATTTGAAGATACTGCATTTGTTTCCATACCTGTTTCGTCAGATATGATTTTGGCCATTTCGCCACCAAGCGGGTAATATGTACCACTTGTGCCACCTGTTAGCATTTGTAAAAACTCAGGTGTTTCTCCACCTTCAGCAGAATCACCATCTCCATTATCAGCCTCGTCATCTCCGCCACAGGCTGCTAGGAACAAGGCAAGTACTAAAATCATAGCAAATGAAAATAGATAGTTTTTCTTTTTCATACAAACTCCCCCTTATACTCTATAGTGAATTTTATTTTACAGTTGAATCTATAAAGTTGTCAAACTCTTCCCAACTCAGAGACTTTTTTTCTCCCTTCAAATTTGGATAAATACATAGATTTGACACCTTTTAGGCCCCCTATTTTGTACCAATAATTTCTAATTATGAACAAAACTAGACTTCTACATTATTGGTACATTTGTGTCTAACTTTGCTTTTCTTAATATAATTATTATTATTTTTACAATATTATGATATATTTGAACGAGTACTATACTACTTTTAAGGAGTTGATGAGAAATGATGCACGTCCCGATGACTATTGGAGCTATGATGGAGCATGCAGAGAAATTTTTCCCTAAAAAACTTGTGCACTCCCAGACACATGACAAGCTACATTCGTTGACTTACAAAGAGATTGGCGAAAGGGTAAGAAAATTGATGAGCGTGTTTGCAGAACTTGGTGCGAAGAAAGGAGATAAAATTGGTACCCTTGCCTGGAACCACCACCGTCACTTAGAAATTTACTTTGCTGCACCTGGTATGCATGCAGTATTGCATACTATTAATATTCGACTTACCCCAGAACATATCACCTACATCATTAATCATGCAGAGGACAAAATTTTATTAATTGATGAAGACATCCTTCCACTTGTTGAACTAATAAAGGACGAATTGACCACTGTTGAAGCCTTTATTGTAATGACAGATAAACAAGAACTTCCTGATTCATCCCTACACCCATTGTACTCCTATGAAGAATTACTCAGTACCGGCGATGCCGCATTTCCTTTCAAAAAAGAAATCGATGAGAATGATCCTGCAGGCATGTGTTATACCTCAGCCACAACGGGCAAGCCAAAAGGTGTCACATACTCTCACAGGGGCATCGTGCTGCATAGCCTAGCTCTAGGTTTAGCAGATTCAGCAGCGCTATCTGAATCGGATATATCCATGCCTGTCGTGCCTCAATTTCACGTTAATGCATGGGGGACACCTTTTGCCTGTACATGGTTTGGTTCTACACAGGTATTGCCTGGTCCCCATTTCACGCCAAAGAGGCTAGCATCTTTTATAGAGAAATTTCGGGTTACCATATCTGCTGGAGTTCCTACAATCTGGATAGGACTTCTCCAAGAATTAGAGGCAGGTGACTATGATACTTCCAGCTTAAGAGCAGTACTATGTGGGGGCTCAGCTGCACCTTTCGGCTTAATACGAGCATTTGAAGAAAAATTTAATATTCCTTTCTATCATGCATATGGAGCAACAGAAACAACACCCTTGGCAACTATTTCACGATTGAAGAGCTACCAACAAGGGTTGGGGCAGGAAGAAAAGATAAAAGAGCGCTCTAGACAAGGTATCCTTGTTCCAGGCCTTGAAATGAAGGTGAAAGGTAAAACGGGAGACATCGCATGGGATGATGAGGAAATGGGAGAATTGCTTTTACGCGGAAACTGGATAGCAAGTGAATATTATAAAGATGATCGCAGTGACCAAGCGTTCCAGGATGGCTGGTTCCATACTGGCGATGTCGTGACTGTTGACGAAGAAGGAACAATAAAAATAGTTGATCGTACCAAAGACTTGATTAAAAGCGGTGGAGAATGGATTTCTTCAGTTGAGATCGAAAACGCTATCATGAGCCATCCGGATGTTTTGGAAGCAAGCGTCATCGCTATTCCAGATCCAAAATGGCAGGAAAGGCCTATTGCCTGTGTTGTACTAAAGGATGGAATAAAAGAGGAGGGCACCAAAGAAAAAATACTAGCCTTCTTAGAGCCACAATTTGCTAAATATTGGCTACCCGATGATATTTTATTCTTAAAAAACATTCCAAAAACGTCTGTCGGTAAGTTTTTGAAACGACAGCTGAGAGAGGAAGTTAAAACTTATTACCAACTAAAGTAAAACTTCATTTGTTAGGGGTGTCCCTACTCCCCCAACAAGTGTTAGTTGAACGAGTTGTATCTTTACTGCCAGTTAAGGCGCATAAAAAGGATATTACTTCGTTCACTTTATAAGGGATTAGCTATAAGCTAATCCCTTTTCTTTATCCCCTTGTCCATAAAACATTTAAGGTAACTTTAGATAAGCTATTCTTGACAATTTTTCGAAAATTCAATACTATATAACTAATTATCAAATATTGTTGCAGTTTTCGATTGCGTTCTACCTATAATATACCTAGTTTCCCAATAGATAGGACTATTGATAACGTTATCACGATCTATATTTTCTACCTGATACCTTAATTGGAAAGGATAATGATTATATGAACCTAGAACAACTTAAAACATCTATCCGCGGAGAAATCCATGATCCACAAGCACAGTACTCTGTCCTTCTTACTTCAGGCGAGGGAAGCTTGGCCATTAACGAACAACAGTTACGTCCCGCTGCAAGTCTTGCTAAGATTCCAATTTTGATCGAGGCATGCCAGCAAATAGAAAGTGGTCGGTTACATCCTGACAAACTTGTCTACATAGAGGAAGAACAGTTTGTAGGAGGGTCTGGCATTATATCCTACCTTACAAATTCCCATATATATAGCTATATGAACTTAATTGAACTTATGATGATCGTATCTGACAATACAGCTGCCAATGTACTGCTCGAATCACTGGGAATGGAAGCTGTTAATCAAACGATAGAGCAGCTTGGCGCTAAAAACACAGTCGTACAGCGGAAGTTCATGGATACGAAAGCACAGCAAGAAGGACTTGAAAATTATACTACTGCTTTGGATATGGTTACGTTATTGAAGGCAATTTCTGAAGAGGATAACCATTACATATCTAGTAAAAGTAGAAAGTTTATGAGGAGTATACTAGCTAAACAACAGTTTACGAATAAACTTGCGAACTTTTTACACCCTAGTATGCCTGTAACGATTTTTCATAAGACTGGTGAGTTATGTGGAATAGAACATGATGCTGCTATTTTAGAGTGCAAGGAAGAAAGGGTATACATAACTGTGCTAAGTGACCACTTACCATCAAACGCAGAGGGACAGCACACTATTGCCCAAATAGGAAAGCATGCAATCGATTATGTAATAACAAGATCAAAATCTACTTTATCTAATTTTTAATAGGAGTGTCGTCATGAAGGCAAAAGTAGCGGTGTTTGGTCCAGAAAATGTGGTCGTTAGAATTCAAAAATTAAAGAAGGAATTCTCCAACTACGAATTGTTCCCCTTTATCTATACAGAAGCTAATCAAACTCCTGAGTTGTTAGAACAGGCTTTCCTATGTGACATCTTTCTATTTACCGAGTCCATTGCCTATTGTTATGTAAAGGACAAAACAAAAAAGCGACGCCTTTCAACGATTGTAATTCATTGCGATGAATACATTCTAACTACCGCTCTTCTCCAGTCACTGTCCAATATGCTTCCTCAAAAGCGTATTTCACTCGATGGGACAACTGAAGAAGTAGTTCAACATGTCCTTACACCATTAAAGGAAATACAAGTTGACTTATTTCCATTCTATGAAGATGTTTGGGATGGTGGTACCGTAGAAAACATAGTGGACCACCATCGTAAACTTTGGGAGGATGGAAGTATCGACTTTGCACTTACAGCTTATAGCGAAATAGCTAAGCGCCTGCAAAAAGAAAACATCCCGGTGCGTCTTATTACGACACCTGACCTATGCTTTAAATCTGCTCTCGATACGGCGGAAAGACGTATCACCTTCCATAACAATACATCCGTACAACACGTCATTGGATACTTCCGTTTTAAACATCTTGAGCAACTGCCAAGCTCACTAAAAGAAATGATTCTTTTTAGAAGGCAGGCTGAATTAGACACTTTCTTGCAGAAATTTGCTACACAACAAGATGCCATAGCCTTACGTAACAATCAGCATGATATGGTATTAATAGGCTCCAAAAAACTATTAAATTATTTAACTAATCATTTTGGGAATTTCCCACCGCTACAAAAAATCGAGGAACAGATCAAGGAGCCTGTAGGGATTGGCTTTGGACTTGGGCTTACACATCAGCAGGCGCAGGAACATGCATTACTCGCATTAGAGATGACAACTGACGAGGAAGGTAGCTCGTGCTATATCGTCAATGAAAGTCAGGCGAGTATCGGACCTGTGGGTGTGAAAAAACAAATAAACCCATCCTTTCTATATCAATCACTGATCCATAAAGCGAAATTAAACAATGAACTATCCTATAACTTTATTGAATTTATTAAGATGCGAAATAATAAACCATTTTCATCTCATGATGTGGCTAACTATTACAGCGTGACGAAACGAAGTGCAGAGCGGACAATAAATAAGCTATTGTCCGCAGAAATAATTAAGGTAGCCGGGTCAGAGAAGCCTTACCAAAAAGGGAGGCCAAGAAAACTATTCGCACTTCGTTAAGATAAGGAAAGACTACGTTATTGATTTTTATACCCTTTACTCTCTGCCAGTATGGAAATCGCTTGATCGTAGTCTTCTTCCTCTACCTTCCCTTCCAATAAGTGTGTTATTTGACCATACTCCTCTCGATTGTTATCCGAAACGTCAGCCACCCCTAGTCCCATAACTCCAGTCCCCGTGCTCATCGTCCCAGGAGTACCCATACCAACAATAGGGAAATAAGCGTTATGCTTTTTGGGTTCAGGTAGTTCATCAACCAAAACATTGGAAACTCGCAGTTTTTCTAATTTAGCCTTCGCTGTTTCTGCATCATTTTCCGATTTAAAGTATGCCACAAAGCTTTTTGTCATCGTGTAAACATCCTTTCTTTTTGTTTTAACTATTCCCCTGTTCACACTGATCTAACCAAGGCATGCAAAAAAGCCAAATGAATTCGAATTTCGTTCATTCGAATGCTCATTTGGCTTTGGAGATTTTATTATATATTTAATAACTCACGGACGTCATCTTCGCTAAGTCCTGAAAGCATGGTTTCTCCAGGCTGGATCACCTGATCGATTAGTTCTCGTTTCTTTTGCTGGAGCTCGTAAATTTTTTCTTCGATTGTCCCTTCTGCTAAGAGACGAATGACTTGAACGACATTTTTTTGCCCAAATCGGTGTGCCCTCCCTGTCGCTTGGTCTTCCACAGCAGGGTTCCACCACAGATCATATAAAATAACCGTGTCTGCACCTGTCAAATTGAGACCAGTTCCTCCAGCTTTTAGGGAGATAAGGAAGACACTTTTCTCCCCATTATTAAATCTTTCACTCATTTTCACTCGCTCTTGGGATGGTGTCTGCCCATTAAGATAAAAGTATTCAATGTTTTCTTTCTCTAGTTGCTGAATAATAATCTCATGCATGCTTGTGAATTGCGAGAATATTAGCATTCGCTTCCCATTGCCAATGGCGTTCCTAACGGTATCCATTAACTGTTCAAGCTTGCCTGATTGCCCTTCATAGTTTTCAATAAACAAGGACGGATGACAGCATATTTGTCTTAAACGCGTAAGACCAGCAAGAATTTTCATCCTGTTTTGCTGGAACCCACTTTCTTTCATGGACTGTGCCGCTTCAATTTGCAATTGCCTATGGTAACCGAGATAGAGATCCTTTTGTTCCTTAGTCAGCTCTGAAACATGAACAGACTCAATTTTGTCAGGCAGCTCCTTCAATACATCCTTCTTTAATCTTCGTAAGATAAACGGCCTTGTGATAAGTGCTATTTTTTCATTAGAGAGCTGTTTGAACTCTCGCTGTCTTGGCATTAGACCTGGTAGTACCACTTGGAAAATGGCCCAAAGTTCATCAATTGAATTTTCTATTGGTGTACCACTTAGCGCAAATCTTCTACCAGCATTAATTTCCCGGATCGCCTGAGAGGTTTTGGTTACATAGTTTTTAATATACTGCGCTTCATCTAGAATCAATGTTTGAAAACGTAACTGCCTGTAATATTCAATGTCCTGCCGTAGTGTTGCATAGGAGGTAATCCAGACATCTTTCTCTTTTTCTTCCTCCAACCGCTGCCTTCTTTCTGCAGGGGTTCCTGTCAACACTGCCACAGACAGACTCGGCATAAATTTTTCACACTCGTTTTTCCAGTTGTATACCACAGAGGAAGGTGCGACGATCAAATGTGGTAAATCACTAGGCTCTGACGCGATATAAGCAATGCTCTGCAACGTCTTACCCAAGCCCATATCATCGGCTAAAATTCCACCAAGGTGGTAATGACTTAATGACTTAAACCATTGAAATCCTGTTTGCTGGTAATTCCTCAGATTCGCTTGAAGCTCTTCCGGCAATGGATAAACCTGTTCCTCTGGTGACTTAAGCTGATGCAGCAGCTTTCTAAAGGATGGATCATAATTTTTATTCGTTTCAATCAATGCATCCACTTGTGTCCCTCGATAAACAGGAACATGTATATTACCATCATTTAGATCCTTTTTATCTACTTCCATATCCTGAAAGAACTGCTTCATAGAGCTGAATTCTTCCCCTTCCAAAGAAAGAAGGGCACCACTATCTAAACGGTAATATCTTTTCTTTTCAATTACCGCTTGAAGGATACTGGAAACCTCTTCATCCTTCACACCCTCTATATCAAAACCAATTTCCAGAAGGTTAGAGGAAGATTCAAGTCGCACACTTGTATTCGGCATAGGCTCTCTATCCATAATAAAGCTGCGAATCTCCGAGGTTAAGAATAGCTCTAAGTGTTCATCAAGCAATGGTAAGACATAATAAAGAAAATCATAAATTTCTTCCTCTGCTTCTGCTTCAATATAGAGTTCTTTTCCATTATATTTAAAGTTGGCATATTCGATTAGCTGCATGATCTGCTGCTCTTTCTCCACATCCCGTATAATAATGATGTCATGCTCTTCCCTGCCACCAAACGGGTTGATGTAATGTTCTCCATAATAATATTCCAGTTTCCCAACAATCCAATTGTCGCTCACTTCTAAATACAGCTTTGCCTGTAAAGGTAGCTGAATGATTTCTTCTGTTACCTTCTCAGAAATTTCCACTTCCCCGACTTTTTTCAATGAAGGCAATACTTCAGATAAGAAGGTGTCTGCTTGTTGCTTCGTTATTGGCAATTGTAAATCAGATAATCCAAATTGGCTTACCTGCTCGACAACGGGAATCTGCTCCTTCGAAGGAAAATAAAACACACCATCAGAAAAAAGAATATGGTAATGGCGTAAGTATGTGCCACCTCGAAGTTCTGGCATATTTAATATTAATTCATTCCGCTCATTTTTTGATAAAGAAAACTGAAATGGTAGCTTTTCTTGCGCTATCTCTACAGGATGATAACTCTTCTTTATGGTATCCACCGTAAAATCGCGATTTACCAACTCTTCAAGCAAAGCTTTCGCAGCTAATGGTGGGATGGTTATATAGCGAGTATCCTTATTACTGTTCCGAAAAGAAGAAAATTGTCTTTGTTCCTCATACATCTGCTCATTGTTTAATATTTCCCGCAATGTCTCAAAAATTGCTAAATCTTCTGGTTGAAAATAATGTTGGTCAGGGCTATAAGTAAATGCCTTTGTGAAATAATGCTCTTTCCCATCTAAAACACTATCTAAGAACAGTCCAGCATCTTTGACAACATAACAGCGTTTCTCACCTGCTTTAAGTTCAAGTTGCAGGCTGTTTTCTAAAGTCCAACTACAGAAGTATTGGACTTGCATCTCCCTTTTTTCCGGAAGAATATCATGTGTTGCCGTCGTTTGCGGTACATTCGTCAATGCCTGGATAAAATGATTTGTTGTTTGGTAATCAAAATGAGGGAGCGCTGGCGGGCGGTCCGTCTCTTTCTGTGAAATACCGATCAGGGTTGCTGCAACATGCTTACAGGAGCCAAATGTATCGAATGCAGGGCAATCACAATACGTATCAATGGACCCGTCTGCAAATTGGCTCATATTTATTTCTACAAAGTAGTCCTCAGACCCTTTCACGGTAGCGGTCCAGACCTGGTAGTTAAGATCGTATAAAAGATCCATTACTTTTCCTCGTTTATAATATTCCAGCCCACGCTTATAAATAATGGCCGGAAAAAGCTTTTGGATGTTAATATCGCTGAAACTTTTCAAAATACTAGCAACCTACCTTCCACCGTTCTTCTTCTCTCCATTGTAAACGAGTTCCCTCTGTTTTTAAACTATTCCCTTTCTTAAGGATAGGATGACATCAGCTATATTATACGTTTTAGTTGTTTCTATCTTATCCGCCTCTTTCACTTTATCCATTCTTACAAAACTGTAAGCTACCTGAAAGAAAGATACATAGCAGCCTTTCTCTATACTGTTTACACTGTAAATAGATTCAATAATATTGGAGGTAAGTGTAATGAAACAGTCCGTACTTGATGTACATCAATTAAATAAGATTTATGGGAAAAAGAGCGAGAAACAATTTCATGCCTTAAATAGTGTTTCTTTCGCTATGGCTGAAGGAGAGTTTGTTGGCGTAATGGGGCCATCAGGAGCAGGTAAAACCACGTTACTTAATGTCATCTCCACATTAGATACCGCGACAAACGGTTCCGTTAAAATTGCTGGAACAGACATCACCGCCATGAAACAAGGTCAGCTAGCTGATTTCCGTTCAAGTCAACTCGGCTTTATTTTCCAAGACTTTAATTTATTGGAGAATTTAACGGTTTATGAAAATATTGCCTTGCCCCTCTCCTTACAAAGTGTTGCGGTGCGAAACATTAAACCGGCTGTAGAAAGTGTTGCGACAAAGCTTGGGATTGAGGCAATTTTAAATAAGTACCCTGTTACTATTTCTGGTGGACAAAAACAGCGCGTAGCTGCTGCTCGTGCATTAGTACACGAACCTGCATTAATTCTTGCAGATGAGCCAACAGGAGCGCTTGATTCTAAGAATGCTCGAAGCCTAATGGAGACGATGGTCCACTTAAATGAAAATCACGGCACCTCGATCATGCTTGTAACACATGATCCATTAAGTGCGAGTTATTGTGAGCGCATCCTGTTTATCCAGGACGGAAAACTGTATAAAGAAATTCACCGAAACAGCACTAGAAGCGCATTTCATCAGGATATCCTTGACGTGCTTGCTCAATTTGCGTCACCGGATATGGACTAGGGGGAGTGAACAATATGCTGCTAAAATTATCTTTAACGAGTATGCGAAAATTAGCAAAAGACTATTTGGTCTTACTATTTGGTTTAACAATTTCCATTTCGATTTTTTATATGTTTGAAACACTTGCCCAAAATAAAGTATTTCTTGAATCGAACTCCCTTATTAGCTCTATTGTCTTCGTATTTCATGTAGGGACATTTATTCTTGGCATTATCACGGTTTTCTACATTTTTTATGCGACATCCTTTCTTTTATCTTTACGGCAAAGGGAATTAGGCATGTACATGACGTTAGGCGCTAAAAAACGTAAGATCACCCAATTAATGTTTATGGAAACTTTTTTTGTCGGCTTAACTGCCCTCATTATCGGGATTGTGCTAGGTGTTGGACTATCCTATGGCATCGCCGAGCTACTTATGTGGCAACTTGACTTTCAAGGTGGAGGATTTCAGCCACTTTACTCCTCTTCCCTTCTGATCACAGTGCTATTTTATGTCGCTTTATTCTTCCTTACTTCCATTGTAAATGCTTGGAGAGTTGGCAGGAAAAGTGTGCTTAGTCTGTTGCGTTCAGGTCAGCAACAAGATCAGGTGAAAACAAGTGGATTACGTACTTTCTTTGGCGTTTTGTTATCCGTCATCTTGATTGCTGTCGGTTACTATGCAATGGTGCATATTGCAGAATTGATGCAGTTCGGTATCATACTTGCGACCGCGACCATCATACCGGGAACTTACCTTATCTTCATCTCCTTATTGCCATTTTTGGTTAAAAGACTGAAGCAAAATCGCAACTTAAATGAAACGGGCATCAACTCATTTACATTGGGGCAACTCCGATTCCGGATGCTAAACCTGATGATGGTACTAGGTACTGTGGCGATGCTTATTGCGCTAGGATTAGGGGCAATGACAGCTGGGACATCCTTTTACCATAATATCGGGATACAGGCCTCTATGTTCCATGCCAATGATGTTGTACTTTATGAGCCAAACGAAACTGAGAAACAAACATTGGCAACAATGGATGTGACAGAAGAAGAGAATTACCGCTATAAGTACAATGATGAGGGAGTCTATTTTCTAAAAACAGACCTTGAAGCAGCACCACCTGACGTCATGGCATTTGAAGAAGGATCGGAAGGTTTTTCACCAACTACTCCTGAAGCAAAATTGTCTGCGGACGAGTATGCACTATATGGCGAAGAAGGCGTGACTGAATTACCAGGAAACTGGTGGACAGCAGTTAGTACAGAATTAGGGGCAGGCTCCATGTTTGGCAACAGATCTATTTATATCTATGAAAGATCTAGCTACCAAGAGGTAGACGGAGAAGAACAACACGTCACATTAGCGAAATTAGATGATTTTACAGCACACCTACCTGAATTAGAAAAATTGGATGCTAGCCAAAAGTCTCTCGCTGAAACCTATACTGGTAATCAAGTTGAACAACTTGGAGGAAAATACAGTAATTATGTAGCACTTAAAGGGTTTGCCAGTGGAACTATTTTTATGGGAGTGTTTCTTGGTATTGCTTTTCTTATGATGATGGCAAGTGTTCTCATGTTTAAACTTCTATCTAGCGCTGGCGCGGACGTCCATCGTTATAGTATGCTACGCAAAATCGGGGTTAGAAAAACACTACTCGTTAGGTCAATTTACCGCGAGCTGTTTCTGCTATTCCTCTTCCCAGCCATTGTTGGGATTGTCCATGTTATCGTGGGAATGCAGATGTTTTCCTTTATTATTATCGAACCATATACAAAAATATGGATCCCGCTTACATTGTTCTTCGTAATCTATGGTATTTACTATTTCATTACAGTGCAAATGTACAAGCGAATTGTACTGCCTAAGCAGTTCTAAAGGGTTGCTAGTTAATCATACAAAAAGGATGCTAAAATCCACAGATTCTAGCATCCTTTTTTAGTATTCGTTAGTTTTCTACGTACCGAGCTCGTGCCTTTAACAGCAAGTAGACATATAGAATGATAGAAAGAAGTACAGATCCAGCTGCGGTTAAATAAATAATTGCATAACCGAGTTGAAAAGCGAGCTGTCCAAATACGATAGCTCCAAGTCCGACTCCTAAATCAAAAAAGGAGAAGAACGTAGCATTGGCCATTCCTTTTCGATTATCCGGGGCCTTATTAACAGCCCATGCCTGTAGCGCTGGCTGTACACTGCCAAATCCCAATCCATATAAACCTGCCGCAATAAGCAGCGCAAGAGTGCTAGGAAGCCAAGAAAGCAAAAGCATGGCAATAAAAATTAATACCGTCCCAGGTAAAAATACATAGATATGGCCTCGTTTATCATAAATTTTACCCGCAAAGGTTCGTGAGAGCATAAGAAAAATAGCAAACACTAGGAAGTATAAACCGATCCCTTCGATTCCTTTCTCCTCTGCATATAATGGTAAAAAGGATGCTATCCCTCCGAATGTTACCGTAATGAAAAATAATAATACTGCTGGTTCTAAAGCTGTTTTCTCAAATATATCAAATTTCACCGTAGTAGATTTAGCAGGTGATTCTTCTACCATTTTATATTTAATTTTTGCTGATAGTAAAAAGGCAACAAGTCCCAATGCAGCACAGATAAGAAACAACTGTGTGAAGGAGATGATCCCTGCCAGTTGTAGACCTAATGCAGGTCCAAATGCCAAGGCAATGTTCCCTGAAAGGCCAAAGTATCCCATCCCCTCACCACGGCGCTTTTCAGGAATCAAATCTGTTGCAATGGTACCTGTAGCAGTGGTCGAGAAGCCCCAGCCTACTCCCTGTACAACGCGCATAACCAGTAATACTGCAATACTACTAATAATAGAGAAGGAGGCCACTGAAATAACGAAGATGGCAAGCCCTGTCATGTAAACAAATCTCCTGCCCTTCGAGTCAAGCGCATGACCGGCATAAGGCCGTAACAACAGTGCGGAAAAAGTAAAAATACCTACAATAATACCAATTAGTTGATCACTTCCCCCCAGTTCATTAACAAACAGTGGAAGTGTCGGTAACGTCATTTGAAAGCCAAGAAATATAAAAAAGTTTGCAAGGCATATTAGAAAAAAGTCCTTCGTCCAGATTTTATCTGAAGAAGATTGTGCGTTCATCGCTTTTTTTGTATCCATCATGATCGCCCTTTCTTCGATACTCGAAATATAGTATACAGGAGATGACCGGCAAAAGGAAGGTACGAATAGATGGTATCTATAGGATTTTAATAGTGAGAAACAAAGAAAACATACTATTATCCACCCACTAAAAAAGCCCGGATCCTCCGGGCTTATCTTAACCGCCAATAACGCCACACGCGACTCGATCACCTGCGTCACCTGACGGCTGGGAAGCGTAGTCATCTGCTCCTGCATGGATAACTAATGCTGTACCATTTTCTTTAAAAACCGAATTCAGCTCCCCATTTTTTAGGGTAACCTTTTCTGCAATTATCTCTGTATTTACCCTTCCATCCTCTGCCACTTCAATATTACGCAAATCACCAGCATGCGATCCATCCTGATGCTCTATACCATGCTTGGTATCCTCTGGGTTGTAATGACCCCCTGCTGACGTAAAGTCTGGCGCCTTGCATTCCCCCGTTTCATGAATATGGAACCCGTGTTCACCAGGAGAAAGTCCTTGCCCTTCCAATTTTATTTTCACGTAATCATCCTCTTGCGTTAAATTCGCAACTGCTACCACATCTCCAGCAGCATCTTTAAGGGAAACCAACACCTCTTCTTCAACTACACTCGCGACATCCTGTGTTTCCTTGTTTTCCTTCTTATCGCTTTCATTGCTATTGCTGCCTTGTTCCTGTTTGGTCTCATCCCCACCACACGCCGTTAGGAGAAGGACTAAAAAAGTCAAACCAGAAAATATGTACATCCTCTTCACATTCATTGCTCCCTTCCTTCGTTATAGCCCTATTTATTTCCATTTAGGGAGCATTTAAACGTTAGAAGTCCTGCTTTGATTGGCGGACACATCAAAGCCCGGGTTTCAACCGGGCTTTTTTCGATTTACTCGCTCTTAACACTGTTATCGTTTTTTGACTACGCGACAGCTAATTCTTTTTTCTCTTTCTTATTACGACGAGGCTTATGACTTTTCAAGAATGGTACAACCCATCTGTCTAAACCAAATCTTCCGGCGTTATACCCTGCAGCTATAATAAATACTGTGAGTAAAACCATTTGTGCATTGGTGCTTACGGTTCCACTAAATAGGAAAGCGAAATTCATTGTAATTGCCATTAATGCTGCAAAGTTTGTAAAGATTCCTAAAATCAACGCTGCTCCTACAAGAATCTCACCCCACATAACCATGAAGCTGAATAAGCCTGCGTTTGGAAGAGCAACCGTTTCTAGGAAAGTGGCCCACCAGCTTTGCACAGCTGGGTGATCTCCACCAGCACTGTTAATAGCACCTTGTATAAACCCAGTTGCATCAAATCCTCCACCTGTTAGTTTTCCCCATCCACCTGTTAACCATTGATATCCAAGATACACTCTCAAGAACGCTAAAATAGCTGCTGCAACACTGCTTTTTCTAATAAAGTTGTTCATCATTTTTACCGACTCCTTTTATTTAAGATGATTGCTCAATGTTTCACAATATATTGTGTGTTTCCTTCTTACACTTATATCTTAGCATCATTTTCCAATAAAAAAAGGTGATTGCTCACTGTTTCACAATTAAGACATAAAGTTGTGGCAAAACTGTGTCGTGGTGCGTTTTATCTTGAAAATATGACGTGTAAAATGAGGGAAAGGCCCTGGTAGAATGCACATCATTAAGGCTATGACGGACAAATCGAGAGAAATGCCTTGGCAGATTGTACATCATTGAGGCTATGACGAGCAAAACGAGTGAAGAATCCAGATAAAATGCACATCACCTGTTTTATTTCAAAACACTCTTGACTTTTAATCTACTACAGACATATACTGTGTATATAAATATATACAGTATAACAGTTAAGGGGTTGAGATTATGTCAGAATGGAATCAAGCCTATCAGCTCGCTAAGCTTGAGCTACAGGCTTCAAAACTTAGTTTTATCTACGGATTTGTGCTCACGATGTTCGTAACACTATTCCTTATTACCACATTGCCATCTTATTTGGACAATGGGTACGTTGGTTATGATTTCTTTTTTCTACTTTTATTTTCTGTTGGTGCTATTTGGGCAAAACCAAAGGAATTTCAAATTCAAAAGGTTAGTGGTGTCCTCCTAGCATCACCCATTTTAATGATGCAGCTGGCATTACCTATAAAGCGTTCTGTGTTGGTGAAAAGCAGGTTTATCATTCAGTTCTTTTACTCTATACCATATCAACTGCTTTTCTTAATCGCCTTCTATATCTTTTCTCCAATTACCAATGTATTAAGTACACAAGAATATTTAGCTTTTGCGGCATTATGGTTATTGATTGGCATATTTTTGGGCTCGGCCCTGCCAGTAGCAGACGCCGGGGATACGAGTAAGCTTACTACAACAGTCGCTGGGTCTATTTTTGCCAGTTTAATTTTACTCATTGGCTCATTCACGATCCTTACAACTGTGCATGTCAGCACAGGAGAAGGTCCCGTTTATTGGAGTTTAGTAGCGATTGGAAAGGGACCTGTCGCCTCTCTAGCTGTTGCATTACTACTTACCGTTGGGGCAATGGGATATTGGATTTCCTACATGAAAAAACGAATAGGGAAACAGGACTATCTATAAAGGAAGGATGTTTACAATGGAGTTACCAATAAGCCTTTCCAAAACTTCTCGTGAACCAATTTATCATCAAATTGAGAACCAAATAAAAGCGCTCATTGCTGGTGGTTATCTAAAGGCCGGGTCTCCACTTCCTTCCATTCGCCTTATGGCAAAGGATTTAGAGACGAGTGTCATCACGATTCGCCGTGCCTATCAGAATTTGGAATACCAAGGATTTATCCAGACAGAACAAGGCAAGGGTACCTTCGTAGCAGAGGTTGCCAACGAAAAGAAACAACAGATTAAGGTAACAGCCGTCTATCAGGCGTTTGAAAGTGCCTTAGATGTCGCGCTCAGCTACGAGTATACAGTAGATCAAGTGAAAGAAATATTCGCGGAAGTTATAGAATCTCGCAAGCCTAAAGGAGATGCATAAACATGAAGGCATTAGCAGAAGTAAAACAGGTACAAAAAAATGTGGACGAATTCAAACTTGGTCCAGTAAGTTTAGCGATTGAAGCCGGGACAATAACAGCATTAGTAGGAACGAATGGCTCTGGAAAAAGTACGCTCCTTAAGCTGATGATGAATCAAGCTAAAGCAGATGCTGGCAATATTAAAATCCACAACATGTTTGTGAACGGTCTTAATGAAGAGTGGAAAACCCATATCGCCTACCAGCCACAAACGATGATTGGTTGGGATGCCTTTTCTGGCAAAGCGTTAAGAGAATTTATTGCACCATTATACCCGGCATGGGATGATCAGCAATTTAACGATATTATTCAAGCCTTTTCTGTCCCATTAAATAAGCGGTTTGGAAAGCTCTCTCAAGGAATGCAACAAAAACTTATTCTTGCGTTAACTGTTGCGAGAAACACCTCCATCCTACTTCTTGATGAACCAACAGCGTTTATGGATATTCCCTCCAAGCAAAAGTTTATTGATTTGCTTATAGAATGGATGGAATCAGGGGATCGTGCCATTGTCATGAGCACACACCAAGTTAACGATATTATGAAACTTGCTGACTACCTGTGCGTATTACAAGAGGGAAAATGGATGGGGACTTATGAAAAAGAAACGATTCAACATATGTATTGTCAATACTGGATGAGGGACGCATTACCTTCAGAGTCCCTACCCGGCGAAGTTTCCAGGGAAGGAAACCAGTTTATTACAAGCAAACCAGAAGCAATGGAGGCATACATGCGAGAACATGACCTCCATTGCGTAAATCAGAAAACGTTGGACCTTGAAGAATCCCTCAGCCTATTACTAAATAAATAAGAAAAAGAAAGGAAGAGGAACATGGATAAAATGCTCTCCGTTTCAAATTTGGGGAAGGCTTTTAAAGACAAACAAGTAATTTCCAACATCTCTTTTGAAGTACACAAAGGGGAAATCATGGCTATCCTAGGCCCTAACGGTGCCGGCAAGTCTACCACCATACGCAACATTATGGGAATCATGTATCCAGATGAAGGAAGTATTCACTTTCAAAGTACCAATGGGAAGGAAATTCCAAGACATCGGATTGGTTACCTTCCCGAGGAACGAGGTTTATATAAAAATGTAAAGGTAATGGATATTCTTCTATATTTGGCTGATCTCAAAGATTATCCACTAGATAAGGCGCGTACGAGAGCACTTGAATACTTAAAAAAGTTCGACTTGGAAGGAAAGGATAAGGTTTCTGTAGAGGAACTATCTAAAGGGATGGGGCAAAAAGTACAATTTATTGCTTCGATAATTCATGAACCAGAACTACTCATTTTAGATGAGCCATTCTCCGGGCTGGATCCTGTTAGCCAGGAATTATTTAAAGATGAAATTCGCAATTTAGCAAAGAATGGAACAGCTATACTTCTATCTTCTCACCAAATGAACCTTGTAGAAGAAATGGCTGACCGTTTATTCATGATTCATCGGGGAAAAAAGGTTATTTACGGGACGATGGACGATGTGAAGCTAGAGTATGCCAACTTCAAATGCACCATTCATGGGAATAATGACCCTAAACAATTAGAGTTACTACCAGATGTTCAGCGAATTGAAGTAAATGAGGGAAGTACCATCCTCTATTTGGATAAAGATGTTAACCCAAATCAATGGCTTAAGCAGCTACCAGAAGATCTACAAATACTTGAACTAAAAATAAACAGAGTGTCCTTGCACGAAATCTTTATTGATATAGCATCAGATAAAAACCTCTTACAGGAAAAGAAAGCAGGTGAAGTGTATGCGTAACACGATGAAAGTCGCCAAATGGGAAATCAAGCGAAACATGAAAAACAAATCTTATATTATTGGCCTATTGTTAACTCCACTCCTTATAATCGGATTTATGGTGATTAGTAGCTTCTTTGATGATTCCGAGGAAGAAACATCAGATTCGGCAACGGTATTTGTTAACGACCAACTTGGTGTATATGACGACATGGCAAGCACGTTAGAAGAAACAGGTATTAGTTGGGACTTCATGCAAACAGATTTAACAGAGGCTGAAGCACAAGAAGAACTAGAAAACAGTGAAGAAACAGCCTATGTGTTCGTGGACCAGGAAGGCCTTGAAGAAGGAGCATTATCTGTTTATACGTCCGAAGATATGGACTCCTTCTTTATGAGTGAGGTTCAGGTCTTAGCAAGTCCTATTCAAGCGAAGCAAATAGAAGAACTAGGATTAACAGAGTCCCAGTTTGAGGGTATCTCCCAAGGTGTTCAATTCGTAGAAGCTGGTGACGACACGGCTACAGAGACCAGTGAAGGTAGCTTAGTAGGAATGGATGAAAATCCATTACAAACCTTGGTACCTGGAATATTTGGTGGCTTTGTCCTATTATCCGTTGTCTTTACAGGGATGGCTATTTTCCAAAGTGCTTCCCAAGAGAAAAAAGATAAGATCGCAGAGATCATTCTGTCTTCGCTAACGCCAACTGAATTGATGCAGGGAAAGATTATCGGTTATTTCGCTTTAGGTCTCATTCAAACGCTTGTCTCTACAGTACTTCTATTGCCAGTTTTTATGTGGCGACTAGATGAACCGCTTCTAGAATATTTATTAGTTCCAGAGCTTGCATTGTATCTACTTATTGCAATTCTTGGCTATCTCCTATTCGCTTCTATCTTTGTAGGTATTGGAGCGACGATGGCTGATGTTACAACTGCAGGAAACTTCCAAGGCTTTGTCATGATGCTACCGTTTTTACCATTTGTCTTTATCGGGCCTGTATTAAGTGACCCAAGTGGACTTATGGCCCAAATAGGTACCTATATTCCATTCACATCGCCTGCAGTCCTGCTGCTTCGCTTAACCACACTAGAAGAATGGCCATGGATTGAAATTGGAATCTCCTTAGCTATTCTTGCTATAAGTGTTTGGGCATTTATGAAACTGGCAGGAAAAATATTCAAAGTGGGTATCCTGATGTACGGAAAAAATGCGACCCCAGGGGAAATCATAAAATGGCTTAAAGCTTAAATTGTAAAAACGGGAGTGGGAAGCCTCTCCCGTTTTTCAAATCCACGGTCACGACTCCAACCCCCATTATAGGACTTTTTTAACCTAACTAGAAAAGAACTTTACTTCTAAATTACATTATGATGAATAAACTTAATTAGACCGCTACTATATACCTCAATGTATGAAACTTATCCTCCAACCACTGTTATGGTAGCAATAGTATGCAGCAAAGCTCGAAAAACAAGGAGGGTATATAATGAAGATCGCTGTATTTCACGGCTCCACAAGAGAAAAAGGAAATACGGAATATCTAGCTTATCAGGCCGTACCAAAGGATAAGGCCACCCATTTCTATTTAAGGGATTATGAGATTCAGCCTATTACAGACTTACGCCATTCACCAGAAGGGTTTCCAGACACACAGGATGATCATTTACAATTGGTTGATCAAATGCTCGAACATGACATCATTGTTTTTGCTACCCCTATTTACTGGTATGGAATGGCCAGCCCACTAAAAGTATTTATTGATCGTTGGTCCCAAGTAATGAGAGATACGAATTATGCCCATTTCAGAGAAGAATTGGGCAAAAAGAAAGCCTACTTCATTCTTGTAGGCGGGGACCAACCAACTGTAAAAGGCTTGCCCCTTATACAACAACTGACATACATCTGCCAATTCTACGGTACAAAAGTGGGAGGCTATGTCATTGGAGAGGCCCGGAAGCCTGGAGCGATAGTAGATGACCGCCGTGCACTGGAAGCTGCTTCAACGTTAATTAGCGAACTTCAATAATTTCTATTAAAACAGCTGCCCGCTTGGACAGCTGTTTTTAGTTTACCTTCGCTTCTCTTTTCTTCCACATGTAGTAGTTGTAACCTACATTTAATGCCCCCAACACAATCAGGACTCCCATTACCAATAGCTTGAAGCCTAGCCCTACAGGTGTAAAATATAAAACGACTCCTAAAAATAAATAGGCTGGCGGGATTGTCCACAAGTCTCTAATCATCTTTCGCCTATAACTTAACTTATAATAAAATATCCGCCGCCCTTTGTCTGTTTTACTGGATTTCCTGAATGCCCACGAGAGAACCAGTACAATGAGAAACGAAAGTAAGACTGGAAATAGGTTCCACATGGAAAATGACTCAAAGAATTCTAGTGTACGCTTACTAATACTATTCCTCCTAAATATATATGGGTTTTGCACGCTTTAAAAAGTTCTTCTTACCTAAACATATTCTACAATGGTCCTCCTTTTCCTGCTTCCTTCTCATTTCTTACTATATTCTAGTCCTTCCGATTTGTTTTCTATAAAGCACGTTTAATTTCTAGCAATCTAGGAAAATACTATGCCATAATAAAGTTATTCAATTAAAGGAGGCTATCATGAAGATTAGTAAAGCACTTATTATTTTTATTGTCTTAGTCGGAACCTTTATCTCCCTACCAAAACAAGGGAGTGCAGAAAGTGGTGACGTCTATGAAGTTGGCGACATTGTATTAAACGTAAGAAGTGAGCCATCTAGCACGGGCCCTGTAATCGGCAAATTACATAAAGGAGACCAGGTAATTGCCTTTAATGAACATTATGGCTGGCTACAAACCTATTATGATGGCGAGGAAGCATGGGTTGCAGCACATTATTTAACCAAGAAAAAAGAGAACACCATTACAAAAAATGAATCTCAAGAGCTTATGGTAACAGCTCAAAGTGTTTATATCCGTTCAGGCCCAGGTACAGACTTTGCCATTGTGGGTTCTACCACTATAGGTGATACATACAGCATGGTAGAGACAGAAGCTGATTGGTACAAAATTCAACTACACGATGGGTCAACGGGATGGATTGCCTCGTGGTTAACGGACAAGTCGAGTAAGGCGGACGCTTCCGAGGAGCAAACCGGCAAGAAGACGGGAACTGTTCCCGAAGAGGTAAAAGGGGTTTCCACTAGCAGCCCTCTTGATGGTTACAACATCGTAATTGATGCAGGGCATGGAGGAAAAGATCCAGGCGCCATCGGACTAAATGGTACGGAAGAAAAAACAGTAAATAGTCAAACAGCAAGCGAAGTTGCTAAAGTCTTAAGCGCTAAGGGAGCTACTGTCATTCAAACTAGAAGCAAGGACACCTTCCTCTCTCTCGACAGGCGCGCAGAGATAAGTAACACCTATAATACGGATGCGTTTATTAGTATTCATTATAACGCGTTTCCCGTCCAATCGGTTCAAGGAATAGGTACTTATTACTCCTCCCTGAATAAAGACCATGCATTAGCAGAAGATATTCAAAATAAACTATCCGGATCTCTCCCTCTTTATAACCGTGGGTTATTTCAAGAAGAGTTTCGAGTGTTACGTAAGAATAATGCCCCAGCAATATTACTTGAGTTAGGCTTTCTCACAAATCCTGGTGACTATGCAACCATTCAGACTACCGGTTATCACCACCAGGTTGCAGAAGCAATTGCAGTCGGATTGGTAAATTATTTTCATTAAATGTAGACGGCTGTCCTTTATGGACAGCCTATTTTAAATTTATTACCTTAGAAAAAATATATTGTTCACCTGATTTGCCATCGATTCTTCGGCCCGTATCACGGAACTCGCTCTTTTTATATAATTGCTGTGCGACACCATTTGCACTATTTACAGCCAGAACAACTTCATCTATCGTTGGAAATGATTCTGCTAAAAACAAAGTGAGTAGTTCCATGGAACTTTTTGCAATACCTTTTCCTTGAAAAGGCGTTTGAACAGAATAGGCACGCAATAGAATAGCATTAGGATTTTTCGAATAGGGTCGTACCCCTTCCTTCTCATGAAGTACGAAAAATCCCGCAGGACAGGTCCCGGTTAAAATGACTACAGGGTACCGACTTGGATCTTCCTTACACTTTTTCAGTGCATCAATTGGATGCGCTGTATACTCTAATTGCTGCTTCGTTAAATGATACGATTGCATCTGAACCTTATTTTCAGCGGAATAAAACTGTAAAGATACCCTTTCCATTGCTTCAGCTTTCATTTTCAACATGCTTCCTAGCATAGATCATACTTAAAATAGAGTTAAAGTGATGCGTTTCCACCGTGTAATCATGTTTCTGCAACCAATCAACTAGTTGTGAACGATCTGCATAATACTCATCTTCTATCGCCCCAATTGCTTCAACATTGCCTTCTTCCCGAAAACTTTGCATGATATGCTGTCTATGTTCCTCATTTAAAAACATGAGGTCTGCTATACAGATTTCTCCACGCCTTTTTAGAACCCGATCCATTTCTTCCAATGCTAGCAGCTTTTCATCATCGGTTAAATGGTGTAAGGCATAACTGGAAACAATGGCATCTACCTGCATGTTCATTACTGGAAGAGCTAGAAAATGCCCCTTCCTCGTTTCAATCTCTGGATGCTTCTCTTTACAGACAGCAAGCATTTCCTCGGATTGATCTACACCAATAACTTTTGCTCCACTCACTATAAACCGTGAACCCAAATTACCCGTGCCAATCCCAATATCAAGACAAATATCACCTGGTCTTAGGTGAACCGACTCAACAACCTTATTTAACGCTGTTTCATAATCTTGATGAACATTAAATTTGTACCCATGCATTTTAATGCTTTGATCATAGTCATGGGCTTGGCTATCAAAATTCCATTTATCCTGCCAATTTTTACGCATTGCTTTAAGGGTTTTCAATTGTTTCGCCAATCCAAATAAGTCGTTGGTAACACTATCTCCTTTTCCAGCTCGTTCTGTCATCAGATCAAGGGTCTGGATCATGTCTTTCAGCTCTAACCATTGCTCATAAAGTACACCTCGCTGCACGTTTAAATAATCTTCCACTCGCATATCCTTATCTTTTAATAAGCTATGAATCGCTTCAACTGGAAGTCCCACTTCACGAAGTGACAGGATCGTACTCAATCTTATCAGGTCTTCATCATTAAAAAACCGGTACTGATTGTTCTCTTCCTTTGCAGGAGTAATAAGTCCCTTTTCCTCGTAATACCTAATTGTCCGAGTTGATGTCTCTAATTTTTTGGCTACTTCTTTTATATACATAAATCTCACAACCTTTCGTCTATTATACTAAACGTTAACGTGACGAGAAGGTAAAGCATTTTCTTTTTACCCTGTTACACCATGTTATACTAAAGGAAATTGTAGGCAAAGTGAGGACTAAACATGAATGAACAATTACAGGAGCTGGCCGACTCCTGCCAGAAAAATTATGGCCTTGATAACTATTACTTAGAAAGATACCATCTTTTTCGTGACGATAACAGCAACGTAGAAAACGCCTTTCTTTTCTCAATGGAATGGGTTCCGAGAGTCGTAGAAGGAGAAGTAGAGGAAGGGCTAAATCCTCCAGGTACTGCTGTGATTGAAATAGAACTTGAGTCGAAGAAACTACGTCATTTTACGTTTGTACAAGGTACCAATTTAGTGGAGGAACAAGCTTTTCCACAGTTAAAGGACGGCAGCGAGGCCATCATCGAATGGGTAGAAGAAACTACCGGCCTGGAATTCGGAAGACAGTTCCAGCTAAAGGAAGAAGCGGAAAACGGAATTCGCTTTTTGGCAGCAGCTGATAACATTCCCGTATTTCCTGTTGGTACGATTGAAGTAGTGTTTAACAAAGAAGGTCTGCTGTCCCAATTTTCCATGGATGGCAGTTTTCCGCAAGAAGATCAGATTAAATGGGAACCTTTCGCCCTTACCTCTTCTATTGTAGATCCCATTATCCTTAATCAGCTTCAGTTATTGGAGATTCCTATTGAAGAGGAGGAGCGTTGGCTTCCGGTTTTTGGAACTACCACTACATTCATAACCAATAACAAGCAGCATATCATCCCGTTTGAAAAAGCAGAAATGCGGGATAGCTATGAAATCGTAGATAGAAATATAAAATGGGACTTCGAGGCTACGGAAGAAACCTTCGTTCCTCAAGAGATTGACTTATCACATGAGGTGTCTTTAGAGGAAGCTTTAGCAAACAAGCCAGACGAAAATAAACGTCCTTTAACCCCAGAAGATATAGAACGGAGTTTTGAGGCTGTAGGGTCCTTTACAAAAGAAAAATACCCAGAGGACAGTGGCAAATGGAAGCTATATGCTATTTTCTGCGAACACGGTTATCTGATTGCAGAGCTCTGGCCAAGGATGCAGGATAAAAAAGTGATACAGCATAAGCTAAAGCTTTTTATTGATCCAGCCACTTACAGTGTACTCAATTTTACAGATAACGAGTTTATACTAGAGATGTTTGACCATTTCTCTGAAGCTGAATCTCCTGTGTTAACCAAGGACGAAGCATTTGAAAAATTACATAGCTATATTGAGATCACACCTGTCTATATATATGAACCTAATAGTGAAACCTATCAGCTTTGCGGTAAAGTTGACTGTTCTTACGGAGTAAATGCTGCGACCGGTGACGTGATTTTACTAGACGAACTATAATGAAAAAGCCAAGTCAATTATGACTTGGCCTTTTCTATATTGATGTTAGGAAACCAGTTTCAAACCAATTACGGCACCTAGTATCATTGTAATAAACATAATTCTCTTCCATTCTTTTGATTCTCCGTAGAGGATCATCCCTAAAACGGCGCCCCCTGCTGCACCGATTCCTGTCCAAATGGCATAGGAAATTCCCATTGGAAGTGATTTCATTGCATAGGCAAGGAATAGAAAACTAGCACCAAAGCTAATGATTAACAGAATTAACGCCTGCAGATTACGATCCCTGTGCAATTTATTTATCATGGAAACTCCAAGCATTTCAAAGATACCCGCTACGATTAAAGAAGCCCAAGCCATTATGATTCCACTCCTTCTTTTACATTATCCTTAGTAACTAGCTTCAGTCCCATTACCCCTGCCAATAAAATCAAAATTAAAATGACTTTAGGTAAGTTGAGTGGCACCTCAAAAAACATAAAATCTGCAAGGACCGTTCCAGTAGTACCAAGCCCAACAAACACTGCATACACAGTTCCTACAGGAAGTTGTTTACTAGCCATGATCATCAAGTAAAAGCTTATATAAATAGCGATTATTGTTCCAGTCCACTCCCAAATTCCATCAGCATGTTTTAAGCCGATGACCCATAAAACCTCGAAAATCGCGGCGATTACTACTTTAACCCAGTTTGCATTCATTTTAGCCGTACCTCCATTTGTATTATAAAATGAAACTGCAATCAGTGGAGGTTTCTTTCTTCCCCACTGATTGTTAGTTGAATAAATCCGGGTTTTACGTCCGTTTACTCCCACTAAAAACTCACGATTTCTCTTCATGTTTTTACGGACGGTTACACCGAGATAAAAATAAAAATGCCCGAGAGAACTATAAAATCGTTCCTCCCAGGCTTTTATCCTTCCGTGACACAGCAAAGGCTGTGAGTTTTCTCTCGGACCAGACCAACGTGTTTCGTTGCGGAACCCTAGAAAACTTATCTCATATGCTATTACCCATTATTATATATCCCATAATTAATTAGTCAAGGTTCATCCCTTTTACCTTTATACTACACTGTCCGCTCCAATTGGTAGAGTACTATGTAGAAGGAATCTAGGCTGTTTATGTTGAAGTAGTATAGTAAAGTTCTATATTAAGATTTTAATACTCTCCGTATATATGAAGGAGGAATAATGAAAAGATTAGTTATCATGACTGTTGGTAAAACACATAGTGGCAAAACTACATTTGCTAGAGACTTAGAAAAAGAATTGGATAACTCTTTCGTAATGGACCAAGACAATCAAGCAGCGTTCTTAAACACTTTTTATGCCAAACTGCAACCTGAACAAGGACCAAACATACTTAAACACAGTCTCTCTCGGTTAATCATTCATTATGCTATAGAAAATACTGATTTACATCTTATTGTTTGTAACTCAAACCGAAGCCAACAAGGTCGATTGCGTTTACTTGAAGGACTCTTTAATAAAAAACAGTTTGTTCGTATTCTGGTTCATTTTGATATCCCAGATGATGTTCTCATGGAAAGAATTGTCCATAGTAAGCGCAGCACAAATGTATTTAGAGGGGCTTTTACTAATTTCGAGGAAGTGCTTTTAAGGCAACAAGCTGAATCCCAATTAGAAGACGTCGTAGACCCTAAAGAAGAGGAAGCAGACTACCTACTTGTAATAAAGCATACCGAAGAAGTAGATTCCGTGATTAAGAGAATTGTGCAAATCTCTAAGATGTTATAATCACCTTTAAAGTAATTCATGATAAATAACAAAGGAGAGACACATTGAAAAAGATATTGAGAAAGTGGTGGTTATACGTGTTTATTGGGATCGTTTTGTTAATCGTATTCTTTTATTATCAAAACAATTCTATCGTAATCAGTAAACATACGAAACAATCGGATAACCTGCCAGAAGTGTTTGATGGATATAAAATTGTGCAACTATCTGATTTACATAACAAGTCTTTTGGGGATGATCAAAGCTACCTAGTCGAAAAAATTAAAAAGGCAGAGCCAGATGTCATTGTATTTACAGGTGATGTAATAGATTCAAGGCGATATGATGAGAAACCTAGTATCAAGTTGATGGAAAAAATTGTGGAAATTGTCCCAGTGTATTATGTAACAGGAAACCACGAATGGCGGTCACAGAAATTCAATTCATTAGAGGAAAAGTTAAAAAATACTGGTGTACATGTGATGAGAAATGCAACAGAGGAAATCACTCTAGGGTCAGAGAAAATTAGACTAATAGGAGTGGATGACCCTTCGCATAACACTGGTCTTGAGTCTGACGTCGTGACAACCGGAAATTATATTGAGAGTGCTTTAAAAGATGTTGACGATGAGGAGACGTTTCAAGTTTTATTATCCCATAGACCTGAATTATTTTCTCTTTATAGTAAATATAGGATTGACTTGGTGTTTTCAGGACACGCTCACGGAGGACAGGTTAGAATTCCATTTATAGGTGGTTTAATTGCCCCGAATCAAGGGCTATTACCTACGTATACTTCCGGTGAACATATAGCAAACGACACGACAATGATTGTAAATAGAGGACTCGGAAACAGCCTTTTTCCACTAAGAGTTTTTAACCGCCCCGAAATTGTTGTCGTTACATTACGTACAGATGAATAAGGATTCGATTTATATAGCAAAGATGCTTGGAGGTTATCCAAGCATCTTTATTTAAACGATCATTTTACAAGTCATCAAAACCGTTTAGGTCACTTGTTTTGGTATATTGTCTTGATTTCTGTTCAAAGAAATCCGTTTTTGTACCATCAAAGTTATCCACATAAGCGCGAATCCACTTCATAGGATTCTCTAAGTTCTCTGGATAAATCTCGCTTAATCCAAGCATCCGAAGCATCTTATTGGCACGGTATTTAACATATCCTGCCATCTCGTCCAAATCAATTCCTTCTACATCTTTTAGGACATAAGTGGACCATTCTATTTCTAAGTCAACAGATTCTTTAAATTGCTCATATACCCATTCAATGAACTCTGGGGTATTATAGGAAGGATTTTCATCCAATGCTGCCCGGAATAGTTCCGCGATAAACCGGCCATGCTCTAGCTCATCCCGGTTAATATAACTAATCATCGTAGACGTCCCGACCATTTTATTATGTCTAGCCAAATTATAGAAAAAGGCAAACCCAGAATAGAAGAACATCCCTTCAAGTAATGAAGTATAGACAATCGTTTTTAAAATGTTCTCCATTGATGGTTCTTCCACAAAAGCATTGTATTGCTTAACGAGATTCTCATTTCGTTTTAGAAGAATGGGGTCTTTCCGCCCAAGCTGAAATGCTTCATTCTGTTCATCCAGGGAAACAACGGAAGACAACACATAAGAATAACTTTCATTATGCACTGCTTCCTGCTGGGCGATTACTGCCATAATTGATTGAACAGAAGCATCACTCGCATACAAAGAAAGCAATAATGCTGTGCGTGTTTGTGGTGCATCCAATGTTGACAAGAGACCAATGATTTTTAAATAGGCATCTTGCTCAGACTTATCCAGTGAAGCAAACTGTTTTACATCACTGGACATATTGACCTCATCTGCTTGCCAATAGTTTCCGATCAGTCGCTTGTACATCTTGTACCAGTGTGGGTAGGCAATGTCATTCCAGTTTAATATGCCGCTGGATTTCCCACCGAAAATTCCCGTCGATTTGTTTGGGTTTAACGGCTCTAGTGTTTTAGCCTTTTTAAGCATAGCTTCTTGCATAATTAAGTACTCCTTCCACCCAGTTCTTTACTTTCTTTTCTTGGCTGCCACGGGGGGATTGTTCGATTTTTAGTCCAGCCCATTTGCTGTGATAAAATGTTGTGAGCTTATCTACTGCCTTACAGAACAGCGCATCGCCCCCAAACTGAGTATCCCCTGTGCCAAAGACAGCTACGTTTTCAGGCTTGTAGCCGACTTCGAGCACAAAGTCCTTCACTTCATCAGGGGTGGAACCCATCTCCCACGTGAAAGTTCCAAGAAAAATAAAATCATAATGCTGCGCATCTACAGGCTGGTCGATACCAATTCGGTGAACATCCAGCTGAAGGCCTTCAGCCTCCAGCTGTTCTCCAATAAGTTCCGCTACCTCTTTTGTATTACTACTATAAGAAAGATACGCTATTAGTGCATTCAACTTTGACACCACTCACATTCTTCGACATCGTTGGATGTAGACCGGACATAGTAGGTTGTTTTCAATCCTTCGCTCCAAGCTCGCATATGAAGATCAAGTAAAACAGATGCTTTTATTGTATTTGGCACATAAAAGTTAAATGAAATGCTTTGATCAATATGTTTTTGTCTTGCAGCATTTTGTTTAATAGACCAACGTTGGTCAACGATATACGCAGAACGGCGATAGATATCGTACGTATTATGGTTTAAATCAGGTGCCGTTGTAGGAATTTTAAAGTCCTTCTTCTCTTCGTTGTAGAAGGCCTTGAAAATCGGATCAATACTTGCAGTTGAACCTGCAATCATAGCTGTAGTAGAGTTCGGTGCAACAGCCATTAGATAACCATTACGCATTCCGTTTTCTGCTACTTCTTGTTGTAATGCCGTCCACTTTTCATCGGTATATCCTTTTTTCGTGAAATAGCTTCCTGTTTCCCAGTTACTTCCGGCAAATGCTGGATAGCTTCCTTTTTCTTTACTTAATTCCATGCTATTTTTCACAGTCAGGTAGGCAACCTGTTCATAAAGGTCATCTGCAAATTGAACAGCTTCCTCTGTCTCCCACTTCATGTTCTTCAATGCTAGAAGGTGATGCCAGCCAAAGGTTCCAAGTCCGATAGCACGGTATTTTTGGTTTGTCATTTGCGTTTGCTTGATTGGCAATGTGTTTATATCAATAACGTTATCAAGCATTCGAACCTGTATTTTAATAAGGCGGTCTAAAACACCGTCAGGGACAGCTTTACCTAGGTTAATGGAACTTAGATTACATACAACATAATCGCCAGCTTTATATTTCTTAACAATGGTATCTTCATTTTCTACATATTCTTCCAGAAATTCAGTCGGTGACTGATTTTGCGTTATTTCTGTACAAAGGTTTGAACAGTAAATCATGCCATTATGCTCGTTACTGTTCTGTCTATTTACTTCGTCACGGTAGAACATGAATGGTGTACCTGATTCTAATTGTGACTTCATGATGCGTTTCATAATCGAAATAGCAGGTACTTGTTTCTTTGTAAGAAGATCGGACTGTACACACTCTTCATACTTCCTGCGCCATTCGCCATCGCCTTTTTCTTCATCATAGAAATCTTCAAGGGAATATCCCATTACTTCACGGACTTCATGTGGATCAAATAGATACCAGTCTCCCCTGTTTTCTACCTGCTCCATGAAATAGTCTGGAAGGCAGACACCAGTGAAAATGTCATGTGCGCGCATTCTGTCATCGCCGTTGTTCAACTTAAGGTCAAGGAATGCTTCAATGTCATGATGCCAAACGTCAAGGTAGATTGCGATCGCACCTTTTCTCGTTCCAAGCTGATCGACGTTGACTGCCGTATTATTTAATTGCTTAATCCATGGCACGACACCGCTTGACATGCCTTTGTAGCCTTTAATTGAACTACCACGACCACGGATTTTACCCATATAAACACCGATTCCGCCACCGTTTTTCGATAACTTGGCAATATCTGTATTACTGTCATAGATGGATTGCAGGCTATCGTCTACTGTGTCAATAAAACAGCTGGATAATTGCCCATGTGTTTTCCCTGCATTTGTTAGCGTTGGTGTTGCAACTGTCATATATAAGTTACTTAAAGCCCAATACGCTTCTGTTACAAGTTGCTCCCTTTGGGAGGATTTCTCATCTTGCATAAGATACATCGCAATAACCATCCAACGTTCCTGTGGCAGCTCGTAGATATTCTTTTCATGATCTGTTGCAAGGTAACGTGTTGCAATAGTGTGCAGTCCTAGATAATTAAATAACAGATCTCTTTCAGGGGCGATCATGTTCGCAAACTGATTAATTTCAGCTTTGCTGTATTTATCTAGCAGGTTTGATGCATAAACACCTTCATTTGTTAGTGTCTGTATCAACTCGTATAGATCTCCGTATTTTTTCTCAGGTGCGTAATGGCGGTTTTCACCCGCAAGACGGTAAAGACGATTCAGATAGATTCTACTTGCTAGATATGTCCATTCAGGTGCTGCTTCATCAATATTTTCCAGCGCATTTTTAACAAGTGTATCTGTGACTTTTTCATCAGTCATTTCAGCATGAATGGCTTTTACAGCTTTTTGCTTATAAGCCTCTGTATTCACATTCAAACCTTGTGCTGCCTCGTCAATTAGCTGCATTATTTTTTCTTCATTGGATAGAATTACGGTATTCACGATGAATCCTCCTCTTAATCTATGTAATTACTTCCCCTAGTTTTCTCAATATAAAACCGCTCATCAGACTAATAATGAACGGTTTTTAACCGAGATTACGCACGGAGATTCAAAACGTTAAGCAAAACTAGAAGTTCACTAAAATTTAACTACCTTTTCTAGGTTGTTTTATGGTAAAGTAGAACGTGCGCTATTACGCTTTTCAGCGCCGTTTTCGGGTGTTTTAATCATGTTGCTAATATATTATAAACTATAAAAAACACTATATATAGTGTTTTTTTCTTTACAATCACCAATATCTTGTATTTAAAGACTACCATATTGCAAAAACGAAATCAAGCAAAGAAGAACTCCAAAAATGCTCATAAAAATCTAGGATTTCTTATCATTTCGTTGTTTTTCACCCATTATCTATTTAAAAAATATTTTTTCTCTCTCAACTATTTTTCTAGTTAATAGAGAGGAGGGATTCTATTAAAACATGCCGAATGAATTTAAGCACTTATTAATGCTCAACTACCATTCGGCATTTGTGTTTCCCTCAATTCTGCTTATTTCTCTCCTTCTACATATCGTCCGTGACTCGGAACGGCTATCTCTTTAAAATGATCAGCTAGATTTGTTAACCCATCAAGCAACTTGTCACCCGAAACAGGTACACCATGCCCCGTGACACCATGAAGTGGTTTTAGATGTACTAATTTTTTCACTGACGCTTCTGCAGCCTCCCAATCAGGCGTAAAATACCTTGGTGGCCCATGAATCTCCATCTTCTGTTGTACAACCTCCAACATATCTTCCTGTTTCACTGTTGTAAACGCATCCCCTGCAATTAACGTCTTATCAGTAAAACGAAATGCAGAAATATGTCCTGGTGTATGGCCAGGGGTATGGATCCATTGCCAACCAGGCATAAACGGAATCGTCCCATCGTGTGGCAACTTATGGATGTGCCCTGATAGATCGACTGGTCTATTTGGGAAGAACGCAGATAACTTTGCTACCATGCCACCTGACACGCTTGGATCGGGTTCATTGTAACGCGTTTCACCTGTTAGGTATGGAACTTCTAACGGGTGAGCATAAACCGGCACACCCCACTCCTCTACAAGCTCAACTACAGAACCTACATGGTCAAAGTGTCCATGTGTTAAAATAATTGCCTTTGGCTTTGCTCCTTCTCCAAACAACTGCTCTGCCTCTGCCTTAATTTTAGAAGCAGAACCTGGCATCCCTGCATCAACCAGCACCCATTCCTCTTTATCACCTACATAACATACATTCACAATTTGGTTTGTATAGCAGTGCACCTTATCAGCTACTAATTGTACGTTTCCACTCCCGACAGACGTGAAGGGCATTTTTCTCCCTTCATTCTTGTGGTTCATATGTCATCTCCTCCTCATTTGCTGTTGTTTATCCCGGAGCAACCGTCCGTAAAACACCCACTGATTCAAGTTTCACTTTATTACTTCCCTTTGTTTCCATCCAGATAAACAAGACTGATCGCATAGTGCTTTTGGATTATTTTTCATTTATCTTCCTAGTTTATTGGGATAATTTGCTATACTATCCATAATAAAAAGCGGGAGAGGAAACGGATGAAAAAGTGGGATGAGGCATACCAGCTTGAGCGGTTTGCAAAAACAGAGGAAGAATTTGATGCGTATTATGAAGAAGAGCTAAAAAGCGATGTTGAACGTCTGGAAGCTGAAAGAAGAGAAGCAATAGGCCTGACCAAAAAGCAGGCAATGAAACTATTGCCTGCTTTTGTCGTATTACTATTAAGCTATTTCTTTTGGCCTTTTATTATAGGCTATCTATTTTTTGGCATCCTTTTTATTTGTACCTTTCTTTTTAAAGATATAGAAAGAAATCGTAGGGAACTTGAAAAAAAGATAAAGGAAGAGCTTGTCACAGATATTGTGAAGTTTATTAACCGAAGATTTACTTATTCTCGAAGAAGGTACGTTCCCCAAGAGGATTTTATTAACTCGAACATTTTCGATATCGACCCAAATCGGTATAGTGGGGATGACTTTATTAAAGGAAGTGTAGGCAGCAGTGTAGAAGGAAATCCGTCGGGTAACAGACAACCTAAAACGGAACTAATGTTTTCGGAAGTTAAAGCCTTCCATGTTGTTCCATTTAAAGATAGAGAAGGTAAGAAAAAGCAACGTATCCGCCCACTATTCAAAGGCCTCTTTTTTGTGGCTGATTTCAATAAAGATTTTGAGGGGCTTACCATTGTCACCCCACAAAATGACCGGACGGTTGCGAAGAAGCAGAAAAAGAACAGTAAGGGTAGGTTAGAAGAGGTAGAACTGGAAGACATCGACTTTATGGATACTTTTGATGTTCGAACAACAGATCAGATTACAGCGAGATATATCTTGACACCAAATTTCATGAACAGGTTACTTTCCTTTACAACACGGGATCGAACAAAAGAGATCCCCAAACCAGCTTCATTTAAAGAAGCATCTCGGATTGCGATGAATGCACGCTACTCCCCACAATTAAACTTTGTAAACCCACCTTACTTCTCTTTTAAGGATGGCAAAATGTATTTCTTGCTACCAACAGAAAAAGAGCATTTTACCTTCAGCATCTATTTGCCTTTAACGAAAGAAGTAATGAAGGGTTACTTTCACGACATTAATATTGCCCTAGAACTAGTGGATGAACTAAATCTTAATTTAAGAATATGGAATAAGGAATAAAGCGTAACGAGGAGGGTTTATATGGATACTGGCATGATAATTATTGTAGCTGTAGCAGTTACTTTTATCTTATTTTTTATCTTGAGCTATAACAAGATGAAGAAACAGGAAGTAAATGTGGAAAATGCTTTTAGTGATTTGGATGCTTTTTTAATGAAGCGAGTAGATGAGCTGGATAATCTGGTTCAAACAGCTCGAGTTGCAACGGATAAAGAAATGGAAGTATTGAAAGATGTAACAGCGTTAAGAGCAGGTGTCATGAATGCGCCTAATATGAATAAAAAAATTAAAGCGCACAATACCCTTCAGCAAGAAATGCCTAATATTATGATGAACATGGAAAGCTACCCGGAAATCCAGTTTAATGAGAACTACCTGCACATTCAGCGTTCGATCAATAATATCGAAGAACAAATTCAAGCAGCACGTCGCAATTTTAATTCCCATACAGGGAAGTATAATCAGCTGATTTCTACCTTTCCCCGTAATCTTATAGCCGGTGCTTTTGGTTTTACAAAGAAACCTATGTTCGAGACACCGCCCGAAAAGAGGGAAAACGTCGACATGAAAGCACTGTTTGATAGGTAAGCTACACTGAAAATATATTTTTGACTTTATCTGCCCCCCTTAACATTTTAAATTAAACGTTAGGGGGGAACCAATAACACATTATAATCTCATGCTGTTCTTTTATCTGACTCTAATCCTTTAAGAGATGGATTACTGCAACCGTTTTGGCGGTGTATTCTCATGATGTTTATATTGCACTTCCTTGAAAAGCCCCTCTGAATCAACATTAGATTGTTGAACCTGGGCTGATAAAGACGCTAGCTGGTTACGTAGCTGTTCTACTTCCTTCGTTGGCGTCATTGTTTGTAAATAAGTCTTTAAATCATCAGCCAGCTGTTGAAATTCCTTTTTTGTTACTGGCTGTGAATCTGGCTTTAAGGTGAAACCAACCTGGCCATTGGGCTCAAGTGTTGCCCACTGAACGTCATTTATCCGCTGTACGTTCTGTTGGCGCAGATTCATCTCCAATTGATCTACCGTTAACCGTAGCCTCTTCAAACTCGCTTCTTGTATAACCCCATCTTTTATTAAAACCTTGGACTTACCTGTAATAAGATTTTCGAAAAAATCCCCTTTAATTTGGATAAACTCCATCGCAATTAACGTTAAAACAAGAACTGTACCAACACCTAGTGTGGTCCAAATATTTGCTCCGGCAAGTGGCTGAATTAGTAGGGAACCAATCCCAATCATAATAACCGTTTGAGCCAAAGTCATTTGTGAGATTGACTTTCTACCTGCTAATCGTAATAAAAAAGTCCCTCCTAATACAATGATAATTGACTTCCAAATCCAGTCGAATTCCATCTTAACAACTCCTATAGCCTTCAATTCTTAGAGTTAGTTTGACACACATCCCTATTATTATGCTGGCATACTAGGAAGTCATCTTAGCAGGCTGCTTAAATTGAATTTGTGTGCTCAAGTCATATTCCTTTTCAATAAAGACTTGGTGCCACTGCATGAACATTAGAATTGTCCATAGCTTGCGGGAATAATCCCTTTTACCGGATGCATGACGATCCAATAATTCCAATGCAACCTGCTTCTTTAGCAAGTGATTCGTTTCGCTTTGATTAATGAGCTTTTTAGCCCAATCATACAGTTCATTTCTTAACCAATCCCTGATCGGCACAGGAAATCCCAATTTCCTTCGATCCACTACATGTTCTGGTACAATCCCTTCAGCTGCTTTTCTTAGAATTGATTTAGTGGTGCCAGATGTAAAGTTGGCTTCCACCGGTAGACGTCTTGCAATCTCGAATACTTCCTTATCTAAAAAAGGAACCCGAAGTTCAAGCGAATGTGCCATAGTCATTTTATCTGCTTTGAGCAAAATATCACCCGGAAGCCATGTGTGTATATCGATATACTGCATCTGATGAACCTTATGGGAATTCTCCACATTTCGATACAGTAGTGAAGTCCAATTTTCATATCCTGCTTCTCTATAATAGTGTTGAAGTAATTGCTCCTTATCCGCTTCCTCAAACATTTTGGCATTCCCAATGTACCGTTTTTCAAGTGGTGTCGTTCCACGTTCTAGAAAGCTTTTTCCTTTCGTCCCTTCTGGGAAAATAGCCGCTAGCCGATTTAAGAGATGGAGCAGTTTCTTTGGCATATAATCAAAGACCTTTAAAGATTCGGATTCGCGGTAAATGTTGTAGCCACCAAAGAACTCATCTGCCCCTTCACCAGAAAGAACTGCCTTCACATGCCTCCCCGCCTCTTGTGCAACAAAATAAAGCGGTACACAAGCCGGATCTGCCAATGGGTCATCCATGTGCCACATTATCATAGGCAACGCATTCACATATTCTTCTGCCGTGATATGATAGCTGGAATTTTGTACCCCCATTGCTTCGGCACTTCTTTCTGCAATAGAAACCTCGGAGTAACCGTTCTCCTCAAACCCTACTGAAAAGGTTTTAATGTGCGGATTAATTTCTTTCGCAAGTGCAACAATAAAAGTCGAATCGATTCCGCCAGATAAAAAGGCTCCCAGTGGCGCATCGCTTTGCATATGTTTTTCAACGGAGTCAATGAGCACGTCTCGGACACAACGAATAATTTGTTGTTCATTCCCTATTACCGGCTCAAAGGTTGCATGAAAATAACGTTGTTTTTTAATAGGCTCTTTCCATTCTTTTATAAAATAGTGGCCCGGCTCTAAACGGTTTATCCCTTCTGTTAGACTCATCGGATCTGGTACATACTGAAATGACATATAATGTTGTAATGCTCTTTCATTTATTGCTTGCTGTTGAGATAAATAGGTAATGCTCTTTTTTTCGGATGCCAGTATAAGCTCGCTGTCACTCTCCGTATAGTAGAATGGTTTAATTCCAAAGGCGTCTCTTGCACCATATATTACTTTTTCTTGTCTATCCCATATTAGAATAGAAAACATTCCCCGTAATTCTACAAAAGCATCTACTCCCTTATCTAAAAACATTGCACCAACTACCTCTGTATCTGACTTTGTAATAAACTCATAGCCTTTTTCCTCAAGTTTTGAGCGTAATTGTTTGAAGTTATAAATTTCACCATTAAAGACCATACGATAGCGATCTTCTCCAAATGCCCATGGTTGTTGGCCACCTTCATGATCAATTATGCTTAATCGCTTAAATGAGAGGGCTATAGTAGAATCGTAATAGAATCCATCCTCATCAGGGCCGCGATGGTGAATCAGGTCGCTACTAGCCTTAATTTCGTCTAAATGATCTGGGCTGAATTGTAGTGCATCCTCTTTTAATAAAATCCCAACAAAACCACACATGTTAACACTCCTCTTCTATTCCACTATTTCAAAGCTCTCCAGCATATAATGAAAACGTGCTCCGTGCCCTTCTTCCGCCTCCAAGAAGTATGCCTGTTTAATAACAAACACTTGGTTTTCTCTTGTTTCTGTCACATAGTATCGATGAATTGGTGTATCCCATTGATGTCCTGTTTTGCCAGATTCGTTCGTTGTTTCCTTCCCCATCCCTTGAATTACTTCTGCTTCAATTGGCTCTGTTACATGCTCCTGCCTAACTACTTCTAATCCGTCAGCTGTGATTTCTTGTTCGATATCTTGCAAAACGTCTTCCGTTGTCGTATTCTCTCTTCGACTAATCTCCATATAAACATCAGGATAACGATCACCTAACGGCTCCTTTGTTTCGATACGGTCAACTTCCTCTCCTTTGACCATTTTGTATCGGTCTTCGTCCACATAGATGACATAGCGCAATGCTTCATTCGTTTCCAGTTGGGTGTTGCTCTCTTCCTTTTGACCTTCTATTTCAATTTCTTCCTGTTTTTCCTCTACAAACATATCTTTCAAATTTTGAATCATCGCTTGGCCAGTATCTGTCATGAGCCCGAACGTAAGGAGTATAATTGCTGCTGCTATAGTGCCTAATGCCGCAACGAAGCTTTTCTTCTTCGATTTGCTTGGGCGTTTAGCTTCAAATATATTTTGATGAATTTTGTTCCATGTTTCTTCTTTTAGTTCGGAATCAACGTGAATACGTTTTTGCATTTCCTCTCGCAATTTATCATCAAATTGTTGTTTATTCCTCATCTGCGACACCCCCCATTAACGTTTTCAGCTTCCTTCGCGCTTTATACAGTCGTGATTTAACAGTATTTAGATTCAACTCAAGAATTTCAGCTATTTCCTTTTCTGTAAAATCGTTCAGGTATTTTAATATGAGTACAGTACGGTGGTTTTCTTCCAGTTTATCCATCGCGATTTCGAGATCCTCAAAATCCACTTCATCTTCTGTGCCTGTATGCAAATAATCAAGTAATTCTTCTGACTCCACACTGATTGCCTGTTTTGCCTTTTTTCCAATATACCGCCTTGCCTCATTAACTAATAATTGATAAAACCATGGCTTAAATGGCCTTTTCATATCGAATAAGTGTATGTTTCGGTATAATTTAATAAAAACTTCTTGCACAATATCAGCTGCGTCAGCCTGATTTCCGGTAATGCCATACGCTGTCCGGAGCGAGTAGTCGGCATACACGTCATACAGTTTCTTAAACGCTCGCTGATCGCCTTTTTTAATCTTCTTTATGAGCTTGCTTTCTCTATCCATCAACAGCGCCAATCCTCCTTTTAAATAACGTTCTACTCTATATACCTTAAAAATCTCACAAAAGTTTTCACAGATAGCTTATTTAATTTATATTTTTCATTACGAAAGTGAATGTATTAACATATTTGTGGTTAACGTTGCTCTTCCTTTAGCAAACGTTTACGTGTCCTTAATATGTAAGGCCACTAAATTGTATTCTTTTCCGAGCACAAAAAAAACTGCCATAATAAGTATGCTCACTTATCATGACAGCTTTCTATTTATTCATACTGGCAAAGAAGTCACCTAAGGGATTTTCCTCTTCTTGCTCTTGCTTCACACTCTCTGTTGGCTCTATCTCCAAGCCATCTATATCGACATCATCTAAGTCAAACTCCACATTTTTCGGAAGCTGGAACTCTTCTTTCTTCGTTTGCTCCTTAGCCTCATACGTAGGTGGTTCTTCATCTAGATCATAAGCGTCTCTATTAAGTGAAGCAAGCAAGGTTGTAGCACGCATTGGATCACTTAATAACTGATAGATAAGACTTCCGATCAGTGCTTCCGAATGTTCATGCTTAAGCCAGCTTTTTTGTTCTTTTGTTAGCTTTTGGGGGAGGGGAACGGTAATGGTTTCCCGTTCCCTTGTATGATCCTCATTTAGCCCCTTTAAGACAAATTGCGCAATTTCACTTGAGAAGTTTCTGCGCGCCGTTTCCTTTAATTGTTGTAGCTGCTTTAAAAGATAATCAGGTGTATCAGAAGGCACACGGAATGTGATCGACTGCCCTCTTTCAATTGTTTTCTTTGTCATGCACACTCACCCTACTTAGCTTTAGCTGTGGTAGTTGTCTCTTCTTTTACTTTTTCTTTTTCTGCTTTTCTCGCAAAATCTGTAACTAGCTTATAGTAAGCATTTGCCATCATCCAGATACTCTCATTTTCATCTTCAAAGAACTCGATATTGTACCCATCAAGCTTATTATTTAATGCTTTCAGATAATCTTTAAGGACAGCAGATCCGCCTCCAACAAAATAGCAAATCTCGGATTGAGAATTTTTTGCCCACACATTACGGAGGAATCTATATTCCTTCTTGGCGAGTTCAAGCAAAATGTGATCTGTAATATCATGCACATTTGTTCTGCTTCCCTTTACCATAATATGGTGTCTGTCATTATTTCTCGTTATAATGTCAACCACATCTCTACGACTGTCCAGTTCTACACCATGTTTAATCCGTATTTCTTCGCGAATTTGCTCCAATGACTCGGATACCCCTAGATTGAAGCCTTGTGCTTTATCATCATCCACATTACGATTTCGGATAACCGCAATATCTGTTGATAAACCACCAATATCCTGAATAAGAATCTGTTTATCAATTAATTCCTTGTTGATAACGTTAAGATCGTTATCCATGATGAGGTTAACATAGGCAGCGAAGCCCTCTGGATACACCTTTACTTCATCAAATTTGATGTTCACTTTTTTACCTTGATGTTTTGGTGTTATTAGAAATTCGATTTGATGCACGGAACCTAGGAGTTGAGATCTGTAGCCAACATCCTTTCCTTCTTTCACTTCACGCAATGGCAATCCAGTGCCAAGTGTGTAGTTCGCATCCACTACATCATTTTTTCCTGCTTTAAATGCACCTGATTCTACTGCATCCAACGCTAGGGAGGCAAATAGCATTACAAGCGTTTGATCCTCTTCGGATTTATTACTTCCAATGTCAAGCTCTGTTGAGTTATTCGTTTTTGTAGCTAAATTACCAACACGATAAACGACGTTGTTCTCCTCTAGGGCAGGGGAGTGTACGCGTATATGTAAATTATCTAATACATCTTTTTCATCCAATTCTTCTATTCCGATAACTGGACGGTCCTCCATGTCCTGTGCAACCACATTTGGAATATAGACTTCATTCTCCATTTTTCCAAAGTTTGCTTTCAAGGCATCATTTCCTACATCCACTGCTGCAATTCTTGATTTTGTCATAATAGAAAATCTCCTTTTTATATAGATAGGAAAATATAACAGTGAGACTAGCAAACCCACCACTTCCACATTGGTTAACGGCCGATCTCGCTTTTCTTATTATATTAACCGTACTTACTAGGTTAATAGTTTTTTTGGAAAATAGCAATCCTACTATTTTCGCATTCTTTTATGTATACATGTGTGCATTTTTGCATTCGTTGTTATATCAGTTTGTAAACAGATTTGTATACATGTTTTCATTATTGTTTACTTTTGTATACAATATTGTTTACATGTTTGCGGATAGTGCAAACATGAATTTCTTAATAAATCAATGACTAACTTTTATCATGAGCGGGTATCGGAGAAAAACAAATTTATAAATTGGAGATGACAACATGACAGGATTTGAAGATTTAATCGCAACCATATCCGATTTCTTTTGGACTTATGTATTATCCATTCTATTAATAGTTACAGGGTTATTGTACACCTTCCGTTTGAAGTTCTTTCAATTTCGTATGTTTGGACATATCATTAGCAAGACGATTGGACAAGTATTTAAAAAGAACAAACAAAAAGGAACCATTACTCCCTTTCAAGCATTCACTTCTGCTCTCGCTTCAACAGCCGGTGCTACAAACATCGTTGGTGTTCCAGTAGCCATTTCACTCGGGGGGCCGGGTGCCCTCTTTTGGATGTGGATGGTAGCCTTAATAGGAATGGCTACGAGGTATAGTGAGATTGTACTTGGTATGAAATACAGAGAGAAAAATGAAGAAGGTGAGTGGGTAGGTGGCCCGCAGTACTATATACGCAAGGCATTGGGCTGGAAGACAATAGCCGTCTTGTTCGCCATCTTTCTAATGCTGGAAGCTATCCCCAGCGTTATGGTGCAGTCAAATTCAATCGCTACACAGCTTCAGGGAGCATTTAATTGGCCTGTACAGGCCACGGGAATAGGCGTTCTTATTGTAATTGGAGTTATTATTATTGGTGGGATAAAAAGAATTGCCAATGTTACCGATAAACTTGTACCTTTTATGGTTTTAACCTATCTAGCATTAGCTTTGATCGTGATCATAGCAAATGTAGATCAGTTAGGAACTGTGTTTAGCTTAATTTTCACCCATGCGTTCACCCCACTCTCTGCGACAGGAGGTTTTGCAGGGGCCGCAATCGCACAGGCCATCCGTTGGGGGATCGCTCGCGGGCTATATTCCAATGAAGCTGGTTTAGGTACTGGGCCTATCGCTCACGCCCCCGCACAGACAGACCACCCTTCAAAACAAGCTTTCTGGGGAGTCTTTAGTGTCTTTATTGATACTATCGTCATATGTACGGTTTCTGGTATCCTTGTCCTCATCACAGGTGCATGGACAAAAGTAGAGTCAGCAAATGCCTCTAGCATGATTACCGTTGCTTTTTCTGATTTCTACGGATCAACGTTTGGCGGCATATTTGTTGCTATATTCCTATTGTTCTTTGTTATTACAACGATTGGGATTCTCATATTCTTTGGAGAAAAACAAGCCGAATTCCTATCAGGTTTAACCGCAGCGAAATCAATGCGTATCGTATACCTCGTGGCAATATATATCGGAGCAATTGGTGGCTTACAATTTGTTTGGCAGTTTCTTGATCTGATGCTTGCCTTTGTGGTCATCTTCAATGTGATACCTATGCTTTTCCTTAGCAAAGAAGTTAAAGCTATTACCGACGACTATGTTTATCGCTTCTATAAGAAGAATGGCGGTGAACCTAGCATAACGCTCTTTACAGACAAAGAATAAGTCCAGGGTATATTAAAATCCGCATTTACAACGAGTTTTATTAATGCTATAACACAAAAGATTCCAGTTATCACATTTGATAACTGGAATCTTTTTTTCTTACCAACGCACTAGTTTATTTTGTTTTTATCCTACATCTCTTTCCCAGAAACGGTGTTGTTTTACAGCCTCTGTAAATTGGGAAACGAAGCTCTCTGTAGAATCTTCTGTTATTACACCAGCAGCTATGGAGGAGATATCGAGATGTTTTAACAGTTCCTCTCCCTCATGTGTAGCACCAATTGGCTTGAAATGTGAAAAGGCCTCTTTCATGAAGTAACCAGCCTTGTCCCGGAAGGTTTTGTCTTGCCCGGCACCACCTGCTACATAAACGGCGTCATATAGTACAGAATCTACTGTCAGGAAGGTATTATCTACTTCAAGTTGAGGACCTTTATCTGTTTTCAACTTCCCTAATTTCGAAGCAATGATTTCTGGTTCCATCCCCTGCTTCTTCAATTGCTGCATGATATTGTTCACCACCTCACCGTTATACCCTTCATCAAGTAACACAGCGATTTTACGTGTTGCCACGGATTTTGTGCTGTTTTCCTGACTTAAGGCCGGAGAAACCTTTGTTACTTCTGATCCGCCCTCTTTGGGTTCCTGTACTCCAATGTTTTCCGCTATTTCTCTAGCCATATCTAGATTAACATTTGCAAACATATCTACTACTTGCTGCTGAACATCTTTGCTTTGCACCTTCCCAAGCTCAAAGCAAAAAGCCTCTATAATGTGTTCTTTTTCAGGTTTACTCATGCTATTCCAGAATAATGTAGCCTGTGAGAAATGATCCTTAAAACTATTGCTCCTTGCCTTCACCTTTCTCCCTTCCATCTTCTCTTGGTAATGTTCATAGCCACCGTCTTTTGGAGCTACGGTCTCAGGAGTATTATCAGCTAGGCTGTTTTTATGATAACTTACTTGGCCTTTATTAATTGTGTGTCTGCCGTACCCATCCCGCTGATTATTATGAAAAGGACACACCGGTCGATTAATAGGCAGTTCATGGAAGTTAGGTCCTCCAAGACGTATTAACTGTGTATCTGTATAGGAGAATAACCTCCCCTGTAGTAACGGATCGTTGGTAAAATCAATCCCTGGAACAACATGCCCCGGATGGAAGGCAACCTGTTCTGTCTCGGCAAATACATTGTCGACATTCCGATTTAAAGTCATCTTACCAATGATTTTTACAGGAACATCTTCTTCTGGCCAAATCTTTGTTGGGTCAAGAATATCAAAATCAAACGAAAACTCTTCTTCTTCAGGAATAACTTGGACGCCAAATTCAAACTCTGGGTAATTGCCACTTTCAATTGCATCATATAAATCAGCACGATGGAAGTCAGGGTTCTTCCCATTAATCTTTTGTGCTTCGTCCCACACGGTTGAGTGGATTCCCAGTTTTGGCTTCCAATGAAACTTTACAAAATGTGCTTTTCCTTCCTCATTCACAAAACGGAAAGTATGTACTCCGAACCCTTCCATCATGCGAAAGCTTCTTGGGATTGCCCGATCTGACAAATGCCACATAATCATGTGTGCTGTTTCCTGATTGTTTGCTACGAAGTCCCAAAATGTATCGTGTGCAGATGCCGCCTGCGGTATCCCGTTATGCGGCTCTGGTTTCACAGCATGAATTAAGTCCGGAAACTTCACTGCATCCTGTATAAAAAATACAGGAATGTTATTGCCAACAAGGTCATAATTTCCTTCTTCTGTGTAAAATTTGGTTGCAAATCCACGTACATCCCTTGCCAGTTCACCAGAACCTTTCGATCCGGCTACAGTCGAATATCTAACAAAGACCGGCGTCTTAGAACCCGGTTCCTGCAAGAACTTAGCTTTTGTATAAGGTTTCATTGATTCGTATAATTCAAATTCCCCGTGTGCTGCATAGCCTCGTGCATGCACAATTCGCTCCGGAATACGCTCATGGTCAAAATGTGTCATCTTCTCACGGAAATGAAAATCTTCCATTAACGTGGGACCTCTTTCACCTGCTTTAAGAGAGAACTCATCTTCAGCTACTTTCAATCCTTGATTTGTAGTTAGCTCTTTTCCTTTGTCGTCTACTCGATATTCTTCTAGTTGCTCATTTTTACTGTTGCCATCTACTTTACGCTTATCACTCATGCGCCTTAGCCTCCTCAAATGATAGTTAAATGGTATTGTAACTAGACTCTCCCCTAAACTCTACCCGGAGGATAATTGTGATAAACAACAAGGCTGTCCTATTAATAAATAATTATGATAATATTTCGAACATATTGGAAAAAAATGTGCTAAAATTAAAGTGAAAGTAGGATTTTATGCCTACGTTCTAGAAAGGAAGATTATGTATGCGACTGAAACTATTTATAATAAGTATTTTCATTGTTTCGCTGATTGTCGCACTATTTTATGGTGGGATTATAATAAGTAAACCATTGTTTTTTAAAGCAATTCTATTATATTGGCTTTTTTCTACCCTTTACTCCAACCTAACTATTGTTGTTAAAAAGGGAAAAGTAAACATGGACTACGGTATCTCTTACGGTCTTTCCTTTGGATTGTTGGCAGGTCCGCTTGGTCTGTTCATTTTTGAATTTGTTCAACGCTTTATTGTCTACCTTAATCGTAAATACTCCAACACCGCTGATCCGGATGAATTTCTACATACTTTTTACAATATTGGAGCATTTACTTTAAATAACTCTATTGCGTTTTTCCTATTTCAATCCTTGTATCCTTCGTTTCAGGCTATTCCTTTTGGATTTTGGTTATTAGTTATTTTACTTGTAATCGTCGTCTCTTTACTATCTGATCTATATTTAATTACTATATTTTCCTTCACTGGGGATATTAACTCAAAAAAAGAAGCATGGGACTTTTTAAGAAGCCGTAGCATGCTTGACATGGGAAAAACAGCATTTTCGAATGGGTTGCTCGTCCTACTTCTCATGGAACAGCAATGGGAAATGGTAATTGCCCTATTTATTTTGAACTATCTTGTCAGTCGCTCTTTCATGGTGAAATCTCAAACGATCCAGCATAAATTGGAGCGAGATCAATTTGAACAAATGGCGTATACTGATTTCTTAACAGGAGTGTATAATCGCACCTATATGGATAAAATCATGCAGGAATTGAATAAAAGCGGTGAATGTATCGGGGTACTTGTTTCCGATATCGATACGTTTAAACGAATTAATGATACGTATAATCATGCGGTAGGAGACCACGTGATTCAGCATTATGCTACTACATTGCAGAACAATCTCCAGGGAAATGACTGTTTAATCCGAAGTGGTGGCGAAGAGTTCACCATCTTCCTTAGGCACCGTTCATTCCAACAATGTGTGGAGCTTTTGGAAAAAATACGACTGGATGTCGAGAGCAGTCCAGTCCACACAGAATACAAGTCAGAACAGCTAGACATCAACTATACTGCCTCGTTTGGGTTATATTATTATAAAACAGGGGCTGAAACGGAGATAAAACGGGCCTACGTCTACGCAGATGATCTACTGTTACAGTCAAAAGAAACGGGGAAAAATCGGGTCACAGCAAAAAATGGTACATCGACCCTCCCATTATCCGCTAGGTTTAAATAAGTCGTGAATCGCTTTATGCTCAATCATACGAAAAAACCTGAACAGGTACTAAATAGGCCCGGTTCAGGTTTTTTCTTATACTGCATTGGTTTTCTTTATTTGCTTACTTCGAAGCTGACCGCAGGCTGCATCGATATCTGCGCCATTTTCCCAACGAACGCCACAGTTGATCCCCTTTTCTTTCAAGGTCTCAAAGAATGCTTGAATGGTAGCAGATTCACTTCGCTGATATTGGTTATGCTCATCAACAGAGTTGTACGGAATCAAGTTAACATAGGCTAAATGGCGATGGTTGTACAGTAATTTTGCTAACTGCTCCGCCTCTTCTTTATGGTCATTAACATCACGTAGCATGATGTATTCGTAGGTTATACGGCGATTTGTTTTTTCCAGGTAATAATCTACAGATTTCATCAGCTTTTCAATTGGAAATGCTTTGTTTATCTTCATAATTCTCGTTCTTAGCTCATTATTTGGAGCGTGGATCGAGATAGCAAGATTTACTTGAATACCTGTGTCGGCAAATTCATAAATTTTATGCGCAAGTCCACTAGTCGATACAGTGATATGGCGTGCACCAATATTTAATCCTCTATCATCATTTACGACATATAGGAAGTCCATTAGATTTGTGAAGTTATCAAAAGGCTCGCCGATTCCCATTACGACGATATGACTAACTCTGTCCCCGTCTCCACGTTCATCCAAATGCTTCTGTACGTTCATGATTTGCTCAACAATTTCTCCGCTTGTTAAGTCTCTGTTTTTTCTTAGCAATCCGCTTGCACAAAAGGTGCAACCGATATTACAGCCGACCTGTGTCGTAACACAAACAGACAAGCCATAATTGAAGCGCATTAACACGGTTTCGATTAAATTGCCGTCCGCAAGTTTAAATAGAAATTTAATTGTTCCATCCTGCGATTCTTGCTTAATTTCCTCATCCAAAGTGTGAAGCACAAAATTTTCTTCTAAAAGCTCAATCGTCTGTTTATTGACGTTTTTCATTTCAGAAAACTGGCCAACACGCTTTTTATAAAGCCAGTTCCAAACCTGGTCAATTCGGAACCGTTGTTGGCCCCGTTCCATTAACCAATCAGATAATTGATCATATGTCAGTCCATAAATGGATTGTTTACTCATTTTTATATTTACCCTCATTTCCAGTAACTCCTCTTCCAGAGAAGAGAATTCACTTAAAAAGCATTGCAAATTACTTACCATACTATATTACTTCATGTCGCTTTCTCTTGCAAACCCAATTGAAGGAATGTTACTCCTTATGTCACAAGTTGTCAAGCTAGAACCAAAAACCACAGCCTTATATGGCTGTGGTTTTGTGTATATTTATGGTAAAACTGTTTCTCCCATTAGGTAACGATCACATTCTCTTGCCACTTCTCTGCCTTCGTTTATTGCCCAAACAATGAGGCTTTGTCCACGGCGCATGTCACCTGCAGCAAAAACGCCTTCTACGTTCGTAGTGTATTCCCCATACGTTGCTTTCACTGTAGATCTAGATGTAGTTTCAACTTCCATTTTGCTAATAAGGTCTTGCTCAGGTCCCTTAAAGCCGATGGCAATTAATACGAGGTCCGCCGGCCAGACTTTTTCTGTCCCTGGGATTTCTTCTCGTACCTTATTGCCATTTTCGTCAAACCGAAGCTTTACATTGATCGTATGGACTTCTTTAATATGGCCTGTTTCATCACCAACAAATTTCTTGGTCATGACAGCATAGGCACGAGGGTCCTCACCAAGTACACTGGAGGCTTCCTTATGTCCATATTCTACACGATGTATTGTCGGGTACTGAGGCCATGGATTCGTTTCGATATCCCTAACCAGCCCTTTTTTATCGTAAATATCAAATTGTGTGAGACTCTTGCAATTATGTCTTACAGAAGTTGCCAGGCAATCTGTTCCTGTATCCCCACCGCCAATCACAATCACATTTTTATCTTCAGCTGAAATATAGTTTTCATTCTCCAAATTAGAATCAAGGAGGCTTTTTGTGTTAGCATGCAGGAAATCCATTGCAGGATGTACGCCCTTTAACGAGCTTCCTTCTACCTGGATATCACGGTGCACGGTGGCTCCTCCGCAAAGGATGGTAGCATCAAAAGATTCCTTAAGTTCTTGTACCGAGATATCTTTCCCAACCTCCGTATTCGTAATAAACGTGATCCCTTCTTCTTCTAAAATAGAGACACGGCGTTTTACGACATCATAGGAGAGCTTCATTTCCGGAATACCATAAGTTAATAACCCGCCGACACGGTCGTTTCTTTCAAATACTGTTACCGTGTGTCCAGCTTTATTAAGTTGCGCTGCAGCAGCCAGACCAGCTGGTCCTGAACCGATTACAGCCACCTTTTTACCGGTACGTTTTTCTGGAGGCGTAGCTACAACCCAGCCTTCTTCAAAGCCTTTCTCAATAATGGACCGTTCAATCGTCCTTATTGCAACGGGTGGCTCATTTATCCCTAGAACACATGCCCCTTCACACGGAGCAGGGCAAGCCATTCCTGTGAATTCCGGGAAATTATTCATTTCATGCTCTCTTTCCAGTGCTTCCTTCCATTTGCCTTCATAGACTAGATTATTCCATTCAGGGATAAGGTGGTAGACTGGACAGCCTGAAGTGACACCATTTAGCTCTAATCCCACATGGCAGGTAGGGACGCCGCAATCCATGCAACGTGCCCCTTGTACTTGTACTTCCTTTTCTGTCATCGGAATTGTGTAATCGTTCCAATCCTTAATTCGGACCTCAGGATCCCTCTCGTCCCTGACCTTTCTTTCATATTCCATAAAAGCCGTTTGTTTCCCCATCGATAGGTCCTCCTTTACTTATACTTGGAACACGTTATTGCAGAGCGCCTACTGCTGTTACGGTTTTCGTTTTTTCTACTGGCTGCTTACTTTCTTCAAAAGCTGTCATTTCAGCCTCAAACTTGGTTAATCCACTTTCTCTCAATACTTTAATTCGATCTTGGACTTTCACATAAGCTTTTGGAATCACCCGAACAAATTGTGGTATATATTTATCCCAATAGGTTAAAATTCGTTCAGCATGTGAGCTTTTCGTGTATAGGACATGTTGTTGAATGTGCTGGTACAATGCATCCAGTTCTTCTTTATCATTGACTTGCTCTACATGTACGAGCTCTGCATTGACTTTGGTGTGGAAGCTTTCGTCCTCATCGAGAATATAAGCAACACCACCTGACATCCCTGCGGCAAAGTTTCTGCCTGCAGTCCCCAGCACAACAACCTTCCCACCTGTCATATACTCACAGCCATGATCCCCAACACCTTCTACAACGATGGTCGCACCACTGTTTCTTACAGCAAAACGTTCACCTGCTATTCCACGAATGTATGCTTCCCCACGAGATGCACCATAAAATGCCACATTTCCAATAATGGTATTTTTCTCAGGCGGGAATGTCACGATTGGGTCTGGATGGACGATAATTTTACCACCAGATAGGCCTTTTCCGACAAAATCATTGGCATCCCCTATTAAACGTAACGTCATTCCAGGCGGGATAAAGGCACCAAAGCTTTGTCCGGCAGATCCATTAAAATTCAGCTTGACTGTATCTTCTGGTAATCCTTCTTCACCGTATAATTTGGTTATTTCGCTACCAAGTAACGTACCGGTAACCCGGTTAATGTTTCGGATTGCGGTAGTAAACTCCACAGGTCTCTTTTCTTCAATAGCTTTTCTGCAATTAGGAAGTAACTCTTGGTAGTCCAATGTTCTCTCAATTCCATGGTCCTGCTTTATAGTCGCATATCTACCTACTTTAGCAGGAAGATCTGGTTGATAGAGTAATGGGCTAAGGTCGATTCCTTTCGCTTTCCAGTGATCAACCGCATCATTCACTTCAAGTACATCTGTACGGCCAATCATTTCATTTATCGTTCTGAAACCAAGCTCTGCCATTAATTCACGTGCCTCTTTAGCAATAAATCGCATGAAATTCGCGACATGCTCAGGGTCTCCCATAAATTTCTTGCGGAGTTCTGGATTTTGTGTGGCAATCCCAACAGGACATGTATCCATATGACAAACACGCATCATGACACAACCAAGCACTACAAGTGGAGCTGTTGAAAAACCATACTCCTCTGCTCCAAGCAAAGTGGCAAGCACGACATCACGGCCTGTCATCATCTTTCCGTCTGTCTCTACCACAATGCGATCACGTAATCCGTTCAGCATTAAGGTTTGGTGGGTTTCAGCAAGGCCAATTTCCCAAGGAAGACCTGTATGCTTCAAACTTGTACGCGGGGCTGCGCCAGTTCCACCGTCATAACCGCTAATTAGAACTAAATCTGCTCTCCCTTTTGCAACACCTGCAGCTATCGTTCCTACACCGACAGCAGATACAAGCTTCACGCTTATTCTGGCATTTGGATTCGTATTTTTTAAATTATGGATCAGCTCTGCCAAGTCCTCGATAGAGTATATATCGTGATGTGGTGGCGGAGAAATCAACTCAACTCCAGGTGTAGAACCGCGGACTTCAGCAACCCATGGATATACCTTTTTACCAGGTAAGTGACCACCTTCTCCTGGTTTCGCCCCTTGCGCTATCTTTATTTGAATCTCGTCAGCATTCACAAGATAATGACTATTTACGCCAAAACGACCCGAAGCAACCTGTTTAATCGAACTTCTTCTGGAATCTCCGTTTTCATCAGGTGTAAAACGATCAGCAGACTCTCCGCCTTCCCCTGTATTACTTCGTCCACCAATTCGATTCATCGCAATGGCCAGTGCTTCATGCGCTTCCTGACTAATCGAGCCGTAGGACATGGCACCTGTTTTAAATCGTGCACAAATCTCTTCAACTGACTCAACCTCTTCAATTGGGACAGGAGTACGTTTTTTAAATGCTAGTAACCCTCGTAGTGACTGAAGATTGTTTGTTTCATCAGTCAAAAGGCTCGTATATTCCTTAAACACATCATAGTTATTGGTACGACAAGCATGCTGTAGTGTATGAATCGTTTTAGGGTTGTATTGGTGATCTTCACCATTTCCTCTATATTGAAATTCGTCTCCAGCTTCTAAGGCATAATTGGAACCACGTGCTTCTTGGAAGGCTTTCTCATGGCGCATGATGGTTTCTTTTTCAATCATGTCCATTCCAATTCCACCTAAACGAGAGGCAGTGCCGGTGAAATACCTATCAATTACGTCTGTATGGATACCAACTGCTTCAAAGATCTGCGCTCCACGGTAACTTTGGATAGTGGAAATCCCCATTTTCGAAAGGATCTTGATAATACCATCCGTCACAGAGTGAACATACTGTTCCACAGCTTGATTAGGTGTAATAGCCTCTAACTCTTGCTTATCTACTAACTCATGAATAGTATCAAAGGCCAAATATGGATTAATTCCTTCCGCACCATAACCAATTAGTGTCGCAAAGTGATGCACTTCTCTAGGCTCCCCAGATTCTACAAGTAAACTGACTTTTGTACGTATCCCTCTGCGGATCAAATGGTGATGCAACCCAGATACGGCCAGCAATGCTGGGATAGCAACTTTTCCTTCACTTACTCCTCTGTCGGAAAGAATTAACAGGGTAGTCCCTTCCGCTATCGCTTCATCTGCTTTAATAAATAGCTTTTCCATTGCTTGCACAAGGTTTCCCTCTGCTTTACTACGTTTAAATAAAGTGGAAATGGTTGCGGTCTGGAACCCATCAATTTGACGAACTCTTAATTTCTCCAACTGACCATTTGTCATGATTGGTGTTTCAAGGCGAATATGCTTACAGCTGTCAGCTTGAGGCGCAACCAGATTTCCTTCAGCACCAATTGTTGTTTCGACCATTGTAATGATTTTCTCACGAATAGCATCAATAGGAGGGTTCGTAACCTGGGCAAACAATTGCTTAAAGTAGTTATATAAAAGCTGTGGCTTTTTCGATAGAACAGCAAGCGGTGAATCGTAGCCCATCGAACCAATTGGATCTTTCCCATCTTCAACTAGCGGCTTAATAATTTTATTCAATTCTTCTCTTGTATAACCAAAGGCGAACTGCTGCTCAAGTAACTGCTTCCCCTTATACGATGGTTGGTTATTCGTGACTTCAGGAATGTCTTTAAGATCAATTTTATTTTTCAACCATTCCTTGTAAGGTTCTTCTGAGGCAACCTGCATTTTGATACCTTCATCAGGGACTATAATCCCCTTTTCCAAATCAACAAGAAGCATCTTCCCAGGCTGTAGTCTGTCTTTATACAGAATATCATCAGCGAAAATATCAAGTGCTCCAACCTCAGAGCCTAGCACAATCATCCCGCTTTTCGTTACATAATAACGTGCCGGCCGCAAACCATTACGATCAAGACAGGCACCTATCTGGTTACCATCAGTAAACACTAGTGCTGCCGGGCCGTCCCACGGTTCCATTAAGGTACTATGATATTCATAAAAATCACGCTTTTCTTCCTTAATGGACGCATCATTCGCCCATGGCTCAGGCACCATCATCATGGCTGTATGCGCAAGGGAACGACCTGATAAGTGAAGAAACTCAAATGTATTGTCAAAGATAGAGGAATCACTGCCATCTGCATCAATTACAGGGAGGATTTTTCCCATATCTTCTTCTGAAAAGTGCTCTGATGCACATAGCTGCTCACGAGCGCGCATCCAATTTACATTCCCGCGCAATGTATTAAATTCTCCATTGTGGATGGTGTATCTATTTGGATGTGATCGTTTCCAGCTTGGAAATGTGTTCGTACTAAAACGTGAGTGAACTAGAGCCAATGCTGATTTAAAATCTGGATGATTTAAATCAATATAAAACGCATCCAACTGTTCTGGTATTAGCATTCCTTTATAAACAATGGTGCGAGAAGATAAGCTACTTATATAAATGTCATCATACTCAGGAATCTTTGCCACTTCCTGTTCAATTCGCTTCCGGATCACATACATTTTTCTTTCAAACGCCATCTGATCCTTAATATCTTCTGACTTCTCAATGAAAATCTGCCGTATAGTTGGTTTGCTTTTCGAAGCTACTTTCCCGATGAACGATTCGTTTGTCGGTACCGGCCTCCAACCAAGAAATGTTTGCCCTTCTTGCTCAATAATATCTTCAAACAATTCTTTGCTCCTCATCCTTACCTCATGATCCTGCGGAAGGAAAACCATGCCTACTCCATAGTCACCCTTGTTAGGTAACGTAATATTTTCCTTGGCACATTGCTTTTGAAAAAAACGATCTGGGATTTGTGTCAGGATCCCTGCTCCGTCCCCTGTGCTCGTGTCAGCCGACTGCCCACCCCGATGCTCCAAATTACAAAGAATATTTATCGCATTTTGAACAATATTATGTGTTGGTTTACCATTTATATTTGCAATCATCCCAATACCGCATGCCTCATGCTCAAAATCCGGATGATAAAGTCCCTGCCTTTGCGGGAAGCCATTCCTTGTCATCACAACATCTCCCTTCTATCTTTAAGCGTACATTTTGGTCCTTGAAAAAGTTTATACGGGGGGATCAAACCAGGGTGGTTAGAACATCCGCATTCGCTCATCTTTTAGCGAATATGGAAGTTAAAAATGTTAACTATGCTGACTGTTCTTATATAGCTAAGATTTTTAACTATTCTAACGTGTAAAAAAGGATAGTAGAAATATCATACCATAAATCACTTTTTAACTCAAAATTCTGATAAGTTATGTTCATGCATTTTTATAAAAATTCAGTTAATGTAAACGCTATCAAATCAACATTTACTCTTTTTATATACGCTTACAATGCATAAAAGACAAGGGTTTTACATTTCTGCAGGAAAATTCACAAAAACTTTAAATTTATGACATTTTTCTTTCGTTTCTTTGTTTTAAATTTAAACCTTGAAACAAACTAAGTTTACCAACTTCTTTTGAATTATTTCAGTCTGTTATTACCAGAAAATTGGTAGGCTGATTAGTGGACGTTTGGCGATTTTAGACGTAATATTTCTTAATAAGAAATCGTGAGGAGTGAATACGATGACAACAAAATCAAAAACATTTCAAAATATACCGCTCTCTGTCCTTGATCTTGCAGCAGTAAAAGAAGGAAGTAATCCACGAGAGTCGTTTCAAAATAGCGTACAGTTGGCACAGCATGTGGAAAAGCTAGGCTTTAACCGATATTGGCTTGCAGAGCATCATAACATGCCTGGTATTGCCAGTTCTGCAACTTCTGTCATTATGGGGCATATAGCTGAAAAGACAGAAAGAATCCGAGTGGGTGCCGGTGGTATTATGCTGCCAAACCACGCAACAATCGTTATTGCCGAACAATTTGGCACATTGGAGTCTCTATTTCCTGGTCGAATTGATCTGGGATTAGGACGTGCACCTGGAAGTGACCAGGCTACTGCCTATGCACTCAGAAGAACACTCGGAATGAGTGTAGAGGACTTTCCTATGCAAGTAAATGAATTGCAGGACTATTTCTCAGACGAACCTGTATCACGAGTAAAAGCTGTCCCAGGTCAAGGATTAGATATTCCAATCTGGCTGCTAGGATCCAGCGACTTTAGCGCAAGGCTTGCTGCACAAAAAGGGCTCGCGTTTTCTTTTGCAAGCCATTTTGCACCAGCATACACCATACCTGCATTACGTCTTTACCGGGAGAATTTCCAGCCAACGGAGAAAATGGAGAAACCATATGCAATGGTAGGGGTTAATGTTATTGCAGCCGACACGGATGAAAAGGCTCAATATATCGCCACATCCCAACAACAGCAATTCCTAAGTATCCGCAAAGGGAATCCGACAAAACTTCAACCACCAGTAGAAAACATGGATGAAGTTTGGACGCCTATGGAGAAGGCTGCAGTGGAACAATCGCTCGATCCTCGAACTACCATTATTGGTAGCAAAGAGACGGTGAGAAAAGGGCTCGAAGCATTTCTTAACGAGACACAAGCAGATGAAATGATTATTAGTGGCCAAATCTACCATATGGAAGATCGTTTACGTTCTTATGAAATTGTAGCAGAACTAATGGATGAAGCTTAGTCCTAGCTAATCATTAATCATCAAAAAAGCCGAGCAAGCATGCGCAAACTAACGCGAACTTGTTCGGCTTTTTCCATAGAAAATATTATTCGTCCCTTTTTTTTAGCAACGTTTTAATCTCAGCCAATTCTTTTTGTACCTCTGCCAATTTAACGTCTGTTGGTGAAGGTGTTTCCTCTCGGTTAGCCTCTTCTACATTATTTACTATGACACCAACAAAAAGATTCACGATGACAAAGGCACCGAATAAAATAAAGGTGACAAAATACCACCATGAGGATGGGTCCTCTGCCAAAATCGGCCGCATAACGCCACTAGCCCATGACTCAAGTGTGATAACTTGGAATAACGTTAGCAACGAATCATGCAATGTCCCAAAATATTCAGGGGCAATGGAGTGAAACAGCGTTGTACCAATCACACCATATACATAGAAGAACAAACCAAGTAGCAGCATAATTGTCCCCATGGATGGGATTGTAAGAAGCAACGCATTTACTATTTTTCGCAATGATGGAATGATAGAGATTGCTCTCAACACCCGCAAGACACGTACAATTCGTAGAACGGTTATATAATGAGAGCCTACCAATACGAGGCTAAGCAAAACGATAATAAAATCAAATACATTCCAGAAGTCTTTAAAAAAGGCTCCAAAGGATTTTGCCCCAAGCAATCGAATAACTATTTCTATTGAAAAGATACAGATCAAGATTAGATCTGCTATGTATATCCACTCTGCATTAGCAAAGATGCTATATGTCGCTAATCCAGCAAGCAGTGCGTTAAAAACGATTAATGTAATAATCACCCTTGTAAATAAAGGGTGTTCCGCAATCTGCCCACAAAATTGTTTTATCTGTTTCATGTGTGCTATCTCCTCTCTTCATCCATTTTACTTAGTACTGCCTCATTTGTCACTTTTAGTTTTAAATGTGCCCAAACGGGAATCGAGAAGAAAAAGAGATGGAAAGGAAAGATGAAAGTGGAATCTTATTTTCAGAAAGATTACGAAACCTCGAGAGCCGTTTTTCGCAGTCACTTAGACAAAGTAAAATCAGTCTGGCCTAATGCTTCTTTAGAAACAGTAACCATCGGAAAAGAAGCAGATGACAACACAATTGACATCATACGCGCAGACGCCACAAGTGAAAAAGACAAGATTGCACTACTTTCATCAGGAGAGCATGGGATCGAAGGATATGCTGGAGCAGCTTGTATCCACATGTTTGTCGAGGAATGTATGGAACACATAGAGCCAGAAACGACTGGCATTTGCCTTGTACATGCAATTAATCCATGGGGTATGCGAAATTTCCGCAGAGTTACCGAAAACAACATTGACCTAAATCGAAATTATATTGATGAAGAAGGACCATTACCTATAGATGTGAATAAAAAGTACGAAAAAGAAAAAGAGCTTTTCCTTCCAAACGGGAAAATTAAGGATATCACGGATGAGCAGAACAGACTATTTAAAAAACTGACGAAGGCTCTTGCTAAAGAAGGCTATGCGAACATGAAGCATGCTAAAAGCATGGGGCAGTATGAGTTTGAACGTGGTGTATATTATGGTGGAAAGGCATTAGAGGAGTCCGCAAAATATGTACGATCTCTACAAATCGATCTGCTTGAACAATATAATCATATCGTCCATATGGATTGGCACACTGCTTTAGGACCAAGTAATGAACTAACAATGGTCGTTCCGCCAGATGAGGAACAAGACCTGGAAGAGATCCAATCACGTTATCCACTAAAAAATATTATGAAGTTTTCGGACAAGAAAGTTGTTGGCGATTCAAATCAACACTTTTATACTTTGCAAAAAAAGAATTACCCTGATACAAAGCTTTTTTCTGCATTATTTGAATTTGGAACATTTGGCGATGACAAAAAAGCTGAACTACGAGAACTTATGACAATTGTTTTAGAGAACCAGCTTTATTGGGAAGGTGCTGAAAAGGAATCCAATAGAAACTATATTTTGAATGAATTCCAAAAAATGTTCTATCCTCAAGACGAGGTTTGGCGATCTGATGTCATTAAGGAAGCGAGAATAGCAGTTAAAGTAGTACTTGGTAAGGAAAAGATACTTTCTTCTTAAGCTGTTCTCTATAAATTGGAAGATGATGCTGTTGCAGTCAGCATCATCTTTTTCTTATATAATGAGCCAAAACAAATGAAAGGGTCCTGGTGGCCAATTGGTTGCTGCTTAGCCTTCAGGATCCTCAAGCCTTACTTAACCCTTATATTTTCCATAATAAAATTGCTTTTTGGGTGTGTTGGAATACGCGTCATACTATATGATAAATCTTGCGGTGGGACTTCATAAGAGAGATCCTGTGTTAAGAAGGTTAAACTCGTTTGCATTAGTTCAATGGTTAACCATTCACCAGCACAACGATGACCCCTATCATAATCTCCCCCACCCTGTGGGATAAAGTCAAAAGGACTTCCTTGCCAGTCTTTAAACCGCTCTGGTTTGAAGCGATTTGGCTCAGACCAAAGTTCTGGACTATGATTTGTTCCGTATATATCCAAGATGACTAAGGTATCTTTTTTAAAATGGTACCCCTGCCAGTCGAAGTCTATCGCTGTTAATGCCCCTGTAAAGGGTGCAAACGGATAGTACCTACGTACTTCTTGCACAAACCACTTAGCGTATTGTCCATCCTCATGTGTTAGTTTTTCTCTCGTTTGAGGAAAATCATAAAGCGCTAACGCCCCAAACGTAACAAACCGGGCAATTGCCACAATCGGCCGTAAAAGGTTCAGAATTTCAACAGCAGCGGTTTGTGTATCAAGTAGATTCCCATCAAGGTCACGATGCCACGCCACAACATATAATGGCTTTGTTTCCTCTACATCCAATTCATCGTTGCGAACGCGTTCTACTATGTCTCTAATCCATTTTTCAGCTCGATCTCTACCCACCCGGCCTTTCCAGTGACGTGGGCCTGTTGCACCAAATGCATCGATCATGTCACTTAGATCTTTAGTGCGTATGGAGAGATCTTTAGCCCACAGTGGTACACCAACCCACTCACAGGCTGTTCGACACATAATCTTTTCTGCCTCCGGGAAAAGTTCAATCGAATCCATCGTTTCCCATTCCGTAGCTGATTGTTGCCATTTTTCTCGGCAAATCGCTGCAATCTTCTTCAGACTTTCCTTGGTCATAAGCGACATAAACAAGTGCTTTCGATGGCGATGAGCTTCCCCATCCATTCCTTGCACACCGCCTACACCAAACAAGCTTTTTTTAATTCGCTTTGGTGCTGCCCCTTGGCGTTTAAAACGTTCATTATCATAAAATAATTCGGCTGCTTGTTTTCCACTAATACAAAGAGCCTTTTGACCGCCCATCATGCGGGTTTGAAATATATCGGAGCGAAATCTTTGGAGTCGATTCGGAACAAAGCGATATCCCTCTCGCAATAATGCCACACTATGGTCCATGCCTTTTTCTGTTGGTATTTGCTTACCTGAATTCACCTATATGACAACTCCTTCGCTTATATTTGCTATTAATTTAAGTTTACCCATGTCTGAATTTCTGAAACAGGGAGAGAAGGTAAATTCATTGAGTGTAGAATTTTCTAAGGTAGTGTAGTTTGAACTTTGGAGTTGATTGGAACGCTTCTATGAGCGATTGAGCCGTTCGTGTGGTTGATTGGAGTGCTCCTACGATCGATTGAGCCGTTCGTGTGGTTGATTGAAGTGCTCCTACGATCGATTGAGCCGTTCGTGTGGTTGATTGGAGTGCTCCTACGATCGATTGAGCCGTTCGTGTGGTTGATTGGAGCTCTCCTATGATCGATTGAGCCGCTCGTGTAGTTGATTGAAGTGCTCCTACGATCGATTGAGCCGCTCTTGTAGTTGATTGGAACTCTCTTATTATCGATTGAGCCGCTCGTGTGGTTGATTGGAACACTCTTATGATTGATTGAGGCGCTTGGGTGATTGATTGGAACTCCCCTATGATCGATTGAGCCGCTCGTGTGGTTGATTGAAACGCTCGTATGATCTGGGATCAGCTACCGACTAAAAAACGCTTTATATAAAAAAGAAAAGGACTGATGTCACCATCAGTCCTATCAAAATTCATCTCTATATTAACCGTTTAGTTTTGCAGCAACCTCAACGGTACGTTTTACTTGGTGCTTCACTGCTGGTTCAACGTTCTCAACCATTTTCCCATCCTGTCCTTGCGTTACGCTTGTTCCGTATGGGTTTCCACCTGCAGGGGCAATCGACTCATCTGTATAGCCAGGTGCTACGATAATTGCACCCCAGTGCATCATTGTAGTATAGAAGGAAAGTGCTGTTGCCTCTTGTCCACCATGTGCATTTGACGCAGAAACCATGACACTGACAGCTTTGTTAACTGTTTTCCCAGTAGCCCAAAGACCACCTTGAGAATCAATATATTGTTTCATTTGGGATGGAACATTACCAAAACGTGTCGGCATGCTAAAGATAATTGCATCTGCCCACTCAATATCATCAGAAGTTGCTTCTGGTACATCTTTTGTCGCTTCATAATGCTCTTTCCATGCAGGATTTGAAGCAATTGCAGCTTCAGGAGCTAATTCAGGTGCTTTTACTACACGTACATCTGCGCCAGCTTCCTTTCCTGCTTCCTCTGCCCATTTTGCCATTTGATAGTTCGTTCCTGTAGAACTATAATAAATTACTGCTAATTTTACGTTTGCCATTGTTCGATCTCCTTCTGCCTTTTAAATTATGTTAGTTGTAATGTACCCAGCCTATATTTTTCACTTGCCATCACAATTTATGCAAGGCAAACTATATCATAATAAACTGCTTACTTTACGTCACTATCGTAATAGAGAAAGAAAGTGAAGTCAAATAACAAGCTTATAATAAGTAAGTATTATGACCAAAGCACTACAAATTCTTAGGTTATTTGTTGATAACTCCCCTATCAAACGATATAATGGAACTATGTGAAGGCTTCACAAATTCACTGCAAACATTGTAAAAATCTCAAAATCTATTATAAAGGGTGAGGACGTGGGTAAGCGAATTTTTTACTTTTTACTAACGAATGTTTTAGTACTAGCAACCATTTCAATTATTTTCATGCTAATACCTGGCGCGTGGAACTATATTGGACCAGATGGCACCATTCAATTTGGCACTTTACTTATTTTTAGTGCTGTTATCGGTTTTACTGGCTCGTTTATTTCACTAGCTATGTCAAGATGGATGGCAAAGAAAATGATGGGGGTTCGTGTCCTTGATCCAAGTGGCGCCTTATCTCAGTCTGAGCGGGAGGTTGTCGAAAAGGTACACCGACTTTCACGCACAGCCGGACTAATGCACATGCCAGAGGTAGGAATTTATGATTCACGCGAGGTAAATGCTTTTGCTACAGGGCCTTCTAAAAAGCGTTCCCTAGTTGCCGTTTCAACAGGATTACTTCACGAAATGGACGACGATGCAATAGAAGGCGTTATCGCGCATGAAGTGGCTCACGTTGCGAATGGAGATATGGTAACGATGACGCTATTACAAGGGATCGTCAACACCTTTGTTGTATTCCTTGCACGAATTGCTGCATTTGCTGTTACACGATTTGTCAAGGAAGAACTTGCACCAATTGTCCACTTCCTTGCGATTATCTTTTTCCAAATTATTTTCTCAATACTTGGAAGCTTGGTTGTTTATGCCTACTCACGTCACCGCGAATACCATGCAGATCGTGGGGGCGCAGACCTAGCTGGTAAAGATAAAATGAAGCACGCACTCGAATCATTAAAAGCATATGCTAACCGTGTACGCGGTGATGATACTTCTGTTTCTACATTAAAGATTAATGGAAAACGTAAATCAAGTATCTTCTCCACCCATCCAGATCTTAATGAACGGATCCGCCGCTTATCTTAATTTTAGATAAATTAGCATTCGTCCTTAAGTGAATGTGATGTTTTTCTTATAATCGAAGCAACTTAGCTTTGCTTACAGCTATAATTTCATAAAAATACAAAAAGCCATCTCTTTCTAAAGAGATGGCTTTTTTGGCTTTAGAGATCCTTTATCTACAATACTAGAACCAGCCCTGCTCCTTGAATTTAGAGATCGCTTCTATCCTATTGCTGACCCCTAGCTTATCTAAAATGACCGACACGTAGTTTCGTACTGTACCTGTGGTAAGATACAGTTCCTTGGCTATCTCTTTCGTCGTCTTTCCATCAGCAATGAGTTTAATCACCTGTTCTTCTCTATCTGTTAAAGGACTTTCCTCGCGATACGCCATATCAATTAATTCTGGCGCATATACTCGTCTGCCATCCATAATAGTCCGTACTGCATCTGCTAGCTCCTCACTAGGACTATCTTTTAATAAGTAGCCACTCACATTAGCAGCACGTGCCCGCTGAAAGTATCCACTACGTGCAAAGGTCGTTAGGATAATGACATGACAGGATTCGTCTTTCAGCTGTTCTGCTGCATCAAGACCACTTTTTACAGGCATCTCGATGTCCATAATGCAAATTTCCGGCTGAAGGCTTTTCACCATTTTGACTGCCTCTTCCCCATTCTTAGCTTTCCCGATCACTTCCATATCCTCTTCCAAATTAAGCAAGGAACCTAGCGCACCGAGCAGCATACCTTGATCTTCTGCAATGACAATTCGTATCATTCAAGTCCTTCCTTTCCCTTTTGCTGAATCACCTTAGGAACCTTTATCGTGAGGGTTGTGCCATTTGCTGTGTCGATAGACAGATTCCCATTTACAAAATCCAGCCTCTCCCTTATACCCTGAAGGCCGTTTCCTCTTTGGATCTCACTGTTTTCTATTGATCCTACCCCATTATCCTGGATAATGAGGACCTGCTCGCTTGCGGTATTGCTAATTTTAACCTGGCATACTGTCGCTTTACTATGTTTTACCACGTTGGTAACAGCTTCCTTCAAACACATTCCAAGCACATTTTCGACTAAAAGAGGCAACTCATTAGTTGAGTCTTCTCTATTGAATTGAAAAGAAATACCCGCAGCCTCCAGAATGTGTCGTGCATGAATGACCTCATCCTTAAGTTTTGCGTTTTTCATATCTGATACCATTTCTCTAACTTCTTTGAGGGCCATACGTGCCGTTTGGTTAATATCCTCGACTTCTTTTTTGGCTGTTTCTGGATCGCGCTCTATAATTTTGCCTGCCAGGTCACTTTTCAACCCGATAAGGGAAAGCTTTTGGCCAAGTGTATCATGAAGGTCTCTAGCGATCCGCTGCCGCTCTTCGATTACCATCAATCTGGATATCTTCTTATTTGCATCCTCCAACTTCCTCTCGAGTCGTTCCCGTTTGTTCCGACTATTTAGCGTGAGGGGAAGAAGGATTACACCGACGATACTAACTACAATAAAAGGAGTTTGTGCAATAAATTGCGGGCTTTGCATAAGAAAACCAACACTGACCGCCGAAACGGTTGTAACAAAGTTAACAATGTAGAGAACGAGAAAACCTGCTTTATTTTCTATATTACCTATGTAAAATGCCAGGAATAGCGAGAAATAGACATAGCCGAAATAGAGAATCATACCTATACTAATCGCCATTTCTATAGAAACAGAAACATACACTGTCCAACCCTTTTTAATAAAGGAAAGGCGATAGGTTGCGAAAAAGAGCAGAATCATCACAATTCCTAGCAATGTTTCCACAAGAGAGGTCGATCGGAAAATAAAATAAAAAGGAAGCAAACAAAAAACAAGCCATGCAAACGCACTAAGCCCTGTATTCTTCGGGAAAATATGATACCAATTTTGCATGGATGACACCTCTTTACCTTTGCTGTTTTCTCTATACTATACCAAAAGAAGGCAAATCAAAACCCTTCAAGACATCTTGAAGGGTTTTGTATGATTACTCTTCCTGAAAGCTTGTCTTACCTGCGTGTAACTTCAGGTTAGTCTTTTGGTTTTTCAATAACGCCTTCACTTCTCTAAAGCTAACGAACGTTCGACTCGCCTCGTCATATAAACGAAAACGAATTGACTGCAAGCTAGTCTTCAGTGTTATCGTCGTCGCATTTTGAAGCGGTGGTGTGGATTCGTGGGCTTCTTCTAATCGGTAATTCGGTACTCTCGGGCTAAGATGGTGAACATGATGATATCCAATGTTACCAGTTAACCATTGCATAACTTTTGGCAATTTATAATAGGAGCTTCCATCTACGGCAGCTTTTACATAATCCCATTCTGCTTCATTTTCAAAGTAGGAATCCTCAAACTGATGCTGTACATAGAACAGCCAAATTCCGAGAGAGCCCGAAATAAACAGGATAGGCAGCTGGATAATCAAGAATGCCTGCCAGCCAATCGCCCAGATTAACAATGCATATATCAACACGATTGAAGCATTTATTAAATACGTATTCATTTTTTCTTTTTTCCTTGCACCTTTTCGGTTAAAGCGATTGGCGATTAGGAACAAGTAAATCGGTCCTAAACCGAACATAACGAACGGATTACGATATAAGCGGTATGCGAGTCTTCCCCAAAATGAGGCTGCTTTGTATTCTTCCACTGTCATAACCCATACATCACCTGTGCCGCGTTTGTCCAAGTTACTGCTTGTAGCATGATGGATGGCATGGTCTCTTTTCCATTTTTCAAAGGCAAACAAGGTAATGATACCTGTGATAGTGCCGACTATTCGGTTTGCTTTACTCCCCTGGAAGAATGAACCATGGGTACAATCGTGGAAAATGATAAAGATTCGAATGACAAATCCTGATGCAACAACAGCTAATGCTAGTGTAAGCCACACGGATACAGCTAGACTCTGATAGGCAAGAAACCATAACAAGAAGAAAGGAAGTACCGTGTTTAGAAGTTGTATAATACTAGCCCTACGATCTGAACCTGCAAAAGTTTTCACACTGTTTCTTAATTGAGCCTGTTTTTGTTTACTCATACATATCCTCCTACGTTTAGATGACGATCTATCTCTTATATATAGGATATAAAAATTAGCGAGATTTTATAAGTCATAAACGTCAAGAAGCATATATGACAGTTGTCATGTTTTTCAGGATATATTGCTTTCCTTTTCTAAGTTTGGTTGATTTAAAAATGCAAATTGGGGTAGCAGCATTCCTAGGAGGGCTGCTACACATATTATTCCGCCGATTAATATATACAACGGCCTTATCCCCCATAATGTACTGCCTACACCTCCTAAAAGCACACCGAGGGGCATCGCTCCCCTAATAATGAGTAATCGCACAGAAAACACCTTCCCCATTAAACGCTTTGGAACTAGCTTCTGGCACAGCGTTAGATTATGTACATTGAAAACGGCCATGGCTATCCCGCCCATCACCTCTGTTGTAACTGCAAGGAGATAAGAGGTGGAGAAACCCAGAATAATAAAGGTTGCTCCTCCAGTTGTTAAAGCCCCAAGCATGATTTGTCTTCGAGTTCCTTTTTTAATCTTTCCTACCAGAATAGAACCGAGCACATACCCCAGTGGGAAACCCGCCATGAAATATCCATATTCCGCAGTATTTCCATTCAGTTCATTCGTAATATAAGGAAGGTTTATTACCATCGTCACTCCTACTCCAAATTGCACAAATGCAAGGAAAACACCAAGCCAGACAATAATTTTTTGCTTAAAGAAGTATTGTAGCCCCTCGGTGAATTGCTGTAACCATGTACTACGGGCAGGATGATGTACCCTTTTTTCATGAATCGGTAAAAGTAAAAAACCACTAACAACGAGAAAGGTCCAAACAAATAGCATTGTGGACTGTATTCCTATGTACTCTATAACAACCCCTGCTGTAACAGGGGCTATAAACATCATAAGACGGTTTGTCCCATCCACATATCCATTGGCAGTAGCTAACTGTTCCTTTGGGATGATAGATGGCAAAATTGCCTGGTTCGCTGGGATATATAGTGGTGTAATGAGGCCAACAGCCAATTGCACAGCATATATGTGCCAAACTTGAAGCATATCTGTTATGAAGAGAAGGAAAAGCAAAGCAAATAAGAAACCTCGACTCCATAAAGCGATAACCATAATCCACTTTCTGCTCCATCGATCAATATAAGGCCCAATAAATAGTTGTAATACAAGGGATGGCAGAAAATAAAGCAGCCACATGCTCCCTAAGGCCATCGTGGAACCTGTCAATGTAAAAATAAGTAGACTGTTGCAAAACGTGCCAAATGATCCTCCCAATTCCGAAATGGCATTTCCCAGCCAGATTCTTGTAAATGCTTTATTTCTTAATACATTCATCTAATTGCCAGCCCTTCATTTACGACTACCTGTTTAATCTTGGTGAATGTATAATTCCAGTTCCTCTGAGAGAGAGAAAAGCGCATGTTGTTTCAGGACATAACATGAGTTCTTTACCTCTACCAATTTAGCAGAGCGAAGTATTTTAAGATGGTGATGAATAGTTGATTTTCCAAGCTTCAATAAACCTGTTAATTCATTTAAGCTACGACTCTTTTCAAATAAAAGCTTTACCATGCGCAACCTCATTTCATCTCCTAAAGCCTTATGCCTCAGTACGAGAAAATCATTTGGCATATATGGATCCTCAGGAGCGATGCTCTCATTTGCCACTGGGTAATAAAACACTTTTGTACCCTCTAAATCGGCTACAATGCTCCACGGCCTATAAATCATATGTGGGATTAAAAGCACACGATGGACTCCAGGTTCTGCTGCATAGTTAATTCCAGAGGTAGCCCAGGATACCAATGCTTCTGATGGCATTTTCTCTTTTGCTAACCATTTAGCTTCTATATCGGTATGAAGGATTTTCTGCACATTTTCTTTATCGGGAGCTATAATGGCGTCATACCATCCGGTCATCACTGCTACCAAATGACGTTTCAGATCTTCCACAGCTACTTTACAAATATATTCAATATAACGAGGAAAGAACGGATTTTCCTCTGTCTTCGTTTGTAGTTGCTCCATTGCTTCCTGGTTTCCATCGGCAGCATCTCTCCTTATCTCTTGTTCCTCAACCCCCACAAAAGGAATACATATATAGCGGAATTCCTTTCCATCTAGGCTATGGACAAAAGCTGCAAAATCCTCTAGATCTAAAAAATCTCTTTGATGTAGCACCTGTAGCAAAGCCTTCCATGTGTTGTGCTTCTCCACCAATCCTAACTGCTGCCTCATTTCCTCAGAAAAGGAATCTCTAACCGTTCTCCAGTACTGCATCGGTTTTTCCAAGGAATCCAGTAAGGGTGTATTTGTTACAGCAGCTATACCAAGTGCACATTCCCACAGTAAAGAGCATTTTACATCGATTTGATAGGTTTTTCTTTTCAGACTCGTTGCATTTATTAAATCCATCTCATACCTACCTCCTTCCCACATTCTATATTATTAGAATTTATTGTCCAATATTTTTAGAATAATTTACTTTCATAAAAAAACCTGCTCCACAAAAGCAGGTTTACATGTTCTACGTTTTAGTTATTAAAGCGAATCAGTTATATGCTTTGCCGCTTCCAACAAATTCTCAAATACCAAATCTGCCTTTACCTTCTCTTTATCCCGCGTGCCGACAAGTATCGTTTTCGTTCCAGCCTCCCTACCAGCAATAATATCTGGCTCGCGGTCCCCAATCATGTAGCTCTTATCCAAAGCGATATCCCATTTTCTTGCCAAATCATGAATCATCTGAGGCTTTGGTTTTCTGCAAGGGCAATTTTCATGTGGTTTATGTGGACAGTACGCAATCTCGTCGATATGTGCATCATAATATCGCAATTCTTCCTTCATATGGTCATGCACGTTATCCAGCATTTTTTCATCCATAAATCCGAGCCCAATGCCGCCTTGATTGGTCACAACAAAAACTTTGTAACCAGCTTCTTGAAGCAGATGTACCCCTTCACCTGCTCCCTCCAGCAAATAAAAGTCCTCTGGCGTGTTCACAAATTTCACTCTATCTGTTAAAACTTCATTGATTACACCATCACGATCTAAAAATACAGCCTTATTCATTTGAAAAACGCACTCCTTTCACCCTATAGTTTTGTCTTAAGCATGGTATACATACAAGCAATTGAATAGAGCGGCATTTAACTATCAACTCAACAGCAGGGGCGTTTCACTTTATGCCCACATAAAAAACTCCTCATAAAAAAGCCACGCGTAAATGCGTGACTTTAATCTAAATCATTCTATGTGATCTTTACAGGCAATACTTTTTGAATCTCCGCGAAGTATTTCTGCTTATCTTCCTCTGTCATCCAGATATGAATAGTCCCATGGTCGTTGCTTGTCCGAATTAATCGTCCAATACCTTGGCGTAAGCGAAGCAACATATAAGGCACATCTACATCTGCCTCTGGATTGGCCACATGCTTCCGTTTCGCCTGAAAAACAGGGTCTTTTGGTGGAAACGGCAGGGATGCAATAATGACTTGGGTCAGTGCTTCCCCTGGAACGTCCAGTCCTTCCCAAAGATGGTAGGCACAAAGTACAGCTGAATCATCGAGTTGGAAGCTTTTGACTGTCTCACTAATCTCTCTGTCCCCTTCATACAACACAGGGAAGTCCCATTGCTGTTCGTCTGCCCATTTGCGAAATGCCTTCATCTCCTGAGCCGTTGCAAACAGCACCAAGGTTTTCCCATTATTCTCTTTGATGTCCTTATGAATCGATTCAGATTTCTCCAGTATATCTACCTCGACATGGCTAGACAGTTGCATTTTTTCTTCATAATCAAATGGCGAATTAACGGAGAAGGAATCGTAGGACGTGATACCAAGGCTGTCTGCTAGATATGTGAAGTCTTTTCCCTGTGCCAATGTAGCAGAAGAGAATACGAACGGAATGTCCTGGGAGAACACTTCTTTCCTTAGAACTTCCTCCACTAGTCTCGGCATGATGACGAGACTTGTCTCGCTATCTGTTTTCTCCAGCCAGTAAATGCCTTCATCATCTCGCATTAGGATGGATAATCCATAAGAGAAAAACTCTAAATATTCTTCAATGATTTTAATGTGGTAATCATCGATGGTAAAGAGCTCAGCGTCAAAGACAAGCTGCTCCAGTAATTCCTGTACGTTATGATGAAGCTTTTCAGCAAGTTCTTTTAACTTACTATTGAAGGTTATCTCATGACGTTCTGACCCTTCAACAGCTACCGCGCTCTCTTCCAGTAAATCAAACCAGTCATCATTCATGCCGATTATGTCTTCAATTAAGTAAAGGGACTCTTCCCTTACATCCTGTCCCATATAACCAGTCAGCACCTTACTTAGTGCATGAAAATTAAAGCGATATGTGAGACCTTTCTGTGCAGCAAATTCTAAAAGATGCCCTTCATCAAAAACAACACAGCTTGATTCTGGAAGGAGAGGCATTTGCCCTTCTCGTTTACGTGATTCTTTTGTCCAAATATGTTCCATATAAAAGTCGTGTGAACAAATAATTAAGTCAGTAGCATGACGATAGTATTCTCTGTTCAACGTTTGTCCACTTCGATGACGCCATTCACAGGTCGAGCACTGTTGTAATTTGTCCCACCCAATTTCTTCCCACTTCTCGTTTGGTACCCAAGGGTATTCCTTTCGATCCCCATATCGTTCAAAGGATTGCATGGATGCCCCAGTATCAAATACGAAATCAGGAATCTCATCATGTACCCGGAGAATGTCCTCATCATCCGTTTTATTCGCAATAGGATCAAGCTTTTTCATACAGACATAATTCTCTCTCGCTTTGGCAAGGCGAACATCTATGTTAAGGCCTAGCGCTTCTTCTAACTTTTCAATATCGCCGCCCTTTTTAACGAGCTGTTCAATTAACGTTTCATCTGCACAGGAAATAATCGCTGGCTTTCGTTTGTATCTCGCATAACAGATCGCGTATAGCAAGTACACAAAGGTTTTACCAGTTCCCACACCTGCTTCAGCGAAAATAGTTCGTTTATTCTTAAAAGCCTGTTCCAGTTGGAAGGCCATATATATTTGTTCATCCCGTAGCTCATACCCTTTTTCCGGCAGGATATCATAAAACACATCTCCAACATAATCCCCAAGCCGGTCAAAGAAATTTTCTGTCTTTGAAACAGTAAACGGAAGCGCATTTGGTTTCGTCATGTAATACTCCTCTTTTAACATGGTTTAAAAGAGTAATTATACGTGATTTAACAAGCCCTGTCACTTAGATTGTCTATTGTCTAACTACACTAAAACCGTTAAGCAATAAAATCAGGTTTATGAAGGCAATACTTTAGTTCATTATGCAACCTTATTCCGTTAGTTTGTTTTCTATCTCGTACTCATTCATTTTCTCTTCTAACCAAATACTATACTCTGTATCTGCTTTTGATTCGTATAGCATACTTTCGATTTCGTCCTTCACGTCTTCAAATACAGCTTCTTTTGCTTCCGATTTGTCCGTCACCTTAATTATATGATAGCCATAAGTGGTTTCAACAGGGTCACTAATTTCTCCTACTTCAAGTTGGAATGCAGCTTCTTCAAATGCTTCATCCATGACACCACTTCCAAAAAACCCTAATTCTCCATCTGTCTCAAGCGTCGCTTCATCTGTGGAATACTCTGCAACTAATTCAGCAAAATCTCCCCCGTCATTCAGTTTTTCTAGAACTTCCTTAGCCGTTTCTTCATCTTCAACCAGAATATGGCTTGCCTCTACTTGTTCTTCAGTAGCAAAGTTCGCTTTATTTTCTTCAAAATAGTCCTTCATTTCTTCCTCCGTAACCGTAATACGGGGTTCTAATAATTTATTTGTGGCCAGGTATGTTTCGATATCTTGTTTAACTATCGCCTCGTCTACACCACTCGCTGTTAGTGCTTCTTGAAAAGCTTCTTCACTTCCATAGGAATTAACTAATTCACTGTATTCCTCCTCTAACTCCTCATCCGTGACTTCAATGTCCTCTTTTTCCAATTCCTGCTTAATCATTTCATTTGTAATTAATGTATCTAAGGCACTTTCACCATAATCGGATAAAAGGATACTGTTTAATTCCTCTTCACTAATTTCTTGTCCATTTACTTTGGCAATATAGTCATCTTGACTTAAGGTAACGAAAAGGATGACACCTACCGCCAATACAACTGCTACGATTGATACCCATACTTTCTTCATTCTATCTTCTCCCTCTCTTTACTCATTTGTTGTTTGATTACTTGTTAACGTTATTTCTGCAGTTCTTTGCTCGCCATCATGGTAATAAGTGATGGTTAGCTTGTCACCTACTGTCACTTCTGTATATAAGTAGTTGCGAAACGCAGAAGGATCCGTAATCACTGTTCCATTTAATGCTGTAATAATATCTGCTTTTTCCAATCCGGCTGAAGCCGCTGCCGAATTCTCATCAAGAGAGCCAATAATTACGCCTTCTGTTATGCCTTCAGGAAGACTCTGCAAATAGTACGGCGATACTTCGTCAAGGCTCGCCAACCCAACTCCGACATAAGGACGGACCACTTCTCCATTTGCAGTTAACTCATCAACAATCGTTGTTACCTGATTAACAGGTATCGCAAAGCCAAGCCCCTCTACACCATCCTCCGATACTTTTAAACTATTAATCCCTACTAACTCACCGTTTGCGTTAATTAACGCACCGCCACTATTACCTGGATTAATTGCCGCATCTGTCTGAATCACTTCTATTTCCCATTCACCTGCAGAAGTAGAAACCTCAATGGAACGATTCACAGCACTAACGATTCCTTGTGTTACCGTACCCGATAGATCCAAGCCTAGAGGATTTCCAATGGCATAAACTTGATCGCCAGACCTCAATGCTGAAGAATCACCTAGCTTAACTGGTTCTATATCAAAGTTCCCGGAAATTTTTACAATTGCTATATCTGTTAATGCATCTGTTCCGATTAGTTCACCTGACACTGTCTGCCCATCATATAAACTAACCTCAAGCTCATGAGCATCTTCGATAACATGATTGTTTGTAATAATATATGCTGCGTTTTCGGTCACCTCATAGACCACACCAGAACCCGTCCCACTTTCAACAGATTCCTCGGTAGATTGGCGGCTGAACATGTTACTTTGTTGCTGTGTTTGCAAGTTCACTATGCCTACCACCGCTTCCGATGTCTCTTCGATCACATCTGTAATAGAAGTCGAAGTGGCAGAAACAGTATCTACTTCAATATTCGATACTGTTTCTGATGTCGCGCTCGCAACTTCTTCTGTGGCATTTTCCGTTTGAGTCTGGGTGATGTCCAGATGGGTGGAAAGTGTTAGGGTCAGGACTGATCCTATCACCCCTGCCGATAAAGGCTTTAATAGGTGAATGAAAGGTTTTTTCCACCTCCTTTGTTTCTTGTGGTCAATTTGATCGCTTCTATTTTCTGATTCCATTTCTATTCCTGCTCTCTATTATTTTTTAATTGGTATGTCTCTTACACGTTTTACTATAAGGGAGGTTTATGTCAGGAAAACGTCAAACAAAAAAACTACCAACAATTTTGTCAGTAGTTTTTGTATCTCTTTATAATTTTGAGTTAAGCCAGCAATATGTCATCCATACTATTGAAATATCTGCAAACGGAAATCTCACCTAAACATCCTTTCACTTTTTGATCAATCTTCCGACTCCATAAAGGTTTTAGGCATAATCGCTGCAATAACCTCTCCTTTTGCACAAAGTGTATCTTCTGCATACATTTCCGTACGGACCCGCCACTTCTTAGGGTGTATCTCCTCTACCTTACCGATTGCAGTAAGCGAAACATTCTGTGGGGTTGGCTTAAGATAGTCAATATGAAGAGATGCCGTAACAAACCGTGGAGGTTCTGGCCCTTCACCTGGCTCAAAACCATTTTTCCGATGCAGGGCCATCGCCGCTGAGGCTGTGCCATGGCAATCGATAATAGAAGCGATCAATCCGCCATAGACAAATCCGGGTATGGCCACATGCTCTGCGCGTGGAAGATAGGCCGTTACGGTTTCTTCCCCTTCCCAACGCGTCTTAATTTGTAAGCCTTGTTCGTTTAATTTCCCACAGCCGTAACACCAGGAATATTTTTCATCATAGGTGTCCTGAATAGCTGTACTAATTCGTTCTGCCATGAAAACCCCTCCTTTTTCCGTAGTATAGCATATAGGATATGTCGATTTGTGAAGAATTCAGTCTTATGGTGACATACGCTTACAGATTCGCTAAAATAGAACTATACATATTTATTCTGTACTTAGAGATGGGGTTTTGTTATGAAGCGATTGGTCGTATTAGGTGGAGGATATGGGGGATTAAAAGTAGTTCTCGGATTATTACAGCATCAGTTACCGGAATCTATTGAGATCACCCTAGTGGATAGAAATCCATATCATTCTATTAAAACAGAGTTTTACACGATAGCTGCTGGGACATCTGCAGAGAAGGACGTTCGTTTAAGCTTTCCAGATGATGACCGCGTTCAATATGTTTATGGAGAAATTATGAAGGTTGACACGGAAAAGGAACAGATTTCGTTTAAAGATTCTAGTAAAATCTTATCCTATGATTACTTGGTAATTGGGCTCGGATGTGAAGACAATTATCATGGCATAGAAGGAGCAGAAGAGTTCACTCATAGTGTACAAACGTTTGAAAAGGCTAGAAAAGCAGGGCTTGCGGTTTGTAATTTAAAGGCCTATGGAAAAGTCTCCGTGGTAGGAGCTGGACTTAGTGGGATCGAAGTAGCTTCAGAAATTAGAGAAAGCAGACCAGACTTAAACATTCGCTTGCTTGATCGTGGGGCCTCTGTATTAAAAGCCTTCGATAGTAAAATTCAAGAATATGTTGCAGAATGGTTTGTGAAAAACGAGGTAGACGTCTTGCATCATTCCAACGTGGAATACGTGGAAAAAGATGGGGTTTGTAATAATGGTGTATGTTATGTAAACGATGTAACAATCTGGACAGCAGGTGTACAGCCGAACTACCTTGTAAGAGAACTTCCTTTTAAGAAGGATACACAGGAAAAGGTCATCCTGAATGACTATTATCAGGTGCCAGATCATCCAAACGTCTATGTAGTCGGGGATTGTGCATCGTCTGAATACTCTCCAAGCGCTCAGCTTGCTGGTCAGCAAGGGGAACAAATTGCAGAGGTTTTACTAGCTGTTTTACACGATAAAGAACCGAAAAAACCGAAGGAAATAAAATTAAAAGGGACACTAGGATCATTAGGTAAGTCCGATGGTTTTGGTAACATGATGCAAAAACCGATGACAGGCCTCCTGCCAAGACTGGCGAAGTCCGGTGTTTTATGGTTAAACAAACGACATTAGAAATACTAGTATTTGCTAGACTTTTAGTGAGCATGTATACACAAAACCCAAGCCGATAGTAGACTTGGGTTTTCATAAATTATAATAATAGCGAGATAAGAGCTGGGGAGATAATAGAGACCACCACGGCACTCATTACCATGGCAACTGTACTCACAGATCCTTCTAATTGGCTATCTTCCATCAATGTTGCTGTACCGATAGCATGGGATGCACTGCCCATCCCAACCCCTCTTCCAAGGTAGTGATCCAAACGGAATAACCGAAATACAAGATTATGGATCATGACACCACCAATTCCAGCAAACATTACAAATACTGCTGCCAGTGGAATGATGCCTCCCAGCGTTTCCGTGACCGCCATGGCAACAGGAGTCGTAACCGATTTAGGCGTTAAAGCATAAATAATCGTTTCCTCAAACCCCGCCCATCTTGCCATTAGAACACCTGAGGAAATTCCCACTAAAGCTCCCATTGTTGTGCCAACAATTAAGGGAACTAACAATTTTTTCAGGGTATTTCGTTGATTATATAAGGGGTATGCTAACGCAACAACTGCTGGGCCGAGTAAATGATTGATCCATTCTCCTCCAAGCATATACGTTTCATACGGGATTCGGAATATTAAGAGCACGCAAATAATGAGTACAGTAGAAATGATCACAGGCGCTGTAATGGTAACATTCCACTTTCTATGAACACGTACCGAAAAAACATACGCGATACATGTACCAATAATGGCGGCTATGCCAATCAAAAAATCAATCATGCTCTTCTGCCCTCCGTCGGACCAACCATTGACTAGTCGCCCCTGATATTCCCATGACTAACATCGTACTAATTAAAGCAATTAAAATTAACAATGCACCTTTTCCTGCAAATACATCATAGTATTCTAATATCCCAACGGTGACCGGAATAAAAAAGAGCGCGAGATTATCTACGATAAAACGAGCCCCGTTTTCTATCCATGTAACCTTTATCACTTTCAAAGATAAAAATATAAAAAGCAGGATCATTCCTATTACACTACCAGGCACAAACAGTTGAAACGTTGTTTGAATCAACAACCCCACCTGATAAAACCCAATCAACACAATCGTATGAAGGATTATCTTTCCCAAATTTAACATGATGTCTGACACTCCATTTTTAAGCGAATATAGTTATTATAGCATCAGAAAAGGTGAGCCGTGTATGCAACTGCTCACCTTTTCTATCGCTATTTTTTCTTTTCCTATTTCTGAACAGTGTTGATAACCTTTTTCAGAATCTCCATTAAGATTACCGCTACCAATGATAATCCTGCTGCAATTCCCCACTCCTGAAAACCGAATGTATCTGGGATGGAAAATACATCTCTTGCAAATGGCATAATGGTGACCGTATAAAGAACTAAACATAGTGCTACCGCACCAATCACATACTTGTTACGGAAGAACCCAGCACCAAAAGCAGTTTGCACATTAGAACGTGCAGCAAAGGTTTGCAGGGTTCTGGCCAGAATAAGTGTAGTAAATGCCATCGCAATACCCATTTCATCGGAATGCTGTAGTCCGATATAATGGGAGATGATAACAGCAATCCCAATTAGTATTCCTCTGGTCAACACTGCTCGCATTGTTCCGCCTGAAAAGATTCCTTCTTCAATGTTGCGCGGCTTCCTTTTCATAACATCAGGCTCTGACTTTTCCATCCCAAGTGCAATTGCTGGTAAGGAATCATTCACCAGATTAATAAATAGCAGTTGCAATGCTGTGAATGGGTTTGCCCAATTGAAAATAACAGCAAACAAAATGGCAATGATCGCTCCAAGGTTTCCGGCAAACAAGTAGCCAATAGCTTTCTTGATATTATCGAAAACCGTTCGACCTACGCCCACTGCATTAACAATGGAGACAAAATTGTCGTCCGTTAATATCATTGCTGACGAGTCCTTCGCAACATCTGTTCCGCTTCCCATCGCAATTCCAATATCTGCTTGCTTTAATGCAGGAGCGTCATTTACGCCATCCCCCGTCATCGCTGTAATACTGTTTCGCTTTTGCCAAGCTCGCACGATGCGGATCTTATTCTCTGGAGAGACCCTTGCATAAACAGAAATCTGTTCCAGCTTTTCTTCAAGTTCTGCTTCTGACATAGCATCAAGTTCCTGGCCCGTTACAGCTATATCATCTTGATCCATTAACCCGATATCACGGCCAATTGCTTGTGCGGTTGTTTTGTGGTCACCTGTAATCATGACCGTACGTATCCCGGCCTTTTTTGATTCCTCGATTGATCCATAAACTGCTTCACGAGGCGGGTCCATCATGGCTGTTAATCCAATTAAGACAAAATCCTTTTCATCCTCATGGCCAACTAGTCCTTGATCTTCCTTCAAGCGTTTATACCCATATGCTAAGACGCGGAGTGCCTGTTCAGAAAAGCTTTCATTTGCTTGCTGCAGATCATTAAACAGTTCATCTGTCATTGGCTTTTCATCACCGTCGACAAGTACATAGGCCGCCCGCTCAAACATGACATCTGGCCCGCCCTTAATTAGCATACGTTTTGTGCCATCAATCGTATAAACGGTTGACATGAGTTTGCGGTCAGAATCGAAAGGAAGCTCTTCCTCTCGATCATATGCTTCGCGAATCTCTTCATAGCCCCCATATACTTTATTAGCGAAATGAATTAACGCTGTTTCTGTGGGATCTCCTATCTCCTGTCCTTCCTCATTGATATAGGAGTCATTACACAGCACAGCGGTGTAAAGTAAAAGTTTTTGTGCTTCATCCCATTCTTCCTTATCCTCCGGTAGCTCTGTGTTTTGCTTTCCAGGTAAATAGTGGTCCATCACTGTCATCTTGTTTTGTGTCAATGTACCCGTCTTATCTGTACAGATGACACTTGTAGAACCAAGTGTCTCCACTGCAGGCAATTTACGAATAATGGCATGCTGCCGAGCCATTTTGTTTGTACCAACAGATAGAACAATGGTTACGATGGAAGAAAGAGCTTCTGGTATTGCTGCTACTGCTATGGCAACAGAGAACATAAGCGCATTTAAAATAGCTGTAGTTGTATCTGCATCACTATCACCAAACCAAATTCTACCGACCTGGACAGCAAAAATCAGAATACATAGAAGCAGAATCCCTATTCCAAGTTTTTTACTAAAACGATCCAATTTACGTTGTAACGGTGTCTGTTTTTCCTCCGCGGTTTCGATCATACCAGCAATTTTACCAATTTCCGTCTCTTTTCCTGTCCCCGTGACTACGAAACTTCCACGGCCATATACAATGAGGGAGCTACTAAATACCATGTTTTTCCGATCCCCAAGAGCTACTTCTTCATTAATCGTCCTCGTTTCTTTCTCAACAGCTTCCGACTCCCCAGTCAACATTCCTTCGTCGACTTTTAAAGACCCGCTTTCTAGTACCCTTCCATCTGCAGGAACATAATCCCCTGCCTCAAGAAAAACAAGGTCTCCTGGCACTAGCTCTCGTGCAGGAATGGACTGCTTTGTGCCATCTCGAATCACTTGAGCAACTGGCGCAGACATATTTCGTAAGGCTTCCAAGGATCCTTCTGCCTTTCTTGTCTGCACAACACTAATAACCGAATTGATTAATAGTACGAGGAAGATGATGAGTGATTCAATTACTTCACCTAAGAGCAATTGAATTCCTGCTGCAACTAGAAGGACAATGACCATAGAGTCCTTAAACGTCTCCAGAAACAGTTTCCAAATTGGATCTCTCTCTTTTTCTTCAATTTCGTTATAACCTTTCTCATCTATCAATTGTTTCACATCTGCGCTCGTAAGTCCGTTTTCAGATGTATTAAACTGATCCAGCACATCTTCTGATTTTTTCTGATAATAGTCCATCATATCTTCCTTCCTGCAAATTAGTATTGACGCGTTACCAAAATAAATGACTGTAAGTATACTGAAAATATTTATTAGAAAAACTAGCATTCGCTCGCGCTTTAGCGAATGAGTTTGGTTTTTCTTATACTTGGAATTTCAACGTTTTAACTAATTGTCATTGCTTCCTGGCTGAAATTTCACTTTCAAATGTATAAAAAAAGCGAGACCTTTGCCTATAGTTAGGCAAAGGTCTCGCTGAACAGTTTACTGTCAATAAAGCCGATGGCAAGAGCCATGTAATGACGACTATTATTATGGAAATGGTTAACCATTTCCACCCGCTACTCCCCTTTGAGAGTCATTCATCTATTAATTTCCTTTAGTTTAGCACATAGGTGACTAGAAAACAAAGCAGAACCTTTAATGAATTTGTTCCGCCCATTGCGAAAGTCGGGTTTCCGTATCTTGTAAATTCTTTTTAGCTATCGTAATTTGTTCTTCCACTCGATTCTTCGCTGTTCCACCAGCAACGTCTCGCGCATTCACTACGGCCTCTGGTGTCAGGAAATCAAATACATCCGCTTCTATTATGGAAGAAAATTCTTTAATTTCCTCCAGAGTCATGTCTAGTAAATACTTGTTATGCTGGATACAATGAAGCACAATCTCCCCCACTACGGCATGGGATTCTCGAAAAGCCATTCCCTTTCCAACAAGATAATCAGCTAAATCTGTTGCATTAGAAAAGTCATTTCGTACAGCTTCATACATATTTTCCCGCTTAACATGCATCGACTCCATCATTGGGGCAAAAAGAGCAAGAGCCCCTTTTAATGTCTCCACTGTATCAAACATGCCCTCCTTATCCTCCTGCATATCTTTATTGTATGCTAATGGCAAGCCTTTGAGTGTCGTCAGCATTCCAATCAGATTCCCGTATATACGACCTGTTTTCCCACGTACAAGTTCAGCTACATCTGGGTTCTTTTTTTGTGGCATCATACTGCTACCTGTACAAAAGGCATCGTCTAACTCAATAAAGTTAAATTCGGCACTAGACCATTGAACCAGCTCTTCGCACAACCTTGATAAGTGGGTGGAAATAAGCGCCGCATTCCCAAGAAACTCTACAACGAAATCTCTGTCGCTTACCGCATCTAGGCTATTCTCGCATATACCATCAAACCCCAATTGATCTGCTACAAACTGTCGGTCAATCCCAAAAGTAGTACCAGCAAGAGCGCCTGCTCCAAGTGGTGATTTGTTAACACGTTTCCAGCTGTCACCGAGTCTCTCTACATCTCGCTGCAACATGAAGACATACGCTAACATATGGTGTGAAAACAGCACGGGTTGCGCTCGCTGTAGGTGCGTATAGCCAGGTAAAACAGTGTCCCTATTTTCTTCTACTTGTTGAAGCAAAGCCTCCTGCAATGCAGCCAATAACTGACTTATATCCATCAGGGCATCACGTAAGTAGAGCCGCATATCAAGTGCTACCTGATCATTCCTACTTCTGCCTGTGTGCAATTTACCACCGACCGGACCAATCTCATCTATAAGTAGCTTTTCCACGTTCATATGGATGTCTTCCTGCTCTTCACTTAATACTGCTTCCCCACTGTTTATCTTTTCTAGAACCACCTTGAGACCTGCTGAAATATCCTTTGCCTCATTCTCATCGATGATCTCACATTTTTCCAGCATCGCCACATGGGCTAAACTACCTTTAATATCATACGATGCAAGTTTTTTATCAAAGTGAATGGACGCTGTATATTCATCGACTAACTGGTTCGTTGGTTTGGTAAATCTTCCTCCCCATAGCTTCATGGTTTAACAGCTTCTTTAACATCCAAAATCGCCTTTTCAATGGCTTCGTCCTTGTTCACATGTGTTTGATTTACTGTGGAATGAACCTTTGTGGGCAGTCCCCATAGTTTTATAAAGCCAAGTGCAGCATTATGATCGAACGCATCTGCAGCATTATATGTTGCCAAGTCAAAGTCATATAAGGACTGTGCCGATTCACGGCCAACCACCTGTGCATGCCCTTTATACAGCTTCACTTTTACTGTTCCAGATACGTGGGCTTGTGTCTCTTCTATAAAAGCCTTTAGGGCATTTGTTAATGGCGAATACCAAAGTCCATCATAGACAGTCTGTGCCAGCTTTTGTTCCACAATCGGTTTAAATTGCGCCACCTCGCGTGGTAATGTCAGTGCTTCAAGCTCCTGGTGTGCAGCAATCAAGGTAAGGGCTGCTGGCGCCTCATAAATTTCCCTTGATTTAATGCCCACAAGACGATTCTCTACATGATCGATACGACCAACACCATGTTTTCCAGCTATTTCATTTAACTTTAAAATTAGTTTGTCTAATGATAATGCTTCCCCATCAAGTGATACGGGGGTGCCTTCCTTAAATGTTATTTGGATGGTTTCAGGAACGTCAGGAGCGTCGACAGGGTTGACCGTTAAGTCATAGGCTTCCTCAGGCGCTTCTGCCCATGGATCTTCCAGTACGCCACATTCATTGCTGCGTCCCCATAAATTCTGATCTATACTAAACGGGTTATCAATATCGACTGGTACAGGAATGCCATTTTCCTTCGCGTACTTCATTTCTTCTTCTCTTGACATCGCCCATTCCCGAACAGGCGCGACAATTTTCAAGCTAGGGTTCAATGCTGTGAATGCTACATCAAAGCGAACCTGGTCATTACCTTTTCCTGTACACCCATGTGCTACCGCAATCGCTCCCTCTTTTTCTGCAATGTTAACAAGGACTTTGGCAATTAACGGACGGGATAATGCTGAAATTAAAGGATACTTTCCTTCGTAAAGCAAATTCGACTTCAAAGCAGGTAAGACGAATTGGTTGGCAAACAGTTCCTTTGCATCAATAACATAGGATTTAATCGCCCCCACTTTTAATGCCTTTTCTTTAACAAATTCTAAGTCCTTCCCTTCTCCGACGTCTAATGCTACAGCAATCACATCATAATTATATTTATCCTGTAGCCATTTTACAGCTACTGAAGTATCCAATCCACCTGAATATGCTAAAACAATTTTTTCCTTCCCCATCGTCAACACTCCTTCATCTTTGCTTATCTTATGAATTATTATGCAATATAATGGATAATTATTCAACAGTAAACTGACGTTTTTTTAAAAATAGTTAAAATGTATTAAATGATTACAGTTTTTAAAGCGCAAAGGCAGTAATAAAATGCTTGTCCATGAATATAAATAGAAATGCCTGCTTTTTAAGGGACAACTTAAAATAGAAGGCAAGATAGACAGAGGAGGATAACGATGAAAGAAACCGTAAAAGAAGTTCTACTCTCTATCCTGCCTATTACGATAGTCATTACACTGTTGCAATTCACGATAATCCAGCTTCCTTTTGAACAATTTATGCCCTTTATTCTAGGCGTTATGATGGTCAGTGTTGGGTTAATTTTATTTTTACTCGGGGTTAATATGAGTCTGCTTCCTCTAGGAGAGATGATTGGTTCCGCTTTGCCTAGAACAAATAAAGTGTGGATTGTTGTATGGATCGGCTTTTTACTAGGAGTTGTCGTTACGATAGCTGAACCCGATGTGCGAATCCTATCATCCCAAGTAGAAATTGTTTCCGAAGGGGCGATACCGAAGCCCGTGTTACTTTTGTCTGTTTCACTTGGGGTTGGCATCTTTATTAGTCTTGCGTTACTCCGTATTATCTTCCAGATGAACTTAGCCTATCTTTTATTAGCCGGTTATGGGATTGTTTTTCTACTTGCAAGCCTTACTCCACCTTCCTACGTCCCTATTTCTTTTGATTCCGGCGGTGTAACCACAGGCCCATTAACTGTACCGTTCATTATGGCACTTGGCGTTGGAGTGGCCTCTGTTATGAAAAGAAATACTGCTTCCAAAGACGCGTTCGGGCTTGTTGCACTTGCTTCCATTGGTCCCATTATTGCCGTACTTTTATTAGGAGTGGTGTACGGATGAATTCACAACTATTTCAGGGCTTCGGGCAAACGATGCTGGAGGTTGGAGCAGCCTTAACTCCATTGCTTTTCCTATTCTTTATCTTCCAGGTGCAACTCTTCCGGCTTTCAATTAAAAAAATCCTACCAATTATGACAGGCTTCCTCTTCACCTTTTTAGGTCTATCCTTGTTTCTCCAAGGTGTGTATCTTGGCTTTTTACCTATCGGGAGGCTTATCGGAGCAGAACTTGGCACGTATGACTTTATTTGGTTGCTCCTGCCGATTGGCTTTCTATTGGGGTTTGTAGCCACCTATGCAGAGCCAGCTGTCAATGTATTAATCCATCAGGTGGAACGGGCCTCGAGGGGATATATCCCGCAAAAATTGCTTCTGTACACCATCTCTATTGGGGTGGGACTTTCTGTCGCTGTGGCCATGCTTCGACTTATTATCGGCATTTCTTTATGGGTCTTCATTCTACCCGGCTACATAGCGGCCTTCCTTATGATGCGCTACTCCTCTAGGGCCTTTATTTCCATAGCATTTGATGCAGGGGGAGTTGCAACTGGGCCGATGACTGCTACCTTTATTCTGTCTATGTTTGTTGGTATTGCAGGAGAAATTGGTGAAACAAATCCTTTGCTTGATGGGTTTGGAATGGTAGCGCTAGTGGCCCTTGCACCGATCTTATCCGTGCTAACATTAGGCATTCTATTTGGTAGAAAGGAAAGAGCACACTAAATAACATAAATCGAAAAAGGACAGCCCATCATTCGGCTGCCCCCTGATTCCTTATAATGATTCTATTGCTTGTTCGATAGATTGTTCACCTGAAGCTAGATCAAAGGAGCGATAGTAGGTTTTCTCGTTATCCACCGCCGTTATAACAAGCTTGGCAACATCCTCACGTGGAATAGATCCTTGACCTAGGTTTTCCGCAATGCTTACTTTACCGGTACCCTGCTCATTTAACAATAATCCCGGACGTACAATGGAATAAGTTAATTTACTGTTCTGTAGCATTCTATCTGCATAATGCTTGGCAACATAGTAGGTTCTTAAATCCTTATGCCAGTTTTCTCTATTATGGGCTTGCATGGCGCTTACCATCACAAACCGATTCACACCACTTTGTTCTGCCGCTTCGATTGCTTTAACCGCTCCATCTAAATCAATCAGTAAGGTTTTATCATCGCCTGTATTACCACCAGAACCAGCAGTAAATATGACAGCATCAGACCCTTCCATCGCTTTAGCTAAATCAGCTACGCTTCCTTCCAGGTCGGCCAGTACGGCATCCACCCCTGCGTCCTGATATTTTTCAAGTTGTTCTTGTTTTCTTACCATTGCTTTAACTGAATGTTTCTCATTGGCTTTTATTTGTTCCAATACCTGATTGCCAATTTGTCCATTTGCACCAATTAAAAACAGTTTCATCGTCAATCCCCTTCCCATTATAATATCTTCTTATTTACTAGTATTTCATAAAATGGAACTGGTACACAATAAAGTGAAACTTCAATCAGTGGGGGGGTTCGTTCTTCCCCCACTGATTGTTAGTTAAACGAATCGGGGTGTTAGCGTCCGTTTACTCCCACTTAAACACCACGGTTTCACTACATGTTTTGAAGTGGGAGTCTTACGGACGTTTGCAACGGGATAAATCTGCCGATTGTTTAATATGGGGCAAATCCCTCCTGACTAATTAAGACATCTTCATTATCAAATACTTCATACATTCTGTTTTCCACTATCCTGTACGCGGTATCCACAGTCCAATTCTTTTTATCGATGTCATCAAATAAGTCAAAGATCCCTAATTCTTCTGTCCGCTTACCACCACTACCATCTCCCATGTAAAAATCATCAATACATACTCGGTCCGCTATACCATTTAAAAGAGAGGGGAATTTTTCTGTACTTGGCAAAACAGGGGCAATTGCTGCTTGGGTCCGTATACCATGTTTCTTCAAATCTTCTAATGCTTTTAACCTTGAGGATATGCTAGGGGCTTGAGGGGTAAAATGTTGGCGGACAGCTTCATCATCTGTCTCAATTGTCATACTGACCCGTACCTTGTCTCCAAATTGTTTTAATATATCTATATCACGTCTGACCAACGGGCTTCTCGTTTGCACGAAAAGAAAATCCGGCTGATTCTCTACCATCGTTTCTAGTAAAAATCTTGTGACTCGCTCTTTACGTTCCACTGGCTGATATGGGTCCGTACTAGAAGACATAAAAATAGTCACTTCTCCCTTTTTCTTTTCCCTTATCAGTTCTTTTGTTAAAACCTTCTCTGCCTCTTGTTTCACATCTACCCATGTTCCCCACTCTTTTCCTTTGAATAAAGAAACAGGCAACTTCCGAACATAGCAAAATGAACAGCCAAAGGTACAGCCCGCATATGGATTAAGCGAATGGCTATAGCCAGAGAGATAACCGTTTCCTTTATTTAAAATAGATTTCGGCTGCCTATACGCAATATCCGGTTTCATACGATCACCCTTTCATATTAATTCTCAAACTAACTATAACCAAAGTAATAACAAATTAATAAAACAACAACAACAGATAGGTGTAGCCAGAAAACATTAAAAACAAATGCCGAACGAACATTCAAAGCCCTTTTGGCTATAAACTTATTCGTTCAGCATTTCTATTAGGTATAAAACTCTACTTAGCGGAGGAAAAACGTAGACTCCAGTGGGAACAGCACGAGTCCAAAGACCCCGGAAGAAGCGACCTATGCTTCTGAGGAGGCTGAGGCCGTGCCCACGGAAAGCGTAGTTTTTTTCCGTAGCGCGTAATTGGCACAACTTTTTATTGAAATATTTGTCCTTAAAGTTATTCTGATGGTCTTTCTTTTACTTCTTCCCCATTTTTCCCTTCGTAACGCAATCCCCATCCTGTTAAGGCAGCGATTAGCATAACGATCACAAGGAACCAACCCTGGAAGACAAACGGGAAAACTTCTGTTGGAGACACAACAGGAAGCCACTCATATTTTTCCTTCATCGTCTGAATTGTAGTCCAACCTAAAAGAACAGGTGCACCCCATGGGAAAATGTATCCCAATGCAGAGGTAACAGCATCTAGCATATTTGCTCTTCTGTATCGGTGAATACGGTATTTTTCACCAAGTTCTTTAACAAATGGTGCTGCGGCTATCTCAGCAGCTGTATTAATGGTAATCGCACTATTCATCATCGCTACAATTCCCCACATGGAGAGTTCAGCTTTTCGGACAGATTTCCCAATCCACTTCACAAGTCCTTTTGTGATCACCTGCATTGTTCCGCCCAATTTTAATAAATGGGCAGCTGCGACAATAAGCAAGATGAGGATTGCCATATTTACATAACCGGAAATCCCTTCAATTAAAGCACCTTCTACAACATTGTCTGAGTCCGGATTAAAGGAAATAATTTGGTCGATTGTTCCTAACTTCAGTATCCAAATTAATGGGATAGCTAGAATAATCCCCCATGTTAAGGATGTAATCAAGTGTTGGCCGGATAGGGCCAGAATTAATACAAGTGCAAATGGAATAAGCATTAAAAGTCCGCTCGGATTAGTCTGATCCATCATGGCCCCAATAGCAGCTTGATCCGCAGTTGCATTTTCACCTCCACCAAACAAGGCAAACAATATAATGGTAGGGATTGCTGCTCCAATAGCATATTTGAAACGACTACGTACAACCCCTGGGACATCAGCCTCCTGCGTCGTGGCAGACACGATTGTCGTATCCGACACTGGTGCTAAGTTATCTCCAAATACTGCTCCAGCAAGGATTGCTGCAAACAGCATAACCGGATCTGCTTCCACCGCTATTCCAGCTGGATACATTAGCGTACAAAATGCTACGGTTGTTCCATAGCCTGTCCCAACTGCCGTAGAAAAGGTAGCGGCAAGCAAGAAGGTTAATGCAACAAACAGGCCCCCTGTCAAACCAGTAACTGCCCCGATCCAAACAAGCCCTTCAACTAATCCTCCGACTTGTAAGATTTGGGCAAACATCCCTGCATAAAACCAGGCCACCATTGCAATCACACCGATTGGTTGGGCAAGCCCATCAAACATCCCCTGCGCGTAGTCTTCCCATTTACTTTTTGATAATAATAATCCTAATGTTAATCCTATTACTGCACCAAGAACAAGGCCAATTTCCGATGAAAGTTGAAGCACGCTAGTAGTAATCGCCCATATTACAAAGAACAATAAAGGTACCGCTGCTCCAAAAGCCCCCAAACGGAAATCTAGTTGTTTTACTTCGGTGCTTCCTGTAGCCCTGTCTAATGCTTCCTTGTCAGCCATCTCTATCCCCTTCCCCTTTTTTTATCCCGGTGCAACCGTCCGTAAGACTCCCTTCAAAAAACATGAAGTGGGAGTAAACAGGCACTAACACCCCGATTCATTCAACTAACAATCAGTGGGGAAAGAACACCCCTCCACTGATTGAAGTTTCACTTTATTTTTACTAGTCTATCACATGTGATTTGAGTTGAATAGAAGCGTTTGGCCCCCTTTTAAACACATTAAATGTCGCACATATTCTTATTTAACGTAATCCCTTTTGCGCAGTGGGCTGCAGCGAACCTCTCCAACCCTTGCCAAATGTTACCATGAAGCTCTTTTGTTACCTTTATAGTTGGTTCTAGCTTGAGCTGGCGAATATGCAGCTGATTGGAACTCCTGTCAAGACCAGGGTCCATTCTTCCAACAAGCTGATCTCCAATAAGGATTGGCATGGCATAGTAACCGTATTGCCGTTTTTCCTTTGGGATATAGATCTCCCACCGGTAGGTAAAATCAAATAGGTCCACAAGTCGGTCACGTCGCCAAAGCAAATTATCTAATGGTGGCAAAAAACGCACATCATCATGCTCAATGGAAAACGGATCCGGGGTCCTTTCATGTCTTTTGAGTCGGTCCAAATCTTCAGCTAATATGTAGTACGTTGTTTTTATTCCTTCTATTGTAAGTCGAATGGCCTCCCCACTAGCTACCATCGTCTCCATGGCTTGTTTTCGTTCCATTGCTTTAAGCTTTTGCCAGCCAAACCGGGGATCACGCGCATCTATCACACGATAAGCGCGAATATATTTTGCTAGCAATGCGCGCTCTGCCTCTTCTACCTCTATTTTATCAGCTTGATTCAATAACCATTGTGGCAGACTCTCTTCCGTTAGGTGAAAATATCTTTCTGATCCCTCTCTTCGAACGACACGGATGATTCCTGCATCAAGCAACAAATTTAATGCCCGAGAGGTTATCTTTGTTTTAGGTTGGGCCGTGTCCCAGCCACCATGGACCCGCTCGTCTGATCGAAAGGCACGGGATGGTAGCTCCCCCTCATCCTTTAGCCTGTCTAGAATATGTCGGACTATAGGTGAAAGCTTTTCAAGTTCAGGCTGAACCAGCTTCCTTAAACGAGAACGTACCGCTTTAAATACAGGGTAATCTTGCACAGGTATCGTACATGCAGCATTTGCCCAGTATTCAAACAGATCCCCTTTAGCGAGTAGTTGATGAAGCATATCCGGTTGATAGTCGGGAACGCGTGCCATAAGAACAAGGTGTTGATTGCGCTCGACTGAGGCTACAGGGTCGAGCTGCACACACTCCAAGTTTCGAATCATTTGTATTACAGAAATTTCCTGATCCTCTTCAGGTAGTAGGTATTGCGTTTCAAGAAGAAATCGTCTTACCGCTTCTTTACTCGTAACATAGGAAGGTTGCACAGTTCACCACACCTCTCATTAATACATAGCTTGCATTACAACTCTTTTAACATCTCTTCAATTGCATATGCCACACCATGTTCATCGTTTGATTTAGTTGTATATTGACATAGTGCCTTAATTTCTTCAACGGCGTTTCCCATTGCAACGCCACGCCCAGCCATTTTGAGCATACTCACATCATTAAAGTTATCCCCTAATGTCATAACATCTTTCATCTCAATCCCCATATTTTTTGCTAATTCTTCTAAAGCTATCCCTTTCTGTGCGTCTGGATGATTAAATTCAAGATTGACTTCACCTGAAGAAGTGATTGCCAAACCAGGATTAGAATCAAATATTGAATGCAGATCTTTGAGCTTTTTATTATCCAGTGAAAAGGCGAGTATTTTATGGATTTGTAAAGACTCTCGTTCAAACAGCTCGTCGTGACTTTCAATAAAATGAACGTCCTCATTCTGAAAACGTTTCTCTGCATCTTTCCGTATATCTTCCTCTGACATATCAGGATTTGCTGTCTGCAATATGTCTATCATGACTTGTATAAACTTTTCTCTACTAGTTGAATAGACTCCATCGCTTGTAAAGAGTTCAATATAAATGCCCTCTTGTTCACAGCGCAATTGTACCTCCCGTGCTGTAGATTTATCTAATGGTGCTTCTCTTAAGAGTTCCATCTTTTCCGAATATGTATTAGCTCCATTCAAGCAAATTACTGGAGCAATTAAATCTACTTCTTTGAAAGGCTTTCTTGCCGCCCCGTAGGACCTTCCCGTGGCCACAACTACCTTTATACCTAGATCTAAAGCCCTTCTCATTGCTCTGGCATTTTCTAAGCTTACCTGCCCTTTTGCGTTTAATAGTGTTCCGTCCAAGTCTGTTGCGATTAATTTCATGATTAGCTCTCCTATTCTTTATGTCCTTTTACTAGCGCGTTCATAATTAGTAGCAACCCCATTATACACACTATGCAACCTCATGTTCTTCTCATTCGCTTATAACATCAAACGTTATTAATCTACTGAGGACTTTTTACCTAATTTACAAAACCTTTACATTCTGATCATACTCACTTAACATTCCCCTACTATACTAGCAGTTGAGAGAGAAAATCTTTCAAAAATTAATTAGTGCATGAAGGGGAGGACAATTTATATGAATTTCAAAAGGTTTTTAATGATTCTGCTTATCGCAGGTCTAGCTGTAGTTGTAGCAGCTTGTGGATCAGACTCAGAGGATGAGAGTGGTTCCGAAACAAGCAGTGGATCTGAAAGCGGATCTTCAGAAGAGGCAAGCGCAGAAGGCGACTCTGCAGAATTAGAAGGAAATGTCGTAATTGATGGTTCAGGTACGGTTTACCCTCTAATGTCACGACTTGCTGAAGAATATATGACAACTGAACAAGAAGGCGTATCAGTTGAAGTTAGCCGCGCAGGTACAAGCGCTGGCTTTGAAAAATTCCTTGTAGAAGACGGAACAGATTTCAATGATGCTTCCCGTCAAATTAAAGATGAAGAACAAGCCAAAGCGGACGAGCTTGGGATTGAAACAAAAGAGCTTAAAGTCGCATTGGATGGATTAACAGTTGTTATCCACCCTGACAATGACTGGGCTACTGAAATGACTCCAGAAGAAATTAAAAGTATTTTCCTTGCTGATGGCGGGGTAGAAACTTGGTCTGATATTAATCCTGAATGGCCAGATGAAGAAATCAATCCTGTAGGGCCTAACGAAAATCACGGAACTTATGAATTCTTCTATGAAACTATTCTTGAAGAACAAGATCTAGTAAGTGATATCAACTTACAACAAGAATATTCAACACTTGTTACATTAGTAGCAGATGATCCAAACGCTATTGGATTCTTCGGATTTGGTTACTATATAAACAATCAAGACTCATTACAAGCAGTAAACGTAGACTTCGGTAACGGCGCTGTAGAACCTTCACTTGATACGATTGCTGAAGATGGCGACTATGCAGATTTCACACGTCCAGTGTTTACTTACTTAAATGTAAACCAAGCAAAAGAAAAACCACAAGTTCTTGATTACGCACTCTATGTAATGAACAATGTTAACGAATTCGCTGGCGAAACAGGCTTCGCCCCTATTCCTGAGGATGAAGCTCAAACACTAATTGAAGAACTAGAAGCACTTAAATAAAATGTTCATTAAAAATTAAACATACCCATTTTAAGATGAGAGCTTCCAATGCTCTCATCTTATTGTGACTTTTAATTAAATTTATAAAGAGAACAAGTAACATCATTACGTATCTGGAAATTGAAAGGGGGATCGCGATCCCATGACACCTAACGGGGATTTGAATAAGGAAAGTTCTATTCGGCATTTAATAGACGAGAAGAAACAGAAACGCAATATGTCCAACTATACAGAGAGAATGATTCCTGGACTTCTGTTTCTATTCGCAGCCATCTCGATTTTAACTACAATAGGCATTGTATATACCCTGCTAACTGAAACAATATCATTTTTCAAAGCGGTACCCTTTACTGAGTTCTTTACCGGGACAGTTTTAAAGCCACTAAGCCAAAACCCTGAGTTCGGAGTATTACCTTTAATAAACGGTACGATTATATCTTCCGTGATCGCGATGCTCGTAGCTGGTCCAATAGGTATTATGACCGCTGTTTACCTGAGTGAGTATGCAACCGACAAAGTTAGAAGAGTTTTAAAACCTATACTTGAAGTGCTAGCAGGAATACCTACGATTGTTTATGGATTCTTTGCTTTCACCTTTGTAACCCCTGTGTTAGAAAAGATTATTCCTACACTGGAAGCAACAAACATTCTAAGTCCAGGAATTGTAATGGGAGTTATGATTATTCCGATGATCGCCTCCCTTTCTGAAGATGCCATGACTTCTGTACCCAATGCGATGCGCGAGGGCGCATTAGCACTTGGCGCAACCAAGTTGGAAACAACCTTCCGTGTTGTTATACCAGCAGCATTGTCAGGAATTATCGCATCCTTCGTTCTTGGGATATCCCGCGCAATTGGTGAAACAATGATTGTTACGATTGCAAGTGGTAGCTCAAAGAACTTCACTTTTGATGTTACACAATCTATGCAAACCATGACTGCATACATTGTTGAAGTCTCCGGTGGTGAAGCCCCTGCTGGATCGACTATATATTACAGCCTTTATGCTGTTGCCATGACACTTTTTGTCTTCACCCTAATTATGAACTTACTGGCAAGATACATCTCTCGTAAGTTTAGGGAGGAATATTAAAATGAAATATATAAACCAGGAACAAGTTCAGAGTAAAATGAACCGCAGATTAGTAAAAAACAATATATTTAAGACGTTATTCGCTCTTGCAACCATGTTTGGAATCGTCGTTCTAGCCATCCTAATCATTCGTGTTCTAACACAGGGACTTGCTTGGATTGATATGGATTTCATTACAGGAAAGCTTTCGACTAGCGCCGACAGAGCTGGCATTATGGGTGCTATACTAGGCACACTTTGGCTAATGATTGTTGTCATACCAGTTACACTAATTCTTGGTGTTGCCACAGCTATTTATTTGGAATTATATGCTCCAAAAGGAAAATTCCAAGCTATTATTCAAACAAACATTGCTAACTTAGCTGGTGTCCCATCCATTGTTTACGGTTTACTAGGGCTAACTGTTTTTGTTAGAGCTATGGATTTAGGGAATGTTGTGCTTGCAGGAGGGCTTACCTTATCTCTCCTTGTCCTACCTATCGTAATCGTAGCTTCCCAAGAAGCAATACGTGCTGTCCCACAACACCTAAGCGAGGCATCTTTCGGAATGGGCGCTACAAAATGGCAGACTGTTAAAAACATCGTCCTGCCAGCTTCACTCCCTGGGATCTTAACAGGTTCCATACTCGCTTTATCACGAGCAATTGGAGAAACTGCTCCACTTACTGTAATCGGAATACCAGCATTGTTGATACCATTTCCTGGGGGCATTTTCGACACCTTTACGATCATGCCGATGCAAATTTATTACTGGACAATTGATTCATCCCTTGTATCAGAGTATGCAAACCTAGCAGCAGCAACCATCGTTGTATTACTGGTCATGCTTTTTATCCTGAATTCGATTGCCGTCATTATCCGTAATAAATTTCAGCAAAGATACTAGTCAACAAACGTTCTGGCGCAAATATAAGGAGGTATTCTAATGAGTCTTAAAACTGCAAGCAAGCCTATCTTCACCAATTATACTGAAGAGACTTTTCCAAATAAAAATGTTGTTTACGATACAAAAGATTTGAACTTATGGTATGGGGAGACCCACGCTTTAAAGGATATAAACTTATCGATTTATGAAAAAGAGGTTACGGCGATTATCGGACCTTCAGGTTGTGGAAAATCAACGTATATTAAAACACTTAATCGCATGGTAGAGCTTGTCCCAACCGTACGTACCACGGGATCGATCACTTATAATGGCATGAGTATTCTAGACAAAAAGTTTAAAGTAGAAGATTTGCGCACACGGGTAGGAATGGTATTTCAAAAACCAAACCCATTTCCTAAATCTATCTATGACAACGTCGCTTACGGCCCTAAGATTCATGGAATTCGCAACAAAAAAATTCTAGACGAAATCGTGGAAAAAAGTCTTCGCGGAGCCTCTATTTGGGAAGAAGTAAAAGACAGACTTAAAGAAAATGCCTATGGATTGTCAGGTGGCCAACAACAACGTCTCTGTATCGCACGCTGTCTTGCCATCGAACCTGATGTTATTCTAATGGACGAACCTACTTCAGCACTCGATCCAAAATCAACGCTCCGCATTGAAGAACTTGTGCAGGAATTAAAGAAAGATTACTCTATCATTATCGTGACCCACAATATGCAACAGGCAGCACGTATTTCCGATAGAACTGCCTTCTTTTTAAATGGTGAAGTGGTTGAGTTTGACCAAACGGACACCATTTTTACAAAACCAGCCGACAGCAGAACGGAAGATTATATTTCCGGGCGCTTTGGTTAGAAAATCTCGATACATTGTTCTTCCCTTGAACGATATAAACAACCCTCTGTCTAGACCAGGCAGAGGGTTTCTTGTAGGTTTATAAGTAGACCCGGAGGACTTGGGTCATACCGACGTTGACTTAAGACGGGTTGTACTTAATCGGCGTTCCCTGAAAACCGACGCCCTTCGCTTTTGTTTCATTTAGCTACGCGTGCTCAAATCCAGGCAACAACTTCCCCTAGTGCCATGCAATAAGTCTTTACTCTGTCATGTTTAGTAATTCTAGTAGATCACTTGAAGCTTCTTCGTATGACGAATCCATTATTTTTTCTTTAATCCCTTCAATTAAATCAGCTGATTCTGGATTTGTTACGGTCAACACCTTAACATTCCCATTAAACATCTCATCCATTTTCTTCATAGCTTGACTTAAATTATCATCAATTTGTGCTCCATTGCCCGCTCCATCAGGCTCACCTTTCCCTGACATTCCTTCTGTATTACTTAATAGATTACGCTGCATTGTGTCATATTCATGGCTTGTATTTTCCGCTTTGTTTCTTGCAAGAATCACTGAATCATCCACTACAAATACTTTTACTCCTGTAATCCCTTCCCCTTCAAGAATTGATTCAAAATAAGAAGATATGCCACCTTCATGCACGCCAGAAGTACCAATTGTACTGTAAAGGTTTTGCCCCATTCCACTATAGGTACTGCCGCTATTATTTGTTGTATCCTTCTTATCACGTGATACTCCTGGAATAATATCTGGATCATTCATATTCTCATGTGAATAACCCACTTCCTCCATATTGGGTTGTTCGGTACTTTCCTCTGCATTGTCCCCTTCTGTACAAGCCGCCAATAGGCCTGTTGTCATCATAATTAGCAAACTCATTTTACCTATTTTCATTTTCAATACCCTCCATTCCTTATTCACGGGATAGTATACCCAACTAAAAAAAATGCATGAATGGTTATTTATGGTGACATAATAATCCCAAGCAATATGCAGGGAGGTAAAAACAATGTCAGAAGAAAAGAATAATAACCAAGTTGAAAAGGAGAACCTATCCAGGAGAAAGTTCCTACGTAATTCAGGGATTGCGGTTGGCGGCCTTGCAGTTGGTGGGGTACTTGGGAGTGTTATCCCTTGGAACGCAGATACGGCAGAAGATACTCAGCAACAACAGGAAGAAACAAAAAATTTCAATCAAGCATTAATGTATTTCAACCAAGCAGAGTTTCGTACCATTGAAGCTGCGACAGAACGCATCTTCCCACAAGATGATAATGGGCCAGGAGCTCGGGAACTTGGAGTGGCATATTACATTGATCACCAATTAGCTGGCGCTTACGGCTTTAATGCTCGTGATTACATGCAACCACCGTTTTTCCACGGTGAAAAAGAACAGGGCTATCAAGGAAGATTAAATCGCAGAGAGATTTACAGAATCGGAATTAGAGAGATGCAAAATTATAGTCACCAAAACTATGATAAAGGATTCACTGAATTATCCGAGGAAGACCAAGATAAGGTGTTAACTGACTTCGCAGAAGAAAAAGTGAATGTAACAACCATTTCCCCTGGAAACTTTTTTCAATTAATGCGGTCGATGACATTAGAAGGTGTTTATAGTGATCCACTTTATGGTGGTAACAAGGATATGGATGGTTGGAAAATGCGGGACTATCCGGGCAACCAAATGAATTACACAGATATTATTGAAGGTGAATTTAAAGAGATTCCTCCTAATAGTCTTCGCGACCATATGTAAATAGAGTCGAAGTAGCAATGGCAAGCATGAAATAGAAGCAACCAATGCACAAGAAAGGAAGTATGTTAGAAGATGGTTAAAACACTACCAAAAACAGATGTTGTAATTGTAGGAGTTGGCTGGGCTGGTGGAATTATCGCCTCAGAGCTAACGAAGCAGGGATTAAATGTAGTTGGCTTAGAAAAAGGCCGAGAGCGTGAGACAGAGGACTACTATATGGTTCATGATGAGCTACGTTACGCACTACGCTATGAATTAATGCAAGACTTGTCTAAAGACACCCTTACATTCAGAGGGAATGAAAAAATACGTGCGCTCCCAATGAGACAATATGGTTCCTTTTTACTTGGTGATGGTTTAGGAGGAGCCGGCGTTCACTGGAATGGGCAAACATTTCGCTTTCTTCCATACGACTTTGAGATCCGCAGTAAAACCATTGAACGATATGGTAAAAATAAAATACCTGCAGATATGACCATCCAGGATTGGGGCATCACATATGATGAGCTAGAGCCTTACTATGATAAATTCGAAAAAATGTCTGGAATCTCTGGAGAAGAAAACCCACTTGGGGGAAAGCGGTCTGATAAGTATCCGACACGCCCAATGAAACATTCTCCGCAGATGAAGATGTTTAAAGAAGCCACAGAGAAGTTAAACTACCATCCTTACACGATGCCTTCTGCTAACTTGTCAGAGCCATATGAAAACCCAGATGGAATATCACGAGCAGCCTGCCAATACTGCGCATTTTGTGAACGGTTTGGTTGTGAGTACGGGGCAAAAGCAGATCCTGTTGTAACCGTGATACCTGTTGCAAAACAAACAGGAAAGTTTGACTTGCGGACACATTCCTGGGTTAGAAGAATCCTACATAAGGATGGAAAAGCAACAGGAGTCAGATACACGGATGTTACAACAGGAGAAGAAATAGAACAACCTGCTGATACTGTCGTGGTTACCAGTTATGTGTTTAATAATGTAAAACTATTATTAAATTCTAAGATTGGAAAGCCTTATGACCCTTCAACAGGGAAAGGCGTTGTCGGGAAGAACTATGCTTACCAAGTTGTAAAGGGTTCCGCAGTTGGTTATTTTGAAGACGAGAAATTTAATAACTTTGCAGGAGCTGGTGCATTAGGAATGGTAATTGATGATTTCAATGGAGATAACTTCGACCACTCTGACCTTAAGTTTCTTCACGGAGGTTACTTATCTTTAACTCAAACCGGGCACCGACCAATCCAAAACAACCCCATTCCAAAAGAATCACCAACTTGGGGGAAAGAATTCAAGCAAAATTCATTAAAATATATCAATAAAACATTGTCTGTTAGCGCGATGGGTGCCAGTCTTCCATTTAAACAGCACTATCTTGATTTAGATCCCGTTTATAAAGACACCTTTGGAGATCCTGTCATCCGCATGACCTATGACTTCAAAGACCAGGATCGCCATCTAGCACAATTTACCGCTAAAAAAGCGGAGGGAATTTTAAAAGAGATGGGCGCAGATAAAATTGATACGATGGAAGAGCTTGGCCCGTACAATATTACGACCTATCAATCCACCCATAATACCGGCGGAGTGATCATGGGCGACGATCCAAACACCTCTGCGGTTAATAATTACTCCCAAATGTGGGATATGGACAACCTATTTGTTGTCGGCGCCTCTTCTTTTCCGCATAACAGCGGATACAATCCTACAGATACAGTAGGTGCGCTAGCATATCGAGCTGCTGAGGGGGTTATAAAATACCAGAAGAGTGGCGGGATTTTAGCCTAATCTAGCTATACTATAAGAAGGTAGGGAGAGCGATGTTATCAAATATAGGAATTCCAGGTTTAATTATTATTTTGGTCATTACCCTCATTATTTTTGGTCCAAAGAAACTACCGGAAATTGGCTCGGCTTTTGGTAAAACATTATCTGAATTTAAACGATCCACAAATGAGCTTTTAGATGATGATGACCAGGAAGCACCTGAACCAAAGAAATAATTCAAAAACAACCAGGCATAGCGCGACTGCTGCCTGGTTGTTTTTTTATTCTATTTTAAATCTTTCTGTTTTGGAAGAGAGGGATTCAGATGTAGCACTCAATTTTAAACCTATTTCATGGGTAGCCTTAACAGATTGTACTTGCAGTTCACTGCTCCCTAGCATCTGTTCCGCACTTGCCAATGTCTCCTGTGATACAGAGGAAAAATCGGCTGCGATTTGTTCCAGCGAAGGTAACTGTTTTTTTACTCCACTTAATTCATTCTGCATTCCCCTCAATTTACTGCCGACATCATGAATTTCATTCAGTAATGTATCAAGGGAAACTTGTGAGCCGTTTGACATCTCCAGTGTGCGATGTGTTTTTTGAAGCATTTGTTCAAACTCCCTCGTTGCATGGTTGGTTATACTTTCCATGTTATGGATGGAAGTAGTAATCTGCGAGGCAGCTTGTGAGGATTGTTGTGCCAACTTCCCAACCTCCTCTGCTACCACTGCAAAACCTTTACCTGCTTCCCCTGCACGCGCAGCCTCAATCGACGCATTTAGGGACAAGAGCTTCGTTTGTTCTGTAATACCCTGAATCAAGCCAACTAGGTCACTGATAGACCTCGCGTCCGTTTGCAACCGTCGTACCGTTTCTGTCAATTGAGCAAAGTCTTTTTCAAAGCTATGTACTGTTTGAATTAGCTGAGACATCGATTGGTTACCCGCCTCAGCAGAAGCGTGCATGTCATCAGAACTTTTGAAGACAGAGTCCATATTGACAAGCATTTCTTCCATTTGTTGTTTCATCTCTCGGAAGTTTTCCGCGCTTACCTCTGAACTTGCAGCAGTTTGTTCTGCACCTTCCTTCACAACGTGAATTGCCTGGTTTAGCTCCTGGTTGGAGACTAGCGTCCCTTCAGAGGATTGCTGTAATTCATTCCCGTGTTTTTGGAGCTGTAACGTTGTTTTTCGTATATCGAGTAGCAACTGTACCATTTGCTCCATCATGGCGTCATAGCTTTTTTTAAGAGAAATAAATTCCGGTAAGGTCGTGTCAATGGCAACAGCTTGCTGTAAGTCCCCTTCCCTTACCTGTCTCATCGCTTTTCGCAATACGATTAACGGTTTTGTTAAACTGCTAACAAACAAAACGATCAGTAGTATGCTAATAGCTATACTTATAGCTATTACAAATATGGTGGAATAAGCCATCTCCTGAACAGGATCCATATAGGAATCGACAGGCACTGCAATAACATAGGTACCATTGATCTCCTCCATCTCTTGAAAAGTAAACGTATAATCTTTCCCATTTACTTGTCCGTTTAGAATGCCATCTTGTTCTTTGGTTATCCGGGAAATCACCTGCTCCGGTACAGCATGAAGCCCTTGGTCACCTGTTTCAAAGGGGGTCGCTTTCCCGTCTGTTATGTAAAAAAAGTCTGACTGGATCCCTTCATCAGACAGTTTTTCTTGCTGTGTCCTTATATTGGCCACAAGTTGCTGTTGAAAATATGTCTCATCACTTACATATAGAAACTTTAAATTATCCGCTATATAACCCATTAGCTCTGCTTCTCGAAGCAAGCGGTTTTCAATAGTTTCCGTCGTCATATTTTTTGCTTTCACATATGAAACTGCGCCAACTATGGAAACCGAGATAATGAAAATAGAAATAAAAAGGACGAGCAATCTACTGCGTAGACTTAGCTTAGTCAATGCTTGTCTGATTTTTGAATAGAAAGTATGTTTCATTTTACCCAATGGTGCACCCCCAAGTACTCTATTGTTAAAAGTATATCAAGGGGGTATTAAGTTACTGTAAATTCTTTGTAAAGAATAGTTAATTTGAACTAGATACATTCAATTCTGCTAGTAATGGAAGAAGATTATCAAAGATATGTGTATTTTGCTTGTAAACGGAATAACCACCATAGTATGGATCATTTGCCTCGACATTTCGGAAATCAAGCATTCGTTTATACAGTCCATCTGCTACTTCCTTTGCTCCAACCTCTAAACAATAGAGGATGAGGAGGCTATAAACTGCGGGAGATTCGTATTCGACTGTTGGAACCTTCGTCTGTCGATTATATTTACCGTATATCTTGCCATTCTCTGATAGCTCATTCTTAATAAAATCTAAAAACATTTCGGAGTTCTCCCCTTCCAAAGACAGTTGGTACGCAGTTAACGCCTGGTCGATCATATGGACTTCATTTTCGTAGATATACTGCTCACTTGTGGCATGATAGGATTTTGGAAAAAAGCCATTTATAACAGGCGCCTGCAATAGGACATCTACAGTAGCTTCATATAGTGAAGCCGCTATGAGTCCATTTCCTCTCATCTGCCTCAATGCCGCAGTGTCGATATAAGATAAGGTAAGATAATTACTATTGTATCGCATTCCTTTATCATAAAAATCGGTTAATACATCTCCACTTTTACTATAGGTACTCAGAAATTTCGCGATTTGCTCTGCCGTTTTACTGTATGGATAGCTACTCTTTGGCCAATTCTTATTGGCATCCATCAGGGCGGCAATAATCCGTAGATCGTCTACCAATGCATTGGTGTACACATCACTTTTACCCTTCTCCGTCAACTTCCAATAAACCATTCCATCCTGCTTAAGAAAATGATTAACCAACTGCATATAGGCGTTATCAAACAACTTCTTATCTTCTTTTTCGATTGCATAACGCATCCATAATCCAAGCGATTCTGAAAGAGCTTCTCTACCTGAAACAAGGTCTTCATCCAACTGCTTGTCAGGCTTGATATACGTTGCCAATGTGCCATTATCATTCTTCAACCACTTAACAATAAACTGTTCTGTAATAACGCTGTCCTCGGTATGTTTTTCGCCTTTTAGATTAATCAACACATTTATGACTATAAGAACGAGTATGATGGCAATAAATACTTGAATTAGCATTGTCCGCACCTCTTATCTTCTCCTAGTTTGAATGATTTCCTACTATGCAGAACGGTCCTTCCTAACTAGATCTTCCTGCTTAAACCGTTTTGTTTTATACCAGGTGACTTCTTGTTTAACACTTCAATTAATTTCGTACTCAATAAAGAACAAAAAAGTTAAGTAATCCCCCTTGTTCTTAAACAAACTTTGCTACTTAAGTAATTTTACGGAGATTATAGACTGTTATAACCCTTCGTTCTATATAAAGAACTTACACTACCTTTATATAGAATGCAACCCTTTTTAGTCCTTTAGATTAGGGAAACAGCATACATTTATAATAGAGAGGTCATTATTGGACAATCCTCTTCCTTAAAAAATGAAAAAGCGACCGATCCACTTACTGGATGGTCACCTCTAAACGTTCTACTTTTTTGAGATAAATTGATTTGGTTCGTCTCCGCCTTTTGAATTGCTGTTTTTATATTGGCTTTTTCTTCCATTACGATGTTCACCATGATTTTTGTTTTCCTTAAACTGGTTATTTTTCTCGTCCATTTGCACACTCTCCTTTTCTAGGTTTTTTTTAGTTTTACGCAGGCTGTCATTTATATACATGGATATAAAGTGAAACTTCAATCAGCGGGGGTTTTTCAATATCCCCCACTAATTGTTAGTTGAACGAACCGGGGTGTTAGCGTCCGTTTTCTCCCACTATAAACTAACGGTTTCACTTTATGTTTTGAAATGGGAGTCTTACGGACGGTTGCTCCGGGATAAAATTAGCTGTTAAAGTGCTTTATGTTTTGTTTTTTCTGAAATACAGTTTAAAATTAAATAGAAGTGTATATTCTTTTTGCATCGGAGGGTTGTTCATATAATGTCAATAGAAACAATGATTTTCTTATTTACTTCTATGTTGCTCATGGGAGTTCTAGCCACTAAATTCTCTACCCGTCTCGGTTTACCCTCACTAGTCTTGTTCCTCCTTGTCGGAATGGGCATGAACCAATTTGTCTTCTTTGAAAATGTTGAAATCACGCAATTGATTGGAATAATGGCACTTATTATTATCCTCTTTGAAGGTGGCACACAAACGAAGTGGTCGCAGATAAAGCCGATCATCGGCTCAGCAAGTATCCTGGCAACTTTCGGGGTACTCATAACTTCAGCTATTGCGGGATTAGCTGCAATGTACATCCTCAATTTTTCCTTATTGGAAGGTATGCTTTTCGGAGCCATCGTTGGCTCAACAGATGCCGCTGCAGTTTTTTCTGTATTAGGAAATAAAAATATTAAACGCAAGTTAACTTCTACCCTCGAAGCGGAATCTGGCTCAAATGATCCGATGGCTGTGTTTTTGACCGTCGCTTTTATTGAGATCATTCAAATACCTGATAGTTCTATCTGGACAGCCGTCGGTAGTTTCTTTTTACAAATGGGGCTTGGTCTAATACTTGGAGTGGCACTTGGAAAGTTAACTGTACTCATTATCAATCACATCAAGCTTGATACGGCTGGGCTTTACCCCGTGCTTGCTTTAGCAATGGCCTCGCTCACTTATATTTTAACTGATTCAATTGGCGGTAGTGGACTACTTGCTGTATACGTTATGGCTGTAGTTGTAGGCAACAATGACCTCCTTTACCGTTTCACGATTTTACGATTTAACGAAGGATTTGCCTGGATGATGCAAATTTTAATGTTTATTTTACTAGGGTTATTAGTCTTTCCAGGTCAGTTATTGGAAATCTTCTGGCAAGGGATTGCCCTATCTATCATCTTAATGTTCGTAGCAAGGCCTATTGCAGTCTTTCTCTCGCTGGTCTTCATGAAATACAATTTGAAGGAGCAAGTATTTGTTTCCTGGGCAGGATTAAAAGGGGCTGTTCCGATTGTACTAGCAACATACCCTATTATAGCGGGCATAGAGAGTAGCCAACTCATCTTCAATGCTGTTTTCTTCGTCGTATTGATATCTGCTCTCGTCCAGGGTAGCAGTCTATCCTGGCTGGCAGAAAAGCTTAAACTGACGGGGAAAGAAAAAGAAGATTTACTGCCGAGCCTCGAGATTATTAACTTAGGTACAACTGATTCAGAAATAATCGAGGTTGCTATTACTGAAAAGTCACCAGCAGTCGATACATCACTGATTGATTTGATATTACCTGATAACACGTTAATTATAGGGATAATTCGTGAGGGCGAGCTAATCACACCTACAGGAAATTCCGTCATTCATGTGAACGATACGCTTTACGTTCTTAGTCACAAAAAGAGTAGGGAAAAAGCAAAAGCCGTCTTAATTGGCAAAAAGAAAGAGAAAAAGCCAAAAGTTACAGAAGCTTGAAGTTAAATCTAAAGAGGCATTCAAAGGAATTCCCTGGGAATGCCTCTACTTTATTTTCTTCTATATTCTGCCTGTAGTAAGCTATAAACAACCGTATCATGGTATTTCTCCCCATCAAAATCGGTTTGTCGCAATACGCCTTCTCTTTTAAAACCAAACCTATCCATAAGTCTCCTTGATCCTTCATTTCCTGCAAATATATCCCCAACGATACGATTTAACCTTAATGTATGGAAGCCAAAGTCTAACACAACATCAAGTATTTCGGTCATAACTCCTTTATTTTGGTATTCTTTCCGTATCACCGCGCCCATCTCTGCCTTCTTATGCCAAAGATGCAACTTATGAAAGCGGAATTGGCCAACCACTTTCCGAGTTTCCTTGTCTAGAATCACCCATGGGATTTCCTTTTTTAGAGCAAACTTCTTGAGGTACCTTGTGACTTCCTCCTGCATCGCAGCTTCGGTTCCAACTGGATGTGGAGTAATATATTGCATTGTCTCTTGATCCCTCATGAAAAGATATAGCTCTTTTGCATCTTCTTTCGCTATACCCCGAAGCACATAATGCTCTGTTTCCAATACTGGTATCTCTTTAAGATCTATTTGCTCTATCATTTCTACCCCTCCACAAGCCCATTTTTTTCTATTTTAACAGGTTACGCTAGGTTTACGCCCCGAAAAGCCTATTTCTTTCGATAATAGAGAGTAAAAGGGCATTGGCAGACATGGAATTATGTCATTCTGATGTTGTTTGTCCAACAGTTAATCTGACATATTTCATAAGCTGTTAGTGAGCTTTTAGAAAAACTCGCATTCGCTCGTCCTTTAGCTAATGTATACGTTTTTCTTATACTTGGAACATTAAAATTTTAACTGCATCGTAATTGCTACCCAGCTAAAATTTTATACTTTCCTAATGTACAAAAAATGATAGGAGGCGTTCTTAGTGAAGTTATATTTAGATCCCGGCCATGGAGGGAATGACCCCGGGGCACAGGGGAATGGTTTGAGTGAAAAGAATATTACACTAGATATTGCCCAACGGATACGTAGCATTTTGGTAAGTGATTATCGCAATGTGGATGTCCGATTAAGTCGTTCCTCTGATAGTAGTAAAAGCTTGCAGCAACGGACAAACGAGGCGAATGACTGGGGAGCGGACTATTTCCTGTCCATTCATTGTAATGCTTTTAACGGGAGTGCTAGAGGGTATGAAGATTATATTCACAGCAATTTATCTGATTCCTCCAAAACCGCAGAATATCGCAACGTATTACACGCTGAAATAACGAAAGTCAATCAGTTGAGCAATCGCGGCAAGAAAAAAGCAAATTTTCACGTGTTAAGGGAATCTACTATGTCAGCAATGCTATCGGAAAATGGGTTCATTGACAACCAACAGGATGCTGCCTTAATGCGAACCGCTTCATGGAGGCAACGGGTTGCCCAGGGGCATGTCAACGGTCTTGTTAAAGCTTTTAACCTTCAGCGTAAGGAAGAAGGTAATGGAAGTGATGACCAGTTATTCAAAGTTATTGCAGGCTCCTTTAAATCCAAAGCGAATGCAGAGCAGCGAGTTGAGGCTTTAAAGAAAAAAGGAATCAACTCATATGTGGATAGTTTAACCCTATCTGGTGTGCTGTGGTTTCGAGTCCAAGCTGGTGCTTTTTCTAAGCGGTCAAATGCAGAAAATCAGCTTAATCAAGTAAAAAAAGCTGGTATACCTGATGCTTATATTATAAGTGAAAGCTAGAAACACTCGTACTCAGACCCGTTCCCGAATCACGTACATTTTTCACACATTATACAGAAAGAGGACAGTTACGAACTGTCCTCCTCCCTATTACGAATTTAAAATATATTTCCTAAATCCTTCTGCCACGCCATCTTCATCATGATCTCCTGTTACATATGTACATCGCTGCTTTACTTCCACTTCCGCGTTCCCCATTGCGATACTTATGCCAGCTTTTTCAAACATGGAAAGATCATTAAAGTTGTCCCCAATTGCCACCGTGTTCTCCAACGGTACAGAAAAATAATCAGCGATGAGCTCTAAAGCATGTCCCTTACTTGCTTTTGGGTGCCCAATTTCTAGCTTTTGCCTGCCTGAGGTTGTAATCGAAATATCCGTTCTCTCAGCAATGTGATCTCGAAGTTTATCTAATTCGTCTTTCTGAAAGGACATGACAAATAGCTTGTAAACTTGTTTGCCGGCAAAGTCAATGTCCGTGTATTGTGGGACATACTGCAGACCATGCTGCTGGTACTGTATTTCTACGACCTTTTCAGCCCAGCTTGGATCATCCTCACCAAGGTCTCTAATTTCTTGCTCAAGCTGCTCTCTTCCATTTTCCTCGACCAAAATCCCGTCTTTCGTATAAATTTCGAAATACAGACCACTATCAATTAAAACGTCCATCATAGAATCAAGCACTTGATCGGAAAAGTATAAATTATGGATATATTCCTCTGCATGGTACGATTTTGCACCATTCCCTGTAATAATAGGGCATGTAATATCAGCACGTCGCATTATTTCCCGCGTGTCGTGCAATGACCTCCCAGAGGATATAGCAACGACATGACCTTCCTCCTGTGCTGACTTAATAGCTTTTACATTTCCTTCACTAATTGTGCCGTTACTGGAAAGAAGTGTTCCATCTAAATCAATTGCGATAAGCTTCATTGTTTATTCCCTCCATTAAGAAACGGTCTTTCCCCAACAGAGAAAGACCAACTTCTTTTATTTTATCACTCAGAAAATACGGGAACAACTTTTCCTTCGCTTCCGACCATTCGAATCTTTGATTTAGCCATTTCCTTCGCTGCATCTTTCGCTTTTTGCAAATATGCTCGTGGATCAAGACTATCCGGTTCCTGCTCAAAATGCTCACGTATTGCTTTGGAGTAGGCATTTTTAAGTTCAGTAGATACATTGACTTTAGCCATTCCTTCTGCAACACACCTCCGTACATCCTGGTCGGGAACGGCAGACCCACCGTGGAGCACAAGTGGTACATCGACAACCTGTGCAATCTTTTCTATTCGGTCAAAATCAATATCAGGATCCCCTTTGTAGATACCATGAGCCGTGCCAATAGCAGGCGCAAGTGTTGGAACACCCGTTAACTCAACAAACCTTTGGCAGTCCTTTGGCACAGCTTTCTGAGCATCCTCTTCTGCTACAACGATGTCGTCTTCCACTCCACCAACTTTTCCAAGTTCAGCTTCTACATTTACTCCTAGGGAATCTGCCAAGTCCATAACTTCTTTTGTTTGTCTCACATTCTCATCAAAAGGATGCATGGACGCATCAATCATGACAGATGTGTAGCCAGCACGTATAGCTGTTTTAATCACTTCATAATCTGTGCAATGATCCAAGTGCAAACCAGTTGGTATCTGATAATGCTCTGAGGCTGCTTTTGCTACCTTCACAATATTCTCTGCGCCAAGTGATTTAACCGTTCCTACAGTTGTCTGGAGAATTACAGGAGATTTCAGCTCCGCTGCAGCCTCCAAAACCCAGAAAATACTATCGAATGAGTGGACGTTGAATGCAACAATCCCATGTTTGTCTCGTTTAGCCTTCTGTAGCATTGGTGTAGTTGATAATAAACCCATATTAATTTGCCTCCTCTGGTGTAATAGATTTTTCTACTAATAATGAAAGCTGCTCCGTAGTTGTTGCATCTAACAATTGCTGCCTCTTCTCTTCATCCATTAGTGTTCTTGATAGGGCTGAAAGAGCCTGCAAATGCGTAGTTCCTGCTTCAGCTTCTGGAATTAACAAAGAGATGAAGAAAAAGGCTGGTTGGTTATCAAATGATTCCCATTCTATGCCTGTCTCCGTACGTACGATCACAACTGCTGGCTTTGTTATCGAAGTAGACTGAGTATGAGGGATGGCAAAGCCATCCTGAAACCCAGTAGTGCTTTGTGCTTCTCTATCTTTAAGTCCTTTAACCACTTCATCGGCGTTATCCGCTATCCCATTTTCAACAGCTATGTCGGCAATTGCCTGAAAAACACCTAGCTGCGAGGATGCTGTTGCTTGTAATTTAACATAACTTGATTTGATCATATTTTTCATTTTTGTCACTCCTTAATTGGTTGGTTGTTAGCTGCTTTCTTTCTGTACAGTCCATAGATGAATGCTCCGACAAGGGAACCAATTAAAATAGATAGAACCCATTGAAATGCTCCAGTGACAACTGGTAAAACTAGAAATCCTCCATGTGGTGCAGGGACCTGCACGCCAAACATATAGGTCAAGATTGCAGCGATTGCGGAACCTAACATAATGATCGGCAATACAACGACGGGGTTTTTAGCTGCAAATGGGATTGCTCCTTCTGTAATATGGGTTGAACCAAGAATAAAGTTTACAGCACCTGCATTACGCTCTTCTTTCGTGAAGTATTTGCGGAAGATCACAGTTGCAAAAGCAATAATTAAAGGTGGCGCTATACATGCTGCAGAGACCCCTGCCATAAAATAGAGATTTCCTTCAGATAAAAGTAGTGTGCCAGTTACATAGGCAGCTTTATTAAAAGGTCCGCCCATATCAAATCCACACATCGCTCCTACAATTAAACCTAAGAGTAGTGGGTTAGTAGATTGAACAGATTCAAGAAAACTCATTAGTCCTTCATTAAGGCCAGTCAATGGCACGATGATAGGTGTCATAATAATCCCAATAAGGAAGATACCAAGTACTGGGTATAAAAAGATTGATTTTAGCCCATTTAAAGAATGTGGCATTTTTTTCAAAAGCTTTTGTAGCAAGATGATAATATAACCTGCAATAAAACCAGCGAGAATACCGCCAAGGAATCCTGCTCCTCCCTGATCTGCTAAAAGACCACCAACAAACCCAACTACCATTCCGGGTCGTTTGGAAATAGACTCTGCAATAAATGCAGCTAGAATTGGTACCATTACACTAAAACTCAGACCGCCCACATCATTTAATAGTTTTGCGAACTGGTTATATTGTTCGTTTTCAGGGTCTGCAGAATAAATTCCAAATAGGAACGATATGGCTATAAGCACACCGCCACCTACAACAAACGGAAGCATGTGGGAAACACCATTCATTAGGTGTTTATAAATGGTATGACCCCAATTCTTTCCTGAAGTAGTCTGCTTATCGTGTTGAGTAGTTGTGTCTTCGGTATTGGATTCACTACTTCCTTCATAATCGCTTGCTCGATACACGGATGCTTCTCCATTTATAATTTGATTGATGAGATCTTCCGGAGTACGTATTCCTTTCGCTACAGGTACGTCAACCAATAGCTTTCCATGAAAACGATCGGCATTAACGTCCTTATCAGCCGCAATGATAACCCCATCTGCTTCTTTAATTTCTTGAGGTGTCAAGGCGTTTTCAACACCTACTTGACCATGTGTCTCCACTTTTATTTCAACATTTAATTTTTCTGCTGCTTTCTTTAAAGCTTCTGCAGCCATAAACGTGTGAGCTATCCCTGTAGGGCATCCTGTTGCCGCAACAATTTTTTTCTTGCTCATTATTACTCCCCCTTATAAAGTAGTGATGTCAATTTGTTCTCTTAAGTTTGATACATCCTCTAAATCGCTGAGGCCTTTGGAAAATGCAGTAGAGGCCCCAGTTGCGACGGCATAGGCCAGTGCTTCTTCAATTGAGCTTGATTGATTCTGCCTTGCGATAAAAGTAGCAAGCATTGCGTCTCCAGAACACGCTGTATTTACCACTTCTCCCTTAGGCGCATTAGCTTTTAACTGCATGTTTTCAGTTAAATATAACGCTCCTTTTTCTCCTCTAGAAATGATTACATTCTGTGCTCCCTTTATTAGCAACTCTTGTCCGTATATCAGTAATTCTTCTTCAGTTAAGGGATGCTCTTTTTGGAACCACTTTGCAATCTCCTCATCGTTTGGCTTTAAAAGGAATGGCTGGTATGAAAGTGTGTCTAGTACAGAATCAACACTTGTATCAAGAACCAACTTCACCTGCTGCTCCGCACAAATAGACGCTATGTCTGTTATAACCGATTCAGGGACTCCTCTCGGCAGACTACCTGAAACCACGAGCGTATCACCCGATTTAATACCCTGAACTTTTTGCAATAAGTGCTGTACCTCTTCTGCCTTTATCGTCGGTCCCTGGTTAACAATTTTGTACTCTTCTTCGGCATTGACAAAGACGTTGATTCGAGTGATACCATCCACTTCTATAAATTCGGTTGTTATCTGTAAATCTCTCAATGAGTCGTCGATATATTTACCAGAAAATCCCCCTATAAATCCTAGGGCGGTATTTTCAATACCCAACTTTTTTAACATGATGGAAACATTTACACCTTTTCCATTCGGCTGATAATCCTCGTCGCGAGTACGGTTGACTTTATTAGGAACTAAGTGATCTAAGGCGACATATAAATCGATTGCTGTATTCATGGTGCAAGTATAAATCAAAGTCACACCTTCTTTCTTTTTGTTATTTTAAGTATTACATAATTTTTTGTGTAAATGTTTTCAGCTTTTGTAAACCTTTACAAAAACACATAAGAAAAACTAAAAAACCCTCTCTTCTAATAAGAGAGGGGGTAAAACAGCTATTTCTTTGTGCGGATAACATAGGCGTCAAGTAATATTCGGGCTATTACATTTAGGGAAAGTCTAGAACGTACTTCATATTCTTGAAATAAGGAATGATCTGTCTTATAACCAAGAAGCGTCATATCAGATAGTTCACTGAGTGTAGAGTCTACCTTCGTCGTTAAGGTGATGGTTGTTACCTGACGAATATTCAAATTCTGACATGCTTCAACCAACTCTGCTGTTTCACCATTCAATGAGACAAAAATAGCTAAATCATTTTTACCGACCTTCCTAGATTTCACACGGATAATATTAGGATCTTCGTGTGTTTCACATATCTTATCCAAGGCTTGTAACTTGATCATCATTTCCTTTGCTACCATTTCAGAAAAACCTCTGCTGAAAATATATATTCTTTCTGCGTCATGTATTTTTTGAACAGCGTCTTCTATCTGTCCTACGCTTTGTAATTGGATGGTCTTGTGTACTTCTTCTTCATTTTTACGAATGACTTGTTTAATATCGTCATCAATATCTCGCAGTGAATCATCTGCATCCATCATTTTTTTATCTTGTTTAAGCCTATACTTAAAAGATGTATACCCATTATATCCAATTTTCTTCATAAGCCTTACAATCGTAGCTGTAGATACATTGGCCTGCTCACTTAGCTTCACAATCGACATTGTTGCAATATCTCCAATATGCTGGTGAATGTACTCGAGCAGATAACGTTCGGCCTGGCTTAGTGTAGAATAAGTGTGGTGAGGAATGTTAAATAAAGGTTCTTCCATACTGCATCCTCCTGATTAATAGTTAAAAAAAGAATAACACAGTTAGACAGAACAGCAAGTTTTTTTAGTTAATTTGAACTATGAAGTTCCTACGCTTCTTTTAGCACCTCAACTAACTTAGGCAATCCATCCATAAACAAGTGAGCATCCCCTTCAAGTTCAATAAATTTAGCTTGAGGAAAGTGCTTTAAATAACGTTGCATATGTTCAATTGGGACAATTGGGTCAAGTTTACTATGAAGAAAGAAAATATTAGGAACGTATGGAATTTCCCCTGAGATATTGGACTTAAGGATAAAATCTTTTCTTTGCCATCCTTTATTAACACCCCAAAAGGGTGCGGCAATGGAAATTAGTTTGTTAAATGGTATGTTTACTTCTTCTTCAGCCAAATATTTAAGCAATACAGAACCTCCTAATGAATGGCCAATTAAAGTAACTTCTCCTTCCACTAAATCTAGTGTTCTCCGAATCTCTTTCTTCCACTCTGCATAATAAGGATCCAAAGGCGATGGCATTGCTGGATGAATAATATTATGCGTGTTAGCACATTCCTTTTTCAAATAATGGGCCAGCAACTGACTACCTTCTCGACCTTCCTGTGGACCCGCACTGTGAATAAAAAGAATTGAATCCATTCTCCCAGCCCCTTATTCTACTTCAATTAAATATGCTGTGATTTCAATTATTTTCCCATCTTTATGCTTATCCAGCTTATAAATATCACAAAAAGCGTACTTCTTATGAACACCCTCTTCCTCCATTGCCATTGTTCCTTCAATAACAGCCGTTTTCCCATGTGTAATGATCTGTTTTGTTTGATTGGCTATTTCAACACCCCTCATTGGCTCCATTTCTTTTATTACGGCATCCTTCCCTTCCAGAACATTACTCCCTACCATATTCCAAACAATATTATCTGAAATATTTGCAAAGATTGTGTCCACATCACCCGTCATAAAAGCATTATTTATCTTTCTAAAAAACTCCTGATTTTTCGTCATATAACTTCCTCCTCCACGTTCCTTTTCTTTATAATCCCACTTATCTTATTCATCTTCTTTATTATAATTTCCTGCAGTATCGGTAAATAAATTTCCCCCATATTTTATTCCAGCCAGAAAGAAAAATGCAGGAAAAGTAGTGACCGTAGAGAATATTTATATATACCAAAGAGGGCAACAAAGTTTAAGACAAGATACTACCATTTACGAAAGTTGGGCAAGGTGCAATGACTTAAATAAGGAGTGTGAATCGATGAAGAGTCCAATTAAAAATCAAATGAACACAGTATTTATCCATGTTAGTGACTTACCTACATCGGTGGAATGGTATTGTCGCCTACTTGGACAAACATATGAAGCAGAAGAAGTGAGAGAACCAGTATATAAAATGAATATCAATCATTATACGGGTCTACTATTAGACGCAGGGCCCCGCAGAGAGAAAAAGCAAGTGTATCCGTCGAAACATCCGATATTCAATTTCCACACCGATGAGATTGAAAATGCTTATTCTTTTGTAAAAGAACTAGGCTACCACGTTGATTCGCCAATTGAACGGTATGATGACCTGGCTTTTTTCACTGTAAAGGATCCTGATGGAAACATTATTATGATTTGTAATGCTTAAATAGAAAAAACCTGCCAACGCAAATTTTCGTTGCTGACAGGTTTTCTGCATACTATTCTTTTGTGAGATCCTTGGTACTTCTAACAGTATCGATCGGGCGTACCATTTTTTCGATTTCTTCCCTTTGCGGCTCTAGAAATGGAGGAAGTGATAGTTTTTCTCCTAATGTTTCGTATGGCTCATCCCCCATGAATCCAGGTCCATCTGTCGCAAACTCAAACAGAATTTGTGGTGCTACTCTGGCATAGAGTGATTCGAAAAAGTGTCTGTTCACATAACCGGATGTTTGAAAACCAAAGTCACCCATGCGTTTAATCCATTCTTCAAGTACGTTACGATCTTCTACACGGAAGGCTGCATGATGCACTGTTCCAAAGCCTTGAATTGCATTTGGCAGAACAGGGTTATACTCTACAATTACCTGTGCACCATTGCCTCCTTCACCAACTTCAAATAAATGAAAGGCGCCTTCACTGTTAACTTCTCTAAATTGTAATACTTTTTCTAGCACCTCTTTAAAGTAATCTAGATTAGCAATTCGAACAAAGATAGGGCCAAGGCCAGTAATGGCATACTCTAGTGGTACCGGGCCATTTTGCCAAGGTGTACCTGAAGCTACTCCCTCATTATGTTCATCAGAGATTAGTTGGTATTGCTGGTCATCAAAATCAACGAAGGATAACGTTTTTTTACCAAATTGCTCCTTAATTCCAGAATGCTTAACTTCAAGGCGGTCAAATCGTTTCACCCAATAATCTAGCGCGGCATCATCTGGAACCCGGAAGGACGTTTTAAAGATTTCATTCGTGCCATGGCTCCCTTTGGGGATACCAGGAAAGTCAAAAAAGGTCATGTCCGTTCCCGCACTTCCCTTATCGTCTGCGAAGAATAAATGATATGTTTGAATATCATCCTGGTTCACTGTCTTTTTAACAAGTCGCATTCCAAGTACATACGTAAAAAATTCATAATTCTTTTCTGCACTGCTCGTAATTGCTGTAACATGGTGGATTCCTTTTAATTCGTTCACCATCCGTACCTCCTATATGTTCGATTATACTTAATTAATGTATTCTTAATTCAATATAAATATATCATGAATAAAGAAGGAAGTCCACTATTAGATTTCCCCAATACCTCGTGTATTACAAGGCATTATGTGGCTTTATTATCTTGTCCTAACATGAAATAAGGAATCTATTCAACTAGAATAGATTCCTTATAATTCTGCTTCCCTTATAAGTTGGTTCATAAATTCGTCATAGTTTTTCGCACTGATTAATTTTTCTACTAGTGGCCTGCTGGCTACAATTTCCCCCAGTGCTTCGTACATAAATTGGAGGTCCTCCTGGCTATTCTTTTTCACACAAAGTACACAAACAAATTGGACCTGTTTTTCTTTCCATTCTATCGGCTCCTGTAAGGTACATACTGCTAAAAACGTTTGGGATGATTGCGGTGTTATTGGATGAGGTATGGCGACCAGATTCCCATATGAGGTTGGTGCTACTTCCTCTCTTTTATAAATAGATGAAAGGAATGTCTCTTCTACAAGAGACCGCTGCATAAGTTGCTCGGATATATAAGTCATTGTTTCTTCTCTAGATTTGAAATCCATGTTCAGAAACATCAGCTCTCGCTTAAACAACCTAGATGTATTGTTTTGCTCTTTTGCCAAAAACCGATCAACCTTTTCCATGTCGTTACTACTCAATACTGCGTTTACCTCCAATATTGGAATTGGAAATTCCTCTCTAATTGGGATGGAGCTAATAATAAAGTCAATACCTTCTAAAGACCGCTTTTTCAATTTGTAATACTCTGTTGTACCTACAACATCCAAACTCTCTCCAAATCGGTTTTTTAACCGGTAATAAATTAATTGTGCTGTCCCCAGCCCTGACGCACAAACAACCAGGCACCTTAATGGACCTGAGGTGATTTTTCTCCTTTCAATGGCGGCTCCTATATGAAGTGCTAAATAGCCTATTTCATTTTCATTTATTTTCGTTTCGGTATGTTGTTCTATCACTAATCCCGCTAATATCCCTGCTTCAAAAGCAAGTGGGTAATTCCTTTTTATATCAGCAAGCATAGGGTTGCGAATATTCATGCCGTATTTATACCGATTAATCGCTGGCTTTAAATGTAGACATAAGGCCATGACCAATTCTTGATCATCCTTCACACCCAGACTTAATTCACTTTCTACTCTTTCAAGCATCTTGGTCACAGTTTCTAGGATCTCTGCTTCCATTACCTGCTCCAGCCTATCTCCCTTCGCATCAAAGGTAAGCATCTTGGTGCCTAGCAAATGGATGGCGATATACGCTGTCTCTTCTTGCGGGAAAGTGATTAGAAATGTCTTTTGAATACTATCTACAATATTGTGAGCCACAACGTATTCCGTTTGTTCCTCAATTTGTTGTGCATCCAATCTGTACAATGTAACATGGTTACCGCTCCTAATCCGTTCATAAGCGATCGCGATATGTACGACAAGATTTTGTATGGCAATATCAGATAACGTAATAGAATGTGCTTTAATCTGTGTTAAAATAATGTCTTGAATTGTATCAAGTTCTGCCTTCGTCAAAAAGGAAAATAGAGGGTCCAGGTAATTAAACCCGTCCCCTTGCGTACGGTTAAACATAATTTCGGCAATACAAAACCTGACCTTTACTTCGTCCCCTTTTATCATCAATCCATGGTTTGGGCGGGAATCGAGAGTAATGTCATAAGCAAGCAAAATTCTTTTGACATCCTTTAAGTCATTTTGAACTGTTGATTTGCTGACAAACAATTCTTCTGCCAAATCTTCAAGCTTAATATAAAGTTCCTCAAGCAGTAATCGAACCATAATAAAGTGTACACGCTCTTTCGGTGTCTGTGGGTGTACATCATCCCTCATGTACAAATACTCTGACATCTCAGTCAAGAAATTCCGAAAGAGCTGTTCATCCTTTATAACTAATTTATATCCTTTGCTCATTATAGATTCCACTAGAGCGCCGTAATCTGCCAGTTCTATATTTAGGTTTCGAATATCGTCCCTGGTGGTTCGAGTACTTACTTTATTAATATTTGCGAGATACTTACCCGTTACATACGTTTCCGACTGCATAAGCTCCTTTAATATCACTTTCATTCTGGAGTTCATGATCATGACTCTCCTCTACACACGTGCATTATTTCTTCATGTATACCTAAAAAGTTAACGGTCCTCTTATATTCCCAGTGTGCAAATGTGGCAATACACCTGTTTAAAACCCGTTATTTATAGATACATCCTTGAACCACCTTGCACTCTTTTTCGGTGCTCTTTCCATCGTTTCAAGATCTATGGAGAAGAAGCCATATCTATTTTTGTATGCATTCATCCAAGACCAGTTATCCATAAAAGTCCAAAGGTGGTAGCCCTTAGCATTACAACCCTCTTCTATTGCCATGTGCAACCATTTCAGATGCTCTCGAATAAATTCAATGCGGTAATCATCTTGGATCTCTCCGCCCTCGGTAAAGCGTTCCTCATTTTGCACTCCCATACCATTTTCTGAGATAAACGACTCAATATTTCCATAATTTTCTTTTAAATTTATCATAATATCGTAGATGCCTTTTTCATAGATCTCCCACCCACGGTATTTATTCATTTTTCTTCCAGGCATTTCATATTGATCAAAGAACCAATCCGGCATAAACGGTGCCTCTTTATTTGGTTCATTCTCCTTCGCTTTGACGCGTCGTGGCTGATAATAATTAACACCTAGCAGGTCTACTATATTGGCGCTTATTAACTCTTTATCCCCGGGCAGCGTTTCTGGCAATTGCCCATGTTCTCCTAGAAGTTCAATTAATTCCTCAGGATATTCCCCTAATACGGCAGGATCTAAAAAACTACGATTAAAAAACAAGTCGGCAATTCGGGAAGCCTTTAAGTCTGCAGGATGTTGGCTTCTTGGATAAGAAGGTGTTAAGTTCAAAATTATACCAATCTTTCCCTTTTGTCCTGGTAAACCATGAAATACTTCTACTGCTTTAGCGTGGGCAATAATCGTATGGTATGCAACCTGGACAGCCTTTTTAGCATCGACAATATTTGGGTAATGAAAATCATATAAATAACCGCCCTCAACTGGCACAATTGGTTCATTAAAGGTGAACCAATTATTCACACGGTCGCCAAACAGCTGGAAACACTCCGTAGCATAGCTCACATATGCTCCCACTACCTCGCGGCTTTCCCAACCGCCCTCTTCTTGCAATTCATAAGGCATGTCAAAATGATAGAGATTTATAAACGGTTCAATATCATTATCTAACAATTCATCAATTACCGCATTATAAAACGCTACTGCCTCCTTATTGACCTCTCCCCGTCCACCTGGAATGAGGCGGGACCAGGAGATCGAAAAGCGAAACGTATTATGGCCAATTTCCTTCATCAGGGCAATATCCTCTTTGTAACGGTGGTAGAAATCAGATGTTTGCTCGGGTCCCACACCTTCAAAGAAACGATTTTCTTCTGTTTCAAACCAATGGTCCCAAATATTCTTACCTCTTCCACCTTCATCTGCTGCTCCTTCTATCTGGGTAGCAGATGTCGCGCTTCCCCACCAGAAATCCTTAGGGAATGAATAATTCGTTTGTTTTTCCATTTATTATTCCTCCTATTGCACTTGATGCCTTATTACTTATTCCGGTAAATTTCAATAATTTCAATCGCAAGATCTCGTACAGTCATCGCAGTCATTAAGTGGTCCTGTGAATGAATTAGCATAACGTTGATCAGGCTCTCTTCTCCATTTGCTTCTTTTTGTAGGAGTTGTGTTTGATAAGAATGGGCTTTCCCTAACTCTTCCCCAGCTTCTTCTACCAATCGATCTGCCTCAGCAAAATCTCCCTTTTTTGCCTCATGGATTGCTTCCATAACGTTGGATTTTCCATTTCCAGCAAATAATATTATTTGAAAAGCAATTTCTGTTGTCGTCTCCACAAGCTATCCACCTCGAAAGTCTATTATTATCGTGACACGTTTACTTTTTTGAAATAATCTAGAAGCCTATTTAGTTAGCTTCTTTTCTCTCTGTCTCGTAATAGTTTTTATCCAAAATCTTTAAGAATGGCCACCATATAACGATTACTACAAGTAAATTAAAGGCTTGTAATACACCGCCCTGCCAGGCATTTCCTGTGGCTAGGAATCCATTTAATATTGGAGGTGTCGTCCATGGAACAATAACACCAGCTGGTGGTGGCACAATGCCTGAATACATTGCAAAGTAAGTGATAAGTGTTACTACTACAGGTGCAACCAACCATGGAATTAAGATTAATGGATTCATAATAATTGGCAATCCAAAAATAATTGGTTCATTCACATTAAATAAACCTGCTGGCGCCCCGAGCTTTCCTAGCTCTTTTAACTGTCTACTCTTTCCAATCATAAAGATTAAAATAATTACTGCAAGCGTCATACCAGATCCGCCCATCCCTACTAAAAACGAATCTATAAATTGCTTGGTTATAATATTCGGTAATTCCGTACCTGCCTGAAATGCTGTAAGGTTTTGATCATTAAGCGTATACCAAATCGGGTCAAATACGGAGTTGATAATAATTTGACCATGCAGTCCGAAAAACCAGAAGACCTGAATTAATAAAACCGCTATGATCGTTGCAGGTAGACCGCTTCCAAGTACAGTCAAAGGCTGTTGAATAACACTATAAATAAAGTTCTGTACTGTCTCAAAGCCTGTATAACTAAATATGATACGGATTAACAAGAATACCGTTAAGGTTAACGTTATCGGAATTAGTGCACTAAACGACCTGGACACAGCACCAGGGACACCCGCTGGCATTTTAATAGTCCAATCTTTTTTTACAAAATAGCGATATAATTCTGCTGATATAAACGCTGTAAAGATACCTAGAAACATTCCTTCTGCCCCAAGAACGGAAGTAGGAATAACACCAGATACCCCGTCTAGAACTTGTGGTGTCATAATTAAGAATGCGGCTAAGGCTACTACTCCACCATAGATGGCCTCTCCACCGTAGTGCTCCGTCAGTTTATAACCAATACCTATCATGACAAAGACACCCATTATACTTAATGTTGCTGCCGAAGCCGGTCCAAGCGCGTTTTGATATGCCGTAAATGCTTCTTCACTGATCATCTTATCCAGAAAAGGAAAGTTAGCAATTACGACAAAGATAGAGCCAAAAATGATTAGTGGTAATGCAACCATAAATCCATCTCTTAAGGCAGACAAATAACGATTATTATTTAGCTTATCTGCAATTGGCAATAACATGTTCTCTAAAAAATTCATGAACTTACTATTCATGATCGTTCCCCCTCTTCATCTGTTAATTCTCCATTAACTCTAAGGCCTTATTGAGGACAGCTTCTCCATCCACTCTCCCATATGCGATTGGGTCAATCACATCAAGCGGGATGCCGTGTTCCTCTGCAACTACCGTGTACTTCTTTTTCATAAATCGCATCTGCGGTCCGATTAGCAGCACATCTGCTTTTTCGACTTCTTTCACCACTTTGTCCTGTGCAACTGCCCAAATGTTTACTTCTATTCCTTTCTCTGCAGCCTTCTCTTCCATTTTGGAAACGAGTAAGCTTGTAGACATACCTGCTGAACATGCTAGCATTATATTCTTCATGTTGGTTCCTCCTTGTTTTTCTACTACATCAAGTATATTTTAAAAGCGCTTTCAACTGAACACATTGATTTTCCGTCATATAGCGGAAATGATTAAACGCTTTAAATTTCGTAACGGCTTACCCACTATAATTAAAAATATCATCCATACGAAAATGCTGTAGAAATTCGTGTCTCTACAAGCTTTGACATTTGTTTCATTGTCCTACCCTCTACGCAAAGCCTTTCTTTATTCAAACAAAAAAGGCACCCACTCGAGGGCACCTTTAAGGGAGTTATTCTACTGGATATGTTTTTTTAAGAAAGGTAATAGACTGCGTAATGAGCTCTTTTAAGACAGATACATCTATATCGTCCAACTTATTAATATACACACAGGATTTCCCGGACTTATGCTTACCAATCTTTTTTAGCAATGCTTCTCTTTCTGTGTCACCGGTAGCAAAATACATACTAAAATTTTCCTTTCGAGGTGAAAAGCCGACAAGCATTGCATCCCCCTCATGACCGGTTTTATATTTGTAGTGGTATGACCCAAAGCCGATTATACTAGCTCCCCACATCTTGGGTGGATAACCTGAGGTTTCCGTAAAAATCTCTAAAAGCTTGTATGCGTCTTCTCGTTTTCCAGTGTTTTCTATCTGTTCAATAAACTCCACTACACTTGCCTCGTTTTCCTTTGTTTTCTGCTCATACATATACATACCTTCCCTTCCTTGGAATGTTAGTTGCCAAGCAATAGGTGTCATTCATGTTAGATATTCTTATAGTAGCATATCTGTTCAATCTTTTTCAGACATCAGTAAATTCATGTAAAACAAAAGCGCAAGTGCCCGTTTAGAAACGTAGCGAGTGGAACGAATCAACTGAGATAAAGGAATCATGCCCCTGCAAAAGGGGTATGTCGGCGTTGGCCGGCAAGGACGTTTTTAGTCGACCTACCTCTATTTACCCAATCGATGATGAAGGGTATAAGTGCGACTAGACCTCTGGTTTCACCAGTCGGCAAGTCTTCTTTATCGTAGGGCGATTTCGTGAAGTCGCCTAGTTTCTGGGCGCTGGAGCTGGACGTGGCAAATTCAATTGTTTCGTTATCCACAGCACTAGAATTTTATAATTTCCTAGACAACAAAAAAACACCTTGGCTCAGCGAAACGGAGTCGAGGTGTTCCTGTGCTTATTCTTTTACACTTTTGAGTACATCATCAATGATTTGAGAGTTGGCGATAGGGCCAGTGTAAAGCCAAGCTGAATCCCCAGAGAATTCATAAATATTTCCCTTCTTTACTGCAGGGATGTTTTGCCAGATTGGATCTTCAAGCATTTTTGATCCACTATCACTGTCATCGTTTGCTAGAAAAATATGATCTGCATCTAATTCGGCCAATTTTTCCAAGGAAATTTCAGACCAGTTTTGAACCGAATCACCTGAAATTTCTTTCACGACATTCGGGGTAGTTATACCTAAATCATTGTAAAGCACATCCCCACTAGAGAGATTTTCATTTACAATGTAAAAAGTATCACTAAATAGCCAAAGGGCTACGGCAGAGTCAGAACCGATAGCAGTATTGATTTCTTCCTTGGCACTCGCTGCCTTTTCTTCATATTCTGCCAGTACTTGTTCAGCTTTGTCTTCTTCTCCAAACACTTTTGCTACTTCTTCAAGCTCAGCACGCCACTCATTATTTTGCTCATTTCCTACTACATAAGTTGGTGCTATCTTAGAATACTGGTCATATTTATTTCCTTCTACCATTTCTGCTGAATCCATAATAAGCAAGTCTGGTTCAAAGCTTGCCACGGCCTCGTATGGAAGGTCACTTGGTATAGTTGGAACGTCACCAAGGTCATCCTGTAAATAGTCCTGCACATCTTCTCCATCACGAACGGACCATTGCGCAACAGGTGTAATATCAAGTGCTACTAAATAATCCTCTAAGTAGGAGGCGATAACGTTTTCCGGATTGGCAGGTATCTCTACTTCATTTCCTGCTGCATCTGTCAGGGTACGAGCTTGTCCTTCCTGCGTTTCTTCGTTGCTTCCGTCCTCCGAAGCATTCTCACTATCTTCGTTTCCTCCACAAGCTGCAAGCAATAAAACTAAAAATAAAATGCCTATTAGCACGAAACTTTTATTTAATTTCATTCTCATTGTTCTCCTTTATGTTGAATATTTCAGTAACTTTCCTAATGATAACAATTTTCATTCTCATTTACAATAAAATTATTTATTCCAGATTCAAGAGTGTTTCTTATGTTATTGTTGCATGCTATCCCTTATAATATAATGGCAACAGTTTTAATTTTGTTTTATACGGGGAGTAACTTTTATGTCTTTTTTAAATAGATTTTCTGCTGCAAAGGGGTACAAGCAATCAAGGCCAATGGTGGCTACGTTTATCTTAACTGGCGGCTCGGTAATACTCATTTTTTGTATTGCCTTCTCTATCCTTTATGGGAGTGCTGATATTAAAGTAAGTACCATTTGGCAGAGCTTCGTACAATTTGACACACTACAAACATCTCATCAAATTATACGTAATCTACGAATTCCAAGGGCCTTGGCAGCTACTTTAATTGGTGCGGCTCTTGCTGTTTCTGGTTCTATTATGCAAGGAATGACACGTAATCCACTAGCTTCCCCTTCTATTATGGGAGTCACTGCTGGTGCTACGTTTATGATGGCCATTTCTTTCGCCCTTATGCCAGGTGCTTCAAATGTTACCGTTATGGTTTGGGCGTTTCTCGGTGCTGGTTTGGGTGCAGGGATCGTGTTTGGTGTCGGGTCATTGTCCAAATCTGGACTGACACCTGTAAAGCTGGCCCTTGCTGGTACAGCGGTAACTGCTTTACTCAGCTCCATTTCCTCTGCGATTGCCATTCACTTCAATATAGCAAAGGATTTAAGTTTTTGGTATGCAGGCGGTGTCGCCAGTGTGCAGTGGGTCCATGTCCAATTGCTGGCTCCTATAGTTGTAATAGGCTTAATAGTTGGACTGACATTAAGCAGTTCTATTACCGTTCTCAATCTTGGTGAAGACCTTGCAAGGGGACTTGGCCAAAAAACATTTCTAGTCAAAATCATTGGGACCCTCGTTGTCTTGCTGTTGACAGGGGCTGCGGTTTCCATTGCGGGTACTATTGGATTTATTGGGCTAGTCATCCCACATATTACACGTTTTCTTGTAGGAACCGATTACCGCTGGATAATACCGTGCTCCGCCATACTCGGGGGTATTTTACTAGTGGCAGCTGACACGGTTTCCCGAATGGTTAACCCACCATTTGAAACACCAGTGGGCACCATTACGGCATTAGTTGGTGTGCCTTTCTTCCTCTATCTTGCACGCCGTGAAGGGAGGGCAAAGCAATGAAAAAGCTAACCCCAACAAAAAGAGCTTGGCTAGTGGCCGTTTCTTTATTTATAGCAATTCTTCTTACGCTTATAATTAGTCTAAACTTAGGAGTTATGCAAATTTCGCCTGTCGATGTGTGGAAAACCCTAACAGGTAATGGAACATCGCAAAGCAGCTTAGTTCTATTTGACTTTCGTCTGCCACGCATGGTAATTGCCCTTCTGATTGGAGCAGGAATGGCCGTCTCAGGGGCAATCCTGCAAAGCGTGACACAAAATGAATTGGCCGACCCAGGTATTATTGGAATAAATGCTGGTGCTGGCTTTGCTGTGGTTCTTTCTATTTACCTGTTTCAATCGGGTACAATAACAGCTTCCACTGCTTCGATCTTTCTGTTGCCAGCAGCAGCCTTAATCGGTTCTGTCGTGGCAGCTACCTTAATCTATGCGATTTCTTGGAAAAACGGTGTATCCCCTATTCGTCTTATCCTTGTTGGGATTGGAATTAACGCAGCATTCTCTGCTTTAATCATCGTTTTCCAATTGAAAATGGACCCAAACGATTTTACGCGAGCCACCGTTTGGCTATCAGGGAATATCTCAGGGACAGATTGGACCTACGTTTATGCTTTATTGCCATGGATCTTAATTCTTTTACCCTATACTTTTTTCAAGGCAAATACACTAAACACAATGAACCTTGGGGATGATATTGCAAAAGGCCTTGGTACAAAGGTGGAACGGGAAAGAATGCTCTTATTGCTCGCTGCGGTGGCCCTTGCAGGCTCAAGTGTAGCAGTAGGCGGCGGTATTGCATTTCTTGGCCTTGTCACACCACATCTAGTTAAAAAATTAGTAGGCACGAGGCATCAGGCTATATTGCCAATTACAGCGCTGATGGGGGGTTTTCTTCTTCTTGTCGCTGACACAGTAGGAAGAAACATTCTTTCTCCTTCTGAAATCCCCGTAGGCCTAGTCGTTTCCGTAATCGGCGGTATTTATTTCATCTACCTGCTCATTAAGTCTTAAATAAATAACAGGTAAGCAGAACTAACGAAGAGATATATTCAAATGGATGAGGAAAAAGAAAAATATACAAGAAAAAAGGACACTTAAGTATTGTAAAAACAGTTCGAATACTTCCGGATAATCCCTAATTTTTTGTTATCTGAATCACACTTTAGCGAAGGGAAAATGCGGAGACTCCTTGAAAATGCATTCGCATTTTCTGCGTGCGATGAATCGCTGACGAAGCCTTACTTGTCCTGTGGGAACAGCACGAGTCCCAAGGCCCCACAAGAAGCGAAGGAACAAAGGCTAAGAGCGCCACGTCCTGTGGCAACGCCTTCGTGACCAACATCCTGTTGGCCCGAGACTAAGGCCGTGCCCACGGAAAGCGGAGCATTTTTTCCGTAGCGGAGATTAAACAGTCTTTTTTCTTATTTTTTGTTTTTAAAAAGGCTGGGACGTTATGTCCCAACCCTTTTTCCTTTTTTACATTTCTAATTCTTTTGGTGGCTGCCCTTTTTTATTCATTAACCGAACTGCTACTGGTTCAACTTCCAGCACGACAAGGTTCGGATCATCCGGCCCATCAAAATACAACTTCATATGGTCATTCCATAAAGCCTTCTTTACCTCTTCCGAATCATTGAAACGTACTTTACCTTCGTATTCCACAAAACTGTCTCCAAATCCTTCCCCTTCATAACCTAAAATGATATGCGTATAAGGATTTTCTTCTATCTCTTCTGTTTTATCTGTATCTTCATTCGTAGGTGTATAAAGTTTTAACCCTTCATTATGAAACGTCATATACCTGGAATGCGGCTTGTTGTTCTTTACAGTAGCCATTGTTCCTACATGACTATTATCAAGTATATGCTCAACCTCTTTTTTGATTTCATTCTGGTTGTCCATGGATATACACTCCTTTTATTATATCTATAGGTATTATTCCATTTGGCCAAAGAAATTAAACACGAATATTCTATAGAGTGCATGATTAGATAAGCTCCATGAACACGAAAAAGCGACTAGTTCAGTAAAACCAGTCGCTTTTTATTTGCCTATCCTTGATTATTAGAATTTGCGTTATAGATCAGTGTCTTCTGCCGTAAGAACCGTTTAGTCTTCGTTCCGTTTGGCTTTTCACCATACGACGAGCCTTGATAAGTAAGATGGCATCTTCTACCTCTGCTTTGCTTAGCTCCATATGACCTACAAAGAGTTTATAGTCTTCCCATGTTTTATCTAGCTGCAAGTCGATTACTATTTTATGTTTCTCTTCTTTAAGAATATCATCAACCGTTACACCAAATAACTGCGCCATTTGGCAAAGGTGTTTAGGACTTGGTTCTCTTTTTCCAAGTTCATAGCTCCAAACAACGCTTTTGGTAAAGTGCAACTCCCTTGCAATTTCCTCTGGAGTATACCCATTTTCTTCCCTTAGCTTCTTTAATTTATCCCCTATCTCGCTCATATGTACCTCCTGCTTAACCATAAACTCCCTTTTGTTAAAAATTTGTATAGTTAATATCATAGCACATTTTCCCGAAATTTAAATGGTAATTTGCACTGTTCTGAAAAATACACATTCTGTTAACAAACTGGCTCTCTGCCTGTCATGATTTTATGGTTCTTTTCATAAACATTACTCATAAGGGAATCTAGGGGGAATGATAATGAATAACACCGAAATCGTTTCTGAAGAAGATGTAAAGCGCTACGATATATTAAATAAACAAAAGAAAGAACTGGAACAAGAAATGAATCGATTAAAGAAAAAATTTCATACTTACTTAGATGAAGAGTTAGGAAAAGACAAAGCAGGAGAAATTAGTCGTGGCCATTATGAGCTAAAGCGCCAAATTCGATCTAGTATTGCTTATGAAACAGACCTAACAATTAAAAAGCTAGAAGAGGCTAATCTTCAGGATTTTGTTCTCATTGAAAAAAAACCAGATACAGAAAAGTTAGAGGCAGCAATTAAATTGGGACTAGTAGAGAAAGAAATGTTTGAAGAATGTAAAAAGATTAAGTCAACACAAGCAATTGTAGTAAAAGAAGTTTAAAGGATAGTAGCTTTATTCTTATCCATCATATAATTAAAGTTCTTTTCATATTCCCTGGTATAATGCTATGATAGAGCTTTAAGGACGTGATAAAAAATGAATGATTACAAAGTCGTAAAGGCTCTCAATAATAATGTACTAATCGCCCTGGATGATAATCAGCGCGAAGTAGTCTTAATAGGTAAAGGGATTGGCTTTAACAAAAGTAAAGATTCCATCATTCCTGAAAATACAGTGGAAAAGCTATTTGTTCTGCGTAATGAAAAGGCGCAAGAACATTATAAGAGCCTAATCCCTGATTTAGACGAAAACACGCTAAATACTATCATTTCTTCTATTGAGATCATTCGAAGAAGAACACGAACTATACTTAGTGAAAAGGTCCATGTTGCGCTGACAGATCATATTCTGTTTGCCACTACAAGACTATTAAATGGAATGGCTATCAAAAATCCGTTTTTAACAGAAACGAAAGCGCTCTATCCATTCGAATATGAGGTTGCCGCTGAGGTAGTGGAATTTATCAACCATTCCATGCAAATAGACTTGCCAGAAGGCGAAATTGGCTTTATTGCTTTACACGTCCACAGTGCGATTACGGATAAAGCCGTCTCCGATGTAAATCGCTACTCCAAACTCATTATTCAGCTGATTGAGATGATAGAAGTGCAGTTGCGCGTAACGATTGACCGGGAAGGGATGGAATACGCCCGTTTACTCCGGCACTTACGCTATACCATTGAGCGGGTACTAAATGATGAAATAGTACAGGAGCCGGAAAAAATAGCTTCCCTATTGAAATCTGAGTATCCAACATGCTACAATCTCTCGTGGAAGATAATTAAAATTATGCAGCAAACGTTAAAAAAGCCCGTTTACGAAGCTGAAGCGGTATATCTGACAATGCATCTTCAACGGCTTATAACAAAATAATGACATACGATTATACGTGTTACTGATTCGGTCAGGCATGAGTAGAGACGATTATGAAAAAATGATATGGGGAAATTAGCCCTATCATCTTTTTCATCGTCTCTGTTCATGCCTTTTTTGTACGCTAGGAGAGTATAAAATTTTAGCTAGATTAGAAGCAATGACGAGCAGTTAAATTTTGAATTCCCGAGTATCACGTACATATTCGCTAAAAGAGAAGCTGATGTGATTTTTTCTCATTTGCTCTCATTAACTAATCAATTAAGTACTTATATTATAGGAGGGTTTCCTTTGTTTAAAAAGGCTTTTGGCATCCTACAAAAAGTAGGAAAAGCTTTAATGTTGCCGGTAGCACTCCTGCCAGCAGCTGGTTTGTTACTTGGTTTTGGTAACGCAGCTCAACAAGAATCGATGCTTGAGTATCTGCCTTTTCTAAGTGCAGACTGGATTCAACTTATGGCAACTGTAATGGAAGATGCCGGTGGCATTATCTTTAATAACTTAGCACTTATATTTGCAGTCGGAGTAGCAATCGGATTGGCCGGTGATGGCACAGCAGGTCTTGCTGCAATTGTAGGCTACTTAGTACTAAACCAGGTAATGAGTTCCTGGGTTGGCGTGACACCTGAGATGGTAGTGGCAGATCCTGGCTATGCGACTGTATTGGGGATACCTACCTTACAGACAGGTGTCTTCGGCGGGATTATTGTCGGGCTAATTGCCGCATTTTGTTATAACCGGTTCCATGATATTGAAATGCCTTCATTCCTTGGCTTCTTTGCAGGTAAACGGTTTGTACCAATTATTACGGCTGCTATAGCGTTTGTAGCAGGTTTATTGCTACTCCTTATCTGGCCACCTGTACAAGACGCGATGAATAGTGCATCTCACTGGTTAATTGAAGAGGGAACTTATCTTGCAGTATTCTTCTTTGGATTTATTAAACGATTACTCATTCCATTTGGATTGCATCATATTTTTCACGCGCCTTTCTGGTATGAATTTGGTTCGTACACAACGGCTGCAGGAAATATTGTACGTGGGGACATGACGATCTTCTTCGCTCAATTAAAAGATGGCGTTGATATTACTGCTGGTAATTTTATGGCAGGTGAATTTCCAATCATGATGTTCGGACTGCCAGCTGCAGCGCTTGCAATGTACCATGCAGCAAAACCAGCTAAAAAGAAACTCGTTGCAGGATTATTAGGTTCTGCTGCGTTAACATCCTTCTTAACAGGGATTACAGAGCCACTTGAATTCACATTTATGTTTATTTCACCACTGTTGTTTTTCCTTCACGCTGTACTGGATGGACTGTCCTTTGTACTTATGACCATGTTCAGTGTCAACGTAGGATACACGTTCTCTGGTGGTGCGATTGACTTCGCCTTATTTGGAATACTACCTAACCAGGAACCCTGGTGGATTACCATTATTCTTGGATTGACTTTTTCTGTCATTTACTACTTTATCTTTCGATTCTTCATTAAAAAATTTAATTTGATGACACCAGGACGTGAAGAAGATGATGAATTAGAAGACGACACTAAAACAGAAGCTGGTGACCTTGCTTATAACGTGTTAGACGCAATAGGTGGACAGCAAAACATTTCGCATTTAGATGCCTGTATTACCAGACTTCGTGTATCCGTTAAATCAATAAAAGATGTAGACAAAGGCAGACTTAAGAAGCTTGGTGCTGCTGGAGTACTTGAAGTCGGTGACAATATTCAGGCGATTTTCGGACCGCGATCCGAAACATTGAAAGGACAAATGCAGGATATTATTTCAGGTAGAAGACCGCGGGTTACGGACACAAATCAACAGGAAGAAGTTAAGCAACAGATGGAAGAAATAAATCCGGAAGCGATGCAGAACGATGGCAAAACAAATGAAGCGATCCACACACCACTAGAAGGCGAAATTGTCTCTATTACAAACGTACCGGATCAAGTCTTCTCTGCCAAAATGTTGGGCGATGGTTTTGCTATCATACCAACAGATGGAAAAATCGTCTCTCCAGTCAACGGAAAAGTAGTCAATGTTTTCCCTACAAAACACGCAATTGGAATCGAATCCGATGGAGGTAGAGAAATCTTAATTCATGTTGGAATTGATACGGTTCACTTGGATGGAATTGGATTTGAAACACTAGTTGAGCAAGGTGATACAGTTAGGGCAGGACAGCCTTTACTAAGTGCAGATCTGGATTATATTGAAAAGAATGCTACATCGATTATGACGCCAGTTGTCTTTACAAATCTTCAAGAAGGCGAAATGCTTACCCTCCAAAGGCAAGGTAAGGTTGCATTAAACGAAAAAAACATCATTCAAATTGAGAAGCAATAAGTTAAGGATACTATCAAATTACCATGCCGAGCGGTTTACGTACCCCGCTCGGCTTTTCCTTTTTATCCAATTACCCATGCCGATTGCCCCTTTACCCTTCTCTCCAATGATACAACTCTCTTTTTTCATCATTAAGAAATTTGGAAAGATATAATTTAGGCTAAAAGTCTTCCTTTTTCCCTACTTTTTGATATATAGTAAGAAAGGACTTCTAAATATGGGGGACTGCTCAAACGGTACATTATCTTATCTTTTTGGAAAAGAAATTAAAAGCTTATAGAAAAGGCCCATTTATTTTTTAAAACGGAAAAACCACCTTCCAAGGTAACGCTCCCCTATACAAGCGTAAACGCCACAAGATACACCTTATTTATAAGGAAATACTCAGTTGTTGTATGGTCATGCCTTTACTTAAAGAAAGACTAAATTGAAAAACATTTCGTGATATGTCCTCACTTTATAAGATCTTATTTCATATCCATTGCCCACAAGGAAAAATCACAAACCATGCTTAACTGAGGTATTCCACACGTTTTTTCACCTCATAGAGGATACCATCATCGGCCATTATTGATCCCTAAGCTTAGATCTTAAGATAAGTTATATTCTGTGCCATACCTGGTGCCTGAAGTACCAAACACATTGCACGAAACCTATTCGAAGTCTAAGAGGTGCTTTGCTCTCCCAAGAGACTTTTAGACACAAAATCTCGTAAATACACAACAAAAAGGGAGGAAATTGAATGAATGAATTTACTATAGTAGCATTTATGATTGATATAAGTATTATTTCTGGATTATTACTAGCAGGAACGATTCTGCGAGCAAAGCTAAAATGGATGCAGGCACTCTTTCTCCCTGCAAGCATGATAGCCGGTTTTATTGGACTAGCCTTTGGTCCAAGTGGTTTCGATTGGCTGCCCTTTTCAGACCAATTTAGTTCTTATCCCGGACTTCTAATTGCGGTTATTTTTGCAGCCATACCAATCGGTGCAGCAAAGGTAAACTTGAAGGAAATTATTCATCGCGTAAGAGAGATGTGGTCGTTTTCCATGCTATTAACCCTTCTTATGTGGGGAGCTGGTGCACTATTTGGGCTAATCGTGTTAGTACCCCTTTTCTCAGATTTGCCAAGTGGCTTTGGCTTAATTCTAGGTGCAGGTTTCCTTGGAGGACACGGAACAGCTGCAGCAATTGGCGAAGGCTTCCAATATTACGGTTGGGATGAGGCTATGGACCTTGCCATGACGTCAGCTACTATCGGAATTTTAATTGCAGTACTTGGTGGATTGGTTTTAGTAAAACGCAGTACTGAAAAAGGACATACGAAATTCATCCAAAGCTTTAAGGATCTACCAAACGAATTGCGTACAGGGTTAATGGGAAAAACAGAACGCACTGCAATGGGTGAAGAGACTGTATCACCTAGCTCAATTGACCCGCTTGTTCTGCATATTTCCATTATTGCGCTGGTCATTGGGGTTTCCTATTGGGTATCTGACATTTTACAAAAGGCCATTCCTGCAGTGTCCATCCCATTATTTAGTATTGCTTTTATTCTGGCTCTGCTTTTTCAAGTCGCAAGCCGCAAAGTAAAGGCAGATGAGTATGTGGATCAACGGGTAATGGAACGTATAGGTGGAACAGCAACAGATTATCTTGTAGCGATTGGGATTGCCTCCATTAATATAACGGTTGTGGTAGATTACGCACTTCCGCTAGCTCTGCTCTTCCTATTTGGGACGATTTGGGCATACATTCTTTTTCGTTTTATTGGGCCTAATATCTTTAAAGACTTTTGGGTGGAAAAATCCTTGTTCGGTTGGGGTTGGAGTACTGGTACGGTGGCAATGGGACTTGCCCTACTACGGATTGTAGACCCAGAACTAAAAAGTAAAACGACCGATGATTATGCACTAGCGTATATCGGTGTAGCACCTTTTGATATTGCGATTGTTACCTTTGCCCCTATGCTGGTGGCATTTGGATTTACTTGGGTTATCCCACTCGTGTTGTTAGTAGCGGGAGCAATCATCATTTATGTAAATCGATCATTCGGTCTATGGGGAAGACGAAAACTCGATCAATAGTTTTCAAAGAAAAGCATGGCAGGAAGCCATGCCTTTCTTTGATTTATTTATTCTTTTTCTAGGAAATCTTCCGGTAATGCAAAACGCTCATTAAGCAACATAAGCTCCAGTGGATTTTCTTTTTCTTCATTATTATCCTCTTTGATCAGAGCCATTTTGCGGTGAATCTCTTCCATTTTACGATCCAGCTTCGTCGCAGAGTCTGCGGCTTCCTTCAGCTCTTCCGTTAGGTGTGCTGGAACCTCTTTATTATACTTATAATAGATCTTATGCTCCAGGCTAGCCCAAAAATCCATGGCAATCGTCCGAATTTGAATTTCAACATACATATGTTCTTCACGATCAGACATGAAAATGGGAATCTGCAAAATGAGGTGAAGACTCTGATATCCATTTGGCTTCGGGTTTTTAATATAGTCCTTACATTCAATCACTGTGATATCCTTTTGACGTTGAAGCATGTCACTTATTTCATAGATATCTGATATAAAAGAACATGTTATTCGTATGCCCGCGATATCACGAACATTCTCTCTAATGGCAGGAAGTGACAACTCATACCCTTTCTTTTTAACTTTCTTCAATATACTCTCGGGTGCTTTCAACCGAGAATTCACATGCTCAATTGGATTATACTCATGAATATAATGAAACTCTTGTTTTAGGATATCGATTTTTGTATTCATTTCGTGTAAAGCAAATTTATAAGACATCATAAATCTAGTTAATTCTACTTTTAGTGTTTTAAGATTATTCACAGCTCCAGCGACCAATTTAAACTTCCTCTCGCGATGTCATTTACAAAGTCCTTTTTGCAATAAGTTCAATTCTATTTTATAATTCTCCATTGCCTGCTCCTCAGAAAGATTTCGTGAGAATTTCTCCATAATATTTCGCATTGTAACAGCGATTATGATTTGCATAACATGTACAAGCTCATCTTCAGATTTCGTATTTAAAGCAGACATTTTAATATAAGGTCTAAGGCCATCTATCATTTCGTTCCTATCCCCATAACTGAACATCTCTGCAAGCGATTGTTCCACTTTATGCGTCATATTAAGAAAGGCATGCCTTAAAAATTGGAGATTCTCTTGTGTTGGAATTTCTTGTAATAAGATGGCATACATTTCGGTCATTGTTTGAAATATATCACCGCCATGCTTCTCCAGGAGAGAAAAAAAGGTACGTCTGCGTTTCTGTGCTTGTGTATTCAACAGAAAAAAGAACACATCCTCTTTCCCTTCAAAGTACTGATAAAAGCTTCCACGCGGTATTCCAGCCTGCCTTACAATATTCGCAATAGAGGCTTCATAAACTGGTACCCGGGAAAATTCCTGCTCTGCAGCAGCAACTAGTTTTTGTTTCTTTTCTTCAGGAAGATTATAAAACGTTAAGGTTGGCATACAATTCACTCCAAATGTGACAATGTGTCACTTCGATATATCTCCATAATAAATGACACCAAATCATAATTCAATACATTATGACTTGGTGTCATTTATTAGACACAATTACGCTTGGCAATGTAAGCGGTAGGCTTCAACAAATGCCATAGGAGATTCCCTGACCGTATAGGAATAGACGCCCTGGGATGTGTGTAAGTATAAAAGGCCACCACCGTCAGTACCTATTTCACGGTAGGAAACATCTAGAATATCTTTCATCAAAAACTCTCTATTTTGGGTAGTAATCTTCTCATCAAATAACGTCAGTACGCGCTCATGCTCGATGTCAATTTGCTCTATGCTCGTTACCTTCCGTTCCATTTTAAAATAAGGCTGTTTTGCTAAAAGGTTCATACAAACCCTCCATTCCCCTACATCTTACTATTTCACAGAACAGAGGGCAAAAGAAAAGCGGAGGGTGCTAGGTGTGTACTTCCTTCTTCTTAAGACGGATTTATGGTGATAACACGACCAGTTTCTGCTGCTTGAAGCATTCCTAGTACTACTTTTAACGACCCTAGGGCGTCCTGGCCAGAAGCAATTGGTTTTTCACCCGTTGTTACGCACCGGATAAACGCATCAATAACACCCGTATTGGTTTGGTTATCATTCGTTTGAATTGTTTCCAGCTGATAATTAATCTTCTCACCAGTGCTTTTAATCACTTCTAACTGGTAGTCGGGGTGGTGATAAATCTTCAAAATACCTGCTTCACAATAAAGAACTGTACTGTTATCTTCTTCTCCATAATAGGACCAGGAGAAGGATGCCGAGCCGAGACAACCTTTTTTTGTTTGCATACTGGCCACGACATTATCACAGACTTCAATTGGCTTACCCTGTTCATCCACTTTATTAAGCGCTCCTTGAAAAGCACTAATCTTTGTAATCTCGTCTTCCAGAAGGTAATGGATTAAATCGAGCTTGTGAATTCCCAAATCACCCGCCACTCCAAATCCAGAACGTTCTTTTTTAAAAAACCATGTAGAATTTGATTTATTCACTCCCCAGTGTTCCGGCCCTTTATGGCCAAAGGTCGTTCTAAAGGTGAGAACCTTACCTAACTCCCCACCTCGAATAATCTCTCTTGCTTTTTGGTGTGCGCGAGTAAAGCGTTGATTATGATCCACCATCAATACCTTGCCTGATTTCTTCTCTGCTTCCAAGATCTCTTGTGCGTCCTTTACAGTTAGAGAAATGGGTTTTTCACAAAGTACATGCTTTCCAGATAATAAAGCTTTCGTTGAGAAAATATGATGATTTTCATTTGAGGAACAATCACTGATCACCTTAATTGTGGGGTCTTCTAACAAGTCATTAATTGACCTCGCCACAGAGCCATCAAACATGGAAGCAAGGCGTTCTGATCGCTCGGGATTTCGGTCATAAAACACAATTTCCGAGATCTGCTTATTTGCTTTATATTCTGGTGCGTGGCGCAATTTTGCAATCGAGCCACACCCAATAATACCTGCTTTCATTTTCATCGCCCCTCTACTACTCGCGTTTTTGAAATACTACCGCTACGATGATGATTAACCCTTTAACAAAGCCTTGCAGGTGGGGGGATACATTCATTAAGTTCATCATATTATTTAAGATACCTAGGATTAAAACACCGAAAAATGTTCCAATAATCTTCCCTCTTCCACCAGTCATTCTTGTTCCACCAATAATGACCGCAGCAATGGCATCTAGTTCGTAGGACACTCCCGAACTTGAGGAGGAAATGGAATTGAGGCGAGAGGTTTCAATTGTAGCTGCAACACTAACCAAAAGCCCTGTTAAACTATATACCCCTATTTTCACTCTATCTACCCGAATCCCCGATAACATGGCTGCTTTTTCATTACTTCCAATTGCATAAACGTATCGCCCAAATCTAGTTTTATGCATAAGCAAATAGACAAACACTGTCATGATAATAAAAATAATAATCGGGTAATCAATCATGAGGAATTCACTATTGGCAATCGCACTAAAGCCAGATACTTCTCCTGAGATACTTCCTCCGTTAGCAATATACAAGGCAATTGACCTAGCAGCTGCCATCATACCAAGGGTGGCAATGAAGGAAGCTATCCTTCCCTTTGCGACCATTAATCCGTTAAGAAGCCCTGCAAAGGAACCGACAATAAAAGCTGTCAAAACTGCTGCAATAATACTACCCGTTGCATTTAATGCTATAACAGCAATGACACCGACCAACGCAAGGACAGATCCTACCGATAGGTCGATCCCTCCAGACAGCATGACAACCGTCATTCCAAGTGCGATGATCCCTATAATGGAAACTTGCATAAGGATGTTCATCTGATTGTTAATATCGAGAAACCTTGGACTCATAAAAGATGCTGCAATAAAAATAATTAAAAAGGCTATAATGACGCTGTACTCCGACCACAGCCAAGATAGCTTATCTTTCCAAACCGAGCGCTCTTGTCTATTCTTTTGCTGTGGCTGCATTTCTGTATTTCCCACCTTTTCCACCCTCCCTTTTTGATCCCGTTGCATAGCTCATAATCAGATCCTCTGTCGCCTTATCACCATTGATACTAGCTGTGATTTCTCCTTGATACATGACGTGGATATAATGGCAAACCTTCATTATTTCCGGTGCTTCAGAAGAAAGAATAATGATTGCTTTCCCCTCCGCAGCAAGGTCAATAATATGCTGGTAGACCTCTCTTTTGGCACCAACATCAATCCCTTGAGTAGGGTTATCAAAGATAAGAACATCCGGACCTACTTCCAGCCACTTCGCAATGACGACTTTTTGTTGATTTCCCCCACTTAATTTATCTATCGTGACAGTTGGATCGTGAAGTTTTATATTTAATTTATCGCGGTAATAAGAAAACCTACTCTTTTCTCTCTTTTCCTGAATAAAACCAGCCTGTTCAAAGTGGCTCATGGAGGAGAGCGTTAGATTATGGATAACATTTAAATCTTTAATAATCGCATTTTCTTTACGATCTTTCGGAACAAGGCCAAGCCCCGCTTTTAAAGCATGTTTAGGATGATTTATTTTCACCTGCTTGCCATTCACCTTTATTTCGCCAGTCGATTTCCTTCTATAGCCAAATAGCGTTTCAATAAGCTCAGTTCTCCCATCGCCCGCAAGGCCCGTAAAGCCAACTATTTCTCCTCGCCTTACAACAAAGTTAATATCACGAAATTCACCCTCGCAGCCTAAATCCTTTACTTCGAGTATCGTATCTCCAAAGGAATGTTCCTGCACAAATCGCTCTTCTGAAACGGATCTACCAACCATCATGTTTGTAATCTGGTCTAGCTCTGCTTCCTTTAAGCTCCCTGTTGCGACCCACTCCCCATCCCGCAGTACAGTATACCTGTCGCAGATCGCTTTAATTTCCTTTAACTTATGGGAGATATAAATAATGGAGACGCCTGTCTCCCGGAGTTTTGTCATGAAACTGAATAACCTTTCCACTTCATGCTCTGCAAGGGCTGTTGTTGGTTCGTCCATGATAATAATGCGGGATCTGTGTAAAAGGGCGCGGGCAATTTCAATAAGCTGTTTATAGGACGTATCTAAATTACGAACGTATTCCTTTGGGTCAATCCTGACACCCAGCTTTGCTAAAATGTCCTCGGTCTGTCGGCACATCTCCTCTATTTTTAGAATGCCTAACTTGTTACGTAGCTCTGAACCTAGGAACATGTTTTCATAGATTCGTAAATCGCCAACGACATTTAATTCCTGGTGAATAAAACTAATTCCAAGTTGCTGAGATTCTTTTGGTGTCGTAATCGCAACTTTTTCTCCATCCACCGTAATGAATCCTTTATCAGCTAAATGCACCCCGCCGAGTATATTCATTAAGGTAGACTTTCCAGCGCCATTTTCTCCAAGCAGTGCATGAATTTCCCCTTTTTTCACTTGTAACGTGACCTTTTTCAATACAGGGATCCTGTTAAACGACTTTTCAATATCCTTCATTTCTACAATCCAATCATTCGACATAACTATCCCCCTTTATTAAACAAAAGCTTAGAGCACCGGTTAAAAACGTAGCGACTGGAGTGAATCAACTGAAATAAAGGAATCACGGTGAGCATGCGAACCGATGATGACTTATTGCAGGGCGATTCACGAAGTAGCCTAGTTTTTGGTGCTCGAATCTAGACGATCAAAAGCTTAGAGTACCGCTATTATGGAACACCAACCAATCTACCCAGCTTGGGCCAAATGAGTTAAAGGAAACACAATGTTGTAACCTTTTTACATTGTGCTTCCTCACCATTTAATTAGAATTTAGAGTCAGGATCATATTGCTCTTCTACATTGTCTTTAATGATTTCTGTCGCTTCCATAATAACCATTGTTTCTTCTGGATCTTCTCCCTTAGCCAGCTCTGCTGCAATTTTCACACCTTCTCGAACCATTGTTGGTGAATAAAGGAAAGTTGCCGAAATAAGGCCATCATCTTTAATACTTTCAAATACCTCTTTCGCTCCACCTGCACCTGTCACAAATTGAATATCTTCGCGTCCGGCTTCTTTAATTGCTTGCACTACCCCTAATGCCATTCCATCATCTTGCGTAAACACGGCATCAATTTCCGGTTGTGCTTGCAAAATGTTTTGCATTACTTCTAAAGAAGTCTCGGTTGAAAAATCTCCACTTTGAGATGCAATGATCTCCATGCCATCTGTGCTCTCAATTGCCTCTTTAAAGCCTGCACCACGTTGTTCTGTAACAGAACTAGGAGGTCCGGTAATTTCGACTATCTTTCCTTTTCCGCCTAACTTATCAATGAAGTACTCCCCAGCATTTACACCAATTCCTTCATTATCTCCTTTTACGACGACTGTAGCTGCATCATTTTCCAGCTCACGATCGACGATAACTAATGGGATACCAGCATCTTTTACTTTTTGCCCTACTGGCGACAGTGCTGCAGATTCAATAGGAAGCATAACAATTACATCTACATCCTGTGATATCAGATCATCCACATCATTTGCCTGAGAGTTAGGATCTGTTGCATTCGTCATAATATAGTTAATACCTTCTGCCTCTTGTATCTCCTTCGCCTGACTTTCCGCATTATCAATTAATGCCCCCATCCACCCATGGGTTGCAGAAGGAAGGGATATGCCAATCGTTAGATCGCTATCTCCGCTATCTCCTCCATCTTCACTATCCCCACTGCTCTCCTCTCCACAAGCAACTAAACCAATAACGAATAATGCCAACAAAAACAACCAAAGCTTTCTCACACCAACCACCCCTTTTGTGTTTTTAAAATACTAGCCAAGCTATTGTAAACGTTTACATTTACCTATCTAAGGCTAGCGCTCTACTATTAAAGCAGACGTTTAATAACAGAGCGCTAGTCTTAGGTAGTTATCCTGCAGTTGAGCCACGAATTACAAGTTCATGTTCTAAAATGACGCTTTCAACCTGTTTTCCTTTTATCCGGTCAATGAGCATGCTTGCTGCAATCTTTCCCATCTTATACATTGGCTGGGAGATGGCCGTCAAAGTTGGATAGGTCATATTGGAAAAATCGATCTTGTCAAAACCAACAATGGCCATATCTTCTGGTACCTGTAATCGTTGATTATTCACTTCCTTTAGTGCACCGATAGCCAACAAGTCTGACACTGCAAAAACGGCTGTTGGCCGATCTTTCAGCTTTAGAATCCTTTTCATTGCCTGCTGCCCATTATCAAACCCCAGCTCAGAAGCATGTAGGACATATTCTGGTCGGATTGGAATGTCGTGCTTCAACAACGCTTTTTGATAGCCCTGTCTCCGCTGCTGTGCATAGAGATAGGTCTCATCAGAGTTGATCATCGCAATGTTACGGTGGCCAATTTGAATCAGATGATTTACCGCACGATAGGCAGCCTCTTCATTATCAATCGTTACATACGGTATCCCACTGTCTGGCGTATATTCACTGCATTGAATAATCGCGTGCTTCTCAGCCAGTTTAAGTAAGGTTTCTCGATTTACCGCAGGGTCCATAGAGATAATACCATCAGCCATCTTGTTGCGCACAAGCTCAAAATAGATGTTTTCACGTTGTGGACTTGAATCTGTCTCGCAAAGTAAAATATTATAGTGAAGACTAATTGCAGTTTGCTCAATTCCTTTAATTATTTCTGTGTAGAAGGGATTAGAAATTTGCGGGATAAGGATCAAAAGTATTCTGCTTTCAGAGTTTCGTAGATTTCTGCCCAGTACACTAGGTTCATAATTCAACTTGTTGATTGCTTCTTCAACCTTTAGCTTCGTCTTGTATGTAACGCTATTTTGCCCGTTTAATACACGTGATACCGTGGCGACAGATACGCCTGCTTCCTTTGCTACGTGGTGGATGTTGGTCATTATGGTGTCCCTCTTTTCAAATGCCGCCAATTGTAATCGTTTACAATTTCATAGTAATACAGTCCCAATTTTCTGTCAATATATTTTTTAAATATATACAAAATGGTTGATTTATCATGTTGAATTATATATGTTTAGTAATGTAAAGGATTACAAAACGAGTATACAAGACTAATAGAGGAGGTTGTTCAAATGAAATTAGGTGTTTTTACAGTATTATTCTCCGATAAGTCATTTGATGACATGTTAGACTACGTTTCTTCCAAAGGATTGGAAGCGGTAGAGTTAGGAACAGGTGGTTATCCTGGTGATGCACACTGTAAGGTTGATGAACTACTCAACGATGAACAGAAATTATCCGAATTCAAACAAAAAGTGGAATCACGCGGGTTAATGATTAGTGCCCTAAGCTGTCACGGAAACCCTCTTCATCCTCAAAAGAAAATTGCAGAACCTGCAGATGAAATATTAGAAAAAACGATTATCCTTGCTGAGAAGCTTGGTGTACCGGTTGTAAATACCTTCTCTGGATGCCCAGGAGACCATGAAGGTGCCCTCTATCCAAACTGGCCAGTGACACCTTGGCCACACGACTTCCAAGAGGTACTAAAATGGCAATGGGAAGAAAAGCTTATTCCGTACTGGAAGGAAAAAAATGATTTTGCAGAAAAACATGGTGTTAAGATTGGACTTGAGTTACATGGTGGCTTCTCTGTACATACTCCTGCAACCATGTTGAAACTTCGGGAAGCGTGCGGTCCGGCAATTGGTGCCAACCTTGATCCTAGCCATATGTGGTGGCAAGGCATTGATCCTGTTGAATCGATTAAAATTCTTGGCCGTGAAAATGCGATTCATCATTTCCATGCGAAGGATACGATCATTGACCAGCCAAATATGAACCGAAATGGACTTACAGATATGACCGACTATTCCCAAATGCGTGATCGAGCGTGGTACTTTAGAAGTGTCGGATTTGGTCATGACACGAAAACATGGGCCGATATTGTGAGCACCCTACGTTTAATGAATTATGATTATGTAGTTAGCATTGAACACGAAGATGGCCTCATGTCAGTAGACGAAGGCTTCACTAAAGCAGTAGAAAACCTCAAGCCAGTCATGGTTAAAGAATCCATGGGCGACATGTGGTGGGCATAGGTTAGACGGCATATAAAAGAGAAAAGATTTATATTCAGCGCTACGGAAAATACTACGCTTTCCGTGGGCACGGCCTCAGCCTCCTCAGAAGCAAAGAGCGCTTCTTCCGGGGTCTTCGGACTCGTGCTGTTCCCACTGGAGTCTCCGTATTTTCCTTCGCTGATTGGTTTGCATTTTAATGCCGAACGAGTTGTAACTTAATATCTTGACATAGTCGTTCAGCCTTCTTAGTATTAACGTTCTTTTATAACCCTTTTCTTTATATTCTCTTCAATTTCCCGTCTCGGCAAATTGCTTGATTCTTTCACCTATTTGATCTCTAACACGTTGAAAGACTTGCCACTTCTCTTCCTCTGTTCCTTCAGCTTTTGCTGGATCATCAAATCCCCAGTGCTCTCTACGTACTTGGGGAGGTGTCATTGGGCATTTATCAGCCGCGTCACCGCATAACGTTACTGCCAAGTCTGCATTGTTTAAAATTTCCGGATCAATTATGTCAGAGGTCTGGTCAGAGATGTCGATGGAGATCTCCTTCATTGCCTGAACCGCTTTAGGATTTAAACCATGTGCTTCAATACCCGCACTCTTCACTTCCCACTCATCACCAAGTATTTTTTTTGCCCAGCCTTCCGCCATTTGGCTACGACATGAGTTTCCAGTACATAAAAAATAAATGCTTTTTTTAGCCATATGTTTTTCTACCTCCTATAGTAAAGTTAACGTTAAATATAAACCAATTAATGTAATAAATAAAATAGGGAGCGTAAGGATAATCCCTGTCTTGAAGTATGTCCCCCATGATATTTTAATTCCCTTTTGCGAGAGAACATGGAGCCACAGTAAAGTTGCTAATGAACCAATTGGCGTGATTTTCGGTCCAAGATCTGATCCAATCACATTCGCATAAATCAGCGCTTCTCTGATCACTCCTGTTGTATCTGTTTCCGCGATTGCAATAGCATCGATCATAACAGTCGGCATGTTATTCATAACCGAGGAAAGAATTGCTGCAATGAACCCCATCGCTACTGTTGCGAAAAATAATCCCTGCTCCGCGCTCTTTTGGATCACGACGGCTAAAATGTCCGTAAGCCCTGCATTCCGTAAACCAAAGACCACCACATACATTCCAATAGAGAAAAAGACTATCGCCCAAGGTGCTCCTTTGATTACAGCAAGGGTATTAACAGCCTTGCTTGACTTAGCCATGAATAAAAAGAAAATGGCTACCACACCAGCTACAATCGAAACAGGCAGATGGATGAACTCACTAATAAAGTAACCAACAAGTAATATTCCAAGTACATACCAGGAAAGACGGAACATTTTCTTATCCTTAATAGCATCTGCCGGCTTCATTAACTGCGTGACATCGTAGGTTGCAGGAATATTTTTTCTAAAGTATAGAAATAGAACTAGAATGGTTGCTCCTAGGGAGAAAAAGTTCGGTATGATCATTCGAGAAGCATATTCGACAAATCCAATATTAAAGAAATCCGCTGACACAATGTTTACCAAATTACTTACCACGAGGGGCAAAGAGGTCGTGTCTGCAATAAACCCGCTTGCCATGATAAATGGAAAAATCATTTTTTCTTTAAACTTTAAATTTCGCACCATAGCAAGCACAATAGGCGTGAGGATTAATGCTGCGCCATCATTTGCGAAAAAGGCCGCAACGATTGCTCCAAGAATACTAACATAGATAAACATTCTAACCCCATTACCCTTTGCCGCCTTGGCCATATGTAGTGCTGCCCATTCAAAAAACCCGATTTCATCAAGCACCAATGATATAAGGATAATGGCTACGAAGGCAAGTGTAGCATTCCATACAATACCGGTTACTTCGGCCACGTCATGGAAGTCCACTACCCCCACCAATAAAGCAAGTACTGCACCGGAACAAGCTGACCAGCCAATGGATAATCCTTTCGGTTGCCAAATGACAAAGATTAAAGTCACCAGGAAAATGAGTAACGCTAAGATGACAGATAACAATATATTTCCCCCTAACAACAATTTATTCTTGTACCGTTCTCCTCAAGCTCCTTCAAACGATAACTTTGATCAGGAAGCTGTTCCAATAATGGCGCAAGAAAAGTATAATACGCATTCGTTTTATTCAGCGAATAGAAAATCCATTGCCCTTTTCTTTCTTCCTTCACAAGACCAACGTCTCGAAGCTTCCGTAAATGTTGGCTAATTGATGGTTGACTCACTTGAAAAATTTCCACAAACTCACACACACAGCAGGTATGTTCATCCAACAGCTTTAACATCGTAAGTCGGGTTCTATCCCCGAGCAGTTTAAGGATCACTGCTGCTTGCTCCATTTCAACACCCGTCTTTACCATACGCCATCACCTCTTTCGCATAAGTATATAACTATATGCTTATATATGCAATACAAAAAACATGCTACTACATAGCAGCATGCCTTTTGCTTATCTAATTCCCTTTTCGGGTTCCTTCAAAATTTGGACACGTTTTAACGTTCGGTCATCTGTCCGCAAGATATTAAAGGTTAACCCAGCAGCAGTAAGGGTTTCTCCGTCTTCCGGGAAATAATTAAACTCCTTAATTAAATAGCCAGCAAGCACATCTTCCTCTTCTGGAATATTCGTATGAAAAATGGTATTTAAACGGTGGAGCGGTATTTTTCCGTGACACACGATTTCCTTATCTGATACTTTTTCCACCAGGGCTTCACTCACGACATCTGTCTCATCTTCAATTTCAAGCCCAATTAACACTTCGATGATATCCTCATGCGTGATAATCCCTTCTGTCCCCCCATACTCATCTAACACCACAGCCATATGCTTTTTCTCTTGGATCATTTTACGAAAAACATATTCAATCGAATGGAACTCAAACACAATAAGCGGGTCCATATCACTAAAGGATTCCAATGTTTGATCTGGGTCTATCGACCAAGACAATAAATATTTCGAGTGAAATACCCCTATAATATTATCCACATCTTCTTCATAAATGGGATATCTTGTGAAAGGATTTTGAATGGCGACATCACGAGCCTCCTCAAAGGTAGCATTGTTTGGCAAGCCAACAAGATCTACTCTAGGAGTTTTTAAGGCATCCTTCACATTTAAATTATTGAATTCTAAAACCCCTTTAATTCGATGGGACTCGTCTTGTTTAAAAATGCCTTCTGTCCGGGCAATATCCACCATGGCTCTAATTTCTTCCTTCGATACAGATGCCTCTTTATCCTGTCCTTTAGATAGACTCCTTATAATAAAGCCAGTAATCGAATTTAATAGGAACGTTAACGGTTTAAAAATTATGATAACGAACCGAATAACCGGATAAACAATATACGAAATGCGATCCGGAAAAGCTGCAGCAACCGATTTAGGAATAACTTCTGCAAAGATAATAATCACGACTGTTAGGATAGCAGAAGCCAAACCAACACTAAATCCATACTCTAGGGCAACCATGGTAACCAAGGTTGGCAGCAGTATATTTGAAATATTATTTCCAATTAGAATAGCGGTTATAAATTGCTCAGGCTTTGAAACGATATCGAGTAATTTTTTGGATTTTTTATCTTCCTTAGACTGTAATCTCATTTTATTCGTTGCAGTTAAAGCTGTTTCACTACCGGAAAAGAAAAACGATGTAAGTATTAAAATGATTATAGCAATAATCACTTGGTTAATTCCTCCTTGGATGAATGCACTTCTTCATATTATCCATATAATAAAGTATTACCCTCCACTTGAAAAGGAAAACGAAAATCCTCACATGATTTGGTCACCACTGGTTAAATTAATAAAGGGGACATTTTCTTCAGGAGGGGATTAAATGGAGAGTACAAATGAATTCGTTAAAAAGTTTAATGAAACAAAGCAAAAGGATATACAAAATAAAAAGCGCCAAGGGTTTAATGACCCGGCCAAAAAGCTTCCAAACAAGCGGCATTAAGGAGCCACCTATGGAAAAACAACGCGTAAGGGAAATACTAGAAGCTCCGAATTTAATTCAAGTTGATTACGCTGGGATACCGGTTTATATCCAGTCAGTTGCAGAAGATAACGGCACCGCTACTGTCTTTCCACTCGATGAGATGGACCATGAACAGATGGTAGAAATCAGCAGACTAACGGAAACCGTTCCAGTAAAACATTAGTAAGGAAACCGCCCCGTCCATGTACTGCACATAGACGGGGAATTTCCCTACTTTTTATTTTGCCTTCGATCCATTTTAAAGTGTGCTATTTGATTATCTGAGCCAGTGAAGAGCTTTGTAATATATGTGGTGGTTAGACGATAATTCTCCTCAATCTTTTCTGCCAAATGACTGGTTCGTTCGAACAAGGTAGAACGAACATGGTCAAGTTGCCTCGCCAATTTTTCCGTTAAGGCTTCCTGGTTTTCCAGACTTGCCATGACAGCTTTCTGATGCTCCTCCTGATTCGTTAGCTTTGTTTCGATTTTTTCCTGCCACTCAGATTGTTGCTGCAAACTAGTTCGTAAATCCTTATCCTCTTGTTTCCGGCACGTTATATGATCCGTCATATCTGACTGGGCCAATTGTAGATGGTTCACTTTCCCGGAAAGCTCCTTATTTGTTCGTTGTGTATCTTCTAGTAGCTTTTCCATTCTTGTATGCTTTGCCTCCATTTGCTCCAAAAGGCGAATCATCTCTGCATCACGTCTGTCTTGCATTGAATTATTTTGTTGTAATGCGTTTAACTCCGTTAGCATTTCCCGCCATTGCCCAGCATTCTTTCCTTCTTGTCTATAAAAATGCTGCTTCATTTTTACTTGCGTCTGGTGAAGCGACTCGTTTACTTTCTTTTGCTCCATTATCATTTCAGCTACATGATTTTTTATATAGATCCCTTGATTTGGCTCTTTTAATGGTTCCTTGTTTTTAAACAAGTTTCGATGCTTGTTTCGATCCATATATAGCCCCATACCTGTCATCCTTTCTGGGTTCTTTCCATATAGAATATGCAAGGACATGGATGATGAGACAGTAGTTAGAAATTTGATACACTAGTAGAGCAACACGTACTAAATATCTTCGTTTTGTTAAATTGGACACGAAAAGTTAGATGGGATGGTGGAAGGATGCTAGAGCAATGGCTTCATGATGCAAGTTATACTGTAGTATTTACAGGAGCTGGTATGTCAACCGAAAGTGGATTGCCTGATTTTCGTTCTGCAAAGCAAGGGTTATGGAATAACCTAGACCCAAGTGAAATTGCAAGTACTGATGCTTTAAATAAAAATGTGCATGCCTTTACTGAATTCTATCGCCAACGAGTGCTCGGAGTGAAAACCTATGAGCCCCATAAAGGTCACTACATTTTAGCGGACTGGGAGAAACAAGGGAAATTAAAATCGATTATTACCCAAAATGTCGATGGGTTCCATCAAAAAGCAGGTTCCCAAAAGGTAGCGGAGTTACACGGTACATTGCAAACACTGCATTGCCAGTCCTGTAACAAGAAATATAGCAGTGAAGCGTATCTTGATAAAGAATACCACTGTGATTGTGGTGGTATTCTCCGCCCCTCTATTGTTCTATTCGGAGAGGCATTGCCACAAAGCGCTTTCCAACAGGCTTTTACAGAAGCACAGGCCTGTGACCTGTTTGTAGTACTTGGTTCCTCTCTAAGTGTGACTCCTGCAAACCAATTTCCTTTAATTGCAAAAGATAGTGGAGCAAAACTTGTCATTATTAACCGCGAGGAAACTGACTTGGATTACTATGCGGATCTTGTTATCCACAATCGCAATATTGGAGACATATTAAAGGAGCTGGATGTATAATCCAGCTCCTTTCATTATCAACTATGCCATCCATTTCGGAGGAACGTTTTTATTCCAAAATATTTCACCAATCTCCCGGTGTGTTTCGAAGCGATCATTACTTACATGGTAATGAAAATTAAACCAATAACCTTCCATTGGACGGTTATCCCGGCGTACATGGAACTTCGCGAGGGCTTTATCTGTCCGAACATCATAGAGGTTAAATATCTTTTCTCCCCATCCATCTGTTGGTTGATCTGTGATCCCAATAAAAGGGTAATCCGACTCATCAACTGTAGCCAATGTTTTGGTTACTGCTTCTTCCACACCAAATAAAATGGTATCTAAGAATACAGGATCAATTTGAGAAGAAATTTTCGGGCCAAGTTTTTTCATCGTTTGTACCTTTGCCTCTGATGTCATTGACTGGACAAAGGAGACGCTTTTATCTTCTTGGCTTTTATCTTCTTGGCTTTCCTCTTCTAATGGACTATCTGCTTCTGCTATAGAGGTGGAAATATCTTCTTTTATATCGGTTTTGGCAGAGATATCGTCTTTACTCTCATCAGCATTTAAAAAAGCTGGCGGGACATACATTCCCAGCGTCATTATGGTAATGAGGGCGACTGCCGCCTTTCTTAGCCAAAGTTTCATATTACGGGCCCCTTTTATCCCGGTGAACCGTCCGTAAGACGCCCACTTCAAAACATGCGGTGAAACCGTTAGTTTTTAGTGGGAGTAAACGGACGCTAACACCCCGATTCGTTCAACTAACAATCAGTGGGGAAAGAATGAAAGCCTCCACTGATTGAAGGTTCACTTTATATACTTACTTAAAGTTTACCATGCAAAATAAATATGTCCATACATTTTCAGAACTTTAGCGTAAATATTAAAATTTTCCAAATCATTTAATGCTACCTATTTTAGAAACAACGTTCACATAATAAATGGAATTTGAGGGAAGCTAGAGATTAACTAAACTAGCCAGGAGTGAAGGAATTTGAACGAAGAAAAAAAGATTCACTTAGACTCAGGAGAAATCGCCTCCCTTTGGACTGCCTATGTAAATGACAGCATGTCTGTCCGTATCCTCCAGTTTATGATTCAACATATTCAAGATCCTGATATTAGCCCCGCCATTCAGCACGCCTTGGATATTTCAGATGGTCATCTTAAACAGCTAACAGCCATCTTTGAAGCGGAAGAATATGCGATTCCGATTGGATTTACGAGTAAGGATGTTCATTTAGATGCCCCATGGCTATTTTCCGATACATTCTGTCTTACCTACGTATCCCATATGGCAAAGGTTGGCATGCTTTCTTATAGTGGATTACTATCCATGAGTACAAAGCCTTCCATCCGGGATTACTTTACTACTTGCCTAAACCAAACAGCTTCCCTATATAATCAAACAGTAGAAATTGCGACACATAAAGGGGTTAATGCGCGCATTCCTTATATTGAAGTCCCTAAAAAAGCGGATTACATTAACAGCAAAGAGTATTATAGTGGGCTTAACCCATTTAGTGATAAACGCCCATTAAATGCCATCGAAATCTCCCATTTATATATGAATGCCCTGACCAACTATATAGGCATGAAACTATGTCTTGCTTTTGCTCAAACTTCCCCTAACAAAAAGGTACAGGATTTCCTTTTAAGATCAAAGGAAATTTCCAAAAAGCACAGCAAAATATTTAATTCCCTTTTAAGTGACAATAACATTGCAACACCACAACTTCCAGATGTAGCTGTAAGCTCCTCGACGACGGAAACATTTTCTGACAAAATGATCATGTTTCATATGGCCCTGTTAATTTCTGCTGGGATTGGAAATTACGCCACTGGTGCTTCGGCCAGCCAAAGATTAGATTTGGCCGTTAATTATGAACGCCTCTCGCTTGAAGTAGCGAAACTAGCGAAAAGTGGCGCTGACCTTATGATTGAGAATCACTGGCTTGAACAACCACCAGGTACAAGGAATAGGGAACAGCTCGCTAGGAATAAAAAATAAGGAGGAGCAGCTTATGGAAGCTGCTCCTCTTTTCAACTTAGACATTTAACACCAGGTAACAGCGCATTTTAATTTACAAATTCCGCTGATACACTTTTTTCCCATCATAGGAGTAGACGACTGGCTTTTCTTCTACAGAGGTTTCCATATAAACGGTCTTCCCCCATAGCTGATAAATGTAGGGCAAAACATTTTCTAGGTAGCCAATATCGAGCTCCATACCTTCATAGCTATGCTTCAAATATAACTCGCCATTTCGCAAGTAATCTCCATTCTCTACAGTGATGTAAGGAAACCCTCCGTTTACCCTCATGGACACAAGCTGATCGCGCACTTCTTCATATTTTTTATCGGTTATCGTATAGTCTCTGCCCTTCTTCTCAAAGAGATAAAGATCCTCCCGCTGTACAAGCTCTTTTGTTAAATAGTTGCGAATAAACGAAATATCAGCTTCTATTTCCCTTACCTCAAACATTTTCTCTCTACCCGATCCAGGCTGTATGCCGAGTTCTCGCATTTCCTTTGTTGGATTGTTATAGCGTTCTTCTATATCTTCAAAGATTTTCAACCCAAGGTAATAAGGATTAATGCCTTGCTTGGATGGTTGCACCACACCTGCATTTAATGAAGCAAACTCAATGGTATCCTCTGTGCTAAGATCCATCTCACGAAGAATACGTTGATGCCAGTACGAAGCCCAGCCTTCGTTCATGATCTTTGTTTCCAGCTGTGGCCAAAAATAAAGCATTTCCTCCCGCATCATAGTTAAAATATCGCGTTGCCAATCCTCTAGCTCCGTGCTGTACTCTTCAATAAATAATAGTAAATCTTTTTCTGGATGTGGCGGGAACTTTTTCCGCTTTTTCACATACCGTTTTCCTTTATCTGTTGTTTTATCCAAATCCCAAAGGTCATCATAAGCAGTTTTTGCTTTGTATGGCTCTTCTTCTTCATCATCCTCCAAATTATAAGCAGGGAGTTTTGGCCGAACAATGGATGGATCAATATGCTCCTGAATAGCAAGAATTGCGTTTAAGAACTGCTCCACTTCTTCCTTGCCATGAACCATTTCATAGTTAGCAATTCTTTCCGCCGTAGCTGTCATGCTTTCCACCATATCACGCCGTGTATTGGAAAAACGAACGTTATTTTTAAAGAAATCACAGTGGGCAAGGACATGTGCAATGATTAATTTGTTTTGTATGAGACTATTTGTATCAAGCAAGAAAGCATAACAAGGATTTGAATTAATGACTAACTCATATATTTGGCTTAAGCCAAGATCATATTGCAGCTTCATTTTGTGAAATTGTTTACCAAAGCTCCAATGGGAAAAGCGGGTTGGCATCCCATAGGCACCAAATGTATAAATTATATCAGCAGGGCAAATTTCATAACGCATCGGATAAAAATCCAAACCAAATCCGGTTGCAATTTCGGTAATTTCTTCAATTGCACGGGTAAGTGCTCTTGTGTCGGTCAACGAATATCCCTCCTATCATGCTTTATATAGTGTATGAGAAGGGCTATTAATGATGAACAACTTTCTAACATCCAGACATTTAGCAAAGAAACTCTCGCAAATCGAAACAATTACTATTTACAAACCGTAACCATTACGTTATGATATGAAAAGATCAAAACGATATAAACGTAAGGGAGAGCAAACAAATGAAAAAAAGAAATTACATAGTTCTAACCGGACTATTGTTTTCACTGTTATTCATAGCTGCATGTAATAGCGAGTCTGAAAATACGTCTGCTGAAAACAATGACGGATCAGATAACCCGCTTAAGATTTACACCACCTTATATCCACTTGAAGATTTCACTAAGAAAATTGGTGGTGAGTTTGTTGAAGTGGAAAGCATTATGCCACTTGGCGCAGATGCTCATACGTTTGAACCAACCTCAAAACAAATGGTGGATATCGCCGGTGCTGATGCCTTCATTTATAACGGAATGGGTATGGAATCCTATGCAGAAAGCATGTCTTCAGCACTTGAAAGCGAAGACGTTGCCCTAATAGAAGCTGCAGAGGGAATTGAGACAGTGGAACACAGCCATGAGCATGACCACGAAAGTGAAGAAGCTACCACGGATGAGCACGATCACGAAGACGAAGATGCTACCACGGAAGAGCATGACCATGAAAGTGAAGATGCTACCACGGAAGAGCATGACCATGAAGGCGAAGATGCTACCATGGAAGAGCATGACCATGAAAGCGAAGAAGCCACTACGGAAGAGCATGACCATGAAAGCGAAGATGCTACACATGATCATGATCACGGGGATATGGATCCACACGTATGGTTAGATCCAATTCGTGCTATCGCGCTTGCGGAAAATATTAAAGACCAGTTAGTAGAATTAAAGCCTGAAGAAGAAGAAACGTTTGAAGCAAACTTTGAAACATTGAAAGCAGACTTAGAGAATTTAGATGCAGAGTTTCATACTTTAATAGAATCGAAAGAAAACCCTGAGATGATTGTTTCACACGCTGCGTACGGCTATTGGGAAGAAAACTATGGTGTTGCACAAATCCCGATTTCAGGACTATCTTCTAGTGAAGAGCCGTCCCAGAAGGAACTTACAGAAGTTATTAGTGTTGCAAAGGAAAAAGACTTAAAATATGTTATATTTGAGCAAAACGTAACGACAAAAGTAGCAGAAGTAATCCGTAATGAAATTGGTGCAGAGCCATTGCAACTGCATAATCTTTCCGTTTTAACTGAGGAAGATGCGGAAAATGAAGAAGACTATTTCAGTCTTATGAAAAAAAATCTAGAAACATTAAATAAAGCACTTCAATAAAGTTTAACGAGGACGTGTCAGATGACACGTCTTCTTCATTTTAATTTCTACTCATTTAATGGTGAATACACAACATCATCTACAGTTCTAAATTTCGCTTAGACTACACGCTCCTTTTAATTAGGGGGCGTTTATTTTTTTATTGTAAAACCGTTGCATTTTTTTAGTTTACCGAATATAATTTGCCTAAGGTAAACTTTTTAACTACCGTATAAATATTTATCGCAATCACAACACTTACTAACACAGCATAAAATGCCACTATATTTTTTTGCCCGAGTTTTGCATAAGGGAAACAAATTAGGGAGAGGGGAAGATGAAAATGAAAAAATTATTCTTAATTGGTTTTGTGTTCTTGTTATTCGGATTGGCTGGATGCTCCACCAAGACAGAAATTAATGGAGGTTCTAGCAAGGAACCAGTCAAAGTAGTAACAACGATTGCCCAAATTGGGGACATAGCAAAGCAAGTAGGTGAAGAGACGGTAGAAGTTGAAAGTTTAATGGGGCCTGGCGTTGATCCACATTTATACAATGCCGTTCAAGGAGATATCCAAAAGCTTAACGAAGCAGATATCATTTTCTACAACGGCCTCCACTTAGAGGGACAAATGGATGAGATTTTTCAAAATATGCAGGAAGAAAAGCCAACGATTGCGGTTGCTGAAAGTATTCCGAATGAGGAGCTTTTGGCAGATCCAGCCAGTCCGGATATCAGCGACCCACATGTCTGGTTTGATATTGGTCTATGGAAACGAGCAACAGAAGCTGTACGAGATGGGTTAATTGAGTTAGATCCAGACAATGAGTCGGTGTATAAAGAAAATACATCAGCGTATTTAACCGAATTGCAAGAACTAGAAACCTATGCAAAAGATCGGTTTACCGAAATACCAGAGGAGAGCCGTGTACTAGTAACTGCTCATGACGCGTTCAATTATTTCGGGGAAGCGTATGGCTTTGAGGTTATCGGACTACAAGGATTGAGTACTGAATCTGATTATGGTGTAAACGATATTCAACGCATTATCGATGTCCTCGTAGAACGGAATATTAAAGGGGTATTTGTTGAAAGTAGTGTGTCTGAACGATCAATTAATGCTGTTGTAGAAGGTGCAAAGGAAGCAGGTCACGATGTTTCCATTGGTGGCGAGCTATATTCCGATGCCATGGGTGAAGAAGGTACAGAGGAAGGAACCTATATTGGGATGTTCAGACATAATGTCGATACCATCGTAGATTCTTTAAAATAAGCAATACGTAAAAAGGAGGAGAGAACCAATGCATGCACTTCATGTCTCAGATTTAACTGTATCTTATGATAAAAAACCTGTTTTGGAAGACGTATCTTTTTCCATTCCGAATGGTTCGATTACAGGGATCATCGGGCCTAACGGCGCAGGAAAATCCACTTTAATAAAATCCATATTGCGGCTAATCCCATCTATTACTGGAGATGTAAAAGTATATGGGAAACCATACGCGCAACAAAAGAAACTGATCGGTTACGTCCCACAGCGTAGTGAAGTCGACTGGGACTTTCCAACCAACGCGCTTGATGTCGTACTGATGGGAAGGTACCGCCATATCGGCATGTTTAAACGAGCAGGAAAAGAAGAGATCGCCTGGGCTCAAGCTTGTCTACAAAAAGTGGGCATGCAGGATTACACTGACCGACAGATTAGCCAACTGTCTGGTGGCCAGAAGCAACGTGTCTTTTTAGCAAGGGCACTAGCCCAAGATGCCATGGTTTACTTTATGGATGAACCATTTTCCGGAGTTGATGCCGCAACGGAGCGGGCTATTATTCAGTTGATGAAAAATTGGAAACAGGAAGGTAAGACGGTTATTGTAGTCCACCATGATCTGCAAACAGTAGAAGATTATTTCGATCATGTCATGCTTCTGAACAAACAGCTAGTAGACTTTGGGGAAACTCCAAAGGTTTTCACACTGGAAAACTTGGAAAAAACCTACGGTGGTAAAATTGCCTTTTTACAAAAAACGCCGAGCACAGAAAAGGAGCATCATGCACATGGACACCTTGCTTTCGAGTCTGAGTAATGCTAATTTCCAATGGGTGTTAGTAGGGAGTCTGCTCTTAGGATTTGCCAGCGGCGTTATTGGTAGCTTTGTATTGTTAAAAAAACAAAGTCTAATTAGTGATGCAATGGCACATGCCGCACTGCCTGGAGTCTGTATTATGTTTCTAATCTTTGAAGTGAAAAGTATACCTATTCTTTTAATTGGAGCAGCCATTACGAGCTTCCTGGCAACCCAAGCTATTCAGTTTATTATTAACAAATCGCGAATAAAAACAGATGCTGCAATTGGGATTATTATCTCCGTATTCTTTGGATTTGGTGTTGTCTTGCTAACTTATATTCAGCAAAATTCTACCGGTAGCCAAGCGGGTCTGGACACCTTTATCTTTGGGCAGGCAGCATCACTAGTGAAAAGTGATGTTCAGCTCATCACAGGGGGAGCATTCCTTTTAGTATTAATTTCTATGCTCTTCTTTAAAGAATTTAAGCTAACCTTGTTCGATCCACAGTTTGCGAAAGGTATAGGTCTACCTGTTAGCTTTCTAAATGGCTTAATGTTGTTCCTTGTTGTTGCTATCGTTGTAATCGGAATCCAAATGGTTGGGGTCATTTTAATTGCCGCTTTATTAATTACTCCTCCTCTTGCAGCAAGATATTGGACAGAGAGATTGGGTGTGATGGCGATCCTAGCCGGAATATTCGGCGCAATATCTGGAGTGCTCGGGGCAGTTATCAGTACCACGATAGTTGGCTTGCCTACTGGTCCGGTAATCGTACTCAGTGCATCCTTCATCTTTTTTATATCCTTATTGTTTGGTAAGAAAAAAGGGCTCGTCATAAGGAGGGTTAGACAGGCATGACCTATACATTATGGATTGTAATAACTGGTTGTTTAGTAGGGCTTACATGTGGTGTAACGGGCTCGCTTCTTGTTTTGCGTAAGATGTCCATGATTGCTGATGCGATCAGCCATACAGTACTACTAGGCATAGTCGGTGCCTTCTTTGTAACCCAGTCTCTTAATGGTGTTCCGATGTTAATTGGCGCAGCAATTGTTGGCCTACTTACCGCCTTCTTTGTGGAGACACTACATCGCTCTGGCGTGCAGTCGGATGCAGCAATTGGTGTTGTCTTCACCTCCCTTTTCGCGCTTGGGGTAGTACTCATTGCCTTTATTGGCGATCAAGTCCATTTGGATGTACAACACGCCTTGATGGGGGAAATTGCCTTTGTGCCATGGAACACGCTCCAAATTGGGGGAGTTTCCTTGGGCCCTGTAGCTGTTTGGATGCTTGGAGGGGTGCTCTTCGTTAACTTACTTTTAATCGCAATCTTTTACAAAGAAATCAAACTATCTACCTTTGATCCGCAATATGCACTGCTGATTGGCGTTCCAGTTGTGTTTATTCATTATTTGCTAATGATTATGGTATCCCTGTCAACCGTTGCATCCTTTGACAGTGTAGGTGCTATTCTCGTAGTAGCGATGCTTATCGTCCCTGGATCGACGGCCTATCTTTTAACAGACAAATTTTTCACGATGTTGTGGATGAGTGGAGCGATCGGTATTTTATCTGCCTTAATTGGCTATGGCAGCGCCGTATATTTTAATGTCTCAATAGCTGGATCGATGGCTAGTTCTACGGGCATATTATTTATCCTTGCCTTTTTATTCAGTCCAAGGCATGGACTTGTTTTTAAACGATTACGTACAACGTAAATGCATTAGATATATGAACAAGGCTCTGGCTAAAAACCGGAGCCTTTTTTGAGGTGCGCACTTCCTTTTTCGTCTAATTACGAATCGCAAGCTAGGTTGTTTCGCTTTTAATTCTAGGTATGTTTCTATTCAAAAGGGGGAAAATACGGTAATGGAGGGATGACAATGGACCAATACTTAACGATCGAAAAATTTAATAAGCTATTAACGAAATGGAACGGGAAAAAAGTACGGGTAGTCAAACAGGAAATCGACGACTGTGACGAAATGATTATCGACCTCCAGGCTGTCACCTATGAATCAAATCCCCACCGTCTGGATGAATACACCCCCCTTCATTCCCTACAACTGAATGGGACAGGGCAAGTGGAAAACAGTGCACAGAGTATGGAACAGCTACCTTCTTCTGTTTACGAAATTCCGCTTGAGGATTCTTCGCTGTACCAATTTGATGGCTCCCGCTTTGCTTTAACAACGGACAGAGGTATTTATACTATTGAAGTAATCGAATAGAAACTGCCGTCAGCTTTTTCTATGCTGGCGGCAGTATGTTGCTTATACTAATGCAGGTTTATTAGTAAAAAATTGCTTCATTGCGTGGTAGACATCCTTTTTTTCTTTTAACACATAATGTCGGAACTTTTCATCCGATATGGTGCTGTATGCTCGCATTAAGGTGGATGGGCGGTTATAGCTATTTACCTCACCATATCCGAACATTTGCGATAGATCCATAATTTCATTTACCAACCGAATGCAGGTTGGATTATCAGACGTAATGTTTTCCCCATCAGAAAAATGAAAAGGATAAATATTATAGCTAGATGGTCTGTACGTGTCCTGGATTAGCTCTAAAGCCTTGTAATAAGCAGAGGAACAAATCGTACCGCCACTTTCCCCTTTAGAAAAGAAGTCCTCTTCTGAAACTACCTTTGCTTCGGTATGGTGGGCGATAAACTCTATCTCTACTGTTTCATACTTGGAACGAAGAAAACGGGTCATCCAGAAGAAAAAACTACGTGCTACATACTTTTCAAATGTTCCCATGGAAGCACTTGTATCCATCATTGCCAGTACGACTGCTTTGGACTCTGGCTTCGTCACCTCATTCCACGTTTTAAAACGTAAATCATCATTATATATTGGCATAATGCCAGGTCTTCCTTCTGTAGCATTACGCTTTATGGAAGTAAGAATCGTCCGCTTCTTATCAATATTCCCCATCAATCCTTTTTTCCGGATATCATTAAATTCAATTTTTTCAGTAATGATGTTGTCCTGATCCTTTTGTTCCAAGTCTGGCAGCTCCAATTCCGCAAATAATGCTTCTTCTAATTCTGCCAGGGAAACTTCTGCTTCATAATAATCTGTTCCTGGCTTATCTCCAGCCTTTTTACCCTGACCAGCACCATCTTTACCTTTTTTATTTGGCTCACGGGCGACGACATCTCCAACCTTACTGTCTCCATTCCCTTGCCCAACATGTTTTGACTTGTCGTAATTATATCTGATCTTATACTCATCCAATGAACGTATTGGTATTTTAATAACATCGCGGCCATTCGACATAATGATACTTTCCTCACTTACTAAATCGGGGAGGTTGTTTTTTATCGCATCTTTTACTTTATCAATATGTCGTTTTTGATCTTGATAGCCTTTGCGATGGAGGGACCAGTTTTCCTGGGAGACAACAAAGGTTTCCTTTTTCTCCTGCATAACCTCTCCTCCTACTAACTTATCAAAGCAATAATGGCTTTCTCTATACTATGCAAAGACAACTTAATTATTGCATTTTTTAAACTTTTTGGACGCATTATTTGGATTGGGGTGCGGCTGGATTAATTTTTCGGGAAGGGCTGGGGGCGATTGGATTGCTATCTTAGTTGATTGGGACGCTTTCTTGATTGATTGGATCGCAATCTTGGTTGATTGGGACGCTCTCTTGATTGATTGAGCCGCATTCTTGGTTGATTGGACTGCTTTCTTGATTGATAGAACAACGTTCTTGATCGATTGGACCACATACATGGTTGATTGAATAGCACCTCTTCTCCTACACAAAGCCAAACCCTTGTTTCACAATCTTAAAATTAACCAAAAGGTAAGAATATATAGTGACTACCTACAAGAATCAAATCCTCCCAAAACGTCAGCCTACTTTATAGAGAAGCTTTCCTAACTACATCAAACGAAAAAAGCTTCCTCCTGAAAGTAAATTCAAAAGGAAGCTTTTTTATTTTTAAAACATGTTCTTTCTATCTTGCCTGCGCTTTTCTTATCGATTCAACAAGCTTCCCACATACCGCAGTAGCTCATTGGCAGATACAGAGTTGTAGCCATGTTCGTCAATCAGGCGCGAAATGACCTCATTAACCTTTTTCAATTGAGACTCATCTGGTGTTTTCGATGAGGTGGTAATTTTAACAATGTCCTTCAAGTCAGCAAATAATTTCTTTTGTATCGCTTCACGCAAACGATCATGAGAATTGTAGTCGAATCGTTTTCCCTTTCGAGCATATGCAGAAATCCGAATCAAAATCTCTTCCCTGAAAGCCTTTTTCGCATTTTCCGAAATACCAATCTGCTCCTCAATCGAACGCATTAGTTTTTCATCCGGACTCATTTCTTCCCCGGTCAACTGGTCTCGTAGCTTATTCTTATTGCAAAATGCTTCTACATTATCCAAGTAGTTATCCATCAACGTTTTAGCAGATTCTTCATAAGAATAGACAAACGCTTTTTGTACTTCTTTTTTAGCAATCTCGTCGTACTCTTTCCGGGCCACCGATATATAATTCATGTAATCTTCTTTTGCCTCATCTGAAATCGATGCATGCTGATCAAGTCCATCTTTTAACGATCGCAATACATCCAATGCATTAATGGAAGGCACTTCTTTTCTAATAATGGCAGAGGATATACGGTTAATAACATAACGTGGATCAATTCCATTCATGCCCTCAACAGGATATTCTTTTTTTAATTCTTCTACGTCTATCTGACTAAACCCTTCCACATTTTCCCCGTCGTATAGACGCATTTTCTTCACGATATCAACACTTTGTTTCTTAGAATCTTCTAATCTTGTCAATATAGAAAATATCGCTGCAACTCTCAGGGCATGGGGAGCAATATGGACGTGCTTCATGTCACTCTCATTAATCATTTTTTCGTAAATACGTTCTTCCTGACTTACCCGAAGGTTATAAGGAATTGGCATGACAATAATTCGGGAATGAAGTGCCTCGTTCTTCTTATTGGAAATAAAGGAGCGATACTCTGACTCATTTGTATGGGCAACAATTAGTTCGTCAGCACTTATGAGCGCAAATCGTCCGGCTTTAAAGTTACCCTCTTGTGTTAAGGAAAGCAGATGCCAAAGGAACTTCTCATCACATTTTAGCATTTCTTGAAACTCCATCATCCCTCGGTTTGCCTTATTTAATTCCCCATCAAACCGGTATGCACGTGGATCTGACTCAGACCCGTATTCTGCAATCGTAGAGAAATCGATGCTCCCCGTAAGATCTGCAATATCCTGTGATTTGGGATCAGAAGGGCTAAATGTGCCGATTCCAATTCGCTTATCTTCCGAGAGAAAAATCCGTTCTACCTGAACATCTTCAATTTTCCCACCATACTCTTTATCCAGTCGCATTGTATTTAATGGCGACAGACTTCCTTCTATTCTAATCCCATAGTCATCATAAAACTCCTCGCGTAAATGCTTCGGAATTAAATGCAGGGGATCCTCATGCATTGGGCAGCCCTTTATGGCATAAACTGCACCTTCGTCCGTCCTTGAATACTGCTCCAAACCACGCTTTAGCATGGTAACAATGGTAGATTTCCCTCCACTGACCGGTCCCATTAATAATAATATCCGTTTTCGCACATCAAGTCGTTTCGCTGCTGGGTGAAAGTATTCCTCCACTAGTCGTTCAATCGATTCCTCCAGCCCAAAAATCTCTTCCCCAAAGAAGTGGTACATCTTTCTACCATCTCTTTCACTTAAACCGGAGTGCTTTATCATATTGTACACACGCGAATGCGCAGTTTGGGCAACTTCTGGCCGCTCCCTTATGATTGCAAGGTAATCTGCAAACGTGCCTTCCCACTTCAATGTTTTCTCTTCTTCACGATACTGCTTCACTTTGTTTAGTATATCCATTAGGTTCCCTCCATCTAGGGCATGGTTTATACAGTTTATGCAGCAGGCTTATTCATCATGCCGGTTTGTTTTCCACAGGTTCATTCGTCCGCTTCACAGAACGGAAAACAAAATAGAAGTACAAGGAACCGACTAGGTAGAGACAGGCCGTAATTGTAAACACATTTGCATAACCCCAATAGGAGCCATACTTAAGCACAATTCCGGTAGAAACAGGTCCCATAAATGCCCAACCTAAATTGAATACCATCTGGTTTACTGAGTTCGCCAGGCCTTTCATCGAATCGTCCACCTGTGACATCATGAGCGAAGACTGAATTGGGTTCCCAGCGTTCATTAAAGCTTGCCTGAATAAAAACCCAACCGTTGCCAACAGTAAATTATCCGTATAAGCGGTCAATAGCAGGAAAGGCAGTGAAAGGAGTTGTAAGGTGACAACAGCACGTACCTCGCCCATCTTGCTCACAACAAAAGGCCCAACAAACATGGCAATAGCCGTAGCCGCTTGACCGATGGAAATAATCAGACCAACTACAGAATTTGAGGCAGAAAACCTATCGGCAAAATACAGGTTAAGATATGGAATGACAAGCCCGCTACCGAACCCAATTAATAACTGCGCAATGGCGAAAAGCGCGATAATTTTAAAACCAAACTTATTTTCGCTGACATACTGCTTCATATTGAATTTCTGTTTCTTTTCAGGCTTCGGTTTACGTTGTTCGCTCAGCTTTAATATAGGAAAGAAGGATAGAAAATAAAACAAGCTTCCAATAATTAAGGTATACCGAATACTTTGCAGATCTGTTGTTAAAAGGGAAAACAAATCGGTCAAGGTACCTCCAAGAATACTCCCAATTACATTCGCAACCGTGACAAGTGCAGCATGCAGGCTAAACAGATGCACGCGCTGTTTTAGAGCAGAGTTCTCTGCAAGCCATGGTACCGTAGAAACCTGCAAAAAGGCAGTGAATATCCCTGTAGCAAAACCTGCTACCAGTAACAAAGATTCCAATTCTATAATACTCCGTAAAAAAAGTACCAGCCCTGCTGCGAGGATGCCAAACCCCATAATGCGTTTTCGTCCCAACTTATCACTGAGAAAACCAGCTGGTACGAGAATAATCGCTGTGGCAAGTGCTGTTAACGCAATGACCTGGCCATTTACATCCTGACTATAGCCAAGCTCCCGTATATAAAAGTTGTAAACAACCATAAAAATCCCCAGACCAACTTGGGAAAAAATATTTGCCAAAATAGCTAGTTTAATATTATTATTGTATGTTTTGAATTGCGTTACCCATTCTTGAATAAATCGCATGATGTTCGCCGCCTTATTATTTCGTGTCCCTAAATATATTAGACACAAATGATAGAAAAGTAAATATAAAATGACTAGATTAACAGAAATTTATTTTTCACGATGGAGAATAATCAGAAATTGTTAGGACCTATTAAAAAGGCAAAACAAAAACCCTGGCAGGCACCAGGGTTCCTTGTTCTTATATATTTTCGATAAATCGACGGATAACATCCACTCCACCAATCAATGTTCCAAGTGAGCTTCCCAAGTTAGTCAATAATATAACCAATAGCACACGTGTTACTTTATTATGGAAAAACCCCTTCACGGTAAATACGTCCTCAGTAAGGGTTTCAAAATCACCCACATTTGGCCTCTTGAAATACGCTTGCACAAAACCAGCAAACCACCCTGCAGCAAGCAGCGGGTTTAATGAGGTTAGTGGTGCGACGATAAAGGCAGTCAAAATAGCCAGCGGGTGGGCACGTGCGATGATTGCCCCAATAGCCGAAAGGGCACCGTTCCATACGACCCAACTTATTGTTTGCTGCCAACCAGCAGTCGGATTAGATATAAAGGTGTAGGCGATGACCGCCAAAATAACAAATGGGATGGCCCAGCCAATGACTTTGGGCCAAGATGATTTTGCCGGAAGCTCCGTTAGTTTGTTTAAATCATGCTCCCGGTTTATTTCCTCTTTAATCCCTGGCACATGCGCTGCACCAAGCACGGCAACAATTTTTTTACCAGGTGCATCCTTGATCTTTTGCGATAAATATTGATCGCGTTCATCAATTAAGGGGGTTTTTAACTCTGGAAAATGCTCTGTGAATTCATGAAGAATCGTATTAATCGTATCCTGGTTCTTCATCTTTTCCAGTTCTTCCTCTGAAATGCTTTCCTTACTAAATATGCCTGCGATTACTTGCATCAGTAAGGTAGCCTTCCCTTTAAGACCAATCCCCCGCCAAATACGAGAGAAGGTCGTTTGGATATTGCGATCGGCAAGCACAAGCTCTGCCCCTGTCTCTTTAGCCGATTCAATCCCCTGGATCATTTCCTGCCCCGGATTAATATCAAACTGCTTAGCCATCCTTTTTTGGAATGAAGATATAGCCAAATTCATCAATAATAGCGTGGCCTTCTTTTCCTTAATTATTTTAAAGATGTCCATATTACGCCAGCGGTTTTCATCCTGAATGGATTGGAATCGCTGTTCATCCAGTTCCACACAAACGGCATCTGGGTTTTCTCTTTCGATAACTTCCTTCACTTGCTCTGCGCTATGTCTAGAAACATGCGCCGTGCCGATAAGGATGAATTCTTTCTCATCTATATGTATTCGCGTTATATTCTCTTCCGTCATGGGTTACCTTCCTTTTATTCCGTATAATTCCATTATACTTGAAACGGATTAAATTTTATAGAGTATCAAGTAAAAGTACAAAGTTCCAATAAAAATAACCCTTGCATTACAAGGTAAATGGTTTTATAATCACTGTATACCTTGTATAACAAGATATAGAAGAATGAGGTGAAAAATACTTGTCCACAACACAAATGATGAAGGGGATTCTTGATGGTTGTCTGCTCTCAATCATAAGCGAGAAAGAGGTTTATGGATATGAGTTGGCAGAAAAGCTAGAAGGCTATGGATTCCATTCCTTTAGCGAAGGAACCATCTACCCACTACTACTGCGAATGCAAAAGGAAGAGCTCGTAACATCTACTTTAAAGAAATCTACTGCGGGTCCAAAACGAAAGTATTATACCCTGACACCTAAAGGGGAACAGGAACTAGAAATTTTCATAACCAAGTGGAGCGACCTACAAACGACGGTTAACAACGTTTTAAACAAAAAAATATAGTAAGAGAGGAGAAATCATGGATGAAAGAAGTTATATTGTCTAAAAGAAGCCAGACATTTATTGAAGACTTGCGTGTTTATTTGTTTTCCAGTGGAAAAAAGGAAGAGGAAATCGAGGAAATCGTCACAGAGCTTGAAGATCATTTAATAGAAGCAGAGAAGCGAGGGAAGTCCACCGAGGATATTATCGGCAAATCTCCGAAAACCTACATGCAGCAATTATCAAACGAAATGAAAATTGACTATAAAACATGGATGAAGTATTTTGTGATCATCATTGCCGGCGTCTTTTCGATTTCTATTATTGGTGACATACTTAATGGTCCAATTTCATATTCCTTGTTAGAAATCGGTGGTTCTCTTGTAATTAGTTTGCTTTTTATTATGCTTACCTTCTGGGTATTTAAGCTCGTTTCGTCTCGATCCCTTACTTACGGTATACAAGGACTGTTATTTTTCCTACTCGCAATCGTCCCTCTGGGGTTATTTATTGGACTTGAATTTGCAACTAGATCCATCACCACACCAGTAGTAGAGTTCGGCTTAATTGGAACATGGATAGCCGGTGGCCTCACAGTTGTTTTTCTAATATCCATATCTATATGGGCGAAAACGCTCGTTCTACCAGTAATTGCTGCATTTCTCGTTCTACCAGAATACCTACTTGGATTTACGAATATGAACGAAGAGACAATGCTAATTTGGAGTACGATCATCACCTATGCTGGAATTGGTGCATATGTTCTATTCACAGCAAAAAAAAGTAAATAGTCGTACATAAACGCATTGCCTCGTTTAGAAACAAAGCAACAGAATTGAAGAATATAAATTATGGGAGGACTAATTATGTCCACAGATGTTATTCCAATAGTTTCTATCATTTCGATTGTTATATGGGTTGCAGTGACTCGAGAGCTTTTAAATCCTAAAAAAGAGATAAGAAAAATAATAACGTTAATGTATGCAGGTTGCTTATCGACTCTAATACTAACCATTTCTCTCTTTCAACATATCCAGGCATAATTTGAAGGTGCTGCGTTTAAACAGCTCGCAGCACCTGGTCAGATAAGGTATACTTTAGAAGAACGACATTTGAGGAGTGATAACATGAGTAGATCAAAAGCACAAAAATATCGGCAAAAGCAGATAAGGGAAGGTAGAATTGATCCAGCAAAGCTACGCAGTCCATATTCTGAGCTAGATTTACAAACTAGAAAAACCAAGACAAAAAAAGACCATCTATATCGTACGAAACACCAGAATCGTTATCCAGATCATCAAGGAGACGGTTCTTTTTTATGCCTTTTTTTAGAAAAACTCCTTACCTTTTGTGAAAGCCACACCCAACAAAAGATTGTACTTTCATATATTGGTAGAGAATGCGCGCATGTCGGCCCTCTTTCGTATATGGATTGATTTCTTGAGCTAACCGCTCCATAAACACGCGATCACACATACAGCTCGGCCCACCATAACGTTTATAGCAACGATCGTGTTCTCGACACGCAGCATCAACCGCATTAATTGGCGGTCCCGGCCCGCTACATCCCGGACCACAGTATCTATACCCTTTCGGGAAACAAATCCCCCTGCAGTTCCTCCCTCTCACCATTGCCACCTCCTTTGTACAAGGTATTCCATAAGGCAACAGAAGGTATATGCAGCTTTCACACTTCTAGAAATTTTTAACATATTATTTACACTATCTGTAAATTGGCTTAATAATTGCTTGTTATATTAAAGATGCACTAAACATTTATCATGTGGAGGTAGAATATGCTTAAAAAGTTTGCAACATTAGGTTTAACTGTCGGACTAGCTGCTGGAATTCTAAGTGGGTGTGGAGATTCTGGAGAAGCTGAAGGATCAAGTAGCTACAAACCAGAGGAATTAACTGTCCAGTTCGTGCCATCCCAAAACGCAGATACATTGGAAGCAAAAGCAAAGCCACTGGAGGAGTTGCTTTCCGAAAGATTGGATATCCCAGTAGAGGTTAGTGTTTCAACCAACTACAATACAATCATTGAAGCAATGGACTCTAAAAAAGTTGATGTGGGCTTCTTACCACCAACAGCTTACGTACTTGCAAAAGATAAAGGTGCCGCAGAGGTAATGCTCCAGGCACAACGCTACGGAGTAGAAGACGAAACGGGACAACCAACAGATGAGCTTGTTGATTTCTATAAATCTATCTTTGTTGTAAAAAAGGATTCTGGTATTGAAAGTCTTGAAGATTTAAAAGGAAAGAAAATTGCCTTCCAGGATGTTACATCATCAGCAGGCTATGTATGGCCGGCCGCATCATTGATGGATGCTGGGTTGGATCCACTTGAAGATGTAGAGGGAATTACAGTAAAAGGGCATGACCAAGGAATTATCTCCGTATTAAACGGTGACGTAGACGCAGCTGTTGTATTCCAAGATGCACGTAATACCGTTGCTGGCGATTATCCTGAAGTATTTGATGAAACCGAGATTATTGAATTCACGGAAGGCATTCCAAACGACACTGTTGCTGTAAGATCTGATATGGACCAAGAATGGGTTGATAAGATCACCGAAGCATTTATTGACATTGGGAAAGACGAAGAAGGACATGAAATTATTAAAGAGATTTATACACATGAAGGTTATGTAGAATCAGAAGATAGCAATTTCGATATCGTTCGCGATTACGCAGAAAAGGTAAAAACAGAGTAGAGTATTTATCACCCAAAACACTTATATATTTAAAACGTAGCCAGGCGATCCTTCGTCCTGGCTACCTATTTCTAAAGAAAGTTGGTTTTAACATGATAGAGTTTCAAAATGTATCCAAAACATATCCTAATGGCACAAAAGGATTGAAGGATATTAATGTTACCATCAATCCGGGAGAGTTTGTCGTTATTGTTGGTTTGTCTGGGGCAGGTAAATCCACGTTTTTACGCTCCATCAACAGATTGCATGAAGTTACAGAAGGTGAAATCTTTGTTGGAGGGACTTCTATTACGAAAGCAAACGGGAAGCAATTAAGGAGAATGCGTCGTGACATCGGCATGATTTTCCAACAGTTTAACCTAGTAAAACGAACAACGGTTATAAATAACGTTCTGTCTGGACGTGTTGGCTATCATTCTACCTTCCGTACCATGCTTGGTATTTATCCAAAGGCCGATACGGAGCTTGCCTTACAATCTCTTGAACGCGTGAACCTTGTAGAGAAAGCTTATACTAGGTCTGACCAGCTTTCTGGGGGACAGCAACAGCGCGTTTCCATCGCCCGCACACTTGCCCAGGAGGCAAAAGTGATTTTGGCTGATGAACCAGTTGCTTCTCTTGATCCATTGACTACAACACAAGTAATGGATGATTTGAAGAAAATCAATCAAGAGCTTGGTATTACCACAATAGTAAACTTACACTTCATCGATATTGCACGACAGTATGCCACCAGAATTATCGGCCTAAATGCCGGCGAAATTGTTTTTGACGGACCTGTTGAGGAAGCCACAGATCAAAAGCTTGCAGAAATTTATGGTCAAAAGTTAGAAACCACCGAAGAAGAAGCAAAAGAGGTGCCTTATGTCGCAACTAGCTGAACCTTTACGTCCGACACCACCAAGAAAACTAAAGCTTTATTTCACCATTTCCCTATTGGCACTTTTTCTTTTTGCAAGTGCCTACCAAACGGATAGCACTTTTTCAGAGTTATTAACAGGCTTACCAAATATGACGGAGCTCCTTGTGGATATGGTACCACCAAACTGGGCCTATGTTGATAACATCACACCAGCAATGCTGGAGACAATTCGTATGGCCGTAGTAGGAACAACCATTGGAGCAGTATTAGCAATCCCTATTGCACTTTTCTCTGCAAGTAACGTGTTCAAAAGCTCTTGGATTTGGTACCCAGTTCGATTTGTGCTTAACCTTGTGCGTACGATTCCTGAGCTTTTACTTGCTGCAATTTTTGTAGCCATTTTTGGTCTAGGGCCATTGCCCGGAATTTTTGCATTGGGGATTTTTTCCGTGGGGATTATCGCCAAACTGACGTATGAATCAATTGAAGCAATTGATAAAGGACCATTAGAATCTATGACAGCTGTTGGGGCAAATAAACTGCAATGGATCCGCTGTGCGGTTATCCCACAGGTTTCCGCCCATTTTATTACATACGTACTATATACATTCGAAGTTAACATACGTGCCGCAGCAATTCTCGGCCTCGTTGGTGCCGGAGGAATTGGCCTTTACTACGACCGCACGCTTGGTTTCTTGGAATACGATAAGGTAAGTACGATTATTCTCTTCACGCTAGTCGTCGTGCTTATCATTGATTACTTTAGTGGAAAGCTTAGGGAGAAATTGCTATGATTCGACCACAAAAACCTAAGAAAAAAATTGGACTATATATGTTAATCTATGGATCGCTTTTGCTACTTTACATATGGGCATTTTCCGGTGTTCCCATGGATGGCTTTAAAGATACCGCCGGCCAAATTTCAAAAGCTATTTTTAGTGGGATTTTTTCACCAGACTGGAATTATGTTTACTTGCCTGAAGGAGAGGACCTGCTCCGTGGGCTGCTCGATACCCTAGCCATTGCGGTGTTAGGGACATTTATCTCTGCTATATTATGTATTCCATTCGCCTTTTGGGCATCAAAGAATATGAATCGAGCAAGATTTACAACAGGTACTGGGAAATTTATGCTTAGTTTTATCCGTACTTTTCCAGAGCTAGTAATGGCGCTCCTGTTTATTAAGGCAGTAGGACCAGGCTCATTTGCAGGGGTTTTAGCTTTAGGTCTTCACTCCATCGGAATGCTGGGAAAATTATTTTCTGAGGAAGTTGAAGCAATTGATCCCGGCCCGTCCGAAGCCTTGGCTGCTACAGGTGCGAACAAAATTCAGACGCTACGCCTAGCCGTTCTCCCTCAAGTACTGCCGGGATTCATATCCTATACATTGTACCGATTTGAGATTAACCTCCGTTCGGCAAGCATTCTTGGCATCATCGGGGCTGGTGGAATTGGAACACCATTAATTTTCGCAATGCAGTCGAGAGATTGGGAGCGAGTGGGCATTATTTTACTCGGTATTATCGTGATGGTCGTGCTCATTGATATGATATCAGGATTCTTGCGTAAGCGCGTTGTATAAAGTGAAACTGCAATCAATGGGGGTTTTCCTTCTTCCCCACTGATTGTTAGTTGAACGAATCGGGGTGTTAGCGTCCGTTTACTCCCACTCAAAACTATTGTTTTACTTCATGTTTTGAAGTGGGAGTCTTACGGACGGTTGGCACCGGGATAATTTTAGCATTATGAGGAGCAGTACCGAACGATGGCGCTGCTTTTTTATTGGGGTTAACTCTCAAGTACTTCTAGAAACGCTCTCATAGAAGGAGAGACCCATTTATTTTTATGCATAGCGGTAAATATCCCCACCTGTTCACGTTTGGAGTTGTGTACTTCCTGCAGTTCTCCGCTTTTCATGAAATTTTCCACTGTAAAGGTAGGTAGCATCGCGTTTCCTAGCCCACAAAGTACGCTTTGCTTGATGGCTTCAACACTAGGCAACTCGACTCGTGAAATCATCTCTTTTCCTACTCCCTTTAAATATTCCTCTACTAACGGCCGCCAACTGCATGTATATTCCGTTACAAGCATGGTATCTGGCATTGTTGCAGCATCAGCTGTAACGTGGATAAGTTCATCTTTTTTAATCAGGTTTGTTACTAATTCAGTAGGATTGAAATTTAACGTTTCAACCAAAATCGCTGCATCTATATCCCCTTTCTTTAACTGGCCAGTGAGATTATCATATTGAATAGATTTCATGGTCAGTTCCACAAGTGGATATTTTTCACGAAATCTTTTGATGATCGTAGGAAGCCAGTAGATCATTAATGATTCACTAGCTCCTATAGTCAGCTGTCCAGAAGGCTCTGAGGTGTTTTGAATGGCTTCCTTTGATTTAGCGTAAAGCCTGACGATATTCTCTGCATAGGGAAGGAATTTCTTTCCTGCTTCTGTTAATACCATCTTCCTCCCCAGGCGATCAAAGATAGGTGTCCCTAATTCCTGCTCCAAGTCTTTCATATGTGCCGTAATCGATGATTGCGCATACCCCAATTCATCTGCTGCTTTTTTGTATCCATCCAATTCAACAATCGTGATAAAGGTTATTAACTGTCTAAGCTCCATTTTTTCATTCTCCCCTTCGAACGTTCAAGATTAATGAACTATAATATCAAAAACATCCGTTTTACTGAACTATATAAATACTATATGATGGAATTAGCAATAACACAAGGAGCTGAATATCTATGAAGATTATGACACTGTTGGGTAGTTCACGCAGGGATGGGAATACGGAGTATCTTGTTAATATAGCTGTAGAAGGAATTAAACACACAGAGATCTACTTGCGTGAAAAACAGATTGAACCTATCATAGATCAACGCCATGTACCAGGTGGATTCGATGAGGTAGAGGATGAATATGAAGCGTTGTTCTTTGAATTTCTGGAGCAGGATATTATCATTTTTGTAACACCATTGTACTGGTTTGGGATGTCAGCTCAGATGAAAGCATTCATTGATAGGTGGAGCCAATATATGCAGGACAAACGGATAAATTTTAAAGAAGCAATGAAGGGTAAAAAAATATATGTCATCACAGCAGGAGAAAATCCTCACCCTAGAACAGCTGCTCTTCCTTTAATATTACAGTTTCAAGCAATTTGTGAGTATTTGGGGATGGAGTTTGCCGATTATATTATCGCCAAAGGAAACAAACCAAAAGAAGTAGTACAAGACACCATGGCACTTGCAAAGGCTTCTCTGTGGAATGAAGAGCTAAAGAATACAAAATAAAACGTGTAAAAAACTCTTTCCATGTCTCATAAAGAAACGAAGCAAGAGAGCTCCTACATATTATTCATTATGAACCTCATAGAATCAAGATCAACTCAGACAAAACAGGGAACAGCTATCCGATTGGTATTCGAAAGATATATAGCAAGGTTCCTTTATGTAGTGGTAGCCCCTTAACAGAACATAGCAAAGAAGCGCGCCACGTATTGCAAGATTTAAAAGACCTGGCATTTGATTTAGAAGTGACGATTGACTCCTCTGTTCATGTCTAAATAGATAAAAAAGGCTCCCTAAGTGATTAGGAAGCCTTCTTTAATTAAAAATTAAACGTATCTGGATCGGGACCTACCCGAAGATTTTCATTTAGAGCATTTATGGATTCCATATCTTCTCCTGATAATTTGAAATCAAACACATCACCGTTTGCAATAATTCGGTGCTCCTTCGTGGATTTTGGTATTGTTGCTATTCCACTCTGCAGATCCCAGCGAATAATCACCTGTGCAACAGACTTGCCGTGTTTCACTGCAATCTCTTGAAGCAACGGATGATCTAGAAGTTGGCCTTGCATAAGTGGTGACCATGCCTGTAACTGAATAGCATTTTCTTTACTGTAACGACGCAGCTCTTCTTGAGTTAGTTTCGGGTGGTGTTCGACTTGATTGATCATTGGCTTAATCTCGCTTATTTTAGCCAAATCCTCCAGGTGGTGTACTTGGAAATTACTCACTCCAATGGCCCTAATAAGCCCTTGCTTATACAGATCCTCCAATGCTCGCCACGCTTCCTTGTATTGATCGACGCCAGGCCAATGGATGAGATAAAGGTCAAGATAGTCTAATCCTAGTTTTTCCAATGATTCATGAAAAGCCGAAATGGTCTCGTCATAATTTAGCCCGTCATTCCATACCTTGGAGGTAATGAATAGCTCTTCTCTGCTAATAGCCGTTTCTTGAAGTCCTTCCTGAATGCCCTGGCCAACTCCAGCCTCATTTCCATAAATAGCCGCTGTATCAATTAGACGGTATCCATTCTTTATAGCTGCCTTTACAGCTTGCACAAGCTCTGGCCCTTCTTCTACTTTAAAGACACCTAAACCGAGCCAAGGCAATTCCACACCATTTTGTAATGTCAGCTTACTTTGTAAATTTTCCATTTAAATTCCATCTCCTTTTTTTAACTACACTTCTGTAATGATTCTTCCTTTGCTACATCGTTGTTTTCAAGCTTTCGACTGTAAGCTGTCAGCAATACTGCTCCTGTGACCATTAATCCACCGATCCAACCTGTGTGCAATAGACCAATTGAGTCCGTAATTATTCCACCTAAGAAGGAACCAATTGCGATACCAGCATTAAATGCAGCAATGTTAATCGCTGAAGCTACATCAACCCCACCAGGAACAAATCGCTCTGCAAGCATCACCACATACACTTGAAGTCCTGGCACATTCATAAACGCAAATAACCCCATAAGCATGATGGTGATCAACCCTGCCACTTTGAAAGGTGCAGTGAAGGTTAGAAGAAAAAGGACTACCGCTTGAAATATGAACATAAAGAATAGGGACTTTATCGGGTTTTTGTTGGATAATTTCCCTCCAATCATATTCCCTACAGCTATGGCCACTCCATAAAGGAGAAGTAAAACAGCTACCACTTCACTAGAAAATCCTGTTACCTCCTGAAGCAATGGGGAAAGATAGGTAAAGACCACAAATGTCCCACCATAACCTAAAGCTGTAATGACAAAGACAAGCAGTAGTCGACCATTGGTAATGAGCTTCCATTGATCACCAAACGTTGACTTGGTTCCACGTTTCAAATTGGCTGGAACCAGAATACTATTAGCCACAAATGCTACGATTCCTATTCCTACGATTGTTAAAAAGGCCAATCGCCAACCAAATTGCTGACCAAGAAATGTTCCGATCGGGACTCCTGTAACTGTCGCTACTGTAAGCCCAGTAAACATAATAGAAATCGCACTCGCACGCCGGTCTGGTGTTACAAGACTTGCGGCAATTACCGATCCAATCGACATAAATAAACCATGGGAAAAAGCAGATATCACCCTTGCTACAAGCAGCACGCCAATACTGGTTGCTCCTGCCGCGACACTATTTCCCACAATAAAAATGATCATAATGCCTAACAGCAATGCCTTTCTTGACATAGTGGATGTCAACGCTGTAAGAATTGGAGCACCGAACGTTACGCCAAGTGCATATAAGGAAACCGTTAAACCAGCTGTGGTAACGGATATTTCTAAATCATCCGCAATAAGCGGGAGAAGACCGACACTAATAAATTCTGTCGTTCCAATAGCAAATGCACTAACCGCCAAGGCCATTAATGCGAAAAAGCTTCTTTTCTTATCTAAAGCCATAAAATGACCTCCTGTACTTAAATTTTAAAAAAGATGGTAAATTGTTGCCGGCAAATGATATTATGTAACATACAGGCATAAAAGAAAAGAACGCACTTTAAAGTGCTATAGATACTTTTTTGTAATGTAGGTACTTTTTAGTACCCATAAAAAGGAGGAAAATAATGAAAAAGAAAAAATACAATATATCAGTAGAAGCCACATTGGAGGTTATCGGCGGAAAATGGAAGTGTGTCATTCTATGTCATCTAACACATGGGAAAAAGCGCACGAGTGAACTTAAGCGATTAATGCCAACTATTACGCAAAAAATGTTAACTCAACAGCTCCGCGAACTAGAAGAGGACGGTATTATCAACCGGATCATATACAACCAGGTGCCCCCAAAAGTAGAGTATGAGTTAAGCGAATATGGACGCAGCCTTGAAGTGATCCTTGATTCATTATGTGCATGGGGCGAAACCCACATTACGAAGGTATACGGAGATAAAACTGAAGTACTTGAAGAAAGCATCTTGAATAACTAGAAAAAGCGACCTGGTATAGCTACCAGATCGCTTTTTTGTACTAACTTTATTCTCTTTCCTCCAGATTTATTTCTAACGGGTCCATTTTAATAGGCTGATTCGAACTTAATGTACCAAATGGGACAATTAGGGAGTAATCACCCATAGTTAAAGCAGCATCCACCGGAAAGCTTGATTGAAATTGGAGTGATTCTTTGTTAATCAATTCTGTTTTAACACTCCTGATTTGATGGTTGATCGTTTGATTTGGATCTGTCTCTCCATTATCCCCTGTCTGTATATCATCTGTTTCAATTAGCATAATATAGTTGGCAAAGTTATCGATGATATCCTGGGACAGTTTTTGAGTATCCACATTCCCTAGTGCATAATCAACAACAAGCTGGCCATCTTTTACTTGTGTATTTGTAACACGGATAAAATAACTAAAACGTTCACTTTCAATTTCAAAAGGAAGTGTCTGATCAATTGACGCGGTTGTATCCTGCTCATACTGTCTGATTTCTGGTTGAATGATTAGTTTACTAGCATCTCCTTCTACCTTGCTGCCAAACAATTCACGTATGTTTTTCATTACAGAATCTCCATTCTCTTCGGCCGAAATGGTGTCTGCATGGTGCTTGGATAAACGATTACCGAGGTTATCTGTTACCGTCAATTGAATATTATCATGCTTTCCACTAGCTGGAAGTCCAGTACGATAAGATAACATAGTAGTTGCTTTTCCTTTAACAAGCTTTTCTAATTCCAGCGTGTAATCTCCCCATACAACTTGACCTTCCACATCACTTTCTACCGCGGGGATTTGTTCTATTGGAACATCAAATTGCCAATTTCCTTCTTTTCCTAATATGGATGTAAACGTTAATGGTAGACTTTCTATATCGGAAAGATCTGCTTTAGGGTTATAAAATTCCATGGTACCGACATAACCTTCCTCTGTCTCTGTTATTCCTGTAGCCCCACTTGACCACTGGTTTTGTTCATCACCGTTAAATAGATGATAGCTGTAACCTATTTCCGGTCCTTTATTTCCTCCGAGGTTATCTAATGACAGTGCTTTTCCATTTGCCTTAAAAGCCACTCCAATTACATTGCCGTCATAATAAGCATTCAATATTGTGATATCTACTCCCTTGTTAGATGTAGACTCATTTATCTCTGTTACTAGATTTCCCTTCCACAAATTCTCACCAATATTTAATCCATATTTCTCATAGATGGACCCTATAACCGGAACAGCTGCAAGTACATTAGACACAGGAGCAAAAACTAATCCTGCTGCTAAAAAGGAGGCAGCAGCTGTTGAGGATACCGTTGAAATAAGTTTATATTTCTTTTTTCGCTCTTTTCCTTTCTGATCCCTTGCACGTTGTATCCCTTTATCAATTGCTGTATCTGCTTCCATCTTGGGGAAATCAATGTTCTCCATTTCAGTTTGAAAATGCTTCTTGTTCATAGTACCTCGCCCCTTTTAGAATACTTTTAAGCTCAATTCGCGCCCTGCGCAAATAAGTTTTAACCGTGTTTTCTGATTTTCCCATCGTTTCAGCTACCTTTAAAATTGTCATGTCATGAAAATAGAAAAGAATAATTGCTGTTTGGTATTCAGAACTTAGCTTTGTAATTGCTTGAAGTAGGTCAATTCTTTCGTCTAAGTTTTCCGGGTCACTTTCGGCCATATGTACAATGTCCTCGTCTAATATAAGTCGCTTTCTTTTTCGTAATATGTCTAAAGCAGTCCGAATGACAATACTTGTCAGCCACGTTTTGAAATACTCTGGCCGTTTCACTGATCGTAAAGACATATACGCTTTGTATATCGATTCCTGCATTACATCTAATGCATCTTCTCTATTTCGCACATATAGAAAAGCCGTTTTATAGATTCTTTCACTGTCTGCCTTAACTAGCATCTCAAATGCTTTTTCATTACCTTTAATTGCCTTTTTGACAAGTTTTATATCCATTTCCAAGCCCCCTTTCAATCATTAGAGCAAGCAGACCTTCAAAAAGTTTCAATCAATTATTAGACAGAAAAAAAGACTTCCCTTTACGGAAGCCTCTCCTTACTTTCTCTTTTTTTCTAATCGGTATATTCCTTTACGATCACGGAGTGTACAGCCACTTTTTATAAAAATATCTATCATAGCTTGGTTGCTAGTATCCGTGCTGCCCACATAATAGGTTGCGTTCTTCTCTTTAAGAAGGAATAGGGAAGCTAGATGCATAGAAGCTCCTAATCCACGTCCTCTCATTTCTGGGACAACGCCAAAGTAAAACATCCTACCCTCGTCTGTTGTTCCTTCTTCAATATGAGGGATACTTATGCCGCACGTCTCTCCCTCGTAAGTAAAGGAATAACAAAAATCTCGCCAAGCAGGACCCAGCTCGCTTTTTATCGAGTTCATTACTTCCTCTATCGGCTGTTTTTTGTTCTTATTCGCTGAACCGGAACGACATCGCTCATAGAGGCTTGCATAATCTTGATCCGTTAGGCGCCCTTCACTTAAGTTGTTCCAGCGAATGGGAAAAGCGTGTTCTTCTATGTTATCCAACGTTCGTGTATACTCTACGATTGTGGATACCTTTTTAAATCCCTCATCCAACAATACAGCTTCAGAGGTTTCCTCTAAAAGCACTGAAATGAATCCATACTCTTTCGATTTCCATTCCTTAACGAGTTTGTTTAATGAAGTCTCATATAATTCTTTGGATATGCCGTCCTTCTTTAACTGGTCTACAAGCCAATATTTTCCGGGACTTTTAATTGTATGAAAATGCTCCATTCTCAACCCTCATTTCTACTAAGCGAAAAATTAACGGATTGCACTAATTTTATATTTATCGCCTTCTTTTTTTATCTCAAGGGAAAAATAACTTTCTTGCTCTACTTCCGTTCCATCTTCTTCCTCATAGACTTCTTTATACTCAAAATCATAAAGGAAATAAGATGTAGCTTTCGTTACAACCTCATTTTTAACTTCTGTAACAAGTTTTGGTTTAGGACCGGCGAATTGAATAAGCTCACTTTCTTCTTCTAACATTTTCTTCGTAAACAAATCCATTTTCACTTGATCAAACTCTTCTTTCGTCTGTGCACCTAAAAGCTGATCATATTTCTGCTTTAGTCCCTGTGCAATATCCAATAATTCTTGTTCACTATATGTAAAAAAGTCTATGTCGGCTTCCTTAATTTCATTTGTCGGCATACCCTGATCAGCTACTCGTTTACGGTTTTCCGCCAGTCCGTGTTCTCCGGCGCAAGCAACTAAAAAAAGGATAAGCAAGGTGGCACCTGCCAATAAAATATATTTTAACAATGGTACTCTCTCTCCCTTTGTGAATCTGGTTGTTTTTACCTATGCTGATTATACTATATTTATAGGTAAGCGGAAGAGAAAATCTAAAAATTATACATAATATTAATAGAATTCATTTAAATATAATGTCTATGCTGTCTGTATGACTCACTCTCCCAAGAAAGCATTATACATTCCAACGCTTTCTTCTTCTAGCATTTCCCCTTAAGAAATTTTAAAAGTTCGGTACCCTTCTATACTAGTTTTTAGACACTTCATTTATTAATAATTCTTTTTTCGTGCTCCAGTAGCCATTCTTTGCGCCACAAACCGCCCGCATAGCCAGTTAGCTTTCCGCTTGTACCAATAATACGGTGACATGGGAATATAATACTGATTTTGTTTTTGCTATTCGCACTTCCCACTGCCCGTACTGCCTTATCACGTTTAATGGATATCGCAATATCTCTGTAGCTACCTGTTTCCCCATAAGGAATCTGTCTTAATGCTTGCCACACTTCTTGTTGGAAAGGCGTACCTTCCAGTTTAAAGGGAAGATTAAACTCCAAACGCTCCTCGTTAAAGTATTCATCCAGCTGTTTATAGCAATCTTTTACCGTCTGAGGAAGGCTGTCCGAATAGGCGTATTCTACCTGCTGTTTCTCTGTATAAGATACTTCATAGATCGCTTCCTCCGTGCCCGTTATTTCAATTACACCTATTGGCGACTTATAATCAACTTTATTCATATAATGACCTCCACAAAAATATCGTTGCGTAAGCTTCCCAACCTGCCCAGCCTCTCGCAAGTTCCGCTATTTCTTCTACAGTTAGCTTCCAACCAAGTTGTTGTTTTAATGCCTGGTGGATGCCGGCGTCTGCAATTGGGAAGGCGTTGGGCATCTGGAAATATTTCATGAGCACATAATCTGCTGTCCAAGCACCAATTCCCCGAATGGAAAGTAACGCTTTTTTCAACTCTGGATAGCTTTTCTCTTCAAGCTCTTGTAATGATAAGGTACCATCTCGCATTTTCTTTGCTATATCTAGTACATACTCCGCTTTTCGGGAAGAAAACTGCAAGTCTCTTACTATTTCGATGTTCACGTCAGCGATAACTGCCGGTTGGGGAAATATCCAGTATGTCTCTCCCTCCCAATCCAGTTTTTCTCCAAAGCGCTCCACAAATCGGCGTTTTAGTGTATACGCAAAACTCAGATTGATTTGTTGACCTGCGATGGCCCAGACAAATGCTTCAAAAAGATCAGGAATCCCTACACTATACGTTTTCACAAGATCCTTTAAATATGGATCCTGCTGTGCTAGTTGATAAAAAGGCTCTACATCACGTTCCAAATCAAACCACTTTGTTACATAATCAGCTACAAAATCCTTGATTGCTTTGTCGAATTTTCCGTTTAAAAACTGAATGTATAGCTTGCCATCCTCTTCGGTAACCGAAAATACAACAACATCCTCCTCCACCCTCAACGCTTTAAAAACGGTTCTCCCTTTAACCAAATGAAGGATCTCTTGATCAGACCTTTTTAAGAAAACGAGCGTTTCATCAAAACGAAAGTGACTTGGACATCCAGCTTCCAGGTACGTTTGCTTATCCTTCCATTGCATCCGTACAGCCTCCCTCCTATTAACTTGCAGTCTTTTCCCTCTCTATTAACTATTCTAACAAAATATTGACGCTTTTACGCCAGGAACTTATTGAATCGTCTGGATACGCTGAAACATTTGAGCTACTCTTTTCGTAATACGTCATGTACCGTTAAAACACATGAGCAACATTCCACCAATTAAGGTGGTGCAACGTAGTAGAAAAAGGAGTGTTACATATGTCGGAAGGTCTTTTATCTCCCAACAAAAAACTTTCCAAGAAAGCAGTAAAAGTCTGGCGGCTTACCGAAAGCCTTTCCAACGTTATTAGTATTATCGTGCTAGCTATACTGTTTTATTTGGATTATTACTTTTCTTGGGTTTACTGGATTAATTGGATTCTTATAGGGTTAGTCGTTATTGGGATTGTTGGCGGCATTTGGGGATATATTAAACCTGGATTATTGTACAAACATTGGAGGTACGATATAAGTGAGGAATTCCTGCAGCTGAAATCCGGTGCTATAAAGGAAGAACACCAGCTTGTACCCATGACAAAGATACAATCTGTCTCAACAAAACAAGGGCCATTATTGCGTAAATATGGGTTATATGCGGTAACCGTCCAAACGATGGGGTCTACCCATACTATCCCGGCACTAGAAAAAGCAGTTGCAACTGAATTGCGAAATACCATTGCCAAGTATGCAAAGGTGGAGGAGATGGAGGAATGAATGAAGCCAAACGACACCATCCCTTGCAAATCGCCTATGATCTCTGGGGGTTTATTAAAAACACCTTTTTTATTATTGTGATCCTGTTTGTTTTTCAAGCAGGTTCAGACTCCTGGCTGGTCAAGTATGGCAGGATCGCATTTCTGGCATTGGTTGCCGGAACAATCATTTATCTCGTGTTTAAATGGATCACAAACAAATATACACTTACACAAACAGCCTTTGTGTTAACTGAGGGGGTTTTTTCAAAGAAAAGAAAAACCGTACCTTATTCCAAAGTGCAGCATGCGAAGCGAGAAACAAAGTTATTCCACCGGATTTTCCGTGTCACTTCCATATCATTTGAAACAAGCTCACAAGGGGATGATAGCTCTGTGACATTCCATGTTGTGACACCTGCTGAGGCAATCCGGTTGGAAAATCAGGTTTCCCAGCGAAACGCGGGGGTGGAAGATGCGGATCAAGCCGTTGTCGACTCCGTGGATGAGACAAAACCAGGTTTAGAAGTTGAATCAGAGGCAGAAACAGGTCGTATTGTTCACTTTAGCCCAACGAAAAAAGAGGTGATAAAGGCCTCCTTTACATCCTTAAGCTTCCTCGCCATTATTCCAATCTTAGGTTCCCAAGTAAATAAGTTTGATGATATTCTTCCTAATGATCAGCAAGCAGAGGGAATGGTAGGATTTATTCTTGATCGGTGGTGGTTAATTGCCCTTACAATTATATTGATTGTTGGTTTATTAATGATCGGCGGGGTAATCTGGACTTTTTTAAAGTATGGCAAATATGAAATCGCTTCTGATAATGAGAAGGTGTATATCACTAAAGGAGTATTGGAAGAGACTGCTTTTTCCATTACGAAGAAAAATGTACAGGCCATCCAAATTCAACAGTCCTTTATGAAGCGGATTCTTGGACTCGCAGAAGTAAAGCTCGTGGTCGCAGGGGCGCTTGGAGATGATGGTGCGGACGTTAATAGCCTTTATCCTTTTTTACCAGTAAAGAAAGCCCAACAACTCGTAGAGGAAATCCTGCCGTCTTATCGACTGACAGATTCGATGGAGTCCCTACCTCGTGAATCGTTTTGGTTCCGCATGCTACGCCCAAGTTGGTTTTGGATCACTGCTACTGGGGTGCTTTTTTTCTGGAAGCCTGACCTTTTTGGTCTTTCTGAATATTGGTGGGTTTTTTCGCTTATCCTACTAGTACTAATCGTTATGTCACGGATTCTGGATTATAAGCATACAGGCTACACCATAAATGATACATTTATTCAGTTAAAAACAGGTGGCTTCGGAACAAATTTGTTTCTTTCCAAGCGGAGTAGAGTTATAGAGGTTGGTGTCTCACGAAATATCATACAAAAGAAGCTTGGGTTGGCATCACTCGCAACCGTAAACCGCGCCAAGCCAGTGTTACACACTACCATGGATGACGTACCGGAAGAATGGGCTGACGAATTTCTTGCATGGTACCAAGATAGAAATCAAGAAGTTACGTTAAAGTAATCGAACAGCCTCTGATTACAAAAATCCGGGATAAACCTGTTGTATCCTTATAATCCAGGCTGGATAGTGCACTATTTCCCCCAGAACCGAATAATCACTCTGTCTGTAACTTCCAAGCTCATTGACTTTCACTCAAAAATGGTGTAAATTAAGCAATAGACGAACGATAATTATTAGTTCGTAAATAACATTCGGTTTTAGGAGTGTATAAAGTGGAAAACGTATTTGATTATGAAGATATTCAATTAATTCCAGCAAAATGTGTTGTAAACAGTCGCTCAGAGTGTGACACAAGTGTTACACTAGGCGGACATACATTTAAATTACCTGTCGTACCAGCAAATATGCAGACTATTATAGATGAAAAAATTGCCGTACATTTAGCCGAAAAAGGTTACTTTTATGTCATGCACCGCTTTGAACCAGAAACGCGCCTTGGATTTATCCAAGACATGCAAAACCGTGGACTAATTGCCTCTATCAGCGTAGGGGTTAAAGATGAAGAGTATAGCTTTGTTGAGCAGTTAGCAAACGAAGAAGTTATTCCAGAATTTATTACGATCGATATCGCTCATGGACATTCTAATGCCGTGATTAATATGATTAAGCATATCAAACAGCATTTACCAAAAAGCTTTGTCATCGCAGGAAATGTAGGAACTCCTGAAGCAGTTAGAGAATTGGAACATGCGGGAGCAGACGCTACCAAGGTCGGAATCGGCCCAGGGAAAGTTTGTATCACAAAAATTAAAACAGGCTTCGGTACAGGTGGCTGGCAGCTCGCAGCATTGCGCTGGTGTGCCAAAGCTGCAACGAAACCAATTATTGCGGATGGCGGGATCCGTACGCATGGAGACATTGCTAAATCCGTACGCTTTGGCGCTACGATGGTGATGATTGGCTCCCTTTTCGCTGGACATGAAGAATCTCCAGGAGAAACAATTGAAAAAGAAGGAAAGCTTTATAAAGAGTACTTTGGTTCTGCCTCTGAATTCCAAAAAGGCGAAAAGAAAAACGTGGAAGGCAAGAAAATGTATGTCGAGCACAAAGGCTCTCTTGACGATACACTAACTGAAATGCAACAGGATCTACAGTCCTCCATTTCTTATGCTGGAGGCAGCACACTGGATTCTATCCGTACTGTTGATTATGTTGTTGTGAAAAACTCGATTTTTAATGGCGATAAAGTTTACTAAATCCCTAAAATATAAGACAAAAAGAGGTGCACATTTGAATGTGCACCTCTTTTTTATGCTGTTTCTATTCGTTTTCTACACCCTAAAAATCATATTTTTTTGTCTCCGTGTCATAATAAGATCCTGGAGGTGTTGATATGCCAAGTGAATCAAAGAAAAAGCGTGCTGGTATGAGTGATGAGCAAGCAGTAAGAGGAAAGTTGTCAAAGCAATTTGACCATGAATTTGCTAACGAGCCACTAACCACAGCAGAAAAGTTGAATAACAAAAAAACGAAGAAAAGACAATAGCTCCTATAAGAAAAAGCCCCTTTGCATTAAGGGGCTTCTGGTATGTACTATAGTTTTTTGCTATACTTTAAAGCTTTTTCACAAATTTGGTTTTTAACTGCATTTCGCCAAGACCATCAATTTTACAATCAATATCGTGATCGCCATCAATTAAACGGATGTTTTTAACTTTGGTTCCTCTTTTTACGACTGAGGATGTACCTTTTACTTTTAAATCCTTGATTACCGTAACGGCATCTCCATCATGAAGCACCGTTCCATTGGCATCCTTGTACACTTTCACTTCATCTTGCTGATCTGCTTCTGCTTCTCCCGTCCACTCATGTGCACACTCTGGACAGACAAATACGTTCCCATCATCATATGTATATTCTGAATGGCATTTTGGACAACTTGGTAGTTCGTTCATAGACTAACACTCCTTTACATAAAGCTAGTTTACCACATCTTCACTGTGGCGTTAGGGATAGATTCAAAACTACTAAGAGCATCTAGCTAAATAAGCCATAAACCTGAACAGATACACTTGTTCAGGCGACAAACATATTAGCAAATACATATTTAATTTAACCCAAATAACATAACGAGACCATAACCAAAAACCGCTAAGAAAACTGATCCAACCACACCTGCAGCGAAACCTTTCATGCCCAGTTTACGGAAGGTCTTGACCTCCACATTTAACCCAAGCCCAGCCATTGCCATTGCAATTAAGATGTAAGCAATCGAGACAATGCTATTTGCTACAGACTCTGAAACGATTCCCAATGTATTAAATCCACTCATGGCCAGAAATCCTAAAATGAACCACGGGAAAATAGATAGACCCGGTTTGTTTCCTGCTGTTTTTTTACTTCCTCTCTGCACTAGATAGCCAATGACAAAAGCTACAGGGACAAGCAATGCAACACGTGTCAACTTAACAAGAACCGCCATATCAACGGCCTCTTCTCCTCCAGCACCCGCAGCAGCAACAACATGGGCCACTTCATGCAAGGTCCCTCCTGCAAAAATACCATAGCCTGTTGAAGATAATGGTAACAATCCGTATATCAAACTGTACACCAAGGTGAAAGTGGTTCCTAATAATGCTACGATACCAGCAGCCACAGCTGTTTCTGTTTCCTTCGCTTTAATTATCGGGGCAATGGCTACGACAGCTGCCGCTCCGCAAATCGCTGTTCCGCATGCTGTAAGTATTCCTAGGTTTCGATCCACACCAAACCAGCGCGCTAACAAATAAACAAGCACAAGCGCAAACACGAGATTAAGGAATGCAATAATAAACACATTTATTCCAGCATTGTAGATGTCCGCGAGATTTAAACGCATACCTAGCAAGATGATCCCCAGTCGTAAAAGTTTTTTATTGGAAAACGTTACGCCTTTTTGTAGAACATCAGGTAATCCAAATGTCGCCCGCCATATCATTCCCAAGATAATCGCGATAACGAGCTGGCCCATGATTGCTAATAAAGGCAATTTTGCCAGCAGGCCTGCCAATAAGGCCAGCAAAAGTGTTAACCCAATGCCAGTAATAAAACCTTTCCCCTTGTTTTCTTGCAAAGTCTTTCCCATATCCGTCCCCATAAATTAACCACGTCCTTCTTCTCTCTCCACCTACTCTATCTAATAATTATCTATTAGTGAAATACATATAAATTATTGTTATGATTAGAAATATTAATCGCAAGGAGGGTTTTCATGTATTACGATGCACTTAAAACCTTTGTTACACTTGCTGATGTTGGCAATTTCACAAAGACCTCGCAAGCCTTACACATTTCACAGCCAAGTGTCAGCTTACATATTAAAAACCTGGAAAAAGAATTCCATACAGAGCTCTTTATCCGTTCACCTAAATCGGTACAGATTACGCCAACAGGAAAGATACTCTATGATCGAGCTAAACAAATCATCGCGATGTATGAGCAAACAAAAGAGGATATTGCCACCCATCATCAATCCATCCAAGGCCAATTAAAGATTGGGGCAAGTTTCTCAATCGGTGAATATATTTTACCTATGTTTCTTCAAAGGCTACAGAAGGACTTTCCTGCGTTGGAATTAGAAGTTGTCATTGGAAATACGGAGGAAATTATTGAACAAGTGCGCCTTTTCCAGGTTGACGTGGGCTTGATTGAAGGCCAAAGCAATGAAAAAGAACTCATTGTCCAGCCATTTATGAAAGACGAGCTCTCGGTCATTTGCTCTAATGATCATGAACTTGCTGAGAAAAAGCATATTGCAATCAAGGATTTGCAACAGCAAACATGGATTACAAGAGAGGATGGTTCGGGGACCAGGGAGTTCTTGAACCATGTGATTCGTAGCAATGGTCTCTCTGTGAAATCATTACTTAGCATCAGTAGCAATCAGGGAATTAAGGAGAGTGTCATGAGAGGCATGGGCTTATCTCTGCTATCCCGCAGTGTTATTTCCCGGGAAAAGGTACATGGATCACTGACGGTGCTGGAAGTGGAGGATGTGCAATTCACACGAACCCTTTCCTATATCTATTCTCCCGTTATGCGGAGCAAAAAGAATGTAGAAACATTTATTGGTGTAGTGGAAGCTTTTAAAGGGAACAGCATGGCAAATCGTCTCGCTACCGAAAAAGGAGTCTTAAAATGAAAAAAATAGCATTATATGTATTTGCCATTCTCTTTATATTAGCTGGGATATCCCATTTTGCGCTGGAGCCCTTTTTCACAGGGGCTATGCCCGATTGGGTCCCCTTTCGACCAGCAATTGTTTATATTTCAGGAGTCATCGAGATCCTACTAGCCATTGGCTTGCTATACAAGCCGACTCGTAGAAAAGTAGGAATTTCCATTGCAATATTTTTAGTATTAATCTTCCCAGTGAATATTTATATGGCGTTAGAACCAGAGCAGTACAGTATCCCTGCCTTTGCATTATGGTTACGTCTACCCCTGCAATTTGTGTTAATTTGGTGGGTGTTAAAAGTCAGAAAGTTTATTTAATTAATTAAAACTTATGGTAAAATTAGTTTATTGACTACAAGATTAATAAACACCGTTGTCAATCCTACGGCTGGGTGTAAAATTCCTAAGTAATGAGGGTTTCCTTCTCTACAGTTAGGGACTATTTTAGAAATGAGCAGCCCCTCCTTGTAACTAGACTTAAGGAAACCTTTGAAAAAATATGAAGTTTCTGTTCAAACTGAGAAACAGTCTTATATTTTTACATGTACCGATGAAAATTTACAAATGTATCAAATGAAGGATGGACCTATTCTAGATACAGTGAAGAAAAGCCGATACTACACATGGATATCAACTAACCACCCAAGTAACACACTTCAATAAGTTTTCTATATATCTCTTATAGGAACGATAATTATCACATAAACCAAAAAAATTGAAGTAACGTATATTAAAGGGAAAACGCCTAGTACATTTAGCTTTTCTTATAATTTAAAGGGGGAAAATCAACTGAACCAAGTATTGTTAATCATTGATGCACAGCAAGAATTAATTGAAGGAAACCGTGAAGAAAGTGCTGTTTATTATAAAGAGAAACTTATTAGGAATATCAATCTAGTTATTGAAAAGGCGATTAAATCAAGTGTGCCTATTGTTTTTGTTAGGGATCTAGATGTAGCTGGAGGCAAAGGAGAAGGTTTTCAGGTTCATAAAGAAATTCATTTACCCACTAAAGCAATGTTTTTTGATAAAGCTGCTACGAATTCTTTCCATGGTACTGGGCTTTTAAATCATCTAACATCTCAAGAAATCAAGCATATCGTTATAATGGGATGTGCAACCCAACACTGTATAGATAGTGCTGTTAGAACAGCAACTATCAGTGGTTTTGATGTCACATTGGTAGGTGATGGGCATTCGACCTCGGACAGTGTTAGTTTAAGTGCAGCCCAAATTATAAAACATCATAACGAAACTCTCCATGGTCATTATAACGTTGAACATTTTTCAGTAGTCAGAGACGCAGAGGAAGATTTATTCTATCCAACACACGATTCATATAGATAATGAACTTTTATTAAGAGGTAAGCCCATGTTAGCATGAACTTAAGAGAGTAAAGGATGAGTGTGATCCTTTCCAAATAAGGAAAGGTGTCTGCTTCGTTTTCTAAGAAGAAAAACTTTACTTGAAGGGAGTGTTTACGTGCAAGAAGAGAGCAAGAAAAAGGATAGTAGAATATTGTTGTTAACAATTAGTTGGATAGCGGTGTTTATGCCTTATTTATTTAGTCCTATTGCGTTTGGCCCTTTTTCCTTCTTTCTCGGCTTAGTTCTAAAAAGAGATTATGAGGTAGGAAAGCAAGGGAAGATAATTATGGTGTTAGCAGTAGTGAACACAATTGGGGGAATGATCTTTACCAATTGGGTGCTTCGCAGCTATGGCGGTTTATAGCTGTTTATTAGCCTCAATAAAATAGTATCTGCTTCGTGCTTAACATAGTTTTGGGGGGAGAGGTCAATGGATCAATACTTCGTAGGATGGGGGACTTTAGCGTTAATAAACGCTGGACTCGCACAAGGGAAGAATAGAACAGGATTAAACTGGTTTTTGCTCTCTCTTATATTAGGTCCGATTGCAACACTCATTTTGTTGTTTGTTGAGAAAAGAGAGCATTAATATTGTTATCATAACAAAATGGCATACGACGTTTCGTATGCCATTTTAGCGTTATTAATATCCCTTATCATAATCAACTAGGTTCTTAGAAGGTTTTTCCCCTTCAAGGTAATTCTTAAGATTTGGAATGAAGACATCCCGCACAACACGCTCCGTATAATGTTCTGTTGACCCAGCAGTATGTGGTGTAACAATCACGTTTTCCATGTCCCATAGTGGGCTATCTTCCGGTAATGGTTCTGTTGCGAACACATCAAGTCCTGCTCCAGCAATTTTGCCAGATTGGAGGGCCTCAACTAACTCATCTTCTTTTACAATCGGCCCCCTGCCAATATTGATCAGAATAGAACTATTTTTCATTTGCTCGAATTGTTCTTTCCCAAATAGGTTTGTTGTTTCATCTGTAAGTGGCAGTGTGATTACGACAACATCACATTGTGGAAGCACATCAGATAACTGGTCAGGTGTATACATCTCATCCACATAATCTGTGCTTTTTCCTGAATGTCGCACGCCGAGTACTTTCATACCAAAAGCCTTGGCTATTTTAGCTGTCTCCAAACCAATCGCTCCAACACCGAGCACTCCAATTGTTTTCTCATGAATTTCGAGTTTTAGATCTGCATGCTCCCATTGCTTTTGCTGTTGCTGACGGACATATGTATGAATTTTGCGCGTAAGTCCAAGCATCAAAGCAAAAATCGTTTCGGAAATTGGATAGGCGTGCACACCATTAGCACTCGTAATGGATACGTTACGCTCACTTAGTTGTTCAAGTGGCAAGTTATTAACACCAGCACTCCAAGTTTGTACCCATTTCAGGTCATTGTTTTGCTCCAAAACCGTTTGCTCGATTGCTTTTTTCCAGTGTAGGATGACCTCTGCATCTTTTAAATCTTCTTGCAGTTCATCCGTATCTTTCCCTGAAACAATTTCCCAGTCGGGAGCTACTTCTTTGATTTCATCGATGTATTTTTCATCTAGATCAAGATTGACTACAATTTTACGCTTGGACATTACGAACCCTCTCCTCTAAAAGTTTGTTTTATCTACTCTATACCCTAATTTCTGATGATATGCACCATACCCTTGGGCTAAGCATCTATATCCTCTAACTTTCCTTCAACCAGGTTAGGTTCTCGCTCAATGGTGTCTTCTGGAAAAATAAATGTCCATGGCATGCTGCTTCTCCCCGCTAACTCCAGGTTAGGAAAGGAAAAAGTATGACTAGCAACAAGCTCCCCTTCTTCCATGTACCTTAATGGTAGCTGAGTGAAGGGCATAGCTTCATCACTCAAATTTTGGACAATTACTGTAATAAGCAGCTCCCCACGATAGTTACGCGCTTGCCAAAAAGGAATATATTTTATACGAGTAGCTTCTTCGTTAGCCTGTTCAAATGTTATTTCTATCTGTTTTCTATCCCCAAGTGAAATCGTCTTATCCCATGCTTGTTCCCAAACTAATTGTTGCATTGTCTCATTCCTTTCCTTTTACTGCTAGTAGGTTACGGTATCAGTCCATATATTTCGTAATTAATTCATAAGACCTTTCTTTTGTTAGCTGTGCTTGTGTACTTATATATTGCATGGTTTCCATGGAGCCACCTTCATATTTGGCTGCCTCTTCTTCTGCTTTTGCATCTCTAATGTTGATCCATTCCCGTTGCTCTTTTCTCAAGTTTTCCATTTCTTTCTCCGGAAGCTGCTTCTCCAATTCAGCATATACTTCGTTTAATGCATCATCCCACATATTAAAGCTCTTCCCGGCAAATTCAGTTAATGCGCGCTGTGTAGAGCCTATTTCCTGTTCCTCAGCCGCCAATTCTTCTTCTAAATCGACTAGCTTGTTACGATAGATTGTTTTCATATCAGAATCAGCTTCTTCTGAATTTCCCTCTTCCGCTACTTCGCTATCTTCTTCCTGTTCTTCCGTTGCTGTTGTATCACTTTCTTCATCCATGTTTGTTTCTTCTTCCACATTGCTCTCATTCTCATCCGTGTCCTCAGCTGTATTGTCTGTATCATTCATGCTATTATTTGCTTCCTTTGCACCCTCGTCATTCTCGTTTCCGCAGGCTGCTAATAGCAAGATTAGCGCCCCGGCTAACAGTAATTTCTTCATATTCTAATCATCTCTTTCTTTTTTTCTTATCATGCTGTCTTTTTATAGTATCCCACGATCGACATTGCTTGTCATTTCAAAAACTTCACTTCACTCTACGAATAATCTAAGCGAAAATATCCAACTTAAGTGTGGGAGGTGCTATTTATGGGGAAAGATCGTCAAGAAAAGAAGTTAAAGGCTAGTGGGCGCGTGGAGTCCGATCGTGATACCGGACTACGTTATACCGGCTCAACTAAAATGTCTAGTCCAGAAGAAGCCAGAAGATTAAACGACGGCCATAAGTAAACCGATATACGAGGGTCCTCACAAAGTGGTGGCCCTCATTTCCTTTTACGCTATTACAGCAACGCATAGCTTTTACCTTTTTTACAAATGCTACAAAAAAAGGAGGGTCTATATGAACCACATAAAATCCATTGCAATTAAGGCAATCGCCACACTTGTTTTACTATTTGTTGTGTTAGGGCTTGTCTACGAGATGCCATTTGGCGACGTTTTGTTTATTACAATAACCTTAGGCGTTCTATCATACTTGATTGGAGACCTATTCATTCTTCCCCGAACCAATAATACAGTAGCTTCTATCTCTGACTTTGTTCTTGCTTTCGCTGTTATATATATGATGAGTGAAGGGTTAGAACCAGCAGGCGAATGGATGATTCCTGCACTAATTTCTTCCATCGGTGTCGCTGCATTTGAAGCATTCTTCCATAAGTATGTGAGCAGGCAGATGGAGAACAACTCTTCCACACCTAATGCAACAGGGAGAATGAACTTAGGTACAGAGGCATCTGAAGAGCTTGATCCACAGGATAATTACGATAAATAAAGACATTAAATTAAAACGTAGGAATACAATTGTTTAAGCATATTAAAGAACTGCAGTACAACACTAAACCTACTCAGCCAGACCCGGTCTATGCTAAAAAGCTACAAGAGATTCTCGGTGGCCAATTTGGTGAAATTACCGTTATGATGCAATACCTTTTCCAAGGATGGAATTGCCGAGCAGATCAAAAGTATAAAGACATGATTCTCGATATCGGCACAGAAGAAATTGCCCATGTAGAAATGATTTCGACTATGATCGCACAGTTACTGGACGGGGCGCCTGCTAGAGACCAGGAAGAAGCTGCTAAAAATCCGGCAGTTGAAGCAGTACTTGGGGGGATGAACCCACAGCATGTCATCGTATCTGGCTTGGCGCAACGCCGACAGACAGTGTTGGGTACCCATGGAATGCACGTTATACAATAGCAAGTGGGAATTTATTGGCTGATTTCCGAGCCAATTTAAATGCTGAATCTCAAGGACGTCTACAGGTTGTCCGTCTGTATGAATCAACTACAGATCCTGGCGTAAGAGACATGTTATCTTTCCTTATCGCAAGAGATACCATGCACCAAAACCAGTGGATGGCTGCTATTGAAGAACTGGAACAAGCACAAAAGGCGATTGTACCAAGTACCTTCCCACAGAACTTGGAAAAGCAAGAGGTTTCCTATTCCTTTATGAACTTTTCCCAAGGGGAAGAAAGTGCACAAGGCCGCTGGACCAGTGGTGAGAGCATGGATAAGCAAAGCAACTTTGAATATGTTGCAAATCCTGAAGCAATGGGGCAGATTCCTCAACTGCAACAGGCACCTGCATATATTCATAACAGTCCAGACCCAACAAAGCCCGCACCACCTAACATGGAATCAGCAAACTATGACAAACAAAATTAGATGTCACCAATAATGCGGAATTTTGTTCTAAACCTTTTTTCCATCTAGGAGGTGTTACAGTTGAATAAAGACCACCAGGATAAACATGCAAAAGCAACAAGTCGCACGAAATCTGGACGTGACACAGTCATGCAAAAGACAGATACTACAAAGTTCTCTAGCCCAGAAGAAGCCAGAATTCAAAACAAAACGAATAAGTAACGAGTAGCGGTCCCTATATAAGGGGCCGCTTTTATCTTTATCCTGATACAGCTCATTTAACCTTTCCTAGTAGGATTATCCATACATGAAGATAGCTTACAGGGAGAAGATAAAGTGAGACTTCAATCAGTGGGGTTTTCTACTGATTGTTAGTTGAACGAGTAGGGGTGTTAGCGTCGTTTACTCCCACTTAGTCACTGTTTATCTTTATGTTTTGAAGTGGGAGTCTTACGGACGGTTGCACCGGGATAAATAAGAAATATTGATAAATGGGAGGAATTATCATGATGCAAAATCAGAACCAACAATCCAATCCAAATGCTGTCATGAATCAAACGATGTCTAAAAACCACGGTGGCCATGAAATGTTCGACGCCCATGAAGTACTTGCAGGTGTGATTAGCCTGCTTGACCAATATCAAATGTATGATCAACATATACAAGATCCAGAATTGAAGAACATTGCTCACCGACAATCAAGCTTTGTTACCCAATTGTATAACACAATGGTGGAGTGCTTTAAAACCGGGCAGGATCCTTCTGTTCCTACTCAGCAATATCATATGCAACAGGAGAATGAAGTTGTTTACGGATTAAAGCCAGGACAACCAAAGAAACCGAACAGCTCTGTCAGCCAGCTTTCGGATCAAGGTCTTTCCGCATATATGCTCGGAAACACAAAATCATTAACGTCGCTGCTTGCCATGACTGCAGCTGAAATTACAAATCCTGTATTACGTCGTGTTGTCGCCGATAGTGTCCCCAATTTTATTGAGCTCAGTTATGAAATCTTCCTGTACCAGAACAAACATGGCTATTATCAAGTACCACAACTAACGGAACAAGACATGCAGCAAATGCTTAACAGCTATGCCACCGTTCCCCAACAAGGGAACAACGTACACTAGAACATATTGTAAAGGGAATAAAAGCCGGCATTACTCGAATTCACTATCATAATTCGGGTAATCGCACGGCTTTTTCATTGATGATTCACTTTGGGGTGGTTCGATTCACTTTGCCATGTTCTCGATTCACTTTCTGGCTTTCTCGATCCACTTTGCCATGTTCTCGATTCACTTTCTGGTGCCCACGATTCACTTTGCCACGCTCTCGATTCACTATCGAGTGCTTTCACTTTTTTGAAACCCGTTAACTTCCCTTCGCCGAGGTACCTCTTTTTCTGTCCCTTTAATAAGAAAGCCTATTCCTAATAGAAGCATGCTGACACCGATCCAGGAAATGAAGCTTAGTTCTTCCCCAACAAAGAAAACTCCTAAAAATGCTGCCGTTAAGGGCTCTGCAAGCGACAATGTGACAGCAGTAGAAGATGGGATATGCGCGAGTCCTTTTGCAAATAGAAAATAGGCCAAGGCAGTCGCAATTAATCCTAGGTGAAGGCTAGCAGCTGCTCCACTTAGCTCTGTAACCCATGTCATATCATAGATAAACAATAAAGGTGACAGCAAAATAGCACTTAGGGTAAATACCACTGCAACTACGGAGATAGAGGTGAATTCCCTTACTAAGTCCTTACTAACAAGCGTGTAAATTGCAAAGGATAGCCCTGCACCAAGTGCTAATAAAATACCAAGAGGATCTACATAAACAGATGATTGGTTTAAAAAAAGCAACAGGCAGCCGAGAATAGCTAAAAGTGTAGAAATCCACCAGACCTTTACAGGGCGCCTTTTCCAGATCACCCATTCCAGTAACCCAGATAAAATGGGGGCACTACCTATCGCGATTACTGTCCCAATTGCCACACCTGTCATGGTGACTGCAGTAAAGAAAAACGGCTGATAGGCAGCCATGCTGATCGCAGCCAAAATAGTTGGCTTGAGTGGCCAGCTTTTGAGATTTAATTTCCCCATTAGTAAGACAATAATGGTTAGCGCGATACCACCTACTGCTAAACGGGCAGTACCCACTGCCACAGGATGCGCGCCCTCTGGTACAAGGGTTTGCACCGTTCCCGTTGTACCCCAGAGCATTGCTGCAAATAAAACCATTCCGACTGCTACCTTTCCACCCATTTCAATCCCTCCACAAAAAAACACTGCTCTTCCTTTATCTATAATTAAGTAAAAAGATAAAAAGACGCCTCCTCACTATTAGAGTGAAAGGTCTTTTTATCCAGTTAATTTTCTTTCATTAAGTATAAAGCGAGTAGAAAAAAGTGGAAAGCGTTTCGTTTAAAAAATTTCCATTGATGTAATGCGTTAGATCATTAATGCTTCCTTCATTTTTTTCTTTACAATCTTAGCTGCATTTATCTTCGTGTGCAAAACCGGAGATATGTAGCTCGTATAGTTTCTTTCTGCAATCGCTTTTTTCAATTCTGCTACCGTATTAAATTCACCTTCAAACGTATTTTGCACAGCTCCAATATGGATCGGATGATGAGAGTCACTACCATATACAACAGGTAATCCAATGATTTCAGCAAATGCTTTAACATCTTTTCTCATCCGGTCAACACCATGCTCATGCATGTCTTTTCCATTTAAATCAAAGGCGTCAAGCCTTCTCAGTAATGATGGGTCATGATGATGTAATGGTGTGGAAGGCCTCAATGGATGGCCGCCAATAAGCAATAAGTTATGCAGTTCACCTAACTGTAGTAGCTCATCAAATAGCACAAAGTTATCTTTATCTGTATGTCTGTCAAGAAATCTTCTAATCGTTAGAAGCTTGGTTTTATTTCCGATACAAAGGATATGGCCAACCTCCTTTACATCAATCTCCATTCCTGTAAATACTTTAAAGCCATTTACATTGTAATAGTCATCGACATAAGGATAATGCTGATCAAGTTGCTCATAAATTTCATAGAAATTTTTCGTGTTAAAATGCTCTGTCATCGCTAACGCGTTCAAGCCTGATTCCTGTGCATTTAAGATAACCTCGTTAAAAAATTTAATATCAAAGTCTACTCGCTTTGCTAACTTTACATGTGTATGAAAATCAATTTTCAATTAAACCAATCCTTCCTATAGAGGCATAAGGACGCCCGTTGTGTAAACTGAAGCTGTCACCAATAATGTGATTGCTAAAAACTGCACATCATACTTTTTCATTTTTAAATAACCAAGCTTTAAATCCTTTGCTACATTGTTTTCCAAGGTGTAGCTGAATCCTCTTACTTCCAGTGCTTCAACTGTAGTCCGCGTACGCTTTGCCGTGTTTAGCATCATAGGATAAAATGCCACCACACACATTTTTGCGTAATAATATATATACCTTACATACAAGAAGCCCGGCTTTTCTGGTTGCTTTCCTCGTAATCGAAAGGAGTGTATGATACTTTGATATTCTTCGATCAGTATTGGTAGCATCCGATAGCCATAGGAGACCCCAAAGCTGAATTTACCTGGGACCCCCATTTTCAATAGGGCATCACTGAATTTTTCTGGGTCCATACTTGTGAAGACTGCCATTGTAGCAAGAGAAACACAGGAAACCTTAAGTGCTACTGGTATAACAGCAATTAGTGCGGCATAGCTGTTTCCTAAAAACATGGCCGCAAATATGAGGTAAGTAAACTGTGAAATAACCCCTATAATAAGTAGGATAATAAGCAGCGGACTAACCCTAGACAAGTATGCCAATACTGCTGTGAAAAGTGTTAAACCAATAAGAATGGTCATATTATGGGTAAGCCACGGGATAATAGAATAGACAAGTACCCACAGAATCAACATCCTAGGATCGAGTCTGGCTAGTGGCGTTTGTTCATTTCCGTATGCCGTCCGCATTAGCTCAATTTTTATATTTTCAACTGTCAACTTACTAAAAAACTTCTGAAAAACGCCCACTGGCTGCCTCCTCCAAATAAATTCTATTTAAAAATCCTTCTATGGATAGCTCAATTGGATGGATCTGCAACTGATGGCAAAGGGAAACAATTTGCGGTTCGACTAAGGAGGCTCTCCTTAATAGCGCTTCATTCGAGAACAATTCCATTGGGGAAACATCCGCAATAATACGTCCTTGATTGAGTACAACAACCCTTGTTGCCCACTCGGCCACAAGCTGCATATCATGGGTAGCCACAACAGAGGCCTTCACCTGACTATCTAGCTTTTGAAGCATGGAGATCATTTCTCGCTTGGTGGCAATATCCAAGCTTGCTGTTGGCTCATCCAACAAAACCAACTCTGGCTGCATCGCCAGCCCGATCGCAAGTGAAGCCCTTCGTTGCTGTCCTCCACTTAGCAGTCTTCCGTCCCTATGTTTGATTTCATTTAGGTGGAACTGATGCATAATTTTTTCTGTCACCTGCTCCAGATTAGGGTTATCTCTGACTTTCAGGAAGAATGCCACGTCCTTCACTACTTCGTCTTCTATAAACATTTCTTCAGGCTTTTGATAAATATAAGCAATCTTTTCCGCAAGTCTCTCTGGAGAAGTCTTGGTTGTGGAATTTCCTTGGAAACATATTTCACCACTTAGGGGCTTCAATAGTCCAGAAATCAACTTAAGGATCGTTGACTTCCCCGCACCATTACTACCTACGAGGGCAATTCGCTCTCCCTGCCTAATTTGCATTTGCAAGTCTTTTATAATTGGAACACGCTTGCGTGATAATGTTTTATACCCATAACTCACCTGATCAAATTTAATAAGCGGCGTTGAACCAGGCTGAACCACCAACTTAGGCATTTTTCGCGGGTGATTTTTATATTCCTTAAACCATTCAGCACCTTCTTTGACTGTCACTGGAAGCATTCTCTCCTGCTGCATTTGGCTCGCTGCTGCCATTGTCACCTGTGGTGGATGAATTTGCTTTTCTGTAAGCTCATCAACAGCGTTCAAGGCTTCCCGCACAGGTTTCTTCCACTTCACATTCCCCTGCTCTAATAAAATGACGTCATTACAATAGGAGGCAATAAATTCCGTATGATGCTCAATTACGATAATGGTAATATCATGTTCTTCATGTAACACTTTTAGTTTTTCATACAATTCAATAGCGTGTGCTGGATCTAATTGGGCAACAGGCTCATCAATAATTAAAACATCGGGTTCTAGTGCCAAAGCTCCAGCTAACGCCACAAGATGCTTTTGTCCACCACTTAGCTGCCACACATATTCTTCTGCCAGGTGTGTTAAATCGAGAAGTTCGAGTGCACGCTTTCCTCTCTCCTGAAAATCTTCATAGCCATAATTTAAAGGAGAGAAAATGACCTCATCAATTACTCTTGGTCTTACGAGCTGGTTTTCAAAGTCTTGGTAGACATAGGAGACTTTTCTTGAAAGGGAAGCGACATTTGCCGTAGCCGTGTCAATCCCATCCACCTGTACTTTCCCTTCAAAGTCACCTACATAGTAAAAGGGAATTAAGCCATTAATTGCTTTACAGAACGTGGACTTCCCTGCACCATTTCCCCCAATGATCGCGGTAAACGAATGTTTTTCGATCGTCACAGATACATCTTTTAAGATCCAATCCTCTGTGCCAGGATAGCGGAATGATACGTGATCGAACGTTATCATAATCTCTCTCCTTTCCATAAATAAATTAAGCTGCCTCGTCTAAGTCCATTTTGTTGTTTTTATTCTTTTTCACAAACTTAAAGATTACATAAATAATACCTACTGCTAAAATGGCCCAAGCACTATAGCCTATCCATTTTTGATCGTCCGCAAATTGCGCAATAAAGTCTCCAGACCAGAAGGCTAGGTTCATATCCATCTCTGCAATAAACTCTGCGATCATAGCCACAAAGGTCAAGACCACTATGGAGAAAATTAGTCCTGGTGTTATATAAGCACCAACCGATACTTGTACTTTAGCCTTTCGTGGATTCATGCCCAATAATGGTTCAATTTTACCGTAAAGTTTAGGCGTAAGAAGTAATGTTGGAATTAGTCCGAATAACACACCTGTGATTATCATTTCATTTAAGAAGCTCACACCTTCTAGTACTACAATACTTTCCGGTAGGCCAGGAACTGCATCAAAGCCTTCGACACCAAACCAAACCTTCCCAATATCGACGATTGTACTAAGTAACTGATCAATCCCAACTCCTACGAGTGCTGCAACTGCTAACTGCATTTTATTTAACGGGTTACGTACAAGCAGACCAGCTACATAAATTGCCAACGTAAATTCAATGAACCCTTCAATTTCTCCAATCCCACCGAAGTCACCCATTAACAATCCGGCGAAAACAATATTACCAACGGAAGCACCAAGCGCTACATACAAAGGATGAAACAAAGCTGCCAAGATAAGTGGAATAAATGCAAAATAGGAAATCGAAAACTCAATCGGACCTACTTCATTGGAAGGAAGAATTTCTGTAATCATTTTAGATAAACCGAACAGTGACATGGACAAAACAAACACCATCATTTTTTGCGACTGCGTTAACTTTCTTTCCTGGTTAATACTCTTCATTTCATTCACTCCCTCTTGTATTGTACTTTCAGTATAAGGGGTAAATATGAAGCCAGTTTTAACTATATGTAAATTTTATTTCTTTTTTTATTATATGAAATTTTTCTTTCATTTTTGTTGTATAATGGATTTTATAAAGGAGATGAGGAATTTGGTAGACTTCTCGAAATGGAACCTCTCTAAAAGCCAACAAAAAATAGCAGACTACTTACATAAAAACATAGACGTTGTCCCATATATGACTGAATCCGAGCTAGCAAAAGCTTGCAATATAAGTGCTGCGACAGTATCTCGCTTTTGGAGTGCCATTGGTTTTAAAAACCTACGTGAGTTCAAACACTCCCTTTTGCAAGACGCTTCCGTCACACCTGCAAGCAAAGTAGAATCCGCATTGAAGCAGCATGAGCAATCCTATGTCCAAGTAATGCTTGATCATGCTACCACCTATATAGCGGAGACAAAAAAGCACTTGGCCGATGATGACTTCACGCAGGCAGTAAATAGTATTGCCGAAGCGGAAAACGTACATTTATTTGGTGCTGGTTCAGCACAAAGTCTTGTTACATTGCTCAGCTTTCGCCTCAAACGTTTTAATTCACACGTATACACCCTTGCACCAAGCGGACATGAGATATTTGAAGGGGTCATTCATATTAAGGAAGGGGATGTACTGTTTATTTTTGGGTTTGTTCAAGCCTCCGTGGAAATCAATGTTTTATTGGATTATGCCAAGAAAAAGGGAGTCCGGACCATTTTAATGACCGATCTCCTTGTCTCCCCCATGCTAGAACAGGCGGATCATGTGCTGTTCACAAGCAGAGGAGATGTTGGAGACTTCCATTCCATGGTGGCGCCAATTGCATTAATTGAAAGCATTGTGATTAACGTAGGAAAGCAAATGGGAGAACATGCCCTACAAAACCTCCACGATTTACACCAAGTTAGAAAGGACTATCAGGATAAACTACCGAAGAAGTAGGAGATTTATGCCAAAAATAAACCCCACTCCTGACAACTAGGAGTGGGTAAACTAGATTACGTTACGTAACAGGGTCGGATTAGAGTGTACTACTTTCCGAAGGACTGAATACGCTATATCTTAAATGTTTCTTGCTCTATACCTGTAAAATTTCTCGTATATCCTCATCTGTAAGTGAAGCAACATGCTTTTCTTTCGGATCAATAACTGCTTCAATCAGTTGTTTTTTCCTTTCTTGAAGCTCATTCATTTTCTCCTCAATCGTACCGCGTGCAACAAGCTTAATTACCTGCACAGCATTTTGCTGCCCAATTCGATGCGCACGATCGGCTGCCTGTTGTTCAACAGCAGGATTCCACCAGCTGTCATATAAGATAACGGTATCCGCACCTGTAAGATTGAGACCTGTCCCACCAGCTTTCAAGGAAATGAGAAACATATCTCGTTCCCCTTCATTAAATCGATTACATCGATCCACACGTTCCTCTGATGGTGTTTGGCCGTCCAAATAAAAATATGGGATGCCTTCTTGGCTCAGCTCTTTTCCAATTATGGATAGCATTTGGGTAAACTGTGAGAAAACAAGGACCCTCCTGCCCGCAAGGCGTGATTCCTCAACCAAGCGTTTTAATTGTTCCAGCTTAGCTGACTTTCCTTTATAACCTGTAACGAATAATGCGGGATGACAGCAAATTTGACGTAAACGCGTTAATCCTGCAAGTATTTTTATTTTGTTTTTCCTTAATGTATCTTTGTCCAGGTGTTTTAAAGTGTCATGGCGCAGTTTAGCCAGGTAGGCAGCATAAAGCTTTTTCTGCTCTTCTAGCAATTCCACAGATTCCTCTTCCTCTGTTTTCTGTGGAAGTTCAGCAAGGACCTCTTGTTTTACCCTGCGTAGCATAAATGGACGAATTCTCCTGGAAACCTGTTTTTGCGTTAGATTGCTGTATTCTTTTAGCCCTTGAAAAAGCTCAGGGAAAACAACATGAAAAATAGCCCATAATTCTTCGAGTGAGTTCTCCATCGGTGTTCCGGTTAACGCAAACCGGTAATCTGCTTGAATCTTTTTCACGGCACGTGCTGTTTGGGTTATCGGATTTTTAAAGGCTTGTGCTTCATCAAACAGTACGGTATGAAATGCTTGTTTTTCATACCAATGGATATCTTGTCGTAACAATGGATAGGAGCTAATCACAACATCACATTCCATTGCCTGTCGCCTCATGTTAGTCCGCGCTTCCTTACTTCCATCTATAATGGTGACATTGATAGCTGGTGTAAATTTCTTTAGCTCATGTAGCCAGTTATAGGTAAGCGAGGAAGGACAGACAATCAAAGCGGGGAGCTTCTTTTTACGAATTTCCGGAAGCTCTGATAAAAGAAAGGCGATGCTTTGTAACGTTTTACCCAGTCCCATCTCATCTGCAAGCACCCCACCAAATTGATAGCTGGCTAACGTCTTCATCCACCTGTACCCATCCTTCTGGTACTCCCTTAACACGTCTAACAAACTCTTTGGAATCGAAAACGAGCTAGCTTCAGGGTGTGAAATGCGTTCAAGAAAACGCCGAAATGATTCTTCTTTCGAAAATACGTCGTCATCTACCACATCAAGCAGCTGCAGGCCCTGAAGCAACGGTACATCTAACCCACTATCTAGCTCGTTATGCTGGTCAGGCACTGCGTGCAAGAAGCGTTTAATTTCTTCAAACTCCCTTGTTTCTAATGAGAGCAGGGAACCGTCTCGCAGCCGATAATACTTTCGTTTTTCCTCTAGTGCTGCTAGCACCTCCCGGATATCTCGCTCGGGAAAACCCTTCATTTCAAACTTAAATTCCAGCCAGTTCGTCCGCTCACGGTGGGGCTTTACCCTTATCCTTGGTTTAACTGGGCTTTTCATTACTCGGGTTCTGACCGCTGTGGTTGCATACACATTAACAAGCTTCTGTAGCTTTGGAAGCAGATGATGGAGAAAGTTATACTCCAGCTCCTCATTATGTAAGAAGTAACCACCGTCTGTTTTAGCAAACTGGCCCTCCTCCATCAACTCGATAATCCTCTCTTCCTTTTCCATATCGCGAATGATAATGCCATGAGGTTCTATTTCTTCTTCTAATGGATTAATTGTATTGTTTTCATATTGGAATTCCACGCTTGCAAGCAGACGATTTTTCACACGATCTAAATAGAGCTTTGCCACTAACGGCGTTTTGGGCAAGTGGTCTGTTACTGTCCCGGCCATATTTACGGTGCCAATTTTATTTAAACTTGGAGCGACTTTCTCTGTGAAAAAGGCTGCTTGATTTTCTGGGATTGGAAGGTCGGTTGTCCCTGCGTTCTCGAGCATCTTTTTAAGCTCAATCAAATAGGTATAATCCTTCCTGTTCAATTCAATGATATTCCCGGATGCTAGAACAGACTCGTAAGCATGTAAAATCGTCAACTCTTCGAACCCATCAATAGCAAGTGTATAGTGGGTCCCATCTGCTTCTGAAAAATTAAATTGCAGTGGCAATGGTCCTTTTGCCAAACGGATCCCTGTATAACTTCGTCCGCCGTCTTGTACCGTAATCGAGGAAATCCCAAGGACTTGTGGCAAGAGCCTTTTCCACGAAGAAGTTGGGAGGAGAAGTGTCTCCCGCTCCGTCACGGCAGTATCTCCTTCCAAATACGCCATCTCATCCTGGACCGCTCGGACTAGCTGTTGGATAATGGCATCTTCCTGTGTGGAAAAGTAATGTCGGGCGGTATCATAGGTAAGCTTATCTGACAGGACATAGGAGCCCCCTGCTTTTACCTGTCTTAAAAACTCTCGTACATCTCGCACATTTTCATTTCCCAATTGTAATGCTACTCCAAAAAGGGTATCTCCTGTGTTAAGACTAATAGGCGTAAACGTAAAGGATACACGAAGGTTTTCCCGGTTCTCGAAATGTCGTTGCTCCCCACTATGGCGAACGGGTTTGTTATCAAACAGGTTTATAAACCCTGTGGCAAGCTCCTCACGATGCCGCTCACGTAATGCAAGCAACACTGCTGCGACGTGTTGGCAATCCTTGTTAAAAGAAGCAAGAGAAGGACAGCTACAAGTTGTATGCAGTTTTTCTCCTTCAGCTTGTTCAATCGTCACATAAAAGTTTTCCTTGCCTGCAACAACAGCTTCACAATGAGTTGTTGTGACAGTATCCAACGTTACTTTCGTCGCACTATAAAACGCGTGACCTTTTTTAAAGGAAACCGCTCCGCATCGTTCTATGATTTTTTTGTCAGTTAGCGTAATTTTCACAGCATCTCGCCTGCTTTTCATCAGATTCCGATCAAATTGGTATTCTAATTGTATCATATAGGGAGTAGAGCAAAAAGAATGAGTGTTCGTGTTCTAAACGAGAATCTTTTCTATGGTCCCGCCGCTTGGTATAATGGAATGCAGGAAAAATTTAGCAGGGGGAAATGAATCGTGAATAAGTCAGAAGGGTATAGAAAATTTCAGATAGGGTTCCATCTCATTATTGCCCTAATTGCCTCAGTTATTGTTTAAGCATATGCAGTAAACGACTTTCAAGCAGCATATGTAATCATTGGTTCTGTTATCGCTATCTCAAGTATTTATCAATTGGTTTTATTATTGGGGAGAAGTAAAAAAGTGAAGAATGCTAGACACTAAACTTCTTTTTATGGGTTAAACTTGTACAAAACTAAAAAACACTCTCCTACTACTAGAAGAGTGTTTTTAAAGTATAGGTTATATAATCGAACTCATATCCTTCGCAATTTCTCTATCGGCAGAAGACAAAGGTTTCTTCAAAAATCCAATTAAGAAGCAAGTGATTAGAGAACCTAGGAGTATACAGCCAATATATAGTAAAGGTTTATTACTAGCAATTGGTATAACAAAGATACCACCATGAGGTGCTTTTAGAGAAATATCCATCGCCATACACATGGCCCCTCCAACAGCTGCACCGATTATATTTGCAGGTATAATCCTTAAAGGATCAGCTGCTGCAAAAGGAATCGCGCCTTCAGTGATAAAACTTGCACCCAAAACATAACTTGCTTTTCCTGCCTCTGCTTCTTGAAGAGTAAATCTATTTTTAAACAACGTAGTCGCCAGTGCGATACCAATCGGTGGAACCATTCCTCCAACCATTAAGGCTGCAGATGGTTCAAAAATATTAGCGGCAAACATTGCCAAGCCAAATGCAGAGGCCGTTTTGTTAATTGGCCCTCCCATGTCTGAAGCCATCATACCAGCTAATAAAGCTCCCAGAATTGCTGCATTAATCCCAGTTAATCCTTTTAACCAGCCTTCTAAAAACTCATTCAACAATGACATCGGTGTATTTAATATGAAGAACATGAATGCACCGACAACTAAAGTACTTAATAATGGAACAATTAATATAGAAACAAGCCCTTGAAAGGATTTTGGTATTGCTTTCATGGATTTTCCAATTAATAGAGCAGAAAAACCACCCACAAATCCAGCGATCATACCACCAAGGAATCCCGAACCACCTATACTGGCCATCATACCACCAATCATTGCAGGGGCAAGACCTTGTTTGTCAGCTATACTATATCCAATGAATCCAGCCAAGATTGGAACCATTAATGCAAATGCCGCTTCCCCACCAACTTGACTAAAGAAATGTGCAATTACATTATATTGTTCACTTTCAGGATCTGCTGCGTAAATTCCAAACATGAAAGAAATTGCAATAAAAATACCGCCTACCACTACGAAAGGGATCATATAAGATACGCCACTCATAATATGCTTATAAAAATTTAGTCCACTTTTTTCATTAGGCGATGACTTATCTTCCACTTTAATGCCTTCTACATTGTCTTCTTTTATGTTATAAGACAAAGCTTGATCTATTAATTGATCTGCGTGTCCTATTGCTTTTTTAACAGGCACATCTACATACTTCTTACCCTGCAAAACAGAAGTGTCCACTCGTACATCGTGAGCTATGATAATAGCGTCCGCAAGTTGAATATCTTCTGGAGTTAATCTATTCTCAGGCCCATTAGCTCCATTAGTTTGTATTTTTACCTTTATACCACGTTTTGTAGCAGCTTCTTTTAAAGATTCTGCTGCCATATACGTGTGGGCAATTCCTGTCATACATGCTGTAATACCAACAATATATTTCCCAGATGCCCCCTCATCAATGGTCTCAGCAGGTTGTTTTTTCTCTTCACCCTGAATAGCGCCTAATACGTCAGTACTGGTTGTTGCTACAAGCAACTTTGCTCTAAACGTTTCACTCATCAGAAAGGTGGACAGCTTAGATAAAAGTGTTAAGTGCTCATTTGAGGCGTTCTCCGGAGCAGCTATCATAAATATTAAGTTTGTATGCTGCCCACCGAAATCAATTCCTTGCAAAGTTCTCCCCATTATAATGGTAGGTTTTGTTACAGATTTACTCTTTGCATGCGGAATGGCGACACCATAACCAACAGCCGTAGAAATCTCATTTTCTCTTTTATAAATTGCCTTTTTGAACTGAATTGGATCCGTTGTAAATTGATTTTCTGCTAATCTATTTACTAGTTCATCAATGACTTCAGTTTGATTACTACCTTTAAGATTCAAAATAATATTCTCATAGGTTAAAATATCAACAAGTTCCATACTATTTCCCCCCTTGTTAATTAGGCTTATTTAAAATAGTGGTATGCGTTATTTGTGGATTTAAATAAATCCATTTTGCGCATTACTACTTCTTGCGCCGCCTTCCGTGCACTTGGCATAATGACATCCGGTTCGTAAGCACTTGGTTGATTTGTTAAGAACTGTCTCATTTCCTGGAAGAATGCATTTTTCATATCTGTTGATAAGTTTATCTTTGCTACACCATGAAGGTACGTTTGAGAGATTTCTTCATCTTTATTGTCGCTTCCCCCATGAAGAACCAGTGGAATACCGACCATTTTGTTAATTTCTTCAAGCAAGTCAAGCTTTAATTCTGGTTTACCAGCATGTTTATATTGACCATGAGAAGTCCCAATCGCTACTGCTAAAGTATCTATCCCTGTTTCCTCAACAAATCTTTTAGCATCATTAACATCGGTATATAAAATTTCATCTGCTCCGCCTTCTGAACTTCCTTCATTGGATCCAATTGTTCCAAGTTCTGCCTCAACAGATACATTGACAGCGTGGGCGATTTTAACGACTTCCTTTGTAATAGAAATATTATCCTCAAAAGAAGCATGTGAGGCATCAATCATTACGGAAGTATAGCCATTTCTAATTGCCCTCATGACATCATTAACACAAGAACCATGATCGAGGTGAATAGCCATAGGAACCTTAGCATTTCTGCATTTTTCCCGCACATACGCAACAAACTCGTCACCGACTAGCTCAACTTCGTTTGGGTGGATCTGTATAATAGCAGGGGCGTTTTTTTCTTCCGCCGAGTCGATAACCACCCTTACAAATTCACTATTCGCTACGTTAAAGGAACCTACTGCAAATTTATTTTTGTATGCTACTCCCAAAAGATCTTTCATATTCATTAACATGACTATCTCTCCTTTATTTAAATGTGATTCCAACATTTTATAAATTCTTTTTTGGTTTCTGTTTGAATTAGCGTTCTAACATTTTCAATTCGCTTCGTTTTTTGAAAGAATTCTGTAAAAGCGTATTCATTTCGTGCAATATCTGAAGCAGGTATATAGATTATAATTAACTGAACAACTTCCTCTCCCCATTCAATCATCTTCTTATTAATCCCAATTATCACTCTCTCTTTATATTCTTTCACCTGGATATATGGGTGTGGAATGGCAACTAAGTTTCCAATAGAAGTAAAGGACATTCGCTCCCTCTGCATAATTGGTTCATATAGATGCTCTTGATTATTCAGTTTAAGGAGATGAAGAATTGCGTCATAAGGACTATTTTCATTTATCCAGTGAATCGATGCCTGTTCTATAATGGAGTGTTGTGCTTCAAGAAAAAACCTGATTTTTTTAATATCTGAACTCTGAAAACCGCTTTGAATTGTAATAAAATGAGCACTCGTCTCCGGCTTGGAAGCTAGATTTATTCCAATGTATAAATTAGAGCTATCAAAAATATAGCTTGAAGAATACTTTTCAATCTTGTGAATTTCTAGCTCATCAAAGTAAGTTGCTATCTTAGAAGCAAGAAGTTTGGTCCTTTCATAGTTTCTACTATAGAGGATTACTGTCTTGATCTTCTTTTTATCCTGAGAATCGAGAATTACTTGAATATGGTATGCTAAATAGGCAATTTCACTGTCCTGGATTTCCACGTTAAGCTCTTTTTCAATTTTTAAAGCGATATTAGACGCAATGCTGAAGGAGAAAAAATATTCGGACTTCGTCTCTTTTACAAAAGGATTATATATTAGCAAATTGTGTGATGACGGATAAATAATCCTATATATGTGGTTCGATATGTTATTTCTAAAACTTTTCTGCGAATACGTGGGCACCTGATAATTCTTTTCAACCTGTTGTAGAACGGCTTCTATCTTGTCAATTATTATTGGATTCTTATTTTCTATTTGTGTTTCGTCCAGGTCTAACTGTAATGAAATTAAATAATTGACTAATAAAAAGACTTCATCATTTGGGACTAACACATACTTATTTATTTGTGAACAAAAGGCTTCCGCAACCTCATATTCTTTAAAGCATGATAAGTTCTCTAATTCGGTCTCCTCAATGCTAACCATATGGCCCTGATTTATTTGATGTATCATAATTACTAATTGAACTGTTATCTTTCTATACATCAAAAACTCCAAGTTCAATGAATAAGATATATTGATTTCATCCACCAATTTAAAAACGCTTTCAATTAATTCTTCACTTACCCAAGAACGAAAACCATTTATTACAAACTCCTTATAAACTTCCTTTTTTACAGATATTGATGTGAAGAAGCTTTCCACCAATATTCTTTTCTGTATCTCTGTTCCTAACAGCTTAATGCCCATGAATACTTTAGTATCTATTGCTACTTCTATACCCAATGCATCAATATTAAACGTTAACTTTTGAATTCGGCTGCGAATCGTTTGAGGTGAATAAAAAAACTCATCTGCGATTTCATCATAAGTCGTATATTCGACTTTATTCATTAAGAATTTGATGATTTCAAATTCTAGAAGAGCTTCCTCCATCTCTTTTGCATCAGAACCAAATCGATTTTGTTCTATTTGACTATCACCAGTAACAACCTTATAACCACGAGAGGAAGAAACAATAGAAATATCACTAAAATTATCATTAATCTCTTTAATATAGTTGCGAATTGTTCGGTCCGTCACATCTAATATTTCAGCCATGGTGGTGGCAGATACATATTCTTGTTTCTGGTTTAATAGAAAGTCAATTAATTGATTATGTTTTTTGCGCAAAATAACCACAACCTTTCTATAAGTACACTTTATAATACAATTATTAACTGTGCTATAGCAGAAGAATTTCCTATAGGTAGGAAAATGGGCATAACTTTTACATGGTATCAAAAAAAAGCGACATCTTTACAAACTGAAAGATGTCGCTTCTATATTAGCTAATATTTGATCCTTTCCCCTTCTTACTTAAGGGACCATCACTTTACAAATATCTCGTGTGAATTCTACTGGATCATTAATCGGTAATCCTTCTATAAGTAATGCTTGATTGTATAGCAGGTTTGTAAATAAATTTAATTTGTCTTTATCTTTTTCGTATGATTGTTTTAAGGATTGGAACACCTCATGATCAACATTGATTTCCAGCACTTTATCAGCTTGAATCTGTTGGTTATCTGGCATCGCATTTATAACTTTTTCCATTTCAATAGAGATATCACCTTCTGCAGTCAAACAGACAGGGTGTGATTTTAATCGTTTTGATGCACGAACATTCTTCACTTTACCAGCCAATACTTCTTTCATTGCATCAAATAATTCCTTGTTTTCTTCCTCTTTCTCTTTCGCTTCTTCGTTCTCTTCTTCATCGATTCCAAGGTCTCCACTTGAAACAGATTTAAATTCTTTTTCCTTATAGTTCATAAGCATCTTAATAGCAAATTCGTCAATTTCTTCTGTGAAATAAAGAATTTCATAGCCCTTTTCGGCTACCATTTCTGTTTGCGGAAGCTTATCAATCCGGTCAATAGAGTCGCCGATTGCATAGTAAATATATTTCTGATCCTCTGGCATTCTTGATACATATTCTTCTAACGTTACTAGTTTCTTTTCTTTTGAGGAATGGAACAATAGTAGATCCTGCAATACCTCTTTATTTGCACCATAATCACTATATACACCAAACTTCAGCTGCTGTCCGAATGCTTTAAAGAAGCTTTCATACTTATCACGGTCATCTCGCAGGATGTTTTGCAATTCCTTTTTAATCTTTTTGTTAATGTTCTTTTCAATTAGTTTCAATTGACGGTCATGCTGCAACATCTCTCTGGAAATATTCAAGGATAGGTCTTCAGAATCTACCATCCCTTTTACAAAACTAAAGTAATCTGGCAGCAAATCTGCACACTTGTCCATAATCAGAACACCATTTGAGTACAGTTCTAGGCCTTTTTCATACTCTCTCGTGTAATAATTGTATGGAGCATTTTCTGGTATATAAAGAATTGCATTATAGCGAATGCTTCCATCCACGTTAATATGAAGGTGTTTCAGTGGCGTATCAAAGCCGTAATGTTTTTCCTTATAGAAGTTCTCATAGTCTTCATCCGTAAGCTCGCTCTTGTTCTTTTTCCAAATTGGAACCATAGAGTTGATCGTCTGTTCGGAGACAACCTCTTCATACTCTTCTTCTGACCCTTCTTTTGGTTTGCTTTCTGTAACATCCATTTTAATCGGGTAGCGAATGAAATCAGAGTATTTCTTCACGATTTGACGTAAACGGTATTCTTCAAGAAACTCATCATAATTATCTTCGTCGGTGTTTTCTTTAATCTCTAAAACTATTTCAGTACCTGGCTCGTCCTTTTGTACTGGTTTAATTTCGTAGCCATCAGAGCCTTGAGATTGCCATTGGTACGCTTCTTCACTATCAATCGATTTTGTAGTGACCGTCACTCTATCTGCCACCATGAAGGCAGCATAGAAACCAACACCAAACTGTCCGATAATGTCGTGCCCATCTTTAATTTCATTTTCATTTTTAAAGTTAAAGGATCCACTTCTAGCAATGGTTCCCAAATTGGATTCCAGTTCTTCCTTTGTCATGCCAATCCCTGTATCAATTACTTTTAATGTTCGTGTATCTTTATTTGGGACAAGTTTTATGTAGTAGTTATCTTGATCAAACGAAATCTGATCATCTGTAAGAGCGCGATAATAAATTTTATCCATTGCATCGCTTGAATTTGAAACAAGTTCTCTTAAGAAAACTTCACGCTTGGAGTAAATCGAATTGATTACCATATCCAAAAGCTTTTTTGATTCTGCTTTAAATTCCATCTTTGCCATGTAACATTACTCCCCTTCGTATTTTGTTCATTAGCACTCGACTAGCTTGAGTGCTAATCCCTCTATGTTTTTAATACCATAATCATTTTTACATGTCAATCCTATTTGCTTCTGACAGTTTCCCAATAACGAATACCAGTACAAGTTGCACGACATGGAGGGAAGCTAAATTTTTATTCTCTTTGGCTGCCTTTGTTCGAAAGTATAGATGTATTCAAAGCCAGCTTCTTTTGCAATTGACAAAGCATCTATAAGATGAGCGCCCACTGTTTCAGCAAGGTGAGAATCCGACCCGACGGTCAGAATTTGTCCGCCAAGAGAATGATAAAGCTTTAGGACGTCTATGTTCGGAAATGCTTCGTTTACCTTTACATTAGAGATTCCCGATGTATTAATTTCTAGGCCGATCCCTCTCTCAATGGCTTTTAATAGAATTCTTTCGAGATCTTTTTGGAAGTGGTTAAAATCATAATTTCCTTTTGCCTCGATAGCATAGCGCTTCATCAAATCCAAATGTGCAATAACGTCTATATCAGCATTTGACACTAGTGAGAAGATTTCATCAAAATAACTTTGATAAACTTCAACAGGTGTTTTACCACTCATAAACTTTCTTAATTTTATTTCGTTAATATTGTGTACAGACCCTAGAATGAAATCCAGTTCAAGTTCCTGTAGAACCTCCCTATAGGTGTCCATCATTATATGAGGTTCACAAAGTTCAATACCAGCTTTAATTACTAAATGTTTGCCGTATTTATTTCGTACTTGTTCAATTTGGTTAAAGTACCTTTGAAAATCCATATGACCATATGTAGGCAGATTAGGGTTTACTGCATAATGTTCAGTAAAGCAAATTTCATTAATCCCTTTTTTTATTGCTTCCGAGCATACTTTATCCATACTAGCTTTGGAATCAAAAGAATTATCTGTATGATGATGATAATCTGTAAGGTACATCTTGTCTCCTCCTATGACTATTTAGCTATAAAACTATTGAATGGTAATATTGTCATTACAAAAGCAAGAAGGCAACCCTGTAAAAGGTTACCCTCTCATTATAGTTTACAATAGTTGCTTAAAATTATTAACCACATTACTTACAGTGAAGCCATACCTTTCTATAACTTCATTACCAGGTGCTGATGCTCCGAAAGTATCAATGCTCATCACTGCCCCCTCTGAGCCTGCGTATTCTCTCCACCCTATTTTGGCTCCCATTTCAACCGTTAAGCGTTTTGGTAGGTTGGCTGGCAGTACACTTTCTTTATACTCAGGTGATTGTTTTTCAAACAAGTCCCATGATGGCATACTAACTACATTTACAAATATACCTTCTTCAGCTAGACTCGATTGGGCTTGAATTGATAACGAAACCTCGGAACCCGCTGCTATGATAATACCAACTGCTTTACCTGCTGCTTCCGAAACGGTATAGGCTCCTTTTCGAACACCATTGGCAGCCAATTTATCCGTGTTAGCTAATGTTGGTAAACCCTGTCTTCCCAAGACTAGCATTGTAGGATTATCCGTTTTCTCAATAGCTACTTTCCAAGCTTCTCTAGTTTCATTTGCATCTGCTGGACGAATTACAGAAACCCCCGGCATTGCTCGGAAGGATGCTAACTGTTCAATGGGTTGGTGTGTCGGACCATCCTGGCCAACTGCAATTGAATCATGAGTAAAGACATAGGTTACCGGCAATTTCATCAACGATGCTAAACGTATTGCTGGCCGCAGGTAATCTGAGAAAACAAAGAATGTACTTACAAATGGGCGTAAGTGATGTAACGCAAGCCCATTTGAAATAGCCCCCATGGCAAACTCTCGTACACCGAAACGAACATTTCTACCAGAATAATCCTTGCTGTTTAAGTCAACATATTCTTTTAATCTAGTCTTGGTAGATGAATCAAGGTCTGCTGACCCTCCCACTAATTCGGTTAGTTTCTCAGCCAAAGCATTTAACGTTTCGCTTGAAGCAACACGTGTGGCGAGCTCATCACCCTCTGCATAAACTGGTAACTCATCCGTCCAATTAACAGGTAAATCTCTGGCTTCAACTCTTTCCAACTCGTTTGCAAGTTCAGGGTATTCCTGCTGATATTCAGCAAGTAGCTTATTCCATTCCTTTTCTCTTGCCAACCCATTTTCTTTTATACTTCCAAAGTCTTTGTAGACTTCCTCTGGGACATAGAACTCTTCATGATTCCAACTATAGAACTTCTTGGTACGTTCAATCTCTTCTTTTCCCAATGGATCACTATGTGCATTATGTGTACCTTGCAAGGTTGGTGAACCGTAGCCAATAACGGTTTTCACTTCTATAATGGTAGGACGTTCCGCATCAGCCTTCGCTTCCTCTATGGCCTTTGTGATCACTTCTACATTATTGCCGTCTGCAACTTTTAGATACTGCCAGCCATGTGATTCAAAACGCTTTTTAATATCCTCTGTAAAGGTCAACTCTAATTCGCCATCTAAACTGATGTCATTAGAGTCATAGAGAATGATTAAACGGCCAAGCTTTAGATGGCCAGCCAGTGATGCAGCCTCATAAGATACCCCCTCCATCAAGTCACCATCACCACATATTGTATAAGTGTAATGATCTACAATTGGATAACCTGGCTTATTGTACGTGTCAGCAAGATGCCTTTCAGCTAAAGCCATTCCAACACTCACAGGGATGCCTTGCCCTAGAGGCCCTGTTGTTGCTTCCACCCCAGGGGTTATTCCAAATTCCGGATGACCCGGAGTTTTGCTTCCCCATTGCCTTGTATTCTTTAAATCTTCCATTGTTACGTCAAATCCGGAAAGATGAAGTAAATTGTATAATAAGTTAGACCCATGCCCAGCGGATAATACGAAACGATCGCGATTAAACCAACTTGGATTTTCGGGGTTAATATTCATCACATTTTTCCATAAGCTATATGCCATGGGAGCTGCCCCCATCGGCATTCCAGGATGCCCATGCTGTGCTCTCTCGACACTATCGATTGTTAAAGTACGAATGGTATTAATGGATAAGTCCTGTATTGTTGAATGTAATATTGTCATTGCAAAACCTCCAGAGATTAATTATCTGTAACTCATTCATTAAAATGGTGAAGCTCACTAGAACTTCACCATGTACAACCTGAATCAAACAGCTTTTTCTTCCCCTTTATGACTAGACTTTTTCTTTTTAGCAGGGATTGCCATTAAAGCAAGAATTACAATTAAACCAATGGTAATGGCTATTGGCCCGGAGTAGTTTGCCAAAGTACCGAAGAATATGCCTGAAACCCCAAAATCCGCATCGGAGAATGTTGTATTTGCAAAGCCTAGCTCCCCAAGCACCGGCATTAAGAATACAGGCAAGAAAGAGATAATGATACCGTTTACAAAAGCGCCTGCAATGGAACCTTTAAATCCACCAGTTGCATTACCAAAGACTCCGGCAGCTGCACCTGTGAAAAAGTGTGGAACCACACCTGGTAATATAATGACACCCCCAGCGAAAATCATAATTACCATACTAAAGATCCCGCCAATGAAACTTGCAAAAAATCCGATTAGAACAGCATTTGGTGCAAATGTAAATATAATAGGCACGTCTAATGCAGGTTTGGCATCAGGCACAAGTTTGGTAGAAATTCCTTTAAATGCAGGTACAATCTCCGCAAGTACCAAACGAACACCTGATAGAATAATGAATACACCAGCTGCAAAGCTACCAGCCTGTATGAATGAAAATACTAGGAAGTTTGTACCGCCACTTAATTCAGATTCAATGAATGAAGGGCCAGCAAACAAAGCTACAATAACATACATAATAATCATTGTTAGTGCTATACTCACCGTACTATCACGTAAGAAACCAAGACCCTTCGGAAAGTTGATATTTTCAGTGTTGTTTTCTTTACTTCCTTTGAACAGTTTGCCAACCAAGCCACTTGCAGCATATCCGACTGCACTGAAATGCCCTAAAGCAACATTGTCATTCCCTGTAAGCTGTCGCATAAATGGTTGAAGAATAGCTGGAGATAAAGTCATAATAATACCCAATGCAATAGAACCCGCAGCAATTAATCCGAATGTGTTAAATCCTGCAACGGCCATTATCACTGCTAACATAGCTGCCATGTATAAAGTATGGTGTCCTGTCAGGAATATATATTTATAACGAGTAAATCTTGCAATTAAGATGTTGACAACCATTCCAAAAAACATAATAAGTGCTGTATTTGTACCATAGTCAGTCAAAGCGAGTGCCACAATTGCCTCATTATTAGGCACAACACCGGAAACATTAAATGCTTCTTCAAACATTGCCCCAAATGGAGTTAAAGCGGTTTGTAATATACCCGCACCAGCTGAAATTACCAAGAAACCGACGAATGTTTTGGTCGTTCCCTTGACTGTGTCCGACATTTTTTTCTTTTGTGCAGCAAGACCTATTAATGCAATTAATGCTACTAATATTGCTGGTTGACTCAAAATATCAATCAGTGTACTCATAAGCATATCCTCCCCAAGATCTTATTTTTTTCAAAGAATGATTCCTCTCTCTTCCAACACCTTTTTTACCTTTGTTCTTAATTCATCCATATCAATAATACTTTCCATGACTACAACATCTCCCAGGTGCGCCCCACCATCCGCTATATCCTTTGCAAGGAAATATACATCTGCATCTCCTGGAACTGCTGAACTTAAATCAGAATGCGAGACCTCTACATCCGTTACACCTAACTCACCCAAAATTTGGTTAATATTCATTTCTACCATAAAACTAGTCCCCAAACCGGATCCACACACTGCTAAAATTTTCATCATTATTCCTCCCCCTTTTTTATTATTTCGATGACCTGCTCAGCAGTTTCTGCACTCTTTATGGATTCAAGCAGATCTTTGTCACCTAAAATTTTAGTCAACTGCGCTAACGCCTTTAAATGTGCTTCACTGTCCACAGCTGCTAGGCAGATAAAAATATCAATTTTATGATCATCTTGGTCTAACAATAAAACCGGTTTTCTTGTTCTCAAAAAAGACATGCCCAGTTGGTTAACGCCGTCTTCCGGTCTAGCATGTGGGATAGCAATTCCTTTACCGATATGAATATATGTCCCTACTTCTTCTACATTCGTAATCATGGCATTAACATACCGTTTATCTACTTTATTGGATTGAATCAATGGCTGTGATGCCTCCATGATTGCCTTTTTCCAATCCAGAACTTCATCTGTAAAACAGATAGTTTCTTGTGTCAGTAACTCTGATAACATTGGTTTATGCATCCCCTTGCTCTGGTTATGTGAGTAAAATAGATTAACTAGGTCGGAAAACAATTTGTTTTCATTTTTAATTTCTGTATGCTTTTTAATTACTTCCATCAATTGATCTACTGAGAAATTACGTTCGCTTAAGCTGGGAAACTGCTTAATGACAGATTGGTTTAGATAGTTCTTTTCCACCAATGACAACAGCGGTTTAACAATAAATACCGGCTTAACAGATACGACCTGAACAGTCGAAAATACTAAATCATACGTACTGGTAGAAATATCCTCCAGCTTATCGCCGCTGTTCACTCTGCAAAAAACTACTTCAGGAAACATATCTTTCAATTGGGCCTCAAGCATAATAGACGAACTTAAGCCATTCGAACAAACGATTAGAGCAGTTATCTTATCGGACTTAAGTTTTTTCGTGTTTTCTAGAAAGCCTCCGAAGTGCATTGTAAAGTATCCAATTTCAGCTTCACTGATGTCTTTACCTGTCCAGAGCGTCAATGGAGCGAGTGACCGTTCCACGAATTGAAATAATTCGGTATACTCAGCTTTAATGGTTTCCGTTAGGGTATTGACTAATGGTATTCCAAACGTAATTCTAAAAAACGCAGGAACAAGATGATCAAATAAACTTTGTTTCAAAAATTCTTTCTGCTTTATGGGTAAGAGTGTATTTCTTTCAAATTCGTCTACGATTTGCCCCGCAAGAACTTCCAAAGGGCGGTTATCTTTACTCGTAACAACTTGTAGTGCTGTTAGTAACTGTATCGTTACATAATAGCTCTCATTCCCACCTCCTTCAGAGAAAAGTTCTTCTGCCAATACTTTCCCATAATTAAACATGCTTTGCCGTTCAAGTAATTGCTTTTCAAATTCAGTTAACAACAAATCCATATGTTGATTACGTACATTTATAAATGCCAGATGAATTATCATTTCCGCTTTTCTGCTTTTTACAAGATTCAGTCCCTTATCTTTCAAAAAAGTATTTATTATCTGCTGTGTTTTTATTAAAATCTCTGTATTTCCCCATGACTTTAATGCTAAGACAATAATTTCTTTTCCGAGAGGTTGAGAAAGCAAATGATTCACACTGAAGATTGCCATTCTGCGTTTGTCCATCTCATGTCCGACAATATGATAGCCATCCATTCTCGTGTAATTAAATTCGCTACTCCATTGTTTACAAATGTCTTTTAACCTTTTAACATCGGTTAGTGCAGTATTTTTACTTACACCTAGCAATAGCTGAAAATGATAATTCGATACCGGCTCCTTGCGTATAAAAGTATATAAGTAAATCAGATAAACTCTATCGTGTTCAGAAATAGTGAATGGATTTGTATGCATTTCAAGAAGTAAGTTTGCCTTGGGAAGTTTTTTCAATTGATCGTCAACGTGAATTGTTGGATGATGAATATCAAACTTAGGAAGTTTATTACAACTTAATGCGTGATTAACTTTTTCCAAGTCGTACATTAACTGCCTATCAGTCAAATTTAATTGCATCATTAACTCCTGTTTCGTAATCTGTTCATGTTTTGTTATTTCTTCAAAAAGCCTATAGGACCTCTGGTCAAACAAAAGCACCCCTCCACCTCTCACCCAAATTATAAAACGCTTACAACGTTGATACAATAACATCTTAGCCCAATTAATGAAGGCCGAATTAGACACCTATTGGGCTGTCTATCATTATTATGTTGTATTCCAACTATGTACCTATTATTCTACTTGAGTGTGCCCCTATTAATAAGAACCGTAGATTACACAGCAGATTAATATCATATAGGAAGTTGGATCTTTAGAAATTATAATATTTTTAAAAACTACTTTTGGAAATTTGTTCCACAATCTTTTACCTCACTCCTTAACAATGTTATTTACCAATGGTTTCTCAAGCTATACACCAATACGTTCATCCACAGCATCGGTTATCCAATCTTAAATAGAGTCAATTAAAAGCGTTTACAACAAAAAATACATATGTTAGGATACTTGTATACAAGTATTCATCTTCTATTTAAAGGATGTTGATTCATATGAAAGCCCTTTACCCAGAAAAGAGACTAGTAAATGCGTCAATGGGTGCAAGAGTAGTGGCAGAGTTGCGTATGCGGATTATTACAAAGGCTATTAAAGATGAAACCGTTTTAACCGAAAACCAGCTTGCCAAAGAATTTCAAGTAAGTAGATCACCCATCAGAGAAGCACTCCGGACATTAACAAGTGAAAACCTTGTTCGGCCTGAACGAATGGGTGTTGTAGTAGTTGGAATTTCCGAAAAAGATATTGAAGAAATATATGATATACGCCTGATGGTTGAATCCTTTGTCTTTGAGCGATTGCTACATAAGGATAACGGCAAACTGGTCGGTGAGCTTGAAAAGTTAATTGAAATGATGAAGATCGCGGTCAAGTATAAGGATATCGACGAATTTTCTTTTCTCGACCTAGAGTTTCATGAAACGATCATCCGATCCATTGATCATCGTTATATCTCCATGCTTTGGTCGAACATTAAACCCGTAATGGAGTGTTTAATTCTTCTATCCATGCGCTACCGATTGGAAGAAAACGATAAAGACTTTGAGCGTGTGATTGCCAATCATGAATTAATCATGGAATCAGTCGCAAACAAGGATACCGATTTAATTAATCAAGCATTTTATAAAAACTTTAATGATGTCCAGAATAAAGTAGAGCAGTTATGGAGTAATGAAGAAATGATGAAGATTGCGAGGGAGAGTATTGAATTCAAATAAATATATGCTTGGGGTCGATATTGGGACAACAAGCACAAAAGCAGTATTGTATCGTGAGACGGGCGAAATAGTGGCACAGGAGAACAATGGTTATGAGCTAAGCACACCAGATGTCTCAACAGCTGAGCAAAGCCCGGAAGAAATATTTTTAGCTGTCCGCCTATCCATTAAAAATGTTATGAACCATTCAGGCATTGATCCTGATAACCTATCGTTTATATCTTTCAGCAGTGCCATGCATAGTGTCATTGCCATGGACGAAAAGAATCAGCCTCTGACCCGTTGTATTACATGGGCAGACAACCGTAGTGCCCATTGGGCTAAGAAAATCAAATCAGATTTGAACGGGCATGACGTTTATTTAAGAACAGGCACACCAATTCATCCAATGTCGCCATTGAGTAAAATTACATGGATACAGCACGATAAGCCGGAAATTGCGCAGAAAGCCAAAAAATACATTGGCATTAAAGAATACGTTTTCTATCAATTGTTTGGCGACTATGTAGTAGATCACTCCATTGCATCAGCAACAGGGATGATGAACCTTAAATCATTGGATTGGGATAAGGAAGCCTTGGAAATTGCAGGGATTTCAGCAGACAAATTATCACGTCTTGCTTCCACAACGGAAATATTAACTGGCTGTGATCCTGATTTAGCTAGTGAGATGGGCATTAAAACGGATACGCGCTTTGTTATCGGTGCTAGTGACGGCGTTCTTTCTAATATTGGTGTAAACGCCATCAAGGAAGGGGAAGTTGCTGTCACCATTGGGACAAGTGGTGCCATTCGTACCGTGATCCCTGAGCCAAGAACAGATGCAAAGGGCAGAATTTTTTGCTATGCCTTAACTGAAGATCATTGGGTTATTGGTGGTCCAGTCAATAATGGTGGCATGGTGTTGCGCTGGATTCGTGATGAATTTGCAGCAAGTGAAGTAGAAACGGCAAAACGCTTAGGTGTCGATCCTTATGAGGTTCTGACGAGGATTGCTAGTCGTGTTGAACCAGGCGCAAACGGGTTACTCTTCCATCCATTCTTAGCTGGAGAGCGTGCACCGCTATGGAATGCAAATGTTCGCGGTTCCTTTATTGGATTAACCTTAAATCATAAAAAGGAACATATGGTACGTGCAGCATTAGAAGGTGTCATCTTTAATCTATACTCTGTCTTTCTAGCATTGGTAGAGGTCATGGATACCGATGTAACGGCCATAAAAGCAACAGGCGGCTTTGCCAGATCAGAGTTATGGCGCCAAATGATGGCAGATATCTTTGATCAGGATGTTATCATCCCGAAAAGCCATGAGTCATCTTGTCTTGGTGCCTGTCTATTGGGCCTATATGCCGAAGGGAAAATTGATTCCTTTGATGTGGCAGAAGACTTAATCGGCTATACAAACAAACATGAGCCTGATAACGCACACGCGGAATCTTATCGTGAATTGATGGCCATTTTCATACGCATCTCTAGATCCTTGGAAGATGAGTACGAGCAAATCGCTAAGTATCAAGAAAAGCGTAGTGCGTCCGTTTAGCGACGTACGAACTGCGCCTGGCCATGCCAGGTGGCTCCATGTTGTCACGCAAAGTGGCGGTTTTAATGGAGCATTCCCCGCCGAAGGGAACCGATGTTGACTTTCACCCTCCGGGTATAAGTGCGACTAAGCCTCTGCTTATCACCAGTCGGCAAGTCTTCTTTATTGTACGGCGGTGAAGGAAGTTGCGCTAGTCGCTGGGCGCACGGAGCTAGACAAGAAAAGCGCAGTGCATTTGAGAAAAAACAATAAAACAATAACACTTACTAACTAGATTGGAGCTGAATGTTGTGTCTGTAATGGAAAATCTCACACCCCTTTTTATCGTAGCTTTAGGGGTTGTCGTCTTATTACTATTAATTATGAAATTAAATTTAAATACGTTTATTTCGCTAATCGTTGTCTCGTTTTTAGTGGCTTTAGCATTAGGAATGCCACTTCATGAAATTGTTAGTTCAATTGAAGGCGGGATGGGCAATACACTTGGAGACATTGCGCTAATCTTTGGGTTTGGTGCCATTTTAGGTAAACTCATTTCTGACGCGGGTGGCGCCCAACGTATCGCGCTTACATTAATTAATAAATTCGGGGAAAAAAATATCCAATGGGCCGTCGTAATTGCCTCCTTTATTATTGGTATTGCACTATTTTTCGAGGTTGGTCTAGTATTGCTAGTTCCAATCGTTTATCAGATTGCAAAACAGCTAAAAGTTTCTACCCTTTATTTAGGGATTCCGATGATTGCAGCGTTATCTGTGACCCACGGATTTTTACCACCACATCCAGGGCCAACAGTTATCGCCCAGCAATACGGAGCAAATATTGGAATGGTCTTAATTTATGGTTTAATCATAGCGCTCCCAACCGTGGTTATAGCGGGTCCGCTATTTACCATTGTTGCAAAAAAACTTGTGCCGGATGCCTTCCAGAAAACCGGGGATATTAAATCATTAGGTGAAGTAAAACAATTTGAAATAGAAGACACACCAGGTTTCGGGATCAGCGTATTTACGGCTATCTTCCCAGTTATTCTTATGGCGTTCGCCACGATTATTGATTTGCTGCAAGATGTCTGGGGCGTTTCAGACAATCTATTTTTTGAAATTGTTCACCTGGTCGGGGAGCCAACTCCTGCATTGCTTTTATCAGTGTTGCTAGCTATATACACAATGGGCATTGCACGAAGCATTCCAATGAAAGATGTCATGAAATCTGCTGAAGAATCCATTCGTTCCATTAGTATGATGCTACTCATTATTGGTGGTGGCGGTGTCCTTAAACAAGTGCTTATTGATGGTGGTGTTGGCGATTCTGTGGCAGAATTATTTGAGGGTAGTAGTATGTCACCAATTCTATTGGCATGGATTATCGCTGCTATCTTAAGAATTTCCCTAGGCTCAGCCACAGTAGCCGCATTAACAACAGCAGGTCTCGTGATTCCGTTAATGGAGGGAACAGATGTCAATCTAGCATTAATGGTTTTAGCAACAGGGGCCGGTAGCGTAATCGCCTCACACGTAAATGATGCAGGTTTCTGGATGTTTAAGGAATTCTTTGGTTTAACCATGAAAGAAACCTTTTCCACATGGACTTTACTAGAAACCGTGATTTCCGTTGTGGGTCTAGGCTTCATTTTACTACTAAGTATATTTGTTTAAAGGATGTGTCATAAATTGAATTCAATAGGTGTATTTGGGCTCGGTGTAATGGGAGCAAACCTTGCAAAAAATATGGTGAACCACCAAGAGAAGGTTGCTGTTTATAATTACACGCCGGATCTAACAGAAAATTTCATTGCCGAATTTCCAAATGAAAATGCGGAGGCACATTACGAGCTTGAAAGCTTTATCTCTTCTTTAGAGAAGCCAAGAAAGATTTTCATGATGGTGACAGCAGGCCCTGTTGTAGACTCTGTTATTAAATCAATGATCCCTCTACTCGAAAAGGGGGATATCATCATGGATGGTGGTAATTCCAATTTTCAAGATTCCAACAGAAGATACCATGAACTTAAACGTGCAGGACTTCACTTTTTAAGCGTGGGTGTTTCTGGTGGCGAAGAAGGGGCACTTAACGGACCAGCTCTCATGCCAAGTGGCGACCTGGCAGCATACAAACAGGTTGCTCCAATCTTGGAGGGAATTGCTGCACAGGTTGATGGAAAGCCGTGCTGCACCTATTTAGGGAATGAAGGATCAGGGCACTACGTAAAAATGGTCCATAACGGAATTGAATATGCGGACATGCAATTAATCACGGAGGCTTACCAATTCTTACGAGAAAAGCTAGAACTTAATGTAAACGAAATTGCAGATGTGTTTAAATCATGGAATGAATCAGAACTGGAAAGCTATCTGATCGAGATTACAAGCGAAATCCTTACCCATGTGGATGAGGAGACGAAGCAGCCAATGATTGATGTCATTCTTGATAAATCCGGCTCAAAAGGTACTGGTAAATGGACAAGCCAAAATGCTTTAGATGTTGGTGTACCACTCTCCATCATCACAGAGTCCGTATTTGCTAGATATCTTTCCGGACTAAAAGAGGAGCGCGTTTTAGCGGAATCTGAATTAACGGGTCCATCTATTATAGATGAGGAAATCGACAAAGAGACATGGCTCAACTTAGTCAAGGAAGCACTTTTCATGGGAAAAATTGCGGCATACGCGCAAGGCTTCCATCAATACAAACAAGCATCTGACCACTATGGATGGGAATTGAAACTCGATGAGATCGCGTTGATTTTCAGAGGCGGCTGTATTATCCGAGCTGATATCCTTAATCCGATTAGTGAAGCCTTTAAGGCAGATCCTAACTTACCGAACCTATTGCTTTCCCCTTACTTCAGGGAAAAAGCAGGTAAATACCAAGCGTCACTTCGTCAGGTTACGATGAAGGGCATGGAAAACGGCATGTCCTTACCTTGTTTTAGTGCCTCATTAACATACTATGATGGCTATCGTTCCGCACAAAGTGGAGCCAATATGATTCAGGCACAGCGTGATTATTTTGGAGCCCATACGTACGAACGGAAAGACAAAGATGGAATTTTCCATACAGAATGGTATTAAAGTAAACAAAACTCCCCTAAACAGAATCTTAGGGGAGTTTATTTTGTTTGAGTTACCTTTTAGGATAAGCGTTTTGTAAATTCCTGTAATGTCTGGTTCGTTTCTTTAGCCTTTTCTAAATTTACTGCATGTCCCGCATTTTCTATGATAGAGAAGGTGCCATTCACACATAAAGCTGCGGAGGCTTCTGCATGAGTAGCAGGCCACATCGGACTATACTCCCCTGCCAGAAAATGAATCGGCATGGAAAGACGCTGTAAAAGCTCACGCCAATCGCTGTTCATATGATCAAGAAATAGAGGCTTAGTCGTAGCAAAATCAAACTTTGGCCGTCTTTTCATCTGCACAAGAAGTCTTGGCAACACAAGGCCTTTTGGTAGTTTATAAAATGGGTTTGGAAGTTCACCATCCAAATAGTGGTCAAAATCAATATTTTCTGAGTTATACATTCCATATTCCCAATCGGCACTGTTTATTATTTTCGGGGTCTGGTCAAGAATAAAAGCGCCTCTGCAATTATCTTCCCCATATTGGTTTAAATAGGAAAATATAGTGGATGCCCCCATTGATTGCCCGACAAGAATTGGTTTTATTAACCCTAAATAGTCAAGTAGCTCAGCCAAATCCTGCCCATGTCGCTGCATGCTATGTCCATGAACTGGATTTTCCGAATACCCATGACTACGTCTGTCAAACACAATCGCCTTATATCCAGCTTTCACAACGCTGTTAACCTGTGGGAAAAAGTCCTCTCCTGCACCGCCATAACCTGATAGTAATACAATCGGCTGCCCTGAGCCCTTTGTTGAAAAAGCAAGCTGCACCTGATCACTTGTTGTAAAATGTTGAAAATCCATAACGCTTCCCCTCCTCCTTATTACTAGAATAGCCTTCAATCCTTCTAACCTCAATACATGCATTTAATTTATATCTTATTAAGGTCTACTTTCCCACCAATAAAAAAAGCCAAGAGTCTATAAAAAAACTAGCTCTTGGCTTCTTTGTAATCATCATTTCTATGATTTTAGTAGTAAACTGAAATTTTATTAATATATAGGTTAAACCATACTCGTCTCCGAGAGTGTAATATCCACCTCTTGCCTTTTGCTCAATTAGCCTTTCCCCGATTGAAAAAACAATATGAAAAGCATGTTTGTACTTATCCACCAATCGATAACCTCATTGTCATTCATTCTTCTATTTCCATTAGCTTCTTTTCTTAGATTTTCTATACGGTCGTTTGTGATACTTCTATAAATATCTAAATGATAACACACGGTGATTCCCCCCTTACGTTGTTTTACCTGTTTCTCAACAACTGGGAAGGCTTCAGGTCGGCATGGTGACAGACATATCCCCGAAATCCACTCACTTATAAAAGCAAGCATACTTTCAGGTGGTAATACCAATTATTTCAACTTCTGTTTATAGGGTGTGTGTTCAAAAAATTTTTACCGGACTTTTTGAACAACCTATACTAAAATCACCTTATTTAACGCATTCATCATAATGCAGCCTCCTTTCACCATTAGCTATCGCTTCATATTCATTAACTCACGAAACAACCTTACCAAACAAGGGAAAGAATGGTTATAACCATTCTTTACACCCTCTATCCTTTAGAAAAAATATGGGGTTACTATAAGCAACATGAAAAAGCGTGATGAAAAGATGCCACTTTTTCACCACGCTTTCCTTAATTCAACTCGGCTTTTCCTATGAACGCTTTTACGTTTCATCGCAAATATTACGCGTTTTATATATGATCTTTCGAATGCTGTCTATAGACAAATTGTACATCTGCTCTAGCTCTTCAAGGGAGGTTCCCTCTCTAGACATCTTAAAAATCTCTTCATTTCTCTGGGCAATAATCTCCCGTGAACCGTTTACTTCTCCCCATCCCGCCCGTTGACTTTTTTTCTTGGGAATGTAAATCAGTTCTCCCTGAATATATTTCTGCATTTCTTTCAAAAGGTTAGGGGGAAGAACCTCTTTTCCATTTTTGTATTGCACGGTTTACGTCCTCCTTCAAAAGGTCTCCATTGCTACGGTGTTCAAACAGATTCCAATTAATCATTAAACTTCATCTCCTTTCTTCCAGTTTTTTTATTTCTACTTCTTTGTCTTTAAGTATAATCGACTTTTTCAGTTACGGAAAGATGCTAATTTTCCGAATAATAATGGGATAATAAATGGGATCGCATTATGCGACCCCAAACGTTGAGATTCCCGCTATGCGGAAATCACCTCAAATTCTGCGTAAATCATAATCAGCCTCCTTTCACAAGAGTCTGTCGGTCCGACACCCTTATTAACTCATAGGATATGCTATAAGGGCAAGGGAAAGAATGATTATAATTGTTTTTTGCCAGCAATACTCATGGCGTAAAATAGAAATCCGAGATGTTTTTCTCGAACCTTGTTTGGCCATTTCACCATCTTTTCATTTCCTTATGTTCACTGAACCTTAACGTTTATCCTCCCTTCCAATCAGGGTACTTCTATAATAAAGCGTTATAAATACATGGAGGGATATAATGGAATATATTAATCTTGGAAACTCCGGTCTTCGTGTACCGAAGTATATACTTGGAACCATTCCATTTAGTGGTACAAACGGTTTTGAACCTGCTGGAGATGTAAAAGAAGAAGAGGCCCACAAGATGGTAGATATTGCATTGGATGCTGGCATCAATATGTTTGATACAGCAAACCTTTATTCTCGCGGTGATGCTGAACGGATTTTAGGTGCAGCAATCAAAGGGCGCCGGGATGAAGTGATATTAACCTCAAAAACAGGCTTCCCTCTCAGCGATGATCCGAACGCTCGTGGTGCTTCCCGAATCAATCTAAAAAACTCCATTGATGCATCATTAGAGCGTCTTGGTACAGACTATATCGATCTTTATTTTGTTCACTTATGGGATGGACGTACACCGATTGAAGAAACGGTTGAAACCATGACAGAACTCGTAAAATCCGGAAAAATTCGCTACTGGGGGGTTTCCAACTATAGTGGTTGGGCGCTAGCAAGAACGCTATCAATTGCCGAAAAGCCTGGCTATATCGCGCCGGTTTGTCAGCAAATTTACTATACTCCAGAAGCACGTGAAGCGGAATATGAGCTACTACCAGCAGCGAGTGAAATGGGCATTGGCTCTATGATTTGGAGCCCGCTTGGTGAAGGCCTGCTTACAGGCAAAATTGATCGCAATAACGATGCGCCGAAAAATACAAGACAGGGCGAGGGATGGCCAGAGCCTTGGGTAATGGATGATGAAAGATTATACAACGTCATAGACGCCTTAAAAGAAGTAGCTGAAAAACGCGGAGCGAGTGTTCCGCAAATCGCACTTTCTTGGGTAAAAGATCGACCTAATATTGGGCCTGTGGTCATGGCAGCCCGAAATGAAAACCAATTGCGGGAGAATATCGACTCCTATAAAATAAAGTTAACAAAGGAAGAGCATGACAAGATTGAATCTGTCGCACGTCCGGCACCAATCTATCCTCTATGGCACCGTGTAATGGCTGCCATGGACCAAGGATCGCCTTCTGAAATGCCATATTTAGAAGAATATAAAAAAACATTAGGTATTTAAAAGAAAAGGCATTGGGTATCGACCCAATGCCTTTTGTGTAGCCTTCATTATTCATGTTTATTACGAAGTGAATTGATATGAATACCTAAATAGACTAAACCAATAACTAAAGGAATATACGGAAAGTAATAAACAGACATTTTCATTAACGCTAGAGGCTTTTCAGGAAGTATCCATTCACCATACATGACGATAACCCTAATAATAAAAAACATTAGCAGTGAAGTTGCTATATAAATCGCTGAGATTATCTGATTCATTGACCGTCTCCTCTCTATCCAAATAAACTACTCTAATCATTTCCCCTGAATCAGCATAGTATTTAAAAAAGACAGGAGAGGGGAAATAAGTATGTATTATCCATATGTAAATGCTTATAGGCAAAACACGCCCAACGATCATAATGGGTCAAACCAGGTTATGAAGGTAGTAGGAAATGGATCCGTTTCCGTGCAGCCTAACGTTGCGAATGTAGAACTGGGAGTCATGACAGAAAACGTCTCCCTTCTTGAAGCTCAACAAGCAAACGCCACTGCCATGAACCAGGTTATCGAAGCACTGTTACGATTCGGGGTACCCCGGGAAAACATACAAACCACTAGTTATACAGTGAACCCACGTTATGACTTCATTGAGGGGGAACAAATTCTTAGAGGGTACCAGGTAACAAATATGATTACAGTGGAGATAACAGCAATTGATCAAATTGGGAATATATTGGATGCAGCTGTAGAGAGTGGAGCAAACCAGGTAAACTCTATTCAATTCACCGTCCAAAATAGCGACACATACGAACAACAGGCACTCCAGGAGGCACTAGCCAATGCCTATGAAAAGGCAAACGCGATTGCTACATCTATGCAGGTAAACTTGAACCCCATCCCTTTCAGAATCGAGGAAAGAACAGATACGATGCCAGTCCCTTTTTCTAAACTAGCCTTGTCCGCAGAAGCTGGAGCAACACCTATAGAGCCAGGACAGATTGTCATTCGTGCTACATTGGAAGTGAAGTTTCGCTATTAATTTTCTTAGCTACTATCGGCAAGTGAGAAGCTGTTATCACAAGTCAATCTTTTTCCATTCTTACTGATACAGCTTCTGCATTTTTACATACAGAAGAAAGAAAATGACACCAATACTTGTTACAGAAAATAAAATGAACTTTTCAATAGGCGTTTCAACATGGTCTCCCCCCTAATTAGATGACCTTCTCGGAATGCTAATTCGGACCAAATCTTTCGTTCCATGAAAAATAATATGCAGTACAGCGAGCAATGTAATAATATTGAAAATCGGGCTTACATACAATATCAACCAATCATAAAAGAACTTCGAATCTACTATATTATATGCCACATCACCCAGCTTTTTGCTGTTTGCCTCAAGGAACGTTCCATCTGTCAGAATGAATACAATTTGCATCACAACAAAGCCACCTATTGTAATGACCCACTTTCGAACAAGATTCTTTGGTCCTTTCTCTCTCTTTTTCCTCATTTGCGCACTCCTCTCTATTTGGTTAGAAATCAGATGATGCTTATCACTCATATAATTCTATGCTAAAGTTAATAGTAACGAATAACAACCAGCAATACTTGGAGGCTGACCCATGGAAGAGACCGTTTCATTAAGAGAACTAAAAGCATACGTTGAAAAGAAAACAAGCAAGAAAACGATTCTAAAAGTAATGTGGAATGATCAAGAGAAGATTACCTTGCTGATCACACCAAATATGAAAATTAACTCCTTTATTCTAGACGAAAAAGAAGGTTATGTGTTTTATGACCTTGAAGGGAAACCCATTCAGCAGGCCATTCCCTGTGTGTTACCTGAAGCTGCCGTCATTGGAGCTAAGGTAAAGCTTACGAAGCAGATTAAAATGATGGATCAAGCATTATCCAAGGAAGATATGGCGGCGCTATTATCGTAATAGCTCTATCTAAAGAGAGGCATGGTCACTCCACTGTCTTTCTAATTTGATCTAGAACAACCCTGTACAAAACTTCTGCTGCACCATTGAATCTATCATCTTCTTTTAGCAATGAAAGAACTTATCCCGGAGATCCAAATGATCGTATTGATGGTGGCTTATCAGCAAATTAATTAGTAGGGAACGTATTGATGCGTAGGAGAGATGTCCTTCTCCTAGCAAAAAAAGCATCCATTCCCTCAATAATAAAGGGGAGGATGCCTTTTTCTATTTTCTATTTACTCTTCACCGTATTGGTTTTCTTCAATAAATATAGAAGATATGGTGCGCCGATTAAGGAAACAATGATCCCAGCTGGTATTTCTTTAGGTGCAAGGACAAAGCGACCAAGAAAATCAGCAGATAACAGGAGTATCCCACCAACCGCTAATGTTAACGGCAATAATCGTAGCAATTTAGGGCCGACAAGCTGCCTTGCAATGTGTGGCGCCAATAGTCCAACAAAGCTGATCGCACCAACAATTGACACACAAATAGCCGATAAAACCACACCTAGCACAATCATTAATAATCTTATACGATCTGTTTTAACCCCAAGACCAATCGAAACGGCATCCCCAAAGGACATGATCTCAAACGTTGTAGCCAAGGAAACCACAATAGGAAAAATAATAATCATCGCAATGATGAAGATGATAAAGTGACCCCAGCCCACGCCATATGTGCTACCAGCTAGCCACGTTAGGGCCTGTGTAGCATGCACGTTGGCCTTTACCAGCAAAATCTGAATGATGGCAGCACCAACGGCAGAAATCGCGATCCCCATTAAAAGGAGAATCATAGGTTGGAACCCACTACGTGCACTAATAGCGAGTACGATCCCCATGGTAATAAGGGCACCAAGTAATGCACCGATTGGAACGAATATAAACGGAGCTTGTGGGAAAACGATGATAAACAACATGGCAAACACACTAGCTCCAGACGTTATTCCAAGTACAGAAGCGTCCGCAAGCGGGTTTCGCAACACCGTTTGCATCAAAAGGCCACTTATTGCCATCATCATGCCGACACCGAAGCTAACAAATACACGCGGCACACGGATGTCCCAAACAAATGTGTTATACATGATTTCCTGCGGTAATTCTAGCAACTTCGTAAAACTGGTTCCACCGAAGGATAGACTCGTCATCACAATTAGTAATGTTACAACGGCAAGAATGGGATAAAACAGTTTGTAGCGCGTGATACGTATTTTGCCTTCTAAGGCGTTCCCTGCCGCGCGTGACTGGGAACTCATTTTCAATGCTAAGTAAACAAGCCATGGAGCTCCAACAATTGCGGTCATTGCGCCGACAGGCAGTTCAGAAGTTTGCGAGATGATACGTACTAAAATGTCTGCCGCGATTAACAAGCTGGCCCCCACAACAATGTTGCCAAAGATCATGGTGCGATGCATTCTGAAACCCATTAAGCGGACTAAATGTGGCGCTATAATACCAACAAACCCAATTGGCCCTACAACAGTTACCGTAACCGCCGCTAGCAAAATAGCAATTGCCCAGCCTAGAAGCTTGCTTAATGTAATATTTTGTCCCAGCCCAATCGCTGTTTCATCACCTAATAGTAAAATATCAAATCTTCGACTTACAATAAGTGCTACGACAAGGGTAATCAGGATCCATGGTGCGGCAAATTGCACTCCGCCCCAGTCAAGTTGTAATAGGGTACCTGCTCCCCAAAGGAAAAGCCCTGAAACTTCATTTTGAAACAATAGCTGCAAGGCACTCGTAAACGAGGAAAACAACATCGTGACAATCATTCCAGTTAATGCAATACGCACAGGGTCTAGCGACTTTCCGACAAGGAACGTTACACAGAGAGCGGCTAATATACCACCTGCCATGGTAACTGCAATTGGGGAAGCCCCACTAATACCCGGGAAGAAAATCGTGAAAAAAACAACGAAAAAGTAGGCACCTGCATGGATACCTAGCGTACTTGCACTGGCAAGTGGGTTTTTCGTCATCGTTTGCAATAGCATTCCAGCTACCGCTAATGCAGCACCCGCCAAACAACCAATCACAAAACGGGGCATACGACTATGTAATAAGAAATTCATTTGTTGCTCATCGTGCCAAACCTCTGTCCAAAATGCAAAAAATCCACCTGAAGCTTGTCCCTGGCTCACGTGAATGAGCCCAAGGACAAGAAACAATAGGATACTTCCAATAGAATATAGCGTAGCTTTTACATTCATAGCCTTATTTCACGAGTGCTTCTTCTACATGCTCAATCAACGTCTCCATTGATAAAACACTACCAAATGTCCACACTCCTGCTCCTACATCATACATTGCATCTTCTTCTACAAAGTTTAAGCCGTTCCATGCACTGTTTCCTGACAAGTTGTCAAACAACGGATCATCCTCTTGCACCGTATGGATAAAGAGCGCCTCATCATAGTTAGATACACCTTCTACATTCGCTTCAATAAACCCACTAGATTGTGGTTCCTGATCCTGGATTTTATTGGTTAGTCCTAGACCTTCCAATACATGGCTCACAGTAGAGTTTTCAGTAAACAAGCGGAAGGTAGGTGCTTCATTTACCGTATATGCTTGTGTAAAGACAAAATCCTTCGTTGGTAAATCCGCCGCTTCAATATTCTCGGCTGCTGCAGACATTTTTTCTTCTAGATTCGTAATATGTTCTTCTGCTTCTTGCTCTTTTCCAACTAACTTAGCAGTTTGCTTAAATGTTTTTAACATGTCTGCATATAAATCCCCAATTGCCTCATCGGTGGTGTTTTCATACATAACGACCGGAGCAATTTTCTCTAACTCTTCTTTTAGTTCGCCTTGATACCCCTTCATGCCGATAATGACATCTGGCTCAAGCTTCGCAATTTCTTCAATATTCGGCTCTGTTCTCAGTCCGACCTCTGTTACACTATCATCTAACTCCTCATCAATGGTTACCCATTTATTAAATCCTTCAATATCCGTAACCCCAACTGGTTGTACACCAACAGCTAGTAATTCCTCAACAATACTCCACTCGATTGCAACAACTTTTTGTGGTGCCTCATCAAACTCCTGTTCACCAAAACCATCTTCAATTACAATCTTTTCACTTGCTGTATCTTCTGACTCGGATGAGCTAGTATCCTCTTCATCTTTTTGCATACATCCTGCTAAAACAAGAACCCCTACTAATAACATAAATAAGATCTTTTTCATTTCTTATAACTCCAATTCTGCGTATATTTTTTTGTTTTTAGTTTTAAATGACTCATGATGGGAAGAAACCATCGCTGTTTTAACAGCAGTTGGCTCAATAAATTGCTTTGCACGGTTTACAGCATTCGCTGCATCATGAAACGCACCGGCAATTAAATGAACTTTTCCATCATAATTAACCGCATCTCCTGCTGCAAAAATCCCCGGAACAGAGGTCTCTGCCATGCTAGTTCCTTGAATCCCGAATTCAGGATGCATTTTAATATCCACTTCACTTTGCTGCTGTAAATCGTTTTGACTATCATAACCGTGATTAATAATCACTTCCTCAACTGGAAGCTGTTCTGTCCCATTCAAGGTTACACTTTCAATATAATCAGTACCATTCAACCCTGTAATAACAGATTGATAAATTACCTCTACGGAACTGTTCAAGAGTCTTTCGATTTCTGCTTCATGGCCTGATAGGTGATCCTTACGGTATGTGACATATACTTTTTTCGCAATTGGCTCTAAAGTATTTGCCCAGTCTACGGCAGAATTTCCGCCACCAGAAATCAACACGACTTTATCTTTAAAACGGGCTATAGATTTTACCGTATAATGTAAATTTGTTTGAATGAATTTCTCCTCACCTGCTAGGCCGATTTTTTTCGGTGTAAGAATCCCACTACCTGTTGCGAGAATAACCGTTTTACTGGTATGAGTCTCTCCTGTTTCAGTAGACAATAGGAACCCTCCACCTTGTTGTGAAATCCCTTCCACTTTTGAATTTAGCACAACAGTTGGATTGAAAAGAATAGCCTGTTCAGAAAGTCGAGTAATAAGTTGCTCACCTAAAAGTGGTGGCATTCCTCCGACGTCCCAAATCATTTTTTCTGGGTACGCATGTATTTTTCCACCTAGCACAGCCTGGCTGTCAATGAGTTTCGTCTTCATGCCACGCAACCCACTATAAAAAGATGCGTATAAACCTGCTGGACCGGTACCTATTATGGTTACATCATACATGGGCTACGCCTCCTTCATGCCGTACGAAAGACATATTGGATTTTGGCTAAATGGGCAGACTGTCAGCATCGCCTGAATTTGGAACACATCCTGCAGATTCGGTGCTGTCATCACTTCATGTGGTGCACCTTGTTGTAAGACTTTTCCGTCTCGCATTGCAATAAGGTTATGTGAAAATCTTGAAGCATGGTTCAAGTCATGTAATACCATCACAATGGTTTTGTTCTGTTCTTTATTAAGCTTATCCAGCAGCTGTAAAATATCAAGCTGATGGGCCATATCTAAGTATGTTGTCGGTTCATCCAGAATGACGACTTCGGTATCCTGAGCAAGTGCCATCGCAATCCAGACACGTTGGCGTTGACCGCCAGATAACGCTTCAACTGGACGGGCTTCTAAGTCCGTTAACCCGGTTGCCTCAAGAGCCCAGTCGATCGCATCCAAGTCTTCCTGCTTTTGTTTACCAAACTTTGACTGGTGAGGAAAACGACCGTATGTAATCAGTTCTCTCACCGTTAAACCAGCAGGTGCTTCCGCTGATTGTGGCAAAATAGCCATTTTACGAGCTATATCTTTTGTAGAGGTTCGACTAATGGCTTTTCCATCTAAGTAAATCGCACCACTATTCGCTTTTAATATTCGGGCAATTGTCTTGATTAATGTAGATTTCCCACATCCATTCGGGCCGATTACTGTCGTGATTTTCCCTTTTGGAATAGTAAGGTTTAAAGAATCTATAATAAGTGCATCACCGTATCCGACTTGCACATCTTCTACCTGTATCATGTGTTCACCTCAATTGATAATGATTATCATTACTACTGATACTATAGGTATATGTCTAATTTGTCAATTGAATTCGCAAAGTTTTCACTGTTTTGTAGGAGTTTTCTCACAAATCCGAAAAAGTATCCTTGTTTAACTGGGGAGCTTATTGCAGGCGGGCGCAGTTTTCTCGGCTGATGCTTCCTCGTTCTCGGGCGATACACCCACTCCACAGGCCACGGAGCAAATGGAAACATAAAAAAATCTAGCAAGCTGCCAGATTTTCATTCGATAATCTCTGCCGCAGGAGAATTCTCTTCCAATTGAAAGTCTCCTTCTTCAGGATTAATATAATTCACTTCCAGATAGTCTGACTCCTCATCACTTTCAGTAGCTGCTTTGAACGATGGGAACGAAGTATATTCTTCGTCTTTCCACACCCATATAGCTCCTTTGCCTTCTTCCTTATCAAAGACGTTCCGGGATAACGTATTGTTTTGGTTGGTTGTAAAATAGTTGGCGATAAACAGACGGGAAGATCCTGCAGTGAGAATGTTTTTTTCAATGACGTTATTTCTCGTGTCATGCTGAATTAAAAGTTGCCCACCATCTAGTCCCACCGTGTCATTAAGATACATTGTATTTTGTGAGATGGTAGAATGGATCGTTCCCCCACGTTCCTCGTCATATCCTCCTATTGAAATGCCGGTATAGAAGTTCTCATACACTGTATTGTTCAGCACTTCAATGTTCTCGGCATACTTCCCAGCATGTTCCGAGGTTACTTCTATTCCAATATCACTCTTATAAATGGTGTTCTCTTCGATGATTATATCTTTACCACCGTCCACATAAATGCCACCGGCACTATGATCTTCACCATAAGCTGGATTGCCAAATGAAGAGATGTCGTGTATTTTATTGTTTTTAACAATGCCGTTTCTCACATAATCATCATCAGGTGAAACCCCTTCGTATCCAATTAAATCAATTCCAATATTGTCATTTCGACGAACGAGATTATCTTCAACTCTGAAACCGTCAATATCTCCATTTAGCACGAGAGCTTCACTTGCACCAAGCTTTAAATCTTCTACCGTATTATGCAAAATATTAATGTCGGTCATGGGTCCTGTGCCATAAACTGCAATACCGTGGGCATTTCCATCATCTGAATGGGTCTCCACAGAGCGTACATGGTTATCTTCCAATGTAATATGACTGCTAGTTCCTGTGACATACATTCCCATTACAGTTTCGTCAGCTAAGTCTGTTGTCAAACCTTCAATGGTTAAGCCACGTATGGTCACATGATCTTGATTTTCTATAGTGACAAGGGCAGTATCTCCCTCTTCATTTAGTAGATTCTCACCGCTGAGCACCACTTTTTCTTGCTTATATGGCTGAAAAACAACCGGTCTTGATTTCGTACCACTGTGCTGCACGACAAGCTTTTCCTTATACGTTCCTTCTCGTAGATAAACGATTGTTCCTGCTTTCGCCTCTGTTGCAGCTTTGTTTAATGTACGATAAGGCTGTGATTTGGTGCCATTCTGCTCATCATTTCCATCAGTTGCTACGTAGATAACGCTATCTTTCTCGGCTGTCACACTAATTGTTATACCTATTCCAATAATAATTACTGCTGTAAGAACTAGAATAATTATGGTCTTTTTCATGGTGTCGCTCTCCTTGGTAAGTTACTTCATCTACTTAACTCTTAAATGCAAAATTTCGGCCTGATTTTCCTTTATCATTTAGCCCTGTTTAATGCCATTAAAATAAGTGTGTAAGACATATTCCAAGCTATCATTTATATTAATCGGCATGCCAAATCCGCTCTTTTGCTCTAATGTAGCAAAGCCATGCAGGATGCTTCGCAATCCTCTAATATGATGAATCGTTTCCTTCTCATCTAAATGATAGACTGCCAATACTTCCTTAAATAATTGAACTATTTTATCGCCTGTTTCTTTTACTGCCAGTATACTGCTATCTGACTTAATTAACGTTGCCTCATACAAACCAGGGTGCTTATGGGCAAATGCTATATAAGCTTTGGAGATCGCAGAAATTGCTTCAAGCGCTTCTTTTCCCTTAGCGACTTTTTCCATGTTGTTATATAGGTCGATTATGGCAACCGAAGCTAATTGCTGACGCAAATCATCTAAGCTTTTAATATGGTTATATAACGAAGGTGGACGCACTTCTAGCTTTTTAGCTAAAGCATGCATGGTAACAGCCTCCATGCCGCCTTGGCTTGCTAATTCGATTGCTGCTTCTACTAATTTTTGTTTGTTAAGTCCTGGTCTAGGTGACAATGTAACCTCTCCTTAATCCATTCTTTGTATATTTTTTTCCGCAATTTCTATAGCGTGGCGTATTTGATTTAAGGGATTCTTCAGCGGATTTCCGTGGCCTACAGCCAAGCAGGAAGGTTTATATGCTTCAATTTTACGCGCACTTTCAAGTGCCAGCTCTTTATTCCATGTAGCGATGGCAGGAAACGGAAATGTCCATCTCATTTGTCCCGCTACAGCTATTCCACCTCGAATTTGAAAAGCATCTCCAGCTATCATAGCGTTCGTTCTTGTATCGAGAAAAGACATGGAACCTGGGGTATGACCCGGTGTAGATATGGCAATTAGAGAACCTATCTGATCACCTTCCTGAATCAGCACATCTGGCTTCGTGTTTATCCCATTAGGGACGCCTCCTCGAATTGGTGTTTGGGGCTCATCTGACTCCAAAGCGCGATCACCTGCTAGTAATTTCGCATCCCGCTTGGATATATAAACCGTTACTTTGGGAAGCAGTTCCTTTACATGATCAAGTGAACCCACATGATCGCCATGGCCATGTGTCAATATAACTTTGGTGATAGGCTTTTCTATTTCCTTTGCGGCTCTTACAATCTTTTTCGCACTATACGGTAACGCCGCATCAATAAGTGTTAACTCATTCTCCTCTTCTACTAAGTAACAATTGACAGGAAAGGTTCTCTTTAAGAACATGACAGGATGAAGTTTTTCCATTGTATAACCCCCTTATTATCTATGACGCGTCATTATACGTATTGCTTACTGTTTAAATATGTACAACAACGTTTGGTTAATTACAACAGCTAAGCCAAATATATAAGCACTTGCAGAAAATCTCATGCTTAATAAGACAAAAAAGGCTAACCCAAAGATCGCAACCTCAAAGCCAAATTTCAGCCAAAGTGGTGCATTGACAGTGGAAGCTGGTGCAAAAAACATTCCCCAGATTACTGCAATGATTAGTGGTACTCCAATCCCCAGTAGAAAACTCGTTATCATTCCACTACCTTTTTGGAATCCCCATAAACCAATTGCCACTAGTGCGAGAACTTCTAACAGAAAGCGAAGCATTACATTTAAAACCACAGTGAATCCCCCTTTGCCCATGCAACTGTAAAAGACATGCTAAAAGCTCTAAGCAAGCTTATAAAGTACGCTTATTCAAAAAACTAATGCTGTTAGTTTTATCATATAACTAACAACCTTAGTTTGGCAAGTTTTATTGGAACATACTGATAATCATCTGAATTTCGTTTAAGGCCAAGAAAAATAGGACAGCCATGTTAATGACTGCCCTACTAATAATATTGTTGTATCCTCGTGGTTGTTCGGAATCTGGATAATTAAGAGGCTCTCTAACCCTGTCCTGTTGCTGCTTCCACACTTCAGCCTTATCTAAAAACGAGCCATACTTGCTTAAAAATATACCCTTAATGCTTCCCCAATTTATCTAATACCCAGTTAGCTCTAGCCCCATTCTCGCCAGTACTTGGGGATTTAGTATCTACTCCAGTTAATTCTTTTACCATCATTGTTACAAGAGGCTGCTGGACATGCTGGGGACGGTCAAATTTCCATTGCTGCTCTCCTGCTGCAGTTGTTAATACAACGGGATCATCCCCAAACGTAGAGAAGGTAATTTTTCCTTCACTGCCTACAATTTCGTTTACATCCACATTCTCAAAAGCTGCAAAGCACCAATTTCCTATACCATGTACACCAGAATCAAAACGGTACGTACCTGTCACGATATCCTCAGCCTGGTAATAACCAGCCTGATTTGACGCAAATCCCTGAACGTCTTTGATCGGTCCGAGTAGAAAATCTAAGATATCAAGTGTGTGACTAGCTAAATCGTAGAATAGCCCCCCACCTGACATTGCAGGCTGCAGTCTCCATGGGAGTTCTTCTCCCTTTTTCACTTCATCTGCTGTTTTTTGATACTGTGTACTCGAAACAAAACGCACATCTCCAATCGCCTTACGATCCAATAATTCTTTTATTTTTAGAAAACGCGACTGCGCCCTTCGATAATAGGCAACATATAATGGTACTCCAGCAGCTTTACATGCTTGAATCATTTCATTACATTCCTCGAAATCAATGGCCATAGGCTTTTCCACATAAACCGGCTTCCCTGCCGCGGCAACTTTTAACGTGTACTCCTTATGAGATCCAGGTGGTGTTGCAATATAGACAGCATCTACCTCGGGATCCTGTATAAGCGCATCCGCGTCATCATACCACTTCGGAACATTGTGTCGCTCAGCGTAGTCCTTCGCTAATTCGCCATTACGGCGCATCACCGCTACTAACTCGGAATTCTTCACCTTTTGAAAGGCCGGCCCACTCTTCACTTCGGTCACATTTCCACAACCAATAATTCCCCAACGAACTTTTTCTAATTTCAAATGAACTCCCCCTTGTTTATTCGCCCTCTTTTTGCAGTGAAGTCTTTTTTGTATACAGCTATATAATCATATCTTTACTTGTTAGACTACACAAATAAGCTCTGAATCTCAAAGTACTCCGTCAAAGGTACTTTTCTACCTTCATTATGCCACTTATGATAATCTCTGAAAACTTGATGGATATCATGGTTCGCCTTTTCCTCTACAATATATGTAATAGCGAGGAAACTACGCCAATAATCATACATTATACTGCTCAAGCTCCCTTGATAACTAGCACTGCCAAATTCCTCTAAAGAGCGATCGCCATATTTATCTTTAAACATGTCAACCAGTTCTCGTTCGACATTCGTAATGTTGGTAAACTCTCTTTCATCTAGTAGCAGCTTTCTAGGTAAATACTCGCACATTCCCTCTTCGAACCAGATTCCATCCTCTCGCTCATCATCAAATTCATCCATAAACAAATCTGAGTGGTGTGTTAGTTCGTGACCCACTATTGTAAATATATGCTCTTCCGAAAGGTTTTCATAAAACGTTTTTACTTTGGCGTTCTCCCGTCCCTCTAGTTGATCAACAAATAATCTTCTCCAGTTTGGTAAATCAGGAGAAATATAAATAAGGTCTTTATTTGTAAAAGCTGGGATTGGTACATTGGAAAAAGTAGTGGTCGCCAACTCTTCCGAAGTCCAAACAATCCCTTTAGGTAAATCTCTTAAAGCAAAATCTTTTTCTAGTACTCTTTGGAACTTCACCAATTTCTTACTAAATCGATCAATTATACTCTGATATTTTTCATATTCCTCTTTCTTTTCGAAAGCGTAGATGTGCTTCAATTATTTTCGCCCCTTTCCTTCACAATTTTAACTCTATAAATGAGAATATCTGGCAGCCATAATTTCATATTAATATAATAACCATCGTCGATAAAATCCTTTCATACGCTTTATATTAAGGGAATGTCTTGGCAGAAGCTATGAAGTTATATAAAATTTCTGTAATTTTTTAAAATTCGCCTTCTTTATCTTGTAAATTTTAGTAAAATAGAACCAAGGGGGAGAGTTGATGAAAAAGTTTACGAAGCAAGAAACGAGTTGGATGTACTATGATTGGGCAAATAGTGCTTACTCTATCATTATTACTACTGCCATTTTTCCAATTTTTTATAAAGCACAAGCAACAGCTGCAGGTGTAGAGGCTGCAGATTCTACGGCATACCTTGGTTACACGATTGCTATTTTCACCTTTATCCTGGCAATGATAGGACCAATATTAGGAACCTTTGCTGACTATGAAGGATACAAGAAAAAGTTTTTCTTTGGCTTTTTATTAATAGGTCTGGTTTCCACCTTTTCACTCATCTTCGTTCCTGAAGGAGAATGGTTGCTATTACTGATTATCTTTACCATATCTTCGCTAGGGTTAAGAGGGGCGAATCTCTTTTATGACGCGTTTCTCGTTGACGTAACAGAGGATAAGCGGATGAATAAAGTATCAGCACGAGGCTATGCACTAGGCTATATCGGGAGTGCTATCCCGTTTGTAATCAGTATTGGAATCATTTTGATGGCACAGCAAGAAATTATACCCATCTCCAGTACGACAGCTAGTAAAATCGCCTTTGTTATCACCTTCATCTGGTGGGGCGTATTCTCTATTCCAATGTTAAAAAACGTAAAACAAATCCATGGAATCAAACGCGGTCCGAAACCAATTCGTACAAGCTTTTTACGCCTTAAAAACACAGTAAAAAATATTAGCCAATATAAGTACTTAACTATTTTTCTCATCGCATACTTTTTCTATATAGATGGGGTGGGAACGATTATCTCCATGTCTACCGCATATGGGACAGATGTTGGCGTTAGCTCCACCATATTACTCGTCGTCCTTTTGGTTACTCAAATAGTAGCGGCCCCTTTTGCTGTCTTATACGGAAAACTAGCGGATCGCTTTTCCGCTAAAGCTATGTTAAACGTAGGAATCATTGTGTATACGATCGTGTGTATTTATGGTTATTTCCTTGAAACCGCATTTGACTTCTGGGTTCTTGCCATGCTCGTTGCCACCTCTCAAGGCGGCATTCAAGCATTAAGCAGATCTTATTTTGCGAAGCTCGTTCCAAAGGCTAATGCCAATGAATTCTTTGGTTTTTACAATATCTTTGGCAAATTTGCATCTGTTGCAGGACCTATACTAGTAGGTGCCACAGCGCAAATTACCGGAAAAACCAATGCTGGTATTTTAAGTCTTATCATTCTTTTCATTATTGGCATGATCATCTTAAACTTCGTACCGTCTGATAAGAAGATGGAAGGCCTAAAAACTCCTGAAGTAAATATTTCTTAGTTTAATAGAATTTTTGTTAGAGATAAGCCGTTTATCCGTGAGGGTAGACGGTTTTTTGTTTGTGCTGGGGTGCGCCCTAGGTATCATCACGAAAGTTTGGATGGTGGATACGCGACTTTTAATAGTTCTCACGCGAGTTGTGGTAGTGCCCACGCGACTTTTAATAGTTCTCACGCGAGTTGTGGTAGTGCCCACGCGACTTTTGATAGTTCTCGCGCGAGTTGAGGCAGTGAGCACGCGACTTTTGTAGCTTCCCGTGCGACTTGAGCGTGTTCTTACGCGACTTCAAAACTAAAAGGTTGACGTTACTAAAAGTAACTGCTATGATTATACTGAATTAAAGATAATTTAATTTAAAATAAATGAATTGATTAAAGTAATTTTCCTTGCGGTTGCCAAATGGAACCCAAGATAAGTGCTTTAAGATGGAGGAAGCAATGGGTTTACTCAATAAATTTTTTGGAAGAGAAAAAGAGGAGGAAACAACAATGGAAAAATTAAACATTGGTATTATTCTAGGTTCAACACGTGAAGGACGCTTAAGTCCACAGGTAGGAAACTGGGTACAAGAATTGGCAGACCAACGCGGTGATGCAAACTATACGGTTATTGATCTTGCAGACTACAAATTGCCACTACTTGGCGAAAATGGCGGAGACACTTCAGGTGCAGCTGCATGGGCAGAAGCAATTGCGAAACAAGATGGGTTTGTTTTCGTTGTACAAGAATACAATCATTCTATTACAGCGTCACTTAAAAACGCTTTAGATTATCTACGCGTAGAATGGAACAACAAAGCTGCAGGTATCGTATCCTATGGTTCTGTTGGTGGAGCACGTGCTGCGGAACATTTACGTGGAATCCTAGGTGAATTGCTAGTAGCAGATGTTCGTGTTCACCCAGCTCTTTCTTTATTCACAGACTTCGAAAACGGAGCAGACTTCAAACCGGCTGCTGTTCAAGCAGATTCCGTTAACCAAATGCTTGACCAGCTTATCCCTTGGTCTACTGCATTGAAAACAATTCGTTAAGTATAGTAAGAAACTATCAAAAACCTCTACCCTTTATGGATAGAGGTTTTTTTACGTATCATTTTTTCACTCTCCTATACTACCAAATGGCTAGTTCGCCAGCAAAATCTCCTCCTTTACAAATCACTATATGGAGGTTATGATTTTAACTACCGAACGTTCGTCAGTTTAATCTGGTGTCATAGTCGGTGAAAGGAGTTTACACAATGGTACAGCAATCTTTGTTTAAAAATCGGACTTTCTCTATATTACTTCTCGCTGGGATCTTTGCGATTGTGGGATTCAGTATGTTTCTAACCACAACGACCTGGTATGTTACAACATCACTTAGTGCCAGCTCCTTGGGTCTAGTCTTAATCTCTGCAACCGTCCCCCGTTTAATTATGATGGTTTTCGGTGGGGTTCTAGCTGATAAATATAAAAAATCGCTGATCATGTTCTGGACTAACTTAATCCAAAGCATGCTTTTATTTAGTATTTTCCTTTTGGTCTCCAGCGATAACATGAGTCTTATGCTATTACTTATTTTATCTGGTGTGTTTGGTATGCTTGATGCATTTTTCGGCCCTGCTAGCTCCTCTATGATTCCCAAAATTGTGGAGAAGTGGCAATTACAACAGGCAAACGCCTATTTTCAAGGAATTGACCAGATTTCCTTCATCATCGGCCCCATCCTGGCTGGAATTATTATGGAAGTATCCAGTGTGGCAACAAGCTATTTCGTAGCATCTATTTTCGTGTTTCTCTCAGCTGTTATTATCTTTCCACCATTTGTGAAGGAAGGAAATGTAGAAAAGACGGACCAAACTAAACCTTTACACGATTTAAAAGAAGGAATCTCTTATATTCGCCGTTCATCCTTTTTATTAACGGGTATTCTTGTTTTAATAACACTTAACTTTTTCATTTTTGGTACACTAAATATTGCCTTCCCCCTTGTCGTTGACCTGCATGGTGGTAGCCCAATTAATTTAAGTGCCATGGAAGTTAGCTTAGGCGTGGGAATGATATTCAGTACGATTATCCTTAGTAAAGTTCATATTAAGCGAAAAGGAAGGGCATCTATTATTGGGCTACTTGCTGCCATCCTTAGCTTTTTGATTTTTAGTCAGGCACCTAGCCTTATTTTACTGACAGTTCTTGTCTTCTTTATTGGCTTTTCCATGTCCTTTGTCTATATCCCGTTTTTCACAGCAGTACAGGAAACAACGGATAATCGATTAATGGGAAGAGTCATGAGCATTATTTTCCTTGCCATGAATGGCTTTGACCCGATTGCATATGGGGTAGTTAGTGCTCTTATAACGGTAGGGATTTCGGTAAAAGTGACCCTGCTCACATTTGGTATTGCGGGATTAATTGTAGCGCTTATCATATACTTTAGGGCGCGGAATTATGTGAAAGCATAATCTAGTAAATCTTGAGACACCTTTCACATCGATAGGAGTGGTAAACATGATTACAGTAGCTGGAAGTATAAATATGGATCTTGTCGTCACAACGGATCGAACACCGAACAAAGGTGAAACGCTGTTAGGAAGAGACTTTCAAACAAACCCTGGTGGCAAGGGGGCAAATCAGGCAGTTGCTGCCGCTCGTCTTGGTAACATGACGAACATGATTGGACACGTGGGGAAAGACGCATTTGGTGTTTCATTAATAGAAAACTTAACCCAACAAAATGTGGGAACCGAATATGTAAAAGCAAAGGATGGCTCATCAGGCATTGCAACGATAACCGTAGCAGAAGGTGACAACTCTATTATCGTCATACCAGGCGCTAACTTCTTATGGGAATCGGAGGAATGGGAGCAATACGCGTCCATCATTCAAAAGAGCGATGTGTTAGTCCTCCAGCTTGAAATCCCGCTCAACGTGGTAGAGGCATTTGCAGATATGGCGAACAAGGTAGGAACCACGATCATCTTAAACCCTGCACCAGCGCAAGCCTTACCAGCTGGCCTAATTACATTAGCTGATTACCTCACACCTAATGAAACAGAATGTAAGGAACTCTTTGGGATGAAAGCAGAAGAGGCTGTCGCTCAATTTCCTAACAAATTAATCGTCACAGAAGGAGAAAAAGGGGCAGTTTACCATGACGGTACATCCCTCGTGCGCATTCCAGTTCCAGGTTTCCCTGTCAAAGCAGTGGATACCACAGGTGCAGGAGATACGTTTAACGGTGCATTAGCTTCGGCTATTGCTGAGGGTCTAACCTTAAGGAAAGCTGTCTCCTTTGCAAATGCGGCAGCATCCTTATCCGTCCAGCACCACGGAGCACAAAAAGGTATGCCGTCGAGAGAAGCCGTTTTACAGCGATTAGGTGAATTGGAGTAAATGAAAGGCATGGGATCAAGAGTACTAACACTGATTCCATGCCCTTTTTTCAGGAAAAATCGACCCCGCTCCAATGAAAGCGATTAGCGAGCATAATATTATACAAACCCACCTTGATCTATTATCATATCGAGAACAAGGAGGAGTAAAAAATGAACCCAGAATATCAAGATTTGTTTTCTCCATTAACGTTAAAAAATGGTGTTGAATTAAAGAACCGCTTAGTGATGGCGCCAATGACTAACTCTTCATCCAATCCCGATGGAACTGTAACGGATGCAGAGGTAAACTACTATGCTCGCCGTTCTAAAGGCGTAAGTATGGTCATCACGGCTACAACATATGTTATACCGAGTGGAAAAGGATTTCCTAATGAATTTGCGGCAGATCGTGATGCCATGATCCCGAGCTTAAGCAAACTAGCAAAAGCAATTCAAGCACAAGGCGCTAAAGCCATCTTACAAATTTTCCATGCTGGAAAAATGAGTCCCACAGATCTTGTTCCAGATGGCGATGTTGTGAGCGCAAGTGACGTTCCAGCGGATCGAGAAGGTGCTGCCAAGCCACGTCCTTTACGCGAAGAAGAGGTAGAAGAGATCATTGAAGCCTTCGGTGAAACGACACGCCGTGCCATTGAAGCAGGTTATGATGGTGTTGAAATACATGGAGCGAACGGCTACTTAATCCAGCAATTCTTTTCTCCACATTCCAACCTACGTGAGGACCGGTTTGGTGGAAGCCTGGAAAAACGCATGACTTTCCCACTTGCTATTGTTGATAAAGTACAAAGCGTCGTTGCAGAGCATGCAGATGACTCCTTTATCGTAGGTTATCGCTTTTCTCCGGAAGAGCCTGAAACACCAGGAATTACGATGGAAGAGACACTTCATTTAGTAGACGTGTTAGCAGATAAAAACCTAGATTACTTACATGTTTCCTTGTTCGACTTCTTCTCTAAGCCAAGAAGAGGTGTAGAGGATTTAGAGAAAACTCGTATCGCACACCTGCTAGAAACAATTGGCGAGCGTGTACCTTTAATCGGTGTAGGTTCCATTTATACTGCAGAAGATGCGAAACTAGCATTCAATACAGGTGTCCCACTTCTTGCCCTAGGTAGAGAGCTCGTTATTGATCCTGATTGGGTTCAAAAGATAGCCGAAGGAAGAGAAAGTGAAATTATTACGGAAATTAATAAAGAGAAGCAAGAAGAATTAGTAGTACCAGACCCACTTTGGAAAACTATCATAAACACACCCGGTTGGTTCCCAGGAGTGTAAGAACAAAAGGCTAGGCCACTGCACCAAACTGCAGGGCCTGTCTTTTCTTACTTATTCCTTAAAACGTGGGACAAACTTTTCAAGGAATCATATTGCTTAATGTGATATTTCCGGCCTTCCTTTTGTAAGTACTGTTTTTCACAGAATTGTGTTAGCACATGTAATAAATGTCTGTAGGACACGCCTAAATAATCGCAAACTGTAACATGTTTCTCTTTATAAACCCCGTTATCCGCCGTTTGCAGGATGAAATCAGCAAGCCTATTTTCAAGTGGGAAGGCAAGACTTTGCGTATATTTCATTGCCATCTGGGTTGCCTTTACGCTTAAAAACCGCGTTAGTTCGCGCAAAAATTTCGCATCTTCCATTAGTTGCCTTCGATAGTAATGCATCGGCAGAGCGAAACAAATGGTCTTTGTTGAGGCTTGAATCCCCTTTGTGTAATACACATCATGCAGTAATTCCATTTCCCCAATAAATTCATTGGCATTGATAAAATTAATTAGCGATACTTTCCCATTTTGATGGGTGATATAGATCTTTGCTTTTCCCTCTACCACGTAATATAGAAAGTCAGGTCTCGTTCCTTCTTGAATAATCCAATCATCACGCTGATATTCATGTACCTCCATATACGCTTCGACCGGGGCAGAAAACAAATGTTCAATGGAGTGGTTTTCTACATATAGACGTTTTTTGCTCGCTTTATAAATTTCCATTATTCACCTCAAAATAGGAGATATCTCATATTTTCTCTTTTCTTTCCATGATATCATGCAATCAATGAGGGGGATATAGAATGAACACACAACGTTGGATGGGCATACGATTTTTTAGTTTTTTTATGACATGGGGCATTTTTCTACCCTATTGGGCCGGGTGGATGATCTATACAAAAGGCATCTCTGTTTCAGAAGCTAGTTTGATCATGAGTGTAGGCTTGGTCGCAAGAGGACTCTCCACCTTATTTGCCTTTCCTTACCTTTCCGATAAGGTTAGCAGTAAGCGATTATTAAACATAGCGGGGATTGGGACATTCATTGCCCTTATCGCTTACATTCCGGCAGGATCCTTTACGAGTTTAATGGGAGCAACCATCCTTCTGCACCTTTTCTATCCAGCACTTATGCCTGCGTTAGATAGTGCTGCTGGTGTGCTTGTACAAAACAAACAATTAAAACATTATGGGAGAAGCCGGCAGTGGGGATCGATTGGCTTTGTTTCAATTGGCATGGTTCTTACTATTTTCACAGCGAGGTTTGGCGATGAGATCATTTTTTGGGCACTATTACTAGGAATAGTAGCTTTTGTGGTGCTTAGTCTGTTGCAAGCACCCGCTGTCTTATCTGTAAAACCACCAGCGGAACAAACACAAAAGATTGGCCTTTTCTCTGTATTCAAAATCAAACATTTTAGCCTCGTACTCCTAATTGTTATATTGCTACAGGCAGCACATGCGAGTTACTACAATTATGGTTATATTTTTTTACAGGATATCAATGCACCAACATACTTAATCGGTCTCATTATTAACATTGGTGTTATAGCTGAAATCATCTTTTTCTCAATTGCCGATAAAAGGTTTGGTAATTTTTCAGTAGGAGCCTTACTAACACTGTCAGCAATTGGTTCCTCTGTACGTTGGATTGCTGTATTTGCCTTTCCAAGCGTCGTTATCTTTAGTATTGCGCAAGTTCTACATGCATTTTCCTTTGCAATGGCGCATTATGCCTTTATGAAATACTTAATTAACAATATTCCGCAAGTACAGATACCAAAGGCACAGGGCATCTACTCTGCATTAGCGCTTAGCTGGAGCACTGCAGTATTCACCATTTTCGGTGGGTTTTTATATGAAATCGAACCACGCTTTGCATTTATCGGCATGGTCATTTGTACCATTCCAGCCATGTTGTTAGCGTTGGTTTATCGAAACGTGGAGACGAAGCAAGGTAATGTGCTGGAGACCATCTAAAAAACAGGCTTGTCCCTAGCGGATAAGCCTGTTACTTTTCTCAGCTGATTAAGCTTTTAAACGACGTACAAAGTCATGTAAATAATCAAGTGAGGTAATGTTCTGGTTACATGTTTCATTGTCTCGGCAGATATAATTCCCTTTCTTGGAAAACGTCCCTTGTACTTTTCCTTTTTTATGTGAAAGGAACAAACCTACCTCTTCATGTTTATGACAAATCGAACATATCCCTTTCTGTTTTATCATATCGAAGGAACCGTGTAACCCCGTTAATTTCCCGTTATGTTTCAGCACAATAAACTTTTTATTCGTACTGTAATCAATCCAGCTCAAATAACATACTTGCTGCAAGTCTAATTCTTGTAAAGCTGGTAATTTTAACTTTTTAACTTTAGGAAACAATTTTTTGATTCCTTGCTCTGTCACGTGAAACGGAATGACGTATGGTTTCAACTGTGATAAAAAACTTTCCGCTTTATCTTTATCATCCACCAATGTAATAGGTTGAAGTAACTGTGCTTGTTCCTCTGTTATTGCAGGGATTAATGCTAATACTCTTTCTTTAGCCATTGATTCTAATGCGTCCAATACGGCTTTTTCATTAGAAGTTGAGTGGCCACTAACTAAATCTTGCGCTTGCCGTGCAATGAAATTGAATTGGTCCACCCGAATAAAAGGCTCCATTTCTATCTCTCCAATCTTTAAACATAACTCAGATTCCTTATCCATTATAGAAAAGAAACCTTCTTATTCCTATGCAGAAAACAATTAGAAAACGTTTTGTACATAGGCAGAGCCTTTCTATTCGTTGTATGCATATAAGAAAGCACCGGAAGTCATCCTTTCAGAAAGACTTCCAGTGCTTCATGATCTCCTTATGTCTAGCTAGAATAGATAATCTTCTTAATGGTATCTACTGACAGATAATATTCTTCTGCTAAATCATCTATTGAAAACCCATCTTTATAGGCGTTTTTAATGGAAACGTTTCTTTCAGCAATCGCTTTTCTTGCTCCAGAAGACGTTCCCCACTTTTGATAGCTTGACTTCTCTTTCGGTATATATATCGTTTCACCTTGAATGTACTGCTGAATTTCTTTTATTAACTCTTCTGGTAAAATGGAATTCGCTTTAACATAGCTCATCATAGACAGCTCCTTATCCGTAATGTGGAAAATAAGGGGCAAAGCCTATAATTACTTTAGACGAATATATGTTTAAATGGTAACCTCATGCAAAGATTCGCCTATTCATTATTAGACTTTGCATGAGAAGCTACAATATCAGACATGATAAATGCCATATCTATCACCTACTCTTTATAACGCATTTTATATGACTCTCCTCTTTACTGTAATGAAATTTCTTCTCCTTTTCAATACAGGAATTAGGTTCCATTGTTTTTTATAGAGTTTTCATTGATTCTAAATCAACCTAGTGAGAAATGTTTTTCTCTCAATAGGGAAGTATGAATACTATGAGATAAAAATTGCATGTACGGGAGGAACGAATCATGTATGACTTGGATTTACATCATATTTTTCAACTTGGACTTATTTTAGTTATGATTGCAGCTGGAATTACGGCGATTGCAAAGAAATTTAAACAGCCCTACCCCATTGCGTTAGTCATTGTCGGGGCAATCATTGGGCTTGTGAACATTCCTGTATTAGAGCCATTAAAAGACTTTATTACAGAAGGAGAAGTTTTTAACTTTGTTATTATCACGTTGTTCTTACCTGCTTTATTAGGGGAAGCAGCGTTAAAGCTCCCTTTTTCCCATTTAAATGAAAACAAAAAACCGATTTTGGCCCTGGCGTTTGGCGGAACTTTTTTATCCTTTCTAATCATTGGCTTTTCATCCTTATGGCTTCTTGGACTTTCCATCCCTGCAGCCTTTGTATTTGCAGCATTAATGAGTGCTACAGACCCTGTTAGTGTTTTATCCATCTTCAAGAGTGTCGGTGTGAAAAAGAGACTTTCTACTGTAATTGAAGGGGAAAGTCTGTTTAATGATGGATTAGCGGTTGTCTTATTCAATATTTCCGCTTTCTCCCTGATCTCCTACCTCGACATGGGGGTACTAGGTGCTGGACATGGTGTATGGGAATTTATTAAAGTCATCTCTTTAGGCTTACTTATTGGAGGATTACTTGGCTACGGCTTTTCGCGTCTTACTCGATACTTTGATGATTATCCATTGGAAATCATATTTAGCATTATTCTTTTCTACGGTGCCTTCTTACTTGCGGAAAGCTTTGAGGCATCTGGAGTTATTGCCGTTGTGGTTGCAGCCCTTATTTTTGGAAATTATGGATCAAAGATTGGCATGAGTCCTGCCACCAAATTAAACATCAGTAATTTTTGGGACGTCGTAACACTGTTAGCCAATTCCCTCGTCTTTTTAATGGTCGGGTTAGAAATTACACGGATTAATGTGGCAGAACATTGGGGGCTTATTTTTACCGCCATTTTAATCGTGCTAATCGCCAGAAGCTTCGCAGTCTATGGCAGCCTTCTGTTCCTTAAAAACATCCCACTCTCCTGGAAGCATATCTTAAATTGGGGCGGTCTTAAAGGATCCTTATCCATCGCACTCGTACTTAGTCTTCCGAGAGATTTTGAAGGTCGTGAGGAGATCTTAATTCTTGCCTTTAGTGTCGTCTTGTTCTCGCTTGTCGTGCAGGGTCTTTCCATTAAACCGCTTATCACATGGCTTGGCGTAAATAAAAAAGAAGAAGGTTACCAAGAGTATGAAGCCCTTATTGCCCGTGCGCATCGTTACGAGACGGGAATTGAAGAAATCAATAAGGTAAAAAAGAACTTGTTTATAACAGAATTGGTTTCAGAATCTGTTGTCGATGAGTATAAAAAGCAACGTACCAAATTGCACAATGATATCAATGCGCTTTTCCATAAACACCCTGATCTTAGAAAAAAACAGGAAATCGCCCTCTTAAAACATTCGCTCTATGCGCAACACGAAGCCGTTGGGCATTTGTTAAAGGAAGATATTATTTCGAGTGAAGTTGCACAACAGGAACAGGATTTGATTACCAACAAAATCGTGGAATTAGAGGAAGATTCATAAAACGAGAAAAAGGCATCCCCTTTAGTAAGATGGATGCCTTTTTTTGAAGCATAAATGACTCAGAAATATTAAGTTCTTACTCTTTCTAGTTTAATTATAGCATAGAAAAAATCGATATTATAGACTATTCATCCTTATTTGCTACTGCTAAAATACAATAGAAACTGGTTGAGAGGAGAAATTCGTCAAAGAAAATAAACAGTCATGACTAGGAGGATACAGAATGAGTTCTTTCGTTCTCGGATTTCAGGAAATGAAAAAAACGCAACTTGGCCTTGTTGGTGGAAAAGGGTTAAATTTAGGGGAGTTATCAAAAATTGAAGGAATACAAGTACCTGAGGGATTTTGTATAACAACAGCAGCCTTCCAAAATGCCCTTGAACAAAACGAAGCTTTTCACGCGCTGGTGGATCAACTGACATTGCTAAAAGCAGAGGACCGAGATCAAATTGGTGAAGTGAGCAGGAATATTCGGAAGGTCATTATGGAAGTAGAGGTTCCTTCTGAGGTAGCGGAAGCTATTGCTCAGCATCTCTCCCAGTTAGGCGAGCAACATCCTTATGCCGTGCGTTCTAGTGCAACTGCTGAAGATTTACCACATGCTTCTTTTGCCGGTCAGCAAGACACTTATCTAAATATAATTGGCAAAGAAGCGATTATGCAGCATATCAGTAAATGTTGGGCTTCACTATTTACGGATCGTGCTGTAATTTACCGTATGCAAAACGGATTCGACCACAATCAAGTGTATTTATCCGTTATTATTCAAAAGATGGTTTTCCCGCAGGCTTCAGGAATTTTATTTACCGCTGACCCCATTACCTCGAATAGAAAGCAGCTATCAATCAATGCCAGTTTTGGGCTTGGAGAAGCACTGGTCTCTGGCTTGGTATCTGCCGATTGTTATAAAGTACACGAAGAAGACATCATTGATAAAATGATAGCAACTAAAAAATTGGCCATCTATGGACGAAAAAAAGGCGGAACAAAAACACAGCAAATTAATTTTGAACTGCAAAAGAAGCAAACACTTACTGATCAACAGATTCTAAAATTGGCACGTATTGCAAGACAGATCGAGACTCATTTCGGTTGCCCACAAGATATAGAATGGTGTTTGGTTGATGAAACATTTTATATTGTCCAAAGTCGTCCCATCACTGTCCTATTCCCCATCCCTGAGGCGAACAAGTCTCAAGAAAATCACGTCTATGTATCTGTGGGTCATCAGCAAATGATGACCGACCCGATGAAACCGTTGGGATTGTCCTTTTTTCTGTTAACCACGCCTGCACCGATGCGTCAAGCTGGTGGGAGATTGTTTGTTGATATCACACAAAGTCTTTCTTCACTCGATAGTAGAGAATCTTTATTAAATTCGTTAGGACAATCCGACCCGCTCATAAAAGATGCACTTTTGACTATACTACAACGAAAAGATTTTATAAAATCGCAACCAAATAATCAACAAAAACAGAGTCCTGGTAAAAGCAAAAAGGATATTACATCTGCGAGTTCTCAAGCACTATTCGAAAACAATCCGACAATTGTATCTGATTTGATTAGAAGTAGTCAAACTTCAATAGAGGAATTAAAACATAACATCCAAACAAAGACGGGATCAGAATTATTTGATTTTATTCGAAGGGATATCCAGAAATTAAAGGGAAATTTATTTGATCCACAAAGTTTGGCTGTGATTACGGCTGCTATGAATGCTTCATCATGGATTAATGAAAAAATGAATACGTGGTTAGGTGAAAAAAATGTTGCAGATACGCTCTCACAGTCTGTTCCAAACAATATCACTTCTGAAATGGGTCTAGATTTATTGGATGTCTCAGATGTAATTCGTCCATTTCCAAAAGTCATTGCTTATTTACAACATGTAAAAGATGATAACTTTTTAGAGGAAATCGTTAAGTTTGATGGTGGACAGGAAACTCAGGAGGCAATAATAGATTACCTTAACAAATACGGGATGAGATGTGCTGGAGAAATTGATATTACGAGAACTCGTTGGAGTGAAAAACCAATTACACTTGTACCCATGATCCTAAGTAATATTAAGAACTTAGAACCTAATGCCAGCAGACGAAAATTTGAACATGGGCGACGCATTGCTTTGAAGAAAGAACAAGAGTTATTAGATAGATTGATACAATTACCGGATGGTGAACAAAAAGCCCAAGAAACAAAACAGAAAATTGACCTAATCCGGGGTTTTATCGGGTATCGAGAATATCCAAAATACGCTATGATTAATCGTTATTTTGCTTATAAGAAAGCTTTACTGGAAGAAGCCGAAAAACTTGTACAAGAAGGCGTAGTTCACGAAAAAGAGGATATATACTATCTTACTTTTGAAGAATTTCACGAAGTTGTAAGCACAAAAAAATTAGATTATCAGATCATTAGCCAACGTAAGGATGAATACACCTTATATGAGAAATTAACTCCCCCACGTGTTATCACTTCTGATGGGGAGATTATTACAGGTGATTACAAACGGGAAAACCTCCCAGCCGAAGCAATTGTAGGGCTACCTGTTTCTTCTGGCGTTATAGAAGGGAGAGCCCGTGTTATCTTAAACATGGAAGATGCTGATCTAGACGATGGAGATATATTAGTCACCTCCTTTACTGATCCTAGCTGGACACCATTGTTTGTATCCATAAAAGGCCTAGTCACCGAAGTCGGTGGACTGATGACTCACGGAGCAGTTATCGCACGTGAATATGGCCTGCCAGCAGTTGTCGGGGTAGAAAATGCTACCAAATTGATAAGAGACGGGCAACAAATTCGCGTCCACGGCACAGAAGGATATATTGAAATATTATAAGTGCTTTCTATTGTTATAACTAAAAAGTAACATAAGAGAAAAATAATAATGGTGTATCTGTCATTACATAGACAGATACGCCATTATTCCATTTTAATGACTTATAAATTTAGTGTTCATTTTGTTCTACATAGCTTTTAAAATTGCTTAGGATCGCCTGCCAACCTTGTTGCTGAAACTCTGCTGGATGTGAAGCGTCTGCATCAAACGTCTCCACTACTTCGTTTTCCTTGTCATCACCTTTAAACGTGATGTTTACTTTCCTTCCATCCGCCATGGTATAAGTAATAACCTCATGTAATATTACTTCATCATAGATTCCACCAAAGTCGAAACCTGTACTGCCATCTTTGGCTTCCATTTTTGAAACAAATGTCCCGCCTACTCTAAGATCATTTTCTGCAAATGGGGTGTGCCAATCATCTGAAGCATTGTTCCATTGTTTAATGTGGTCTGGCTCTGTCCAATACTTCCACACCTTGTCTATTGGTGCTTGAACAGTTGCTTCTACTCTGATTTCTTTTGATGTTCCCAATTTAATACCCTCCTAAATAATCACATGATTTTTTTATCGGAGTTGGTTACATGAGATGTCTTATTATATATTATAAAAGGCCAACAGTTATTTTACTACTTAGAATTATTAAAAAGTGCATTACCCGGGAAATAATCCTAAACTATCCATACTAATTACAATCACCTGTTTAATGTTCTAACGCTTCCTTCTCTCCCTCTTTCCGTTCAGCAGGGATGTGTCCATACCGCCAAATTAAACTTCTTTCATAGAAGTCATACCAAAAATTTATCTTGTCAGAAATTTGCTCGACTTGTTCTTCCGACACAATAGGGTCTACATGTGTAAGAAGGATATCCTTATTCAATACGTACGAACGGCAAAATTGTTTCAACTCTCAGAAATATTCTAGTTACCACCTGACCATCAAAAAAAGAGCACACCAACAAAAGGTGTGCCCTCATCTCTTCTATTATCGATCAAATGTAACTCTCTCTGTTGCATTTCCCAAGGTAATCGCTGTTTCACTTGGTTTTGTTTGGGAAATCAGCTTGCCATTTCGGAAGGAGTACCGTACTGCAGCCTGCTTGCGAATCACTTCATATTCATTCTCTGCTGTCATGACGATGAAGTTTGCTGGCTTTCCTTCTTCAATTCCGTATTTGTCTTCAATATGCAATGTCTTCGCACTGTTTTTCGTGATCAAATCAATCGAGTTTACAATCTGCTCATAGCCCATTAATTGTGATGCATGGATTCCCATATGCAAGACTTGAAGCATATTTCCTGTTCCGAGAGGATACCATGGATCAAAGATATCATCATGGCCGAAGCAAATGTTTAATCCAGCTTCTTGTATTTCTTTTACCCGCGTTAATCCACGGCGCTTCGGATACGTATCAAATCTTCCCTGCAAATGAATGTTCACCAGTGGATTGGATACAAAGTTAATGTTCGAGAGCTTCAATAGGCGGAATAATTTCGTTGTATAGGCATCATTGTAAGAGCCCATTGCTGTGGTATGGCTCGCAGTTGTTCGCTCGCCCATGCCACGTTCGTATGCTTCTTTGGCTACCACTTCCACAAATCGAGACTGCTCGTCATCGATTTCATCACAGTGGATATCTACTAGAAGATCATATTTTTCCGCTAGATCAAAGGCTGTCTTCATCGACTCCACACCATATTCTCTTGTGAATTCAAAGTGAGGAATACCACCCACTACATCCGCACCCAATTTCAATGCCTCTTCAAGTAATTCGACACCATTTGGGAAAGATTGAATCCCTTCTTGTGGAAACGCGACAAGCTGAATGTCAACAAAGTCCGCCATTTCTTTCTTCACTTCTATCATGGCTTTTAATGCAGTCAGACTTGGGTCAGTTACATCAACATGTGTACGAACATGTTGGATTCCTTGTGCAATTTGCCATTTTAGTGCCTTTTTCGCTCTTGTCTTCACATCTTCCTGTGTTAACGACTCCTTGCGCTGAGACCAGCGTTGGATTCCTTCAAAAAGGGTGCCGCTTTGATTCCATTCCGGCTCTCCAGCAGTTAAGGTTGTATCTAAATGAATATGTGGCTCAATGAATGGCGGTAAAACAAGTGCGCCCTTTGCGTCAATTACCTCTTCTATACCCGAAACTTCCTCAAGATTTTGTGTAATAGCAGCAAACTTGCCATCTTCAATCAATATATGCCAATGTCCTTCTTTTCCACGTAATGTTGCATTTTTTATGAGCATGTGAGATCTCCCTTTTTCTAAAATAAGAATGTATAAAGTGAACCTTCAATCAGTGGGGTTCCCCCAAGGCAAGCCTTTCCTAGTCGGCCTTCCTTAAAACGGGTGCTTCTTCTTTTTTCATTTTTATTGATGCGAGATACATAAATACGATATAAACAGCTGCTGTTCCAATTAAGGCATTTAATGGAGTAATTCCTGGTGCTAGCTGTGCAATTACAACACCACTTGCCCATGCCCCAATCGCAACCCAGTTTACTGGTTTAAACGTCATTTCTTTAAACGTACCATACTTCCTTTTTCTAACAAAGAAATAGTCCGCGATAATGATTGCCCCAATGGAAGGGATAGCAGCGCCCAGAATGTTTAAGAAGCCGACAAAGTTGTTGTACATCCACATGGCAAGCAGTGTCCCAACGAGTCCATTTACAACAACAAATACCTTTTTAGGAAGCTTGGTGATATTCGCAAACCCTAGACCTGATGCATAGAGGGCATTGTCATTGGTTGTCCAAATATTTAACCCTAACACGATAATCGCCGGAATCATTAATCCTTGTAAAAACATTACTTCTGAAATATCTGGTAGTCCGTAAGACATTGCTCCGACTGCGCCAAACAGAAACATGAGGGAGTTTCCTAAGAAAAACGCGATAACCGTTGCTACTACCGCAGAACGTGATGTCTTGGCAAACCGTGCAAAGTCTGGTGTTAACGTTCCGCCACTAATAAAGGAGCCAACGCAAATCGTAAGAGCTGCCGCTACCGTCAATGTTTCTGTAGGTTCATAACTCCACAGGGTATCAAAACCACCCATGTACTCTGTTGCTTCAAATACAGAATAGCTTCCTAAAATTGCAATGGCAGGTACAGCAATAAATCCTAAGACGACTAAAGCTTTCATGCCAAAGATTGCTGATGCTGTAATGGCAATTCCAAAGATAAAGATTAAAGCATAGACATTCCAATCCATGGCGGTTGCGACAGGCACAGCAAACATTGCCACTCCAACACCAAACCAGCCAACCTGCGTAAATCCTAGTAAAAAGGAAGGCAAATACGATCCCTTTTCACCAAACGCGTATTTAGCCAGAAGATGTGTAGACAAGCCTGTCTTTGCCGCAATATAAGCAAGCGATCCTGTATACATCCCAAGCGCTATATTTCCGATTAACATGATTAAAATAAATTGTGAGAATGATAGGCCAGCCCCCAATTCCCCACCAGCTAGCATACTTGCAGAGAAGAACGTAAACCCGAGCATAACGGATAATGTCTTCCAAAAATTATTTCGTTCTGACTGTGGTACTGCTTGTAATGAATACTCAACATCTATTTTTTTCATCATTATTCCCCCAACTATGATTTTTCCGGCACCAAAAATCACAGCAAAAAAAGAGGCTAATTACCAGTTAACCTGACAATTAGCCTCTTTTTTATACAATACACCAGCATAGGGTAAAGCACACCTACTCCTCGTGTATTGTAAAAATCCGCTGTCCTTGTCAGCCTCTCTGGACTGAATTAAAGGTACCATATGCAATTAAGTAGATTATGACAGGAAAACTAGTTCGTGTCAATTGGGTGTGTGGACAGAAGTAGATTTCCTTTTACAAAAAGCGCTCATAGATGAAACCGTCGAATGAACTCCTCTTTAAATGTTTTGGATGAAAATAACAGCATGCCAATAAGTGTTAGCAGTGCATAGAGAGAAGTTCCTGCGCATGCCCAGAGGATTGTAGCAATCCCGGTAATATACAAGCCAATGGGAACAAAACCGATCCCAATCATGGCTAATATATAGCCCACATATTCCCGCCAGCGCATTCGCTTTTTCAAAATAATGATGGTTATCAGAAGCGTAGCCATAATAATTATCAAAGGGATGGCAAAATTTACTGACCATCGCTGGAAAACTGATGTAATGTCCACGATTACCAGTACACTAGATAGGCTTATTACCTGTAAAACAATTTTCGAGCCTGTATGTGCCGATGAAAGGATAGTATGGTTCATTGTTACGAAAAGATAAAGCGCCCCGCCTACTACATACAGCGACCAAAGGTAGTCGGGATTTACTAGAAGGTTTATAACAAAACATGTACTTGCCATAACAATAGATAGAAAGGTCACTATCTTTGCGATAAATGTCCTTCTTTTTTTCAGTATCATATCCGGATAGTCTGGATATAACTTTACCTCATTATCTATTGATTCAGCTACTTTACGATGACATAAGGGACATGTCACGTGATCGACCGACACCCCACAATAATTGCAGTAATTCATTTCGCCTCCCCCCAATTATTGGAGTAAACTTCCACATTAAGGCCTGTTAAACGAGACAGTTGATTGAAGAACGACTTAATTATTTCCGATTCTACAATCGAGCGCGCAAACGTTATGGTCATTTGGTCATTAACAGAAGAGACTCCACAATTAATGGGACTATTTTTGGTGGGATACAGGACAACTTCCATTCTTTCAATATAACTTTTCATCGAGTCAGGCAGATTAATGCTTCCTAGATTAGTCAGGGTGAGCGTTTTCGCTAATTCCCCATAATGTCTAAACCCGTAGCGCATCGCATGATACTTTATGGACAATGGTACAATTCTTGTTTTTAAGCTCTTTTGTAGCTGCACGTGTCGATTGATCCCATCCTGTAAGTGCTGTCTATCCGTCTTACTTCTTAGTTGCTCCGATACTGTTTTAATAATATCCTCTAATGTAATGTCACCCGAAACATCCACCCTTACATTGACTACGGAAAAGAAGTTTCTTAATGTTATGGAAGGAAATTTGCGACGGAGATTAGCAGGCAGCGCTATTGTAATATTTTCATTGTATACGCCGTACTTCATTGTTTCGGAATAAATAGCATGGATGAGCACTGCGGTAATAAATTCCGTTACAGACATGCCCTTTTGCTTTGCAACATGATTTAAAGCCGAAGCACGGATTACGCCATGAATAACATTTACGCCTGAAGGGTCAAATGGCGTTCCTTTAATCTGAAAAGCTCGCTGTACTTTATCCTGAAGATAATTTCGAGTCGACTTCTGATAATACTTTTCAAAACTATCTTCTGTTTCATACTTACTTGGCACTTGATCCGAAAATAATAACGCATCCCCGTCTACTGCTATGTCTTCTCCTTGCAATGTTAAATATTGATAAATTAATGTTTTAAGAAACTCAACTGCTCCTGTACCGTCTGTAAGGGAATGAAAAATTTCCACCGCTATTCGTTTGTTAAAATATAAGACTTTGAACAAATAGCCATTATTCTCCTTTGGATGAATGGGGTGACAGGGGTAGGTCGTTTCCTGCTGAACGCTAAGTTTTTCTTCATTACTCTCCATAAAGTCCCAAAAGATCCCTTTGCGTACTTTTACAGCTAGTGTCGGGAATCGTTTGATGACGTGATCGAGCGCCTCTTGCAATATCTCCTCGTCTATCATGTCTTTCATTAGTACAGAAACACGGTATACGGAGGAATTAGAAGCTTCTGTTACTGCGTGAAACACCTTACCTGCATTATCAACTTTAAACCATTTACTCATAAATGTACCTTCTTTACCTATAGCTAATTTCTATGGAAAAATGTAAACTCATTTACCAAATACATGCTATTATAGCATTTGATATTTTCGTATGATATCGCTCTTTTGATAAACAGTTTACTGGAAACGGGGAGATCTAACAAGCATCTATATAGATCTAAATGTTACATAGAGGAACTTATTTATACAGATACCTACACTATAGACACAACATTACAGTAAAGAGGATTATGAAAGAATAAGAATAACAAGCCCCCCCAAACGTCTGAGCATTGATAAAATTTGGCCAACATTAATAAAAAATGCTTCCTACTATAAGGTAAATTCTTTGAGTTGCTAAGAAAGGTAGCTTAGGATTTTCGGGGCAGCTAAGGGACCAAGACCTAGCATAGGCTGCATTGCAAGTAACAAAACCCTTCCTAACACCTGTATACCTTCATAGGCACTTTTATAACAGGTTAGTAGTTTGTTTCCTTTTTGTCATTTTCCCTTTTGCTCCTTTTGCTAGATAAACAATATATACCACCAGTAAAACACCATACACAATAGAAGCGACTAGATAGATTGCTTGGTAAGATGCAGCAGTAGCGACTAGCCCAAGAATAACAGACCCTCCTCCAATACCTAAATCGAAAAAATTAAAGAATGAAGCCATTGCATTCTCATGTTCATGCTCCTCCACTAAGTTCATACACCACGTTTGAATGGCTGGAAAGATAGCCCCAAATCCAAATCCATAAAGTAGAGCTGCTAACATAAACATGCTATCACTACCGGCGAAAAATAAAATAAAAAATCCTATCATTGATAAAATGGAACCTGGAATTACAATGACAGAAGGCCCGTGAACATCAAACAACTTTCCTGATATTAATCGAATAGCAAAACTCGCTACAGCAATTAATAAGAAAAACAATCCCACATGAGTAAAATCTTTCTCTATGGCATATAAAGAAAAGAAAGACATAATACCTCCTGCCGCAACTCCAACAAGAAGAATAAGCATTGCTGGAAACAGAACTCGCTTCTCCAGTATTTTTACTTTAACACTATGTTGTTCATCCAACTGGTTTCCGCTTGGTCTTCTCTTTATAAAAACTGCCATAACAATGGCTAGAATAAGTACGGACATTCCTCCAAAGAACAAACGTTTAAAGTCATATAATTCTAGTGTCATAACCCCAATCATTGGACCTACAGAGATGGCTACCGTTTCTCCGACACCAAAATAACCGATGCCTTCACCTCGCCGCTCCTTAGGAATAATTTCAGCAGCAAGCGTTGCAAAGTAAGTTGTTGCTAACCCAAATCCTGCTCCATGAATAAGCCGAATGATTAATAATGTTGTTACATTATTTGATAGATAGTAAGCACCTGTAGATAGAGCCATGATTAGCATACCCAAAACCAAAAGCAACTTTTTATCAAATTTTGTTGCAAGAATTCCCGCAAACGGGCGAGTTAAAATTGCAGATAACATAAAAACACCTGTAACCAGCCCCACTTTACTTGCGTCTCCTCCTAGAGCCGTGACAAATAAGGGCAGGGTTGGTAGTAACATTTCGAAAATCATAAAAGTTAAGGCATTGGCAATCGTTACAAAAATGAAAGACAATGACCAAATCTTATTATTTGTGTGAGTCATTCTTTTTCTCTCCTTCTTTTAATTCAGTAGAAAATCTAGGAAATTTCCTACCACAAACCAACACAAATAATAAACCTTCCTGTAAGGGGAAGGTCAATAACTAACTGGGATTTGTATTTCTGTTACGTGATCTTTTTTATCTTTTGATATGTATTGATCTATAATCGTTCTTTCTATTGAGTCTCCTATAATTTGAAGGCTGTTTTTCTTAATGTAATCTAGTAAGATATTATAATATGGAGAGGAATCGTGGTGTTCTCCCGTATAATAAATGCTGGCATAATTCCCTTCCGCAAAAGTTGTTACTAATGGGCTCTGTATATCTTCCTCTTCAATTGAGATAAAAATGGAGTTGTATTCCTCAAATTTGTTTTCTTTTATATTACGTTGATCTACTGTCAAGCCGACTCCGCCAATAAAAATGGAGGAATTCATATTGGACAAATTCTCTAATTGTCTTAAAGAAACCTCCATTTTAGGTGCTGTATCCATTTTGCTCATTAATCTTACTATTTTCCTTTCATTCATTTTCAGGACTCTCACCACTCCTAATTCCGTTATTTCTCGAGCAAATGTGATATCCTTTATACGGTTTTGAAAACTACGGTTAATTTGCTCTAACTCCTTTATTTTTTGTTCTGTTAGATTCTTCTGTTTCTCTAATAAACCCAGGAAACCATCAATATCTCTATGATCTAAATGGCTCTTAATTTGCTTTAAAGAAAATCCTAACTTCTTCAAGTAATGGATCGTGTTTAATTGTTCAAATTGTTCGGTTGAATAGTATCTATAGCCATTCGTTAGATCGACTTTAATTGGTCTTAATAATTCAATTTCATCATAATATCGCAATGTTTTCATTGTAGTATTATGGAGCTTCGCCATTTCTCCAATGGTAAATAGATTTTTCATTTTATCATCCTTTTTATGACTATGAGGTCCAACTTGTGTTTTGAAATGATTTCTCTTTCATAGTCAATTAATCATCATAAGCTTTATACCAATGATACGGCTGAATTTCTTTTAATGTTTTAAATTGAAGTTCACCAGACGGAGTGGTTACAGCTGCTTCTACGTCCTCTCCCCAGTAAAAAAGCCGTTCTTGGCATACACCACATGGAGTTAAAATCGTAAACGGAGCATTTTCATCATCCCTTACGACACAGATAGTATGTGTTACTCTCGTATTAAGCTTATGCGCTTCTAGAATAGCACCTGTTTCTATACATAGCTCTGTGGAAGCAACAATAACATCTGGTGATACACTGGTGAGGATTTGCCCGCTTTCCGTATACATTGCAGCGGCGCCTCCCCATCCAGAAGGGTATCTATCTTCTATTAATTCTATTGCTGATTGGTAAAGCTGTTGTTCTATGTCCATCTTATCCTCCCTAAATGATTGTTGCTAATATGTAACTCCCAACTATAAAATCGCACTCTACAACCTGTTTTCCTTTATAAACTGTTCAAAAATGATTACACTATTTTTATTAAAACGTTGCTTTTTCTTTACGAGCCAAAGATTTCGTTTAAGCTGCACATTTTCTATCTTCGTTCTACACAACACCCCTTGTTCCAGTTCTCTTGCAACTACTAACTTCGAGACAATACTAACACCAAGTCCTGCTTCTACTGCACTTTTAATGGCTTGGGTGCTACCTAGGTCCATATAGCTTTGTATCTTATCCAATACTTGATGCTTTCTGAGGAAATTCTCAATAATTAATCTTGTACCAGAGGCTGGTTCTCGCCAAAGCATTTGCTCGCGCGCTAATTCTGCCATGTTGATCGCACCCCGCTCTGCCCATGGGTGTTCTGGGGAGTGAATAAGCACTAACTCGTCCTCTGCAATAGCTTCCACTAGAACATTATCATTCAATACCTCCCCTTCAACCAAGGCAAGGTCAATTACATCATCTAGCAATGCTTCGATTACGCGTGGAGTATTCTCTACCAATAGCGATACGTTAACAGTTGGATAGTTCTTTTTCAATTGACCTAACATCCCTGGGAGAAGGTACTCCCCAATCGTTAAACTAGCTCCAACTTTAAGGGAATCGTGATACCCCTTTAAATTGTCGGAAACGGCCGATTTTGAACGATTAAAATCTGCTACAATAGCTTTTGCAAACGGGTACAAAGTCTGTCCACTCTCTGTTAACGTTAACCTGCCGTCTGTTCGGTCAAATAACAGTGCATTATATGTTGTTTCCAACTGGTGGATCTGCTTGGTAACAGCCGGTTGGGAAACGTAAGATAACTTAGCTGCTTGACTGATACTACCTGTATCTACTACGAGACAAAAGATACTTAATGTATCTATATTCATGCTTATCCCTCCTTCTTATAACGTTATTTCTATAAGTATAAAGTGATAAACGAAAAAAACATACTATCTTTAGTATGTTTTATTAGAGGAAAGCGACCTCCACAATATTATATAGGTTAATAAAAATAATAACCAAAATCGTAACACTAAATATCTTGTCTATTTGGTTATCTGTCAGTTTAACGCTAAAATTTGAGCCGATAATCCCACCCAAAATTCCTCCAGGGATCATGTAAAGTAACATGGACAAATCATATTCCGCATATCCAGTGGTAAAGGCAATGAGCAGCAGTGCAGATAATTGAGAGAAAAATATAATAAAAATAGAATTAACAGCCGCACTCTTTGTATTCATAGCAAACAATAAAATCAACACCGTAACATTTAATGGCCCTCCACCAATTCCCAGAAATGCCGATAAAAAACCTAATGCAAGGCCGATGGTAAAAATGCCAGCTTTATTTTTAAAAGCAAACGATTTTACTTTATCTTTCTTTAGAAAATAAATAAAGACGAGCGTTAATAGCACCGCTAAGACAGAGGATTGGATAATTGCCGTGATGGTTGGAATGTTCATAGACACCGCAATAACGTTGAAGATACTCTTCCCTACAACCCCGCCAAGAATAGAGCCTCCAGCAAGAATGGAACTAACTGCTTTATCAATTTGTACTTCCTTATTCTTAAGTTTGATTAACGACATACTTGCCATTGCTAGAACGGTTGCAGCGGATAAGACACCTACGGTCGGTAAATCAAAATCACCAAAGAAATCTAACACTGGCTTGATAATGACCCCGCCACCTAAACCAGCAATAGCCCCAAGAGTGGAGGCGAGTAAACCAATAATAAAATATAAAACGAATATATCGACCAGCTCCCAAAACAAATACTTTACTACTTTAAAAGCTTAGCAAACAAACCTTCATTATAAAAATACCAATATGTCATAGGGTATAACCGATTGGTATGGGGTGCTGTTCAAAAGTATAAATTTGGTCATTTAATATTAAATTTAGTAGAAAAGCCAATATGTTTCGTATTTTTCAAGTATAATGAAGCATATTCAGATCATGCATATGATATTTCCTGGAGAGAATCCTATACATATGACGAAAAAACGATTAAAGAGGTTATATAATGAGTAAAAGAAGTTTTGCGGATTATCAAGTAAGCGACGAAATAAAAAGAGCACTTGCTGTGTTAAAATACGAAACGCCAACAGAAGTTCAAAGTAAAGTCATCCCATTAGCAATGGAGAACCAAGATCTTGTCGTAAAAGCTCAAACAGGTAGCGGAAAGACGGCTTCCTTTGGTATTCCTGTTTGCAATATGATTGAATGGGAGGAAAAGAAACCACAGGCTCTCATCCTTACCCCAACGCGGGAGCTTGCCGTTCAAGTCCGCGAAGATATCACGAATATCGGCAGGTTTAAACGTATGAAGGCAGTAGCCGTCTATGGAAAAGAACCTTTTACGAAACAAAAGGATGAATTGAAACAAAAAACGCATGTAGTTGTTGGGACACCCGGACGGGTCAAGGACCACATTGATCGAGAAACCCTAGATTTGGATCAAATAAAGTACCTTATCATAGATGAAGCGGATGAGATGCTTAATAGAGGTTTCATTGATGAAGTGGAAGCGATTATCCAAGCATTACCTTCAAACCGCGTAACCATGGTTTTTTCTGCTACCTTGCCTAAAGATGTTGAAAATCTTTGCCATAAATATATGATAGACCCTACTCATATAGAGATTGAATCGACTGGGGTAACGGCCGAGTCCATTGAACATTTCTTAATTAAAGTGAGAGAAGAAGAAAAGATTTCACTTCTTAAAGATATCACCGTTGTAGAAAATCCAGATAGCTGCCTGATTTTCTGCCGAACGAAAGAACATGTAGATACAGTGTACAGCGAACTAGATAAAGCTGGATATCCTTGTGAGAGACTCCACGGGGGACTGGAACAAGAAGACCGCTTTGCTGTTATGGAAGGGTTCAAAATGGGGAACTTCCGCTATCTCGTGGCCACCGATGTAGCTGCTAGAGGGATTGATATTGATAATGTAACACTCGTCATCAATTACGACGTTCCTATGGAAAAAGAGAGCTATGTACACCGAACCGGAAGAACCGGCCGTGCCGGTAATAAAGGAAAAGCCATGACATTTTCGACACCTTTTGAAGGAAAATTCCTTAAAGCAATTGAAAAATACATCGGTTTTGAGATACCTACTATAGAAGCTCCCAGCCCACAGGAAGTGGCTAGTGGAAAAGCTGCCTTCGAAGAAAAACTTAGCAGCAGACGCATTGTAAGAAATAATAAAACCGCCCGAATCAATCAAGACATTATGAAACTTCATTTCAATGGTGGCAAAAAGAAAAAGCTTCGTGCTGTTGATTTTGTTGGAACAATTGCCAAAATCCCAGGCGTCACAGCAGAGGACATCGGCATTATCACCATCCATGACCAAATGTCTTATGTCGATATCCTAAATGGAAAAGGCTCCGTCGTTATACAAGCCATGGAGAATACAACGGTCAAAGGAAAGAAACTAAAAGTAAACAAAGCAATTAAATAATAACTTAAAAAGAGTGGGTACAATTATCAAGTCAAAAGAAAAATGATAAGGAACTAGTAAGATCTCTAATCATCGCTTCAGAAATAAACTCCGCTTTCCGCGGGCGGCTGGTAAGTCTCCTCGTGCTAACGCACTCCGGGGCCTAACCTATGCCTATGCTCCCGCAGGAGTCTACGTTTATTTCCTACGCTAATTAAAAAGTCACTAGTTAAACCAAAAATCCTAACTTGATTATTGAAAACATAATCACAGTTAGGATTTCTCTTTACCAAAATTACTTTTATTCTTGCCCCTTTTTGTTCAACTAGGGTTTTGATCAAGTGAATTAGAAAGGCATAGAATAACCTTACTCGCTATAGGCAACCTTACCTTTTTACTTTAAGTTCTTAACACCGGTTTCTAATATCTCCATTTGCAGTAGTGTCTGCTCGTCTGTGATGGTTTTATCTTTACCATGTAGGATCGCTTCGTATACGTCATCATATACTCTTCCATAATCCCCATCTACAGACTTCACTTTTTCTTCGTGAACGGTACCTTCTTCATCGATATATGTCAGCACACCATAGTGGTTTATTGTATCGACACCAAAATCTTTGTTATCCGGCATGTAAAATAGCTTCAAATGTTCTTCCTGGCGATCTTTCGTTTCTTTGACAAAGGAGCCCTTCTTACCATGGACGACGAAGCTAGGCCTTTCCTTCAGTCTGAAGTAACTAGATTTTACAGATACTTTTAACCCGCCATAATATAAATCCAAATCGAAGTAATCATTTTTTCTTCCCTGTCCTAAAATCTGCCTTACGTCATAATGAATATCATCTGGCTTGCCGAAATAACTAATGACCTGATCTAGCGTATGACAGCCATGTTCATATAAAAAGGACGAAGCAGGGTCAAAAGAATGCACAGACTCAGGTACTTCAGGACGGTAGTAATCATAATGCATTTCTACTTCTAACAAGTCGCCTGTTTTCCCTTCTTCAATGACCTTTTGAACGGTTAAGAAATCACTATCAAAACGTCTATTTTGATACGCCTGCACAATTAAGTCCTTCTCTTTAGCCAACGCAAATATCTCTTTAGCCTGTTCTGAGGTTTCCATAAATGGCTTTTCAACCAAGCAGTGCTTATTATGTTCTAATACTAATTTAGCGTAATCATAATGGCTATCGTATCTTGTGCAAACCACAATGAGTTGGATATCCTCATCATTTAATAACGCATCTAAATCAGAGGTGTAATTTACCCCTGCAATCTTATCCCAATTATCATTCTCAGGTGTTCTTCGATAAATTGTTTTCACTTTAATATTGTCTCTTTGCAGCACGAATGGAAGATGATATCTGTTCGTGCTTTTCCCATTTCCTATATAACCGATCGTAAGCATAACTGCCTCCTAAAACATATTTTTATTGTTGCTCTTTAAAGTATGTGTTCAAAAAGGAGGTTGAAAAGGACCGAGAATTTCGAGGCGGCGAAGCATTGAGTACCGGAACGTATGCAATTAATACGTGAGGAACGGAAAGGCAAGCCAACGAAGAAATTCGATGCGTCATTTTTACCGGACTTTTTGAACAACCTCTTAAACAAGTATGAAAAAGTACCTCCTTAGGTTGATACGTTATCAAACCAGGAGGTACTTTTCTATTATATTTTTCGAAAAAGGTTCTATCGAAAAATTACATTAAACCAATTACGTGGAAGACAATACCTAGAACGAACAATCCAAGAATCATAATAATTGGAGAAACTTTCTTTCTAAGTAACCACATACATAGAAGGGTTAACGCCAATGCAGCTAAACCAGGAGATAAGTCATTCAAGTTATCTTGTAAGGTCGTGACCTTATACTCACTTAACGATCGCCCTGCGGCTTGCTGTTCTAATGCTGTTCTAATTCCTTCGGCACCAGAAGGCAGGTTCTCCCAATCGATATATGCACCTTCATCAAGTTTAATTTCCGAGACGGTTGGCGTAAAGGATATGGCTACCCACCGGTTAATTAAGGCACCAAGGATGAACATACCGAGTATCGAGGCTCCCTTGGTGATATCTTGAAGTAATCCGCCAGACAAGTCATCTGTGATTTTAGAACCGGCTTTGTAACCAAGCTCTTGTGTATACCACATGAAGCCCATACGAATCAGATTCCATAATACGAAGTAAAGAATAGGACCAAGAATATTACCGCTCATTGCTAGCGAAGCCGCTAGTGCACCAAGGATCGGTTTTACCGTAAACCAGAACAATGGATCCCCAATACCAGCTAAAGGTCCCATCATACCGACTTTAACCCCTTGAATGGCCTTGTCGTCTACCGGAGCACCATTTGCCCGTTCTTCTTCAAGCGCAAGCGTTACACCAATAATTGGTGATGCTACATATGGGTGTGTATTAAAAAACTCTAAGTGACGCTGCAATGCAGCAGAACGATCTTCTTTTGTTTTATATAATCGTTTGATTGCCGGGATCATAGAGAATGCCCAACCACCGTTTTGCATCCGTTCATAGTTCCAAGAACCTTGAATGAACATGGAACGGAACCAAATAGCTATACGATCTCTTTTTGATAATTTCAATCCTTTTTCCATTTTTTAAGCCTCCTCCTTTTAGTAGTTATCAATAATGTCGCCTAACGGATCACCAGTATTACCGCCTCCGCCATTACCAGAGCCACCTTGTTTTGATAATGCAATATAAATAAGTGCAAGTGCTACACCAATACCACCAAGACCTAAAAGGGTAAGAGATGGAATTGTTGCAATTACGAAACCAATCGCCAAGAATGGCCATACTTCTTTTGTAGCCATCATGTTAATAACCATCGCAAAACCAACCGCTACAACCATTCCGCCACCGACTGCTATACCGTCTGTCAACCAAGCCGGCATTGATTCAAGTAATTCTCTAACCGGACCTGCACCAATTGCTACAATTAATGCAGCAGGAATAGCAATACGCAAACCTTGCATAATGATCGCGATAATATGCCACATTTCAACTTTTCGGAAGTTACCCTCTTTCGCTGCGGCATCCATAAAGTGGACAAACGCTGTTGCAATCGTACGAACGATAATTGTCAATAGTAATCCAGCTACTGCAAGTGGTACTGCAATCGCGATTGCTGAGGAAACACCAGATTCCCCTTGTCCACCTAAAACTAAAATAATTGCTGATGCAACCGATGCTAATGCAGCATCCGGTGCTACGGCAGCCCCAATGTTTGCCCAACCTAAAGCAATCAATTGAAGGGTACCACCTAAGATAAGACATGGTATTAATTCTCCTGTAACTAAACCGATTAACGTACAAGCAATAATTGGCTGATGGAAGTGGAATTCATCCAAAATTCCTTCCACACCAGCTAAGAATGCTACGATAATAACGAGTATTATCTGAATAATAGTCAAATCCATGATTATTCATCCTCCTTTTTGTCTGGTAATTAAAATTATCTCTGTTTATCTAACTCTGCTTGAGCTCTTCTTAGAATTTCATCCATGTTGCCATATTGATCAGCTGGAACTTTACGTACATCAAAGTCCACGCCAAACTCTTTCAATTTGCGGAACGTATCGATATCATTTTGATCAAAAGCCAATACTTTATTCGGCTGTACTTTACCAGGTGAGTGGGACATCGAACCAACATTAATGGTTTCTAATGGAACGCCACCTTCCACTGCTCTAAGCACATCCTGCGGGTTTTCGAAAAGCAGTAACGCGCGCTGACCACCAAAGTGCTGATCATCCTTTGCAAGCTCGACCATTTTTTTAATTGGCACAACATGAGCCTTAACACCTGATGGAGCAGCCTGCTGGATCAATTTCTTACGAAGTTCATCCTCTGCTACCACATCGGATACGACAATAATTCGCGTAGGCTGTGTATTCTTTGTCCAGGCTGTTGCTACTTGTCCATGCAGCAAACGCGTGTCAATACGCGCTAACACGTAGTCAAATGTACCAGGAGCGCCTGTACTAGCTGGTCCGGCATCGGCCTTCGCGGTATCCGCTGGTTCCAACTCTTCAGGTTTTATTTTAACTGCTTCTTTAGCTGTTCCCAGAATCTGTTCAGCAACCTCATACGCTGTGTCCTTAGACATGCGCGCTGCATAAGATTCGATGACCATTGCTAAATTTAAACCAGTAACGATCGCCCATTTACCCTCTTGTTCATCAATCAAGCTGCTGGCTTGGTTGAAAGGAGTTCCACCCCAAAGATCAATTAAGAATAATACTTCGTCTTGATTGTCAAAAGAGGAGATTGCTTCTTTCATTTTTGCCTTTACGTCATTAGGCCCTTCGCTCGGCATCAATGTAACAGCTTTTACATTTTCTTGTTCTCCAAAGATCATTGCTCCAGATTGCAAGATACCAGTGGCAAATTCGCCGTGACTAGCAATGACAATTCCTACCATCACTTTACCTCCTATTAATTTGATCTGTTAAATCTTAAATATGATAAACTCCTTAAGTGTATTATTTCCCAGCTCAACTAAAACGATTACATTAGAAACAAAAAATAAAAAAGACATGAGTAAAAAGTAGATTAAAGGAAGGTAGAGGTATAGTAGGACCCTAGTTCTTCATGTTTAATCAATACTTTTCACTCATGCCTGATCGAATCAGTAACACGTAAAAAATATACGATGGCTATTAAGTTTTAGTTGCAAACGCTTCAATTATACCTCGAATAATAAGTATGTTAATACTTTAATGAGTTTATCTAAGAGTATTATAGCACTCCATTTTACCCATTTCAAGAAGTAAGTTATTATTTTTAACGCAGTTCCTTTTCACTACGAATCCTATTTAACGGCATAGTCAAATGCTCCTACAAAAATAGAATCGTTCTACCTTATCTAGTAAAATGACTACTTATTAAATTTACCTTTAAACCCACGTTTTATAACATCAAAGAAACCTAATGATTGAACCAAGCGATCCTCATCCACATACTCACGAATGGTTCGTAACACTTTCTTTGGATCCTTTGAGGAAAAGGTATATGTCCCGTCACTCTTTGTTTTAATTGCATAACGCGGAATCCACTTTCCTTTAAACATGACAGAAGCGATTACAGAATCCACTTCTTCCCACGGAATTTGAATAAACTTCCGAGCATCACGAGTGTTGTAGAATTCAAACCCTTTATCACCAATCATGATCTTACCATAATCGGTCATTCTTATATGTGAGGTTCCATTAATAACTAAATCAACTTTTGTGTTGATAGATTGGACCATTTGACCTACCTCATTTCTTTCTATTACTAAAAATCATTATACACGTTTTATAGCTCTAAGCCAAAAATGCTTTGGATAAGAGAATCCTAGCAAGACTTATTATTTCATTGGTCAATTCATCATTATAATAAAAAGCATGACATTCACCCAAAAGGCAGATTGGGCATAAGCTATTTAAAATGAGACTCCATTAAGGGAATTTACAAAATTTAATCCATTAAGGAAGTGACTCCTTGAAAAATTATTATTATGTAACGGCCAATACAGCCAAGGGATTTCTGAACTTACTACCTTCCAATATAGAAGGCCTCCAGCAAGTAATTAGTCTAAAACACCCTTCCCAAAAGGTAAAAGCAAAGATCCTCCGTCAATTGGTTCTAAAATATGAATCTACTAATGCAGTGGAAGTGTTGAAAAGTGCGTTAGGTGAGGATTACTTGGATGGTGTTGTTATTCGTGAAAAAGGGATCGCATTTTTAAATGATTCCATTGTGCCAAGTGATATGAACGGGGTTATCGAACTGGATTTAAGTAACTTTACACAGAAAACCTCGGTAAAAAACACAATTCAAAATGAAAACTTCAAGCACCACACCGAAAAGGCATATAAAAGTTTTGAAACAGGATTACGCATCCATGATGACCTGGAAGAAATCTATATAAAAGAGATGCATTTTGAAAAGGCAGATGAAATGACCGATAGATTTATTCAAGAAAGATTACAAGGGCAGCCAAAGAAGACCCGCGAAGCCCATGAATACCATCGCCTTTTTGGTACGACAACCGTGGATGGCCCTGTCAATGTCATCCCCCATATTACGGAAAACCTCTCCCATGTCTTTTATGTGAAAGGGCGTGCTGGAACAGGCAAATCTACCTTTATGAAGAAAGTAGTAAGTGCTTGTATAGAACATGGTTATGATACGGAAATTTATCATTGTAGTTTCGATCCAAATAGTCTTGATATGGTATTGGTCCCAGATTTACCTTTTTGTCTTTTTGACAGCACGGACCCCCATGAATTTTTTCCAACAAAGGAAAATGAAGAAGTCATTGATTTATACGAAGGGGCCGTTACACCTGGAACTGATGAAAAATATGCGGATGAAATTAACAAAGTAAATGACAATTACAAATCGTATATGAAAAAAGGCGTGGTAGAACTGAAAAAGGCAGGAGAATACTTGGAAGAGTTGGAGCATCAGTATTCCGTTACGGAACAAGAAGAGAAGGAAATACTCAAATTTATTGAGCAACAGGTCTAATAGTTTTGCGGATCTTTTATTATTTCCCCACGCTCCAGGTAAGATAAATCCACCAAGCAATCATTGGATTTATCCTTCAAATTCTGGGAGTTGTATGCTGTTTTTAAACCTTAAGTCCATTAGCTATCTTCCCCTTCAAAGGGGAATGGGAAAGGATCACTCACTTATTGAGCCTTTCTTACTGTAGGCTGTTCGGAGCTTAGCATTTTTGCATAATCCCTAGGGTGATGTCCTTGCTACTATAGAAGGGTACGCCCGTTTTTTTACGTTTCACTTCCAGTTTTCCCCACATACAATTTTACGATTCTGAATTTATCGCCCTAAGTTTGATATAATACAACCAAACGGAACACGAAGAGGTGCGCATGGAAGTTATACATTGGATGATAAAGAAAGTGCGACAGAGGATGATGGATCAGCAATATTCGATCGGTCAAACACTGGCTGGGCGATACAAAATAGAGAAAGTGTTACAGAATGGAAGTTACGGCATCATCTATTTGTGCTGGGACCTGGACGCCAGCCAAAGATGTGTAGCCAAACAGATGCGTAAGAGCAAGAAGAAAGAAAACGCGGAGAATTATAAGCAAGAGACAACAATTCTTCAGCTGCTAGACCATGCAGGCATTCCCAAATTAATAGAGATATTCGAGTATGAGGATGAGCAGTTCTTTTCCATGGAGTTTGTCGAGGGGAAAAACGTAGAAGATACGTTATTTGACAAAAAGCAGCAGTACAGTGAGAAAGAATGTCTAGAAATCATTAAAAAGCTAACTGCTATCATTTGCTATATTCACGACAAGGGCGTGTTCCATGGTGATATCCGAATTCCAAATGTCCTCCTTCACAACGATGAACTTCATCTAATTGATTTTGGTTTAGCACACAATTTGCATACAGACAACAAAGCAATAGATCGTAAAGAACAGTTAGCACGTGATGACTTTTTTGATATAGGGGATTTCCTGTTGTTTCTTCTCTACTCTTCCTATGATGGGGAAACGAAAAGGAATAGGCCCTGGACTGAAGAGCTAAGCCTCCATCCGAAAACAACCCATATCCTTAAACGATTGCTACAGATAGAATCGCCGTATCCCCAGTGTGAAGCTGTTCTTACAGATATCAGGGAAGCGATAAGCCTTCTATCAGCAAGTGATCACCGGGATAGCAGAACATAGTTGGACTTAAAAACTCCATTTAGCAGGGCGTGTAATCTTCCCACCAAATGGAGTCTTTTTGTAATTTATTCAAATAACGATCAGCTGCTAGAGTAACGGCCTTTTTTTCTGTAATGGCTTGAGCCACGATAGGCATTACGCCCACGTCGTCCGCTGCTGCTACTTCCGTAATATCTCCGCTTTTTTCCACTGCTAGAGCCATGACGACGGTATTTCGACCGACCACTGCTGCTACCACGTTTTTTCATCTCTTTGGAAATGCCTTTTAGGAACTTTTTAAACATTGAGTTCCCTCCTTTTGTGTATATACGAATGACCTTTTAGGTAGGTTTCATATATTCGGCTTACTCTTTAAGTATACCCATAAGGTAGGTAGTAGTAAACCGAACCAATTCACTTAGCTTTTTATTAGGAGATACCCGAAAATCTTACGTTATGCCACCATCGGTAGGCTTGATTCGATATAATGAGTCCTTACCCTGTTCACACTTTTAGAACGTACTATAAATTTTAAAGCTAAAAATTGCTACTTGATAAAATAGATGAAAGCTAGTAAACTATCTAAAGTGCTCGCTTATACTAAATACTAAATTAATATAACCTGTATAACCTCAGAATATGGCTTGAGGGTGTCTACCAGGAACCTTAAAATCCTGATTACAGAAAATGAGTTAAATCATTTTTTGTAATCAGGATTTTTTTATTATTTTTTAATTCGAAAGGAAGTAAGAAGATGAATTTAAAAGTTTTTATACTCGCATTATCTACTGTAGCGGTTGGCCTTGTTGAATTAGTCGTTGGTGGAATTCTTCCAACCATCGCAAACGATTTAAACATCTCATTAAGCTCTGCTGGACAACTAATCACGGTGTTCGCACTCATTTATGCTGTTTCCGGACCTGTGTTACTAGTCCTAACAAGCAAAATGGAGCGAAAAAAGTTATATCTCATATCCTTGTCTATTTTCTTTATCGGAAATATCATGACCTATTTCAGTCCGAACTTTACCTTCATGATGGTTGCAAGGGTCATTACCGCCATGAGTACAGCACTCATCGTAGTACTTTCGTTAACCATTGCTTCAAAAGTGGTTTCACCAGCACATCGAGCAAAGGCTCTAGGCCTTGTTTACATGGGGATTAGCTCATCGCTTGTTATGGGAGTGCCACTGGGAATTCTGATTTCCGATCAATTCGGCTGGCGCGTTATTTTTCTCGGAATTGCGTTGTTATCGATCGGTTCTTTTGTGCTTATTTCCATCTTTTTAGATCGATTCCCTGGCGAAAAAACGATTCCACTATCAAAACAACTAAAAGCAGTGAGTAGCGCAAAATTAGGGAGTGCACATCTCGCGACCATGTTTATGCTAGCAGGACATTACACGCTTTATGCGTACTTCACACCATTTTTAGAAACGGAACTCCATTTGAATTCTAGTTGGCTTAGCATCTGTTATCTATTATTTGGGATTGCAGCAGTAAGTGGCGGCGCATTTGGAGGATTTCTTTCCGATTCAATTGGAGCTCCAAAAAGCATCATTGCAGTGATTGTTTCCTTTGCTGTTGTGCTATTTATACTGCCATTTACAACTTTCTCACTTATTGTATTCCTGCCAATTATGATGATTTGGGCAGCATTAAGCTGGAGTCTAGCTCCACCACAACAAAGCTATTTGATTCAAACAGATCCTGCTACATCTGATATTCAGCAAAGCTTTAATAATTCAGCATTACAAATAGGGATCTCTCTCGGATCAGCATTTGGTGGTGTTGTACTAAATCAAACTGGAAATGTTTCCAGTACAGCTTGGTTTGGCGGCGTGATTGTCCTCATCTCCCTAGCATGCGCAGTCTTTTCTTTAACAAGGAAAACAAAAGGAAGCGAAAAGACAAAGGAGAGTTTTGTAGTAGAGCGTCCTTTACAGGAACAAAACTAAACTGATTGGAGAGTTCGCTAGCTGAACTCTCCATTTTTTTAAATCTCTCTGTTAACTTTATTGAAATGAGGGTATATATCTAGAATAATAGATAGTAGAAATTAATACATAAGGAAGTGAACAACATGAAAAAATCAGCATTGCTATTCTCAGGAGTGCTTATCCTGTTTTTCCTGATCGCTTGTTCGGAAAACACCACTACCCAAGAGAATGAAAAAAGTGAAGAAGAACCAGCACAGGAAGAGGGAGCTTCAGATGAGAAGGAAGATAAGAAAGAAACAGAAGAAGAGAAGCCCACTCAACCTTACAAAGCAATGGAACCAGCAGAAGATGCTTCTCCTCTAAAAGAAACGTTATCTGAAGAGGAGATTGAAAAGATGCCTAGTGAAGAAGCTCGCGGAGGGGATCGTACTAGAATGGTTCCAGTCGGAGAAACATTGGTAAAAGGAGCCGATGATCTAACCGATGGTCCATTAAAGAATCATAGACTCGTGGCTTATTACGGACATCCTAACTCTAGCAATATGGGGATATTGGGAGAAATGGAACCAGATGAATTGATGGAGAAATTAAAAGAGCAGACCCAAGCATATTCAGATGCAGATCCTTCACGCCCTGCTGTGCCAATGATTGAACTCATTTCTACCGTAGCACAGCGCGACCCGGGGACTGAAGGGACGTACGTCCATCCAACTCCACCAGAGAAAATTGACGAATATGCCAAACTAGCTGAAGAAAATGATGCGTTACTTATGCTGGATGTCCAACTCGGAACAGATTCCGTCATCAATCAAGTTAAATCACTAGAGAAATGGCTTAAGATGCCTCATGTGCACCTAGCTATTGATACCGAATTCCATGTAAAAGAGGGAGAAACTCCGGGTATCGACCTTGGCCAAGTAGACGGGGCTGAAGTGCAAGAAGCGGTGGATTACTTGACGGAAATGGTGGAAGAAAATGATTTACCAGATAAAATTGTCCTCGTCCATCAGTTTATGGACGAAGCATTAACGAACAAAGATGCCATTCAACCAACCGAAAATGTAGAAGTGGCATTGAACTATGACGGGTGGGGCGATTCTGCCACCAAGATGTCACTCTATCGCAAATTCGTCCGAAACGAAGCAGTCCAATACGGTGGATTTAAAATCTTTTATAACAAAGATGAGCCTGTGTTGAGTCCGGAAGAGGTCTTGAAGCTAGATCCTAACCCGGCGATAATTAATTATCAGTAAGAATAATATTACCATTGGTTTAAAAAGGAGTTAGGACAAATATACTCACCGTCAAATGAACAGACGGCAACTTCTGAGAGTTAATGTAATTTCAAAATTAATGTTCCAAAAGAGAAAACAAAGCATGGGGGCGACTTTATCAATCGTCCCTGTTTCTCTTCCGTTCACTATACATAATTCTTTTCAGTGTTATTTCCACCCCATCTTTAGAATGAGTTTTTGGAATAGCACCAATTCGCATTTCATATGAAATTAATTCCCACTCCAAGTATATTCCCATTCTCTCCATGCTTCTCTCGAAATTAACAAAAAACATTTTGTATTAATAGAGTTAAACAATAGGATACATATTGATACCTTTGTTAATTGATGTTAATTCATATATTCTTGTTATGAGAGATGAGGGAAGGATTTTGATTTGATAATAACTGATTTACCAAAACATCATGATAGCTTTAAAGAAATGAGTCAAGTGACCAATATCATCTCAGTAGCTGAATAAAAGGAGAATAAAAATGGATATACAATTAACACAGCTAACACCACCGAAAATTCATCATAATAATCAATCCGTTATTTTAACAGACGAAACATTAGCCCAACGCCACACAAATTTCTTGGGAAAAATGAAAGAACATCAAGTGGATACAGCAATTATATATGCTGACCGTGAACATGGTGCCAACTTCGAATATTTCACTGGGTTTATTCCCCGCTTTGAAGAGGCCTGTCTTGTTTTGCACAGCAACGGAAAAAGCTATTTATTGCTAGGTAATGAAAATTTAAAGTTAGCAAGTAAATCACGAGTGAGAGCAGAAGCCATTCATGTTCCTTACTTTTCCTTGCCTAATCAACCCATGAATAATGAAAAGGAACTAGCTCAATATTTTAAAGAAGCCGATATTTCTCCAGACTCTAAAGTTGGCTTAATTGGTTGGAAAATGTTTACGAGCACCGTTTATGAGAATAACGACCTTTTTGACATCCCTTATTTTGTTGTAAATGAATTGAAAAAGTATGTGACACAAGGAAAGGTGTTCAACTTTTCGCCAGCCCTCCTTTCTCCTCTTGAAGGAATTCGCACTGTTAATAATGCGAATGAAATTGCTCATTATGAATACGGAGCAACATTAGCTGGGTCTCGTTTATATCAAGCGCTACAAAGTATTGAGGTGGGGAAGACCGAAAAAGAAATTGCTTCCATCCTGGCGTCGGATGGACAGCCGAATTCCGTTACGACCGTTACTGCTGCAGGTGCTAGATTTACAAACGCCATAATCTATCCAAGGGATAAAGCAATCCATTATAAAGATAACTTTTCCATTACAGTAGGCTATAAAGGTGGATTAAGCAGTCGTGTGGGCTATGTAGTGGAAGAGCCCGAGCAATTACCAGAAGAGCAAAAAGACTATCTTGAGCGTCTAGCAAAGCCTTACTTTACTGCTTATGCGACTTGGTTAGAATCCATCAAAATCGGTCAATCAGGCAAAGATATGTATGAAATCATAGAAGAGGTCTTGCCTAAAAAGGACTATGGATGGTCCTTAAACCCGGGCCACTTCACAAGTGATGAAGAATGGCTATCCTCGCCCTTCACGAAGGATTCAACAGCTGTCGTTAAAAGTGGTCAAATGTATCAGATTGACATTATCCCAAGTGTTCCAGGTTATGCAGGAGCATCATGTGAAGAACCAATTGCCATTGCAGATAAAACATTGCAAGCAGATATTAAAAACACTTATCCAGAGGTATGGGATAGAATTCAAACGAGAAGAAGCTATTTACAAGATGTTTTGAATCTGTCCATTAGCGAAGAATTACTCCCATTAAGCGATACAGTCGCCTTTTATACCCCGCTCCTGTTAAATAAAACATTGGCATTTAGTAAAAAACAATAACTTTTTTAAGCCAGGATCTGCAACGATGTCATACAGATCCTGGCTTAAATGCTAAATAAGAAGTTATGTCGTAGCTGGCGAAGACGATGCTTGCTCAGCCTTCACACAGTCTATCGCTATGACGAGCGCAATTATGATAGTCTCCATCTCTTCGTTCAGTACTTGAGCCTTGTAGCTATCTCCCCATGTAAACCATTCTTTATTCACTTTCCCAACAACTTCCCCATGCTGTAATACTTCAAAGTTCATATCCCACCAGTTACCATGCACTTCTATCCCAGCAGCATCAATAGAATAGCGTGCTTTAAAGAAAGAAAACTCTTTATTAATCGTTAATACCTCTTGGCCGTTTACCTCAACATAAAATTTCGGCAGGAAGCTGATCACCTTTTTCGTTATAAGTGCAACCTCTGCTCCAGCTGTATTCGAGATGGAGAATGTTTTTGGGATTTTCATAAAACTTCCCTCTACATAATAAGCATCATTCTTCTGATGGTCCTTTATCGTGAACTTGTCGTTAAAACTCATCACTTTTTGTTTTATAAACAATTGTTTCAAAATAAGAACACCCTTCCTTTGGTGGGAAACTTATCTATTTAGTCACTGAAGTATTTCCTATTGTACGATTTTATCGCTTATGAGGTTTCGTATTATCAATAAGGGAATCATGGTTATTCCCAGTTTTGTCATATATTTTTAAAATTTAATTTTATATCGACACTTACAAAATCTACAGAAGCATTAAAACTTATGTTAAAATTTGTAATATACTTTAATACTGAAATCGATAAAGGGAAGTTGATTAATATATGAATAAAACCCACGAAATACTTAAGAAGTACAATAAAATCCTAAAAAATCTTACGGGTTTCTTTTTTGTTGTTGGAGTACTCTCGTTTTTTTACTCTCTAATTAGAGGTGGAGAAATAAATATAGAGGCAATTCTTTTAGTAGTTTTGATGTTAACTGGATACATATATTTTAAGAAAATATAAGATATAAGGGAGTAAAAAGAGTATCGCAACTCCATTTATTCCCTTTTTATTCATTTTCTGTTCGTCACTTCGTAATTTCACCGGCCTTACTCAAAATGCCCTTCAACCTACTCTCAATATCTCTCCAGTTTTCAGCCAAATCAACACTACATATTTTCATGTGAAAACCTTGTATTTTATAATTAAAATAAAATGATTGGTATACTCTTGGGTACAACAAAATACCAACCGCTTTATCACCATTTCGCTTTCTATTGTCATTCTCTAAATAGGCATATAGCTGGTATAAATGTCCGCTACGAATAATTTCCTTGCCCTTAAATTCCAGCAAACCGTGCTGATAGAACTTTGTATCAATAATGTATTTTTGGTTTTCAATTATCATAGAAATATCCGTATGCATTAAAGGCAAATATTCATTTTTCTCACCGATTGCTCCCCAATCCAACGTTTCGCTTCTGGCATTAGATCCTGGATGTTCACGCCTGTAAAAGTTTTTAACAAAATTCTCAAAGAGCATTGCCATTTTCATATGATCACGGGAAAAATCATTAAATGCTGATTCTCCTGATCCCTCATGCAATAACACATTTTCAGAAATAAATTGACAAATATTCAATATAAATCGGTAATGTTGATTATTTCGATGTAATGTAACCTGGTTAAAGAACTTGGGTTTTAATTCAATTCTTGAAATGCTTCGAAAGTACATCAACATCCTTTTTAAGTCTTCATAATATTCTTTTTCCAAATGCTCATACATACTCAATCGAAGTAATGTTGCTTTAATTAATTGATTATGCAAAATATCATCGATAAACTCTTCATGTTTAATATGCATCTTTCCTCTTTTATAGGAAAAGTTTTCAATTGATTCTTTAAAAATCACCTTACCCCGTATAACCCCTGACTCTTCTCTCACTGGGGTGTACTCCTTATAAAATCCTCTTTTGACTAAAGATTTACCCTTTAAAATAAGAATCTTACTCAATAGATTAATAATATCTTTTTCATCTTCACTATACACATCTATCATGCGACTTTCGTGGGGATGGTCCCAAGCATATGCCAACATATAGTAAATATTCTTAACAGGGATTTTACTGGTATCGGTTGAGGAGTTCATGAACCTTATCCTCCTGATCAAACCAATATTCTTGTAAAAGTGGTTCAATTTCTAACCGTAGAACACGTTCAAACCATCCCTGTTCATCTTCAATATCATGGTCTGGTGTAAAATAACTATGTCCAATTTCAAACCCTTTACCCAGATTAACTTTGTCATTCACAATCTCTGTATTTATTTCTTTCATAAGTGAATCAATTGTATCAATAAAGCCCTGACTAATACCTTTCGTCTGCAAATACTCTTTAAATGAATCTGTATTAAACCCTGGCTCTAACTCAATAAAAGCAAACCGACGCCGCAATGCATAATCCACCATAGCTAGTGAACGGTCAGCTGTATTCATTGTACCAATTACATATACATTTTCGGGAATGTAAAAATGTTCTCCTTCTCTGCTGTATGTGGTCTGTATTTCAAATTCTTTTCCACGTTTATCCGCTTCAATCAACATCATTACTTCGCCAAATATTTTAGATAAGTTGCCGCGGTTTATTTCATCAATGATGAAATAAAAATTCTCTTCAGGCTGCTCCTGTGCTTTCCTACAAAATCTATAAAACAATCCATCCTGTAGCACGAAATGACCTTCCGTATTTGGCTTAAACCCGCGAATAAACTCCTCATAGGAATAGGATTGATGAAACTGGATCATCTCAATGTTATCAGGAGATTTAGAACCCATATGATAATAAGCTAGACGTTTCGCTACAAACGTTTTACCGACTCCTGGAGGTCCTTGCAATATAATATTCTTCTTATAGTCTAACGATTCTATTGCATCTTCTACTTTTTCTAGGTCCATAAACAAGTCACTTGTTATGTGTTCCGTTGTATAGGGTTCACTTTCGTTTACTACGTATTCACTTTCAGGCTCTTTAATAATTTCTATCTTCTGCAAGACTTCCTGTAAAAAATCTTCATATGGAGTGATATCTGTTAACGTCTTCTGATGAATAGGCAAGTCGGAAACATCCCATTCACCATACCTGATCCATTCGACATTTCTAAAAGAATGTTGGGCACCATTTTCCGGACTATATTGGTAAGCAGACGTTACCTGCCCAAATGCAACCAATTGAGATGTACCAGCTTTAATGAAGACATAATCTCCCTCTTTTATTTCTCTGACAAACTGCTCGTTGGCTAATGCGTCATTTCTGGGGTTGTGATCATAATTATGCTTTTCTTTCAACGACTGCGCTATTTCTTTCTTATCTTTATAATTCCTCAAATCACCTAGTACGTTCCAGCCGATAGATATTTGTTCATTATCCCTAAAATAATCCCAATACCTACCGTTCTCACCTGCAGCAAGTAACCAGTATTTAGGTGCTTCTTTCTCAATGGCGTGTTTATCCTTAAATTTATCAAAAATAAAACTGAAAAACTGATCGACTTCATAATAGATTGGCAGATTGGTTTTTCTTCCCACAACATTTCCGTAAGTTGCTGCTATATCATGCTCTTTTATTGCTTTTTGAAACTTTATAAACTTAGAAGAAAAAGTATCGCCTCTCTGATAACCAGGGTCTATTTCCAATTCATTTTCGACCGCTACTCGATCCCGCTGGTTATAAAAACAGTAATCTTCCGGGAAAACATTGCCTATTATTTCACTAAGAGCACTTGATCCAATACCGAACAATTTATACTGTTCATTATTCAAAAACTGTTCCATACGATACTCCAATGGGTCACTTCCATAAATTAAATAAAGAAAGGACGAGCGATATTTCTCTATGGAAGCATTCTTCTTTCCAAATGCACGACCTTTTGCAAGTGGCATCCGGTATGCATTAACATGTTCACCTATTTGCTGAAAGTCTTCCCACTCCATTGACTCAATATATTCCGGGTCTCTGAACTTTTGAAAATAACGATAACTGTCTTCCAAGTACTCAAATTCCTTAGAGAAATTATCATATTCATCTTTATAATAAAGTAAGTATCTTTCAATTAATGATTTATCCAACCTTTTTTCTACCAGCTCAGGATCCTTCCAAAATCTTAGTAATGTATCAAATTCATCATCAATTAATTTGTAGTTAGTTAACTGCGCTAGCCTCATGATTAATAGATTTCGAGTTTCAGGGAGTTCCTTTAACTTATGACGAAGAAGCATACCTCCCGACTCATTCAACCGCGTTTCTTTAACTTCTAATTCAACTTGTGAATAAGCCCCTCCATTATCCGTCGGCTCTGAGTAAACCTCAGTTAAAGCAATGATACCCCCAGTATTTTTATCACCGCCGTCTGAACGCCAAATAAACACCTGATCGCCTGTCTTAACCTCATGCGTATGTTGCTTTTGACGAATACTCCAGTCGATGATTTTCCCATCTTTCACGTACTGATTAATATCATGCAGGTCAGGATACTTGTCCTCATTTATAGTGAATTGCTTAGGGTTCCCTTGGAAGATCCACTTTGGCATAAACATACTCCCCCTGTTAAAATCTTTTGTTTAAGTATATTAAGAAATTCACTTAATTCCAACTGCTCCTTGTTTATAAATAAATTATTGAAGTCATAAATTTTGATTTAAAATTTTCATAAGAAAGGTACTTTCTCCTTTCTTATGTCGTTTAATCGCACTATCAAATATGAGTTCGGTTTACTTCATTACTTAATTTTAAATCCCTTACAATATAAAACTCTTTTCCAAATTGATTTCGTATTGGATATAAGAACCAGGATTTATCAAATACCTTATCTGGTACAACACTTTCTATCATATTTGAAATAAAGTATGAGAAGGCAAGGTCATCAATTTCATAAAAACTATAAATTCTATCCAGCTTATCTTCCTGTTTCTCTCCAACTCCCCAAAACTTAATAAATATATTTTCTCCTAAACATATATGGTTCACAACTCCATTACTTGAAATCAATGCATTCCTCAAGTTTTGATTTAAATTAGTTCTTAAATTTAACCCTCTTTTTTCATAGGCGAATATTCCATTAAACGTAGAAAAAGGAGCAATTTTTGCATTTTGGGTTGCTTTTGTTATTATTTCAGAAATATCCCCGCTCCGTATAGCTGTTTTAACTTCCACTATTGCTCTTACATTTTCTGGTGAAGTGATGATGAAATCACCTTCTTTAAATAACAGAGGGTAAGTATTATCATAAACTATTATATCAATCTGACTAGAACGAATTGTTCTACCATTTTTGTAATCCTTAGTGATTATAAAACCAGAACCGATGCTTAAGTTGCTTGGCAAAAAACGACTTACAACATTTTTCAAAACAGACTCCTTATATCTTCCTTCTTCTCCCCAGTGAGCATCACCAATTAGGTTTTTAACTCTATCTTTAATAGTATATAACTCTTTTGAGATTGATTTCTGAAATTCTTCAAAATTGGTATTCATAAGTATCTCCTCCCATTTTAAAAAACTATGTTTTATACAGTTATAAGATATAAAAGCTACATACTTACTTGCTTTCGTTAGTATTTTTATGTACCTATCTAAACCAATAGTGTTATGTACTATCCCAGTAATCTCCTTAACCCCTCCTATTTGTACCTTGAGTAATTGGTTTAAACCGTATATATATACATGCCAATGGACTAATGTTTCTTCTAGCTCATTTAGTGTAATTCCGGCTAGTTTTTCGTAAACTTCCAGTCTTTTTCCCTGAATAATAATATTGATGTTAAAATTATTCCCTTCACCTATCTATATTCGCTGCAATATGTTGAAGTCTTTCTCCTGTGCCTTTCTTTGTGGGATAATAATTTCCTTATTTACAAGAGAGTATATATACTACACTTATCCCACTCCCAAGCTGAGGATTAATTCTTAACTTTAGTAAAGCGTTCCTATCTGAGTTGTTATTTATCTGAAATATTAGAGAGACCTTAAGCTTAAGTTCCAGTACATCACCTAATATAATAATTTCCTTTCATAATTGTAACAAATTGACAAATTCACCCTTCCGATACACCCTATGTTTCAAATAATTAAGAGGACAAATTATTTGAATTAACCACCATGAAACAGGAATATACCTTTTTTCAAAATAACTTAGTTTCAATTTAGATGATGGCGGTATGTACTTGGCCGACATATTGGTTTCTTATCTTTTAAAAATGTTCTCTCTATGCCAATCCATATACTGATGCTGAGGTTCTTTCAGTTTTACTTTTATTTCTTCATTAATATTTAAGAAAAGTTTAGTTTCTTCTTCTAAACTAGCTGAAATCAGTATTTCGCTATCATTTACAAAACTTATAAGTCCTTTATCAAATAACGCATCGTGATTAGGACAAAGTAATAATCCATTATTAACATCTAACCGTTCTTGATGGTTGGATCGACTCCAGGGTTTTATATGACTTGCAATAAGAACACGTTCATCCGTAACTCCACATAACTTACATTTCTTTTCAATATTTAATAACTTTCTCTTAAAAAATGATTGACCAATTCGAGCATTAATAATTAACTCTTTTTCCGTTTCATCCAAAACAATAGCTGAATCTAAGTCTTCTTCAACTTTTTTAATGAGATGTTCTTCAGCTTTGTTTTCAATCTGGAAATTCGCCTTTGAATATCCATTATTATTTTCTATAACACCAAACAAGAAGTCTGCTAATTCTGTTGATACTCTAAATAAATACCCAGTATTACCCCGGCCTAAATTATTAAATGGAGCATATTTATCACCTTGTAATTCTAGCAGAGTCTCCATATAGTCTTTATACTTTATAGGACTTTCTAAATCTATGTACTCTGCAAATACAATCCAACCTTCTTTTTCCCATAGGGACAAGCCTTCTAAATCAGAAGGTCTTTCATGCTCCATGGCATCTTCTTTAGCTACTACTACAGAAACTAATTCACCATTAAAACTGTTGAAAACTATATCACCTTTTTTGACCTTTTTCATATCAGTCCAGTGATGAAATTTTTGCCCTGTTTTATTTTTTTGCGGGGCCCATAAATATTCACCAGATCGTTCTTCATTGTAACTTTTGTTTTGAAATACAAGAAAGTAATTCATTTTTTTGCTCCTTTAACTTAGGCCTAGAAAATAGTAAGCACCGCTAAAATTCTGAGTCCTTAACTGAATAAACTATGTATTTTATGTATTTTATTTATTAGATAAAACATCAAATATTTTACTCGCTTTGAGCCAATTTTGTTGACATATTAGTATGAATATTTTAAATTTAATACATATAGCACTTCAGCTAATATTTGTCATCTCCCTTTAAACTCCCTAAATTACCTCGCGGTGATTCAACCTATCCAGCATTTTTTCGCATTACATCTATTATAACAAATTACATATCTAGGAGTGCCTCATTTATGCACAATACAGCTTCAGATACAGAATTAATGGTAGCTGCCTACAAGCAGCTATACGAAATTGAAACTACATTAAGAAAGATTATAAAAAATAGACTTACTAGTGATTATGGAGAAAATTGGTTTTGCATTGCCCCTATGAAACATATGAAGAGGTTTATAAAACCTATTGATTCTACTAACCTTCATGAGTTATTGAACTTCTTCAATATTTATCCCTCTCTTAAGAATATATTCACTACAAAAGAAAAAGCTTATTTAAGTCATCTACCTTCAATAAGAAATAAAATAGCTCATTGTCACAAATTAGACTTACAGGAAGCAACAATCTTAAGTAATTTACATAGGTTGATAATATCAGTTCAATAATACTCAAGATAAAAGTTAATCTTGGAAGATACTATTATTAATAGGTTAATGGTAATCTATATTTAATTTCCGAGATTTTAGAATGAACAATATTAAACCTATATAGGAGAGTCTAAAAATGAAAAAGAAAAAGAACTATATAATTTTACTCTTAACAATTATCTTTATGGTTGGTTGTACCGAGGTAAATGATGCAACCATTACTGAGGGGGAAATAGAACCACAAGAAGGAAACACACCTAATAGAATTAGTGAAAAAGAAGTAGATACCACTAAGGTTGTTTATGAACCAGTATTAGAAGAAACACCAACCAAAACAGAGGATGACCTTTTTTCAGGATACGAACTAATAGAGGTAGATGGTGGTGATTTAAGCGGAGACCGAGAATCAAATGTTGTAGTAGATATAGGATATGGTGATAGGGAGTACTGGGCATTCACTAATGAGTATGGTCAGTTAGTGAGAGTCGTTGCTGAAAAAATCATTCTACAAGATGACAGTACAGAACCAGTCCTATCGTCTGGTAGATACTTCTCTGACGAGGCAAAAGTTCCAGGTGTCGAAAGTGATGTATTAGATGAGGGTCATGTTATTGCTGACTCTTTAGGTGGAGTATCAAATGCTTATAATATTACACCTCAAGAAAGCACACTTAACCGACATGGTGACCAAGCGTACATGGAGGACACAATACGTAACGCAGGTGGGGCCACTAATTTTGAAGCAGTTATCTCTTACTCAGATACGGAAACACAAATACCTTCAAAGTATCAGTATTCGTATAATATAAACGGTAACGCAGTTGTAGATACGTTCGATAATTTAAACCCCGATGAAGTTAATGAGTCGTTAGGATTATCAGGAAGTAACGAAACTTCTAGTTCAGATAACTCTAGTTCTGATGAAAAAGGTGATGTTTCTAGCGTCGATACTAATGGTAATGGACAAGTAACAATTAAAGAAGCGAAAGATGCAGGTTTCAGTATGCCGATAAGGGATGATCATTGGTTATACCCCTATATGCGAGATAATGATGGAGATGGGATGGTTGGCGAGTAAAATAAATGAACTAAAGAACGTTTTCCTCGCAGGAAAATTTATAACAATTTGCGAATGGGTGTCTATACAGGAACAACTGAAGTTAATATATTACTAGAAGAAATTGAAAATTATACAGTTATGGGGGATAGAAGGATTGGAGGGACTGTCAATAAACTTGTGTAAATAACCTTATACCTTTTCTAGTAGTGCTTTTATGTGTTAAACATTTTAAGGCTATTAAAGTAACGACCACTATTATTTTCTCTATTTCCCAAAAAATAAGACCTACCACCTAAAGTGTTGTAACCCTGAATCACGAAAGAATCGATTAAGGAGTGTAAATTCTCGTATTGGATTGAGTGTTGTATTACTTACTTTTCTTCACTAAAATCAAATACTGCGAGTCTTGGAATAGTAACACCCAATCGAATATTTAAAAGTTTTAGTATCATTTGTCTCTTAAAACACCCCTAATGGAAATTTTATTTATTTTCTTTGGAACAGAAATTATAAATATTTAACTATAGAAGTAATGGCCTTTAGTTTTATTTAGCTCACTAGATGAAAAACCTTATTCATTTACTATACGGTTCACCAAACCTCACTAAAGAACATAGTTAGCTTTGAATACAAAGTTTTAATAACAATTTAGCTAGCATCTCTAACTCAAGGAAACTATTTTTTTCGGATTATGGAAGTAGGTGGACACAATTTATATCCGATAAGTTATTTTTATTGTTTTATTATCCTCCATAAGAAAAACAAAAGACACTTTTGGTGTCTTTATTTTTCCCATTAGCATTAATTTAAATGGACAAAACTTATTTTCTTATCTAGTAGTACCTTAAAAAATTTAGAAATATCTTGGTCACTATTTGTATGTTGCCATGCTACATTAATTGGCGACTCAACCTTTTTTATATTACTCTGATTAAAAAATTCAGATTTCTCAATTCCATTATTATAATTATTATAAAGGTAATCTTTATATAGTTTGTAAAACTTTGACTTTTTATCCTCATTTATTCTATATAATACGTGATACTTAAAAAGCCAGAACTCTTCCTCCCAACCATTTGAGTTTTCAAGTTTAGTTTCAATTGTTTCAAAAAGAGTATTATCAATATTTAATTCATCATTTAACAAGATTTCCAATGATAAAATTGAACTCAAATCATCCATTTCTAATATTACATTTAATAATTGTTGTTTAGAGCATACTTCCAAAATGTCTAGATAATAGAAAATACTAAGTAATGAATATAACTCTTGACTGTAGTTCAAATCAATATATCGATTTATATTATCTCGAATTTGTGTTTCTATTTTTTTTATGCCATATCTTAATTCATTTTCTAGTTTATCTTCTTCCAAAACATCTACAAATTCCAAGTAATTTACTGATAAGTTAGGTTTCATCAAAACTAAATTAAATAATTTATTTAACATAGGCATGGTAAAAGCTTCTTGTTGTAAATATTCTTTATTTATACTATCTTTTAATGCCTGAAACATTAATGTTAGTGAACCTTTATAACCTTCCCTTTCTTTGTAAATACTCTCTTCTATAAAATTATATATCCTTTTTTGTTGAGTTTTAATATTTTTATCATTTTTTGCAAAATAATCAAAGAAAAAAGCTAAATTATTACCATTTTGAAACGGAAATAAATCTGTTTGATTTTTTTCAACTTTGACCTTTAAGTTTAAACTAGCTAGTACCTTATTTAAATCCTTGTAAAACTCACTCTTTTCTCTTTCATCATTATAGGGAAATTCAAAGTCATCTACATACCTTACATATTGATATTTACTTAATTTGTCATCGAGTTTACACATGAAAATTTCCGCTATTAACCTTGAAGCAAAACTTCCTGTAGGTATACCATGTGTTTCCCCAAATTGACACCTCTGAATTAAAGTATCTAGTAAATTATAGTATTTCTTTTTATCATTCTTGTTCCTTTTTGCTTCAGCTTTACCCACTAACACCCATGGAATCGAATGCGTGTATATACTCGGATAAAAATTTTGGATGTCAGTTTTAAATATTTTCCTCTTTCCTATTCTATTATCCTCACGCTTTATTTTACCAGTTAAAAAGGTAGAACTATAAAAGTTCTTTGATATGGACTGATAACTAGATCCCAAAATTTCTATATATTTATCTTGATATTCTGATAGGTGTCTACATAGACATATGTAAGAATAAATATTAGGTAACTTAAAAATTCTTCTTTCATTTTCGTTTTTATAGATTGACAATTCAATAGGCACCGTATCTTTTTTAGAATTAAATTTTACTTGTTTATCTATCTCTTTATAATTACCTTCCAAATCATTAGTATTAAATACTTTCTTAAATACTAAATTAGACAATATGTAATCTTCCTTATATTGTCTTGAATTATATATAAAATCAAAATAACCATACTTTAATAGATAGCTCAAAGAAAAGTATTCACCATATTTTATTTTATTTATCGAAATTCTTTTAATTGCCATTACAATCCCCCCATTAAAGTTCCTCTAAATTAGTATAGATATATCAACCATAATATATCATAGTTCCCATTTTATAGATTATCCTCTGCCACACATAAATTGTTGTTCTATAAATAGTGCATTATAATCATTTCCCTACTGTGTCATGAATTTCACTTTGTTTGTAGGGATGTAAGAGCTATTATATTCCTCAACATATCATTTAACTTTTTTGGTAAAAAGTACCCCCTATAAAAAGCAGATACTATCAAAGAGCGTCTATAAATATTGTTCATATTCTCTAATTATTTTATAAAAGGAGTTCTTTTTTAAACCTAACAGATTCATAAATTCAACTCCTGTGACTTGCTTGTTTCTTCCAGATTATATAGTTTTTTTCTAATGCTAGCTTTTGTTCCTTGTTTAGAGTGCTTAAATTTAATTTAGGTCTACCTAGATGTTTTCCCTGTGCCCTTGCCACTGCAATTCCTTCAGCCTGCCTAGTTCTAATATTATCCCTTTCTCTTTCAGCAACAAATGATAATACTTGAAGAACCAGGTCACTAACAAAGGTTCCTAATTGGTCTTTATATTGAGTTGTATCTAGTAATGGCATATCCAACACCTTTATATCAGCTTTAATATTTTGGGTTATATCTTCCCATTCTTTCTTGATATCTTTTGAATTTCTTCCAAATCTATCAATAGACTTTATATAGAGTAAATCACCTTCACGTAAACATTTTTTAATGCTTGGTATTGGCTTCTATTGAAGTCTTTTCCACTATCTTTATCAATGAAAATATCACGTTCATTAATAAATTTATAACTTTTATAAACTAATATAACTCTATAATATTAATTTCCTTAAAGGTATAAGATTATAAACAAAAAACAGTAGAAACAATCTACTGTTTTTGACACGATGGTTATTCTTCAAAATTTAACAATGGATATAAAGTAGTTTCTACTGCATTTAACGCGTTTAGATTTCTTTCGTATGCTATTTCCTTTGCTCTTATAGACCTTTTTGACTGGTTTATTATTTCTCTAACTTGTTCTATATCGTCAGGTAGTGGTACGAGTGTTTCTCTTACATGAGCAGGTTCTAAATGTTGTTGTATAGTCCCATATTCATTCATTTTAAATTGGTCTTGTGCATACTTACTTAAAAGGTAATGATATACATAATATCTTATGTCCTCATCTGGAATTATTACCCTGATTAAATCATCACTTACTATAGCATTATCATGTTGATTTGTTACTAAACTTACCCTTCCTACAGTTCCAGATCTTGAAATTAGTAAATCTCCTCTTTTAACCCTGAGCTTTCCAATCATATCTAACTGACGTTCACTGGCCTGGCTTAAATCTAAATACTTAATGCTATCAGATCTATCTTGTAGTATTGCAGATGGAGTATAATATGGTTCTACTAAAGGTTCGGCTAATTGTTCTTCAGTTATGTCTTCGATAATAAGATTTTCACTTTTAAATCTTGGGCCCTTAAAAATTTGAATATCATTATCGATAGTTCCCAATGTTACTACTGACCAGTTTGGTATATCTTCAACTTGAGCCACTTTTCTCAATGTTTCATTTAGATGTGGCATGAACTTTTGTGGATTTAGTTTCAAACTACCATCTATATCAGACTTATTTATAGAAAAGTAATATTCAGAGTTCTGAAGAGTATTGTTTTTATGTTCATTATAACTTTCTAATATTTCTTCAAGGTCATGATCTAACTCATCTGTAAGATTCCCAGCATGATCTCTTTTATATACTGGTACCCCCTCCGAATCTTGTCCAATTTTACGTGAAATTGCCATAAAAATTGGATAATCTACTGGTAATTCTTCATTTGATTTTTTCTCTATAATTAATAAACAAGTTCTTACACCAGTATGTGGTTGAAAAGTGTTCTTGTGTAAATTTACTACAGCCAATAGTTTACAATGGTCAAATAAGTATTGTCTTCCAGGCAAGTAAGTATTAGTATCTAAAAACCCTTTTGGTAATACGATACCTAACTTACCACCCGGTGAAAGCCAATCAATACAACGTTCTAGAAACAACATTTCTGGGGGAGCACCATCAGTTAATAACTCGTTTGTCGGTAAATACTTATTCTCATCTTCACTATAAATCCATCTTCTTGCTGTTTGAAATCTCTCTAATGTTTCTATATCAGTTATTCGCCCTTCTCCTACACCTGCAAATGGAGGATTGGTTAATATAACTGTAGGAACTCCACTATTACATTGAGCAAGAATTGTTGAATCAAAATTTGTGTAATCACCTAAACTATCACCCTGGGTCATTCCAGCATGACCATCACCATTTAATATCATTGAAGTCTTTGCAACTTTAACTAGCCTTTTACTAGATTCAACAAGAAATAATCTTGTCCTGAACCTATCCAACTGTCTTTGTTTCGAAATGTTGCTTCCTCGTCCTTGTAAGATTTTATTTCTCACAAATCTCATAGCACCAGTTAAGAATCCACCAGAGCCTCCTGCAGGATCTAAAATAATATCTGTAGAGGTTGGATTAATAGATGAGACCAAGAAATCAACAACTAAACGATTTGTAAAAAATTGACCACTTTTACGTTTTAGATAAGTTTCTGTGTATTCTTCATACGCGTAACCCATAAGGTCCCATTCTTGGGCATCACTTATATCCGATAATAATTGGTAGTCCTGCAATTCACTTACTACTTCACATATCGCTCTATTTCCTACTGATATTCTTTCATGTTCTGAGAATACTTCATTATTTAATGCTTTCACTTCATTAAATAAACCTTGAATCCTCTCTTCAACTGCAATTCTTCCTTCTTCAGATCTATATTCATCTGGCGTACAATAAAATTCTGGAAGCTCATTCTCTTTTTCTTCATCCATTGCTTTTGCTAATATGATTCTTACCATATCCATAGTAAGATCATCTTCTTCAGTACCACGACCATGAAGTTTATTATGACATCTTCTTAACAAACCTTTAATATCTCTTGGTTTTTTCAGTTGATCTTTTGTTCTTCTCCCTATTGAATCCCATCCTTCATTTTTCCGAGGGATTCCTGGCCATTCTTGTAAAATATTATTTGGCTCTGATTGCCTTCTATAGTAGATAACTTCATTTTCAGTATCGCTACCATTAAACCAAACCCCACCTGAAGCACTTGTGTTATAGATATATGAGACTAACTGATCATATCCCTTCGTAATATTTGGGGCTTTACATTCTACAACTAATAAAATTCTTCCCTGTTGTCTTGATCTACATGCTGTAGCATTCTCATATATTACAATATCTGCTCTTACTGGATTACCCTCACGGTCCTTTAGGACATCATGTCCATAATATATTGGTACTTCTATTGCTATCTGATTTTTGGCGTATCCATAATCATAATGTACCGTTTTTAAATATCTTTGTCTTACTCTTTCTTCAGGCTTGTCCACTAGTAAGTTTCCATCTAAAAAAGAAATTATCTTTCCTTCTTCATTGTAATCTACATCAAAATTAATCAATTGGTATTCCTCCAGATTCATAAACCTAAATCTATTACTTATTAAGTTAATTATATCAAGTTTAAATGCAATAGGATACTTATTTAACGAAGTTTGTATTCCCCCCCCAAAAACAAACAAAGTTATACGGTAATTCATACGTGAAATTACCTCTATAGAGAGGATTTTATTACTATTCATACAGGCTTACTTATTTAACATGTTTTGGAAGTATTGCACTTAAAAAATCTTTATCAATTGTATAACTATAATTTATGATCCAGATCCAAAGAATCCCATGTAATGGGAATTCGTCGATTTGTGTTGTTTAGTTTTTCAGTGGTATATGTTAGGGATTATTCTATATAGAATTATATTTATAAAGGGATAATCTTTAGTGTAATATAATACAAAGCTGTTCATGATTAATGTTCTTATCTTTTGCTATTCTCATATATTCATCTAATAATTTTTTTCTGTTTCTAAATGTTCCAATTGTGTATTTCCCCAATTCTAACTACTAATTTTTTACCCTATTGTTTTTTCAACATTAGCTACTTTTATTACAGTTAATTCCTCAAATAGTCGATTCCTTTCATATTCATTTTGGAATTTAGTAAATCATTTATGTTAAATTGCTCAATTATGTATAAAAAATAGTCTGTTGTTAAAAAATTTAATGCATTTTTCTACGTGAATATATTCCTTCATATGATAAGTAGCTGGTCTTATCTCAAGTCTTAATAATCTTTTTGCTTGTTTTATTATATTTCGTGGCTCCTTTTTGTTAATACACTTTTTTCTTATCTTAATAACAATAGAGCCACTTTTATTCTTAAATTCAATTATTTTATTTTTATTGAGAATCAGACAGGCCACCTTCTTCCCTTGTAGAAAGAATATCAGGTTAAGACAATGAGATAAAGGAGCTCATTGACCAGAAAAATTAGAACTTGAATTAAATAAGCAGCTTACATTCAATGAAGTTTCATCATTTAAACAAATACAAAATGTAATGGATGTGTTTTCTAAGGTTTTACCTAATATTGATCCTGAAATGCAAAGAGACTTGCTTCATATAATCATTAATAAAATACTTAATCCAGGTATTTCAAAAGAAGCGTCTAGGACATTAAATTGTTCTTTGACGCTTAAGCTAAAAGTGAATTTGTGCTTACTTATGGTACAGCTTTCCGCTGTCATGTAACATTTTGACAATCTATAACCAATAAAACCATCGCTCTTCCGGATCTTCACCGTATCCTTCAGCTAGCTAGCTATCTCGTATACAGGCACCTGTTCACCTGAGAAATTATCTATAGCATTTAATCTTGTCATAATGATATCGTACCACTCATGGTCTTCGGTAAGATGTCTTAATTTAGTTGGTTCTCGATAGAAGGTTATTGTATTTATTTTCATCTGCTACAATGCTTCTTCCTTCATTTTCTTCAATAGCTTCTACAGTCTCTACTACGGTCTCTTGTGTTTTCTTCTCTAAACTTTATTCCACGACGATTGCTGCAGAACAAGCACCTAGCACCAACACTAATGATCGAATTAATAATAATTTATTAACAATCAACTCCTCCAAAGTATAATATATATAGCTTTCATCCATATATCCTCAATACATAAAATTCCAACTATTATTTACTCTTTTAGAAATATACTCTAGTTTTTCTAAACCTTACGCCTAAAGCCTGTTGGCTCACTAAGAGATGTTAAATTTAGGTATAGAGTCTTCCCCTTATTACATATTGTCGTTATACAATGAGTGTTACAGAGTGAACTTTCAATCATTGTTTTACCAATCTTTTATGATACAGTTCTCATATCAGTTGTCACTGCGGTTTTTAATTACTTAGAAATCTCGACATTAAGACTTGAAGAGATTTCTACTAGATTTATATTCAAATCATAACCTTTATCAAATATACTCGCTAAAATATCGTCAACAAGTTCCCTTGAGAGACTATCAATCATGTCTTCATTATCTTCAAAAATGCTCTCTAAGCAGAATGTCAAAATTAACTGTATTATATTATTATTTTCATCATTAATATCTATGTCATTGAGTTCATATAAAACGTTAATAGGAGATTTTATTTCTTTCTCCATACTAGCAATAATATTTCTCACCTTATCAAAAAGAAAATCATATTCCAATAAAATTGATAAAATCCAATTTGTTTCATCTGTATTATAAGGAATGGGAATGTTGTTAATACGATTGTGAATAAATTTTTCTAACCATTTTTTCCAAATACTCTCTTTATTTTTTATCTCTCTAGATTTTAGTGTATAAACCAAATAGCTATAAAAATCTTTAACGAATTCATTAGAGTGTTTATATAAATAAGGAATATACTCTAATAATGGATCTTCCACAACATCAATACACATTAAAGTATACACACGAATAAAGGTTTCCCTTAATTTTGAATGATCTATTCTGTTTACATTTTTTATAGTGAATAAGAATGCATCACTTAATTTGTTACATGTTTCAGGATTGAATGAAGAATTAAATAGATAACCTTGCCAACTTATATTAAATTTGTCTTCATCCTTAGAATTAAAATTAGGTATTAATTTCTCATCAGTCCATTGAATATCTAATACGTTAAGATGTTCTAAATAAATATATAAGACTGTATGAGCTTCTCCTGCTTCTTGCTTATCTATTATTTTATCAATGTACTTTTTTAATTCTTCATCAATGAAATAATCACTTTTATTTCTATTTTTATTGAGTAATAAAATAAAATTAATTACTAATTCAGTGGCTACGCCATAAGATGTATTCATTGCTTTGTCTACCCAACTTATATCGCTATTTCCTTCATATGGTTTTGAATATTTAAGAATAGAATCTATTAAAACACATATTTCATTCTTATATTGATTATAGTCATCGACAATAATTTTTTCTGAGTATTTCAGTAAAACTCTAGCAACATCAATAGTGAAATTTTTAATGATTTTAGAGTTTAAAATGTTATTAATCTGAACGAATTTATTAGAATCGATTGCATGTTTTTCAAACCCCTGTAATATGTATTTCCACAAATCATTCTCATGATTTCCTATATCAAGTAACTTGATACTAAGCTCTAACCCTAGATTAATTTTCTCTTCAATAGCTTTGGATGCAATCCTCAGAATTGCATCTCGATTTGGCTTTTCAAAACCATCCCCTTCGTAGTTTAATAAATCACTAAAATAATCATCAATATCATTTTCTAAAAAATCTTTTGTTGAAATTTGTATATTTTCATTAGCAAATCCACTCTCTATCGGACCAATGTTTCTATCTGGATAATCCCTTTCCCCAAATTCAGGATATACCTTTTTAATTTTTGCAATTGAATTATCTATTTCTTCATTTTCAACATCCAGTCTTTTTAACCAAATTAACATATTAAATTTACTATAATTAGATGAGCGCTTGAAACTTTGCTCTTCAGTATTGCTTTCGTTTTTAAAATTATAATCCATTATATATTTAATAAACGCATTTTGTTGTTCTAGTGTGAGTTTTGGAAATTCAGTTTTTATAGTAGAAAAAACTTCTTCCTTTTCGATAAAACAAAATATTCCCACTTTTTTGTTAACGAAATATAATTTGTCTTCTGATGGTACATTTTCTAAATAGCTAATTAGATAAATTGAAATTCTTCTTAATATGCTTAGATTAGAATTAATGTGTCTATAAATCCATTTTTCAATAAAATTTGAGTTTGTAGTACTTAACTTCATTAATAAGTTGATAAAAAACTTGATATAGGTTGTTTTATCATCAATATATCCAGACTCATCCAAAAAACTGTTATAGGGAGAAAAATTATATTCAACTTCACCGAGAATGGACTTACTTTCCAGATTTGTGAGTTCTTCAGTTATAGTATCTGCTAAACTTTCTAAGTGAATTTCCTTTTTTTTAATTAATTCCCATATTCTCCTAATTAATTCAGTTTTTACGTTAACTTGAACATTGTATTGGTTCTCCTCAATTCCGAAATATGGTTTAACAAATGAATATTCGAATTTAAGTACTTCTTGAAATAATTTAGTAATTACTTTATTAAAAGTCTTATAGCTAGATAATTTTTTAATTAACGAATAAATAGTATGATCGTCTACTTCATCTAAACTAATTAAATTCAAAAGCTTTTGTAAAGCTTCAATATTAACTGGCTTATTTGAAAGTGCCCTCAATACCAAACTCTTAAAATGACTATTCACCTCCGTATTATGTTTTATAAGAATTGAAATTATTTCTTCACAATCACTATTAACAAATTTATCAAGGATCCAATTAATAATTAATACTTCTGATTGTAACAAGTCATTTTTTGTAAATAAAAAACTAAAGTAATTATTTTCATGTAAATAATAGAACCAATCAGCACCATCAATTTTATCTAAAAATTGCTCCAGTAAATATTTTTTGCTGAAAACATGCTCAATTTCGCCACTAGTTGTTAAGTCAATTTCACTAACTTTACTTGAACTTATTTTAGTAATTATCTCATCCCACGAGGAACTATTTCTATTTGAAAAATCACCTATCTTTTTAATGGTGTTATATAGATTTTCATAGTCTCCTAATTCATAAATTATAGGAGTTAATCCTAAAACTTCATGAGATACTTTTTCCTTTTCATTAGAAAAAATATACCTCTTCTCCCCTGATAGATCAGGCAAAGCCCTTGTAAAATATCTTAAAACGGTATCGTTATAACTATATCCGATAAATAATACTGTATAATCTGAATTAAACACTTGAGATAAAAATCTTGATGTCTCCCCATAGAGCATATAAGCTCTCCCAAAATCACTATCAGTCAATACCATATGTTGAAAGTCTCCTACTATACCATGTAAGTGTACAATTCCCGAAAAATTGTCACCTCTAGGAAAAGCAGGATTTGTATATTTATTTGTATTAATATTCAATCCTTTACATATATCTTCGAACATTAAATCATAATTTGTAGTAACTATTTTTATATCATTTTTAGGAAATAATTCCACTAAATTTTTGTGATATTGATTTGGGTGTAAATTATATTCACTTAATTGATCGCTAGCCAATTTTTGTACGGGAACATCTTCTTTTTCTAATTCCCCTAAAAAACGTTCTGGAGTATCTTTATAAGAATCGAATATTTTTCCCGACCCTCTTGCAATATTAATCGTTAGATCATTGAAATTTGGTAAATTAGTCGGTTTTCCCATTGATACCCCTGCTCCAGCAAAAATAACAAGGTTGTTGTTTTCTATTGAATTGATAATTTGATCAGGAACATCTATATTATTAATAAAAATATTAATTTCCCCCTTTTTTAAAAAGTGAGTAATTTATTAGATATTACTGCTTTCCGATTTTAATTTAAATAAATGCTTAATTATTTTTCTTTTCATTATGATCTTTACTACTAGGGAAAATTTGAGACTTCTTTTAAAATCGTCTGGAGTACTATTCCTTTAATCTATGGTGTTGTAAAACCTCATTTACTTATGGTAGGGCTCCCCCCGATTTATCCGAAAAGCCCGATAAACCTGCTCCAACAAAATCAACCTCATAACTTGATGAGGAAACGTCATCTTAGAAAAAGACAAAGCCAAGTCACTCCGCTTCTGAACCTCTTCACTAATCCCCAATGATCCCCCAATCACAAAAGCTATCTTGCTCTTTCCATATGTCGCAAGCTCGTCCATCTTTGCTGCAAGCTGCTCAGAGCTTAGCATCTTTCCATTAATCTCAAGGGTGATGACATAGGTATCCTGGCTAATATGGGAGAGGATACGCTCGCCTTCTTTTCGTTTTACTTCCAGCATTTCCGCATCACTCATATTTTCTGGTGCCTTTTCATCAGCGACTTCAACAATATCTACCTTGGCATACGCACTCAGCCGCTTCATATACTCCTGAATGCCTTGCTTAAGATACTTTTCTTTTAATTTTCCAACTGATACGAGGGTTATTTTCATTGTAGCTACATCCTTTTCCGTCTTTTATCCCCTATAGTTTACCACAATTACTCTATAGCTAACGCCGGATCACGTTCACGAATAACCTTGCTAATATAGCAGCCAACGGAACCAGTAAAATAAAAATCAACATTAAACTCCATAGATCGGTTACAGGTGTCCATGGCATAAAGCTCCCCCAGTAAGATACAAAGATTTTTAATAGGATCCAAAACAACATAAAAAAAGCAACAACAGAAATAATTTTATCTTTCATAACGATCCCTCCCCTTCTAAGGAAATGGACCTACTTCTAGTTTATAATACTTTCCATGTTTTTCCCATTAAAAATTTAACGATTCTGAATTTATTGTGGTATAAAACAAAACATCGCTGTACTTATACTCCAACCCTCTTCGTAACTTGTATTACGTTTCCTAACTTATTCGTACGCAAAAAACTCCATTTAGTGAGAATTGTTGATTCCTCCCACCAAATAGAGTCTATTTACGGTTTATTTAAACATAGTCACTAGAGTAACAGTTTTTTCATTATAAGATGTGAACCATAATAAGCGTTACATCCCCGTCGATCACTGATTCAAAGTGAACTAAAAATCTCTCCGGTCCATTTATTATTCTTTATGTGTCACGTCCTTTAGGTTCTCAAACAGCCTCTTAAGTATTTGTTTATCAACAATTTCTGGGTCGACAGTAGAAATCTTATTCAAAACATATGCTAAAACGTCTTGAACGATAAAGCCATTTGAATTATCAACCACAATATTCGCCTGTGACATTAACCAGTTCACATCGCATTCAACCATAGAGAAGTATAAAAAACTATCTGTAATCAGAAAGGCGTCGTCACCTTTTTGAACCTCTGTTTCTAATTGCAAAGGTGTATAACTATTCTTAGCATGTAATCTAGTCGATTTATTGGCATGAGCTTTGCTTGGCTGACCTTTATTTTTTTCGCTTAAAATAGTGATTCACCTTCTTTCGATTAATTTAAAAGCTGTATGGAATTGTTGTTAGGAATGGAACTATTGGAAGTAAATTGTAGAGCGAGTGCTGAAATAATGAGTATGATGACGGTTAGAGGGACAAGGAGAGTTACAATCAGTAATAAACACAACGAGAAAGTCGGTATCAAAGTGACTTTTCCTTCGCTCCATTCCCAATAAGGAAACGGGCTCCTTCCAGTGTATATGGCTTAGCAGGCTATTCATAGGTGAAATTACAAATCGTTTTGTTTTATGTTACATAAAGAGCCCAGGCATCCTATATTGATATCTGGGCTCTATTTTCTACGCCTCATCCAACTGAGCAAGCATTTTAGACAGGGTTTGTTTTAGCTGGTTCACTTCTTCTTCGTTTAGATTGGTCTGTTCAATAAATCGTAGTGGGATCTGTTCTGCTTGTTCTTCTGATTGCTTCCCTTGTTCGGTTAAGACGACTTCCACGACTCGTTCATCTTCTTTGGAACGCGTTCTCTGTATGAGGCCATGCTCTTCCATCCGCTTCAGCATTGGTGTCAGTGTTCCAGAATCTAAGAAAAGTCGTTTACCTAATGCTTTTACCGAGATACGATCTGTTTCCCAAAGTACGAGTAACACCAAGTACTGCGGATACGTGACGTTCAATTCCTCTAATAATGGACGATACCGCTTCGTCATTTCGCGTGTTGTTGCATATAGTTGAAAGCATATTTGATTATCTAATTTTAATATTTCATTTGCCATTGTTAATCACTCCTGGACTTATTATAACAAGTTACCAAACAGAATTATAATAATTGACGTCACACTATTTAATTGTGTACAATCTAATTGTACACAATATAAAAAGAGGAGTGTTTGATTATGGGATTAGCATCATACACAGCGTCTTCAACTGCAGCGGGTGGTCGTCAAGGAACGGTTAAATCATCTGATGGCACATTGGATCTAGCTTTATCTTTACCAAAAGGATTGGGTGGAAATGAAAAAGAAGGCACCACAAACCCAGAACAGCTCTTCTCAGCTGGCTATGCTGCCTGCTTTGACAGTGCCTTGCAAATGGTTGCCGGTCAATCTAAGAAAAAAATCACCTCAGAAGTAACAGCAGAGGTTAGCATTGAAAAACAACTGAAAGGCTTTGGCTTGAGTGTGAAGCTAAAAGCTGAGATGGAAGGCGTTACACAAGAAGAAGCAGAGGAACTAATGGATAAAGCACATGAAGCTTGCCCATACTCTCGTGCCATTGAAGGAAATGTGAAAGTGAAGAAAACAGCAATCGCAAAATAAATAAAAGTGGAGCATTCTTAACTACCACCGCACAGACCCCTTTATAGGGTTTTGCGGTGTATTTTTATATATCCAGAATCTGGTATATAGCGAAGAGTTCCCAGGCAGTGCAATGTTTTGGACTGAGAATAGCTTTATCCGACCGCTCTATTCATTGCTGCATCGTAATGTCTTCATGTATTTTAACACCATGATCCACAAACATTTCTTTCACAACCCGTTTATACTCCGCATATTCTTCGGAATTTTTGTAGTCATGATGTTCGGCTATTTTCTTCAATGACCCGTATACGTATGCCTTTAGCTTTTTATCAGGAACGTTTCGATCATTGGCCACGAACTCTCTTGCGTATTTTTCAATAATTTTATGCCACTGTTCCTTCGCCCACCTCCCTGCAGCGAAGTCTGCATAAAATTCGTTAGCGATATTAATAATTTGATCCGCTTTATTGGCTGGCTTGTTAACAGTTGCTAATGAATGTTTTTTTGTATGTATTTCTTTTGTCTTTGTTTCATTTGTAGTAGCACTTTTTGCACTGTCCGCTTTGCATTGTACATTTTGTAAATCAGAAAAAAAATCAGGTACAACAAGGGGGGAGTCCTTAATCGCTTTAATATTAAACACGGCTAGACCTTTTTCTTCAAGCTCTTTTTTCTGTTCCCCAACAAATGTTTCAAAGTCGCTTTGTGAGAAAGGATGATCGGCTGCCTTATAGAAATACTCATGATGTCCATCCACATGACAGAAAAAACCCATGATGTAGCGATGCTCAAGCAACACCTTCCAAGAACTATCCACCTTTCGGCGAGTGAATTGTTTATGTAGCTCTGATTTACGTATTCTCCAAGTTGGAGAATGACTTAGAATGTGTGTGAGTAATCCAATTGCCGCCAAGTCATTTAAGTCTTTTTGAACTGTTTGGTTATCAATCTTAACGAATCCAGATTCTTTACGATTTTTCTCAATATATTTCATACTTGTCCATCCTTTTTATTCGCAGGCGAAAAGGCCATCCTCCCAATAACGCTGAGACAGACCTTGCGTGCGGTATTTTAATTTCGAATTTCGTTATTTACTTTAGGTTATAGTTGGAACGCTCATGCGCCATTACATCCGCTATCCCCAGCCCAAACGTCCAGCGATTCCTTAGTGAATATGATTGTATTAAGAATGACCAAATGTGGTATCTTGTTTCGCTTCACCAATAAGTAAACCATGTCTGTATGTATGCCAAGATACGCAGCAACTTCTCTTACACATAATGTTGTTCGGTTCATCATGCTCCCTCCTCCCTACGCTATAATCCTTATATTTTTCCTACTCACTTCTATAATCGAAAAAAGAGATGCTTTGGGGGCATCTCTTTGAAAAAAACTTTTTATAGGCAGTGTCTTTTATTGAAATGGTATAATATCGGTAGAAATGACATGCAACGTTTTTTACTACTACTTTAAAATTGAAGGTGGAAATATGAAATTAACTAAACCGAACATATTAGAAGCACTGCCAAAGGGGAATTTTCAAGATATTTTATTTGAGGAAGATCCGCATCTAAGTAATATGGAAATTGAAGGCTCTTATTTTGATAACGAGGTACTGGATCGTGTCCATTTAAATGGCATGGTGATTAAGCATTCGACGTTTCACAATACATCTTTTGAGAATATCGATATGACGGACGTGCACTTTGAGAATTGTGATTTTTCCAATGCAAATTTAAGCACAGCAAGCATTCATCGCGTTACGTTCAAGAACTGTAAGCTTTTAGGTGTGCAGTTTGTCGAGGGGCGCTTTGGCAATGTTTCCTTCGAAAATTGCTTGCTATCCATGTGCAATTTCGGTGATTCCAAATTTGAAAAAACCCAGTTCACCGAATCAAACCTGCAGAGTGCAGACTTCTTCAATTGCAAACTGAAACAAACGTTATATTCTTATTGTGATTTGAATGGGGTTAGCTTTGACAGCACCAAGCTGAAGGGGATTGATATTAGTACGTCTTACTTTGAATCTCTCGTGGTTAAGATGGAAGACTTGAAAGACTGCATCGTTTCCCAGCATCAAGCCATTTACTTTGCGTCTATGTTGGGGTTAGATATTCGGTAGTCTTTCCACGAAAAAAGCGATACCACACTGGAGTATCGCTCTTTATCAGGTCAGTTGTTCTTTCATTTGCTGTTTACCAAGCCGCTTCATATGGTGTCGGAAGCAAGTCATAATAAATAGATGAGCGTGAGCCTGGGTGTATTGATAGACAAACCATGGGAGGGACGGTAGGTAATCGTGAATAGCTATGATCGCTTCGTTAGATTCTGGTATTTTTCTAAATTCCATGCGGCCGCGTTCATTCCGGCTGGAATCTGACAGAAAGCCACCACTTATATAATAAAGCGCACGATCTTCTGTACTACGTTCTGGTGCATAGGCAAGCTCCAGCAAAGGCTTCTTGTTACCAATCCAGCCAATCTGGCAATTTAGATCCTCATCAACCGTTGTACGAACCCATGGATTTAGGAATCGTTCCAGCCAGTGCACGTAATATTTTGCCACCTCATCGGCACGATAGCCGTCTGGTAGTGGAATCCGCTGTACGGAGCGCACATCTCTTTTCAGTGGTCCAATTTCAGGTTTTGGAAATAGCTTGCGCTTCTTTTCCTCCTCCCTTAGCGAATATGCTGCCGCTTCTTTAAAGGGAATCGTTCCATGGCTGACCCCAGCTTTATCTTTTTTGGCAGTTAAGGGATGCTTTAGACTCGCCAATAGCGGATACACCGTTTCCTTTGGCGTTTGCGTGATTAGTCGTAACCATAAACGGGACAGATACAAGGAGAAGAAGGGAACATTATACATGACACGCTTTTTCCCCATGACTTCTGCCGTTTGCTCCATCATCTGGCGGTATGTCATAACCTCAGGACCACCAAGATCATAGGAATCATTCACTGCCTTCTCTTCTGAAACCGTTGTATCCAAGAAGTTCAGCACATCCGGTAATGCAATAGGCTGTGTCTTGGTGCGTGTCCATTTTGGTAGAATCATAATAGGTAGACGCTTAACCAGCTTAGCTAGAATCGGGAAGGACGAGCCTTTTGGTCCAACAATCAGCCCCGCACGTAATGCAGTCACCGGCGTACCATATGCTCGGAGAATGCGCTCTACTTCCAATCTACTTTTCAGATGGGCGGAAAGCTTTCCTACCCCTTCAGGTACAATGCCACCAAGATAAATAATTTTTTTAACACCTTGCTTCTTTGCTGCCTGAGCGAAGTTGTCAGCAAGGATCACATCCATATCCGCAAAATGACCCTGTGTAAGCTTAGCTGACGGCATCATGGAATGCACGAGGTATACTGCAATCTCCGCTCCCTCTAGACCTTTTTCCGCATCCTTTAAGGAGAACAAGTCACAAGAACGCCACGTGATATCTTCTGTATCTTCACGCTTATCTCCGTTTCGAGAAAGCCCAATAATATTCATACGTCCACGTAGCTTAGCAAGTAAGTTCTGTCCAATATAACCACTCGCTCCGGCTACTGCGACGACGGGTTTGCTTTCTGACATAGGTCCACATCCTTTTAATCTCTTCTACTAGGTTGTACCCTCTTGAGGGCGGCTGTAACCAATGGGCAATAATTTCATTTAAAAGGAATGCTACTTAAAATAATTAATTACTATACTGCCTATAATCACCAATAAAGTAAGGATAATCATAAAACCAGGCTTTCCTACAAATGCTCTGTCAAAAGTGTCTTGTTTATCTTCTCTTTCTCGATCGTTTCTATTTCGACTCATAAAAGCCCTCCTTTTAGTAGGGTTTGAAAAAGCTAGTCTATCCAAATTATAAACTAGCGTGATCGAACAAAAGTATTAGATTAAACAATTATATCATCCCTTACAGAGTATGAAATCGCCGCTAATATTTGGTAAGGTCCTTTTATAGAAAATCAACCTTTCGTTTACTGGAGAATCTAAATGTTATAGAATTCACACTGTTTTCACCTTTCATCAATACGCCAAACTCCTAAATAATTAATTTATAATAGAATATATAAACTTTGTTTTAGACTTTGTGTATTGCTCTCGATCATTTTTGAATTTTTCAGCTGATTTCCTTTTTAGTTTTGCGTATTCATTCGCCAGATCTTGGTTAGATCGTAATCGATCCCGAAACAATAACTGTTTATCCCACCTATCATCACCTTTTAGCAATAAATGTAGATGCGCTTCCCGCTTATTATTACTTACTTTTACGAAAAACCGTTGCCAAGGTCGCTGGTCTAAATCTGGGTGTACATAGTGCCAGTTATGATTACTTAATATAGAGAGTACATCATCCTTTACAGTTTTAAAGGAATCAACCTTCGCCATAAGATCGATAATTGGCTTAGATGGTAAGTTGGGGATAGATGTACTTCCATAGTGTTCGATTTCCTGTATTCCTATAGGGTCTAAAAGATCTAGGAGTAACTGTTTCTCCCGTTCCCCTTTTTCTAACCAAGCTTGGTTTGGCTCCTCGATCTCAACTTCTTCTGTAGCCCATATCGGCCATGTAGATTCATCATGAAGATTACTCATATTGTACCCCTTTCTAAAGGTTTACTACATTAAGTTATTTGTATATTACTACTGTTTAGACTTACTAACAATTTGACTTCCTTGTAAATCTTTAAATTAAAACTTCCCTTTACTACATTTTTACTATATATCTAAATGATACATATCATAAAGATAGGATGAATTTCATGGAAAAGTACAATAATACAACCTACGCAATTCTTGGGATTCTTACAACTGGATGCAAATCAGGTTACGACATTAAGCAGCTTATGGATCGAAGCCTCTCCCACTTCTGGAAAATTAGTTATGGGCAGATCTATCCCACACTAAAACAGCTAACGGAGAGCGAATTAGTCACCGTCACGACAACCACGCAGGATGGAAAGCCAGATAGAAAGGAATATGATCTCACCAGCAAAGGAACGGAAGCATTGGAAAAGTGGCTCATACAACCAATTGAGCAGACTCCAGTGGAACGAAATGAAGTTCTACTCAAACTTTTTTTCGGGAGACATCAACCCACAGATAAAACGCTCGCCCAACTGGATGACTATAAACAAAAGTTAGAGGAACGACTGCAGACTTATACTTCAATCGAGCAAGCATTCGTACAAATCACGAGACTGACCCTAATGCACAATATTGGTTATTTACACTCGATTATGGAAAGCGGACTACCGTGGATGCCATCGATTGGTGCGATGCCACGATAAAAGCGATTTAAAGGAGGAAACATATTGGATAAAGCAATTTTTAGTGGAAGGTTTACAACCGAAAACGAGGAAGACCTTGTTGTATTTATCATTGGCATGCGTATTAACAAGCGAAGGGCTGTCCATAAATGGCTCCCTGTTATGAAATCTATGCCACCTATGGTTAGAGAACTATACTCGAACAAGGAAGAGCTTGGCTTCCTATCCATGGAAAGTTTCTTCGGTCTTCGCACAACCGTCATGATCCAATACTGGCGTTCAACGGAAGACTTGCTTGCCTATGCGAAGGGGAGCAACCATTTAAAGGCTTGGGGAAAATTCAACAAAAAAGTGGGGGACAATCTCGCAGTCGGCATTACCATGAAAACTATGTAGTGAAGCAAGGCAACTATGAATCTGTTTATGGCAACATGCCACAGTATGGGTTGGCAAAAGCCATGCCCCACGTTCCAATTAATCCGAAGAAAAGAACAGCTAGGAAACGCCTAGCATCGTCGACTAAATAATGCCCCACACTCATTGCTTGCATTAGGCTTTCGGTCCCTTTCTATAATCCGTTTGCCCGCTATTAAATTTCTTCACTTCTTTCTCTAAATGGTCAAGCCGTTTATGAATTCGATAGAACATAGGAAGGTATGCCACGATAATAATAATGATAATCCATGCTATTTCCAAAACCTTCACCTCCTTTGATTTTTTCATCTTCTTTATTGTAACAACATATGGATAAGCTAACTAGGATTCTCTAGTAAACCTTTACTTTAATTAACGCTTCTTGCAGCATACATCCAAAACCACACGTCTGCTTAATAAGCTATGTGTGGTTTTTGGCGTTCCTATAAAACTCCAACACACCCAATTTCACAGTTAATATTGACTTCAAAAAAGTTACCTGTTATGGTTATACACATAAGTATATAACCATATAAGTGTATAACACAAAAAAGGATTGTGGGAGATAACATGAGAGGTGCATTTACGCAAGACAAACCGATATATGTCCAGGTGCGTGAAAGATTGGAAGATCAGATATTAAATAATCAATTAAAAGAAGAGGAAAAGGCACCTTCCACCAATCAGTTGGTTGATTTTTATAAGATTAACCATGCCACGGTGACCAAGGGGATTAATCCGCTAGTGGAGGAAGGAATCCTTTATAAGAGGAGAGGGATTGGGATGTTCGTTGCCGTTGGGGCAAAGGAAAAACTGAAGGAAAAGCGTAAGCTCTCCTTCATGGAGGACTATGTTGTCAAATTAGTTCAGGAAGCTGACAAGCTGGAAATTGAAGAGAATGAGATCATTCAATTAATAAAAAAAGTAAAAGGCCGTGATCAAAATGACTATTAAAGTGAAGAACTTGAGTCTGCATTATAGGAATCATACCGCCCTGCATGATATAAACTTTGCGTTAACAGAAAAGAAAATCTATGGTCTGCTTGGCAGAAATGGTGCTGGGAAAACAAGTCTGTTATCCATCCTCGCATCCTTTAATGAGCAGTCTAGTGGCTCGCTTACCATTAACGAGAAATCCCCTTTTGAAAATGCGGATGTTATGCAGCAGGTCGCCTTTTTATATGATAAAGACTATAAGGATGAAACAGATAAGATAGTTTCCTTACTTCAAGATGTTCAGCAATATCGCCCTAATTTTGATATGGATTATGCAGAAGCGCTTGTTGCAAAATTTAAACTGCCCAAAGATAAAGCAGTTAAACACTTTTCAAAAGGAATGCAGTCCGCTCTCAATGTCATCATTGGTCTCGCGGGCAGAACACCTATCACAATTTTTGATGAGGTATACCTCGGAATGGATGCCCCATCACGGGATATCTTTTATAAAGAAGTATTAGCAGATCAGCAAGAGCATCCGAGAATGATCATTCTTTCCACACATCTCGTTTCCGAAATGGATTATCTATTCGATGACGTGCTGTTATTAAACAACGGAAAGCTTTTGCTTCACGAGGAATACGATACACTTCTTGCAAAGGGTGCATCTATTACAGGGAGCAAGGAGATCGTGGAGGAGTTCGTTAAAGACATGGAACAGATACATGAAACGCAATTAGGTGGGACCAAATCAGTCATGGTTTATGGCACATTACGCGAAGAGGAAAAACAGGCTGCGCTCGCTAAAGGGTTGGAAATCGCACCACTATCGCTCCATGAACTATTTGTCCACTTAACTGAGGAGGAAGCGGTATGAAAAAACATAATAACTATCTCAAAGTGATGACGGATATGTTCTTAATACAGCTATTTTGGGCATTGGGCATTATGGGGGTAATGCTGATTATAGGACTTGTAAGGCTCATCTTTCATATGCAAGAAAACGGCCAAGATAATTTGTATAATTCTTTCTTTGTTGTAGCTACTTTTTTCGTCTTTGTTATTGGGGTCATGGCCACATACTACCTCCCACACTATGTGGGACTTGGTGTGACAAGGAAGAATTACTTTAAAGGGGCGACGCTCGCCTTGGCTGGTTTGTCCGTTATCCTCCCGTTTATCATTTGGGGTACTTCCGTCATAACAGAACTCATTATTGAAAATATAACGAGTTTTTCGTTTAGAGAACCAAATATAAACTTTTTTGGAGACGAGGATAGTTTAATAGGGGATATTATTCAGTTTCTGATTATAACGCCATTTGTGGATCCTGAGAGTAATTGGATACTAGCCATTGGCATCTTTAGTTTGAAGATATTGACTTACTATTTGGCTGGATGGTTAATTAGCGCAGCCTTTTATAAATTTTCGGTTATTGCCGGCTTAGGGGCTATTGCAATTTCAATCGTTCTTCTAACAGTGGAAAATGTACTCCTTAGATCGGTCTTGAGCCTGCCCATTCCTAATCGATATGCGTTTCTTGAAATGCCCGAAGGAATCGCTATTGCAGCCCTAATCCTTATTCCTCTTGGCATGTTTTGCTTAATCCGTGTTTTGACAAAGCGCGTTTCTATTCGAATGTAACTTACTTTAAGGAAAGGGTAGCCAAACAGAGGTTACCCTTTTGTATAGATATAATTGGGAGCAAATTCTTCGTTAGTATTTATTACTTCCGTAAAATTTTCTCCATCTTTTTTCCTTTTGCTAATTCATCGACCAATTTATCCAAATAACGAATTTCCCTCATCGTTGGTTCTTCGATGTCTTCTACTCTGACACCACAGATCACACCTTTAATAAGCTCGCGTGAAGGATTCATATTAGGTGCTTCCGCAAAGAAGGTCTCAAAGTCTGTCTTTTTTTCCAATTGCTCTTCTAATTCTTCTTGGGTATAACCTGTTAACCAACGGATAATTTCATCAACTTCTGATTTTGTACGTTCTTTTTTCTCCGCTTTGGTAACATAATGTGGATAGACACTTGCGACACTCGTTGTAAAGATCCTGTGTTTCGTCATGCTACATCCTCCTTAGCTTATATATAATCCTAACTCGCGGTCAGAGTTATCGGCGTTTACTTATGTAATATTTTAACACAATACCTCCACTACCTTACTCAAATAAGCTAAAATGAATATATAGCAACATATATCCGGACGGGCAAAAATTGAGGGAATTTAAAGTGAGGGAAGGTCATGACGAAGAAAAAGTTGAAATTGCGAAAGGGAAAAAAGGCACTGCTAGGTCTGTTTCTTCATCTCATTGTTTTTCTATCCATCCAGCTAACTTTTTCTGTTATTGGGGATTACCATAATGGCTGGCATATTTTCAGACTTAGTCCTAGTGGAGACAGGGCTGTATCATTCTTAAAACCTTTATCGGATATTGTTCAAATTCACGAAAGCTACCAATTCAATGTGATGACGGGGATACTGAATGTAGCGTTGCTCATTCACGTTATAACCATCCTTCTTGACTTCACTTTATTTAAGAAATATAAGGGGCACGTTACCGATTAAATATATGAAGAAAAGGAGCTTATTATGGACTCTTTAGAAATCAAAGAACTGCAATCTCAACATGAAATTATGGACGCATTTCCGGTCATGAATCAATTACGAACTCACCTCGACGCAGAAACATACCTTGAATTAGTTTTAGAAGCAAAAGAGAAAGATAGCTACAAATTAGTTGCATTAATGGATCAAGAAGAAATAGTAGCAGTAATCGGCTTCAAACCGATGATCACCCTCTATTACGGGCGTTTTGTTTGGGTTTGCGATCTTGTTACGCATACAAATAAGCGTTCAAAGGGATATGGAGAAAAGCTGCTAACATACGTTCATAAATGGGCTAAGGACAACAACTATGAGAGTGTAGCCTTATCTTCTGGACTACAGCGAACCGACGCACACCGTTTTTATGAAGATAAAATGGATTATGACAAAGTTAGTTTTGTATTTAAATCATCGTTAAAATAAGTGAAGGCCACACTTTCATTGTGCGGCCTTTTTTTGATTACAGCTATTTATAGTTCTCTCCCTGAAGCACCTGGGTGTTGGTTTGAGGTTTTAGTATTATTGGTTTTCGAATCCGTATTCTTTGCACGTTCCCCGTGACCAGGATAGATGGATCTGTCTTTCCCTTGCGCTTTAATAAACTTTCCAAAGTCTGTATTAACCATTATGAAACGCCTCCTTTCCCCATTAAAATGCCCCACTGTTTTTAGTTTAATCAACTGTTTTGGCTAGCTTAACATCCTTCAATGGTGGGTTAAATCTTATAACTTTTACACATAATAAGCTGAAAACGAGATGGGTGGTGAATTATATATGGATATTAATGAGCTAATCTTAAGAGTCGTGATCGGCTTTTTTGTGCTATTTGCCATGACGAGATGGCTTGGAAGGAAAGAAATTAGCCAAATGACCTTTTTAAATTTCACTTCAGCTATCTCCATTGGATCTATTACAGCAAACCTTGTCGTCAACCAGAATTTAAGCATTCTAAATGGCGTGTTGGCAATTGTTGGTTGGGCAATTATTACGTACATTTTAGGGATCGTGGAGTTAAAATCAAAAAAGGCACGAAAAGTTATTTCCGGAACCCCTGTGGTAGTCATCAAGGAAGGGAAGCTCGTCAACAGAACGCTTCAATCAACCAGGTTAGACTTGGATTCATTAAATGCTTTGCTTAGACAAAAGAATATCTTTTCCATAGCTGACGTCGACTATGCTATTTTAGAAACCAATGGGAAATTAACCGTTCTCCCTTTAGATCCTAAAAAACCTGTAACTAAGTTAGATATGAATGTACCGATCACACCAAAAACATTCCCTATTCCTACAGAGGTGATATCGGATGGCAGAATTCTAACAAAGAACTTGAAAAAGTTAAAGCTAGATACGAATTGGGTTCAACAACAATTACAACAGCACAATATAACCTCCGCATCAGACGTATTATTCGGGCAAGTCCAGACAGATGGGACATTGTTCGTGCATGTAAGAGGAGAAAACTCCGAATAAATCTTTTCATATTATGGTCTTTAACCTAATTGCTTGGTTCCATTAAAGCAAGAGGGCTTAAAGGCCTTTTTTTGTACTTCTTTTTCACTTCTCCTTCCCACAATATTTCCTCCATGTATAGCGGTAAACTTTGTCCTTTCGTTACATTTTCCTGAAGTATTCCATTTTTAGGAAAAAATAGGTCTAAAGGGAACGCAATCTATTTGTCCCTCTCTTCGATTTTTCCCAACATGGCAACAGCTTGGATATACACATGAAGGTAGCCTACTAGCCATATAGTTTTTTGTAGTCAAAAAAAGGGAGGAAAGTAGATGAAAATGAAGGGCTTTAGTTTTTTAGTGTTTTTGCTTTTGGTGGTGGCTTTTCCTTTAGTAGGTTTTGCTGAGGAGAACCAGCCATTAGATGGGGAGAAGGTTTCTGTTAATGTAGGTATTGAAAAGAATGCTTATATTAAAGGAGAAGTTATTGTTAAATTTAAGGATAGCGTTTCATTAAACAGTCAAGAACAGATTTTAAACGAATTGAATGCAAAGGTTCAACCAAGTCCCAATGTCGTGAAATCGCCGTTTGTCGTGTTAGAAGTGGGGGATGTGGAGAGTGTTGTAAAAACATTAAGTAAGAATTCGAATGTGGAATACGCCGAACCGAATTACGTATTAAAAGCAACCTGGAATCCCAATGATACGTACTTCAGCACATCGTATCAATATGGGTTATATAATACATCTGCAAATCAAGGCTGGGATTATGCAAGGGGAAATTCCTCCCAAGAAGTTGCTGTTCTTGATACTGGGGTAGACTATAACCATCCAGATTTAGACGAAAAAACAAACCGCGGCTATGACTTTGTGGACCGTGACTATACTCCTTTTGACGCGAATGGTCACGGTACCCATGTTGCAGGAATTGCAGCAGCAGAAACAAATAATGGTACCGGAATTGCTGGCATGGCACCGAATACCAAAATATTAGCCGTTCGTGTCTTAGATGCAAGCGGGAATGGCTCACTTGCCAACATAGCCAATGGTATACGTTATGCAGCGGACAATGGTGCCGAGGTAATAAACCTCTCTTTAGGTTGTGCATGTAACACGCAAACGTTAGAATCTGCCGTTAATTATGCATGGAATAATGGCTCTGTTGTGGTAGCTGCCGCAGGAAATGACGGTACATCTCAACAATTCCAACCAGCATCCTATGCAAATGCAATTGCTGTTGGTGCTGTTGATCGAAATAATAATAAAGCAAGCTTCTCTAACTATGGAACTTGGGTAGATGTGTCTGCTCCAGGAGTCGATATTGCTTCCACCTATCCAGGGAATAGCTATACCTATATGTCCGGAACTTCCATGGCCTCTCCTTATGTTGCTGGTCAAGCGGCTTTATTGACTGGTCAAGGTAAGAGTAATGCGCAAGTGCGCGCAGCAATACAAAATACAGCCGACAGTGTTAGTGGCACCGGCTATTATGTCCGTTATGGAATGATTAATGTGTTAGATTCCGTACGATACTAAGAAGTCTTTGTAAGTAGCATCCATCTGGGTGCTACTTTTTTCAGGTAGAAGATTTTACGAATTCTGGCATATATCTTATGAAATAGGCACCTATCATCAACAAAATAATCGTCATTGACCAACTCAATATCCCAGCAAAATGAAACCAATAAGCTGAGAGGTGGGTTATCGCGATAAGGAAAAAACAAATTGATGGAATAATACTTTTTATCCCTGTTATACCAGACTTTTTTCTCTTTTGGATGACAACATAAACAGAAAAGATAAGAGCGATTATTAGTATTATAGTTAAAATTATGTGAACCATTTAAATCTCCTTTTTCTAATTAACTCATTAACTTCTTTAGAGTATTACACTTTAGACCCTTTTTCAAAGTATACAAACAAATTTGTAATCCATTTTGATAAACACATAACAACTAAATAACCTATTAGAATATGTAAATAGTTAGCCCCATTATCTAATATAAACAAATCAAACATACTCAATAAAGGCTTTAAAATAAATGAAATAAACAAGCACAAGCCTGCAAAATACACATAATAATTCTTGTCATGGTTTATTACCCACTGATAAAGGAGCATAAAAATCACAGGTATAAAGGATACATCTAACCCCAGGCTAACTGTGATTGTTGGCATAAGTTGAAAAGGGTAGCTCCAAAATCCTAACTTTGCACCGAAGGTATCTATGTAAGTAAACCATACATGAACATTGAAACCGAAAAAGCCAATCAGTAGGGCTTTTTTTCTATCTATTTTAAAGTAAAGTATTACGAGTGGTACCAATAAAAACATAACATGTAACCAAAATTGCCACGTATCAAAGGAAGAATGATTACGCCAATAATCTGTAAACCCTTTTGTAATATCAGTATGGTCTTTTTCCAAGTCTGTTAATAACTGTTGTTGTTCGTCATTCATTATCCTTCACCTCCACTAAATAGGAATAATATTTTATTTATTACCTCTAGTATTGGTGAGTATATAGCTTTTATCCATTAATTTACAAATTAGTGGTAGATCCTCCTTTTACGAGCCGTTTACCCTTTCTTGGTAAAAGCCTTCTCACTTATCCTATAGTTTTACAATACATTTACCTTACTTAATGGGCAGTTTTATAATGCTATCCAGATTTATGATAAGTACATAGTCTTCATGAAGGTTAATAGAACCATCCTCTACGTGCACGTAGACAAGGAAGATAAAAAACTAAGAAGAAGGAGTTAATGGAATGACAACAACTATTGCAAGTACTACGGTTTACATTGTCCAACCAGGAGACGTATTGGGAAGGATTGCAGAACAATTTGGAATGACGTTATCTGAGATCATGTCGCTTAACAACATTAGCAATCCTGATCTCATTCAAGTGGGACAAGAGCTGCTCGTTTATAGTAATGGAAATGGTGGATCAAATCCTGGCACGACCGTTTATGTAGTACAACCAGGGGACGTATTGGGAAGGATTGCAGAACAATTCGGAATGACTCTCTCTGAGATCATGTCGCTTAACAACATTAGTAATCCGGACCTCATTCAAGTTGGACAAGAGTTACTCGTTTATAGTGATGGGAATGACGATGGTGGCTCTTCTCCTGACACGATCATTTATATTGTCCAGCCAGGCGATGTGTTAGGAAGGATTGCAGAGCGCTTTGGGATGACATTGGATGAAATCATGGCATTAAACAACATTAGTAACCCGGACCTCATTCAGGTTGGGCAAGAGCTGCTCGTTTATGATAACGGCGATAGTGGTTTGCCACCAGGTGATGGGGATCTCTATGTAACGGAAAGCCAACTAAATCAAATTGGGTGGTCTAGCACCTATCTTTCAAGCGCCATTTTAGAGGATTTAAATAGGTGCTTAGAAAGATATAATATTACAACAAGATCTCGACTATGCCATTTTATTAGCCAATGTAGCCACGAGTCGGGAGCTGGTCGATGGACAAAAGAACTAGCATCCGGTTGGGATTACGAAGGACGAACAGATTTAGGGAACACCCAACCTGGTGATGGCCCTAAATTCAAAGGTGGAGGTTATATTCAATTGACAGGTCGCTATAATTACACACGATTTTCCAATGACATTGGTGATCCAGAAATTGTAAACCAAGGTGTTGATTACGTTGCTGCTAATTATCCATGGACAAGCGCCGGATTCTGGTGGGACTTAAATAATATGAATGCACTTTGTGATACGAATCCATCAGTCGAGGCTGTCACGTTAAGAGTTAATGGTGGTTACAATGGATTAGAGGATCGAAGAATGTATTATAACCGATGCCTTCAAGTATTCTAAGTGAATAGAAACAGATCCGAAATAACAGCAAGGGGCGGCTCACAGATTTGTGAACCGCCCCTTATTTCTTTCTAGTGGTTGTTCAAAAAGTCCAGTAAAAATGACACATCGAATTTCTTCGTTGGCTTGCTTTTCCGTTCCTCACGTATTAAAAGATTTCACTGAACTTCTGTTAAAACCGTCCACGTCCTGTGGACAACACAGAAGTCAACACATCCTGTGTAAGCCCGGTACTCAAAGCTACGCCGCCTCGAACTTCGACGCACAGGACGTGTTAGTGTCGGCGTTGCAACAAATCGTTTCGGTGGGGCGAGTTAGCGCAGCCCCAGGACGTTGCGATCTTAGCCGACCTCGGTCCTTTTTATCCTCCTTTTTGAACACGAACTTCTAGTGAATTTTCATGATGTCGATGAGCTTTATAATTTCTTCGTCATTGCCTGGATCAATTTTCACTAGCTCTGTTTCTTTGATTAAACGCTCTGTGTACTCTTTCATGAAGTCTTCATCTACCTCCGCGTCACTACTATCCCAACGCAAAGGGACATTGTAAACATTAATTGTGCCATCTCCATTACCACTATATGTAACGGAACCATCAACCAAGCGTGAACCTGCTAGCTGGATGACATCTTCTGGATAATTCGCACTGGTTTCATCGTTAGGATTAATTGGCTCTCCCGCAGCAATATGCCGAACATTTAATTCATCGATCTCTTGGTTAGGACCAAGCTCTAGCCAAACTCGCGCATATTCAATTTCCTCTGAAGAATAATCCTCAAGCGACTTATCCTTATCCTCTTTGTCTTCAGAATTACTTTCTTCATCCTGGTTTCCTGTTTCCTCTGAAGAAGTATCATTAGAATCTTCGTCCGCTTCTGTAGTAGCCGTTTCTGACTCTTCCTCCACGTCAGATTCATTTTCATCTGTCTCGTTCGTTTGCTCTTCAGATTGTGAAGCATTGTCACTTTCTGTTGTATCCGCTTCTTCATCTGAACCTCCGCCACATCCAGCAAGCAATAGAACAAGCAAAAGTAATAGGAAACTACCATAATGTTTCTTTGTATGCCTTTTCATCAAATCATCCCTTTCTTCAATCAAAAGATACCACACTACACGTTAGAGTCAAGTTAACTTTGGCAAGTAGATGTGGCAATGAGAAAAACGCAAATCGCATTGAATCTACCTGCATGATTAGTCGCCCCATAACAGATAAAGTTACATTTTTTGTTAAAATTTGCATTAATCAATATAGGTAGTTCACGGCAAAACGGTAAAAAGCCTTCATCATAAATTGAGATCTAATATGACCAAGGCATGTATTGTGGCTTCTTTTCTCTATAAATAAATAAGACATCTAAGGGAGATCAGTAATTTTTTTAGCGTTATTTTTCTAATGTTAAAAACATATTTTTCACTATACCCCAAGTCAAAAGAGGTCTGCACGATTGTCTTCCCTTTTAGATAGCGAGATGTTATAAATTGAGATTCTGTTTCGTCCAATTCCGCGATCGCTTCATCAATAGATGTAACGATTATATGGTAATGTAACCATTCTTCGTATAGCTTAAGAACTTTTACACTTGATAATCTATCCAATTCTTCACCTAAAGATTCTATCGTAACCTTACCATCCACTTCATAGCGTGAAACAAAGCCCGGGACCAGGTGATTTAATTGCTTTTTTATAATGCTTATTGCCACTTTATACGTCGTATAATTTTTCAAATGGGTTTCTAGCTTCTTTATCTCATCCTTTTCTGCCTTTCTTAAACTCCCATTCATTAGCAAACCTCCCTGTAGTGTTCTTCTTATTACTTTTAATGCTAAGGGATTATTTGTAGTAAGAAGTCTTAATCTAATTAAAAGTTGCTACAAGAAAGCTCAACCTATTCTACGGATAAAGTATAGTATTTTTCTAAATCATCCAATTTGGAAATATTATCCTTTTAATTAGCGAAAGGCAGTGGTACAATAAAAACAGAATGTATGTTCTATTTTTTAGGAGGGGTACAGTTTGCAGATGGAACTCACCAAGAAAGAAAAAAAGGATAAAATAAAATTAATAGAGTACTATTTAAAGCATTACACAACATTTAAAGTTGCGAATGATAATCTCCAAAGACAGCTTCAGTACCTTACACCAGATGAAAACCAAAGCCACCTCTCTATGAACTCAGATGAAAAAGAAAAGATCATCATCATTCGCAAAAAATTAAACGAAACGCTCCTAATAGAAAATTCCATTGAAAATGCCATTTCAAACTTAGATATGATCGAACAGAAATTTATTAATTTGAGATATTTTCGGAACTATTCCATTGAAAAGACAGCTCAGACTATCGGCTATAGCAAAGCCTCCCTATATGTACTCAGAAGTCGTATCATGGATAAACTACTCATCAGTTTCGGGATTATGATAAAGTGAAACTTCAATCAGTGGGTGTTTTCATTCTTCCCCCACTGATTGTTAGTTTAACGAATTGGGGTGTTAGCGTCCGTTTACTCCCACTAAAAACTAACTGCCATAAATATTACTCAACAAGGAACCTTAATAAATCACCAAAAATGATGTTATCTGATAGCTCCAACTCTTGTCTCACTATTTCTGAGTCTGGTTCACAATACTGATTGTCTACTTCCTGTCCATTTTCTTTCCCATAACAAACATTATCCTTATAAATGTAATCCTCTGATATAAAACTACCATCTCGGAAAATGACAGGATGATCATTATCTCTTGTGAAGAGATTACGCCCGAAAGAATAGAGGTCATCTGTTTCTATGCCTAGAAGGTGAAGAAGCGTTGGCCGAATATCAATTTGTCCACCTTGTGTCTCAATTGTTTGCCCCTCTTGCCCTGGGACATGGATAATTAATGGAACTTGTTGATAGTTCATATGGTTAACAATATCAGCCTCTTCATCTAATAATTCACTCAAACCTTGTTCATATTTTTTAGAAATACCATAATGATCCCCAACTAGGATGAAGACGGTATCCTCGTACATACCTTTCTCCTTTAGCTTTTCAAAAAATGTTTCAATAGATTTATCTAAATAACGCACTGTCGTAACATAACGATTTACGACACCCACTTCGGTATCCGCTTCATCAATCAATGTATCCTCTTCCTCTAACAAGAAAGGGAAGTGATTCGTTAACGTAAGGAATTTAGCATAATAAGGCTCTGGCACCTCCTCTAAATGATCAACGGATTGATTAAAAAACGGAATATCTTTAATCCCATAATTAATGGAGTTTTCCTCTGTTACGTTATAATCTTTTTTCGAAAAATACATATCATAACCGAGTGCTTCATACATTTGATCCCGATTCCAAAATGTCCGATCATTCCCGTGAAATGTGGCTGCATAATAGTCATTGTTCTGTTTTAATATATGCTGGAGACTCAAATACGTATTTTCTGGTCTTCTTACAAATGCAGAGCCACTTGCTAAGGGATAGAGGCCCGTATCCACGATAAATTCAGCATCCGATGTTTTTCCCTGTGCCGTTTGATCATAGATTTGATTAAAATAGAAACTATCTTTAATTAGATCATTTAGAAATGGGGTCACTTCTTCTCCGTTTACTTTTTGATTTATAACAAAGTCTTGAGTCGATTCCATTGTGATGAAGACAACATTTTTTCCTTCTGCTATGCCGAATAGATCCGTTGGTTTGGAATCAATTTGCTGTAAATACTTTTGGGATGTAACGGCATCTGTCTCATTAGCAACTACCCGCTGTAGAGGAGCTTTTACCCCTAAAGCTATATCGTATACATGGTAGTTCAGTGGTCCCAATGTCTTCACCATCTGCTCCCTGTCATACGATTCGGAGAAAAGGTGGACAGATTTAACCAATCCTAAACAAATTGTCATCACGACAAGCGTTGAGCCAACTAGAATATAGCGCCTCTTCCTTTGTTTTGACACAGTAAGGTTCGATTTGGTTTTGAAAAGGAGCCATCCTACTATAAATAAATCGATAAACATAAAAATATCCCATGGACTCATTAATTCAACTGTACTGGCACTCAAGCCACCAACATTATCAAACTGAAAAAGAATTGGTATCGTAACAAAATCTGTATAAAAACGATAGTATAGCAGATCCCCATAGAGGATACCTGTCCCGATTACGAGGAGGCCAAACAGTATAAATCTATTTACCTTTTTGCCAAAATAGAAACTAAAACCCATAATGAGTAAGAGGGAACCTATCGAACTGGTTAAGGTTAAGATAATATCAAAAAAAGAATGCATACTAAGATTAAAGCCGACAAAGCATGTGACAACTGTCTTTAACCAAAGAATGCTAGTTACCAATAAGGTAAATTGTGTTCCTGACGTAGTTGCTACCCTTTTATATTGTGACATCATTAAACGAACGCAACCTTACTGTTTATAATTTGCTTTAAAATAGCAAGTGCTTCCGCAAACTCCGCCAACGAATGATCTCCCATTAAGGCAAATTGGATCCAATTCCGTTTCAACAAGTAATCACTTTCATAGCTGACGATGACCCCTTTATCCTTCAACCGATCTCCTATGGTTCTAGAGGAAACACTACTTGGAAGCGGAAGGGTTATAATGCCAGGTGAATAATCCTCCATACCTAAATAGTCAAAGCCTGCTTCTGTTAGCATGCTCCTTACACCATTTGCTAACGTTTGCTTTCCCTCTAAACTCACCCTTTTTACGGCTTCACTTAAAGCCAAAATGAGGTTTGATGAATGCGTATATGGAACGCTATCCGTTTTTGTGTACTGCCCTAAATCCAAATATCTTGGTATAGCATTACTAGGTTCAATTGGCTCTTGGTGAAAAACAATGCCTAATCCTGGATAAGCACCCAGCCCTTTGCCACTTACCGTACTAGCTAAAAAAACATTTTGTAAATCCACTGGGACAACTCCAACTGAACTGCATGCATCCACACATAATTTCACATCGTAATCTATTGCTAATTGGGAGATTTTATTCAGATCATAAAGATAGCCTGTTGATGTCTCGCAATGTACTGTCCAGATCCAACTTATTTCACGATCTGTTTTTAGGTAGCGCTCTATCTCCTGTATTGTCACTTTTTCGTTCCACTGTTTTTCCAATTTAACGTAATATAAACCGAGCCTTTCTGCATGGTCGATTAACCGATACCCAAACTCTCCATTGGCAATGATTAGGCCTTTTCCAGGTAGTTTCTTCATTTGCGCAGCCACTAAATCATTAGCAAGTGTACCTGTCCCAACAACGATTTGAGTATTTTGGGCATTAACCAGTTCGCAAAGCTTTGATTGAACGGTCTTCATCTCATCAATAAACGCTTTTGAACGATGAGAAATAGCTGTATTCTTGAATGCTCGTTCCACCTCTTTATTTATTGCTACGGGACCAGGCAGAAAGTTAATTTGCTTGGGTTTCTTTTTTTGTAGCATCATTTTAGTAAAGGCTCTTGAAGTGGTGGCAAATTTCTCTTTGGTTAAGTACATAGGTTGGTACATTGCACCTTCCGTTCCTACCATTGGACCGAACGATTCAAAGCCGATTCTTTTATACAATTTGATTTGTCGATCAGTACCTGAGATAAGCGCCATATTATAATTCTTTTCCAAACAATAACTAACAAGCAAATCTACCAATTGATAAAACACCATGCTTTTTCGATATGCTTTTTTCACAGAAAGCAATCGCACTTCACACGGTGTTGCGTGTTTCGGGAGATAATCATCTAGATTTTCTAACTTATGATCTAAGGAAAATGGACGATTAGCACTAACAGCAATCATCCCAACTACTTCCTCTTCATCCTTTGCAATAATATATGTATTTTCCCTATCAAATTTGTCGATTAAGCGACGCCTTTGATTCTGTTGATGTTGCGGAATTTCTTCTACAAAGGTTTCATAATTTAGTTGATAGATTTGCTCCATTTCTTCTGGTTCTGATGCTATTTTATATATTAAGGTATGGTGTTCCATGTGCAACCCCCTCAATTCATGTAGGTATTATTTCTTTATAATATGTGGGATGATAACCACGATTAATAATAGTAATAGACCAATAGCTAAATCAGTTTCTTCCAATATCCAAGCTGTAATAGGAATGGAAGTCATCGAGACCAACCCAATGATTTGAAAGTTGCGGATAAGGAGATAACCTATGCCTACACATATTCCTAACACGGCAATCGCAAGTGGCAGGCAATACAATGTGGCGGCCAAAAATACAACGACTCCTTTTCCACCTTTAAAGCCAAGCTGTACCGGCCAAATGTGCCCAATCAACAAGAAGAAAGTGCTAACCAATAACATGATGTCATCTTCCGGGAATAAGACAGTTGTTATAGAAAGGGCGATCATCGCCTTTACAACATCAATAAGAAGGGTATACATAAACCCTTTCTTTCCGAGCTGTCTTCCTGCATTTCTTGCGCCAACATTCCCGCTCCCAAGCTTACGAATATCTTTTCCGATCATCCATTTCGCTATATAAAAAGCACCCGTTATGCTTCCAAGGCTATAAGACAGCAGAACGATTAACATAACCTTCCAACCCATATGCTCCCCCCAAACGAGTCACTCTTTGTTTAGAAATAGTATTCTTGTACTTTAGCCAGAAAATGGTACACGTTTAACTCCATTATATCGCTATACATTGTAAGAAATAAGGGTATTCTTTATTGTTATTCAAACAAATGATGCAGCAACCTATCCTTATTCTCAAAAAACTGCTTCATAGTGCGGTAGTGGCCCGTTTCCTCTAATGCTGTTTCTTGCATGCCATCCTCTGTCAGTTCGATTAGTTTTGCACCAGGATAAGCCATCAGAATGGGGGAATGGGTCGAAATAATAAATTGGGCTCCTTCATTAACAAGCTCATGAATTCGTGCAAGCATGGACATTTGTCTTAATGGCGAGAGTGCAGCTTCAGGCTCGTCCAATATGTAAATCCCTTCGCCAGAGAATCGGTGCAGAAAAGCCGCAAAGAAGGACTCACCGTGTGATTGCTCATGGAGCGACTGGCCACCAAAGGAATCAATTATACGTCTGCCCCCACCTATCTCCTTGTCCATTTCCTCAATATTTGTGGCAACATTGTAAAACGACTCCGCTCGAAAAAAGAAGCCATCCCTTGGACGTAACGGGCCCTTTGCCACTCGCAAATAATTGTCGAGCTCAGAATGGGAATCATAGCTGGAAAAATTGAAATTACGTGTGCCACCCTCTGGATTAAAGCCCAATGCAACAGCAATCCCCTCTAACAGAGTCGACTTGCCCATCCCATTCTCTCCTACAATATAGGTCACATTTGGATGGAAAGTTAGCTTATCCAAATGTCGAATAACTGGGAGATCAAAGGGAAAGCGATTATAGCTTGGAATATGATCTCTTTTTAATTCCATGCTTTTAATATAAGCCGTTGATTCATCAAGTCGCATCGTTCCACCTCTTTTTTCTTTATTTTAACAGAATTGTTTGCCTTTTGGGAGAGTTTGCGTGGGTAGGCTTAAGTATTCGCTCGATTCACTTGCGGGGGCTGATGATTCACTTTTGGCTGCTCTCGATTCACTTCTCGGTGCCGACGATTCACTTCCATTTGATGACGATTCTCCTTGGCTAATTTCGATTCATTTTCCTACTTTGGTGCAGCACGCTCTTATTTGCAAGCCTAAATACTAAAAAGCTACCCTCCATACGGAAGGGCAGCTTTCGTTACCTTTACTTATTCGGAAAATTGATGCTCTGCTAGGGTAGTTGCAATGTCATCCTCTATGGCGCGCATACTGGAGCTTGACCCGAGATAGTTGTTAATTAGAATGGAGAAAATGAGTTCCTCTCCGTCTGCTGACGTTACATAGCCAGATAGCGTGGACACGCCGGTTAGCGAACCTGTTTTTGCCGTGACATTCCCTTTTGCTGGCTCTTCTGTCATTCGGTTACGCAATGTTCCACCGACAAACCGATCTGATTCACCAGCAATAGGGAGCGCATATTGAAATTCTGAGAACCAATCTGTTGCTTGAATTTCATATAAAAACTGGGCAAGATCACTTGCTGGTATCATCGTCTTATGCGACATGCCAGATCCATCGCGTAATTGAATCGTATCTTTATCCATTCCAAACTGGGCTGCCACGTCTTCGATTACGTCCAGACCTTCATCCCAGCTTCCTTCACCGGCGACGACTTTCCCCATTTCTTTGGTAAGCACCTCACCATGGCCGTTATTGCTTAGTTTCATAAATGGAATCAACAGCTCATGAAGTGGCATTGACTGCTTGGATGTAAGCAGCTGAGCATCTTCAGGTGTGGCACCAGTCTTTTCCTCAGATTTACCTATAAATTGAATGTTCTCTTCTTCCAATGCTTTCTTAAACACATCTAGAGCATAACCTGTGGGTTCCCAGACAGATGACCACGAGCGAGAATTGGATCCATCCACCGGCATCGTTCCCTCTACGACAATCGTATTGGTACCATGCTCGCGTTCAATGGAGATATCCTTACTCTCATCTGCAGGGACCATCTTGGTTTTGTTTTCTATTGTGACATAATCTGTTTCAGGGCTTAGGCTTATCTCCGCCTTTCCACCGGGTTCATCGGCAGGGCTTACTTGGACAATAACTGTACCTGCGTCATAATCTTCATTTGGAGAGAGAGTTAGTGCAGAGACTTGGGCTCCTGTATAAAAAGGCTCGTCCGACCAATTTAAGTCCTGGGAAAGCCGCACATCGTCATACCATGTGTCATCACCAATTAGATCTCCTTTTACCTTTTGAATGCCTTGAGTTTTCAGTTCTTTAGCAAATTGATCAAGATCTTCTTTTAATAGCGTAGGATCTCCCTTCCCTTTCAGATAGAGGTCTCCATGTAGGACTTTTCCACGTTTTTTTCCGTTTGTCAGTACTTCCGTCGAAAACTGATAATCTTTTCCCAATGTTTCCAGAGCAGCTGCAGCTGTAAGGATTTTCATATTGGAGGCTGGATGTAAACGAATATCTCCATCCTGTGAAAAGAGTTGTTCTCCTGTCTCAGCTTGCATGATATTTACACCTGTTATTGCTCCGTCCAACTGTTCATTATCTAGGATGTGGCGCAACTTTTCTTCCAAGTTCGCTTCGTCAAATTCTATGTCGGTTATCTCATCGGTTGCTTTAACAGATTGTCCACCTTGATCAAGAAATGGAAAAACGGCGAGGACAGCAATGATCAATAAAAATAGCACTTGTTTCAAACGCATCTTTGACATCATACCCTTGTACACCCCTTTAAAATTTTGAATATTTAAATTATACAGTAAAATATCTTTGCTTAGTAGAGTTCTAATAGAAAAGGGTTACATGGGCCTAGGTGTCATGCAAAGATCCAACCATAGAAGGGTTTCCTCTATCCTAGTTATTTCTTCTATGAAATGCTGCTAGATGAGCTGTCTATTCTATTTGATTTGTCTTCAAGATCCCGTGTTTGATTCCGTTCCACCTCGGGAACCGCCTAATATGAACGATAAATCCTTCATAGAGAGGAGTTTTATAATGAATCAAGTTCTTTTTATTCAAACAGGAACTGGTATCGACGTTCATGGACAGAATATAACGAAGGCAGCTGTCCGTGCAGTAGAAAATGCGATCTGGTTTAACTCCATGCCAGGCATTGAGAAAAGCCTTCCTGAACAACAATTAGAAAATATGAAAGTACAGGTGAAGTTGGCTGTACCGCTTGAACGAGAGCAGCTGGATACGGAAAGCGTTAAAAAGGCTATCCCGTACGGCTCCGTTTCGGTAGATGTTACAGATGGTGGAATGGCCACATCCAGTGGGATCACCCTGAAAGACAAAGGCGATGAAAATGACTTAATGTATATTGTGAATGCTGCGGTTGAAGTAGGCTATTAAGAATTTTGATCTTAAGGTTTTTCTGGTTTTCTCCCACCCAAAGCAGGACAAGGCTGGCATACGCCCCTTGTCCTGTTTTTTGGTGTATTTAAATTGGTTTCGCTTTTAAGTGGTCACACGGGACTTCTGCTCTTCTCGCGCGACTTTCTATAACTTAAAAATCATACTCCGCTTCTTTAGCTTCACGAATTTTCGTATAGGTCTCGGTTAATACGACGGTGTCTTCGACGAGTCTTTCAATTCGAAAATGGACATCATCATTGGTGATTTCTTTGCGATAAAAGTCACTTTCTTCAATGAACACATAGGTTTGCACGATTTGGGCTTTCATGTACCCAAGAATCGGCTTTAATTGCTGCTCTACAATTAAGAAATGCTTTGCAGATCCAGCCGTCACAAGCATACTGACTACCTTATCTTGAAAAGCGTTTATTGGCAGTAAATCAAAGATATTTTTTAAAGTAGCCGGGATGGAAGCCTGGAATATTGGGGTTCCTATAATCACAGCATCTGCTTCCATGATCGTTTTCGTCACATAGCCGGTATCTCCCTCATAATCAAGGTAGTTGCGCCCATCACTAAATTGGATATCATAATCGGCTAGGTCGAGTAGTTCTGTCTCTATTTCTGGATACTTTTCTTGTAATTTCGTTATCGTATAATTCATAGCGGTTCTTGTTTTGGAGCCAACTTTTGAGCCAGATAGTCCCACAATCTTCATCTGAATTCACCTCTATTTTTTTGCTGTATGTTTTTTGATTGCCGGAAGAATTTCTGTTCCGATGATTTCAATGTTTTTACGTAGCTTATCGAACGGCATACCACCAAAATCTATTTGGGCAATATAGCGCTGATGGCCAAACATTTCATGCTGGTAAAGCATCTTTTCGATGATTTGCTCTGGGCTCCCTATATTCATAATACTATGCGGGTCTGCACCTTGTGCAAAGGCTTGTTTTGGAAAGCCTTGTCCATTTGTACGCTTCATACCTTCGTTAATATGTGGATACATATCCCTAAGCGCCGTTTGCATGTCTTCAGCCGCGTAAAAGAATCCAGCAGTTGCAACAGGTAGCTGGTCTGTATCAAACCCTCGGCTTTGAGCTGCTTGGCGATACGCATCAATTGATCGTTTAAAGCTGCTTGCTGGTCCGCCTAGATGAGCTAAGAACATTGGCACACCTGCATAGCCTGCTTTAATTGCACTGCCAGGTGAACCACCGACAGCACGCCAGATTGGCAATGAGCCGTTGAGTGGGCGTGGAAGTACTTTGGCATTGTTTAACGGAGAGCGAAACTCACCTTCCCAGTTTACAACCTCTTCTTCATTAATTTGTCTTAGTAAATCAAATTTCTCTTCAAATAACTCCTCATAATTGCGAACATTATAGCCGAGTAAATCAAACAAGCCAATTCTTGATGCTCGCCCGGCAACAATCTCCGCACGCCCACCAGAAATTAGATCAATTGTAGCAAAATTCTCATAAACACGCACGGGATCTGATGTGCTAATAATAGTCGAGGAACTGGCAATTTTTATATTCTCTGTAGCCTGGGCGATCGCTGACAAAACAACGGCATGTGCCTGGGTAGCGAAGAAGTCCTGATGACTCTCGCCGACACTAAAGAAATCAATTCCCGCCTGATCGGCCAGTTTTGCTAATTCAATAATTTCCTGTATGCGTTGCTGTGCAGGAATTCGTTTTCCTGTATGTGGGTCTGGCAGATGATCGCCGAGTGTGTAAAGCCCGAATTCCATTCCTTTGCTAGGATCTATACGATATTTTTCCATTCATTCTCAACCTTTCTATCTTACATAATCTATATCTGCATTCTTTCTATTTTTCCATTATAATGCTATTGTAAGGTATAATGAATTTTTTATGAAGTACGCACTATAAAGTGGTATAGTATACAAAAGGATACTAAAGGAGCGAAAAGCATGGATAAGGTACCAGAGTTATGTCGCGTTGAGGATGCACTTAGTATTTTGGTCGGAAAATGGAAGCCTATCATTCTTCTTCATTTACTGCAAAAGGGGACACAACGATTCAGTGAGCTTAAACGCAGTATGCCCGGAATAACACAGAAAATGTTAACAAAACAATTACGTGAGCTGGAGGAAGAGGACATTATTGAGCGGGTTGTGTATCCACAGGTCCCTCCAAAAGTAGAATATTCTATGACGGAATATGGGAGAAGTCTAGAGCCGATCCTAGAAGCAATGCATGAATGGGGAACAAAGCATACCATCCATAAACAAGCTAAGCTCGACCAGCAAACCTCCTAACTTTATATATAAACGAAAAAGCTCTCCCTTTATGGAAGAGCTTTTTTCGTTTACTCTGACATGCTTTCTTCATTAATCTTACGTGTCATTTCTTTTTCTTCCTTTGGTGAGCTTAGGAAAAATGCGAGTAGTAGACCAACGAATGCTAGTACGGTGCTTCCCATAAACGCCCATTCAAACCCTTGGATTTGGGCAAGCTGACCAATCGCATTTGCTGATTCATTTTCTTCTGGTGTAAACTGCTTCGCCCCAACTGTCGTCAAGGTGACAAGAATAGCTGTACCGATCGAAGCTGAGATTTGCTGCAATGTATTAGCCATTGCCGATCCATGTGCATACCATTTTGGTGGTAACTGATTTAATGCCGATGTCATAACTGGCATTAAAGCGAAAGATAAACCAAACATCCGAATGGCATATACCGTGGACAGGTAAGCAAATGATGTTTCCATCGATAAGTTTGTGAAGAAGAAGGTCGTTACCGTAACAATGGTAAGACCCGTGATTGCTAGATACTTACCACCAAATCGATCAAACAGAATGCCTGTGATCGGAGACATAATTCCAATAACAATGGCTCCTGGTAATAGCATTAGCCCTGATTCAAGTGGGCTAAATCCAAGTGTGTTTTGCATAAATAGTGGAAGGAGTGTCTCTGCACCAATTAGAGAAATCATCACTGCCATTGTTATTACAATCGCCAGGCTAAAGATACGAAATTTAAAAATACGGAACTCGAGAATCGGTTGTCGAAGCTTCAATTGTCTCAGTATGAACAACGTAATTAAAATTGCTCCGCCGATAATCGCAATCAGGACAGCAGCGCTTCCCCAGCCGTGCTCTGAGCCAATACTAAATCCGTAAAGAAACCCTCCAAACCCAAGTGAAGAAAGAATAACCGATAGGACATCTAACTTTGGTTTGCCAAGATCCGTCACATTTTTGAGGAAAAGTGCTGCCAAGATTATGGTAACCACCACTATTGGTAGTACAGTGAGGAACAGTGCCCGCCACTCGAAGTGTTCCAGTAGCCAGCCGGATAAGGTAGGTCCGATTGCAGGTCCGAACGCAATGACAATACCAATCAATCCCATTGTTGTTCCACGTTTCTCTACTGGAATAATCGCCAGCAATACTGTCATTAAGAGTGGTAGCATTATCCCAGAGCCAGATGCTTGAATAACCCTTCCTAACAGTAGTACAGGGAAAACAGGAGCAAGCGCTGCAGTCAATGTTCCTATTCCGAATAGACTGATTGCTGTTAAGAACAGCCCGCGGGTCGTAAATCGTTCAATAAAGTAAGCTGAAATCGGGATCATAATCCCATTCACCATAAGAAATGCTGTTGTCAGCCATTGAACCTGAGCTTGTGATATTTGAAACGCATGCTGGATCGTTGGAAGTGCTGTCGCTAAAAGCGTTTCATTAATAATCCCCATAAATGCGCCAACTAGCAATGCTATAATCATTGCAATTTTTTGGCCTTTAGGCAGATTAAATGAATTCGCAGATGTAGCCATATATATCCTCTCCTTCTTTCTATCTTTGTTAATCGTGGGTTTTTTATGTAAAAACCTAAGACATCTCTTTACTATATCGGATACTTTCGCTTTCAAACAATTAATGTGCCTGTAATTTTTATTAATTTTTGTTTATAATTGAATATTTTGACATAGTGGTATAATAAAGGTGCTTACCATAAAAAGAAGAAGGAGATACAGGATGAAATATTATATTGCATCAAGCTTTCAAAACAAAGAAAATGTCCAAGCTGTCAGTCAGTATCTTTTCTCTAAAGGACATGTGAATACATACGATTGGACTTTAAATGAACGCGCAAACACTGTTGACCAACTCGAAAGGATTGGCACATTAGAAAAACAAGCAGTAGCAGACTGTGACCTATTTATTCTGTATTTACCAGGTGGTAAGGGTAGCCATGTTGAACTTGGTTTGGCATTAGCCTATGGTAAAAAAGTTATTATCTACAGGGAAAAGGCGTTTTCACCAGAAGAAGCATCAAGTTTTTATTACGTTGAAGGTGTGAACCATGTGTTTGGGGACTTGGAGAAGCTATTTAAGTTATTTTGACTTTCTAAGAAACTATATTAAGCAGGCAGATATAAAAAGAAAGGGGTGATCCTATTGCATCGAATTTTGACACCATCTCTCGTTCAGAAGATAGAGAAAATGGAGGTAGCAGTACTTGATTCCCGACTGAAAGCAATTCAGGGTATTCAGGGAAACCCCATGCAGGTGGAGATGGAGCAGTTTGGGAAGGCGGTAGCGTTTACTGCTAAGCAAATCCCTGGCACTGCTTTTAACACTGTGAGGGGGCTTCACGGAGAGGATATAGATAAGATAGACGAAATTCTTACCTTTTTTCAGGAGAGAGAAATCCCTGCCCAATTCGAGCTAACGCCAGCTTCTGTATCTGAGGAGCTATTAAACTTGTTAACGGAAAGGGGATATAGCCAGAACCGATTTCATGCTACACTCTACGGATCCTGCGAGGAATCTTTTCCCATGTATCATCCTGAAGTGGCCATACATAAACTCGATATAAATGACTTCCATACGTTTGCAGACATTTACACGAAAACTTTTCAAATGCCTGTTTTTTTAAAAGAGGCAGTCGCACAAAATAATACTGTTTTATACGGGAAAACAGGCTGGAGCTTCTACCTTGCTACTATCGGACAAGTGCCTGCAGGTATTGGGGTACTGTTTATCCAGGACGGAATTGCCGAGATGGCGGCAGCAGCTACGTTACCGGAATTCCGCAATAAAGGGGTACACCAGGCATTACTTCAAGAACGGATTAAGCACGCGTTGGAAGCAGACTGCCACCTACTAGTCGGACAGGCAACCTACCTGAGAACAAGCCAGCGGAATATGGAAAGGGCCGGGATGAGACTTGCCTACACAAAGGCGATTTGGCGGAAAAGGTAAGATATGAAAGCATTTTTAAACTGAAGTATCTCAACATTCTTTTCTATATGCTTTAATTATCCCTCACCTTTTTTCGAGGAACTTCCTTCCACAAACAGTAACCCGCAAATTCATCAACATTGTCTAAACAGCAATGAGACATTTTAGCAGGAGTTCTCTCCTGCTTTTTGTTATTATGTCATATTCATAAAGATGAAGCCAAACAACTAAAACGTGCGTCTAATAAGTAAAATACATTAAGGAAATGTAGGTGAGTGACAATTATTGACTTAGTTTATAAAGCACAAAAAGGCAATGAAGAGTCTTTTTTATCACTATTTCAAAAGTACGAAAAAGACATTTATCGGATGGCATATTTATATGTGAAAAATAAGGAAGATGCCCTTGATGTTGTTCAAGAAACTGCTTATCGAGCGTTTAAAAAAATTAACACCTTGAAGAATCCGGAGTTTTTTAAGACTTGGTTAATAAAGATAGCAAAAAGTTGTGCAACTGATGTTCTAAGGAAAAAAAAGAAGGTAATTCATTTAAATCTTGAACAAAAAGATTTTATTGAGTCAGATGATCATGATCTACCTCTTTCGTTAACCCTACAAGATTTACTAGATACTTTAGATGAACGCGAAAAAAGTATAATACTTTTGAAGTTTTATTACGGTTATACCCTTAAAGAGATTTCAAAGATCGAGGAATTGCCACTGGGAACAGTAAAATCGGTTTTATATCGTACATTAGCTAAGCTTGAAAAAAAGGTTAGAAAGGTTGATATGTATGAGTAATAAAGTAAAACGTGAGTTAGAAAAAATTGAAATCCCAGAGGAATTGCATAATAGGGCAAAATTAGGGGTCATGCAAGCTAAAAAAGAGAGCGAAAAGAAAAATCAAATAGCTGATAACCAGATTCCCACTAGTCCTCTAAATAAAAAGGTCGCTTATTATAAACGAATTTTGATTGTCGCAGCAATTTGTTTGACTATTGTTTCGACATTAACTTTCACACCCGCATTAGCAGCTATACAAGAGGTATATAATAAAATATTTACCAGCGAGCATATTGATGATACAGGTGTTAGAATGGCAGTTATATCAGGAAAAGGGCAAGCACTTGATCAAACATTCTACGATAAAAAATATGACATAACTGTCCACTTTGACAGAGTCTTGACGGATGATAAGGAGACAAAACTCTTACTTACCTATCAGAGCGAAGAAACAAATCTAGAAAATCATTATATTGACCTTTTTGAGGGAGTAAGTTCAATTAATTTAATAGTTGAAAGTGGACAAAAAGTACCTTTAGATAATGTTGGTTGGGGAAGCAGCTATTACGATAGCAAGGAAAATAAAATAACGGAAGCTTTATCCTTTGCTTCAATTAAAGAATATGCAGATCAAGAAATTCGTTTAGAAATCGAAAATTTAACAATCTGGAATGACAGTGGAATGGAGAGTTTACAAACGACATGGCCTCTAGAATTCAAACTCAAACCATCTGCTGTCTCGGATAGAGAAACAGTGGAAGTAAATAAAGAATTTACTTTTAAAGGAGAAACATACAACATTAAGCAAGTTGAGTTTTCAGATCTTGAAACACGAGTTGTGGTGACTGGATCTGATACAAAGCTCCTTACAGATGAAAGTGGCATGCAATACAGGGTAATGAGCAAGTTGGAACATCAATTCCTTAATGCAAGGAAAAATAGTAAAGAGTATGGTTACAGTGTTGATGACGAAAAATCTGGTGTGTTTTTGCAATCAGCAAATGAAAAGATAGATCCAATTTTTAGTAAAGGTGAAGTAGAGGGTGCCGAGGACGAATATGTGATGACCTTCGCTCCGGTTGAAGATCGCCAAGGCTCAATTCTTGAAGTTGGTGAAGAAATTAAAATCCCATTAACTAAGTAAATACACACGGATACTGTAAAAATGCACACTTTCATTCCTAGTTAAAATTAAGGATCTCTTTTGGACCTTAATTGTGCCGATCCTCATTAAAAAAATCGCTCGTCCTTTAGCGAATGTGAAAGTTTTTCTGATACTTGGCACCTCGAAATTTTAACTGCGTGGATGTTGCTTCCTTACTAAAATCTTATACTTCCTAACGTGTAAAAAATAACCATCCCAGCCTAGCAAGCTAATTAAGTGGTGGTTATTTTATCACGCTTATTAGTGAGCTGCCACCTTGAAGGGCTACTGCACTTAACCGTTTGGTGTTACAGCACCAAGCGGTATTTTTTTATATTAAGTATATCCTACTTTACCACTTTTACAAGCCTATCATCATAACTTGAAATAATCTCATTCTTTTCGGGGATTACGCAATTTCAATTTGGCAGTAAATAAAGGTGTTTTTAAGGGAATTTTTTTAATATTAATCGTAAGCGCTATCTCATGTTTTCTTCTTGTCATAGGGTGGAATAGACTATTGTGACGCAAAAAGTAACGTATTTAATCAAGGAGGTAATGTCACTTATGGATCCGAAAGAGATGCAAAAGGGTAGTACCCCTAGACAAAAACAAGAGAAACAACCAGGTATTGAGTCAAAAATGAACCCATTACCGGCACAGCCAACAGAATATAAAGGTTCAGAAAAACTGAAAGGAAAAAGTGCCTTAATTACAGGCGGCGACAGTGGGATCGGACGCGCTGTAGCAATGCTTTACGCGAAGGAAGGGGCAAATGTTGCCATTTCTTATCTTGATGAGCATGACGATGCAGAAGTAACGAAAAAAGCAGTTGAAGCAGAAGGTGTAAAATGCCTGCTACTTCCTGGGGACATTAAAGATGCCGCTCATTGTAGAGATCTCGTACAAAAAACAGTTGATGAATTTGGCAAATTGAACATTCTCGTAAACAATGCCGCAATCCAATTTGTTCGGGAAGATCTAGAGGATATCTCAGATGAACAATTTGAAGAGACATTCCAAGTCAATTTCTTCTCCCAATTCTATTTAACAAAAGCGGCAGTGCCTCATATGCAGGAAGGCGATTCTATTATTAGTACTTCTTCCATTAACGCATATCGAGGGAACCCAATCTTTATGGACTATTCTGCGACTAAAGGCGCTATCACGGCATTTACTCGAAGCATTGCCCAAAGCCTTGCGAAGAGAGGAATCCGTGCCAATTCAGTAGCACCAGGCCCTGTATGGACACCACTTATTCCATCTTCCTTTGATGAAGATGGCGTAGAAGGTTTCGGACAAGATACGTTAATGGGCCGACCTGGCCAACCATCTGAACACGCAATGCCATATGTACTACTGGCTTCAGATGAAGGTTCTTATATCACAGGACAAGCTATCCATGTTAATGGTGGCGCTTGGACCTCATCTTAAGACGTAGCTATTTAAATAGAATGAAGAAAAGTGCAGGGATCCTTTACGGCGCCCTGCACTTTTTATTATCCTTCTAGTTTTGCAAAAGCCACCAATGAACCCTTGTCACAGGACTCGAAGCCATTTTTCTCATAAAAATGCCTCACATCTGGTGCCTCTTCTGTTAACAAGACCTTCTGCCGCACATGCTCATACTTCTGCATCACTTGCTCCATCAACTTTGTAGCGATTCCTTGGTTTTGATAAGCGTTTAATACCAAAATATCTTGGATATAGAGGATCGTTAACCCATCGCCTACGACACGGATTAGGCCGACTAACTCCTCACCATCCCAAGCAGAGATTACGTTAAGAGACTGCTGTAGCGCATTGTACAGAGTGTTTGGATCCTTCGTATACGCATACCATCCCACATCATTATATAATTTTATGACCTGTTCTTTGTCTATGTCTTTACTACCTTGAAATGTTATGTTCATTTCTTCTCCTCCTCAAAATTTATTTATTTTGAAGAGTAAATCCGCAATTTATCCACTGTCTAATCTCTCCTTCCTTTATAATTATTCGACAAATATACTTGAAAACCTTCACTAAAGACGTTCCTTTTTATCAGAACCAATTATCTATTTTAAAATCTAAATTATCTGAAAAATAGTGCTTCTCCCTCTTCTAGCTTACCTCCTTACATGCTATTTTTATACTAGATTAATAGAGGAGGGAATGTATTGTTTAGAAAAACGAATAAAAAAGTAGTACATGCTGTCCTGTCACTTGCTGTTTTGTCTGCACTAGCCACTCCTGAAATCGTACATGGTGCGGCTGATACCGCGCAGGAAAAGGAAGGATACGAGCTGGAAAATGGGGTGACGGAACCCATTTATTCTTATCAAGATGCGATTACGGAAACGATCTATGTAGAATCCACCATGGATAGTGATCGAGATGGGGAACTTGATAGAATCGCTGTAGACATTATTCGTCCGTTGGAAACAGAAGATGACTTAAGCGTCCCTATCATTATGGATGCGAGTCCATATTATGAAGGACTTGGGCGTGGAAATGAATCGGAAATCAAGGACCCAGATCACGATGGAGTAAATGAAATGTTTCCACTATTCTACGACAACTACTTTGTGCCGAGAGGTTATGCGGTTGTACAAGTAGATATGGTAGGAACCAATAACTCTGATGGTTGTCCGCCAACTGGAGGGGAAGAAGAGACCGAAAGTGTGAATGTCGTGATAAACTGGCTAAACGGTAAAGGAAAAGCGTGGAATGAAGCTGGTGAAGAAATTGAAGCTGATTGGTCAACCGGGCAAGTAGGTATGATTGGGAAGTCCTATGACGGAACCTTAGCAAACGCTGCTGCTGCATCTGGTGTGGAAGGTTTAGAGACAATTGTGCCAATCGGTGCTATCAGCAGCTGGTATGACTATTACCGCTATGGAGGGACACCTTTTTATACAAATGGTCCGGGTAATCTATCACGCCTTGTAACAAGCAGCGAGCGTGTAGAAGATTGTGCTGTTGTCCGGGAAGAGATGCGCTTGGCGGCCGATGACGAAACCGGTGATTATAATGCGTTTTGGGACGAGCGTAACTTTGTGAAAAACGCCGATCAGGTGGAGGCAAGTGTGTATGCCATTCATGGCATAAATGATTATAACGTTAAAGCGAATCATTTTTCTAATTGGTGGGAAGCTCTAGCAGAGAACGATGTACCGAGAAAGCTTTGGCTAACACAGACTGGCCATGTTGATCCGTTTGATTTTCGTAGAGCGGAATGGGTAGACACCCTCCATCAATGGTTTGATTATTGGTTACTTGATATTGATAATGGCATCATGGATGATCCAGTAGTGGACATCGAGCGGGCAGCTGACGAGTGGGAAACTCAATCCGCTTGGCCTAACGAAAAGGCTTCTGCCGTCAATGTGCGCTTTGCACCAGCTTCGGAAACCCTCCCTGGCACATGGCTAACAAGCCCATTATTAGATGCTAGCACCCAGTCCTTTACAGATGATCCTTATCAAACCGAACAACAAATGGTGGAGAATGCCTTTAATTCAAAGGAAAACAGGCTCCTATTTCTCTCTCCGGAATTAGGGGATGAGGTGCACTTAAGTGGGGCTCCAGAGCTAAAACTCGATGCTATTGTAGATAAAGAAAATACGCATTTAACCGCATTAGTCGTCGATTATGGTGTTGATGAGAGGGTGGACCATCGTGACCGTGGAGAGGGGATTCGTACACTAGATTCTGAATCCTGCTGGGGAGAGAGCTCTGCATCCGATGATGCCTGCTACAAAGAAACAGAAAAGACGACCGTGGAAGCCCCATACGAGATCGTAACACACGGCTGGATGGATGCCCAAAATTGGGAGTCGTTATCCACGTCTAACCCGCTAATTCCCGGGAATTCATATTCATTCGAATGGGAGGCATTGCCGGAAGATTATATTTTTAAAGAAGGGCATCGAATTGGTATTGTGATTGCAGCGAGTGATGACAGATGGTTAATCCCTGACAACAACCGTGCAACATTTGACGTGTCCCTTGGCGAAAGTACTATTTCCTTTCCTGTTGTTGGTGGAAAAAACGCGCTAGATAACGCACTAGGTTACGAAGGGGGGACATCCCCTGAAAATGCTGGGGACATGAAAAAGATTGTGGACTATTACTTGGATAATGGGGCATTTTCAAATCCAGGCGTATCCCGAGCAGTACAAGCTCACATTCGATCAGTCGAACAGTTTGAGAGAAAAGAGCGCGGCGATAAAGTAATCAAGCATCTGGAAAACCTTAAAGAACTACTCGATAATCAAAAGAACAACAACTTCCTTACAGACGAGGCGTACCTTGTTCTGACTGCTGATGCCAATACAATTATAGACAAATGGAAATAAAGTAGGTAGATAGTCTTTTAAATAAGTTGAGAAAAATAACCATACTTATTTGCCATCTAATATAGGTGGTTATTTTTTTGAGGAAGAGAGAAAGACGGGTTCTATCTCTACACGATTTTCAGAAGTATAAAAAAAGATCTGGGGCAGGCTACCTCTACCCCAGATCAACCACTATTTTTACTGCCACTCCTCGATCACGTAATCACTATAATCCAGTAGTGCGCCTGCAGATATCTCGGTGATATTCCCCTGATCACGTTGATGGGTGACAAGCTGTATAAAGCCTTCCATATGTTTGATGACTTTTTCAGGTTCCTCCTTTTTCTCGAATCGCTCTACAACAGTTAAATGGGTTTGTAATGCTCGCAAAGTCTCCTCATTGGAGATATCCTCTAATACTTCATAGCGGTTAAGAAGTTCTTTTAATCCTGTAGCGGTGAGATTACTCAATAGAAGCGTCACATCCTGTTCGACCTGACTCGTGTCCGTTTCCGATGTTGCTGTAAAGCTCAGTGCTACAGCCTCCTTCTTATTTTCCGGTACTTCAACATATACTGGCACCTTTACCGTTTCTCCTGATTCTACTTCAATTACTTCTTGTTCCAGCATTGTTTCCCAGCCGCCATCTATATCTGCTCGCAAACGGAAAAGGTCCGTTGCTTCGCCTGTATTGGTAACCTGGAAATAATGTTTGGCTACTTTTCCCGGGATCGCTTGTTCTTGCTCGCCACTTTCCGTTCTGACTCCGCGAGCAAAGTCGCCCCCACCATCCAGATGTCTTACCGCGACCCTGTACGATAATGGGTCTTCAGTCTCCCGATTATGATTTAAAATATAGAAGTGTAGTCTGTTATATTCATCTACATATTCACTGATGACATCATTTCCTGTTCCTGCTTTAAACAAGGCATCCGATAGCTGACGATAATCACCCTTCGAATACATTGCATCCGTCCCATCAGGTCTGGTAAAATCCTTTTGATTAATGTCTTCCTCATGGGAATCAATCACCCAAATATTTGGTGCAGATTCACTATCCTTCGTCTTCGCCAGCAGTACACCAGTATCCGGTGTAAATGAATCCATCCCAACACGGTCGACTACTTCCACAGTGTAATTGTCATACCATTTCTCCCCGCGTTGCATATCAGCCCGCCAATCATCTTCCAGGGAATTGGCCGGAGTAAGGTCCTCCATCATAATATTAATGCCATGTACTACGGCCTCGTCCCTTGTACTTTCTTCTGGTACAGCACGTGCGAGAATATCAGCGAATACCGGCCCGGTCTCTGCCAGGGCATCTCGATCGACATTTAGATAATCCTCTTCAGATAGAAATCCTTGTTTGATCTTATTTCGAAGCATATGATGAGATGGTGTTGAACCGCCTAGTGTTGGCATGACCATCCAACGTGTATGCGGCCCTCCTGGCCCGTTGAAACTCCCCCTGCTCATTAATTCCCATGGACCAGAATACGTACGAGAAACCGGATTGGCATACGGATTATTATAATTATCCAGCAAATTCATAATATGACCGAATTCATGGGCGAACGTACCCATACCGTCATTTTCCCCTTGAACAGATATGCCATTCCGAATGTCGGCACTAGACCAAATACTTTTTCCTGCGACCCACGAAGTCCAGTCCACATACCTTGTCAGTGCCCAATTTGGCATATCGTAATCTAAAGGTGGGCCGAATTCGTCTGTCACTGCCTCTTCATTTAAAAACATCATTTCACCAAATTCTTGCCATATGCCTGATTCATCGTACCCTGCGTGCAAAATAAAAGTGAAATCAAATTCCTCCCCAAATGCTTCCATATCTGCCTCTGCTTTGCTCATCGCCTCTGGACGTAGACTTTTTGCTTCATAACCCGGTGGCATATTTTCCTGCTGTCCGAATTCGTTCAACCCATACTGGAACTCATTTCCATCCATTCGGTAAGGGCCAAAAGCCTCCAGCTCTACTGCCCACTTTCCATAAGAATTTTCCCTCCAGTATTCATTGATCGTTCGATAGTTATTCAGTGTCTGCGGTTTATTGAGAAAGTCCACCCAATATTCCCCAACATCCTCTCTAGGAATATTTCCATTTCCAACCGGATTCCCAGCTTCCATAGAGCCCTCCTCTTGACTTATGATAAAATCGCGGTCTTGAAAGTCAACAACGATGAGGGCTCCCTTCAGCACTCTTTCCGGCTCCACCTCCGAATTCCGCCAATCTACCCCAGGAACCGGTTCATAGTCTTCCCACGTCATATCTTCTGGCAGCGTCCAATTCTGAGAATCTATCGGACTAGGAAAGGCTGGTAACCCTTCCGATGCAGCTTGTGCCGTGGTTGATAAAAGCATCATGATAAGAACGGCCAGTACGAGCGACTTTGCCACCTTCATGCATAACCCCTCCTTATTTAATGGACCAACCAACAACAATTCCAGCTATATTCTCTATATAGCTGGAATTGCCATTTTATTAGTAAACGCCTACTGCACTATACGCCTGCTCAACTGCTGCCACTGCATCCGAGTCGCTACCATAAAGGTCCCCAGCTGCCTGTATTGCCGCTTCTCGCATCATGCTAAAGTCAGAGCTACGTGTTAAATAAAGGGATAAAGCCCGGTAGTAGATTTGCTCGGTTTTATCTCTACCAATACCATTTACCGCTACATCAAAGTGGTCTCCACCCTCAGAAATAAGGTAGGCTGCCTTGTTATTGATACTCGAATTAATATGAACCCCACCATTATCAAGTGTACCCGTATATCTTTTGCTCCAGTGATCTGGATACGGTGCTTCCGTTCTCCGTTCAATTAGGTCAGTGGGATCCTCCATCGATCTTAGGGCAAGCGTGCCGTCTGCCATAATATTTTCTCCAATAAGCCAGTCATCTCGGTCCACCATTGCTCCAAAAATATCAGCAAAGGACTCATTTAGTGCACCTGATTCACCTCGATAAATTAAATTGGCCGTATGCTGAATAACGCCGTGGCTCATCTCGTGTGCTGCTACATCAAGCCCTGCGGCAAGTGGGTGGAACCTAAGGCCATCCCCGTCGCCATATGACATTTGTCTACCATTCCAGGAGGCATTATTCCAATTATTCCCCACATGGACAGCTGAAATGAGAATTTGCCCGTTATCATCAACGGAATCTCTCCCAAATGTGTCCTGGTAGTAATCATACGTAATTTGTGCATTGGCATGCGCGTCTACTGCGGACCCATCTTTAAACATTTTATTTATGCTGAACACATCCAAGTTTGTTCCTGTTGTATTGTCATATGTGACCACACCATCTCCTCTTGTCACATCAAACAGACGAAACTTTCCTTCAAAGGCTTGTGCCTCAAACATTTTCCTATCTCCAAAAACCCCTGTGCCAAAGGCTGTTACATCATGTGCAGTATTATAGTAGTCAACAACTTTTCCATTCGTTGCATCGATAAAATAATGCCAAAATCCTACTGCAGGCTCGGTGGTCGATGCTGTTACGAGATACGTATAATAATAGGCATCCTCATGTTCATAAATATAAGGTTCTACCTCAAGTGGCCCGTCATAGTCTTTCACTTTGCCAATCTTTTTCTCAATTTCCTTTTTTGCAAGCTTAATCGCATCAGATTTTGATAGGTTTGCTTGCATGTTTATCTTTTTCTTATCAAGCTCCGGAATCACCTCTCCAAAGTATGCGGTTACATTATTATTTTCATCTAACTTTACAGTTTGATCTGCTCCATAAATAGGAATCCCTTTGTACGTTTGCTGGACTTTAAAATGGGAGTTATCTGTTTGGTCATCCTTTAATTCCTCTACAATTTCAAAGTCTACATCTTTATTACCTTGAAGTTGGAAGTCTCCTTTATTCTGGGAAAAGTAAGCTCGGACAATTTCCTGCTTGGTCATTCCCCCTGGTGCATCCCACTTTTCCACAATATAAGATGGTGTATTGTAGGTGTCGTTTAATTTTATGTTGGCCTCCTCTGCAGAAACAGTTGTTCCATGTGTAACAATCCCTATTGATAGCGACAGTACTATGGTAGAAAAGCCAATTTTTTGGCGTAATTTCATTCCCCTCATTCCTTCCTTTGGATTTATTTGTTATTTTTCCTCTCCATCTCCCTGTGTCGCGTTAAAGGTCCATTCCAATGAGAGTGCGTCACCCTGGTACATGTTCTGGTCAGCGTCATTATCAACAAATTCAAATTCAACCCAGAAATCATGCGATTCCTCTGAATCCAACCCACCTTTTTGCTCCCACAATGGGTCCCATATATCCCGCTTCACGACATCTGGATCCATTTGCTGTAAATCATACAAGGTTGTTTCAAACACAGGCTCACTCTCCTGATCCCAATTCCAAAGGAAATTAACTTTGATATGCTTGCCATAATCCTCTGCATTGTTGTTCTCTATGTCATTTACAGAGTAGGCGGTTTCTAAAAAGACATTTTCAATCTTTAAGCTTCCATCATTTGCTAAGTTGAATTCTCGCATCATCGTATCACCAGGCTTAAGATTCTCCAATTTTATTAACGCCGTTTCATTCATGGATAAATCCAAGGTGCCTGCAGCAAAAGAATTACTCGACACCTCCTGATCACTAAAATAGGCATAGGTGCCTCCACTAATCAGTGCCACCCCTAATACACTTGATGCTAGTGCCAAACTCAACTGCTTTTTCAGCTTCATACCCGTTCCTCCCCTTCATTTTTTGTCTACCGTATCCCTGCATGACCGCTTACAGTGATCCTTCACCTCCATTATCTCTTGGAATCACCTTGATGCCTGCCTGCTATTCTTGTAACTCTATTATAGGTACGCCCATCTACTAGATGTGTCGAAGCCTGTTGGCGATTTTATGCTTTTACAAAAATGAACAGGAAGTACTAGTGACCATTCTAAAGCTTATAGGTATTCAGCATGGATATATTTTACAATAAGCATAGGCAAAACACTTTTACTCATACATAGGATTCATTTAGATGAAATTGCTAGTTTAATAGAATTGAAAAATAAATAGAAATGCCCAATAACAAATTTCGCAAAGCAGCTGATTCAATGAAAAGGGGGAGATAAGCATACAATGCAAGCGAAATTCCCTAGAAATGGGAGCAAGGTGAAGGGCGGATTGTGGCTTTTGGCTTATGTATATTTGGAGCTAACTTATTCTTCATCTACCAGCGGGGCAATTATTGTCGATTAAGAAAAAGGAAGAGGGCGAATGGGCTCTTCCTTTGTGTGGCGCTCTGGGCTGGAGTTAGCACGCGACTTTGTGAAGAGCACAAGCGACTTTGCCTTGCTCATACGCGACTTTGTGGTGGCCTCATGCGTCTATACATTGTTCACACGCGTCTCTGCGGCGCTCTCACGCGACACCTGCTGCTATCGATCTGTTTCTTTAAATGTAACGGAGATAACTTCTTCCGTTTCTGGATGAAATTCAATATTTACATAGACACCGAATTCTTTTTGATCTTGCTTTAACCATAATTTAAAAATCTCTACCTCAGAGTTGGCATTTTCTTTGCTGCCTTCATGTAGATAATCGATAATGTCTGCTTGAGGGTATTTGGCCTTCGTTTCTTTCATGGCAAGCTTTCCCCACTTAGCATAGGAAGGGACTTGCTCTTGTTCTTGTTGAGTTTCCATATCCGCTGTTGGTAAAGCTTGTCCGATAAAAGCTGATAAACCTAGGCTGATTGCTATAAGTAAATTTTGCATGTCGCACACTCCTTTTAGATCTAGGTTGTGACATTGGGACAGATTTATTCAGCTGACCGCCCGCAGATAGAGCGAAATCTGTTATTATTTTATTAATATACATAATGCAAACAAACAGGGGGTTATGGGAATGACGACAATTTGCCTTATACGACACGGTGAAACAGACTGGAATTTAAAAGGAAAGCTACAAGGGAGTACAGATATCCCACTAAACGAAACAGGGATTCGCCAGGCTAAAAAAAGCGCGGTCTACCTTAACGCAGAGGATTATGATGTTATGGTTGCAAGCCCTATGAAACGGGCCAAACGCACAGCTGAAATTATTAATGCTTCTCTACAGCTTCCATATGAAGAAATGAGCAGTTTTGCAGAATGCTCTTTTGGTGACGCGGAAGGACTGACAATGGAGGAAAGAACGACTCAATATCCTGATAAAGCCTATCCAAATCGTGAAGAACCAGAAGACTTCATCAAACGTGTGATGAGCGGAGTGGATGATGTTCTGAAGAAGTATCCCGATAAGCGCGTTCTTATTGTTGCCCACGGTGCGGTAATAAATGCTATTTTAGCAACTGTCTCTGGTGGAGAAATCGGTGCCGGGAAAACAAGGCTAATGAACGCTTGTATTAATAATATTCACTATAAACAGGAGCAGTGGGAAGTGCTGAACTACAATCAGGTCGAGCATTTAAGTGAGGACCTTTAAGGTAACGTAGCAGATCTTGTGACGTCATCTTTAAATCAAATCTTAAAGGGGGATGACATGCTAACATTCGAGGCCATTGATATAATGAAGCACCAAGCCAAAGTCATTACATTCCGTAAAGACTCCTTTAGAGTAGGCTTTGGTGACGAAGAGGATTACTTGCGTTGGTTAGAAGAAAAGAAGCATGCATTCCCCGCTGGGTTTATGTTGGTCTGTGAAAATGATGATTATATTGGACAACTTGAATTATCCATTAAAGAATATAATGGGGAGTCCCTTGGATATATCCATTTATTTTACCTTGTGCCTGAAAAACGCGGTCAAGGAAAGGGCTTGGAATTGTACCAATATGCAAAACAGTTTTTTCTTCAATACAAAGTGGCTAGCTATGAACTAAGAGTTTCTCCCTCGAATACTGCTGCCGTAAACTTTTACCGCAAAATTGGTATGGAGCCTATAAAAACAGAATTGGACGGAAAAGTAATTCGGATGAGAGGCATGCTTTCCAGTACGAAAGATAATGAAATCTTGTAGAGGCATAGACTTAAGCTTATTTATCGCAGTGCAACCGTCCGTAAGACTCCCACTTCAAAACATAAAGTAAAACGGAGATGTTTAAGTGGGAGTAAACGGACGCTAACAACCCGATTCGTTCAACTAACAATCAGTGGGGGAAGAATGGAAAACCCCCACTGATTGAAGTTTCACTTTATCAAAAGATAACCCGTTATATAAAGCGGTTACCTTTTCTCTTTATCCTGCAACGATTTTAGAATGCTTGTACAGCTTATAATGATAAACCTTAACTACCTCATTAAACAGAAGATTTAAAACTAGGAGAACACTAATGACAATAGAAAATTTAGAGGAATATCAGGATCCCATTCAATATGATAAGGAACACGTTGCCTATGATGAGGATATTTCCTATTTAACAAAATGGGCAGACAAGGCTACAGGTCCAATTGTGGATTTAGCTTGTGGTACAGGAAGGGCGACCATCCCTTTGGCTAAATTCGGCCATAACATCTTAGGAGTGGATTTACATCGCGGTATGCTAAGGCGAGCAAGAGAGAAGGCAGTGGCTGAAAAGCTTGATATAGACTTTATCGAACAAGATTGCACAAAACTGGAGCTTGGTTTAAAAAGTGACTTTATTTTCATGGTTGGAAATTCCTTTCAACATTTCCTTACCAATGAAGCGCAGAACAAGATGTTGAATTCCATTCAGTGACATCTTGTTAAGGGAGGTCGCTTTCTTTTTAACACTCGTTTCCCAAGTGAAGAGGAACTAGTCTCCACGAATGGTGAAGAGCCAGGGTTTTCTTATAAAGATGGAACGCTTTCTGTCCACGTCTCCTACATCAGTGAATACGATGCACTCAATCAAGTCCAACATAATATCACCATAAGAAGATTTTTTGATGCGAATGGGATACTACAAGATGAGAAACGCTCTGTAATTGATCTACGCTTCGTCTTTCCGTTAGAGATGGAACGACTACTTGAAAAGCACGGCTTTACCATTGAAGGGGTATACCAAGACTGGAATGAAACGCCTTTGACCTCTAATGCTTCGAACATGATTTATCTCTGTAAAAAAATAAATTAGTGAGTAAAAGGAGTGGGGGATATTAATGTGGAAAAAAGAGAGAATTCAAAAACTCCGCTACAGTTCTTAGCGGAGTTTCCACGTCGATAGTGCTTAATGGTGTAAGTCCTTCTAAGGACCTTAAAACGCTGCAGTCCAACCAGCGTCTGCAGTTATCACGGTGCCATTTACAAAGCTTGCTTCATCAGATGCTAGGAATAATGCAACGTTTGCTATCTCTTCTGATTTTCCAGCACGTGGCATAACAGCTTGGGATTTTCCTGCTCTCGATGCACCGAATTCATTTAAGTTTTTCATGCTTGCTGCTATATTTGTTGCTACACCGCCTGGAGCAATGGCATTACAACGAATTCCTTTTTCCGCGTACATATAGCCAGTGTTTTTTGTAAAACCGATCACAGCATGTTTGGAAGCTGTGTATGTCGCACCAGCATGTGCACCATTTAATCCACCAGTTGATGCTGTATTAATAATTACCCCTTTCCCTTTTTCAAGGAAAATAGGCAATGCTTTACGTGTTGCGCGCATAACAGCGGTAGTATTAATAGCAAATACACGCTCCCATTTTTCATCCTCAATATCGCCTGCTGGCTCCATGCTATCCATGATTCCAGCGTTATTAACGAGAATATCCAATGAGCCAAATTCCTTAACTGTTGAATCAATTAAGTGGTCAATATCTTCTCTATCTGCCACGTTTGTCTTGATAGCCTTAACTGTTCCGCCTTTTGCCTTGATCTCTTCGGCTACAGTCTCTGCGCCCTCTAGGTTAATATCAGATACAACCACTTTTGCTCCTTCTTCTGCATAACGGGTGGCAATAGCCTGTCCCATCCCGGAAGCTGCACCAGTTACAATTGCTACTTTTCCTTCTAGTCTCATTTCTATCTCTCCCTTAATTTAAAATTTAAATCTAGGAAATGCCTTATAATATACATTTGAATACGCTAAGTATAATGTACTATACTTAAGGTAGCAATAAGCAAAAGACCACTGAAATGTTGATAAATCAACAATTATAAAGGATTTGTTCAATGGAAAGAGGATAATGAACAGAAGGGTGGTAAAGTGTAAATGACCCAACATGATCGGCGCATCGATAAAACTCAAAAAGCCTTAAAATCAGCATTAATTAAGTTGATGGAAGAAAAAGATCTTCCGCATATTACCGTAACAGAAATTGTGAAAAAAGCAGATGTTAATCGTGGTACATTTTATAAGCATTACGAGGTTAAAGAAGATTTACTGGAAGCGACTATACAAGATGTGATAGAGAGTCTTATACAAGCTTACCGCCATCCTTATTTAAATAAGGAGAGATTTACCATAAAAGATCTTTCAGCTTCTAAAATAAAGCTTTTTGAACATGTGGCTGCAAATGCTGATTTTTACCGTGTTATTATGTTGCATCCAAGTGTCTTACCTGGTTTTCAGAATAGACTCTGTGAGGTGTTAAAAAAGCTTTCTATACAAGATTTAAAGTTTATCCCTAACACGGGCACCATTGATGTGGATTTACAAGCAAGTTACCAATCGCATGCTTTATTTGGTATGATCTTTGAATGGGTAAAAGGTGGGTTTAAGTATACACCAGAGCATATGGCACAACAGTTATTGGAAATTTTGTCTAACCAACCCTTTTCCTCTGGTTACCATACAATGCCAAACAAGTAAGACAGATGAAGATGTTTCATGTGAAACGTTGCGCGTATGCTTGTTCACTTATCGCCATTTTTTACAATCTACATACCAAAAAAGGCGTCTAAGCTCTTTAGCTTAAACGCCTTTCTTTTTACCTCATCTGCACTTTATGCAAATGAGCAAAGATCCCATCTCGTTTTAATAATTCTTCATGACTTCCTTCTTCTTCAATACCTTCTTTTGTTACCACCATAATGCGGTCAGCATTTTTGATCGTTGCCAGTCTATGCGCAATGACCAACGTGGTGCGATCTTTAGCAAGCTCTGTTAATGCCTTTTGAATAATGGTTTCGGTTTCTGTATCCAATGCAGAGGTTGCTTCATCAAGAATTAGGATTGGCGGGTTTTTCAGAAACATGCGGGCAATCGCAATCCGTTGCTTTTGACCGCCTGATAATTTCAATCCACGCTCGCCTACCTGCGTTTCATAACCATCAGGTAATTCCTTAATAAATTCCTCCATATGTGCCTGGCGGGTAGCTTTTTCTATTTCTTCGTTTGTAGCATCAAGCTTGCCGTAAGCGATGTTTTCTCTTAACGTACCTGTGAAGAGGAAGACATCCTGCTGCACAATACCAATCTGTGCACGTAGCGACTCCTTCGTCATGTCACGAAGGTCTAACCCATCAATGGTAATACCACCCTGGTCCACATCATAGAAACGCGGAATAAGCGAGCAAATTGTTGTCTTACCAGCACCAGAGGGCCCAACAAAGGCAATGGTTTCCCCTGCGTTAATGGAAAAACTCAATTCATTTAGAACAGGACGCTGTGTCTTTTCATAAGCGAACGTAACGTCATTAAAGGCGATATTTCCTTTTAGGTCTTCTACTTTTTTCGCATCTGGCTTGTTATCCACATCCGGCTCAACATCCATCAGGTCCATAAACCGTTTAAAGCCGGCCATTCCTTTTGGATATAGTTCCAGTAATGCCGTGATTTTTTGGATTGGATTAAACAGCACATTTACAAACAATACAAAGCTGACAAGCTCACCGTATTTTAGTTCCTCCTGATAGGTTAGCCAAGCACCGACCACAAGAACAAGCAATGTAATCAGACGCATCATCATATAAATATTGGAATGCACAAATGCCATTACTTTATAGGCACCAATTTTGGCAATACGGAAGTTGTTATTATCCTTAGAGAAACGCTCCATTTCAAACTTTTCGTTTGTAAATGATTGTACGACACGCACACCTGATACGGCATCTTCTACGCGTGCATTTACTCCAGCGATTTCCTCGTACATTCGCTTCCATGCCTTATTCATTTTAATATTGCTGAACGTAATCAAGAAAATAAGAATTGGCACAGCAATTAGAATGATGAGGGCTAGCTTCACATTGATCGTGAACATGATAAGAAACGCACCAATAAAGGTCATGATGGAAATAAAGAAATCCTCTGGTCCATGATGGGCAAGTTCACCGATATCAAAGAGGTCATTGGTTATTCTACTCATAATATGCCCTGTTTTCGTATTATCAAAAAAGCGGAATGATTGCCTTTGCACGTGGTGGAACAGGTCACGGCGCATATCTGTTTCAATATTAATACCGAGCTTATGTCCCAAATAAACCACTACAAATTGCATGAGGGTACTAATGATGTATACCAATAAGAGCAAGATGCTCACGGTTACAATTAAATTCCAATCTCCCTCTGGTAATAATTCATCTATAAATCGTTGCACCGCAACCGGAAACGCTAACTCCAGAATGGCAACGAAAAAAGCAGAGGCGAAATCAATTATAAACAACCGTCGATGCGGTTTATAGTAAGAGAAAAATCGCTTTAGCATGGCTTCACTTCCTTTTTTACAGTCTAAAAGAAATTATAAGGTTAATTTCAAGGCTTGGCAAGGAAAGGAGACAAGGCATGACCGTTTTTAAAGGGATTTTCCCAACTTTTCTTATTTATTAATTGCTTGGCAAGGTTGTCCAGTTACTTGCATATAGTTACATATAGGATGTAGAAATATTGGGGGTGAATTAAATGAAGTTGAAATTATCTATGCCAACGTATACGTGGATCTGCTATGCAATTGGCTTTGTCTTTATTATTTCAGGAATGATGAAGCTTGTGGATGGTGATTTTAGAGGGATGTTTGCCAGCATGGGATTACCTTTTCCTGAGGCAACACTATTTCTAGTAGCAGTCGTTGAGCTTGGTTGTGGCATTCTTATTGCGGGGAGGCTCTATATTCATCTTGCTGTTCCACCATTACTGCTCATCATGCTTGGTGCACTTTATTTCTCAAAGCTTCCCACCCTTTTTAATGAAGGGGTACTCTCCTTTGCCTTTGCGGCGAGACTCGATATTGTCATGCTTATTCTTTTACTCCTGGTTTGGCAGCATGTAAGAGGAAAAATAGTACTGTAATATAGTTATAAACAAGCTTATGAACCATTACTGTTGAAAAGTAGTGGATAACCTGTCTTATCTATGTGGAAAACCTACCTTTATCCACAAAGTTATACACATATGCACAAATGTTCGTAGTTATTTTGTTGCCGAACATTCTTTCTATACCATATATTGATTTTGGCAAAATAATTATCCACTAACTGTGTATAACTCTATTAATTTTGTGGATAAACCGGAAAAGCTATCCTCTATTTGCTGCAGGATAGCTTTTCTCTCGTTACTGTTGGGTCCCCAATACTAAGGTTGTTTCCTTTTTTTCGCCTTCACGGTAATAGGTGACGGTGATTTCATCTCCTATTTCTTTTTCCTGATAAAGGATTTTACGAAGGTCGATCATATTCATCACTGGATTGCCGTCCAATTCTGTAATGACATCTAACCGTTTTAAGCCTGCTTGGTCTGCGGGAGATAATGGCTCTACACTCCAAACATAGACACCACCCTCGACTTCTTTAGGCAGATTGAGAGTACCTTTCCATTCAGTCTGTGGAACCTCATCCAAAGAGTAAATTTCTACACCTAAAAATGGTCTGGTAACTTCGCCCGTTGTTTCCAGCTCATCTACAATTGGTAGGGCGGAATCAATTGGAATGGCAAAGCCTATTCCTTCTACGGCAGTCTGGTTAATTTTCATGGAGTTAATTCCAATCAATTGCCCATTAATATTGATCAACGCTCCACCACTATTACCAGGATTGATGGCAGCATCTGTTTGAATTACCTCTGCTTGCCAGTCTGCACGTCCATCTTGATTGAAATCTTGAGGAATCGTACGCTCTGTCCCGCTAATAACACCTTGGGTTACAGAGCTTGAAAACATGAGGCCGAGCGGGTTTCCGATAGCAATGGCAGGCTCGCCTACTTTTACATTTGCCGAAGAGCCTAGCTCAATTGTCTGCTCAACCTGTTCCCCATCCATTCTTAAAACAGCTAAATCAGAGAACACATCACTGCCTATAATCTCAGCTTCTAAATGTGTCTCATCATATAGCACCACTTCAACGCTATCCGCACCTTCGATGACGTGATGGTTTGTCACGACATAGGCGGTACCGTCTTCGTTTTTGTAAATAACTCCTGATCCTTCTCCAGCTTCATTTGACTCTTGTTGTTGCCAGAAGTCACCTTGCTGTTGAATATTAATTACGCCCACTACTGCAGGGGTTACTTGTTCTACTATATCTGTAACCTGGGTAGAGACATCCACGTTTACTGCGTTACTTGACCCTTGGGAGCCCTCATTTATACTGGAGCTTTCTAGTTGGCTCTGTTCTGATCTATTACCTGGGAGTACATTATTCTCTTGCAATGCCGGCAATGCGACAACTACTAATAAAATACCGATTATGACACCAAGTAATGCCGGAACAAGCCAACCTCTATTTTTCCGGCGGCGATGAGGGTTTGGTGGGTAGTTCTGATCATAATAGCCCATAACTTTATCCCCTTCTATCCGAAATAAGTCTAAACACTCTAGTATAGTATTCCTTAATCGCTAATATAATAAACAAAAAATGTTACACAACTTCGTATAAAGGTGTCGGTGCTTTAGGGTCTGTATCATGCAGATCAAGCGTAATGCCTCTTTCCTGTAAAACGCTATCTACTGACATACGAGCAAGGTCTTTCATATTATTATCAAGACTTAGATGGGCCAGATATATCCGCTTCGTTCGGTTACTTATAATATCGGTAAGGGCCAATCCACAATCCTCATTGGATACGTGGCCTGAGTCCCCGAGTATTCTCCTTTTTACATTCCAAGGGTAGCGCCCCATTCGTAGCATCCCTACATCATGATTTGCTTCAAAAATATAGGCATCTGCATCCTCTACGGTCTTTTTAATCCGTTCAGATACATAGCCGAGGTCTGTGACTAGTGCCACCTTTTTCCCTTCATGATGGAAGGTATAAAACATTGGTTCCGCCGCATCGTGTGAGACGCCAAAGGATTCAATATCCAAATCCTGAAACGTCTTCACTTGCTCCATATTAAAGTAAAACTTCTGATCTAATCCAATCTTGCCAATGCTGCGCTCCATCGCATTCCACGTTTTTTCATTAGCAAAAATCGGTAGGTTGTACTTTCTGGCTATGATGCCAAGCCCTTTAATATGGTCACTATGCTCATGTGTGACAAGAATGCCTGTAAGTGTGGAAGGATCGATGTCAATCTCACTAAAAAGATGATCCATCTGTTTTCCGCTCAATCCTGCATCCACAAGTAGTCTTTCCTTGTCGGATTCTATATAAAACGCATTTCCTGTGCTTCCGGATGCAAGCACACTAAAACGTAATGTCATGGTTATTCACTCCGATTTGTTTCTGTTTCCGTTTCTGTTTGTGTCAAGTTTCTAAGTTTGTTAATCATATCCTCTTTCCAATCAATATCCTGTGGGATAAGCTGAATATCACCTAAATTATCCACTACCATATCCCGCGTAAAGCTTTCATCAGAGTTGGAAAATACTTGTCCCTCAATGGCATTTACAAAGTAATCCCGCTCATCGTTTACGGACACTTTATAGGTCGGCGCGAAAACCTGCTTTCCATTCTCAAGAGACGAAATCCATGTATGGTAGCCATAATCAACATCTACCGTGTCTTTAGATACTAATTCGTTATTATTATACAACGTTCCGATTGCTTGAATTGGCGGGATTAACGTTCGCTTACTACTGTCTCTTTTTCCGTCTGCCTCTCCAAGCATGGATTGGGTATAATACTCCATCTCATTGTTTTCATTTAAATAGACAAGTAAAAGGGCGCTCTGGTTGTAATAGATGGGCTGGTTTTCTTTCTCCTGGAAGAAAAGGAGAACATTCAAGTCTTTATCCCATTTCCAAAACTGATAACTGTCGAATTGATATATAAAATTACTAATTATATTACTAATTTCCTCACCGCCTGCGTCCTCGGCTATGGGTACTGGCTCATCCATATGGCCAACGATAAGATCTTCCGTGTTTAATACTGCTTCCTGGTTTTCCAAGCTTTCAATTTCTCCTACTTGCTTATCGGTATATTCCATTGGTAAAACAGAGATAGAAGAATCTTTCTCTACACCTACATCAATATCTCCGAGAGTGATCTCCTCTCTCTCCAATTCTTCTTGAAGTGTGAGGTCTTCTCCTCCTGGATACTGCTCTTGAGCTGCTCTGTCCTGCTTATCGATAAATTGTACAAGTAAATAAATATCCAACACGAGAAAACAGAGGATAAATAGGGTTTTAATTTGACTCCATTGCATCCTTGTTCTCCTCCCTTACCGGCTTCCAGGAACCTTTATAGTTCATGTACCATTTAGCTTCTAGACTTAGGAAGTTAGCATTATCGTTATCATTGTAAGTAAGTTGATAACCAAGACGAATAGCTTCAATATTTTCTAAAGAAATTTCTTTATCGTTCCGTAAATAGGTCAAAATCTCTTCTCCTGTGTCAAGGTTTGCAGGCTCTGGATCGGGACCAATTTCAGAAGTTACTCGAAACAGTGGGCGTTGATAACCTACAAGGATTCCATTTTTGAATTCCTGTTCGATCCTTGTAAGTTCCGTAGTTACCGACGGCTTATCAAAGACAGGATAGTCTGCATAGAACATTTGATAACGAACGATTCCAGCACGTCTATCTACCGAAAGCAGCTTGTAATCATCTGTCCAACCACCATGATCGGAAATGCTATCCATACTACTTTGAAGCAGTTCATGCCTTTGGGCAGGTATCCCTTCCGCCGAGTTTGGGTTAATAAAATTCATAGCCCGACCATTATCTACAACTTTTAATTCTCGTACAGCATCACTGAAATAGGGTTGTCCTAATGGAGTTAGGGACCGACTCACCATGGTTGGATCTCGGAATAAAGAGTTAACCAGCATTTGTTCATTAAGAGGTACAATGGAAAGCGAATAGTTGTTCATATCTTCCACTTCACTAGGCAAATAAACGTTACTTGCTCCTTCTGATAAATGGATATATTGTATTAAATCCTCTTTATCGATAAGCTTAGATTGAAATAGTTCAAAACTGCTTGCATCATTAATAACCGCACTTGCTTGGCGTTGTTGATCTACCGAAACAAAGGTCACCTCTAATAATGAACTATTCTCTTCGTAATCGATCAAAACACGATTAAACGACCAGTTTGGCAAGTTTTCCGCAGGTTGATCTAAATTAAATAGAATGTTTGCAAGCGTCATAGGCAATGCATCTGAGAATTCCATTTCCATTTCAGGATCCAACCCACTTATACTTTGTTTCTCCCGAAAATTACTCATCTTCCACCTTTGGACCTCTTCATAGAATTCTCGCTCCAGCTGAGGGGAGGGAAAGCCGTAGTGTTCCCCTTGTGAGTGAAAAACGAGAGACTGCGGCTCAACAATGGTTTTAATTGTTTCCTCTGTACCCCCAAGATCCCCGCTAACGGTATCTTCATCGCCCAAAGAAGCATCGCCTTCTGAGGGCTGGTAGGTCCATAGGCCAAAGGTCAGCAATAAGCTCACACCAATTAGTATAATTAATAAAAACGATTTGGTCGTCTCCATTCTCATCGCTCACCCCTCCACTTCTTGTTCATAAGTGGTAGTGTAAAGAAAATAGTCGTTCCTTTCCCTTCTACACTTTTTGCCCAAATTTTCCCGTGGTGTACTTCAACTAGCTCCTTGGCTATAGCTAATCCTAAGCCTGTTCCGCCAAGTTTTCTTGTGCGTGCCTTATCCGCTCTGTAAAAACGTTCGAAGATTTTTTCTAGCTTATCATACGCGATTCCCATACCCTGATCTTGAATGCTAACCAGGATGTGATGACGGTTGTTTTCAACCTTAAGCTGAATGGTTCCACCTTCAGGCGAATACTTAATGGCATTAGAAATGATATTATCAAGTACCTGCGTCATTTTATCCTTATCAAGCCAAACAAGATACTTACCTCGAGGCAAGTCACGATGTAACGTAATATGTTCTGGCGTATTCATCTCAAAGCGGTCAATAATGTGATGGAAATAGCTGACAAATTCCGTCCGTTCCTTTTGAAGTGGATACTCTTTTGCATCCATTTTAGATAACTGCAGTAGATCATTAACCATACGGATCATACGGTCTGTTTCATTTTGTGCTACATCAAGGAACTTAGGCGCAATCTCCTTATCTTTCCAGGCACCATCGGTTAATGCTTCTATATAGCTTCGCATTGTCGTCAATGGTGTTCTAAGCTCATGTGATACATTGGAAACAAAATCCCTACGTTCTTGTTCTACCTTCTCCTGTTCGGTGACATCGCTTATAACGGTGATAAAACCAGTTATCTCCTCTTCGTCATCCGCAACTGTGGAGAAATTTGCCTTGACGAGAAACTCTTCTTCTTCACTACTAAAATCAATGATCATCGAGCCACTTTCCTGTAATTCTGTTATATCTACAATTTTATCTTCAAGCTGTAATACATCAATGAGTAGCTCCCCGATAATATCGTCTGGGTCATGACCGATTAACCTGCCTGCTGCATCATTCATTAACGTAACAGCTCCAGCATTGTCTGTTGCGATAACACCATCGGACATGTTCGAGAGCACCGAACTAAGCTTTCTTCGTTCCTCTTCAATCGTTGCATAGGAATGTTTTAACCTGCTGTTCAGATCATTAAATGTATCGGCAAGATGCCCAATTTCATCTCTTCCATAAACATTTACCTTTTGGGTAAAATCTCCCCGTGCCATTAACTGTGCCTGACGACGCATTTCTTTAATCGGTTTGGTAATGGTTCGGGCTACTAGAATACCTATAAAAGCAGATACCGCAATTGCAAGAAGAGAACCCTTGAGGAAAATATCGTTAATGTTATCGAGCTGGTCATAAACCCTTTGTATATTTGCTACAACATAGAGCCAGCCGACTGTCACGTTTTCCTCCCCCTCTTTATAAAGAGGTTTCACAATCACGTACAACTGGTCTTTCGTCTCTCTATCCTGCATTTCCTTTTTTTCAGTCGTTCCACCTTGCGTGAGTACACTCTGAACAAGTTCATTTGATATTTTCTTGCCTACATCGCTTTGACTCTGATAATCGTTCGTTGCCATTATTCTGCTCTGGTTGGTAATAACCTGAAGCTTCATATTATCCTCCGAGGCTACTTCGGAAATAATACCGCGCACTTCCTCCTCCGGTGTTACCTCATTCTCGGCTCCGGACGGCACCCTGTTTAATGCCTGTTCAAGATTATGAGAGATCAGATTAACACGGTCATTAATGGAGTCTTTATACGTTTCAACCAGCTGATTCTCCAACTCCGTTGTAAAAAAAGAGCCAATCACCTGGATTGCTATTAAAAGCAACAGAATATAGATAATAATGAACTTTATCTGTATCGAACGAAAGAAACCAACTTTATTCATTCCACATTACTCCTGCTCGGGACTGCGTAGATAATATCCAACACCTCTTCGGGTTACGATCCAGACCGGATTGCTCGGATTCTCCTCAATTTTTTCACGAAGTCGACGTACCGTAACATCTACTGTTCGCACGTCACCAAAATAATCATATCCCCATACTGTCTCCAGTAAATGCTCTCTTGTCATCACCTGCCCGATATGGCGGGCCAGATAATGAAGCAGCTCAAATTCGCGATGGGTTAGCTCAATTTGTTCTCCATCTCTTGATACAACATAGGCATCTGGATGTATCACAAGGCTACCGATCACAATATCCTTCGTTGCTTTCACTGTATCGTCAGGTACCGCTTGTTGTCTACGCAGATTTGCCTTTACTCGGGCGATTACTTCCCTGTTACTAAATGGCTTCGTAACATAATCATCTGCTCCTAGTTCCAATCCAAGGACTTTATCAATCTCGGAGTCTTTTGCTGTTAGCATAATGATTGGCATCATCTGTGTTTTGCGGATTTCTCGGCACACTTCATTACCATCTTTATTTGGTAGCATAATATCCAATAATATTAGATCAGGCTTTTCCGCTTCTGCTACTTGTATGGCTTCATCGCCATCATGTGCAAGTACAACATCATAGCCTTCCTTTTCAAGGTTGAACTTTAATATATCTGCAATTGGCTGTTCATCATCAACTACTAAAATCTTTTGACTCATCTTTGCCACATCCTTTTTTTTCGCATACTTACTTGAGGTTTTTCAAAAAGTCCGGTTTTAAACCATCGCCGTATTAATGCAATGGCGGCATCACGAAATTACACTTTCCGCAGGCCATCTTTATTAAAACACTTACTTCTATTCTACCGTACTTTTGGGTAAATGTCTTTACCCGCCTATTAGTGAACTGGTTGATTTCCTTCTTTTAAACACAAAGTACTTATTATAAAAATGAAATGCAAAAAGACAGCCATAAAGGAAGGACCTATTAAGGTACTTCTTCCTTCATGGCTGACTCTCGATTCCTTACTTAGCTATATACACTACGTACAACATTTGTCTGACTACGGTCAGGCCCAACAGAGAATACAGAAAGCGGGATTTCTGTTAGTTGGGAGATGCGCTCTAGATAATGACGTGCATTTTCAGGTAGTTCATGTAAGCTTTTAACACCCGTAATATCCTCAGTCCAGCCTGGCATTTCTTCATAGACTGGTTCACACTCGGCAAGTGCCACAAGACTTGCAGGGAACTCGTTAATAACTTCCCCTTTATAGCGATACGCTACACAAATCTTCAATGTTTCAATTCCTGTTAGGACATCAATTGAGTTTAGTGATAAATCTGTGATACCACTGACACGACGCGCATGGCGAACAACGACACTATCAAACCAGCCAACACGACGTGGTCTGCCTGTTGTTGTACCATATTCACGACCAACTTCCCTGATTTGGTTACCAACTTCGTCATGTAGCTCTGTAGGGAATGGGCCATCACCAACACGCGTTGTATAGGCTTTGGATACACCGACAACATGGTTAATTTTAGTTGGACCAACACCAGAACCAATTGTTACTCCACCAGCAATCGGATTGGAGGAGGTTACAAATGGATAGGTTCCTTGGTCAATATCCAGCATGACACCTTGTGCACCTTCAAATAATACTCTGCGACCTTCATCAAGTGCGTCATTAAGTACTACGGATGTATCACAAACGTATTTAGCCATTTGCTGTCCATACTCGTAATATTCTTCAAGTATTTCTTCCACTTGGATTGGATCTACTTCATATACTTTTTCAAATAAACGGTTCTTCTCTTTAAGGTTTTGTTCCAGCTTCTCACGGAATGCATCCTTGTCCATCAAGTCGGCAATTCGAATTCCCATACGAGCCGCTTTATCCATGTAAGCAGGACCAATCCCTTTCTTCGTTGTCCCGATTTTGTTTATTCCTTTTTCTTCTTCTTGTAAAATATCTAGTTTTAAATGATATGGTAGGATAACGTGTGCGCGGTTACTGATACGCAGGTTATCAGTTGATACATTGCGCTCATGTAAATATGCAACCTCTTCTACGAATGCTTTTGGATCAATTACCATTCCATTACCAAGCACGCAAATTTTATCATCGAAAAAAATTCCGGATGGAATCAAATGTAATTTATACGTAACGTCATCAAACTTAATTGTATGTCCAGCGTTGTTACCACCTTGATATCTGGCAACTACCTCTGCATTTTGCGATAGAAAGTCAGTAATTTTTCCTTTCCCTTCATCGCCCCATTGTGTTCCAACTACTACTACTGAGGACATAGTGCACCTCCACAAATATTTATATTATATGTTTTCTTTAATCACCATTGTAAGTTTACCAATTTTGTTCATGTCAGTCAATGCGAAATACGAACAATGTTATATAAATAAATTTTATTGTTCGTAATAGGGGCCTTTTGTTTGCTATCTATATAATCCTTAAAGATCACTGGTTGTAAAATTGCTAATTCGGCGCTGTACTCCGTAATCCGGGGGTCTTTACCTATGCCTTTTCACTACCTAGATTCTTACTTATTTTATATACTGTCCTTATTTAATAGAAAAACTCGTGTCCGCTCGTCTTTTTCTTATATTTGGGACGTTAAATTTTATATACTCTTAACGAATAAAAAAACAGTCTCTCCTAAAGGAAAGACTGCTCAAATTATTACACTGGCACTGGTGGAACATCGCTTTCTGAGTAGCGATGATCTAAGTCCACAAATTTATTGTATTCTTTAACGAAAGCCAATTCTACGTTACCAACTGGACCGTTACGTTGTTTGGAAATTATGATTTCGATAATGTTTTGTTTCTCTGATTCTGTATCATAGTAATCATCACGATATAGGAAGCCAACAATATCGGCATCCTGCTCAATACTACCTGATTCACGAAGGTCGGACATCATAGGGCGTTTATCTTGTCTTTGTTCCACACCACGAGAAAGCTGAGATAGCGCGATAAGCGGTACGTTCAATTCACGGGCAAGTCCTTTTAATGAACGAGATATTTCTGATACTTCCTGCTGTCGGTTTTCTTTAGAATTAACACTACCTTGGATCAACTGCAGGTAATCAATTAGAATCATCCCAAGTCCATGCTCTTGTTTTAATCGACGGCATTTGGAGCGGATATCAGCAACCCGAATACCAGGTGTGTCATCAATATAAATACCTGCATTAGAGAGACTCCCCATTGCCATCGTTAGCTTACTCCAGTCATCTGCCTGTAACTGTCCATTTCGCATGCGCTGGGCATCAATATTCCCCTCAGCACAGAGCATACGCTGTACAAGCTGATCTGCTCCCATCTCCAGACTAAATATCGCTACATTTTCATCTGTATTAACGGCCACGTTTTGCGCTACGTTTAAGGCAAAGGCCGTTTTACCAACAGATGGTCGGGCAGCTACGATAATCAAATCATTTCGTTGGAAGCCTGAGGTGATACGATCCAAATCACGAAATCCTGTCGGTATCCCTGTAACATCCGCGCTTTGGTGATGAAGTTGCTCAATATTATCATAGACATCAATTAATACATCTTTTATTGCTTTAAAGGCACCAGAGTTTTTACGTCCGGAAACCTCTAAAATTGTTTTCTCAGCCTCGTTTAATACATCTTCTACTTCATCTTCCCGTTCAAATCCAGCTGTAACAATGTCTGTAGCGGATCGAATCAGACGGCGTAACAACGCTTTTTCATCAACTATTTTACAATAGTATGCTATATTCGCAGAGGTTGGGACACTTTCAGCCACCTCGGAAAGATACGTTACACCTCCAGCTTCCTCAAGCTGCTTCGCATTATGCAAATACGTGGTAACCGTAACGACATCAATCGGCTCACCTCTGTCAGCAAGCTTCATCATCGCACCAAAGATGCGTTGATGTGCTGCCCGGTAAAAATCCTCTGCTACGAGCAGTTCTGATGCTGTCGAAAACGCCTCTGGATCTAGAAATATAGCACCAATTATGGATTGCTCTGCCTCTATATTATGTGGTGGTCTACGATCGCTCCATGTGTCGCTCATGTACCCCGCCCCCTTTCTTTTGTGATTTCATGATAGAAGGCCCACCTTTTAAAAAGTGAGCCCTCCTTCAAAATTTTAACTACGTCGACATTACTCCCTAGCTAAAATTTGATACTTGCCTAACGTGTAAAGATAGCATGTTCCCATCAGCGTGCCATTGTTCATAAAAAACATGGTACGGTGGAATGCTTATTTTTCTGCTACATGTACTTTGATCGAGCCAGATACCTCTTGGTGGAGTTTAACTGGTACTGTTGTATACCCAAGTGCACGGATTGGCTCATCTAGCTCAATTTTACGTTTATCTATTTTATAGCCATGCTCTTTTTGCAAGGCTTCTGCAATTTGCTTACTTGTAATAGAACCAAAAAGTCGACCACTATCACCGGATTTTGCTTTTAATTCAACTGTAAGCTCCGCAAGTGTGTCTTTTAAGTCCATTGCTTCTTCTTTTTCTTGTTGCTCTAGTTGCTCACTCTTTTTCTTTTGTGCCTCTAGAGCTTTCATATTAGCATTGGTTGCTTCCTCTGCTAAGTTATTTTTTAAAAGGTAATTACGTGCATAACCATCGGAAACATTTTTCACATCACCTTTTTTGCCTTTTCCTTTAACGTCCTGTAATAAAATTACTTTCATTCAGCTTCTCTCCCCTCATAGTACTCTTCTAAAATATCTTTGAGCAGTTTCTCTGCATCATCGATTGTAGTATCTTCTATTTGAGTTGCGGCATTGGTTAAATGGCCGCCACCATTCATTTTTTCCATGACTACCTGAACATTTACTTCACCCAATGAACGAGCGCTTATTCCTATTCTACCATCTTTTCGCTCGGAAATGACAAATGATGCGTTAATTCCACTCATTGTCAATAATGTGTCAGCCGCCTGGGCAATTAATACCGGACCGTAGGCAGTTCCTTCATCCGCCTTTGATATGGCAATATGGTCGCGGTACACCTCTGCCCGCTCAATAAGCTTACTTCTTTCAATATATAAATCGAGATCTTCTTTTAAAAATTGCTGAACAAGTACGGTATCTGCACCTTTAGCTCTTAAGTAAGAGGCTGCATCAAAGGTTCTTGACCCAGTACGTAATGTAAAGCTTTTTGTATCGACAATAATCCCTGCAAGTAGTGCAGTGGCTTCAAGCATCTTCAGCTTCAGTTTTTTCGGCTGGTATTCTAAAAGCTCTGTCACCAGTTCAGCAGTGGAAGACGCATATGGTTCCATATAAACAAGTGTAGGGTTATCAATGAACTCTTCCCCTCTACGATGGTGGTCAATAACAACCTTGTATTCTGTTTGGTGTAGCAGACTCTCACTCGCTACCATGGACGGTTTATGCGTATCAACAACAACGACTAGGCTTCTGTTGCCTGTAATAGACTCTGCTTCACCTGGTTCAATAAAGTGCTGCCACACACTTTCCTCTTCTTTAATGGCATCCACTAATCGATAGACCCCAGTATCCACATCATCTGGATCAAACACAATATAACCTTCTACATCATTGGATTTCGCGATATTCAGGATTCCGATCGCCGCACCAAGTGAATCCATATCCGGAGATTTATGCCCCATAATGATAACATTGTCGCTTGCACGTACCAATTCTTTTAAAGCATGAGAGATGACGCGCGCTCTAACTCTTGTTCTTTTTTCCATCGGGTTTGTTTTCCCGCCATAAAATCTTACTTTTCCTGAATCATCCTTAATTGCTACCTGATCGCCTCCGCGTCCAAGAGCTAAATCAAGGCTCGACTGTGCAAGCTCGCCTAGAGTTGGTAAATCAACATCTCCCTGGCCAACACCGATACTTAGTGTTACAGGATTATTCTGCTCTCCGCTTAACTCGCGAACTTCATCAAGAATATCGAATTTTACTTTTTCAAGCTTTTGTAAAATATCTTTTGTACCGACTGCCAGGAACCTTTCCTGGGAAGTACGCTTTAAGTAAAGCCCATAAGAGGTCGACCATTTATTTAGAACTTCCGTTACCCTGGAATTGAGTTGACTCTTACTAGTGTCATCCATGTTCTGGGTAATCTCTTCATAGTTATCTAAGAAAATAAAGGCTAATACTGTCTGGTCATCATGATACAGTTGTTGTAATTCAGCCTGTTTTGTCCGATCAAAAAGATAAAGCAATCGCTCTTGCTTTTTCACCGTGGTCTGGAACTCATAACCTTCTAGGTGAAACCAAATACTACCTTTATTCTCTTTTATCATTGGAATAAGATCTTCAGATAATTGCTGTAGTGAACTCCCGACCAAACTATCGTCTGCAAACTGATTCATATAAGGATTTGCCCATTCAATGGTGTAATCCTCATTATATAAGATGATTCCAAACGGCATTTCAAGCAGGGCCTCTTCACCGACCCGCTTTATTCTATAAGATAGCGTTGAAATATATTGTTCTGCTTCATCCTGTAATGTTCTTTCTGTGCGTATGCTGTAAAAAAAGGATGCCCCAAGTAACAATGTCATGATAAGACCAAGCACCCACTGGAAATACCATATTACAACGAGCAATACGATAGATAGTAAATAAATGACCCATAAGTGACTACTTAGCATGGGGTTCTTCTTTCCATCTGGCATTTTCATCAGCTCCTACTGCGTAAAACCATTTTTTGAGGACTATTCATCTTTTTTTTCAAGACGGTCTCTCATCCCAAATCCCAAATCTATAATTCCGATGAATCGTACAAGAAACAGTAAGAGTGTTGGGAATAAAAGGGTGAGTACCACACTGAATATAGGAATTGCTTTGGACATTTTCTTATGGTGTGCATAAAAGAAAATAAATGAAAATCCCTGTAGGGTCATCAGTAGCCCTGTTAAAGCAAGTATATTTTGTGCCCCAGTATAAAAGAAGCTTGTCGTGTCACTTACCAAAAATGAGGCGATTAAAGCAAAGAAATATACCCAGATTAATGATGCCGGAAACCTAAGTGTTCGAAACGGCGGAAACTGCAATTCTTTTTTATCTAGTCTATTTAGCACCTTATAGCTAAGCCATTGACTGATAAATGCTATTACAATTGCTCCTCCGACAAGGATAACTGGCAATAAGTTTACGAGGAGGTCGATTGTCTGGCCAATCATTTCTTCTCCCTGTTCCTGTTCTGAAAATCCGAATTCACCAAGTGTCTCAAAGGTTAAGTCCATTGACGTATTCATTTGTTGTTCTATTTCTTCAGTCCAATTTACCTGAAAGACAACCTGTGTAAAAACAAATACAAAGAGAAGTCCAAAAATAAATCCAAACGTTCCTCTGGCCCATGTTTCATGTGCAGAAAGCTTACGATATATCGCGCCCCCGATCATTATTCCCCCACTACCCATTAAAACGGCAATAGGCAAGGAAAAAAGGGTAGCGACAAGCATCGAGATTATGGTTGCTGCAAGCCACATCAACAAAGCAGGCTTCCCACCATGTCTTGATGCATAAATCACAAACGGTATTGGTAAGAGTACCACCGCTAGAATTGATATTACAGGAACAAATACACTGACAAGCAGAAGAACTGCATATACCGCAGTCAGGATAGCTCCGTCTACTATTTTTTTAGATTGATTCATTTCGCACCTCATCTAACTTTCAATAAATATTATTCCACTTTAACATTTATCCCCCCACTTTATTGCTCGGCAAGATGTAAGCAGTAAAGTAGGGGGAAGCTTCATTCGCCTAATACTAAATCAAAGCGGACAAAAAGATTACCTTTTATAATGATAACATGTTTTTTATTGAAAGGCTTGTCGAAAACAGTAGAAAATATTATTTCCCGGGGAATATCCTGTTATAACTTGTAACGGTTTTTTCTCTTACAGAATGGCTATATGCCCCGTTAATAAAAATGTCATGTTTATTCCATCATGTGAGTTGGTTTTCCTTTATAATAGAAGATAGACTATTAAATAAGGATGAATAATATGAAATTCCGTCAAGTATTTCTGCAAAGCCTTAAACTCCCAAGTAAAAAAGCTACCTTCTCGCTAAACCGTGTTAGCATGGATGTTACAATTATTTATATGTTTATTCTGCTTATACTTGTCTCCATTCCAGCTTTTATTGATCGCATTGTGGAAAATAGTGGCGTGTCTGCCGAACTTAATATAGCTTTCCTCATTATATATTTCTTTATTTTTTACTATTTGCCAATGGCTGTTTTTGTTTATATCGGCGTCTCCATCATCGCCTACATTGGACTTAGATTAGCAAAATTGATGGAACGCAAGCTACAGTTCCCATTACTTTGGAAAATGAGCGTATTTATTGCAACGATTCCGTTTATTATATATACGATCATTGCTTTACTTCTTCCTGTAGATGATATGTTATTAGGCGCTTTTTTTGTTTATATTTTAATTATGCTGTTCTTTATTATCTCTATCTATCCAAAGCGAAGAAAGTAAAAATAACCGAATCCATATAGTTAGGAGCAGGATTATTTCCTATGAAGTATCTAGTATTCGTATTAATTGGTTTAGTCAGCCTTACCGGTTGCTCAAATGATCCATTTGTAAAATCTACTGAGGAAACCCATTTGCTATTAGCTACCACATCAAGTATGTCCGGCGTTTTGCCCGAGTTAGTGGAAGCATTTGAAGAGGAGAATCCGTATATTAACATTAACGTAGATTACGGTCCTTCCGGGGAGCTCGCCCAGCAAATACAGCAAGGAGCACCTGTTGATCTATTTATCTCTGGAAATCAGGAGTGGATGGACATGCTTGCAGATCAATCCATGATTGTACAAGATTCTAGAACGAACTTTGCTACAAATCAACTAGTGCTTGCCGGTACAGCTGGAGACGATTCTGATGTGTCATCATTTGAGGAATTAAAGCAGAGTTCGTTTGATAAAGTTATATTGGGTCAACCTGAGACTTCACCAGTTGGGTCCTATGCAAAGCAAGCACTGCAAGCCGCAGATGCCTGGGATGGCTTATCCCATTCTTTCTTTTATGCAAAAGATGTTTCCCAAGTGGTAACTTTTATTGAATCAGGAAAAGTGGACGCTGGTTTTGTTTATTATTCCGATATTATTGAATCAGATCGACTGGAAATGCTCTTTCCTGTTGATTCAAAACTCCATGATCCTATAGAGTTCCCTGTAGCAGTTACTACCTATAGCACCAACCATGCTGACTCAGAGAAATTTATTGATTTTCTACAAAGCGAAGCAGCAAAAGAAATTTTAGATGAGCATGGGTTTAACAGAAAAAATTAATTAAAGGCATGTCTCATCGTGGTAGTTTCTCCATTGGATCCTGAATAACATCGCCAACTTTCCAACCAATTAAAAAACCTCCAGATCCATATAAGGATCTGGAGGTTTTATTTACAATTACTCTGCTACGAATGGTAACAATGCCATTGTACGAGCACGTTTAACTGCTACAGTCAATTTACGTTGGTATTTTGCAGAAGTTCCAGTTACACGACGAGGAAGAATTTTTCCGCGTTCAGAAATGAAACGTCTTAGCAAATCTACATCTTTGTAATCGATGTGTGTAATTCCGTTTGCTGTGAAATAACACACTTTACGACGCTTTGCGCGTCCGCGACGAGCTGCCATTGATAACCCTCCTTTTTATATTAGAATGGTAAATCATCGTCTGATATATCAATAGGCTCCCCATTATTTCGGAATGGGTCGTCCTGATTTTGGTTCTGGTTTTGGTTCTGATTCTGATTCTGATTAGGCTGATACTGATTTTGGTTTCTATCTTGTTGGAAACCTCCTGAGTTGTCCTGTCCTCTACCCTGGGCTCCTTTAGATTCAAGGAATTGGACGCTGTCTGCAACAATTTCTGTTACAAATACCGTTTTTCCATCCTGGCTTTCAAATGTACGTGTTTGAACACGACCATCCACACCAATCAGGCTTCCCTTTTTCATAAAGTTTGCAAGGTTTTCAGCAGGTCTTCTCCAGACCACACAGTTAATGAAATCAGCTTCACGGTTTCCCTGCTGATTAGAAAAAGGACGATTAACTGCAATAGTAAAATTAGCTACGGCCACTCCGTTGGGTGTATAACGTAAATCGGGATCCTTCGTTAACCTGCCAACTAGTACGACACGATTTAACATCAGAACCACTCCCTATTATTTATCTTCTTCTCGAATTGCAATATGACGAATAATGTCATCAGAGAATTTAGCAAGGCGATCAAATTCATTTACTGCATTTTCATCACCGCTGAAATTAATGATTACATAATATCCATCACGATAGTCTTTGATTTCATAAGCAAGACGTTTCTTGCCTTTTTCATCAACTTTTTCAATCTCCGCGCCATTATCAGTTAGAATACCATTAAAGCGCTCAATTAGAGCTGTTTGAGCATCCTCTTCAATATCTGGGCGGATGATATACATGATTTCGTATTTTCTCATCCGTTACACCTCCTTTTGGTCTTAGCGGCCCTTATTTTTTGTCAGGCAAGATGCCATTCTCACTAAGGGCAAGGAGTAATCGTAATAATAATTACTCACAATAGTGTATTATACCAAATCTTTATTGAAATAACAAGGTTTCGAGAGATCCTTTTTTCGTTATACTTTTTAATTACACATTGAAACGGAAATGAATGACATCGCCGTCCTTAACGATGTATTCCTTACCTTCCAAACGTACTTTACCATTTTCTCTTGCTTGTCCCATCGTACCTGCATCTACCAAATCCCCATAAGACACCGTTTCAGCACGAATAAACCCTCTTTCAAAGTCTGTATGAATGATACCTGCGGCTTGTGGTGCTTTCATGCCTTCACGGAATGTCCAAGCTCGAACCTCCTGCTCTCCAGCAGTAAAATACGTAGCTAGTCCTAATAGATGGTAAGAAGCTTTAATAAGCTTATCCAGTCCAGACTCCGTAATGTTGAGATCTTCGAGGAACATTTCCTTCTCTTCCTGATCAAGCTCCGAAATTTCTTCTTCTATCTTCGCACAAATGACAATAACCTCTGCATTTTCTGCAGCTGCAAATTCTCTTACCTTTTGTACGTTTTCATTGCCGTCAGGATCTGCAACCTCTTCTTCACTAACATTTGCCACATATAAAGTCGGCTTTGCTGTTAGTAAGTGAAGGCCTTTTACTATTTTCCATTGATCTTCCGAGAAGTCCAATGCTCGAGCAGGCTTTTCTTCCTCTAGGCCAGCTTTTAGCTTCACAAGGATTTCCTGCTCTGCCACAGCTTCCTTATCTTTTTGTCTTGCCAGTTTCTCTACACGTTGAGACCGTTTGTTGACGGTTTCTAAGTCAGCCAAAATTAGCTCCAAATTAATGATTTCGATATCATCAATTGGATCTATTTTTCCGGAAACATGTGTAATATTTTCGTCTTGGAAACAGCGGACGACCTGACAAATCGCATCCACCTGGCGGATATGGGATAAGAATTGGTTTCCTAGTCCCTCTCCTTTACTTGCACCTTTTACAATTCCTGCGATATCAGTGAATTCAAATGCAGTGGGTACGGTTTTCTTCGGTTTTACTAATTCTGTTAATTTATCTAAGCGCTCGTCGGGTACTTCCACAATACCTACATTGGGATCAATAGTTGCAAACGGATAGTTCGCAGCTTCTGCTCCCGCTTGCGTTATTGCATTAAATAATGTTGATTTTCCGACATTCGGAAGACCGACGATTCCTGCTGTTAAAGCCATACAACCTTCACTCCTTAAGGATTTCCATTCACATGAACGTGGTAGTCCTCCTAATTATAGATAGTAGACAATCAATTGACAAGCTAGCAAAAAACAAAAATAGGCATTTTAAAATGCCTATTTTTGTTTTTAACCTTATTTTTTTATCTAACACTATCTTTTTCTACTCTCATGATACCATTTTTCGAGGAGAATCGTCCATTTTACACGTATTTAAAGTTTTCGATCCTTTCGCAAGCATCTGTTCAGATTACGATTCTGCTTTTTCCAAAACCTTTTTCATTTTCTTTGAAAAATCTCTTCGTGGAATCATCACACTATGATCACATCCAAGGCACTTAATTCGAATGTCCATTCCCATCCGAATTATTTTCCAGCGATTCTCTCCACACGGATGAGGCTTCTTCATTTGCACAACATCATGTAAGTTAAAATCTTTCTCCGCCATTCCCTTTTCTCCTTTATTTAAAGTTAATAGCTCTATTATATAGGGAAATTACTCGCCGCGCTCGCGATTTTTATCAAGCAATTTTTCTTTGTCATTTCCAGAGTACATTACAATACGTGGCGCAGGGATTTCAATTCCTGCATTGTACAATTGGTTTTGTATTTCTTTTCGGATATTTCGTTCACCGGCCCATTGGAAACCAGGAAGTGTATCAGCAATGATGCGGATCGTAAAGTGTGACACATCTAAATTTTGTACGCCAATGATTTCTGGAACCCCAACAATAAAGTCGTACTTATCTGGTAGTGTAGCGACAATATTGTTGATTGCATTTTCAGCATCATTTACATTGCTTTCATAAGGAATATTAACATCTACAATAGATAGACCGTTATGAATAGAGTAGTTTATAACCTGTGTGACATTGCCATTTGGTAACACGTGCAACTCACCAGTCCAGCTCAGCACCTTTGTAGTACGTAGTCCAATTTCTTCTACCGTTCCTTCAATTCCGGCTACTCCAACATAGTCCCCTACTGAGAATTGATCCTCAAAAATAATAAAGAACCCGGAAATGATATCACGCACAAGGTTTTGCGCACCAAACCCTATAGCCAGTCCAGCAACACCAGCTCCAGCCAGTAATGGCCCAACTTTAAATCCTAGAACATTGTCCAGAATCATAAGAATGGCAACAAAATAGACAACATAGGCTACCACATTCTTTATTAATTTTTTTAATGTAGCTTCTCGCCTTTCTGTTATACGAATTGGCCCCTTTTCTCTTTTTTTAAAGAGCCGGTCCACTAGGTTTCTCGTAACCCGGACGATAATTAATGCTAGGACAATAATCAAAATAATTCTTAAAACGCCCTCCCCGATACTAAGCCATAGGCCAGGGCCTGTCAGATAATCCCAAGATTCTTGTAACCTCTCTCCAATATTCACTACTTCTCCTCCTAATCATGTTGCTGTTTTTTTCTACGTTTGTTTATACCATAAAGGAAATAGCAGCAGTCTAGTTAACACATATAAATTCAATATCCCATAGATCGGGTACAAATAACTAACCAGTGTACTAAATCCTAATGCCGTTAATGGAATCATTGTAACCAAGGTAACCACGACAATCAACCATAATGGTTTGTTTACATAACTTTGAATTCTAGTCACAATACCGAGAATACCAGAAGCTGCGGTTGTAAAAATCGCAAACCATAATAAGATACTTATGAAAATAATCATTTGCACGGGGTAATGCTGTAGAATGGCAAATAACGGAATCTCGTAAAGGAGTAGCTCGTCTGCAATTTGGATAAGACTATTGTTATAGATATAGGAAATGATTCCTAACAGAAAACCACTCCCAATACAGGCTACCCATATTTCTTTTTTTGATTTCACTTTATTCCCAACTGCCCCAAGTACGGCGATTAATGGTAGGATGTTTAATGCTGTGAATGGAAAAGCTGCTGTCCAATTACGTTGTTCACGCCAGTGGGAGAACAGCTCGAGTTCTTGATCAATCGTAAATAATAGTAAAACGTACACCAAACCACCTAACAGAGGTGGGAGAATGAATTGATTTATAGAAAGCAGTCCATTTATATCCTTCATAAACAGTGCTATCAACGCCATTAACATAATACCTATACCCCACCAATAGGGAAAATTAAACGCTTGTCCTGTAGCACCGCTCCCAGCAATCATAACGACCGTTGTAGTAAATAGATATAGAAATATCATGACATCGTAAATCCCCGTCATCCTCTTGCCGACGATAATACGTAACACTGGCAAATAATGCACCGATTGCTTTTTAAAACTCAGACTCATGATCACCCCACATGAAAGGGAAAAAAACATAGCAAACAATAGAATAGCAAGTCCACTTTCATGGCCAAAAAATTGCCATAGCTCTCTCCCTGAGGCATATCCCGCCCCGATTGTCGTCCCAATAATTAAAAACATCCACTTTATCCCTGCTCGCATGTTTTGTCCCCCATATATCCATATTGTATGTATAGATTTCTGAAATTTTCCGTATACTATACCAATATGTATTTGGAGGATAAGCTATGAATCTAAAAAGTCGTATCACCCCTACTAAAGAAAACTTTCGTATGCACCACACAGACCCCGAGCTATTTCATGTCATGAGCGAAAAGATAATTTCATGGCTGCCGGCTATACCAAAAGATTATGTCCTCGTATGTATTGGTACCGACCGCTCAACAGGTGATTCCCTGGGTCCATTAATTGGTACCCTCTTTACCGAAACTAAACCAAAGCATATGTCTGTATATGGAACCCTTCATGAACCAGTTCATGCTACAAATCTCCACGATTATATTGAACTTATAAACAAGCGACATATTAACCCTTTTATTATCGCCATAGATGCCTGTCTCGGGAAAAATTCTTCCATAGGTCACATTATATCCGGGACTGGTCCTATTAAGCCAGGAGCGGCCTTAAACAAGCCCTTACCAGATATCGGGGATGTGCATCTTACTGGAGTGGTAAATATAAGTGGATTCATGGAGCATTCCGTTCTTCAAAATACGAGACTCTCGATTGTAATGGATATGGCAACCAAAATCACGGGTGTATTGGATCAAATTGATCAACGCATGACATATAATCAGCCTAAGCCCTCTGTCGTAATGCGATTTAGTGAAGAAATGAAGACAACTGCACCGTCATCCTAGGTGTTGAATAAAATTAAGAACAAATAGAAAAACAACGAGTATTCACCCGTTGTTTTTCATATTTATATAAGATAATAAATAGAGTAGATAACACCCACTGTTAGAATGGAAGGAAGTAGGTTCCCAATTCTGATTTGAGTTAACTTCAATAGATTTAAACCAATTGCTACGATTAGTAATCCACCGACTGCCGTTAATTCAACAATAAGTCCATTAAGGAAGGCTTCTGGAAGCCAGTTTTCTATTTGTGTTGCGAGTAAGGCGATTGCTCCTTGATAAATAACTACAGGGATTGCAGATAGGATCACACCAAATCCCAGTGTTGTCGTGAGCACGAGTGCAACAAACCCATCCAGTATACCCTTTGTTATAAGCACTTCATGGTCTCCACGTATGCCGCTATCTAATGCACCGAGTATGGACATAGCACCAATTACAAAAATCAAAGAAGCCGTAACAAAGCCTTGTGCCACACTAAAATTGTCGTTCTTTGTCGTAAATTTGCTTCCTATCCAATTACCTAGGCGGTTTAGGCCTTCTTCTAACCTCAGAAGTTCGCCAATAATTGCCCCAGTTAACAGACTTAATAACACGATAATAATGACTTCTGTTGTGAATGCCATTTGTAAACCAATGAGCAAAACTGCCAATCCAATCCCATGCATGACTGTCTCTTTATAACGCTCTGGGATTTTGGTGAAGAATAAACCTAATATGCTTCCAATAATAATAAGTGCGCCATTTACTAGTGTCCCGTATAATACCATTGCTACCTCTCCAGTATGTAAAAAGTCTCTCTTAAAGAATTGTTCCACGTGAAACAATGTGTCCAAGAAAAGCTAAGAAATGCTTGTAGCTAGTGTACTTAATAGCAAAAGACTGACGATAAACACCGCCAGTCTTTTTTAGATCAATCCTCTAACACTTCAATGATTCGCTGTAAGTCATCGTCTGTATAAAACTCAATTTCGATTTTACCTTTTTTCTTTCCGCGCTGGATTGTTACTGCTGTACCAAATCGATCACGTAAAAAGGATTCTCTCTCCTGGAGAAATACGTCCTTTTTAGGTTTTTCCACATCTTTTTTAACTGGGTTTTCGTTCAGTTGTATAATTAGCTGTTCGACTTGCCTCACGTTTAATTTTTCTTTACGGACTTTATTCACGAGCGGGATTACCTTTGTTTTATCCTTTAAACCTAATAATGCTCTCCCATGACCCATGGAAACTTCCCCGTTATTAATATAAGCGATAATTTGCTCTGGCAAGGAAAGAAGTCGAACAATGTTTGCAATATGTGATCTACTCTTCCCAAGTCTTTTTGCCAATTCTTCCTGGGTAATTTTTAGCTCGGTCATTAAATTTGTATAGGCGTGTGCTTCCTCTATCGGTGTTAGATCTTCCCTTTGGAGATTTTCCAACAGAGCTAGTTCCATCATTCTGTCATCAGATAGTTCTTTGATGACTACAGGAACAGTTTCCAGACCTGCCTCTTTTGCAGCACGGAATCTTCTCTCCCCTACTACAATTTCATATCCTTTAATACTTTTTCGAACTATTAGTGGCTGTATAATGCCATATTCTAAAATTGACTCTTTAAGTTCTTCAATTGCGTCTGCATGAAATGTCTTCCTAGGTTGATAAGGATTTGGCCTACACTCCGAAATAGCTATTTCTTCTATTTTTTCATCTGGCTTTTCCTCAATCTCAGGAAAGAAAGCATTTATACCTTTACCTAACCCTCTCGCCATTGGCCACCACTTCCTTCGCTAATTCAAGATATACTTCTGCACCTCGAGACTTAGGATCATACGTTATAATGGGTTGTCCATGACTTGGCGCCTCTCCCAACCTTACATTTCTCGGTATGATAGATTGATAGACTTTGTCTTGGAAGTATTTTTTTACTTCGTCAATTACTTGGATACCTAGATTTGTACGAGCATCCAGCATAGTCAGAAGAACCCCTTCAATCATAAGGTGTTTATTCAAATGCTTCTGAACAAGACGAATAGTATTTAATAGTTGGCTTAGGCCTTCCAACGCGTAATATTCACATTGTACTGGGATTAACACTGAATCAGATGAAGTTAGTGCATTTAGTGTTAATAGACCTAATGAAGGTGGACAGTCGATAAGTATGTAATCATACTCTTCTTTTAGACTCTCCAGGGATTTTTTCAACCTAATTTCCCGCGAAATAGTCGGAACAAGCTCAATTTCTGCTCCGGCAAGCTGGATGGTTGCAGGTATTATATCTAAGTTGTTTACGTTTGTGGGAATGCAAACTTCTTCAGCCGGCATGTCTTCTACTAGCACATTATAAATACAATGCTTAACATCTGCCTTATTCACGCCTACCCCACTAGTTGCGTTCCCTTGAGGATCTGTATCGACAAGTAACACTTTATTACCTAAATGGGCGAGGCAAGCACTCAAATTAACGGATGAAGTTGTTTTCCCTACGCCACCTTTTTGATTTGCGATGGAGATAATTTTTCCCATGTTGACACCTACCTAACGATATACATTTTATTTTATCACTAATTGCAATAAAAGGACGAGATAATTTTCACTTTTGTTAAGAATTTGTAATTACAGGAGAAATAAAAAGGAGAAATATCGATGAATTAGCCTGTTAGTAGGCAATTTAGCAAAGGGATGGAATGTGTTATTAGAAAACTCGCATTCGCTCGTCTCTTAGCGAATGTATACGTTTTTCTTATACTTGGAACATTAAAATTTTAACTGAATCGTAATTGCTTCCTAGCTGAAATTTTAAACTTTTTCCTAATGTGTGAGAAAAATACCCATCTCCTTTTAAGATGGGTATGGATTATTTAAGATAAAGTAGGAAAATTATTTCTGTTTCGGTATTTTAATTGTTATTTGATAATAGTCATCCATTTCCTGCTCGTCTGACTCCACTTCGACCCCAGTATCAGAAACCATGCTTAAGGACTGCCGAATAGTATTCATCGCAATTCGAATATCTTTGCTGAAGCCTTTTAGGGTTGCCTTCTTTTTAGGCGGGGCCTCTTTTGGATCATTGATCTTCGCGATCCGCTCTTCTGTCTGTTTTACATTTAATTCATTCTCAAGTATATCCTTAAGAATTTCGAGCTGCTTTACTGGATCTTTTAATTTAATTAATGCGCGTGCATGACGTTCGGTAATCATTTTATTTAGTAACGCTTCTTGAACCTCTTCCGGAAGCTTTAATAATCGAAGTTTATTGGCAATGGTTGATTGGTTTTTCCCCAACCGTTGTGCCAATGCTTCCTGTGTTAAAGAATGGAGCTCCAATAATTGGGCATATGCTTTTGCTTCCTCAATGACTGTTAATTCTTCACGTTGCAGGTTCTCTATTAATGCTACAGAAGCCGTTTCTGTATTTGTCATTTCTCGAACAATCGCAGAGACTTTCTCCCAGCCTAAAAACTGTACAGCGCGCCAGCGTCTCTCTCCTGCAATCAGTTCATACTTGCCTTCTTCATCTTCCATTTTACGCACAACAATCGGCTGGATCATACCATGTGTATTAATGGTTTGTGCGAGTTCTTTTATTTTCTCTTCCTTAAAAATAGTTCTTGGTTGATAACGATTGGGCTCAATATCACTTACTGGAAGCTGAATCACTTCATCCGGATGATAGGCTTCTACTTCTACCTCTACTTCTGTTTCAGAATCGGAAGCAGGTTTTTCTCCCAAACCAAAAATTTTATTAAAAGGCTTTACCATCATCAGACACCACCTTTTGATTTACTAGTTTAAAGAAACGTGTTAGTCCTGGTAAGCGACTGCGTTCCTCAAATAATGATGATCTATGTATCAAATGTTTCACGTGAAACATTATTGTTTTCATGGCATGTAGCCCTACTATTAAATGCTAGCAAAGAAAAACACTTTATTCGACATGCCAAAATAAAGGATCCCTAGCACAATAAAGTGAACCTTCAATCAGTGGAGTTCTTTATTCTTGCCCCACTGATTGTTAGTTGAACGAATCGGGGTGTTAGCGTCCGTTACTCCCACTTTAACATGACGCTTTAACTTAATGTCTTGAAAGGGGGAGTCTTACGGACGGTTACACCGGAATAAATTTTAAATACGTTAAAATCAACGTCACGCAGACTATACTTCTATTTTACCATAATAAAGCAGAAGAAAGTAATTAATTGTAACTATATGACCCATATTACATAGAATTTTTTTAAAACTTATTCGATAGGTTCCTTATTGGGTGTACCAGGCTTTCTCGGATATTTCTTTGGTGTCTTTCGTACTTTATCTATTACAACTATTGAACGTTCACTATCTTCTTTGGGTAATGTAAATGAGAAGGTATCGGCTGTCTTTCCACCCAATAACTCTACCGCAGCTTTGCTTGTAGAAAGTTCTTCCTTAACCTGGGCTCCTTTCATCGCAATAAAGACGCCCCCTTTTTTAACTAGCGGCAAGCATAATTCACTGAGAACAGACATCCTTGCCACCGCTCTAGCCGTCACAATATCGAAACTCTCCCTGAAGTTGTTATTTTTACCAAAAGTTTCCGCTCTATCATGATAGAAGGCTACATCGCTAAGCCCGAGTTGTGCTGCTAAATGGTTAAGAAAACCTATCCGCTTTTGCAATGAATCTACGATCGTTACCTTTAACTCTGGGAAGCAAATTTTCAACGGAATACTTGGAAATCCCGCACCTGCCCCTATATCACAAATATGCAAAGGACCAATGAAGTCAAAATGAAACGCAGCAGAAATAGAATCATAAAAATGCTTCAAATAAACATCCTCTTCAGCTGTCAACGCTGTCAAATTTATCTTTTCATTCCATTCTGTTAAGGTTTGAAAGTAAGTGGCAAACTGCTCGAGCTGATATGCTGTTAGCTCAATCCCCTTTTCTTTCAATGCAGCAGCAAATTCTTCTGGATTCATAGTATGGAATCTCCTTTACGTTTTTACACTTTTAATATGTATTATGATGCGGGTAGATTGCATCTATCCCGCACCATATAACCTTTACTACTTTATTCTTCCACTTTTTTAAACTAGTTAGCCATCCTCGCAATATTACCTTGTTCGATATAAACAAGCAGGATCGAAACATCAGCCGGGTTAACACCAGAGATCCGTGACGCTTGCCCAACAGATAATGGACGGACCTTTTTAAGCTTCTCTTTCGCTTCTGTGGCAATTCCGCCTATTTCATCATAATCGATATCATCTGGAATTTTTTTATCTTCCATTTTAAGCATTCTAGCAACTTGTTCATAGGCTTTTTTAATATAACCTTCATACTTAATTTGGATGCCAACCTGTTCCTTCATTTCTTCTGAAAGTTCCGGATTAGGTTCTATCATTTGTTCAATAATGTCATAAGAAAGCTCAGGTCGCTTTAATAAATCGTACGCCTTTACTGCTTCTTTTAATGGGGTTGCTCCTGCTTCCTCCATCACCTGATTGATGGCTTCACTTGGTTTAATAATAAGCTTATTCAACCGTTTCTTGTCTTCCTCTACCAAACGCTTTTTATTAACAAACTTTTGGTAACGAGCATCCGTAATCAAGCCCAGCTCATTTGCTGTTTCTGACAAACGTAGATCAGCATTGTCATGACGAAGCAACAGACGATATTCCGCACGTGAGGTAAGCAGTCGATATGGCTCATTAGTTCCTTTTGTAACAAGATCATCAATGAGAACACCAATATAGGCTTGTGAACGATCTAAAATAACCGGATCTTTTCCAAGCACTTTTGCTGCTGCATTAATTCCTGCCATAATCCCTTGGGCAGCTGCTTCTTCATAACCAGAAGTACCGTTAATTTGGCCAGCTGTATAAAGCCCAGGAATTTTTTTCGTTTCTAATGTTGGCCATAACTGTGTTGGAACAACTGCATCATACTCAATGGCATAACCAGCACGCATAATTTCTGCGTTTTCCAACCCTTCTACACTTCGCACCATGTCATGTTGGATCGATTCAGGAAGTGAGGTTGATAATCCTTGAACATAAACCTCTTCTGTATCTCTTCCTTCTGGCTCCAAAAAGATTTGGTGACGTGGTTTATCATTAAAACGCACAATTTTATCTTCAATAGATGGGCAATATCTCGGTCCTGTACCACGTTTCATTCCCGAATACATGGCAGATAAGGAAAGATTCTCATTAATAATTTCATGTGTGAATTCATTTGTATAGGTCAACCAGCATGGAATTTGATCTGTAATATATTCAGTTGTTTCGTATGAAAAGCTTTGCGGCTTCTCATCCCCTGGTTGAATCTCCGTCTTCGAATAGTCAATGGTATGACTGTTCACTCGTGGTGGAGTCCCTGTTTTAAAACGAGTAAGCTCAAAGCCTAGCTCCTCAAGATGCTCTGAAAGTTTTACAGATACTCTTTGGTTATTTGGACCACTTTCGTATTCTAAATCTCCCATCAGCACTTTACCACGCATAAACGTACCTGTCGTAATAATAACTGTCTCGGCGCTATATGCAGCCTTTGATTCTGTTATTACCCCTTTACATACCCCATCCTCAACAATTAACTCATTTACCATACCTTGTCTGATTGTTAGGTTTTCTTCGTTTTCAATAATATTTTTCATTTCTTTTATATATAAAGGCTTATCAGCTTGTGCTCTTAACGCTTGAACAGCTGGACCTTTCCCTGTGTTCAGCATACGCATTTGGATATGCGTCTTATCAATTACCTTTGCCATCGCGCCACCAAGCGCATCTATTTCCCGGACAACAATTCCCTTAGCCGGCCCACCGATAGAGGGGTTACATGGCATAAAAGCAATCATATCCAAATTGAGTGTCAGCATTAAAGTTTTTGCACCCATACGTGCTGAAGCTAATCCTGCTTCTACACCAGCATGCCCTGCACCAATCACGATTACATCATAATGCCCAGCATCATATGTCATTGTTTTTCATCCTTCCTATTATTTAAAGTGTTGTTGGGACAATAATATTTACGCTAAAGAATAATCCGATGAATGACTTTTGAAAAACCGCTTCTCTACTATCATCCGTCTTTTAGCTAAAACTTTTTGTTCTGTCCCTACCTCATCGATTATTTTCCTAAACAAAATTGGGAGAACAATTGATCAATCAAGCTGTCACTAGCAGTATCACCAATAATCTCACCTAAAAATTCCCACGTTCGCGTTACATCAATTTGCACGATATCCAGTGGCATGTTCATTTCCAACCCTTGCATCGCTTCTTCCAATGCTTCTTTCGCCTGTTTCAATAGTTGGATATGACGTATGTTTGATACATAGGTTAAATCACCAGTATCAATCTCACCAGAGAAAAACGTGTCAGCAATGGCTTGTTCTAGCTTATCAATCCCTGCTTCTACCAATAGAGAGGTTGTCACAATTGGATTTCCTTCTGCTAGCTCTTTTACTCTATCTAGATCTAAGTTTTGTTCTAGATCAGTTTTATTAATAATTACGATATATTCAAGTCCTTGAATTGCTTCAAAAAGCTTTTCATCTTCTTCGGACAGTACTTCGTTATGGTTTAAAACAAATAAGATAAGGTCAGATTCCTTTAAAACCTTGCGTGAACGCTCTACCCCTATCTTCTCTACTATATCTTCTGTTTCTCTTATCCCTGCAGTATCTACAAGACGTAAGGGAACCCCGCGAACATTTACATACTCTTCAATGATATCTCTAGTCGTGCCAGGTATTTCGGTCACAATGGCTTTGTTTTCTTGAACTAATGCATTCATCAAAGAAGACTTCCCGACATTTGGCCGGCCAATAATTGCTGTAGCAAGCCCTTCACGTAATATCTTACCTTGTTTGGCAACCTGTAAAAGATTATCAATTTCGCGATGCACTTCTTTTGTTATATCACGCATCACTTCATTGGACATTTCCTCTACATCATCGTACTCCGGGTAGTCGATATTTACCTCAACATGCGCTACTGTTTCGAGTAGATCCTGCCGCAGAGTTTGAATCAGCCCGGATAACCTTCCATCCATCTGCTTTAAGGCAACGGACATCGCTTTGTCTGTCTTTGCTCTGATCAAGTCCATTACTGCCTCTGCTTGAGAAAGGTCAATCCTTCCATGCAAAAAGGCGCGCTTCGTAAACTCTCCGGGTTCAGCCAGTCTTGCACCCTTACTCAAAATAATTTCCAACACACGGTTTACGGCGACCATTCCACCATGACAGTTGATTTCCACGACATCTTCCCGTGTAAATGTCTTTGGCCCACGCATTAAGGTAACCATAACTTCCTCGGCAACCTCTTGGGTTTGTGGATCAAGGATTTTGCCATAGTGAATCGTATGAGAATCAGCTTCGCTTAAGCTTTTTCCTTTAAAAATTTGTTCGGTAATGGAGATTGCCTCAGGACCGCTTAGCCTGACGATGGCAATCGCTCCTTCGCCAATAGGTGTGGATATTGCTGTAATTGTATCTGTCTCCACTACATTTCACCTCCAGAAACGTGTTCTTTATCTATATTAATAACGAATTATATTTTTATCGCCACTAACTTAATAGAATACCACATCTTTACCCAAAAATAAAGTTATCCACAACAGTTTTTCACTTCTCTTTATTGTGTTTTTATCCACATGTGTATAGTTCCTGAAAATGAATCGCCGACTTTAAACCTCTATTTGTGGATAGTGGAGGTTCTATTACTACGCTCACCAAAGATTGAACTTGCTAGACTGGTACAGTTTTACACTTTTATAACGCAAAAAATCCGTTTGGTTTCACTTGAAAACCAAACGGATTTTAGTTTCATTCAACTTATACGTTATGTCGTTCTGAGAAAACATTTCGCTTTCCCGTCGGAGTCGCCATGTATTCTCTACACTTAGATTAAAACATAGAAACTTAAATTTAAATAGCATCATTATGACGCAAATTGTTTTTCAATTATGGCTTGATGACGATGTGTCGGTGTGGTTCGACACCATCTGAATAGGTGTTGATGTTTTTATTGGATTGCAGGGCACTATGAATAATTTTGCGTTCAAATGAAGGCATTGGCTCAAGTGCAACTTTTTTGTTTAACCGCACAGCTTTATCAGCCATTTTTGCAGCAAGTGACTCTAGTGTGTCTTTCCTGCGTTGGCGATACCCTTCTGCGTCGAGGGATACGGTGTAAAACTGCTTTCCATCTTTATTTATTGCAAGGTGTAGCAAATATTGCATCGCATTTAGTGTTTGACCACGTTTCCCAATCAATACAGCAATATTATCACCGCTCAGCTCAAAATTAACATGGTTCCCCACCACGTCCATCTTGATTTCTGCTTCTACATTCATATTTGCAATCACTTGGCTAAGATATACTTGTGTTTCTTCCACTTTGTTCTTTGCTAACGTCACTTTTACAAAAGCACGTTTGGAACCAAATAGACCAAGCAAGCCCTTCTTACCCTCGTCTATTATATCAATTTCAACCTGATCCTTTGTGGTGTTCAACTGCTCTAATGCTGACTGGACCGCTTCCTCAACTGTTTGTCCACTCGCAGTTATTTCTCTCACTTTTTGTCTCCTCCAACTACTTGTTTCATCATTGGTTTACGGATAAAAATAGTTTGTATAACCATAAAGATATTCCCTACAACCCAGTATAGTGCTAGTGCTGCTGGGAAGAAAATTGCAAATACAGCAATCATGATCGGCATAACATATAGCATAACTGCCATTTGCGGATTGTTTGCTGCCGGACTACCAGCCATCATAAGCTTTTGTTGAATAAAGGTTGCCCCACCTGCAATTAACGGTAATAAGAAAATTGGATCTGGTGAACCTAGTTCAAACCATAAAAAGCTATGTGTACTAATCTCTTCAGTTCGCATGATAGCATGATACATCGCAATTAAAATCGGCATTTGAATAAAAATAGGTAAACAACCAGCTAGCGGATTTACACCATGCTTTTGGAACAACGCCATTGTTTCCTGTTGCAGTTTTTGTTGCGTATTTGCATCCTTGGAACTGTACTTTTTCTGAATTTCTTTTAATTCCGGTTGAACATCCTGCATCGCTTTCGAGCTTTTTAATTGCTTAACGTTTAACGGTACTAGGATTAACCGGGCTAAAATGGTCACAATTACAATGGAAAGACCATAGTTTTCGTTGAATAACTCGGCAAAATAAATAATAACCTTGGATAATGGATACACGAAGTAAGTATTCCAAAATCCTTCACTTTCTGGTGTGATTGGTTCGTTAACCTGTGTACAACCAGAAAGGATTGCCAGCAACAAAATCAGTGTTACAAGCAGAAAATACTTTTTACGCAAATTGTTTCCTCCTAACTATATGAAAAGCGCAAACGCTTAACATAAGCCTTATACAGATTGTCCTATATAAATTTTACCTTAAAACCATATAGCTTTCTATATAATAACGTTATTTTTTTAGTAGTCGCTCTTTATAAAGTAAATGATTGAGACTTTTTTTAATTTCTTCATACGACATTTTTTTCGTTTGTTGTCTTGCAATGATCACAATATCATGGGGATATTTTATCCGGTCATCCATCTCCTGGAAAGCCTGTCGTAAATAGCGTTTAATGCGATTTCTGGTGACCGCATTTCCAATTTTCTTTCCTACTGAAAGACCTACACGATAATGTTCTTGACCTTTTTTCTCTATATAATAGATGACAAGCTGTCTATTTGCAAAAGACTTTCCATGCTTAAATGTTTGTTGAAATTCTTCGTTCTTTTTGATGCGGTACTCTTTTTTCATCATGATCACCTTTACTACTCTACATATACAGCTTGTCCTTCGTATTCTATGTAATGGTACCGGGATAAAACCCGATGTACCAGATTGTTGCTATGGCCTAAAGTCAGTTAGAAATACTCAAATTCGCCATCATGTAGCGAATTTGTAAGTACTCCCTCTACTTGGAATTTAATAATAAAAACGATAACGATTTACTTCTTAGCTAACCATTCATAAATTCCTAAGTGTGAAAAAAGACCACTGACTTTTCAGTGGCCTATGCAGACAATACTTTTCTTCCTTTACGACGACGACGAGCTAAAACTTTACGTCCGTTTTTAGTACTCATACGCGTACGAAAGCCATGTACTTTTTTGCGTTTACGGTTATTTGGTTGAAACGTTCTTTTCATTTATCATGCACCTCCCCAAGGGATGAAATATCCTGTTTAAAAGTCATATTCATAGACAGTCTTTGTAATTATAAATAATAACCAGCCCTTCTGTCAACTTCCTTTTTGTTATTGGCTGTTTTTTACAGAATTATACCCCTGGTCTGCTCACGTGTGGATAGAATATCACCTTTTTCTCTACCTACTTGGTGGTTAGCAGCCATACCATACCTCTACCAATAAAAAATTCTCTTCGACGAAAAATTATTACATTCCAAAATTCGGTTGATCAACTCCATGTCGACATACCTTTACTTCCACTAGACGATATTCTTCAAAATCGATGAATAAGTGAACAACTTTTCTAGAGAGGCTCATTTAAAAAAGAGTTTGCCTTATATTCTACTATCCACAATCTATTGTTCACTCTTTTATGACAAAAAAATACTATCCACAACACATATCGACAGGAAAATCACAAAATATAGTGGTGTGGATATTTATTATCTACAAGCAATGGACCTTGTGGATAAATGTCGAAAGAACATTGCATACCGCGACTTTTTTTGGTATTATAATTGTGTTTAACTTGTGTAAATCGATTTGAGGGATTTTAGTTATTCACAGACTGTGGATAACATGTGGATATTTATTAACACCATCGTTTATAATGTTATCCACAGAAATGTTAATAACGTTTATAAGCTTTTCAGATGTATTAGTGTACTGTACGCAACTGTCCACAAGTCCCATTTTTATATCGTTCATTACAGCATGCCTACTCAAGGTCAAATAAACCGCCTTTTATGAATGAATGCCTGTCCATCGTTATGATTGAGAGAGGCTTTTTCTGTCATGATATAAACCCAGGAAGGAGTGAATAACCGCTTGGAAAACATTGAAGAACTTTGGGTCGCAACCCTTGAAAAAATTGAAGAAAAAATTAGTAAGCCTAGCTTCGATACCTGGTTGAAAAACACAAAAGCTGAATTTCTTGAAGAAAATACACTCGTCATTTCAGCACCCAACGAATTTGCCAGAGACTGGCTTGAGAACCAATATACCGCACTCATATCTGATATTTTGCTAGACATCACAGGTTCTCGTTTGGCTACTAAATTCATTATTCCAGATTCTACACCGCCAATTGAAGATTCAGAGGTCGCACCCAAGCAAACTGCAGGAAATGAAGCAAATCACGAATCTCCAAGATCCATGCTGAATTCGAAATATACCTTTGATACCTTTGTCATCGGTGCAGGTAACAGATTCGCTCATGCTGCATCACTTGCTGTAGCAGAAGCTCCTGCAAAGGCCTATAATCCGCTATTCATTTATGGTGGCGTAGGATTGGGGAAAACCCATTTAATGCATGCGATCGGCCATTATGTACGTGAACACGACCCAAATGCGAAGGTTGTTTACTTATCTTCAGAGAAGTTTACGAATGAATTCATTAACGCAATTATGGATAATAAAACCGTGAACTTTCGCAACAAATATCGAAATGTCGATGTCCTATTAATAGATGATATTCAGTTTATTGCTGGAAAAGAATCGACACAGGAAGAATTTTTCCATACTTTTAATACGTTACATGAAGAAAGTAAGCAAATTATCATTTCCAGTGATCGACCACCTAAAGAAATTCCAACACTGGAGGACCGTTTACGTTCCCGTTTTGAGTGGGGGTTAATTACAGATATTACGCCACCAGATCTGGAAACTCGTATTGCTATATTAACGAAAAAAGCAAAGGCTGAGGGGCTTGATATTCCGAATGAGGTAATGCTATACATTGCAAACCAAATTGACACGAACATTCGGGAATTAGAGGGCGCCTTAATTCGCGTTGTCGCCTATTCTTCATTAGTGAACAAGGATATAGACGCTTCGCTAGCTGCTGACGCTTTAAAGGATATTATCCCAAGCAGTAAACCGAAAATCATTAGTATACCGAGGATTCAAGAAGCAGTTGGCGAGAAATACAACATTCGCTTGGAGGATTTCATCGCAAAGAAGCGGACAAAGTCTATTGCATTTCCGCGACAAATTGCCATGTATCTATCTAGAGAAATGACGGACTCCTCTCTACCAAAAATCGGCGAAGAATTTGGAGGACGTGATCACACAACCGTTATTCATGCCCATGAAAAAATTGCACGTCTAATGGAAAACGATACGCAGCTAACACGTGAAATAGAAGAAATAAAAGAGACCTTAAAATCATTCTAAAGCCATCCTTTTTTAGGAAATTGAACGCGATTTTATCTTTTTTAAGAACTTTTGTCTAAATATGACCTGTGCACAGTGTGAATAGCCGTGCAAACTTGCAAACAGTTTATCCACATGTGAATAACTTTTGTGAATCTGGCTTTTCATCGCTTATCCACATACTCACAGGCCTTATTACTATTAATACTATATTTTTATAAAAAAAATAAATATAAAAGAACTTCCCTTAGGAGGATTTATTCATGAAATTTGTTATTCAACGGGATCAATTAATATCCAGTGTGCAGGATGTTATGAAGGCTATCTCATCCAGAACTGTTATTCCGATATTGACTGGAATGAAAATTGAAGCAAAAGAAAGTGGTATTACCTTAACTGGTAGTGATTCAGATATCTCTATTGAATCCTTTATCCCAGCTGAGGAAAATGGCAATGTAAATGTAGAACAAATTGAAGCAGGAAGTATTGTACTACAGGCAAAATATTTCCCTGATATTGTTCGTAAGCTCCCTGAAAAAACAGTGGAAATTGAATCAGATGAAAATTTAAAAGTAACGATTCGTTCTGGAAAAGCTGAATTTAATTTAAATGGTCAGGATGCAGAAGAATATCCACAGCTACCTAAATTACAAACGGATGACAGCTTTGAGTTGCCAATCGATCTCTTAAAAAGTTTAATAAAACAAACAGTGTTTGCTGTTTCAACAATGGAAACACGACCAATCCTAACAGGGGTAAATATTAAACTGGAGAATGGCAATCTTACTTTCACAGCAACAGACAGCCATCGCTTAGCTTCTAGAGAAATTCCTGTCAGTGAGGCGCCAGGTCAATTGCCAACTGTTGTGGTTCCAGGTAAGAGTCTGAATGAGTTAAATAAGATATTAGATGATACAGAAGAAACAGTAGAAATAAGTGTGACAAATAATCAAATTCTGTTCCGTACAAAAAATCTTAACTTCCTTTCAAGATTGCTTGATGGAAATTATCCGGAGACCTCCCGATTAATTCCAGAACAAAGCAAAACCGTTCTTCATGTAAAAACGAAGGAACTTTTAAGCACAATTGACCGTGCTTCACTTCTAGCCAAAGAAGAGCGGAATAATGTTGTTAGATTGAGCACAAAAGGGAATGGATTGATTGAAATCACAAGTAATTCTCCTGAAGTAGGAACAGTAGCAGAGGAAATTACCGTTCCTTCTATTAGCGGCGAGGAATTGAAGATCTCTTTCAGCTCCAAATATATGATTGATGCATTAAAGGCAATTGAATACGAAGAAGTGAAAGTAGAATTCACTGGCGCAATGCGACCATTTATTATCCGTCCTGCCAACGATGACCCGATCCTACAATTAATTCTACCTGTTAGAACGTATTAATAAGCAGAATGTGATCTTAGGTCCTTATCTTAAAAAAGATAGGGACCTTTATTTTGTTTTGGACAGCACCTATATAACAGGTTGATGGCTTTTTAAAAGCAATTTTAAGCCTATACAGGCATTTATTATGCAAATATGGGGTCATACCTTTCCATAATGACAAATCTTTAGTAAAATAGGTATACATGACGTTTACAGGTTTAAACTAATGATATCCACACAAAGAAACTGCATTTGCTCATTTTTAGTGAATGTATGTGTTTCTATGTTTTATACTGTCCTGAAATCTTTTGGCAGTCTTAACGTTTTTCTAAAAAGTAGGAAACTTGGTGATAACATGCATGAAGAAATTGAAATTAGCACGGAATATATTGCACTAGGTCAATTTATTAAGCTTGCCAATGTATTGGAATCTGGTGGGATGGTAAAGGCTTTTCTGCAAGATGAGGGTGTATTAGTAAATAACGAACGGGAGCATCGTCGTGGTCGCAAGCTATATGCAGGGGATATTGTTGAATTAGAAGGCATTGGATCCTACAAAGTGATAAAAGCTTGAGACACATGAAATATCTCCTAGCAAACGCTTCTGATCTGAATCGAAAAAAAGAGGATTGGTCATGCACATAGAACAGCTTAAATTACGGAATTTCCGCAATTATGACGGACTGGAAATGGAATTTAACAATAAAATAAATGTCATCATCGGGGAAAATGCACAGGGCAAAACCAACCTGATGGAGGCAATCTATTTACTTGCCTTTACTAAATCACACCGAACTCCCAGAGAGAAAGAATTGATTCAATGGGAAAAAGAGTATGCTAAAATAGAAGGTAGGATAACAAAAAGAAATCAAACCTTTCCGTTGGAGATTGTTCTTTCGGCAAAAGGTAAGAAAGCGAAGCTGAACCGGCTGGAACAAAAGCGGCTAAGTGACTATATCGGGGCGCTTAATGTTGTGATGTTTGCACCAGAGGATCTCACGTTGGTTAAAGGTGCACCACAAATACGCAGGCGTTTTATTGATATGGAGCTTGGGCAGATTCAGCCACGTTATATCTATCATCTAGGGCAATATCAAAAAATATTAAAACAACGAAATCATCTGTTGAAACAATTGCAGCGTGGCAAAAGCCAAGATCATACCATGTTGCAAGTCATCACAGATCAGCTCGTAGAACATGCCGCGACCTTATTGGAAAGACGGTTTGTTTTTTTGGATTTATTAAGGAAATGGGCTAGTCCGATCCATCATGGTATCAGCCGTGAGCTGGAAAGGCTTGAAATAAAGTATTCTCCCACTATTGAAGTATCAGAAGATGATAATAAGGAGAAAATAGAGAGTATCTACTTAAATAAATTTCAACAAATACAAGAAAAAGAGATTGAACGTGGCACAAGTTTAATTGGTCCGCATCGTGATGATCTCCTCTTTTATGTGAACGGTAAGGACGTCCAGACCTATGGATCGCAAGGGCAGCAACGTACAACTGCCCTGTCGGTGAAACTGGCAGAAATTGAACTCATCTACAATGAAGTTGGGGAATATCCAATTCTTCTACTTGATGATGTGTTGAGTGAACTGGATGATTACCGACAATCTCACCTACTTCATACCATCCAAGGCAAGGTGCAAACCTTTGTATCTACTACAAGTGTTGATGGAATAAATCATGAAACCCTGAATAAAGCGGAATTATTCCGTGTCCGTAATGGTGAAGTGGAAAAATAGAATGAGGGGGAGATAACATGTTTATTCATATCGGAAATGATAATGTCATCCGTTCTCAGGATGTGGTTGCAATCATTGACTATAATTTAATCTCATCATCTACCATCATGGAGGAAATGATGAAGAACGCTGGCAAAGAAAAGAAAGTAGTAGGTCCAACGGTTGATGCAAAATCAGTCATGATCACAAAGGAAATCATCTACTACAGCACGCTTTCTGTCTCAACATTGAAGAAACGCGCTAGTATGATCTCCACCATCAGTAAGCTAGATGATTTCTCAGATGAGATTAAGGAAGAAGAAACAGAAGCGGAAGAAGCATAGCATAATGTTTTTTATTCGAAACATTTTAAGTAACAGGAAATGGAAGTGAGAGCATGGCAATGGAAGACAATATGACGAATACCCAATCCGAATATGGTGCAGATCAGATTCAGGTACTAGAAGGACTTGAAGCAGTACGAAAAAGACCTGGCATGTATATTGGATCAACGAGCGAGAAAGGCTTACACCATCTTGTATGGGAAATTGTTGATAACAGTATCGATGAAGCATTAGCTGGATATTGTGACAGAATCGATGTAACAATTGAAAAAGATAACAGTATTACCGTAAGCGATAATGGCCGTGGTATTCCAGTAGGCATACAAAAGAAAACTGGTCGGCCAGCATTAGAAGTTATCATGACCGTACTCCACGCTGGAGGGAAATTTGGCGGTGGCGGCTACAAGGTTTCTGGTGGACTGCATGGTGTAGGTGCCTCTGTAGTTAACGCCCTGTCAACAAAATTGGAAGTCCATGTTCACTTGGATAATAAAATTCATTACTTAGGCTTTAAAAAGGGAGTTCCACAGGGAGAAATTGAGGTCGTAGGCGAAACGGACGTAACAGGAACGACTACCCATTTTGTTCCAGACCCTGAAATCTTTGATACAATCGAATACGATTATGATACGTTGACACAGCGCTTGCGTGAGTTGGCATTCTTAAATAAAGGAATTACCATCACCGTAGAAGATAAACGTACGGATGAAGAACCTGTCAGCTATTTCTACGAGGGTGGGATAAAGTCCTATGTGGAATTTATCAACCGCACGAAAGAAGTCTTGCATGAGCCATTCTATGCAGAGGGAGAAGATCAAGGAATCTCTGTAGAAGTTGCAATTCAGTATAACGAAGGTTTTGCAAGCAGCTTGTACTCGTTTGCTAATAACATTCACACCTACGAAGGTGGTAGTCACGAATCTGGTTTCCGAACAGGTCTTACCAGAGTGATTAATGATTATGCGAGAAAAAACAATTTATACCGAGAAAACGATCCAAACCTATCTGGTGATGATGTACGGGAAGGAATGACCGCCATCGTCTCTGTCAAACACCCTGACCCACAATTTGAGGGACAGACAAAAACAAAGCTTGGTAACAGTGAAGCACGTACCATTACAGACTCTGTTTTCAGTGAAATGTTCTCCAAGTTCCTTTATGAAAACCCGTCTGTCGCAAAAATCATTGTTGATAAAGGGCTTATGGCTTCACGTGCCCGTTTAGCTGCGAAAAAAGCTAGAGAGCTGACTAGAAGAAAAAGTGCGCTGGAGATTTCGAATCTACCAGGTAAGCTTGCCGACTGTTCCTCTAAGGATGCAAAAATAAGTGAACTTTATATCGTAGAGGGTGACTCTGCTGGTGGTTCAGCCAAGTCTGGTCGTGACCGTCATTTTCAAGCGATCTTGCCACTACGCGGTAAAATTCTCAATGTTGAGAAAGCCCGACTTGATAAAATTTTGTCCAATAATGAAGTTCGTGCCATGATTACTGCCCTTGGTACAGGTATCGGTGAAGATTTCGATATTACGAAGGCCCGCTATCATAAAGTCATTATCATGACAGATGCCGATGTCGATGGTGCACATATACGTACTTTACTATTAACCTTTTTCTATCGTTATATGCGTCCATTAATCGAATATGGCTATATTTATATCGCACAGCCACCTTTATATCAAATCAAGCAAGGGAAAGCTGTTCATTATGTTTATAACGAAAAAGCATTAGATAAATTGCTTAAAGAGCTTCCACAATTACCTAAGCCAGGGATTCAGCGTTATAAAGGGCTAGGAGAAATGAATGCTACCCAACTTTGGGATACGACGATGGATCCAGATACACGTACACTCCTCCAGGTTGACCTAGCAGATGCCATCGAAGCAGATCAAGTATTTGATATGCTCATGGGAGACAAAGTGGAACCAAGAAGGAACTTTATTGAAGAGAATGCACAATATGTTAAAAATCTTGATGTTTAATTCATATCAATTTATGTAATATTTGAGGCAAATCACTATTCTTTTGATGAATAGTGATAGGAGGTATAAGAATGGCAGAGGAAAAACGTTCAAACGTTCAGGAAATAAATATTAGCAATGAGATGCGCACATCCTTCCTTGACTACGCAATGAGTGTTATCGTATCACGTGCATTGCCAGATGTACGGGATGGCATGAAACCAGTGCATCGCAGAATTTTATATGCAATGAATGATCTGGGAATGCACTCAGATAAAGCATACAAAAAGTCTGCCCGTATCGTTGGGGAAGTTATTGGTAAATACCATCCACATGGTGATTCAGCCGTTTATGAAACAATGGTCCGGATGGCACAAGACTTCAGCTATCGCTATATGCTAGTTGATGGCCACGGGAACTTCGGTTCAGTTGATGGTGATTCAGCAGCAGCAATGCGTTATACAGAAGCAAGAATGTCCAAAATATCCATGGAGCTTCTCCGTGATATAAATAAAGACACAATTGATTACACAGATAACTATGATGGCTCTGAACGGGAGCCGGTCGTTTTTCCAGCTCGATTTCCTAATTTAATTGTGAACGGAACTTCTGGAATTGCAGTAGGAATGGCAACGAATATTCCTCCACATAACCTAGGAGAAACGATTGACGCCGTGCTTGCGATTAGTAAAGACCCGGATATCACCATCAATGAATTGATGGAAGATTATATCCATGGACCTGATTTCCCAACAGCTGGCCAGATTCTAGGGAAAAGCGGGATACGAAAAGCTTATGAAACAGGCAAAGGATCAATTACCGTCAGAGCAAAAGCGAACATTGAAGAGCATGCAAACGGCAAGGCGACGATCATCGTCACAGAGCTTCCGTATCAAGTCAATAAGGCAAAATTAATTGAGCGGATTGCAGAGCATGTGCGTGATAAGCGAATTGAAGGAATTACCGATTTGCGTGATGAATCAGATCGTAACGGTATGCGTATTGTGATGGAGCTACGTCGTGATGTCAATGCGAATGTCGTGTTAAATAACTTATACAAACATACGGCTCTGCAAACAACGTTTGGTATTAATACATTGGCTCTTGTTGATGGTCAGCCTAAAGTGTTGACGATTAAACAATGCCTTGAATATTACCTTGAGCACCAAAAGGTAATTATTAAACGCCGGACTGCGTTTGAATTGCGTAAAGCAGAAGCAAGAGCACATATTTTAGAAGGATTGAGAATTGCGTTAGATCACTTGGATGAAGTGATCGCTCTTATCCGTAGTTCCAAAACAGCCGATATTGCTAGAGACGGTTTGATGGAACGCTTTAAACTTTCGGAAAAACAGTCACAGGCAATTCTAGATATGCGTTTGCAACGGTTAACTGGTCTAGAACGTGAGAAAATAGAAAATGAATATAAAGAACTTCTTGACCTAATTGAAGAATTAAAAGCTATTTTAGCCGACGAGGAAAAAGTTCTTGAGATTATTCGTGAAGAGCTAACAGAGGTAAAAGAACGCTTTAATGACGAACGCCGGACAGAGCTTGTTCTAGGTGGCGTTGACTTCTTTGAGGATGAGGACTTAATCCCAGAAGAAAATATTGTGATTACCTTAACCCATCAAGGTTATATTAAACGTTTGCCATCCTCTACGTACCGAACTCAAAAGCGCGGAGGCCGTGGTATTCAGGGTATGGGGACAAATGAAGATGATTTTGTAGAACATCTTGTTTCAACTTCTACGCATGATACCGTTCTATTCTTTACGAATAAAGGGAAGGTCTACAAGGCTAGAGGCTATGAAATACCTGAGTTCAGCAGAACAGCGAAGGGTATCCCAATCATTAATCTCTTGCAGATAGAAAAAGGCGAGTGGGTTAACGCTGTTATTTCAGTAAATGAATTTACTGACACAGACTACTTGTTCTTTACGACCAAGCACGGGATCTCCAAGCGAACAACGCTTTCGCAATTTGCTAACATCCGTAAAGGTGGATTAATTGCTGTAGGGCTTCGGGATGAAGATGAATTGATTTCAGTGCGTCTAACCGATGGTGCGAAAGATATGATGATTGCTACGAAAAACGGTTATCTCATTCGTTTCCCTGAAGATCAGATCCGATCTATGGGTAGAACAGCTGCCGGTGTGAAGGGTATTTCACTACGGGAAGATGATGAGGTTGTATCCATGGAAATCCTTCAGGAGGATTCCAAAATCTTGCATGTTACAAGCAAAGGTTATGGAAAACAGACTCCTGAGAAGGAGTATCGCGTAACAAACAGAGGCGGGAAAGGTATCTTTACATGTAACTTAACAGATAAAACGGGACATGTAGTAGCTGTAAAAGCTGTCTCTGGAGAAGAAGACCTCATGCTTATTACCGTAGCTGGCGTACTTATTCGAATTCCAGTTCGGGATATTTCAGAAACTGGCCGGAATACAATGGGCGTGCGTTTAATCAGGCTACAAGAAGAAGAGGAAGTAGCAACAGTAGCACGTGTTGACCAAGATGAAGACGAAGAAGAAATCGATGATGAAACAGAAGTTTCTGAAACAGAAGAGTCAACAGAAGAGAATACAGAGGAATAAAAAAATACAGAGGACGGGACAAAACAAAAGTTTTAGTCAAAAGACGGATGATAGCAAGAATAAGCGTAAGAAATATACGGAGACTCCTTGAAAATCAAAAAACGATTTTCTGCGTGCGATGCAATGCTGTCGAAGGCTTTCTTGTCCTATGGGAGGAAGGCCTAGGCGAGACCCCGGAATGCGGAGCATCCGGAGGCTCACCAGCCGCCCATGGAAAGCGAAGTATATTTCTGAAGCGGTTTTTCAAACACCATTCTTTCGGATTTATCTTTTGCGTAAATAATTGTTGTCCCGTCCTCTAATTAATATGGTAAAGGGGGAAGAATGAATGAGGGTAAAAGCCTCGCAGCTTGTCCCAGGATGTGTGTTGCTTAGAGAAATAAAAGGGAAAACAAATAGAGACATTATCCCAAAAAACACGGTATTAACTGAGGAACATATTACGGTCATAAAAAAATTCCTTGTTGAAAGTGTAGAAGTTTCTTCAAAGCTTGTCGAAGGAGATTCCTATACTCCAGAAAAGGCAGAGGAAGTGGAACAGGTTCAGCAAAAGGCTGAAAAGAAAGTTGCTGAAGAGCTCCCACCTTTCCAGGAACATTATGAACAAACAGTACAAGCATACAAAAAAATGTTTGAAAACTGGAAAAACGGCGCGCCTTTAGATATGCCATACGTTCGCAAACTAATCATTCCTTTAATAAAAAGAATGGACGATATCTCCTCTGCTGTTTACACCATGCACCATTATGCAAACAAGCGGGATTATATTTTCTATCATAGCGTCGCAGTCAGCATCCTATCCGCATTCCTTGCAAGAAAAATGGGCTACCCCTCTGGCGATTGGCTCCAAATCGGACTTGCCGGGTTTTTATGTGATGCAGGAATGGCAAAGGTCGACCATAACCTTCTTAATAAAGCGGGTACCCTAAACACAGCACAAATGACCGATTTGAAAAAACATCCTACTTATTCTTATCGCATGGTTGAACAAATCCCAACCATTAAACAATCCGTGAAGCTGGCGATTTTGCAGCATCATGAAAGAATGGATGGCAGTGGGTATCCACTTGGCCTATCTAGTGGAAAAATACATAAAGTTGCAAGAATAATAGCGGTTTGTGATATGTACCATGCCATGACATGTGAAAGGGCATATAAGGAAAAGCAATCTCCATTTTTAGTAATAGAGGAATTGCAAAAGGAACAGTTTTCCACCCTTGATCCAGATGTTGTTGCTAGCTTTGTTGAAAGTATGACGCATTTTTCTATCGGAACGAAAATTCGTCTTTCCAATAACCAGCTTGGTGAAATTGTGTTTATAGATGCAAAGCATCCAACGAGACCTATGGTACGAATGGAAGGTAAAAAGGATATCATATCCTTACAGCAAACAGAAGTGTTCATTGAAGAAATAGTCGGTATCCAGTAAAGAGGATTACCGGCTATTTTTTATGAATTGAAAGATAGTACGTTACCCATTGATGATGATTAAACCGGCTGGTGATTTCGCTCAAAGAGTCCATCACCACCGTATGACGATTAAACCACCCAAACAGCTCCTAAAAAATATTCATCACACCCTGCCTGACGATCTAAACGTCATCAAGCCTTTCTTTTATAAAGCTCTAATCCCAATAAGATCGGTACTTTTTCGGCTGACTCTTTCAGAAATTGTGTAATAAAGGGATAGTCTACATCTGACTTTGATGTAAAAAGATCTCCCCACCAATCGGTTTCATAGCGACAGAGCATACTAAGATTATATAAGAGTAAGTAATGGACCATAACCTCGGAAAGTGGCAGGAACAGTTCTCTTTTTGCAGGAAAAAAGATGGGGCTTTGTGTTTTATCTGAGTAGAACGGGCCTTTGAGCTCAGTCAAAGGCTTGGCAAGCTCTACCTGTATATGATGGGAATCTGATTCCATATGTCTTATTTCTGGGAGAAAGGAGGAGATTTTATTAAGGAATCCATCCTTTGTCGTATGGTAATCATCCAGTATCTCAAGTGGGAATTCTAGCCATGTTCCCTGCATTCTTCCTACCTGATAGAGCCCTTTCTCCTGGTGGAAACCAAGCATCGTCCCCATTTCTGGAATGAGGGAAAGGAGTTGTTTCATATTAATTTTTTCAAACGGTAGTGTATTTATATGAAATAAGTGCTCAGAAAAGTAGGGGAATAAGCCATTGTGCTGTAGCTTTACTTCATCCCGCAGAAAGGAGTAGTCCTTTTTCTTTCGTTTTCTTGCGGTAACTCCGTGGGCAAGTAGGCTTGTCGATTCTGGGTAATCTGGCCTTACTGTCATCAAGCAGGCTTTGATTAGATGTGCCATGCCGTAAAAGTAAAGGACTGGCTGCAGAATGGGAGAGGAGTTACGCCCACTTTGGTAAAACATCTGCCCGTGTTGTATATACGAGGTAAAAACAGTGCAGTTTTCATAGCTTTTTCGATCCGCATCTATTTCCCCTATTGCTTTATAACAGTTGTATAGATAATGCTGCGCCGTTTGCTGCGACGTCAGATAGGTATAAAACATCTCTATATCCTGCATATAACATCATCTCCCAACTGTTTAAAAATTTTGAATCTACTTTCTTTAATTTTGTTTCGCTATCTAGTTGAAAAAGCAAATAGGTTGGCGTATTGTATATAAAAATAGCATTACTTGCATAGCTTGTGCAGGGAATGCACGTTGCATACATATTACGAATCAGGAGGAGGAAGTATCATGCGTGAAGACAAGTTCGCTAAAGAAGGATTAACGTTTGATGATGTGTTGTTAATGCCAGCAAAATCCGAGGTATTACCTAAGGATGTGCAGGTTAAAACAAAACTGACAGATAACCTGCAGTTGAACAATCCATTTATTAGTGCCGGAATGGATACCGTAACAGAGGCTGAGATGGCCATCGCCATGGCTCGCCAAGGTGGCTTGGGAATCGTTCATAAGAATATGTCAATTGAGGATCAGGCTGAACAAGTGGATCGTGTGAAGCGTTCGGAAAGTGGCGTCATAACCAACCCATTTTTCCTTACTCCTGAGCATCAGGTGTACGATGCTGAGCATCTAATGGGTAAATTCCGTATTTCAGGTGTACCTATTGTTAACTCTATTGAGGAACAAAAGCTTGTTGGTATTCTAACGAACCGTGATTTGCGTTTTATCCAGGACTACTCCATTTCCATTTCTGAAGTTATGACTAGCGAAGACCTTGTTACAGCCCCAGTAGGAACAACATTAGAAGAAGCAGAGCAACTTCTCCAACGCTATAAAATTGAAAAGCTACCTTTAGTAGATGATCAAGGGATGCTTAAAGGATTAATTACGATTAAAGATATTGAAAAAGTAATCGAATTTCCAAATGCCGCCAAAGATAGCCAAGGAAGATTACTTGCAGGAGCAGCTGTTGGTGTTACTGGTGATGCGATGAAGCGAATTGAAAAACTCGTTGAAGCAGGTGTTGATGTAGTTGTAATTGATACAGCACATGGCCATTCTAAAGGGGTACTTGACCAAGTTAAGGTTGTACGTGATACGTACCCAGAATTGGATATTATTGCAGGAAATGTAGCGACAGCTGAAGCGACTAAAGAACTGATTGAAGCAGGTGCTTCCATCGTCAAAGTTGGGATTGGTCCTGGCTCTATTTGTACAACGAGAGTAGTAGCGGGAGTCGGGGTTCCACAAATTACTGCCGTTCATGACTGTGCCCTTGCAGCCGCAGAATACAATGTCCCAGTTATCGCTGATGGCGGGATTAAATACTCTGGTGATATTGTTAAAGCCTTGGCAGCAGGAGCGCATGCAGTAATGCTTGGGAGCATGTTTGCAGGTGTGAATGAAAGTCCCGGCGAAACGGAAATTTATCAAGGAAGACAATATAAAGTTTACCGTGGCATGGGTTCTGTTGGAGCAATGAAGGCTGGTTCTAAGGATCGTTACTTCCAGGAATCAAGCGAAGCTAAAAAGTTGGTGCCTGAAGGAATTGAAGGAAGAGTTGCCTATAAAGGTGCTCTCGCTGACACAGTACATCAATTAATAGGTGGCCTGCGTTCCGGTATGGGGTATTGTGGTACAGGTTCTATCGATGAATTACGTCATGATTCACGTTTTATTAAAATAACGAATGCTGGGCTTCGCGAGAGCCATCCACATGATGTTCAAATCACGAAAGAATCACCAAATTACTCTCTACAATAGAAAAGGTAATCATATTAGGAAATTTAGTAGACGGGGGAAATTCCCCGTCTATTTTTTCAGCGTTTTCTATGGTAAAATAACAAAGTGCGCACGTACATCACAAGAAGGTTAAACTACAAGTTGGAGGTAAAGGAAGTTGAAACACATAATGAAAAAGCGTTTATCAATGCTACTGGCTTTTCTGGTAGTGATAACATCAGTATTTGTCCAGCCATTTGCGGCGCAAGCCCAAGACACATTAGATATTGAAGCTGACTCGGCTATTTTAGTTGATGCAGCAACAGGGAAGATTATCTTTGCGAAAAATGCAGATGAAGCCCTGCCTCCAGCAAGTATGACAAAAATGATGACGGAATACCTTGTATGGGAAGCCATCGAGGAAGGTCAAATCAGCTGGGATACAACAACACAGATTAGCGACTATCCATATAGCATATCTGCCAATAACTCTTTTTCAGGAGTTGGATTAAGGCAAAATCAGGATTATACTGTCGAGTCTTTATACGATGCGATGGCAATTAATTCCGATAATGCTACAACCATTGCACTTGCTGAACTGATCGCAGGTTCAGAAGGTGAATTTGTAAAAATGATGAATGAAAAGGGAGAAGAAATGGGACTCCCTGATTATAAATTTGTAAACTCTACAGGATTGGATAATGCCTCACTCGGTGAAAACTATCCAGAAGGTACGGAACCAGATGCTACTAACATGTTATCTGCTGAGTCCTCTGCCTTACTAGCTTATCATCTCATAAAGGATTACCCTGAAGCGTTGGAAATATCCAGTATTCCAGCTACAGAATTTGATGGGCAACAAATCCGGAACTGGAACCACATGCTTGATCATGATACAACGTTTTTAAAGCAGTTTTATTATGAAGGGGTAGATGGATTAAAAACAGGTCATACCGATAGCGCTGGATATACCTTTACTGGAACAGCAAAACGCGGAGACCAACGTTTTATCTCGGTTGTAATGAAAACCGACAGTGAAGAAGAACGTTTTGCAGAAACAGCGAAACTATTTGATTATGGGTTTGATAACTTTGAAACAACGGAGTTATTCCCGGCAGGTTATCAACTTGAAGACCAAGCTACTATTCCAGTAGCTAAGGGAAAAGAAGATGCAGTGTCCGTATCTACTGGACAAGCAGTTTCCTTCCCGATTAAGAAAGATGAAGCGGATGCTTATAGCATTAAATATACAATAGACGAGGACAAGCTAAATGCTGAAGGAGAGTTGGCTGCACCTGTTAAAAAAGGGGATGTAGTAGGAACTGCCGAACTCGTTTATGAAGGCGAAAATGATTTTGGATATATTATGACTAGCTCTGATGGTCCAATTGACTTGGTTGCAGACGAGACAGTAGAGAAATCCAATTGGTTTATGCTGACACTTGGCGCAATTGGCGACTTCTTTGCAGATCTTTATACAACTGTTGTAGATTGGGTTAAAGGTTTATTTAGTTAATAAGTTCGAGGTAATACCAAGAAAGTCGTAACGTTTTCCGAAGCACCAATTATTCAATTTAAAAATAGGGGGAATTATTCATGTCAAATACAGGTACAGAACGTGTAAAACGTGGGATGGCGGAAATGCAAAAAGGCGGCGTCATTATGGATGTAGTGAACGCTGAACAGGCAAAAATAGCGGAAGCTGCAGGGGCAGTTGCCGTAATGGCACTTGAACGCGTACCATCAGATATTCGTGCAGCAGGTGGAGTAGCACGTATGGCAGACCCAACTATTACAGAAGACGTTCTTAATGCTGTATCCATTCCAGTAATGGCAAAAGCGCGTATTGGCCATATTGTGGAAGCTCGTGTACTTGAAGCAATGGGTGTAGATTACATTGATGAAAGTGAAGTACTAACACCAGCTGATGATATTTATCACTTAAATAAGTCAGATTACACTGTACCATTTGTATGTGGCTGTCGTAATCTTGGTGAAGCAGCTCGTCGTATTGGAGAAGGTGCTTCCATGTTACGTACGAAAGGTGAACCAGGAACTGGGAACATCGTGGAGGCAGTTCGTCATATGCGTGAAGTGCAATCAGAAATTCGTAAGCTTTCTGCTATGTCCAAAGATGAAGTGATGACATTTGCGAAAGTAATCGGAGCACCATTTGAGTTATTGTTACAAATCCGTGAAGAAGGCCGCCTACCTGTCGTTAACTTTGCTGCAGGTGGAATTGCAACACCTTCTGATGCTGCACTTATGATGGAGCTAGGAGCAGACGGTGTATTTGTTGGATCAGGTATTTTCAAATCAGATAATCCGGAAAAATTTGCGAAGGCTATTGTGGAAGCAACAACACATTACCAAGATTATGCATTAATTAGTGAGCTATCTAAAGGACTTGGTACAGCTATGAAAGGTCTTGAAATGAGTACAATTGCTGCTCATGACCGTATGCAGGATCGCAGCGAATAGAAAGAAGGAATGATTTTATGATAACGATTGGTGTTCTTGCTCTTCAAGGAGCAGTACGTGAGCATATTCGTTCAATAGAAGCATGTGGAGCAAAAGCTGTTGAAGTAAAGCGTGTGGAACAGCTTGAGGAAATTAACGGCATCATTCTTCCTGGTGGGGAGAGTACGACCATGCGTCGTTTAATTGATAGCTATGGTTTCTTCTCTGCTCTTAAGGAATTTGGCCGCCAAGGTAAGCCTGTTTTTGGCACATGTGCGGGGTTAATTTTGATGGCAAGTGAAATTGATGGCCAAGACAACGCCCATCTTGGGTTAATGAACATGAAGGTAGCACGAAATGCATTTGGCCGCCAGGTGGCAAGCTTTGAAGCAGATCTTGAAGTAAGCCATATTGGTGATGCGTTTAATGCTGTATTTATTCGTGCACCGTATGTATTGGAAGCTGGCCCAGAAGTAGAAGTATTGGCTACTTATCAAGACAGAATAGTTGCAGCAAAGCAGGGGCATTATTTATGCACAGCATTCCATCCAGAATTAACGGATGATAACCGTGTCATCGCCCACTTTGTAACAATGGTCCAAGCATCCATGAAAGCAACAGCTTAATTGTATGGTTGATACAAGTAATATTTAAACGAAGTGCTACTATTGGGTTATGGGTCTACACCCAGCGAAGGAAAATACGTAGACTTCTTGGGGAGAAAAGGCATCGGTAAGACCCCGTAGTGCGTAGCACACGGAGGCTTACCAGCCGCCCCAGAAAAGCGTAGTATTTTCCGTAGCGGCAAATTAGCACCCTTCTTTTCATTTATGATGAGACTAGGGTTGCAATCGATGTATAAATTGTATATGATATGCTATAATTAGTAATAGAATATAAAAGTTACGACAGGAATTAGTAACAGTATACCTTTCTAAAGAGAGTCGATGGTTGGTGTAAATCGATGTGAGCGTACTGTGAATCCATCCTTGAACTGGTTTATTGAAACCGGATTTTCCGGAAGTAAATAAACCCGGTAGTTACCGTTAAAAACTGTGAGCCGGAAGAGGTTATACTCTTCAACAAGGGTGGCAACGCGGGAATTATACTCTCGTCCCTATTTATTTAGGGACGGGAGTTTTTTGCGTTTCTGTCACACTGATCAATGTAATGAATAAAAGGAGGAAACGAACATGTTGGATATGAAGTTTTTACGTAACAACTTTACGGAAGTGAAGGAAAAATTAGCACACCGCGGTGAAGATCTCTCCGAGTTAGACAAATTTGGGGAATTAGATGAAAGACGAAGAGAGCTCATTGCTGAAACAGAAACGTTGAAAGCGAAACGTAATGAAGCAACTAAGCAGATCTCTGTTCTTAAAAAAGAAAAGAAAGATGCGGACCAAGCAATTAAAGAAATGCGTGAGGTTGGAGAACGCATTTCTGAACTGGATAAAGAATTAAAAGAAATTGAAGAAACACTTAACACGATTATGCTTTCTATCCCAAATCTCCCTCATGAAAGTGTACCTGTGGGAGAAAATGAAGAGGATAATAAAGAAGTGCGCAACTGGGGAGAACGTAAAGATTTCAACTTTGAAGCACAACCTCATTGGGATATTGCGACAAACCTTGATATCCTTGACTTCGAACGCGCAGCTAAAGTAACAGGAAGCCGTTTCGTCTTTTATAAAGGGCTTGGAGCCAGACTAGAGCGCGCTTTATTAAACTTTATGATGGATTTACATGCAGATGAACATGGCTATGAGGAAATGCTTCCACCATATATCGTCAACCGCACTAGCATGACAGGAACAGGTCAGCTTCCTAAGTTTGAAGAAGATGCCTTCAAGCTAGAAGAGTGGGATTACTTCATGGCTCCTACAGCAGAAGTACCTGTTACGAATTATCATCGTGATGAAATTTTAAATCTAGATGATCTTCCTAAAAAATACGTAGCTTTCAGTGGCTGTTTCCGTTCTGAAGCGGGTTCTGCTGGTAGGGATACACGAGGCCTTATTCGTCAGCATCAATTTAATAAAGTGGAGCTCGTTCACTTTGCTAAGCCAGAAGATTCTTATGAGACATTGGAGAACCTGACAGGACATGCTGAAAAGGTATTACAACTATTACAGTTACCATATCGTGTCATGAGCATGTGTACTGGTGATCTTGGATTTACAGCAGCGAAGAAATACGATATTGAAGTATGGATTCCTAGCCAAAACACGTACCGGGAAATTTCTTCTTGCTCTAACTTTGAAGACTTTCAGGCAAGACGTGCAGGAATCCGTTTCCGCAGAGAAGCAAATGCGAAGCCAGAGTTTGTTCATACTTTGAATGGCAGCGGATTGGCACTTGGTCGAACCGTTGCAGCTATTCTGGAGAATTACCAACAAGAGGATGGCTCTGTCATTGTTCCTCCTGTATTACGTGCCTATATGGGTGGCAAAGAAGCCATTAAATAAGCTTGAAACAATTATAAAAGGACTGTTTTCGTAACTGCGAAGACAGTCCTTTTGCATATTTTTAAAGGTGAAACTACTTTTAGGCCAATTGTACGAAATATAAAAAAAGTAAAAAAATCTGTTGACAGATTGAAAGGCTGGTAGTATTGTAAGTAGCAACAACAAATTAAATATGCATTACTTCTTATTCAGAGAGATGGAGGGACTTGGCCCATTGATATCTCGGCAGCGGACTTTTAATAGTACTGTGCTAAATCCAACAGGCGAATGCGAGCCTGAAAAATAAGAAGAGGATGATCGTACATAGCTGATCCCTTCTTATTTTTATAAGAAGGGATTTTTTGATTTTACACGAAATAACTCTTCTTAACGACAAAATTAAATATGCATTACTTCTTATCCAGAGAGGTGGAGGGACTGGCCCATTGATACCTCGGCAACGTGCTTTTAAAGCAACGTGCCAATTCCAACAGACGAAGGTCTGTAAAGATAAGAGGAGGATACTAGTTCATTGCCTCTTCTTATCTTATAAGAAGAGGCTTTTTAATTTGAAACTACAACGAGCAGGAGGAAGTAGATGATTACATTTGATCAGGTTTCAAAAGTATACGGCGAAAAGGCAGAAGGTGTAAAAGCACTGGATAATGTGGATCTCCACATAGAAGAGGGAGAGATATATGGTGTGATTGGGTTTAGTGGTGCTGGAAAAAGCTCGCTCATTCGATGTGTTAATTTACTCGAACAGCCAACATCCGGAACAGTGACCGTGAATGGGCAAAACTTACAAGCACTTTCACCTAAGGAACTACGGGAGGCAAAGCGAAACATTGGGATGATCTTTCAACATTTTAATTTACTTAATTCGAAAACCGTGTTTACCAATGTCGCAATGCCCTTACTTTTAAGCAAAACTCCAAAAAAGGAAGTAACAAAGCGTGTTTATGAACTACTTGATTTTGTCGGCTTGCGTGACAAAGCTGACAGCTATCCAGACCAACTTTCTGGGGGACAGAAACAGCGAGTTGGGATTGCCCGTTCTCTTGCAACCCAGCCATCCATTCTTTTATGTGATGAGGCAACATCAGCCCTTGACCCAGATACAACAAATGCTATTTTAAAACTTTTAAAGAAAATTAATCAGGAATACAATATCACCATTTTAATTATCACGCACGAAATGGGCGTAATTAGAGAAATTTGCGATAAAGTTGCTGTGCTGGAAGATGGAAAAGTAGTCGAATCTGGTTCTGTATTTGATGTCTTTTCTCAGCCGCAAACGACCACAGCTCATAACTTCGTCAGTACGGTAATGCATGATCAAATCCCAGATTCCGTATACGAGTTAGTAAAAAGACAAGACGCACATAACCAAATTTATCGAATTGTCTTTGTTGGTGAGTCTACTGGAACACCATTGTTGTCGCAAATCGCAAAGCAATACGAGGTAGAGGTAAATGTTCTGTTTGGTAGTATCACAGAATTACAGGGCGTACCATTTGGAAATCTTATCGTGCAATTTGAAGGGGAAGAAAAAGAAATTAACCGTGTCATTATGCATATTCATCAGCAAAAAGTAAGTGTAAAGGAAGTGTTAGCAGATGTTGGTTGATTGGCAACAAATTACAGAGGCATTATGGCAAACCATTGTAATGGTAGCAGTCGCCCTATTTTTCTCTATGATTATAGGGTTGGTATTAGGAATTGTCCTTGTTGTGACACGTAAAGGACACTTATGGGAAAACAAGTATATTTTTACGGTCTTAAATGCAATAGTAAACATATTTCGTTCTATTCCGTTTATTATCTTAATGGTCGCAGTCATTCCATTTACTAGATTAGTTGTTGGAACCTCAATAGGCACGGCCGCAGCTATTGTACCAATGGTGTTATTTGCAGGACCATACATTGCAAGATTAATAGAGAATTCTCTTTTAGAAGTAGATCCAGGTGTGATGGAAGCTGCCCAGTCAATGGGAGCAACACCTTGGCAAATAATTATTCGCTTTCTTATACCAGAAGCTCTTAGTTCCCTCGTGTTAGGGGCAACCATTGCAACAATTGGATTGGTTGGAGCCTCAGCCATGGCAGGAGCAGTTGGTGGTGGCGGATTAGGAGACCTGGCCATTACCTTTGGTTATCAGCGGTTCGACACCATGGTAATGCTAATAACAGTAGGAATACTCGTCGTCATGGTTCAGGGATTACAATCCACCGGAAATATTTTATCCAAAAAAATAAGAAGAAGATAAAATCAAAAGCGACAGCGCCCGTTTAGCGACGTACGGACTGGATTTCTCCAAAGGAGATAAAGGAAATAAAGCGACCAAAGGGAGCTGATATTGACTTATCGCACGGAGGAGAAAGAAGTCACGCTAGTCGCTGGGAGCTGGAGCTAGACGTATACAAAAATCAAAACAAAAGGAGAAGATACAGCATGAAAAAGTTAAGTCTATTATTGTTATTAGTTAGTTTGAGTTTGGTGATTAGTGCTTGTTCTAATGGGGAGGCTGCAACGAAGGTCAAAGTAGGAATTAGTGGATCTGACACAACGATTTGGGATTATGTAGCAGAAAAGGCCAAGGAAGAAGGAATAGAGGTTGAGATTGTTCGCTTTTCTGACTATGTGCAACCGAACCTAGCATTAGCTGAGGGAGAAATCGATGTGAATGCTTTCCAGACTGTTTCATATTTTGACGCCTTTATCGAGGAGCATGACCTTGACCTGACTCCAATTGCAACAACGGTTATCGCGCCAATGGGTCTTTATTCTGAAAAGCATGATTCTGTAGAAGATATCCCTGAAGGTGGAACGATTGCCTTAGCTAAAGAAGCAACGAACATGGGCCGGGGACTTTTACTTCTTGAAGAAGCAGGACTAATTAAATTGGAAGAAGGCTTTGACGGAAATGGCTCTGTCGATAAAATCGTAGAAAACCCGAAAAACCTTAAATTTGAACAGCTTGTAGCGGGTCAGACTCCAAGGGTGTTGCCTGATGTAGACGCCTCACTCATCAATAACGGTATTGCAGTGGACGCAGGATTCAGCCCACTGGATGATTCCATTTATCATGAGGATGAAACAGCTACCCCGTATATTAATATTATCGCCGTACAAGAGAAAGACAAAGATGATGAAACCTTAAATAAACTAGCAGAGATTTATCAGTCTGATGACGTAGCAGACTTTATTATTGAAGAACGCGATGGAAACTCCATTCCAACATTTGTACCATTAAGTGAAATTGGCCATTAAAAAAGAGAGTAAAAATAAAAAAACGAGGTGGAAAAAATGAGTGTTGTTGCCAAAAGTTTAGAAGAAGTGAAGAAGATCATTGTTGATAATATAGAAGAAAATAAACAGAAATACATTCAAGCAAGTCATGATATTCATGATAACCCGGAAATTGGAAACCAAGAGTACTATGCATCTGGTCGCTTAATTGAGTTGCTTGTAGAGGAAGGGTTTTTAATAGAAAAAGGGGTAGCAGGACATGAAACAGCATTCGTTGCGAAAAAGAAAAGCGAAAAAGAGGGCTTAAGAATTGGCTTTTTAGCAGAATATGATGCCTTACCAGAAATCGGTCATGCGTGTGGGCATAACTTAATTGGTACCACAAGTGCTGCAGCTGCTATTGCACTTAGTAAAGTATTGGACGAAGTAGGAGGAGAACTAGTCGTATTAGGTACCCCAGCAGAAGAAGGCGGCCCAAATGGAAGTGCGAAAGGGAGCTTTGTAAAGGCAGGATTGCTCGAAGATATTGATGCAGCGATTATGATACACCCAGGTGCTGAGACCAATTTAACTGGTCCGAGTCTCGCGGTAGATCCACTTGATTTCGCTTTTCATGGAAAACCAGCACATGCTTCCGCCCATCCAGATAAAGGAATTAATGCTCTAGATGGTGTCATTCAGCTATTTAATGGCATTAATGCATTACGACAGCATCTTCCGTCAGATGTTCGCATTCATGGAATCATTACAGATGGCGGAGATGCACCGAATGTAGTACCAGATTACGCCAAAGCAAGATTTTATATCCGAGCTAGTTCTCGAGAACTTTTAAACGAAGTAACGAAAAAAGTAAAGGGTATTGCAGAAGGAGCAGCATTAGCTACAGGCGCTGATGTGAAAGTGATCGCTTTCCAAAATGAAGTAGATAACTTTGTCGTCAACAAACGATTTGACCAAGTATTTAAAGAAATAGCTGAAGAATTAGGAGAGGTAGTAAATACGGAGGAAAGAAAGGCTTTAGGCTCCACAGACGCAGGAAACGTCAGTCAGGTGGTACCAACCATCCATCCGCACATCAAAATCGGCTCGAGCGATCTAATAGGTCATACAGTAGCATTTCGAGAAGCTGCACGCTCCGAACAGGGCGATGAAGCACTTGTTAAAGGAGCGAAGGCGTCAGCATTCACTGCGCTACAGCTTCTGACAAATAGTACGTTGTTTGAGGAGATCAAACAAGAGTTTACAGAGCGGACAGGAAAATAATCTTTAGACAGCTAGAGGGTTTATTCCCCTTTAGCTGTCTTCATGTTTCTAAATTAAAGACAAGGGCTGGTAATTGAAGTATAATTTCATAGTTACAAGTATTCGAGAGAAGGTAAGCAATGGTGGATAGTTGTCGATAAAAGCATGAATAGAGGTAACTACCGATGAGAAATATTGTTAGGTTTACTATGTATCAATTTGTCTTGTTTTCTTTACTTTTTGCCATTAACTTCCCCCTTGATAGATTTATTAGTAAACCGTTTACCTATGTTGACTTTCTAGCCACGATTGTCGCTATACTATTGCTTATAATTGGTTATCGTATAGTAAACAAGGTGTATAAAAGGTTTGAAGGTATTAGGTTTCGAACTAAACTATGCATTTCTATTCCAATTGCTCTTGGCTCAATCGTGTTCTTAGCATTGTTGGAGAATCTATTTTTTGGTTAAACTAATTTAGTCTTCTTTCACGTCATTCGACATCTTTAAATTTTTTGTAGAAAAATAATTGACATCTTTTTTTGAGCATGATATATTATATTCTGTTGCCACGGAGGTATACCCAAGTCTGGCTGAAGGGATCGGTCTTGAAAACCGACAGGCGGGTCAAACCGCGCGGGGGTTCGAATCCCTCTACCTCCTCCATTAATTTAAATAGCGCATAAAATTTGGAGATAAAAAAAACCGTTACTTAGTAGCGGTTTTTTTCTTTACACGTTAGGAAAGTATAAAATTTCAGCAAGGAAGCAAAGTCGACGCAGTTGAAATTCTGAGGTTCCAAGTATAAGAAAAAAGTACGCATTTGCTAAAGGGCGAGCAAATGCGAGTTTTCTAACATTATATCTTGACTTTTTTGCTTTGAAGACATATAGTAATAAAAATTAATAATAAGACGTTGATCAGACTAGTAGTATATAAGCGCCTGAAAGAGATTGGAATTCACCGGCTGAAAAATTCCATTGGGGACAGCGTATATGAACCTGCCTGAGAGTAGTTAGTAAAAAGCTAACCGCAGTGGAACTGTGTTGACAATAAAAGCTGGGCATAAATATGCCAATATAGGTGGTACCGCGGAAACTCATTCCGTCCTGAGATGATTCAGGATGGAGTGAGTTTTTTTATTAGATGTTTTGAAATAAAAAGGAGGAATAGAAAATGAAGAAGATTGCCTTTATCGGAGCAGGCTCTATGGCAGAATCCATTATTTCTGGGATTGTTCAGGCCAATGTATTGGAAAACGATGATATTATCGTAACGAATAAGAGTAATAAAGAACGAGTAGAACGTCTTGAGGAAAAGTATTTAATTACAAGCATGCAAGATAAGGCGGACGTTGTAAGGGATGCTGATGTTATCGTTCTAGCAACAAAGCCTTACGATCTAGAGGCAGCAGTAAACTCTATTAAGGAACATATCAAGCAAGATCAGTTGCTTGTTTCTGTGATTGCCGGAATCTCTACAGACTATATCGCCTCCCTTACTGGTCAAGACATTCCAGTCATTCGCGCCATGCCAAACACCTCTGCTTCAATTGGATACTCTGCAACAGCCATTTCGGCGGGTGCGTTTGCGAAAGAAGCACATATTGTAATGGCACAGGAGCTGTTTGATACAATTGGTACGACCGTTATTGTAGAAGAAGAGGATATGCATATTGTGACAGGCATTTCTGGAAGCGGCCCTGCCTACATTTACTATTTGGTAGAAGCAATGGAAAAGGCCGCTATCGACTCTGGGCTTGATCAGGAAATAGCAAAGGCTTTAATTACTCAAACCGTACGTGGAGCAGGTGAAATGTTGAAGCAGTCAGGTGATTCTGCAGAAGTATTACGAGAGAAAATCACTAGTCCAGCAGGAACAACACAGGCAGGTATCGAAGCATTAAAAGAGAATGATTTTGACCAGATTGTAAGGAACTGTGTCGAGAGTGCAAGAGATCGTTCGATAGAGCTTGGTAAAAAGAATGGCTAATGAGCAATAAACGATTAGGGGGAAGGCTGAATGGGGGAAAAGAGTAAAGGATTTAACAAGCAATTTTTCTTTTGGGCTATACTCGCTATTGTTTTGATTGCCATCTGGATTTTTATTTAACTGTAGAGCATGCCTCGTCATATAAAACACCCTACTGTGAAAAAGCCAGATTGGCACTCTTTTACAATAGGGTGTTTTCAATTAATAGTTTGGTTTTATTTCATAATTTCTCTGGATTTCCAGCGTCTGGACTGCTGAATAAAATGGCCAATTTTTTCAAGGATTGGCTCAATGGAATCTTCTTTTTTCATTAGATCATAATCTGAGATATTAATGCGCAAAATTGGGCAGGCATTAAAGTTATCAATCCAATTGGAATAACGGTTGTACATTTCTTCCCAATATGAATTAGGTGTGCTTTTCTCCATTTCCCTACCACGTTCTTGAATACGGTCCACGACTTCGTCAAATGAACCTTCTAAATAAATAAGTAGATCAGGGTGTGGGAAATAAGGGGTCATCACCATGGCTTCAAATAGATTTGTATAGGTGTCATAATCCGTTTTTGACATCGTTCCATTTTCGTAATGCATTTTAGCAAATATACCAGTATCCTCATAGATAGAACGATCCTGGATAAAGCCACCGCCGTATTCAAAGATTTTCTTTTGTTCTTTGAAGCGCTCAGCTAGGAAGTAGACTTGTAAATGGAAACTCCAACGCTCAAAGTCTGCATAGAAATTTTCCAAATATGGATTTGTGTCCACTTTTTCAAAGGATGTTTTAAACTGTAATGCATTCGCCAAGGCCTTTGTCATCGTCGATTTCCCGACACCAACTGTACCGGCAATCGTTATAATGCTGTCATTTGGTATAAGGTATTTTTCTCTTAAATTCATCGGTAGTTCCCCTTTTTTCATATTTACGCTGTTCACCTATCGTCTCATTGCACGGAAGCTTTGCAGTTGTTTATCGACCTGCTCTATAATCCCATCCAAATCATGCTGATGCTTTACAAAATCAACCTTGTCTCCATCAATTCGAATCACGGGGATATCTGGATGAAGTATTTCAAATTCATTCATATAGTCCTCATAGTCCTGTGCAAGTTGTGCAAGATAGGATGCTTTAATGTTCTGTTCAATATCCCGTCCACGCATCCGGATACGTTCGAGAATGGTATCCAAACTCGCATGCAGATAAATCATCATGTTAGGCACAGGCATATCGCGAGTTAAAATATGATATATTTGTTCATATTTCTCAAACTTATCTGGCTGTAAAGTACGCTTTGCAAAGATCATGTTTTTCGATATATGATAATCCGCTACAGCGGCTTTGTCCTGGTTTAAAAACTTTTTCTCGATATCTTCAAGCTGTTTAAATCGATTGCATAAAAAAAACATTTCTGTTTGAAAGCTCCACTCGTCAATATCATCATAGAATTTACCGAGAAAAGGGTTTTCCTCAACAATTTCCTTTAATAAGTGAAAGTCATAATGAACAGAAAGTTTTTTAGCTAGGGATGTCTTTCCAATCCCGATTGGTCCTTCTATTGCGATAAAAGGAACTCCTGACATGGCTATTCCTCCAATCCATATTCCATTGAACAAGATGTATTATATTTTACCACACAACGGTAGCCCATACCATGTGAAAAAAATGTTATGCTTTTCAAATTGCCCTCCTTTTTGTATAATGATTTGTACGTTGAACAAAAGCGTAAGTGGCCGTTAAGTACGGACTGGACTGATCCGTAGGAGATAAAGGAAACACAGCGACCGAAGGGAGTTGATGTTGACTTATCGTACGAAGGTGAGGGAAGTCTAGCTAGTTTCTGGGCGCTGGAGCTGGATGTGGCGAATACTGGTAGCGATTAGTAAGTATGTAGCATTTTTTTCGGGCCCTCGTAGCTCAGGGGATAGAGCATCGGTTTCCTAAACCGTGTGTCGCAGGTTCGAATCCTGCCGGGGGCATTACTAGTTTAATGGATACTTAGCGCCCTCTTTCCGTTTTTAATGGAAAGGGGGTTTTTTGTGTTTTCTAAACAAGGTAAACCGCATTAAGCAATATAAGCATAGAGAGCCTAGGGCTTAGGAATTTAGTATGTTTCTATTAAATCAGACGCTCTCTAATAATGTCATTAGTAAATATTCTTTGATATAATGAACAGATTCATTATAGTACTTGGCTAAATTTAAAAGCAGTTGTTTTGGGAGGGAATATCATGAGTAACAAAATATCAGAAATCGACTATCTTGAGGTGATAGAGTACTCTTTGGATCCTCTTATCATCCATACTGATTATCAAATTATGTACATAAATCGAGCGGCAGAAGAACTTTTCGGTGCCACTAAAAAAGAGATTATCGGGTCTAGTCCGTTAGACATATTCAAAGAGACTTCAAAGGACTCGATTAGAAATAGAATACAATCTGCCTATGGGCGCCCGGCAGATGTTATCGAGGAAACTGTTTATAGAATTGACGGAACGACAGTGGAGGTTGAACTATATTGTCACCCTATAGTAGTCGAGGGTAAAAGAGCTATACAAACATATGTAAGAGACATTACAGAACGAAAAAAAGCTGATCAGAGGCAAATAGAAATGACGGCACAAGTAAATGAATTATCTGCAACCCTTGTACCATTACTTAACGGATTAGCAATTCTCCCATTAGCAGGCAGTTTTGATGACCAAAGAGCAAGACAGCTAGTAGATATTGTACCATCAAAGGTTCAAGATCAAAATATAAGTTCTTTAATTATTGATTTCTCTGGTATCTATAATCTTGATAATGTGGTGGCAGATCAACTTTTTAAAATAAACAAGGTACTATCTCTGCTTGGCGTGCAAACCATTATCACAGGGCTACGACCTGAGTTAGCCATGGTAGCAACAAATCTTAATCTAAATTTGGCCTCTATTCCAGTAATGACTACAGTAAAGGATGCACTTTCATACTTGGGTATAGAGTTTAAGAATAATAATTAATTCTTTTTGAAGAGAATTAATTCATAAAGATATTCCTACTTAGAACACTAATTTGGTTAAATCTCCATTCCTTGCTCTCTATGAGTATTCAAAATGGAGATTTCGCTTTGTTGTGGACAGGTATGTTTATCTTCTTTTCTTTTAAAAGCACGTAATAGATCATCTCTTTTAACATAAGATAATGAAGGTATTAATTAACAAATATCGATACGACGAAAAAGCCAATTATCATCAGGATGATGAGGAGTAAAGTCCCCTTCCAGCCTAGAGCACCAACTAAATCTGAAAGAACACTTCCATGAATACTGCTAGAAGGTCTCTTTAATTCTTCCTGTCTTATTCTTTCTCTCCTTCTTTCAGGAGTTTCCTTATCATCACTCATTCCCATCCCCCCCCTCTTATTATCTAATAATTCTAACATATACAAGTGCCTTCTTTGCATAAAGTTATTCCGGGTATTTTAATTTCACCCACCAATTCGTTACATTTTCGTTACGAAATATGGGGTTATATTACCATTTTCGATTGAATAAAAATATGATAAAATAACATATACTGGTAGTCTATGCTTTATACAATAGGTTCAATCCTGCACATGTATTCCAAATCTATTTTTATCATTTCTAGCAATCTCCCACACAGACCTAAACATTCCAAGTTATACAACAAAAGAATAAAACATAGAAAGGAATTAAGGCTATGAGTCTAACAAAAAAAATTATTATTGCGCTTATTCTCGGTGTTATTACGGGAATTGGTCTAAGCTTTGCACCATCATCTCTATATGGTCCACTAGATACTTACTTATTAGGCCCTGTAGGTCAAATATTTTTAAACTTAATTATGATGATTGTCGTTCCAATTGTATTTGTGTCCATTGTACTAGGTACTGCTGGTCTTGGTGATCCGGCAAAGTTAGGGAAAATTGGTATACAGACAATTCTTTTCTATATGGTTACAACAGCTATCGCCTTAATTATTGGGCTTGGTATCGCCTATATTCTGGAGCCAGGAAAAGCTGGGACGTTCGATACGAGTAATGTAGAGTACGAGTCTCAGGAAGCACCACCAATTATGGATACATTGGTTAACATTATCCCTCAGAACCCAATAGAAGCGATGACCTCAGGGAATATGCTGCAGATTATCGCATTTGCTATCTTTATCGGAGTGGCACTTGCAGTATTGGGTGAGAAAACAATTGGAATTTATCGCCTGTTTGAACAGGCTAACGATCTATTAATCTTTCTGGTTAATGCGATTATGAAACTAGCTCCATATGGGGCGTTTGCTCTTATCGCTTCTGCCATTGGGGATGCGGGACTGAATGCTCTTGGGCCAATGGTCATGTATATGGTCGCTGTTATTCTCGCGCTCATTCTGCATGGCGCAATTACGTACAGTCTTGCTATTTGGGGGATTGGAAAGGGAAGTCCGTTGAAATTTTATAAAGGATTTTTCCCTGCGATGTCTCTTGGTTTTAGTACATCCAGCTCCAGTGCAACCCTACCTGTTGCCATGAAGACTGCTCAGGAAAACCTAGGTGTTAGAAAATCTGTCAGTAGCTTTGTCCAGCCATTAGGTGCAACAATAAACATGGATGGCACGGCGATTATGCAGGCAGTAGCTACAGTGTTTATCGCACAGGTTTACGCAACATCGCTTGGTGTAAGTGATATTGTAATGATCATCTTAACAGCAACACTGGCAAGCATCGGTACAGCTGGTGTTCCGGGCGTTGGGCTTGTCATGTTAGCGATGGTTTTAAACCAAGTCAACCTTCCTGTAGAAGGGATAGCTCTCATAATTGGAGTTGATCGTCTACTTGATATGTTACGGACATCGCTTAATATTACAGGTGATGCAGCGTGTGCCTACATTATTTCTGAGAATGAACGAAGAAAAGAAGAAAAGGCTAATCTTACCTGACGTAAGAAGCATCTATCGCAATGGCGATAGATGCTTTTTTTTACAGAGAGTGCTGCTATATTATCTTGCTTATACACAAGTTTCTCCTTCTTCTGGACTAATTCTCGTATTCTTATATCTAATCACTTTAAAATTTTTTCCATATAGTCTAAAATAGGATTAGTTACCTAAATCTTTAAACAATTCGGATCGTTAAAATGCAATCGTTTACAAAAAAACAGAATGCTGAGGTGATTGGATGGATATGCAGAAAGTACCGTCAAGAGAAGGGGATCACAATTTAAAAGATTACAAGCAGGTGAAAGAAAATTTTTCTTGGGATAAGGTAAAAGAGAACTTTTCCTGGAATGGAACGGGTAAGGTCAATGCAGCTTATGAAGCCATTGATCGCCATGCGGAGAACCCAGAAAAGAAAAACAAGACCGCTCTTTTATATTCTGCTCCGGGCAGGGAGGAGAAGTTAACCTTTCAAGATTTACGTAATCAAAGTAACCGTTTTGCAAATGTCCTGAAAAAACATGATGTTAATAAAGGAGACCGCGTCTTTCTCTTTATGCCGCGTAGTCCTGAATTTTATGCTGCTTTCTTCGGTATTTTGAAGGTTGGTGCAATAGCAGGGCCTTTATTTGAAGCATTTATGGAGCAAGCTGTTCGGGATAGACTACAAGATAGTGAAGCGAGGGTATTGATTACGACGCCTGATTTATTGGAACGTGTTCCACAGGATGATTTACCGAGCTTGGAAAAAATTGTGCTTGTAGGCAATGGTAAAGAAAGCTCTTCTATATTTGTTGACTACGAGGCAGAAATGAAGCAAGCATCTGACGAATTTTCTATTGAGTGGGTAGATTTAGAGGATGGCATGCTATTGCATTACACCTCCGGATCAACTGGTAAGCCAAAAGGGGTCTACCATGTGCATAATGCCATGATTCAACATTATGCTACGGCAGAATGGGTGCTTGATCTGAAGCAGGATGATATATACTGGTGTACGGCTGACCCTGGCTGGGTTACAGGCACAAGCTATGGCATCTTTGCACCATGGCTACATGGCGTTACCAATGTTATTAGGGGAGGGAGATTTTCCCCAGAGGATTGGTATGGAACGATTCAAAACCATGAAGTGAGTGTCTGGTATACTGCCCCAACAGCTCTTCGTATGCTTGTGAGTGCAGGAGCAGAGGTAGCCAATAAGTTTGCTTTATCCTCGCTGCGTCATATTTTAAGTGTGGGTGAACCGCTAAACCCTGAAGTTGTTACATGGGGGCTCAAGGCATTTGACCTGCGGATTCACGATACATGGTGGATGACAGAGACGGGTGCAATGTTGATTGCCAATATTCCATCAGAGGAAATCCGACCAGGGTCGATGGGGAAACCTGTACCAGGGATTGAAGCTTCCATTGTCGATAACGAAGGGAATGAGCTCCCACCAAAACAAATGGGCAACCTTGCGATTAAACAAGGATGGCCTTCCATGATGCGGGGAATTTGGAATAACCAAAGCAAGTATGAAAGCTATTTTATAAATGGATGGTATGTTTCCGGGGATAGTGCGTATAAGGATGAGGACGGCTATTTCTGGTTCCAAGGTCGCTTGGATGATGTGATTAATACCGCTGGTGAACGTGTTGGACCATTCGAAGTAGAAAGCAAACTTATTGAACATGAGGCGATTGCGGAAGCAGGCGTAATAGGTAAACCAGATCCTGAACGTGGAGAGATAATTAAAGCCTTTATCACATTAAACAGTGGCTATACGGAGTCGGAAGAATTGCTTGAAGACATTCGTAAATTTGTAAAAAATGGGCTAAGTGCCCATGCTGCTCCAAGAGAAATAGAAGTGAAGAATGCTATCCCTAAAACGAGAAGCGGCAAAATCATGCGTAGACTTCTGAAGTCTTGGGAGCTGGGACTTCCAACAGGGGACACATCAACCCTAGAAGAATAGTAGATTAAAGATCGCTTTTAAAAAATATCTTCACAGAAAAGGCCACGGAGCAACAATGCTTCGTGGTTTTTCGAATTTTTTTAGTAGGACTAGAATGTTTTATTTTCTCTAAAGTGGGAACACCTATTTATGTAATACTACTAAAAGGAGCGGATAATTCATGGGTAAAAAAATCGCAACAGTGCTTACAAATATGTTTGAGGATGTAGAATATACAGATCCAGCTAAAGCATTTAAAGATGCTGGCCATGAAGTGGTTACCATTGAAAAAGAAAAAGGCGCAAAAGTAACAGGAAAGAATAATAAAGAAAGCTTAAGCGTTGATTATGGTATTGATGATGTAAACCCAAGTGATTTCGATGCGTTATTCATTCCAGGTGGTTTTTCACCAGACCAATTACGTGCTGATGACCGCTTTGTGAAGTTTGCGAAGCATTTTATGGATGAAAAGAAACCAGTATTTGCCATCTGCCATGGTCCACAGTTGCTCATTACAGCGAAGACTCTAGAAGGACGTAAAGCGACAGGCTTTAAATCCATTCAAGTTGATATGGAATATGCTGGCGCAACAGTAGTTGACGAGGAAGTAGTAGTTTGCCAAAATCAGCTTGTAACAAGCCGTCAGCCTGATGATATCCCGGCATTTAACCGAGAATCCCTAAATCTTTTAAAATAAGGTAATGAGAAGATAATAACGACGTACTAATTTAGCGTTACAGAAAACGCGCTGAATTGGGTTTAAAAACTTCTAAATATAAGTAAAAGCCGAATGGGGCATTCGATATCTATCCAAAATTCGAATGGCCATTCGGCTTTTTAATGTAAAAAAGCCTTTGCTTAGTTGGCACATTTTCAATACTATACCTAAACGAGCTTTTCTACTTCGAATTGGTCGTTTAGTAATAACCAATTTTGCGGGAATGCTAGCCCTAGTTTCCAATATGCGATTCCTCGTAGGTTTAGTTCTTTAATTAAGTTGAATTTTGCTTGAATGGATCGAGCGTCCTCAAACCACACCTCATGCTGGTTACCCTCGCCATCTGTGTATATGAAAAATGGAGCCTGGGAACCCGGGTCAAATTGAATCTCAGCATTATTTTCCCGCGCGATGGTTATAGCTTGTTGCGGACTTACAGCGCGAGCTGCTTCTCCCCCTTCTTCATAAGGAAGTGTCCAGTCATACCCATATAAATTTTGACCAAGCATGATTTTTTCAGAGGGCATTACAGTTAGGGCATATTCTACCACACGTCTTACTTCGTTGAGTGGTGAAACTGCTAGTGGAGGGCCGTAGCTGTATCCCCATTCATAAGTCATGAGAACAACAAAATCAACAATTTCTCCATGGGCAGCGTAATCATGGGCTTCATACCATTGCCCTGACTGTGTTCCACTGGTTTTGGGTGCAAGGGCTGTAGATAGCATTAAGCCAGCCTGGGAGAAGCGCTCCTTTGCCTTTCTTAAAAAGGCGTTATATGCTTCCCTGTCATCTGCACGGAGAAATTCAAAATCAAAGTGAATATCCGTATATCCACCTTCTTCAGCAGCATTCATAATGTTATCCAGTAAGGTATTTTGCACTGCCTGCACTGTCAAAATAATATGACCAAGCTCCGCGCTGAATGATCCCTCTTCAAGGTTGGTTAAAACAAGCATGAGTGCGGTATTATTTTCTTCCGCAATTGCTGCTAGCCCATTAAGTGGCGGGGGTGTTAGCGTTCCATCTCGATTCACGTTATAACTGAAAATAGAAAGGTATGTTAGGTATGGAGAATTTTTAGTTGCGGCATTTTTTAATGTCTGTGAAACTGTGTCGCCCATTGGCTCAATGTATGCAGCGGATTGAATGGATCTTCGAGGCTGCTGGGGGATGTAAAGTCGATACCCAACAGGGAGAATGTTTCCAATTGGAAATTGGTTAATACGTGCTAGCTCCTCTGGTGACATATTGAATTGCTGTGCGATCGAGTACAAGCTGTCACCTTGCTGTACAAAATAAAATCGACCTATAATAGGAATGACTAATGCCTGACCTACTACAAGGCTATCTGGAGCGTCTAGTTCGTTCGCTTGTGAAATTGCAGTTATAGAAGTACTATATGTATTTGCTATTTCGTATAAGGTCTGTCCTTGTTCGACCACGTGAATTTGCATAAAAAATCCCTCCTTCATAGATGTCCTACTTACAAATTATGAAGGAAGGGTTCGTTTTATGTCATTAGAAAGTATCAATATCTGCTTTCATTACAGACTCCATGAGGTACAGGGCATAGTCGTTTGTTTGCTTATTCTCAGAGGCCATACAATTTTTTGGTATTTTCAAATCAAATTTATACATATAGGCATCCTTAGCTGTAAACAAAATACAAATATCCCCTGCAATACCGGATATAATTAATTTGGTTTTTCCGAGCTCTGTTAAAAGCGATTGGAGAGGGGTTTGGAAAAAGGCCGAATGCTGTGGTTTAATAAGAAAATAGTCGTCATCATCTGGACCAATCGCATCAATCACTTCTTGGCTCTTCTCATTCTTACAGTAGTCTGTTACTTTTTTAAAGTCAGCCTGCCATAAGCCATAGTGATCATTTATATAAATAAGAGGCAAGTCATGATCCTTCGCATATTGACGAAGCCTTTTCATGTTCGGTAGAATTTCTTTAGTATTGGCGAGTAAGTCATCTCCACCATCAAAATCAAAATGGTTTATAATATCTACAAACAATACAGCAGTATCGTTTTGTGGCGTTTCCATGCTAGCAGCTCCTTTTTACGTCATATTCTATTTATTACCTATTTGAACTAATTCAAACTTAAGAAGGTGTCATGTATGAAGATGGACGATCATTTTATGGAACAGGCAATTATACAAGCGAAAAAAGCAGGTGCGAAAAAAGAAGTTCCGATCGGCGCTGTGATTGTTTTTCGTGATGAAGTCATTGCCACTGGTTATAATGAACGGGAGGCATCCCAAACTACGCTATCGCATGCAGAATTATTTGCGATTGAGGAAGCGAATAAAAAGATAGGGAGCTGGCGCCTAGAGGACTGCACACTCTATGTCACGTTAGAACCATGTCCGATGTGTGCTGGGGCAATTGTACAATCAAGAATAAAGCGAGTGGTATATGGGGCGCCAGATCCAAAGGCGGGATGTGCTGGAACCCTTATGAATTTATTAGATGAAAAACGATTTAACCACCAAGTCGAGGTGGCAGGTGGTATTTTGGAAGAGGAGTGTGGCTCCCTTTTACGTGATTTCTTTCGTGATCTACGGAGGCAAAGAAAAATTGGGGATGGGTCGTTGTCTGACTAAAACCGCCTCCAGCTTTTATTCCCATATTTTTGTATGGGACAATCATTGCATTCTACTAAAAAAGTCGTTATAATAGTTAATGTCGTGCTAAGCGGGGAGGTAGCGGTGCCCTGTACTCGCAATCCGCTATAGCGAGGCCGAATTCCCACCCAAGGTTTGGCGACTTTATGGTCTGCCCTAAGGGAGTGGTGTTGACGTCCAGGTCCTGCGCAACAGAGACCCATGAATTCTGTCAGGTCCGGAAGGAAGCAGCAGTAAGTGGTTATCTCCGTGTGCCGCGGGGAAGCCTGGGCCGAGCCATGAACTTAGGTAACGCATAGGGCCGTCAAATCGACGGTGGGTGCACGGCATACATAAAAAGAAAAGCCTTCAGTCCATTAAGGGCTGAAGGCTTTTCTTTTTATTTAGTTGCATATCCATCGACGACAAGATCAAGCTTTCCTGTATCCGGATTGATTACAAGTCCGTGTACGGGTACATCAGTTGGCAGCAGTGGATGGTTATGTACAGTGGAAACACTGTGTTTAACACTGTCCTCTACATTATCAAACCCTTGTAGAAATTGTTCAAAGTCAATACCGGAAAACGCGAGTGTATCCAATTTCTCTTCTGTCACACCACGCTCTTTCATTTTCTGTAGTGTAGCGTCTACTTTGATCCCGGACATCCCGCAATCATGGTGTCCCACTACACATATTTCGTCAATGCCAAGTTCATAGATACCAACTAAAATACTCCGCATAATACTGCCGAAGGGGTGGGAGACAAGCGCGCCTGCTGTTTTTAAGATTTTCACGTCCCCATTCCCAACATTCATTGCCTTTGGTAAGAGTTCGACTAATCGTGTATCCATACATGACAAGATTAGTAAGCGTTTATTGGGAACCTTGCCTTTCTGGTATGCTTCATATTCCTTTTTTTCTACAAATTCTTCATTATAAGATAAGATATCATTTAATAGACTCATATCAATTCTCCTTCATACTTGTTTCTTATTTATTATAAAGGAAAATAGCAAGCAGGCAAAACAGAATAGATTTTATATAAAGAATTTACGTACGCACTAATCTTTTTTGTTCCCTATTATTAGGGGGCAGAAGAACTTCAATCATGCAGTAACCGGGAGGCTTGTGGCTACACAGTATAACCTTTTGTCTTGCACACATTATTTTTGTTAAAACTGTAACAAGCTACGGTTCACATTCACCCTGTAAATAGAGTATAATTAGAAAGAGATCATAGAGGGGATTTTGTATTATGAGCTATCAGGCATTATATCGCGTTTGGCGTCCTAGAAAATTTCAGGACGTAGTCGGACAAACACATATTACACGTACATTGCAAAATGCGATTGTCCAGGAGAAGTTTTCGCATGCTTATGTATTCTCGGGCCCACGTGGAACGGGGAAAACGAGTGCTGCAAAAATTTTCGCCAAAACGATAAACTGTGAACAGGCGCCCGCAAAGGAACCTTGTAATGAATGTGCGGCCTGCCGCGGAATTCAGGATGGGTCGATTTCGGATGTAATTGAAATTGACGCGGCCTCCAACACAAGTGTGGAGGATATTCGTGACATACGGGATAAGGTGAAGTACGCTTCCAGCTCTGTTCCTTATAAAGTATATATTATTGATGAAGTGCATATGATCTCTACGAATGCTTTTAATGCTTTATTAAAAACATTGGAAGAACCACCAAAGCACGTTGTCTTTATTCTTGCGACAACAGAGCCACATAAGATTCCATTAACGATTCTCTCAAGGTGCCAACGGTTCGACTTTAAGCCAATTTCCAATGCAGCGATTGTGGAGCGTATGCAGTCGATTATCGATGCAGAAGGTATTTCTGTTTCTCAGGAAGCAATGGAAACAGTGGCACTTGCAGCAGAAGGCGGAATGCGTGATGCGCTAAGTATACTAGATCAGGCAATATCCTATAGTGAAGAAAAGGTTGAACTGGAGGATGTCCTCGCAGTTACTGGCGGTGTTTCGCAACAGATTTTAACGGATATGGTACAATCCATGCACGAAAAAAACGTCCAACATGCATTAAAACAATTGGATGAATTGATAAGTCGTGGTAAAGATCCAGGCCGTTTTGTCTATGACATGATTTACTTCTTGCGTGACCTCCTGCTATTTAAGAGTGCTCCATCGCTTGAAGGGTTACTGGAGAGGGCGAGGACAGATGAAAGCTTTACTTCTTTGGCAGAAGCTGTGTCGATCCAATGGGTACAACAGGCAATCATGGAACTAAATCAATGCCAGCAAGAGATGAAGTGGACGAACAGTCCCAAGGTGTTTATTGAAATAGCAGTCCTGTCTCTTACAAACGGACAACAGCAAACTGAAGCAGCAACGGTAACGGAAAGAAACGAGGATTCCGAAGCCGTCATGAAACTGACCAGTAAGCTATCAGCGCTAGAAAAAGAAGTAGCTGCTTTAAAACAAAACCCACAAGCAGCTGTGCAAGCTGCCGCTCCAAGAGAGCAGCGCAGACCACAGACAAGGGCAACGAAAAATAGCTATAAAATTCCGAATGAGCGCATTCGTGATGTGTTAAAGCAGGCTGAAAAAGCCGCATTGAAAAATGTGCACGGTCAGTGGGCAAACTTTCTTTCGAAGCTTAAGTCATCAAATGCTCCTGCACATGCTACAATACAGGATAGTAAGCCTGTAGCAGCATCAGATCAGGCGATAATTGTGGCATTTAAGTATGAGATTCACTGTTCCTTATTTCTTGATAACCGGGAGACGGTCGAATCAGTACTTGCAAGTGTACTGAACAAGCAGCTGACTATTATTCCTATTCCCGAATTGAATTGGTCGGAAATTAGAACAGATTATATAAATAACCAAGAAAAAAGCAACGAGTCTGAGGAACAACAGGTTGATCCACTGGTGGAAGAGGCACGAAAGCTTGTTGGAGATGATCTGATTGAAATACATGATTAGCTTTACTAAAGTTTGGTAAAATAATGCTAAGTTTAATTTAAAGGAGGCGTTTTCCATGAAAGGTATGGGAAATATGGGCGGAATGATGAAACAAATGCAAAAAATGCAGAAAAAAATGATGCAGGCACAGGATGAACTCCATGAAATGACGTTTGAGGCATCAGCAGGTGGGGGAATGGTTACTGTTACTGCAAATGGTAAAAAAGAAATTACGGATGTACAGATTAAGGAAGAAGTTGTAGATCCAGATGATATTGATATGCTACAAGATCTCATCCTTGCAGCAACAAACGATGTAATTAAGCAAATTGAAGATAAAACGAATGACACGATGGGACAATTCACCAAAGGGTTGAATATGCCTGGAATGTTCTAGTTTCACATCAGCGCTGCCACCTGTGAAGCGGGGAGGCAGCATGCTGGGCTTAATAGCAAGTGGGTGGATAGCAATGTTAGTCTAGGCCCTTGCTTGTGTCGCTTCTAGGAGGAAAATGATGTACTATCCAGAACCAATATCTAAACTTATTGACAGTTTTACAAAATTGCCGGGGATTGGACCTAAGACTGCTGTCCGACTGGCATTTTTTGTTTTGAATATGAAAGAGGACGACGTAATGGACTTTGCCAAGGCTCTCGTAAATGCCAAGCGTGAACTAACGCATTGTTCTGTGTGTGGGCATATTACGGATCAAGATCCATGCTCCATCTGTCAGGATACATCAAGGGACGCGTCCATCATCTGTGTAGTTCAAGATCCTAAAGATGTGATAGCAATGGAAAAGATGAAGGAGTTCCACGGTAAATACCATGTCCTTCATGGAGCTATTTCTCCAATGGACGGAATTGGCCCAGAGGATATTAACGTACCAGATTTAATTAATCGCCTTAAAGACGAAGAGGTAAAAGAACTGATTCTCGCCACTAACCCAAATATCGAGGGAGAGGCAACGGCGATGTATATCTCCCGTCTAGTAAAGCCATCAGGGGTACGAACAACTCGTATCGCGCACGGTCTTCCAGTCGGTGGGGATTTGGAATATGCAGATGAAGTAACACTATCAAAAGCGTTGGAAGGTAGAAGAGATTTGTAGGGATTAGGTGGGACACATGGCCAAAAAAATTAAAAAAAGCGATATGGATGAGCAATTATTAGATTCAATATTCAAATTGGAAAACGAATGGAAGCACATCTCTTCTTTGCTAGAACAAAGCATTGATCGACCGGTACACGCGGTAAATAGAGAAGCACTTGCTCAAGCGAATTATTTATTTTTACTCCGTGAGGCAAGGCATCGTAAAGTTAGTGCCATGAGTTTCCGCTAACTACAGAGAATTTCTAAGAGCAAAATTTCTTTACATTTCTATTCCAAAAAGGCAAGGGAACCTATTGTGTTCCCTTGCCTTTTTTGGTTCTAAAATATTTGGTGGAGTGAGGATAATCTTCTGAAAATAAATAAAAAGCACGCAAGCTCCTTATTTGTTACACTGGGTGCAGTTCAAACAACCAAACAAAAAGGAGAAACATGTAATTGAATTCTACCGTTAAATTACCAGGAATTGAAGGGTTTACGGTTCAGCATACAGAAGAAATAGATGGAGTTTATCGCTTATTTGTGGTGAAAGAAATAGTTCGAGCAGCCTGTATAGCTCTTTCCCCCATTTGTTCCTCTACTTCCTTAGACTCAAGATAGCTATTTATGGCTGTAATAGCAATAATAACAAATAAAATTAGACTAATTATGAAGACTAGTATCTTTTTTTGTAAAGAGATTTTTCTCATTCTACAAAACCATTCTATAACCTAGTTGATTTATTACTCTATATACAGAAGGGTGCATGCTTTTATAGATTTATAGACTGATTTTTTTTATAGATTTATAGACTGATTTTTAGTGTAGAAAATGAATCTATGTCTATCAAGAAGAAATTCTATTTCTATTTATAATGTTTCATTGTAAGCGTTGACATTTTTTAAAAAATCATTTATTCTTAATTCTACAAGTTAAGAGGTGGCGGAGACGAGGAGACTATACTATTTATATACATTCCTTTTGGGATGTATATGTTTTAGTATGGCTTTTTTGTGTGAAATCCTATCTACTTATCTAGCGACTTCAGCTTTACTAACGAAGGAGGGTTAGCTAACCATTATTTTAATGGCTTTTTTGAGAGTTTGTTTTCTATTTTTATATACAACAAGGAGGGGCTTTTATGTTGAAATTTTTTAAACCTGCTTCAGCCAAAGAAAGATTACCAGAGGATAAGATAGATGCTGAGTATAAAAAACTTAGATTTCAAGTCTTTATGGGAATATTCATTGGTTATGCAGCTTATTATTTAATTCGGAAGAACTTTTCACTTGCTATGCCTTATCTTACAGAAGAAGGTTTCTCAAAGGGTGAATTAGGTCTAGCTTTATCTGCTATTTCCATTGCCTATGGAATAAGTAAATTTGTTATGGCAACGATCTCAGATCGAAGTAATGCTAGAGTTTTTCTAGTCACTGGTTTAATTTTGTCGGCAATTATAAATTTATTAATGGGATTTATTCCTTTTTTCACATCAACCATCACCATTATGTTTATTATGTTATTCCTTAACGGTTGGGTTCAAGGGATGGGCTGGCCGCCTTCTGGACGTGTTCTTGTACATTGGTTTAGTGTGAGTGAACGTGGTGGTAAGACCGCTATTTGGAATGTGGCACACAATGTGGGTGGAGGACTTATGGCTCCATTGGCTATTGGTGGTGTATCGCTTGCCACAACCTATTTTGGTGCAACCTTTATAGGCTATGAAGGAGTATTTATTTTACCAGCGTTAGTCGCTGTCGTAGTTGCAATTATTGCTTTTGCATTGATTCGAGATACTCCACAATCAGAAGGTTTGCCTCCAATTGAAGAACATCGAGATGATTATCCAAGTAAATCCAAAAAAATATTTGAAACAGAACTAACTACAAAAGAAATTCTATTCAAATATGTACTAAATAATAAATGGGTTTGGGCTATTGCTATTGCTAATATTTTTGTTTATTTTGTACGTTATGGCGTGTTGGATTGGGCTCCAACCTATTTAAGTGAAGAAAAAGGTTTTAATATGAGTGAGTCCGGAATTGCTTACTTCCTATATGAGTGGGCAGGAATTCCTGGTACGCTGTTATGTGGTTATATTTCCGATAAAGTCTTTAAAGGCCGTCGCGGACCAGCTGGTGTTGTGTTTATGATCGGCGTGCTAGTCGCAGTTCTTGTGTACTGGTTCAATCCTGCTGGTAACCCACTTGTAGACAATATTGCATTAATCGCCATTGGTTTCTTGATTTATGGTCCTGTTATGCTAATTGGCTTACAAGCTCTCGATTTTGTACCTAAAAAAGCTGCTGGTACTGCTGCTGGATTAACTGGCTTCTTTGGTTATATCGGTGGTGCTGTATCAGCAAATGCAATTATGGGCTTTGTAGTTCAGCACTTCAGCTGGGATGCTGGTTTCATGTTATTAACAGTTTCTTGTGCGCTTGCAGTAGTATTGTTTGCAATCACTTGGAATGTCCGAGGTCATGAAGTTGTAAAAAATCATTAATTCATGCTAGGAAACCTTCGAATTTATTAAAAGACGAAATACCTGCCATTCCACAATGGCAGGTATTTTTATTTTGTGTTTCTAATGTATGTTGGGGTTCTTCAATGTTTCGGAAAATATGGCTCTAAAATATTTGTTGGGGAGAGGATAATCTTCTGAATATAAAAAAAATCACGCAAGCTCATTATTTGTTAAACTGGGTGCAGTTCAAACAACCAAACAAAAAGGAGATGCGTGTAATTGAATTCCTACCATTAAATTTCCAGGATTTGAAGAGTTTACGGTTCAGAATACAGAAGAAATTGATGAGTTTATCGCTTATTTCTGGAGAAAGAAATAGAGCCCCACAGGTGCCCTCATCGTGCCACGACACAACAAGTGTTCATGACTATCCGACTCAGAAAATCCAGCGCATCCGCATATTTGGAAGACGAGCAAACATGAGTTTTTCTAACTAATGTTCTTTTTTCTTTCTTTTCTTCATAAAAATAAGAAAAGCGCAGAGTCCAAGTGAGAGGAAACGAAGTGATGATGACTTTCGCCTTCCAGACAAGCATTAGGGCGACGGAAACTCTGGCGAAGGACAGTCGGTAAGTCTTCTTTATCGCAGGCAATTAGGGGGCGCCGAGTATTTGGTGTTCGTAGCGAGCTAGATAACGGCGTTTATTTTATACTTTCTTGCATTTCAAGAAAGGGGACAAGGAGGGGATTTGGATGAGTTCTACAGTGGTTATAACAGTAATGATTGCACTTATCATTGTTTTGTTACTGGTAGGGGCCCCCATTAAGCCAATGCGTTTTTTGGCGCAGGGGACAGTAAAATTAGGAATTGGGATTTTATTTTTGTTTTTTTTCAATGTGTTCGGTGGAGCAATGGGGTTACACATTCCAATTAACGTATTCACAGTAGTTGTATCCGGATTTTTAGGATTGTTTGGAATGGCCTCCCTAGCAGCTATTCACTTATTTATTCTTCCATAATGCCTACCACATATAAGAAACTGCCATTGGGACGAGTTATCCCCTATGGCAGTTTTTATTTCACTGTAGGAAAGAGTACCAAGTATAAGAAAGACGTACCTATTTTCTAAAAGACGAATGAATGCGAGTTTTTCTAATGCTTTAAATGGCTTGACCAACGTAACGGTTTTGATTAATATATGAATATAAAATAAAATAATTCATATATTCAAAAACAAGGAGATGTTGGGATGCCAAAGTTTGGGCAAAGGGAAAAGGAATGGATTCAACAAGATCTTCTTACAAAAGGAAGGGACTTGTTTGTGAAACGAGGACTGAAGAAAACGAGTATTTCGGATATCACGAAATCAGTCGGGATAGCGCAAGGTTCTTTCTACAATTTTTATGAAAGCAAAGAAGTGCTTTATTTAGAGATCTTGGAGCAGGAAGAAGAAAAGATTAGAGAACAACTTGTGCTACCATTTTTCCGGTCGGGTAACGTCACGAGAGAAAGCTTTAAATCCTTTTTAATGGAGGCTTTTTCTGTAATGGAGTCTAATGCATTTGTTAGCCAGTTATTTAACGAGGGAATAATGGAATCGCTATTCAGAAAATTACCAGAGGAGAAAGTAGCCCACCTTGCTAATAGTGATGTGGATTTCTTCACACCATTAGTTGAAAAATTACAAAGGGAAAATGTCATAGTAGAGGAACAATCTGAGGTTGTAATCCAACTACTGCGCATGGTTTTCTTATTATTTCTCCAAAAGCAACAGATTGGTGAGGAGCATTTTGTAGAATCCATGGACTTACTCCTTACCTTTATATCTAATGGCTTAATTAAGAAGGTGGATTAGATGATAAAAGTAGAAAAGTTGTTTTTCACCTATCCAGGTCGTAAAGAGCCTACCCTAAAAGGGATGGATTTTACAATAAAGAAAGGGGAGATTTTTGGGTTTCTTGGCCCATCTGGTGCGGGAAAAAGTACGGCCCAAAAAATCTTAATTGGTATGCTGAAAAACTATCAGGGCGGGGTTCGCATTTTTGACCAAGAAGTAAGCCAGGTAAGGCGCTCTTATTATGAAAGGATTGGGGTAGCTTTTGAATTTCCTAATTTCTATCAGCGGCTTACGGCAATAGAAAACCTCTCCTTATTCCGCAATCTCTATGCAGGGGATACTGCTGTACCAGCGCAGTTGCTTACAGAAATGGGATTAATGGAGTCCGCTCATATGAAAGTGGCCGCTTACTCTAAAGGAATGAAAATGAGGTTGAATTTATGTCGTGCATTATTAAATAATCCGGATATCCTCTTTCTAGATGAGCCGACTTCAGGATTGGATCCGCTTAACGCTAAGAAAGTAAAAGATAAAATTATAAGCTTAAAAAAAGATGGGAAAACGATTTTAATTACCACACACAATATGAGCACTGCTGATGAGATTTGTGATCGGGTTGCTTTTATAGTAGATGGAAAGATCGAATTGATTAATTCCCCTAGAAATTTACGGGTGCTTCATAATAAAAGAAAAGTCCGCTTGGAGTATCGCAGAAAGGATCATCAGTTAGTAACAAGTGAATTTGACTTACAAGGAATCGGGACAAATCATGATTTTTTAGGTATTCTCCAAACACATAATGTGGAGACGATCCATACCCAGGAGGCAACACTCGAAGACATCTTTATTAATGTTACAGGGAGAGGATTGAAATGAGATTTCCTGCAGCCTTTCTCTATGATATAAAAATTCAATTTCGTCACGGACTGTATGCAGTCTATATGTTAGTCAGTCTGTTTTACATTATTGCGCTCCATCAGATCCCGGAACAGTATAGAGAAATTGCTGGGATCTTCATTACATTTTCTGATCCTGGTGTATTAGGATTTTTCTTTATCGGTGGGCTCGTCCTTTTAGAACGGAACCAGAATATTTTAGACAATCTATTCATTACTCCGTACAAAGTGGAAGAGTACATCTTCTCCAAAGCACTTTCATTAACGATGCTATCTGTTCTAACAAGTTATATCATTCATATCAGTGTTTTTGGTGTATCTCATTATCTGGTGCTGTTTCTGGTCGGTGTGTTTTTAACATCCATGTTTTTCACTATTTTTGGTTTAGGGGTAGCGGTGCGTTGCCATACGCTAAATGGATTCTTTCTTCTGTCCTCTATCTACAGCCTGATATTTTTACTTCCGTTACTAGAACTAACAGGGATGGACCATTTTCTTTTTATGCTTTTGCCAACAAAAGGTGCTCTTCTTTTGATCAGCTCAGGATTTCATTCGATTACTACGTGGGAGGCAATATATTCTGTGGTAATGCTATTAATATGGGGTGTCATAGCATTTATTTGGGCAAGGAAATCTTTTTACAACATGATTATACGTAAAGCAAGTGAGGGGAAAACATTATGAAGTCCGTCTTCCATTTAATAAAAGGGGACATGAAGCAAATATACAGGGATCCCATGCTTTTGATTTCCTTGATTGGCCCCCTCTTACTCATCTTACTTGTTCGCTTCATATTGCCGTTTGCTACTGCACAGTTTGCGTTAGGAGCCTATAATGAACTCTTGGCAAGCTTCTTTATTCTATTAATACCATTATTACTAGGCATCATGGCAGGCTTTATTATGCTCGATGAACGAGATGACAAAATGATAGACTACTTTGCTGTGACGCCGTTGAGCAAACAGGGCTACCTGTTGTATCGCTTGTTATTACCAGGAGTGTTAACCGTGTTGTATGGATATATTTATCTGGAGTGGGCGAGTCCTGTTGCTTTACCCATTTTAGATAAGCTGTTGGTAACAGTAATGCTGGCAATGGAGGCTCCGATTATCTGTTTGTTTCTTGTTGCCATTGCTGCCAATAAAATAGAAGGGTTAGCTCTCTCTAAAGGTGTCGGTCTTGTTGTATTTGTCCCATTCATCATCTATTTTGTTTCAGAGCCCTGGAACTGGGCTGGTGGTATCTTGCCAACTTTTTGGCCGGCAAAGCTATTTCTTATAGAGGGCGTCCATTTGATAAATAGCCTCTTTATTGGGGTTTTGGGAGTGGGTATTCACATCTTCTATATCATTCAATTGTCCAAACGGTTCCTTAGAAAAACAGATTAATAGCTTCGCATTTTTTCAAAGATTTTTCGTATATATTTCGTTAGATTGGGAGATACTAGTTTCTAACGGAGGTGGGGAGATGGAACAAACAACATATTCGCAACGATGTGGGATCTGTGAGGAAGAAAAGGCTAGAGGGATCCATTTGTACACGACATTCATTTGTACAGAGTGCGAGCATAATATGATTCATACAGAGCCACGAGAAGAAAAGTACAATTATTATGTGAGAAAATTAAAGAATGCAACCAAACCAAAACTATATTCATAGATACCTAAGTCTTTGCTTTTTGCAGAGACTTTTTTTATTTCCTAATGGTTTAACTAGAGGGGTAATCGTCGTTCCATAAAAACAGGCGCTTGCCATTTTGTTATAGTAAAATAGCATGAACAAATAGAAATGATTTTCGGCCTACATAAACAATAAAAGAAGGAGCATCTCATCATGGATCAGCAATTGACCCCTTTATTCCAAGCATTAAAACAATTCACTAAGAACAGCCCTGTCTCCTTTCATGTGCCTGGGCATAAAAATGGAACCATTTTTCCAGAGAAGGCAAGTGACTTTTATAATGAAATATTAAAATTGGATATGACAGAACTGACTGGACTGGATGACTTGCATGCCCCAGAAGGCCCTATCGCAGAAGCAGAACGTCTTGCTGCAGATTATTTTCAGGCGGAACATACCTACTTCCTTGTTGGAGGGAGTACAGCGGGGAATTTGGCCATGATTATGGCAGCTTGTTCACGCGGGGATAAAGTTATTGTTCAGCGAAATAGCCATAAATCTATTATGAATGGTTTAGAGTTAAGGGGAGCTAATCCGATTTTTATTTCTCCCGCATATGAGGAAAGTGTCGGTCGCTTCACCAACCCCGAGCAAGATACATTACAAGAAGCTTTGAAAAGACATCCAGATGCGAAGGCAGTGGTGCTGACATACCCTGATTATTTCGGAGGAACGTACCCCTTAAAAGAGATGATTGAACTTGCACATGATTATCAAATCCCTGTACTCGTAGATGAGGCGCATGGCGTGCATTTTTCTCTAGGTAACCCTTTTCCTGCTTCCGCTATTAGCTTAGGAGCAGATGTTGTTGTTCAATCGGCACACAAGATGGCACCAGCCATGACGATGGCATCCTTCCTGCATCACAACTCTTCCTTGGCGTCGCGAGGGAGATTATCTCATTACTTGCAACTCTTGCAATCAAGTAGCCCATCCTACCCGTTGATGGCCTCACTAGATATTGCAAGAGCATTTCTAGCGACTATGTCCAGAAAAAATATGGACGCTGTTATGAAAAGTGTCCAAGAAGTAAAGGGACTATTTGAGGATTCGGAAAACTGGTCCATTGTCCCTGCAGAGGATCCATTAAAAATAACGTTACACGTGAAACATTCTGCCAATGAAGTAGCAAAACTGTTTGAAGAACAAAATATTTATCCAGAGCTTCAAACAGACAATCAAATTTTATTTATTCACGGGCTGTCTCCTTTTAGTCAAACAGGAACATTGAAAAAAGCAATAAAAACAGTGAATGAGCAATTAAAAAATAGTCGAATGCATGATACAATAGATATAGTACCGTTTTTAACGGGGCTTGAATCCATAACAGAGCTGGCTATTCCTTATGCAAAAATGGATCAGTTGGAAACAAGGCATGTGCCTATCACCGAGGCAGCGGGACATATAGCGGCAGAGGCCGTTATCCCATATCCGCCGGGAATACCGCTTATACTTAAGGGAGAGCGTATTAAAGAGAAACAGCTTGAACATATAACGCAACTCCAGGGTAATGGAGTGCGATTGCAACAAAGGGACCCTGAAAGAGTAGCTGTCTTTATAGGGTCAACAGAAGGAGAAGAATGACGTGGACGGAATCTTTATAACATTTGAAGGCGGTGAGGGTGCTGGTAAGACCTCTCTTCTTCATCGTATAAGCAAGCATTTACGTGACCAGGGTTATGACGTTCTAGCGACAAGAGAGCCCGGAGGCATTGAGATTGCGGAACAGATCAGGAAGGTTATACTCGATCCTGCCAATACGGAAATGGAAGAGCGCACAGAGGCTTTATTGTATGCAGCCTCTAGACGCCAACATTTAATTGAAAAAGTATTACCTGCTCTCAAAGCGGGGAAAGTAGTACTATGTGATCGTTTCATTGACAGCAGCCTCGCATACCAGGGACATGCTAGAGGATTGGGCATCGATGAAGTATTCTCTATCAATCAATTTGCCATTGGTGACTGTATGCCTGATTTAACTTTATTTTTTGATATAGAGCCAAACAAGGGATTGGCAAGGATCGCGGCGAATAAAGATAGAGAACGAAATCGTCTGGATTTGGAAAATCTCCATTTTCATGAACAGGTTTATGATGCCTATCATATTCTAGTGAAAAGATTTCCTCGCCGAATCCAGGCGATCAATGCGGACCAGCCTATGGAAGCTGTTGAGAATGAGGCGATGGATCGCATTGTCACGTTACTAAAAAATAAAGCGTAAAGGGGGTTACGTATAATGAAATTGCTTATCGCTGTCGTTCAGGATAAAGATTCCAATCGTCTAGTAGATGCATTGGGAGAAGAGAACTTTAAAACAACCAAACTCGCTACTACAGGTGGATTCCTAAAAGAAGGTAATACGACGCTTATGATTGGTTGTCAGGACGAGTATATAGACGAAGCATTACAAATTATTAAAGACAATTGCTCTCACCGTGAGCAAATGGTAGCACCCATTTCCCCAATGGGAGGGAATGCTGATTCGTATATTCCGAAGCCAGTTAAAGTTGAAGTTGGTGGCGCAACCGTCTTTATTCTGCCAATCGAGTCGTTCTATCAATTTTAGAAAGCTCTCGTCTTAGATATACAATGAGGGAAAGGCGGCCAGCAGATATGAAATGTTGATGCTGGTCGTCCTTATTCTTAAGATAAACACGCATTCCAAGGAAAATCGTTTAAGGGACTGATTTTATGAAAATTGGCCAGGAAATACGGACACAAACAGAGCCGAATTATACCAGGACGAATGTAGTCGAATCTAATTCGTTTCAACAAAACCTGCGGTCCCAAACCCAAAGCTTGAAACAGCAGGAACTACAGCAATTAATGAAAAATATAACGCTTCAGGGAAATAAGCTAGCGCGGTTTCGGTCCTTTCGTGATCTTGCAAAGTTTAAGCGAATGGTGAAAAGCTTTTTGCAAGAGACCGTGTCAAATGGACTTGACCTTGAACATTCTCACAGCTTCAGTCTAGATGGCCAAAGCCGTAAACTGGCTATTGTGAAGCAAGTAGATGAGAAATTATTAGAGCTAACAGAAGAAATAATGAATCGGGAAAAAAAGACAGTAGATATCCTTGGCTTAATCGGAGAAATTAAAGGACTATTGATTAATATATATACGTAACAAGGTATGCCGTAAATGAGGGAGTGAATACAATGATGAACTGGTCTGAAATTGCTGAAGTACAGCCACTGGCTAGCAGAATTATTACCAACAGCATAAAAAAAGACCGTATTTCTCATGCGTATTTGCTTCACGGGGCTCGTGGGACAGGTAAAGAAGCAATTGCACAATTGATTGCCAAAAATTTATTTTGTGAAAAGCTGGCAGGGGTAGAACCTTGTAATCAATGTAATGCATGTAGAAGAATTGCCTCTGGGAACCATCCTGATGTTCATTGGGTAGAACCAGAAGGGAAGTCCATTAAAATAGAGCAGATCCGTAATTTACAGAAGGAATTCAGCTATTCTGGTATGGAATCAACTCGTAAAGTATATGTCATAAAGGGTGCTGAGACGCTTACCGTTAATGCAGCCAACCGTATTTTAAAGTTTTTAGAGGAACCAAGTAAACAAACAACGGCCATCATGCTTACAGAGAATAGCCATGCTATTTTGCCAACCATTCGTTCTAGGTGCCAAATTATTGACTTAAGGCCCCTGAATATTGTTCAATTTGAGCGGAAATTAGTGGAGAATGGCTTGAGTGAAAGTACGGCCAAATTGATGGGGGCCCTAACGAATAATTTGGACGATGCGATCGCTCGAAGCAATGATGAGTGGTTTGCCACTGCTAGAAAGATAGTGGTACAATTGATAGAAATGTTTGCCGATAACCCACAAGACGTTTACTTATTTATTCATAACCATTGGGTGGTACATTTTAAAGAAAGAAACGAGCAAGAAGAAGGACTTGATTTACTGCTATTAGCGTTTAAAGATGTACTTTATTACCATATTGGAAATGAGACGGAGATGGTCTTCTTTACGAATCAGGACCAGTTGCTCGAAAAAGCGGCCCTTTCCTTTTCGCAGGAAGAACTATTAACACATTTAAACGCGATTATGCAGGCAAAAAGAAAATTGAAGCAAAATGTTAATCCCACATTAGTGATGGAACAACTTACACTTCATATTCAGAGGTGATTATGTGATAGATGTTATTGGAGTCCGTTTTAAAAAAGCGGGTAAAATATATTATTTTGATCCTGGAGAACATACCATTTCCCTGGACAGTTATGTCATTGTCGAGACAGTGAGAGGAATAGAGTTCGGGAAAGTGGTAATTGCTAAGAAACAAGTGGATGAGGAAGATGTTGTGCTTCCACTGAAACAGGTAATTCGTGTAGCGAACGAAAAGGACAAATTAAACGTTGTGGAAAATCAGGAGCATGCTGAAAAAGCATTTCAAACCTGTTCAGATAAAATAATTCAACATAAGCTTGATATGAATCTAGTAGAGGTAGAATATACATTTGATCGTAATAAAATTATTTTTTATTTTACAGCAGATGGCAGGGTTGATTTCCGTAATCTTGTAAAAGATTTAGCAGCTATGTTTAAAACACGTATTGAACTTAGACAAATAGGTGTGCGTGATGAGGCAAAAATGCTTGGTGGGATTGGTCCATGTGGCAGAATGCTCTGCTGCTCTACTTTTTTAGGTGACTTTGAACCAGTTTCCATTAAGATGGCGAAGGACCAAAACTTATCCCTTAACCCGGCAAAGATCTCCGGGCTATGCGGAAGGCTTATGTGCTGTTTGAAATATGAGAACGACGATTATGAAACGGCCAAGCGTGAACTTCCTGATATTGGGCAATCTATAAAGACACCACATGGTAAAGGGAAAGTAGTCGGTTTAAACATTCTGGAACGACTTATCCAGATCGAAATTCCAGAAAAAGAACGTGTCATTGAATATACTTTAGACGAACTAATTGATGAAGGTATATTAGCGCAAGCCACAGAATAATGGGGTGAGTTAGGCGTGAAGAAGAGACAGATTTTTGACCAGGTATCGGATATGGAGCAGCAAATTGGGGAATTATATGAGCAGCTTGGCGATTTAAAGGGTCGCTTACGTGATTTGCTAGAAGAGAATCACAGGCTTGCTGCAGAGAACCATAATTTACGCAATCATTTGGAACAAACGGATAAGCAGAAAGACACAGAATCAGGTGAGGACAAGCCTTCCAAGAGTTTTCCTGGAGAAGGTTATGATAACCTGGCGAGGCTGTATGAAGAAGGATTTCATATATGTAACCTTGAATTTGGTAGTCCACGGCAAAATGAAGACTGCATCTTTTGCCTCGACTTCCTAAACAAGAAAAAATAACACACAAGAGCGGCTGTCCCAATCACGGGGCAGCCTTTCTTACAAGTTAGGAAAGGATAAAATTTGAGCAAAGGAAGCATAGTCGACGCTGTGAAATTTTAAAGTTCCAAGTATAAGAAACACTTAACATTCCTGCTTTTTAGTAATATTTTAACTTAGCGTAGAAAATACACGAAGACTCCTGCGGGATTTTTTACATAGAAAGGGTAAGACAATGGTAGCGTTATTTGATGATGAACGAATCGATTATTTACTGGCAGATGAGAGTATGAAAATTATCCAGAGCCCAACAGCATTTTCCTTCTCTCTTGATGCCGTACTACTTGCACAATTTGCCTATGTTCCCATTAAACGAGGAGCAATCTTGGATTTATGCACAGGAAATGGGGTAATTCCTCTGCTTTTATCCAGAAGGTCACAGGCAAAAATTACAGGGGTGGAGATACAAGAACGCATTTTCCAAATGGCACAACGAAATATTGAGCTGAACGAACTTGGTGAAAAGTTAGAGGTGCTTCACGCTGATTTAAAGGATGTAGGACCAACTTTGCAACAGAGCAGTTTTGATGTTGTGACATGTAATCCACCTTATTTTAAAACCCCCTCTAAAAATGAACATAACCATAATGAATACCTCACAATTGCTAGGCACGAGGTCTATTGTACGTTAGAAGATGTTGTCAAAGCATGTAAGCTATACGTTCGCCCAGGCGGTAAAGTGGCCATGGTTCACCGTCCGGACAGGCTTGTCGACATTATTGAATTATTCCGGAAGTATAGACTGGAGCCGAAACGGATACAATTGGTTTATCCTAAAAACGGTAAGGAAGCGAACATGCTGCTTGTAGAAGGAACGCGGGATGGGAAGCCAGGCTTAAAATTTCTACCACCCTTGTATATATATAATGAAGACGGTTTGTATACGGAAGAAGCGGCGGAGATTATTTATGGATGATGCCAAGCACACGGTTTATATACTAAAATGCAAAGATGGTTCCTTGTACACAGGGTATACTAACAATCTAACAAAACGTCTTCAAATGCATCGAGAAGGCAAGGGTGCTAAGTACACCCGTGGCAGAGGGCCGTTTGAAGTCGTTTATATGGAACGCTTTCCAACAAAGGAACAGGCAATGCAACGAGAGTATCGGATAAAACAACTGCCCCGTAAGGAAAAGGATGTCTTAATACGGGACAGGATGAAAGAAGGGGTGCAAGGTGAAAGTACAAAAGAGCTATGAAGAAGGATCGGGCGGAACGCTTTACGTGGTACCTACCCCAATCGGTAACCTGGAAGATATCACATTTCGCGCACTTAGAACATTAAAAGAGGTTGCTGTGATAGCAGCAGAAGATACGAGAAACACGAAAAAGCTAATGAACCATTTTGAAATAAACACACCATTGATTAGTTATCATGAACATAATAAGCTGGGACGGGAGGAGCAACTCCTTCCAAGAATGATTGATGGGGAATCCATTGCGGTAGTAAGTGATGCTGGAATGCCGGCCATTTCTGATCCTGGCTATGAGCTCGTACAGGCTGCCATTGAAAATGACCTACCAGTTGTCGTCCTTCCTGGTGCCAATGCAGCGCTTTGTGCACTAGTAGGTTCGGGCCTATCTGCCAAAACGTTTCATTTTTACGGCTTTCTGCCAAGGAAAAAGAAGGATAAGGAAGCAGAGCTTGAGCGGTTAAAGGGTCTACAAGACACCTTGCTGTTTTACGAATCTCCCCATAGACTAAAGGACACCTTAAAAGCATTGCAAGACCAGTTGGGGCAAAGGCAAGCTGTGATTGCCAGAGAACTGACAAAGCGTTTCGAAGAATATAGTCGTGGTACAACAGAAGAATTGCTGACATATGTATCTGAAAATCAGCTAAAGGGAGAATGCTGTATTGTGGTGGAAGGTAGTAGTAGTGATATAGAGGAAAACACTGTACTATGGTGGAGCCATCTTCCAGTACGAGATCATGTCACCTATTATATAGAAGAAGAAAATTTCCCGAGTAAAGAGGCGATAAAAAAGGTAGCTTCGGAAAGGCAGATGCCAAAGCGCGACGTTTATCAGACCTATCACATTGATTAAGAGAAAAGCGGAAAGCACCTGTTTAAAAACGTAGGGACTGGAGTGAATCAACCAAGATAAAGGAATCACGCCCCTTCAAAAGGGGTGTGTCGGCGTTGGCCGGCAAGGCCGATTTTAGTCGACCTACCTTTATGTGATGAATCGATGATGACTTTCACCCTCCGGGTATAAGTGCGACTAAGCCTCTGGTTAAAACCAGTCGGCAAGTATTCTTTATTGTAGGGCGATGTGCGAAGTCACCTAGTTTTTGGCGCTTGGAGCTAGACAAGAAAAGCGGAAAGCAATACAAGGAAAAAGGGCTGACGTGCATATGCAAGCGTCAGCCCTTTTTTAAACTTATAATTACCAAGCTTTATAACACTTCTTAAAGAAGCGATTACTTATTAAAACGTGATTGTATTTCGTTCACAAGTTCTTTAGCGCCTTCTTGGCTTAGAACTAGTTTTCCGTTAGCTAAAGAAAGGTTGTCATCCGATACTTCCCCAGTTAGGTGACAAGTCATGTTTGGTTTATACTTTTTAAGGACAATTTTATCGTTGTCCACGTAGATCTCCATTGCATCTTTTTCATGAATATCAAGTGTGCGACGGAGTTCAATAGGGATTACAACACGACCAAGCTCATCGACTTTACGTACAATTCCAGTAGACTTCATTTTTCTCCCCCTCATAGGTTGGAAAGTATCTTCAATCACAATGGGATGTATTGTGTTGAACAAACTTTCCGTAAAATAAATCGCCATATTTCGACATGTTTCTAAGCAATAGAATACCAACGATTTTCATGCCTGTCAATATATATTTACCTAAAAATAAAATTAGTGGGAAAATTTGATAAACCGCCTATAAACTAGCCATTAGGCAAAGTCGTCAACTACTTTGCCTTAACCTAATAAGCAAGTGACTCCATGTACCGAAGGAAAATCAGCTTAAAATTTTTCGACATAATTCGACAAAATAAACTTTTTTACACGTTCGGAATGTATAATTTTGGCCAGGGAGCATTTACGATATAGTTAAAATTTTGAAGTACCAAGTATAAGAAATACATACACATTTGGTAAAAGACGAGCGAATGCTAGTTTTTTAATGAAGAATTGAGAACATGGCTATACTGAATCTTGCAAGGGGTTTGGCAAAATACGTAAGAAAAGCTACAATAGGAATAGTTTAATAATAGATGTTAGCAATTGAAGGAGGTAACATAATGCCATCAAATAAAAAGACATTTTATATAACAACGCCAATCTATTATCCAAGTGGTAATTTGCATATTGGGCATGCATATTCGACAGTAGCTGGAGATGCAATTGCCCGTTATAAAAGAATGCGCGGTTATGATGTAATGTATCTAACAGGTGCGGATGAGCACGGGCAGAAAATCCAAAAAAAGGCTGAGGAAAATGGACAGACTCCTCAGGAATATGTCGATGAAATTGTTGGAGGAATTCAAGAACTTTGGAAAAAGTTAAAGATCTCAAATGATGACTTTATTCGAACTACAGAGGAACGACATAAAAAAGTACTAGCTAAGCTATTTGATCAGCTTGTAAAGCAGGGAGATATCTATCTTGATCAATATGAAGGCTGGTATTGTACATCGTGTGAATCCTTTTTCACAGAAAGACAGCTAGACCATGGACATTGTCCTGATTGTGGCGGTTCTGTAGAAAAAGTTAAGGAAGAATCTTATTTCTTTAAAATGAGTAAATACGTTGATCGACTTGTCCAATTCTATGATGAGAATCCGGAGTTTATTCAGCCTGAGAGTCGTAAGAATGAAATGCTGAATAACTTTATAAAACCGGGTCTTGAGGATCTTGCTGTATCAAGAACAACCTTTGATTGGGGAGTTAAGGTTCCAGGAGACCCTAAACATGTTATCTACGTATGGGTTGATGCATTGTTTAATTACATTACAGCACTCGGTTATGGTACAGATGATGAAGGAAAGTACCAAAAATACTGGCCAGCAGATGTACATCTAATGAGTAAGGAGATTGTCAGATTCCATACGATATACTGGCCAATTCTACTGATGGCACTTGATTTGCCATTGCCGAAAAAAGTTTTTGCGCATGGCTGGATCCTGATGAAGGACGGCAAGATGTCAAAATCCAAAGGGAATGTAGTAGACCCAGTAAGTTTGACAGATCGCTATGGTCTAGATGCATTACGTTATTATTTGCTTCGTGAAGTGCCATTTGGTTCAGATGGTGTCTTTACACCAGAAGGGTTTGTGGAGAGAACAAACTATGACTTAGCAAACGATTTAGGGAACTTACTAAACCGTACAATTGCTATGATTACCAAATACTTTGATGGTGAAATCCCTGCTTATAAGGCAAGCGAGACGGAAGTGGATGCATCGCTGGAAGCTTTCGGAAAAGAAACGATTAAAAAAGTAGAGGATGCATTAGAGGACATGCAGTTCTCTGTGGCATTATCGTCCTTGTGGCAGATGATTAGCCGCACAAACAAATATATTGATGAAACAGCGCCATGGGTATTGGCGAAGGATGAATCTCAAAAAGAGCGTCTAGGCAATGTGATGGCACATCTAGCAGAGTATCTGCGTAAGGCTGCTGTTATGCTTCAACCATTCTTAACAGAAGCACCGACTGAAATTTTCCGTCAGTTGAATGTAGCTGACGATTCCTTGCATGAATGGGAAAGTGTCTATGAAGAAGGCAATATCCCTGCAGGAACCAAGGTACAAAAAGGGGAGCCTATCTTCCCTAGACTTGACGTAGAAAAAGAAGTAGCTTCTATTAAAGCGATGATGCAAGGCCCAGCACAGGAAGAAGAGAAAAAGCCTGCCAAACAAGAAGAAGCAAAAGAGCAAATTGCTTTTGATGATTTTATGAAGCTAGATATGCGTGTAGCAGAAGTAGTGAAGGCAGAGCCAGTTAAAAAAGCAGACAAGCTGTTGAAATTGCAACTGGATCTTGGATCAGAAAAGCGCCAAGTCGTTTCTGGTATTGCGCAGCATTATAGCCCAGAGGGATTACAAGGTAAAAAAGTAATTTGTGTCACTAATTTAAAACCGGTAAAACTTCGGGGTGAAATGTCTGAAGGTATGATTCTATGTGGGGAAGATGAAGAAGGAAAACTAGTCCTTGCTTCTGTAGAACAAGATTTACCGAATGGCTCCGTTGTAAAATAATAAACAAAAGAGGAAAGGTCAGGTCCTGTTATTGGGAGGTGGCCTTTTCTGTTATCGTAGCATAGCTAATACGATAGCAATGCCAGAAAACTGTAACGTTGTTAAGGAGGATGAAAGAATTGTTGTTTGATACACATGTCCATTTAAATGCCCGACAATTTATGGAGGACCGTGAAGAAACGATCCAACGAGCTTTTGATGCCGGAGTAAAATACATGGTTGTAGTCGGGTTTGACAGTGAAACAATCCCGCTTGCAATCGAAATCGCTGAACAATATGACACGATTTATGCAGCGGTAGGCTGGCACCCCGTTGACGCCATTGACATGACGGAGGACCATTTAAAATGGATTGAGGAATTATCTGCACATCCCAAAGTTGTCGCTATTGGCGAAATGGGCTTGGATTATCACTGGGATAAGTCTCCTAAGGACATTCAGAAAGAAGTATTCCGTAAACAAATTCAACTCGCGAAAAAGGTACAGCTGCCCATTATCATTCATAACAGGGAAGCCACGGAGGATATTATTGAGATATTACAGGAAGAAGATGCTCAAGCCGTTGGCGGTATTATGCACTGTTACAATGATTCAGTGGAATATGTCCAAGCTTGCTTAGATATGAATTTTTATATCTCGCTTGGAGGTCCTGTAACATTCAAAAATGCCCCCCTTCCCAAGGAAGTGGCAGTACAGGTGCCAGGGGATAGATTACTTGTAGAAACAGATGCCCCATTTCTGGCTCCACACCCGAACCGGGGAAAGCGAAATGAGCCGGCCTATGTAAAATTGGTTGCAGAGGAAATTGCAGATTTAAGAGGAGTAAGTTTAGAGGAACTTAGTAAACTTACGACACAAAACGCCTTTTCTCTCTTCAAACTCGAATTATGAGGGTTGTAAAACAAATAACATAATATGTTAAAATATAGGAAAAGTATGGAATTATCAAGAGAGCCTGGCCACAAGAGCCAGGCTTTTTTTTATGAAAAGGATAAACAGGATAAGCCCTTATATACCAAGGTTTGTGGCTGCTTGTAAGCTTCGTACATCCCATGCCAGATATAGTTGTAATCTAATTGTAACTTAACCGTAATCGGATTTACTTTGACTTTGCATATAACTGTATCTATAATCAAAAATGCATTGAGAGGGGGCAGAAGCATGCGAATTATTTCAAAGCTAATGCCGGCATCGAAAATGAAGCTGGTTATTTCAAGCATTGGTGTTTTAGCACTTGTAGTATTTTCAGGTTTAGTGCTATTTGATGCCACAAAGGCAGAAGTTGTACTAAATGATAATGGGGAAAAACAGAAAGTGAGAACACATGCAACAACGATTGACCAACTGTTAGAAGAGGCAGGGATTACCGTTGGGGAACATGATCTGTTGTCACATAAAACAGATACGGCTATTGAAAACGGTATGGAAATCAACTACAAAACAGCTAAACAGATAATCGTTACAATAGATGGAGCAGAGCAGGAGTATTATACAACTGCGGACACAATAGATGAATTTTTAGAGGAGAACGATCTCTCCTTTGCCGATCGTGATGATGTATCACATGATTTGCAGACAGCATTAGAAGATGGACTACATATTGACGTAACGCAAGCATACCAAGTTACTATTCATGACGGCGAGAAAGAAGTAAAAGAATGGACTACTGGCGGAAAGGTAAAAGATTTGCTTAATGAAGCTGGCATTGCATTCGATCCAGAAAGCGATGATCGAATTGAACCAAAGCTAGACGAAGCGCTTTCTGAAGAAACTTCCATATCCATCGTTCGTGTTGAAAAAGATAAAGAAGAAGTAAATGAGACGGTTGCCTTTGATACGGAGAAACAAGAGGATAGCAGCCTCCCAAAAGGGGAGGAGCGTGTTGTTTCTGAAGGTGAAGAAGGAACGATTAAAAAGGTATACGAGATTGTCAAAGAGAACGGAAAAGAAGCAAGTCGCGAGTTACTCAGTGAAGAAGTAATGAAAGAATCCAAAAATCGTGTTGTTGCGATCGGTACAAAAGAGCAACAGCCACAAGTAGCGAAAAAGCAGGAATCAAAGAGCGAAGGCAACCTAGTTACCTTAGCTAAAGAGGAGCCGAAAGAGAGCAAGAAACCAAGCTCTAATGGCAAAGTGTTCACAATGACTGCAAGCGCGTATACAGCAGGATGTAGTGGTTGTTCTGGCCATACATCTACTGGAATTGACCTAAATGCAAATCCGAACATGAAAGTAATTGCTGTAGATCCAAGCGTCATTCCATTAGGCACGAGGGTTTGGGTTGAAGGTTATGGAGAAGCCATAGCAGGCGACACAGGTGGCCACATCGTCGGAAATCGGATTGATGTCCACGTTCCAAGCAAAAACGCAGCATATAGCTGGGGAAGAAAAACAGTAACAGTAAAAGTTCTTGATTAATATTAATGCTCTTACCATGGTATAGTGGTAAGAGCATTATTTATATAGATTAAAAGCTTTTTCTTAGAGAATGATTGAAAATGTGGAGGAATTACAAAAGAATAACGTAGGCAGAATACGAAGACTCCAGTGGGAATAGCACGAGTCCGAAGAACCCGGAAGAAGTGGTTTTGCTTCTGAGGATTCTAAGGCCGTGCCCACGGAAAGCGAAGTATTCTGCCGGAGTGATGCGACAGTTAAAGGCGAAGATGTTCAGTTAAACAACATCTGATATTGTTAGAAGAAAGAGGAATATAATGAAAATAAAAGAAGTCATTGTTGTGGAAGGTAGAGATGACACAGCCAAGATTTCGCAGGCTGTCAATGCCGATACAATTGAAACAAATGGATCTGCCATTAGTAGCGCGACTATTGAGCAGATCAGACATGCACAAGAAAAACGTGGCATCATCATTTTTACAGACCCGGATTATCCCGGTGAACGAATCCGTCACATCGTTAACCAGGCTGTACCTGGCTGTAAGCATGCATTCTTAACTCCTGATCAGGCTAGAGCCAACTCTATTCGGAGACGCAGTTTAGGGATTGAACATGCTTCCCTAGACGCAATTCAACAAGCATTAGCAGATGTGTATGAATTAAAGGAAGTAGAACAAAGTGACATAACAAAGGAAGATCTTGTGCAAGAAGGACTTATCGGAGGCGCAGGTGCAAGTAATAGGCGGAAGCGACTTGGTGAGCTTTTACAAATAGGGCATACTAATGGAAAACAACTCTTAAAACGTTTGACCATGTTTCAAATTACAAAAGCACAATTTGAAGAAGCTATGAAGCAACTGCAACAGGAGGATCGTCATGACAAATAATAAATATATCGCAACACCCACCCGCACGAAAGAGATTCTAAATAAATATAAATTTACGTTCAAAAAAAGCCTTGGACAGAACTTTCTTATTGATAGCAATGTCCTTGAAAATATTATTGCGCATGCTGGAATTGATAAACAGGCAGGAGCGATTGAAATTGGGCCGGGAATTGGCGCTTTAACGGAACAACTTGCAATCCATGCAGACAAAGTCGTTGCCTTTGAAATTGATCAAAGATTGATACCAGTTCTTCAAGACACACTTGGCGACTATGACAATGTACAAATTGTAAATGAAGACATATTAGAGGCAGATGTGGCAGAAACCATTGCCGCTAACTTCCCGAGAACGCAACCCGTCCATGTTGTAGCTAATTTACCATATTATATTACGACTCCTATATTGTTAAAGCTGCTTCATGAAGATCTTCCTGTAACAAGTCTAACCGTAATGATCCAAAAAGAGGTTGCAGAGAGAATGGCAGCAGGACCGAATAATAAAAGCTATGGATCTTTAACCATCGCTGTTCAATATTACACAGAGGCTGCTGTTGTGATGGATGTTCCCAAGCAGGTCTTTATGCCACAGCCGAATGTTGACTCAAGCATCCTGCGATTAGTAAAAAGGGACAAGCCCCCAGTAGAAGTGGATAATGAGAAATACTTCTTTGCGTTAATTAAGGCAAGTTTTGCTCAACGGCGTAAAACGCTACGAAATAACCTAACGAGCTATTTCAATGGTGCAATAGATAAAGAAGCAATTAATCAGACATTAGAAAGCATCGGCATTGATGGAACAAGACGTGGTGAATCTCTAGATATGCAGGATTTCGCTACATTAGCTAATGCCTTCTATAGATTAGGATAGAGAAAGACACACCTTGAAGTTAGGTGAGGTAAATTTAAACATAGGGTGAGAGAAAAGAAAATTAAACAAAAAGTCGGATGCTCAAACGAATTATTGTAAAAAATCCAAATAAATTCGGATAGTCCCTAATCTCTTTGTATCTAATTACAATTTAGCGAAGGAAAATGCGGAAACTCCTTGAAAATGCATTCGCATTTTCTGCGTGCGATGAATCGCTGACGAAGCCTTACTTGTCCAGTGGGAACAGCACGAGTCCGAAGGCCCCGCAAGGTAGGTAAAGGAACAAAGGCTAAGGGCGCCACGTCCTGTGGCAACATCCTGTTGGCCCGAGACTAAGGCCGTGCCCACGGAAAGTGGAGTATTTTCAGTAGCGGTAATTGAGCAGTCTTTTTTCATATTTATTTTTGCTTGTCTTAAAGAGGGCTGAGACGTTATGTCTCAGCCCTTTGTTGTAGTTAATGCATTAAAACAAGGGACAATTTTTAGTAATAAGCTACATACTCCTTATCCCCTCTAATGTGAAAACCCTTAAATTAATAGTACCCTTTTAATGAAACAAATAGTAAAAATAAAAAAGCAATAACGAGTAATACACCATATAATTTTCGTTCTTTCTTGAATTCTTCTAACCCCATTACCAACATCATTAACCCTACAAAGAAAACCATATAAGGCTGAAATTTAAAATCCCCTGTTGTTAATCCATAAACTGCAAAGAAAATAGCCACTGCAACAAAAATAAAACGTAGTATTTTTAGCAAAGAAAGCCCCCTCATATATGATCATCGCTCGATAATTGAACTAAGTCAGCACCTGGATAAAGGTGCAAGGAATAAAAACCATGGCAACCCTTTCAAAACGTGTATTTGCCGTCTTTCCTTTTTGTTCCAGTGTAACACATTGTCCGTTAGCCCACTTTGCCTCCGCACGGTTCTCGGTATTGCTTCATAGGCTATAGAAGCAATGCTTTGGATAACGGAAGGCTGTGAAGGAAATGGATGTAAGGAAAGGCGGACTAGTAACAAGAAAGTCATATAACCATGATCTTCTCTTTCGGGTCGACAAGGTGGAAAAAGGGGTGGCGGCTTTGTTCGGCGAAGATATCCGACTCGAGGCAGACGCACCAGTCAATGATCTTACTATTGTGGCAGAGAGAGAATTGGAAAAGCACCGCAAGAAAGGCAAAGAGCAAGAGGAGTTTTCCTATCGTTTGTTTCGCCAGGACTATCAACTTTTAAAAGAAAAACGAGAATATCAATCAACAGATGGCTACCAATATGAAGCGAAAATCTTTCAACTGCCCGCAAAAGTGCTTCATTTAGATGGGGATCAAATGTATTTACAGAAATGTATTGAGCTTTATCAACGAATGGGGCTTCAAGTGCATGGTATTCATTTAAATGAAAAAGACATGCCACATGAAATCGGGCAGCTCATTGATAAAATACAGCCTGATATCCTTGTGATCACGGGACACGATTCCTTCTCGAAAAATAAAGGGATAAAAAATGACCTACGAGCCTACAGGCATTCAAAGTATTTTGTGGAGACAGTAAGAGAGGCGAGAAGAAGTAACCCTAATTTAGACCAACTCGTTATCTTTGCTGGCGCATGTCAGTCACACTTTGAATCCTTAATAAGGGCTGGAGCCAACTTTGCGAGCTCACCACGGCGAGTTAACATACATGCCTTAGATCCTGTCTATATCGCTGCAAGAATCGCTTACACGCCGTTTATGGAGAAGGTAAGCGTATGGGAAGCTTTGCGGAACACTTTAAGTGGAGAAAAAGGAATGGGCGGTGTGGAAACAAGAGGTTTGCTCAGAACAGGTATGCCATATATGGAGGATGATGAAATGTAAGGAGCTCCTTACCTAAGGGTAAGTGCGCTCCTCTTGGCAGTAGGACATGCACCTATAAAAGTAATATATTTCAAAAAACAGTACATAAATTGTTAAGTTTTACAAATAATACTGAAAATCGACAAAATAAATTGTTGACATTAAAAATGATATCTTGTTATAATAAAAAGTTTTATTTGACTATTAAACAAGCTTATGTTACGATGTTAACAGTGAGGTGGAGTATAGTGGCTAAAACATTAATCGAAATTAAGCAAGGTCTTGAAGGTCACGTTGGAAAGCGATTAAAGCTTAAAGCCAACGGTGGTAGAAGGAAAACGATTGAACGGTCCGGAGTACTAGCAGAGACGTATCCTTCAGTTTTTATTGTGGAGCTGGACCAAGAAGAAAATGCATTCGAACGTGTTTCATACAGCTATGCGGACGTGTTAACAGAGACAGTAGAGTTAAGTTTTGCAGAAGAACGAGCAGCAATAGCATCAATCATGGAGCAGTAGACATTCGTTTACTGCTTTTATTTTTTTACAAGCAATCCTAGTATGGAAGGAAAACCCAGCGTATTATTTTCCTTTTTTACATACTTCTGCTTGGTGTTGAGTTGACCTTTTGGCATAAACTATAGATGTCGTAAAAACTCATGCAGAAGGGGGTTGTTCTTTCATGGCTAGACGTAGAGGAATGATGTCAGACCAATTGAAAGAAGAAATTGCAAAAGAGTTAGGATTTTACGACACAGTAAAGCAAGAGGGCTGGGGCGGTATCAAGGCAAGGGATGCCGGTAATATGGTGAAACGTGCAATTGAAATGGCCGAACAGAATATGCAAACCAAAGGCAGACCCTAATAGGGTTTGCCTTTTGGCTTTTTTGCACAATATATAATATTGTATTCGTTGCTGAATCAATTTGCTGGTTTCTTTTCACTTTATGGGTGCTTGGCGCATAGGTCGCCACTGGTTTTTGAATATGTTACAATTTGTTTATCTATGTACAAGAAGGTGACGGTGTTGGTACTTTTTGAGAAAGCTCCCGCCAAAATAAACTTATCACTAAATGTGTTAAGTAAACGAGATGATGGCTACCATAATGTTGAAATGATTATGACCACCATCGACCTTTCTGATCGGATTGAGTTTCATGAATTGAAAAAGGATCGGATAACCATTTCCCTTGAAAGCAGGTTTGTTCCAAGTGACGAACGGAACTTGGCATATAAAGCCGCGGCTTTGTTTAAGGAACGTTATGGCATTAAAGCTGGGGTGCATATAAAAATTGAAAAGAATATACCAGTTTCTGCAGGACTTGGTGGTGGCAGTTCAGATGCTGCTGCAGTATTGCGGGGATTGAATAGACTTTGGTCAATGAACTTATCCTTAAAGGAATTAGCTTGTCTTGGAGCTGAACTAGGTACGGATGTCCCTTTTTGTGTCTACGGAGGTACTGGGATTGCAACTGGACGTGGAGAGAACGTGGAACTGCTTAAATCGGCCCCGGCTTGTTGGGTTGTGCTTGCTAAGCCAAATATTGGCGTCTCTTCAGGTGCGGTATTCCAACAAATCAAGTTGCATGAGATTGAACATCCAAATACCGAGAAGCTAATGAAAGCATTGAATAAAAATGACTTTTCCATGATTTGTGCCCATTTGGGGAACGCATTAGAAAGTATAACGATGGCGTTACATCCAGAAGTTCGTCATATTAAAGAGACGATGATGCAAGCAGGTGCTACCGGGACCTTGATGAGCGGAAGTGGGCCGACTGTTTATGGACTTGCGATGCAAGAAAGTAAAGCGCAACGTATATATAACGGGATGCGTGGATTTTGTGAAGAGGTCTTTTTAGTACGACTTTTAGGATGATCTTCCTAAATGCATATATTAATGTTATAATATGTATCAAATATTCGGTTTTGAGGTGTGGAAATGAAAAGAAGCAATCGCTTGGTTACATTGACTAACTTTTTTTTGGAAAATCCTAGAGAGCATGTACAATTACCATACTTTGTCCGGCTTCTGCAAACAACGAAAGCTTCTGTCAGTGAGGATATGGATATAATTGATGCAGTATTTCAGCAAGAAGGTTTGGGCTATTTAAATCGTACTACTGGAGCTGCTGGCGGAGTGAAGTTTATACCTGAATTTTCCCAAAAGAAAAGCTTTCAGTTTATTGAGAAGCTAAGACAAAAACTCGAGGATCCAAGTAGAATTCTCCCTGGTGGATATTTATATATGAGCGACCTCTTAGGAAACCCTAAAACAGTAAAAGAAATTGGTCGTGTCTTTGCTTCGGTATTTTCAAAGTCTCACATAGACGTGGTCGTAACGGTAGCGACAAAAGGAATACCCCTAGCTTATGCGGTAGCTTCATTTCTCGATGTCCCTGTTGTCATTGTGAGAAGAGACCCGAAAGTAACAGAAGGATCTTCTGTAAGTATTAATTATGTTTCTGGATCATCACGTAAGATACAAACAATGGTCCTGCCAAAAAGAAGTCTTCAGGAAGGTGCCAATGTCTGTATTATTGATGATTTCATGAAAGCTGGCGGAACTATTACCGGCATGGTAAGCCTGCTTGAAGAGTTTAATGCCAATGTAAAAGCTATTGGAGTACTTGCAGAAGCGGATGACGAGGAAGAGGAACGGGTTGTAGACAACTACACTTCCTTAATTAAAATTTCCCATGTAGATATTAAGGGTAAAAAGATCGAAGTGCAGGCTGGAAACATAGGAGAAAAGTCCTCTGAGTAGCGATTTTTTTAACAAACAAAGCCTCTTTTCCCACTTTTTTTGAAAATAATAAATTTTTTTCTAAGAAAAAGAAGGATTTTCCTTTTATTTGTTGAACTTGTTAATTAAGTTCTAATGGGAAAAGGTGGTGAAACATCATGGAAGTAACAGACGTTAGATTACGCCGCGTTAATACAGAAGGAAGAATGCGTGCTATTGCGTCGATTACACTGGATCAAGAATTTGTCGTTCATGATATCCGTGTCATCGATGGAAACAACGGTTTATTTGTAGCAATGCCTTCCAAGCGGACTCCGGATGGAGAGTTCAGAGATATTGCACACCCAATTAATTCCGGGACGCGTGGAAAGATTCAGGATGCTGTATTAGAAGAATATCGTCGTGCAGGGGAAGAAGATGTAGAGTATGAAGAAGCGGGCGCTTCCTAAATCGTTAATCCTGCATGATCACAACTAGAGGTCTAATCTTACAACAGGTTAGCCTTCTTTTTTTGCGAAAAAGGGGCTGAAATGGAAGATCTATGTAAATGTTCCCCGCCCTTTCCACCCTTCATTATCAATTCCTCTCCATATGCAGGTAGTAGAGCAATTAGTGTTGAAATCCATGGCTATTTAGGATATATTCATTATGGATTAAATTATAAACGTACAATTTTTATTCTTAATATCGTAATGAATGAATAATAGAGCTTAATACAAACATGGAGGTCTCCTTAATGACAAATCGGTATGCGGTAATCCTAGCAGCGGGTCAGGGAACTAGAATGAAATCAAAGTTATATAAAGTACTTCATCCTGTAATGGGCCGCCCTATGGTTCAGCATGTATTAGAACAAGTGAAGGCGGTCAACCTAGAAAGTGTCGTTACTGTGGTTGGCTTTGGGGCAGACAAAGTTGCGGAATACATAGGACATGAAAGTGAATTAGTAGTACAGGAAGAGCAATTAGGAACAGGACATGCCGTTATTCAGGCAAAGGAACGTCTAAGAGATAAAGAGGGAACTACTATTGTTGTGTGTGGTGACACACCTTTAATTAAAGGTGAAACGTACATGGAATTATTTGCACACCATGAGCGCACAGGAGCAAAGGCAACGATTCTTACAGCCAAGGCACCAAATCCGTCTGGATATGGAAGGGTCATTCGAAATGAAGACAACGAAGTAGAAAGAATTGTCGAGCATAAAGATGCAAGTGAACAGGAGCTTACGGTAGATGAAATAAATACAGGTACTTATTGCTTTGATAATCAGGCCTTGTTTGCAGCGCTTGAGCATGTTTCAAATGATAACGCACAAGGAGAGTACTATTTGCCTGACGTCATTGAAATCCTTCGCAAACAGTCTGACGTAGTAAGTGGATTTTTAACGCCAGATTTTGAAGAAACACTTGGGATTAATGACAGAGTTGCCTTAGCGCAAGCGGAGGGAATTCTGAAACAACGAATTAATGAAAAGCACTTACGTAATGGAGTTGGAATTATTGATCCAAGCAATACGTACATTCATCCTGACGTTGTAATTGAACCGGACGCTATCATCCACCCAGGAACGGTAATTAAAGGAAATACTACCATTAAAAGCGATGCTGAGATTGGTCCCTTCACAGAAATAACGAATTGTTATATTGGAGAGAATACGGTTATTAAACAAAGCGTTGCGTCTGACAGCCATATAGGCGACCGCGTTAAGGTTGGACCATTTGCCCATATTCGTCCTGAATCTTCTATTGGAGATGAAGCGAAGATCGGTAACTTTGTTGAAATAAAGAAAACCACCCTTGAGCATAGTAGCAAGGTTTCTCACCTTAGTTATATTGGCGATGCGCATGTTGGAAGCAATGTTAATGTTGGTTGTGGTACAATTACAGTGAACTATGATGGAAAGAATAAATTTTTGACAACGATAGAGGACGATGCATTTATTGGATGTAACTCCAACTTAATTGCACCGGTCACAATTGGCAAAGGTTCTTACGTCGCTGCTGGCTCTACTATAACCAAAAATGTCCCTGAGGATTCGCTGTCTGTCGCGCGTGCCAGACAAACGAATAAAGAAGGGTACGCATCAAAAATCAAAAACAGACAAAAAGATTAACGGAGGGTTCTAACTCATGGCATCTACTTACAAAGATTCATCTTTGAAAGTATTCTCTTTAAACTCAAATCTTAAATTGGCGGAAGATATCGCTAATCACATTGGCACTACTTTAGGTAAATGTTCGGTTACACGATTCAGTGATGGAGAAATTCAAATCAACCTAGAAGAAAGTATTCGTGGCTGTGATGTTTATGTTGTCCAGTCAACATGCTCCCCTGTAAATGAACATTTAATGGAGTTATTAATTATGATTGATGCGCTTAAACGTGCATCAGCAAGATCTATCAATATTGTGATGCCTTACTATGGTTATGCCCGTCAGGACCGTAAAGCAAGATCCCGTGAACCAATCGCTGCGAAATTAGTAGCAGACCTTGTGGAAAGAGCTGGTGCTACAAGGGTGATCACACTTGATCTCCATGCACCGCAAATTCAAGGTTTCTTTGATATTCCGATTGACCACTTACAAGGGGTTCCTATCCTGTCTGACTACTTTGAGACTAAAAACCTAGAGGATATCATTGTCGTTTCCCCAGACCATGGAGGAGTTACGCGTGCCCGTAAAATGGCTGATCGTTTAAAAGCACCAATTGGAATTATTGATAAACGTAGACCGCGTCCAAACGTTGCAGAAATAATGAATATTGTAGGTAACATTGAAGGCAAGACGGCGATATTAATTGATGATATCATTGATACAGCTGGTACCATCACACTTGCTGCAAATGCTTTAATAGAAAATGGAGCGAAAGAAGTGTATGCATGCTGTACGCATCCTGTTCTTTCCGGTCCGGCAATTGAACGGATTGATAACTCAAAGATTAAGGAATTAGTTATTACAAACTCAATTCCTTTAACCGATGATAAAAAGAGTGATAAAATCACGCCACTATCTGTTGCACCGTTAATCGGGGAAGCAATTATTCGAGTTCACGAGTTACAATCGGTAAGTATTTTATTTGATTAAATGTTTAGCAGACTGATTTAATGGGTAATATCTAAATGGAGCGTATTTTAGAAACACTAGTAAAGTTTCACATGAAACTGATGAGAAGACTTTGCTAGACACTGCGTAGAATATACACACGAAACATAAAAGAGAGAAAACGGCTAAGTTTTTTAACTAATTTGGAGGGTGATGAATATGGCAGTAAAGCTAAAATCAACAAACCGAGAAGATCTTACAAAATCAGCTACAAAACAAGTAAGAAACAGTGGGAGAGTCCCAGCTGTTGTATATGGTCAAGGTAAGGAACCGAAGTCTATATCTGTTGACAGCATTGAACTTGTGAAGACAGTTCGCGACGAAGGTAGAAATGCTATCATTTCACTCGACTTAGACAACAGTGAATCAGTTGATGTGATGTTGCATGATTATCAGATTGATCCGATTAAGGACGAGCTCATCCATGCTGACTTCTATGTTGTAAATATGTCTGAAGAGATGGATGTAGAGGTTTCACTACGCTTTGAAGGAGAGGCACAAGGTGCTAAAGACGGCGGTGTACTACAACAGCCATTATACACATTACAGGTTCGTGCTAAGCCTAGCAGTATTCCAGAAGAGATTACAGTTGATGTAAGCCCCCTTGAAATTGGCGATAGCTTAACAGTTGCAGACCTATCAACATCTGGTAGCTACAAAATTCTAGATGAGCAAGATACTACGGTTGCAACGATCGTTGCTCCAGATACGCTTGATGATGTAGAAGAAGCACCAGAAGAGGGCGACAAGCCTGAACTAGTTGATCCTGAAGCAGAGACTCTAAACGAAGAGAATAAGTAGTAAGTCTATCGTTAGGCATTGCTAAACTTAATTTTAATAATTAATAGAAAAAATATATAGACCCTCCCTCTCCAAAGAGGGAGGTTTGTTGTATTGTATAACAAAAGCGAAGAGCGCACGTTTTAGCGACGTACGAACTGGACTGAGCCGTAGGAGATAAAGGAATCACGATGAGGTACGAATCGATGATGACTTATTGTACGGAGGTGAAGGAAGTTGCGCTAGTCGCTGTGTGCTCGTAGCTAGCCGAAACAAAAGCGAAGAGCGCACGTTTAGCGACGTACGAACTGGACTGAGCCGTAGGAGATAAAGGAATCACGATGAGGTACGAATCGATGATGACTTATTGTACGGAGGTAAAGGAAGTTGCGCTAGTCGCTGTGTGCTCGTAGCTAGCCGAAACAAAAGCGAAGAGCGCACGTATATAATTTAAAAAGGGACGAGTGTAAATGAAGTGTATCGTTGGACTGGGGAATCCAGGTAAAAAGTATAAGGATACCAGGCATAATGCTGGTTTTATGGTGATAGATGAATTATTACGCCGCCATGGCTGGTCTTTAAATAAATCTAAATTTAATGCTGATTATGCGTTGGAGACGCTTAACGGAAATAAAATGCTTCTCGTCGAACCACAGACATATATGAACCTATCCGGTGATGCAATTAGGCCATTGCTTGATTATTATTCGATTGATGTTGAAGATGTGCTTATTATCTATGATGATCTTGACTTGCCCCCAGGGAAGATAAGATTACGGCAAAAAGGTGGACATGGTGGTCATAATGGGATTAGATCGACTATCTCTCATTTAGGAACCAAAGAATTTAAGCGAATCCGAATTGGTGTAGGCAGACCAACTACACCTGTACCCGTAGTAGATTACGTGCTAGGACAGTTTCATAAAGCAGAGCAAATCGATGTACAGCAAAGTATTGAGAAAGCTGCTGATGCATGCGAACTTTGGCTAGATAAGCCATTTTTAGAGGTAATGAATGACTATAATAGTTGACACTGCATCAGTTAGGACGATTTTGTTCCGGCATAACTTTCAGTAGGTACACCACCAATTGAAGTTTCACATTATTGTGCTAGTTGGTGTTTTTATTACATAGGTATAAGGAAACAACCTCGGGGTTAAACTAAACAAGACATCTTGTTGGTTTCCAAGGAGGTTAAAAGGTGCCTATTATTTATAAGTGCAGACATTGCACGAAGGAGATTGGAAGGTTAGATCATCAAATCGTCGAGTCAACCATGCTTGGTTTTGATCAATTAACCACAAAGGAAAAAGAAGATATGATAAAATACAAGACGAACGGTGACGTTGAGATAACGTCCATATGTGAAAGTTGTGAAGATACATTAGGTCACAATCCTCATTATCATGAGCTAGATTTTTTTATACAGTAGAAGCAATAAAGCTTTGGTGCTCAAGCCAAAGCATTTTTGCGTTTATTCAGCAGGCGGAGGTTTAGGAATGAAAGGTATTAATAAGTATTTAAAATCTAAAGAAGATATCCAATCTATTATTAGTGGGATAGAAAGTGGCATGAAGGAACAGCTCGTAGCAGGGCTCTCTGGATCTGCACGGAGTATTCTTGTGTCCATTTTAAACGAATCGACAAAACGGCCTGTTTTATTAGTAACCCATCAGCTTGTTCAGGCCCAGCAATTATATGATGATTTATCCGAAATCATGGAAGAAGATACTGTCCATCTATACCCTGTTAACGAGTTAATAGCCTCCGAGATAGCGATTGCCAGCCCAGAGCTGAGGAGTCAGCGAATTGAATCTCTAACAGCTTGGGCAAACCGTGAGACAGGAGTTTTGATTGCGCCAGTAGCTGCATTGAAGCGCTTACTCCCGCCCACACACTACTGGGAAAACTACCAGCTCGAATTTAAGCTTGGTGAAGAGATAAAGATCGATAACTATCTGTCCTCTTTAATTGATATGGGCTACGAGCACGCTTCCATGGTTGCTTCACCAGGAGAGTTTAGTAGACGTGGCGGTATTATTGATATTTATCCTATAACAGAAGAGCATCCTATTCGTATTGAGTTATTTGATGAGGAAATTGACTCAATACGCTATTTTGATGCAGGGACACAGCGTTCGTTGGATACATTACAGGAGGTAATGGTTGGCCCGGCAACAGAGTTATTGCTCACACAAGAGGATATTCTATCAGGTGGGGAACGCCTCGAAGAAGCCCTGGCAGTTAGCATGAAGAGTCTTAAGTCTTCTGAAGCAAAGGAAACACTCAATGAATCCCTATCTCATGATATTGATCGATTAAAAAACCTTGAACGTTTTCAGGAAATGTACAAATATATTGGGTATCTTTATCAAGAACCTGCTAGTTTATTAGATTACTTACCAGATAATGGTTTGATTATCATGGATGAAATGAGCCGTATTCAGGAAACAGCAGTAAACCTTGATACAGAAGAAGGAGAATGGTATAGCAGCCTCCTGGAGACGAACAGGATGGTGAAAAACAGTAAGTTCTCTTTTGACTGGAACCAGGTTTGGGACCATCTAGAGCACCAACGTCTCTACATGTCTGTTTTCCTGCGACATATACCAAACACGCAACCACAAAACATTATAAATCTGTCATCACGGGCGATGCAGGAATTCCATGGGCAAATGCATTTATTTAAGAATGAATTGCTTCGCTGGGAAAAAGGTGAATTTTCAGTTGTTATTCTGGCACCAAATGAAAAACGGGCAGAGAAAATTCATTCCATCCTTACAGACTATGACATTGAGGCGTCTGTAACGAAGAACCTTGAACTGCCTGCTGAAAAGCCCGTTATAACGGTAGGGAATATGAATGGCGGTATTGAACTGCCTATGCATAAGCTTGTTTTAATTACCGAGAAGGAATTATTTAAAAAGCAGACAAAGCGGAAAAGAAGACAGCAGAAGATATCTAATGCCGAGCGGATCAAAAACTACCAAGAGTTAAAGGTAGGCGATTACGTGGTGCACGCCAATCACGGGATTGGCCGCTATCTTGGTATTGAGACATTGGAATTAAACAATATGCATAAGGATTATATGCTTATTAAGTATTCCGGTGATGACAAGCTGTTTGTACCAATAGATCAGATTGATCAGGTTCAAAAATTCGTTGGTTCAGAAGGTAAGGAGCCTAAATTATATAAGCTTGGTGGGAGTGAATGGACCAAGGTTAAACGAAAGGTACAGTCTTCTGTCGAGGATATTGCGGATGATTTAATTAAACTCTATGCTGAGCGTGAGGCACAAAGAGGTTATGCATTCTCCGGGGATACGGAGATGCAGCGTGAATTCGAAGCGTCCTTCCCTTATCAGGAAACAGAGGATCAATTAAGATGTATTGAAGAAATTAAAGTTGATATGGAGCGAGAAAGACCAATGGATCGCTTGCTTTGTGGAGATGTTGGTTATGGTAAAACAGAGGTGGCAATCCGTGCTGCCTTTAAAGCGGTGGCTGACGGCAAACAAGTTGCTATCCTTGTACCAACAACGATTCTTGCCCAGCAGCACTATGAAACAATACGGGAAAGATTTCAGGACCATGCCATTAACATTGAATTAATGAGTAGATTCCGCACGCGAAAACAACAAACCGAAACAACAAAAGGATTAAAAAAGGGTACGGTTGACGTTGTAATTGGAACACATCGAATTCTTTCCAAGGATTTGGAATACCGTGATCTTGGACTATTAATAGTTGATGAGGAACAGCGCTTTGGAGTAAAGCATAAGGAAAAGATAAAACAAATGAAAACAAATGTGGATGTCTTAACGCTTACGGCTACTCCAATTCCACGTACGCTTCATATGTCGATGCTTGGTGTTAGAGATCTCTCTGTTATTGAAACACCACCAGAGAATCGCTTTCCAATCCAGACTTATGTTATGGAATATAATCCAATCTTTATGAGAGAAGCCATTGAGCGAGAAATGGCCCGAGGTGGACAGGTTTTCTTCCTATACAACCGTGTGGAGAATATCGATAAGGTAGCAAGAGATTTAGGTACACTTGTAGGAGATGCGCGTATTGCTGTGGCACATGGTCAAATGAATGAGTCAGAGCTGGAGAACGTTATTTTTGCCTTTTTAGAAGGAGAATATGATGTATTGGTAAGCACAACCATCATTGAGACAGGTGTGGACATACCGAATGTGAATACCTTAATTGTAAACGATGCAGACCGTATGGGACTAAGTCAGCTGTACCAACTGCGTGGTCGAGTCGGACGTTCTAATCGTGTTGCTTATGCGTATTTTACCTATAAAAAAGATAAGGTACTTACAGAGGTAGCAGAAAAAAGGCTTCAGGCAATTAAAGAGTTTACCGAGCTTGGATCCGGGTTTAAAATTGCTATGCGCGACCTATCCATTCGTGGGGCTGGTAATTTGCTAGGCTCTCAGCAGCATGGTTTCATTGATTCTGTTGGTTTTGATATGTATTCACAAATGTTAAAAGATGCCATTGATGCAAGAAAAGCAGGTAAGGAGCTTGAGGATATCACGCCATTTGAGCCGGAGCTTGCCTTAAATCTTGATGCTTACATTCCAGAAACGTACATCCCTGATGAGAAGCAAAAAATTGATATTTATAAGCAATTCCAAACCATTGAAGAATCAGAGGATATTACAGAGTTAACAGATGAATTAATGGATCGTTTTGGTGACTATCCTGAAGAAGTAGAGAATTTATTTACTGTAACGAAGCTCAAGATGAGTGCGAAGCAGGAAAGAGTCGAATCGATTAGCGAAAAAAATACCAAAATTGAGTTACTTGTTGAAGAGAACCGCAGTCAACAAATTGACGGTGCCAAATTATTTGAGCTTGCAAATAATTATGGCAGGAATGTCCAGTTAGGAACAGAAAGTAATAAACTGAAAATCGTCTTTAAAAGCACACAGGATTCAAAACATCAACGGTATGAGATCGTTTCAAAATTTATTCAAGAGCTAAATAAGCTTGATCGGGAATAATGGACTTCGATTTGGCGACGAATGCTTTTATACCCATGCAGTAAGTTTAAAAATTCCTATACTTTTTTCCCTGTAGCTGTGAAAAATTGGTTCATCATGTATAGTCTTCCTAAGTTGATTCATACTAAGTTCACAGTTGGTGAATGATGACCCCGTGAGAAAAGGATTAACAGAAAAAAGAAATTTACTATCACCAATTTTTCACCATAGGAAAGTGAGGCTACTGAGAATGAAAGCAACAGGTATCGTTCGTCGTATTGATGATCTTGGAAGAGTAGTTATTCCCAAAGAAATCAGAAGAACTCTAAGGATCCGGGAAGGCGACCCACTTGAAATTTTTGTGGATCGAGAAGGCGAAGTTATTTTAAAGAAATATTCTCCTATTAATGAACTTGGACAATTTGCCAAAGAATATGCTGAAGCGCTATTTGATTCCCTACATTCACCAGTTATAATTTGTGACAGGGATGAAGTTATCGCGGTAGCAGGAGAATCGAAAAAAGATTATCTTAACAAAAATATTAGCCCTGATATTACAAAAATTATTGAAAATCGCTCCCCGGTCTTTGAAACAGAAAAAGGAAACATGGAAGTTATTGATGGAAAAGAATTTGAACTACATTCCTATTGTATAAGCCCCATTATTGCAAATGGGGATCCAATCGGTTGTGTGATGGTCTTTTCCAAGGAAGAGAAATTAACTAAAGTAGAACAAAAATCAATTGAAACAGCTGCAAGTTTTCTAGCCAGGCAAATGGAGTAATAATGAGCAGAGGCACCAGATACAGGTGACTAAAACTATCTCGGAAAAGACCCTATAGAGTGGACAGGTTACGATGTCTCCTATAGGGTACTTTTGTATATATGGCTTTGGTTTGACAGGCTAAAGCGCTTAGGAGAGGTGGTTATTATCATCCTGACAGGTGTGCTATAATAGAGACAAATTTAACGGAATTAAAGGGCGTTAGTCATGAGCAGGAACGAAACAAATCAGCTGTTAAAGGGTGCTCTTCTGCTGACGGCAGCTGGTATACTCAGCAAGCTGTTAAGTGCGGGGTATCGAATCCCATTGCAAAACCTCACGGGAGACATAGGGTATTATGTGTATCAACAGGTTTACCCGATACTTGGAATAGTTATGGTACTATCCTTGTATGGTTTTCCGGCCGCTATCTCAAAGATACGGTCCGAAACTTCTGGCACTGCTGGCGTGCAAACAATACGTAACTTTTATTTTCCGTTGTTCCTAATATTGGTTATTCTGAACGGTTCTTTGTTCCTTTTCTTATTTATTAATGCACCAAATCTGGCAAGATGGATTGGGGACCCTGAACTTGTTAGTACATACCGCGTAACGGCAATTATTTTTCTTTTTGTCCCTTTTTTGTCCCTTTTGCGGGGGAGCTTTCAAGGGGAGCAACGAATGGCCCCAACGGCCATTTCACAAGTAACGGAGCAATTAATACGCGTCACGCTACTTATTACAGCTGCTATCGTAATAAGTGTAAAACAACTTGATATTTATGAAATAGGACATGCAGCGGCAATTGCCTCCATTGTAGGGGCTTTAGCGGGCACAGCTGTATTATTTGTGCTCTTTATGAAGGACGTGCCAAGGAGTCGAGAAAAAGAAATAATAGAAATCCCCTGGAACTATTATGTCCGGACAATGTTATTGTTCGGAGCAGTCGCGGCGTTAAACCATATGGTCCTTCTCGTGATACAGTTTGCTGATACCTTTACATTGCTCCCAGGGTTAATTGAATCTGGTCTTGCTAAACAGGAGGCAATGGAGGCAAAGGGGGTATTTGATCGGGGCCAACCCTTAATTCAATTAGGAACGGTCCTCGGCTCTTCTTTTGCTTTGGCCCTCCTGCCAACTATCTCTCAGGAACGTCTAAAACAACAGCCAGCTTTATTTTACCAATATATGAGAGGGGCCCTTCTTTTTAGCTTTTATTTAGCATTGGGAGCTACCATCGGTTTGGTTCTTATTTTTAGAGAAGTGAATGTATTATTGTTTCAAAATGAACAAGGAACGGCTGATTTACGACTATTAGTCGTTTCGATCCTTCTTTGCTCATTATCCGTTACGGCGGCGTCTATTTTACAAGGTCTTGGACATGTGAAAAGGACAGCAGGCTTTATCCTTGGAGCATTTTTTATCAAGTGGATTGCCAATCAACTGTTGGTTCCTCCCCTTGGTATTACGGGTAGTGCATTGGCCACCGTCTTAAGTCTGCTCCTGCTGTGTGCTGTTACCTTATATGAATTAAAGCGCAAGCTTCCAAAGTTGAACTTTATGAAAGTCGTGAATCTACGGGCAATGCTGACTGCGATTGGAGCGATGATTGTTTATGTGCTCGGCATGCATGCATTGCTAGCAGACCTATTTCAATCAAGCAGATGGCTTTTGCTGCTTTATGTTATATTTATCGCCTTTACTGGGGGAGGATTGTACTTATTTTGTTTGTTACGCTTTCGGGCATTTAACAAAAGTGAACTGAGTATGCTGCCATTTTCCACCTATTTATTACGTTTTTATAAAGGAAGGGAAAAAAATGAACAGAATTGATGTTATTGGTCTAGGTGCTGGAGATATTGATCAGCTCCAGCTTGGACTCTACAAAAAGTTACTACAAGAAAATCAAACAATTTTTACTCGCACAATAGACCATCCCGTGATACGTTCACTAAAAGAAGAGGGTGTGTCCTTTGAAGCTTTTGATCAACTCTATGAGGCAGAGGATCGATTTCAAGAGGTTTATCAAAACATAGTAGATGCCCTGCTTGAGCATGCAAAGCATCGATCACTCATTTATACGGTACCAGGCCATCCGATGTTAGCAGAGAAAACCGTCCAGCTCCTCCTTGAACAAGAGGAAGTAGAGGTGAATGTCTTAGGGGGCCAAAGCTATCTTGATGATCTATTCACAGCACTACGAATTGACCCGATAGAAGGGTTTCAATTTGTCGATGGGACGGCTTTTTCAAGAAGTGATTTAAACTATCAGCAGCATCTTATTTTTTGTCAGGTGTATGATCGTTTCATTGCTTCGGAAGTAAAGTTAAGTCTATTAGAGGATTTGCCTGCCGACTATATGGTGACTATCGTGGAAGCAGCAGGCAGCGAGGCAGAGCAGATTCGCCAAGTTCCACTGGAAGAACTCGATCATGCGATGGAAATTAGTAACCTAACAAGTGTGTATGTACCGCCAGTGTCAGAAACGTTATTAAATCATACCTTCAATAGACTTCGTGAGGTTATTGCTGTATTAAGAAGTCCTGAAGGCTGTCCATGGGATCGTAAGCAAACCCATGAAAGCTTGCGGGAATATGCTATAGAAGAAGTGTATGAGCTAATTGATGCGATCGACAACCAAGATGATGAAAATATCATTGAGGAGCTTGGCGACATTCTCCTTCAAGTGATGCTTCATAGCCAGATTGGGGAAGATGATGGATACTTTACAGTAGATGATGTAATTCGAGCTGTTACAGATAAAATGATACACCGCCATCCACATGTATTTGCTGACCGTCACGTTGATTCTGTTGAAGAGGTATATAAAAACTGGGAAGAGCTTAAAAAAGAGGAAAAACCAGGGGAACGCACTTCCGTTCTAGATGGCGTTCCAAAGAATCTACCTTCTCTAGCAAAAGCCGTAAAGCTGCAGAAAAAGGCTGCCAAAACAGGGTTTGACTGGGAGGAAGTAAAAGACATCTGGGCTAAGCTGACGGAAGAGTTAGATGAGGTAAAAGAAGCAATATCCGATGACAATAAAGAAGAAATAGAAAAGGAATTTGGCGATATTCTATTTGTCATTGCCAACCTGTCAAGGTATTATAAAATAAACCCTGAAGTTGCTCTAAATCGCACAAATGAGAAGTTTACTAGCAGGTTTGCATTTATTGAAGAACAGCTTGGGGAGCAACAAAAGGATATTCAAAAAGCAACCCTGCAGGAAATGGATGAACTGTGGGATAAAGCAAAGGAAAGAGAGGGATTGAATTGAGACTAGATAAATTTTTAAAGGTTTCCCGATTGATTAAGCGAAGGACGCTGGCAAAGGAAGTTGCTGATCAGGGACGTATTACAATAAATGGCGTTACGGCAAAAGCATCATCAACTTTATCAAAAGGTGATGAACTGGTTATTAGATTTGGCCAGAAGCTTGTGACCGTAAAAGTCAATGAGTTAAAGGAAATCGTGAGAAAAGATGAAGCGGAAATGTTATACAGTGTAATTAAAGAAGAGAAAGTAAACAGCTAGTTCTAACCTTGTCCCTCCTGTCATAAAGTAATAATGATAAGGAGGGTTTTACAATGAACTATTATGAAAATAAAGAAACTACTACGCGTGTACAAGCAGATCATGCGGTGAAAATTAATAATCGGAAGAACCTTGAGATCAGTGGTGTAAAAGAAGTGGACAGCTTTGATAATGAGGAATTTCTTTTAGAAACAGTTATGGGGTATTTGATTGTAAGAGGGCAGAACCTGCAGCTGAAAAACCTTGATGTAGGGGAAGGCCTGATTACCATTAAGGGGAAAATTTATGAGCTTTCCTATGTCGATGAGCAACAGCAGGAGAAAGCTAAAGGGTTCTTTAGCAAGCTTTTCAAATGACCCTTAGCACGCAGTTCTTGACAATGCTTACAATGGTTTCAAGCGGTTTCTATCTGGGTATAGTACAGGACACCTTTCGTCGATTTACACCATACTGGAAAAAGAGGGTTGTCCTCACCTATACCATGGAAATAAGTTTTTGGTTAACCCAGACGCTTATTGTGTTTTATGTCTTATTTCGGGTAAATGGGGGAGAGTTGCGCTTTTATATATTTGTAGCTTGTTTGCTAGGTTTTGCTACCTATCAAGCCTTAGCCGCTGACTCTTATAAAAAGCTTCTTGAGCATATTATTCGTATCATGACAGCTGTCTATCGCTTTGTTGAACGTTGTGTGATAGCGTTGATTATTACCCCCATTAAATGGATATTAAAACTCCTCTGGACGATTACCTTTCATGTGTTTAAATTATTAGGGACGGTACTTTTATTTTTACTAACCGTTATCATAACCCCGATTGGCTGGATATTCGGATTCATCTATCGGCTATTACCAGAAGGTTTTAAAAAAAACATTCGCAAACTTGCAGGATTTTATAGTAAAATGAAGAATATATGTATAAAGCTAATGAAACGCCTGAAAAGGAGGTAGAAGCTTTGTCTTCTAACAAAGAATCGGTAGCAAAACTAAATTCAAATTATACGCAGCAATATGATGTTTACATACAAAGACAGAAGAGAAAGAAGCAACGTTTGGTCCGTAGGCTGGTATTATTCTCTATTGTTGTCGCCATTGTAATAGGAGGCATTGCTGCATACCATGTGAAACAACGAACGGTTTATGCGGAGAAGCTTGACCAATATGAGGAGCTTGAAAAGGAACTGTCGGTATTGGAAAAGAAAGAAGTGAACCTGAAAGAAGAAATATCCTTGTTAAATGATGAGGATTACGTGTTAGAAATAGCCCGTACGAACTACTTCTTCTCAAAAGAGGGAGAGCTTATTTTTAAGATACCTGAGGAAGACCCCTCTTATTGACACACTTTTGAAAGCTTCGCTATAATATAATACAAAGCGATTGTGTTTTATGTAGCACATTAAAAACGAGGATGAAAGATTGCTCGTTTTTTTTAAAATTTTAAGGAGGAGCATTTTTTTATGTCAATCGAAGTAGGCAGCAAGTTGCAGGGAAAGGTAACAGGGATCACTAATTTTGGGGCTTTTGTGGAGCTGAAAGAAGGCACTACTGGGCTCGTACACATTAGTGAGGTTGCCGATAACTATGTCAAAGACATTAACGAACACCTGAGTGTGGGTGATGAAGTTACGGTCAAAGTAATTAATGTCGGGAAGGATGGCAAGATTGGACTGTCGATCAAGAAGGCAAAAGACAAACCAAAGCGTCCGCAACGTGATACGAGGGAGCGTACAGAGTCATTTGAATCTAAAATGAATCGTTTCCTTAAAGACTCTGAAGACCGTTTATCCTCTTTGAAGAAACACACGGAATCCAAACGCGGAGGACGGGGTGCTAAGAGAGGATAGCAGTTGCTGTCTATAGACAATGCTCTATGAAGATAAAAAACAGGAATCACCAGCTGTGGTGATTCCTGTTTTTATTATTGCATAGGAAATTATAAAATGTGAGTGCTGTGGATAACAAAACAACTGAAGTAGCCACGTCCAGCTCCAGCACTCAGAAACTAGGTGACTTCACGAAATCGCCTACGATAAAGAAGACTTGCCGACTGGTAAAAACCAGCGGCCTAGTCGCACTTATACCCGGAGGGTGAAAGTCATCATCGGTTCAAAAATTAAAGTAGGTCGACTAAAATCGGCCTTGCCGGCCAACGCCGACATACCCCCTTTGTGGGGGCATGATTCCTTTATCTTAGTTGATTCGTTCCACTCGCTACGTTTTTAAACGGGCGCCCTGCGCTTTTGTTCTTTAGACTGTGAGAACCTTAGAAATGGCAAAATAAAAACCCCTCTGCATCATGCAGAGGGGTTAGTGATAGCGGCGGAGGGGATCGAACCCACGACCTCACGGGTATGAACCGTACGCTCTCGCCAGCTGAGCTACGCCGCCAAAATAAGTCAACAAAAAATATAATACAGCAGGACAGCCCACGTGTCAATAGATTTTGAAAAAAAATGATAGGATGCCTCTCATTTTGAGGAGGCATCCTGCAATGTCTCGCAAATCGCCCTTCCCTGATAAGGGTTTTGCGCCTTTACACGTATGCCTATCATTGCGGGGTTATGACGAGCAAAACGCAAGGAAAGCTCAGGCATAATGCTCATCATGTAGGTCATGGAGACATGCGCACCATCGATTCGTCCCATAAAGATAGGTCGCCTAAAACCGGCCATGCCAGCCAACGCTGACATATCCCTTCTTACTTGTCTGTTTGTAGATTCGTACGGGTTTGCATTTTAGCTGCAGTTTTATCTGCCATTTGCTTATTGTAGGCTTCATCTTCTTCGACTGGTTTTGTCTTTTTGATAAAGAAGGAGAGAGCGAACCCAATTAATGCAAAGACGGTTGCCACTGTAAAGGCATCGTTAATTCCTTCGATAGTAGCAAGGTTTTCGATAACCCCCATTTGTTTTTCTGTAGGCATCCCGGTAGCCGGCATAAATTCTGGTATATGTTTGGCTGTTTGGGCACTCATTACTGTAACTAAAAAGGCTGTACCAATTGAACCAGACATTTGGCGTAAGGTATTGGCCATCGCGGTACCGTGAGAATAAAGTCGTCTTGGAAGCTGATTTAACCCAGCGGTCATAATGGGCATCATAATCATGGAAATACCGATCATTCGTGCAGTATATAATGCCATCATGGAATAATATCCTGTGCTGTCAGTCAGGTTTGCAAAGAAATAGGTTGTCACTGCTGTAAGGAATAAACCGACTAAAGCCAGTGGACGGGCGCCAATTTTATCAAATAGTTTACCAGTAATAGGTGACATGATTGCTGAAATTAAAGCGCCGGGCAATAGCAATAGACCAGACTCAAGTGGTGAGAAACCACGGATGTTTTGTAAATAGATTGGAATTAGGATCATGGCTGCAAACATGGCCATGGTTACTACTACGCTGATAACTGTAGTTAGAGAGAACATATTGTATTTAAATACGCGAAACTCAAGCATTGGTGTTTTCATGCGAAGCTGTCTTCGAACAAAGAGAAACATAATAGCTGCACCAATTGCGAGTGTCAAAATAACAGTAAGACTTCCCCATCCCTTTTCTCCTGCACTACTAAACCCATAAAGCAGGCCGCCAAAGGCGAATGTGGAAAGGACGATGGACTTAACATCTACTTTTGGATTAGATAGTTTGGTTACATTTCGTAATAAGAAATAGGCAAGGATAATATCGATTACGACAATTGGGAATACAATAAAGAATAGTACACGCCAAGAATAATTTTGCACAATGATCCCTGATAGTGTTGGACCAATGGCTGGAGCAAACATCATTGCTAGACCAATATATCCCATGGCTGCACCACGTTTTTCAATACTAAATAGGCTTAGGATGACATTCATTAGGAGTGGCATCATTATTCCAGCACCAGATGCTTGTACGACACGTCCGGCCAGAAGCGTTGGGAAAGAAAATGATATTCCACAAATTAGTGTTCCGAGAGCAAATAAGGACATTGCTGTAAGGAACAAATGCCTTGTTGAAAACTTCTCCATAAGAAAAGCGGTTATGGGAATAAGAATTCCGTTAACCAGCATGAAAATCGTCGTCAGGGATTGTGCAGCGTTTGCTGACATATCCATATCTACAATCATGACTGGTAATGCTATATTCAAAAGTGTTTGGTTTAAGATAGCAACAAATGCACCCATGACCATAACGAATATTATGGGTTTTTTAGGTACCTCTGAAGCCTCTACATATGCTGAACGATCTTTCATTGTATATCATCTCCGATTAATTTCATTTTTTCTTGAACTAACTGATGCAAACGCAACAGTTCTTCTAAGTCTTGTTCACTAATTTCTCCTAACGGATCCAGCCGTTTAAAATATAATGCATGCGTTTCCTCTTTTTTTTCTTTTCCGAGCGGGGTTAAACTCAGAACAATGGCCCTTCTGTCAGCTTTAGAATGTTCTCGCTGGATGTAATTTGCCTTTACTAATCGATCAACGGTAGTGGAAACAGCGCTCTTTCCACTATTCATTCGTTCGCATAATTGAGCCAAACTAAGGTTTGGTTCATCATCCAATATTTTAAGGATTTGTAACTGCACTACTGTAACACCAAGCTCATTGGCATGATGCCACATCTGCTTATGGAAGATATTGTGCATCTTGCGAAAGGAATACGTAATGTGCCTGATCTTTTCTTCGTTATCCATGCAATTCAACTCCTAGTTGTAAATTAGTTCATGCACGAACATTTCGGCATAAGAAGTATTATATGAAATAGTGGATACTTTGGCAAGGGGTTTTTACTAGAAATATAAAAGTAATTATTTTCTGTGAAAGGGAATTACGCAGCTTATGTAACATGTGAAGTTATAAATACTTCGTTTCGCCATAACCTCAGCTGATTCGGCAATGAAATTTTCTTAAAGCGAAATCATAATTAGGTGGTTTATCGACTAAATTGCGCTATGTAATGGGTTACTGCCTGCAGACAAAAAACTTCTTACCATGTAGAACTCTGCTGAAGTACTAAAAAGACGTCGAACGATTTATGGGACCTGCTCTGTTGTTTTGACAAAAAAAGAAGTCATAATGTGGTTTAATTAACCTCACTAATGACGGGAGTGGTTTTATATGAGTTCAATTTCTGGGGTAGATCCTGGTGTATATGGAGCAGAGAATGGTAATAAGGTGAAAGCGCTTCGAAGAAAGGTCCATACTAAAGTTTCAACGCTGTTTTTGGATAAAGGGCTACTCTACTACATTGTTGGCTTTCTGTTGGGACGAGCTGTTATCCTTTCTGCAGTATCGCCTTTTGCAGTAGCGTTTCTCGCAACGATGTGGTTTGTTCATCGAGAAAAAACAGCCAGATCCCTTCTCGCTGTTTTAGCGGGTGCGTTAACTTATTCAATCCCGCAAAGTATTTTTCTTTCTATTGCTATATTGTTATTTATTTTAATGGCCGGGTTTTTTAAGAAAGTCAAAAGGCAGCAGATCCTTATTCCCCTATTTGTCTTTTCTTCCACAGTGGCAACCCGTCTATTTCTATATTCTCTTAATGGGCAGCTAAGCTCCTATGAATGGTTGCTACTCTTTGTCGAGGGTGTTCTGGGAACGGTCCTTGTATTAATCTTTATGCAGAGTATCCCACTTTTATCCCCTAAACGTTATAAACCGAGTTTGAAAAATGAAGAAATTGTCTGTGTGATTATTCTTATAGCATCCATTCTCACAGGTACAATTGGATGGGAGCTATATGGTGCCTCGGCGGAGCAGGTTTTGTCTAGATACTTTGTATTGCTATTATCGTTTGTTGGAGGTGCAGCGATTGGTTCTACCGTTGGGGTAGTAGCGGGGCTAATTCTATCCCTTGCGAATGTAGCCAATCTTTATCAGATGAGCTTGCTCGCATTTTCTGGCCTACTTGGTGGCTTACTTAAGGAAGGGAAGAAGCCAGGGGTGGCTGCTGGTTTGCTTGTCGGTACTTTTCTAATTGGCATTTATGGTGATGCTGCCAATGTTGTACCATCCATCATAGAGTCATCTATGGCGATCGTCTTATTCCTACTAACGCCAGCAAGTATCTTTAAACGGATTGCCCGCTATATCCCTGGAACAGAAGAATACACGAAAGAGCAAGAACAGTATTTACAAAAAGTCCGCAATGTGACGGCAAAACGTGTCGAGCAGTTTTCCGATGTGTTTGAAGCCCTATCGAAAAGCTTTAACACCATGGATCCACCCGAACTGGAAGAAGAGGATTCAAAGCGAGAAACAGACTATTTTCTAAGCCAGGTGACAGAGAAAACATGTCAGACCTGCTTTATGAAGGAACGCTGCTGGCAGAAGCAGTTTGATAAGACCTATGCTTATATGGAAGAAATGAAAGAGGATATGGCGGAAGGAAATGAGCCTAACCGAAAAGTAGCCAGGGAGTTTGAAAATTACTGTGTGAAATCTAAGAAGGTAGTAGAAGCAATGAAGGAAGAAACGTCCTTCTTGGAAGCAAATAGAAGGTTGAAACAACAAGTAATGGAAAGCAAGCGGTTGGTAGCAGATCAATTACAAGGTGTTTCGGAGGTAATGGATGACTTTGCAAAAGAGATTTTAAAAGAAAGGCAGCAGCATGAGCAGCAGGAGGTGCAAATTATTAATGCACTGAAGCATATGGGAATAGATCTTGAAAAGCTTGACATCTACCGTCTTGAAAAAGGCAGTGTGGACATCGATATGACGGTTAGTTTTTATAGTTATAACGGAGAGGGATCTAAGCTGATTGCACCTGTTCTCTCAGATATATTAAACGAAATGATTATCGTGAAGGAAGAGGAGATTTCGCCATTCCCAAATGGGTATAGTTACATCTCCTTTGGCTCAGCAAAAGCGTTTGTTGTGGAAACAGGTGCCTCCAATGCAGCGAAGGGTGGAGGACTTGTATCAGGTGATAGCTTTACAACAATAGAGCTTGGTGCAGGGAAATACGCCATGGCGATTAGCGATGGAATGGGGAACGGAAAACGTGCCAGAGAGGAAAGCATGGAAACATTAAGACTCTTACAGCAAATTTTGCAGACCGGTATTCCAGAGAAGGTAGCTATCAAGTCGATTAATTCTATTCTCTCATTAAGAACAACGGATGAGATGTTCGCCACATTAGACCTAGCAGTGATCGATTTGCATAATGCGTTTGTTCGCTTTTTAAAAATTGGTTCATCACCAAGTTTCATTAAACGAGGAGACAAGCTTATTCGCGTGGAGGCAAGCAATTTACCAATGGGAATTATTCAGGAGTTCGATGTAGACATCGTGAATGATCAGCTTATGGCGGGGGATGTCCTTATTATGATGAGTGACGGAATATTTGATGGTCCAAAGCATGTGGAAAACACAGATATGTGGTTAAAACGAAAAATCCGTGAAATGAAGACAGAGGATCCGCAAGAAATTGCTGATTTATTACTAGAGGAGGTTGTTCGGACACGCGCTGGCGAAATTGAAGATGATATGACCGTGCTTGTGGCTAAGATTACCGAGAACAAACCAGAATGGGCAGCAGTTCCTGTTTATCGTGACAAAGCGCAATAGAGTAGGAATATGGCTTGTGAAAATGTATAAACCTTCCTTTTTCTGGCGATGATGTTACTGGAATAAACGGGAGGTAGATGGTTTTGAAAAAAGGTACGATAAAGCAAATATTACTTATAACAGACGGATGTTCTAATAAGGGGGAAGACCCAGCTGCTACTGCTGCGCTTGCAAATCAGCAAGGTATCACCGTAAATGTAATTGGGATTATGGAAGATACACACACAGAAGAGACAGAAGGGTTACAAGAAGTCGAGGAGATCGCGCAATCAGGCGGCGGGGTAAGTCAGCTTGTCTATAAGCAATCCCTATCCCAAACTGTACAGATGGTTACAAAACAGGCTATGACGCAAACATTGCAAGGCTTTGTAAACAAGGAACTAAAGCAAATACTCGGCTCAGAGCAATCCATGGAAGACCTTGATCCGGAAAAACGAGGAGAAATTATGGAAGTTGTGGAGGATATGGGGGAGACATGTGACCTGGAAGTACTTGTACTCGTTGATACAAGCGCCAGTATGCATGATAAACTTGAGACAGTGAAGGAAGCATTAATCGATCTTTCGCTCAGCTTAAATGCAAGAATCGGACGGAATCGGTTCAGCATTTTTAGTTTCCCTGGTAAACGCAAGGATATGGAAAAAGTATTTGACTGGTCTCCGAGACTTGATTCCATTTCCACTATCTTTCCAAAGCTAACGAGTGGTGGTATTACACCAACAGGTCCAGCGATTAGGGAAGCAATGTATCAGTTTGGAAAGAAAACCTTACTAAGGAGCTTCAGGGATGATGAAGCAGGATTGGAAGAAGCATGATTCGGAAGTTAGACCAGGGATGTTCATTGAAGGTAAATGGCACAAAAAGAAATATCTAATTAAGAAAAAGCTTGGAGCAGGTGCAATCGGCTCCGTCTACTTATGTGATGTCAATGGACGACCTGCCGCACTAAAAATTAGTGACAATAGCACATCAATGACGGTAGAGGTCAATGTACTAAAATCACTTGAAAAGGTCCAGGGTACTCGTCTTGGGCCTTATTTATTGGATGTCGATGATTGGGCATCCCCGCTTGGGGTAAAGTATTCCTTTTATGTCATGGAATACTTAAAGGGAGAACCCTTAGGTGCCTTTATTCAACAGCAGGGGAAAGAATGGCTTGGCGTTTTCATGCTCCAGCTTTTGGAGGATCTAAACAAACTTCATCAGTCTGGATGGGTTTTCGGTGATTTAAAGACAGAGAACTTGATGGTCATCCAGACACCGCCAAGGCTTCGGTGGGTGGATGTGGGAGGAACCACACAAATTGGTCGAGCAATTAAGGAGTACACAGAGTTTTATGATCGGGGATATTGGGGAATGGGGACAAGAAAGGCTGAACCGAGCTATGATTTATTCGCCTTTGTGATGGTGTTCTTACATGTATATTATCCAAAGCGGTTTGAAAAAGGGGCCAACCCAGAAGCAACTTTAATGCGAAAACTCAATGAGGTAAAAGCACTTACACCATATCGTCATGTATTGAAAAAAGCGTTAATTGGCAAATACACTTCAAGTGCTGATATGAAAAGAGAACTAATACAGCTGTTACAAAGGGTTCAACACCATAAACAAACACAAACTCGTACCCAGAGTAGGAAAAAGACGAAATCGACAAAACCGGTTGCAATGGAAATAGGCGGCTTAACCTTCTTAGCTGTTGGCTACTATTTGTTATCCCTGCTTTTATAGTCTGGTTCAGCAGTGGAGCTTGCTTTATTCCCTGCTAATTCTGTGATAGGATGAACAAAAATGGGTTAGTTGGAGATGCACATAATGAAAAACACAATCCTTTCTTTTATAAAGGGAAAACAGTTACTTACAATGAATGCTACCGTCCTTATAGGGGTGTCCGGGGGGCCTGACTCCATGGCGCTTTTACACTTTCTTAAAAGTTTGCGAAAGGAGTGGCAGCTTAAACTCATTGCAATTTCTGTAGACCATCAATTACGGGGAGAGGAGTCCTTGGAGGACCTTCACTATGTAAAGGAAATGTGCAAGCAGTGGGATATTCAATTTGTTGGAACTTCTTTGGACGTTCCTGCGTATAAAGAAACACACCACCTTGGAACCCAAATTGCTGCGAGGGAGCTTCGTTATCAGTTCTTTGCTGAACAAATGCAACGTTTTAATGCATCCTATCTAGCGTTGGGGCATCACGGGGATGACCAAGTCGAGACAATGTTAATGGAATTTGTCCGTTCAGCAAGCTCAAACACTTTATCAGGGATTCCTGTTAAAAGAACCTTTGCGACAGGTAGAATTATTAGACCATTTCTCTGTGTCACCAAAAAAGAAATTGAAGCCTATTGTGTTGCAGAACAAATCGTTCCGAGAATAGATCCTTCTAACAATGAGATAAATTACACACGGAATTATTTTAGAAAACAAGTTCTACCATTAATAAAAGAAAAAAACAGTAATATACATACAACAATGCAGCACTTAAGTGAAACCCTTCAAGAGGATGAAAACTTCCTTCAGATGGAAGCTAAAAATATGGTTAAAGCTGTGGTTGGAACTAATCTCTCCAATTGTGAAGCCATGTTTGAAATTAATAGCTTCAAGCAGTACCCCCGCGCTTTACAAAGACGTGCCTTTCATCTAATATTAAATTATCTGTATGAAGATTTGCCAAAGAACCTATCTTATGTACACGAAGCGCATTTTTTCTCATTATTACAAAGTGAAAAAAGCAATGTCCAAATTGATTTCCCCCACCATTTAAAGTTGGAAAAGTCCTATGCAAATGTACGGTTTTATTTTGAAACGCAACAGGAGCAAGGCGGCACGTTTCATAACATAATGGAGATACCAGGGAAGGTTTCCTTACCAGACGGATCGACCGTTACGGCTTTGTCCGTTAATAAGTGTACAGAGGAGGACGAGCTTACATATTTTTGTAGTATGGATCAGGTAGCTTTACCATTACATATTAGAACACGGCAATTTGGTGATAAGATGCGTTGGAAAGGTTTGAATGGAAGTAAAAAAGTAAAAGACATCTTTATCGATGCAAAAATCCCAAGAAATGAGAGGGATACCTGGCCAATTGTAACAGATAATAATGGGGAAATTCTCTGGCTTATCGGCCTGAAAAAGGGATACCCCAAAAGAAAGTCGAACTCTGCTTCGTATATTCAATTACACTATGAAAATGGCAACATGTAGGAGGAGCAAACATGCACGACGATATTAAGGAAATTTTAATCTCCCAGGAAGATATCACTAATAAGTGTAAAGAACTTGGGGAACAACTGACTAAGGAATATGATGGGAAATTCCCATTGGCAATTGGTGTCCTAAAAGGGGCAATGCCATTTATGTCTGACATCCTTCGTTACACAGAGGTTCATTTGGAAATGGACTTTATGGATGTTTCCAGCTACGGGGGTGAAATGAGATCTTCTGGTGAAGTTAAAATAGTCAAAGACCTTGATACAAAGGTAGAAGGCCGGGACCTGCTGATAATTGAAGATATTATCGATAGTGGTTTAACCTTAAGTTATTTAGTGGATCTGTTTAAATACCGTAAAGCCAAGTCCATTAAAATTGTAACACTGCTTGATAAACCTTCTGGCAGAACAGCAGCAGTGAAAGCAGACATAGTTGGGTTTGAAGTGCCTAATGAGTTTGTTGTCGGTTATGGTTTAGACTATCAAGAGAAATACCGCAACCTTCCATATATCGGTGTACTTAAGCCGAAAATTTATGGTGGAGAAGAATAGTTTTTCTTCAATAAAATAGGGATTTAAAAGCGTTAAGAGCAATTCATGGATTAAACTGGTTGAATAAGGGAAATTAGTTGTATTCCAACTTTTTCTTATGGTACGATGTTATATAGTTTTTCCCGCTTGGGAGGAGGTAGGCAATGAATCGGATATTTCGCAATGTATTCTTCTGGGTACTCATATTTTTTGTCGTTGTCGGCGTAATAGGAGTATTTAACGGACAGAATGAAGAAGCAGAAGAATTTAATGTAAAACAATTTACGGATGCTTTAAATAATGGTGAAATCGAAGAAATGACGATGCAGCCAGCAAATGGTATTATCCGCTACTCCGGAACACTTACGGATGAAGAAAAACAATTCGTAGCACAGGTTCCAGATAATACAGATATAGTTGCCTCGATCACAGATCAGGCTCAGGAACAAAGTATACTTAAAGTAGAAGAAGAGGAACAGCCAAGTGCTTGGGTAACTTTTCTAACTACTATGATACCGTTTCTAATTATCGGACTGTTCTTCTTATTTATACTTAGCCAGGCACAAGGTGGAGGCGGCGGTGGCCGTGTCATGAACTTTGGTAAAAGCAAAGCTAAAATGTACAGTGAAGAAAAGAAAAAGGTACGTTTTAAAGATGTAGCAGGTGCTGATGAAGAGAAACAAGAGCTCGTTGAAGTAGTGGACTTCTTGAAGGATCCACGTAAATTCTCCGCCGTTGGTGCGAGAATTCCTAAAGGGGTACTGCTTGTAGGACCTCCAGGAACAGGTAAAACATTGTTGGCACGTGCAGTTGCTGGAGAAGCCGGAACACCATTCTTCTCTATTAGTGGTTCTGACTTTGTTGAGATGTTTGTTGGTGTCGGGGCATCCCGTGTACGTGATTTATTTGAAAACGCGAAGAAGAATGCGCCATGTATCATTTTCATTGATGAAATTGATGCTGTTGGTAGACAGCGTGGTGCTGGACTCGGCGGTGGTCATGATGAACGTGAGCAAACATTGAACCAATTACTTGTTGAAATGGACGGCTTTGGTGTTAATGAAGGTATCATTATCATTGCTGCAACAAACCGTGCAGATATTCTTGATCCAGCCCTCTTACGCCCAGGACGTTTTGACCGTCAAATTACGGTAGACCGCCCTGATGTAAAAGGTCGTCAGGAAGTATTGCAAGTTCACGCAAGAAATAAACCACTAGATAGCACAGTGGATCTAAAAATTATTGCGATGCGTACCCCAGGATTCTCTGGTGCGGATCTGGAAAACCTTCTTAACGAAGCAGCACTTGTTGCGGCTCGTTCAGATCGAACTGAGATCAATATGCTTGATGTCGATGAAGCGATTGACAGAGTAATCGCAGGTCCTGCGAAGAAGAGCAGAGTTATCTCACAGAAAGAACGTAATATCGTTGCATACCATGAAAGTGGTCACACGATTATCGGGATGGTCCTAGATGATGCAGATATGGTTCATAAGGTAACCATTGTTCCTCGTGGCCAGGCTGGCGGATATGCTGTCATGCTACCAAGAGAAGATCGTTACTTCATGACAAAGCCAGAGCTGTTTGACAAGATTACAGGGCTACTTGGTGGACGTGTTGCCGAAGAATTAATCTTTGGAGAAGCAAGTACTGGAGCACATAATGACTTCCAACGTGCAACAGGAATTGCTCGTAAGATGATCACCGAGTACGGTATGAGTGATAAAATAGGACCGCTCCAGTTTACTAGTGGCGGCGGTGGCGATGTATTCCTTGGTAGAGATATCGGCAATGAGCAGAATTATAGTGATGCCATTGCACATGATATTGACCAGGAAATGCAGAATTTCATCAATTATTGTTATGAGCGCGCGAAAACCATTCTTACGGAAAACCGCGATAAGCTTGAATTAGTTGCCAAAACGCTTCTTGATGTAGAAACACTTGATGCGAAACAAATCAAAGCACTCTTTGAAGATGGCACGCTTCCTGAGCCAGAAGATTACGGTACGGAATCTAAAGATGTGAAAGTAAACATTCAATCTAAAGACGAAGAGCCGGAATCATACACAGAAGCAAAGGAAGAGGTACAACATAAAGAAGAAAAAGATCGTTATATTAATGATCCGATTATGCAGGATAACAAACCTGCTTCCGGTGATGATGACGATAAAGAGAATAAATAAGATTAATTGATAAATGAAAGGCAGTTCTCCAAATTGGAGGGCTGCCTTTTTGCTTATCTAGGTTACCTTTCTTGTTCTGGTCCCTTTATGGTTTTGCAGTATTTATAACACATTATCTAAGAGGTGATTTTAGGCAAGGAGGAGAAATATTTTAGCGAGCCTAAAAGAAAGCCTTATTCAACAGGGGTAGCGAATCTAGACATTGCACATTTCATGTTGAATTATGTTATATTATAAGGTGAAATTGGGATTTAAGAGGCTTATCCCGCCTTACCCCCACCAAACGAAGTTTCACTTTATATAGAAGGGTCTGGATACGTTATGCTATTTGTACTGGATGTAGGAAACACAAATACGGTTCTGGGAGTGTTTGAACAGGACGAGCTTAAACACGAATGGCGGATTAAGACAGACCGTTATAAAACAGAAGATGAATTTGGAATGCTAATTAAGTCTTTACTTGATCATAAAGGGATAGCCTTTTCAGATATACATGGGGTTATCATTTCATCTGTTGTTCCGCCGATAATGTTTGCGTTGGAGAAAATGTGCAAGCTTTATTTTAATATAGAACCCCTGGTTATCGGGAAGGCAGATGTTCAGTCCCATCTTAAAATGCAGTACCCAAATCCACATGAGATTGGAGCGGATCGTATTGTAAATGCGGTGGGCGCCATCACGGAATACAAGGGACCATTAATCATTATTGATTTTGGTACAGCTACAACGTATTGCTATGTTAATGAGGACGAGGAATATGTAGGCGGCGTTATTTCCCCGGGCATAAATGTTTCAATGGAAGCACTTTATAGCAAAGCATCTAAGTTGCCTAAAATAGAAATTGTACCACCAGAGCGTGTAGTAGGAACTTCAACAGTGGAAGCAATGCAGTCTGGTGTGTTTTATGGATATGTTGGTCAAGTCGATGGAATAGTAAAACGTATTGAGAAACAACACAATGTAAAAGCAACAGTTATAGCCACTGGGGGATTGGCATCGTTAATTTCCCATGAATCAGACACGATTGATCATGTAGACCCTCATTTAACATTAAAAGGACTTTACCTGATCTATCAAAAGAATTACAAAGCGTAATGTACAAAAGGAGGAAAACAGCATGAAGGATTATTTAATAAAAGCAACGGCATACCAGGGGAAAGTAAGAGCATATGCTGCGACATCTACGGAAACAGTGGAAGAGGCTCGTGGAAGACATGATACCTGGGCAACTGCATCTGCTGCTATGGGGAGAACGTTGACCATTACAGCAATGATGGGGGCTATGTTAAAAGGTGAAAATTCACTAACTGTAAAAGTAGAAGGTGGAGGACCAATCGGCGCTATCATTGCAGATGCTGACGCGAATGGCCATGTCCGTGGTTATGTATCGAATCCGCATGTGGATTTTGATTTAAATGATAAAGGAAAACTCGATGTAGCAAGGGCAGTAGGAACAGAAGGAAACTTAAGCGTTATTAAAGACTTAGGGCTTAAAGATTTCTTTACAGGAGAGGTACCGGTTATTTCCGGGGAAATTAGTGAAGACTTCACGTATTATTTTGCTAACTCAGAGCAGGTCCCTTCTGCGGTAGGTGCAGGAGTTCTTGTGAACCCTGATCACACTATTTTGGCTGCTGGTGGTTTTATTGTTCAAATTATGCCAGGCGCGGATGATGACATTATTACACGATTGGAAAAGCAAATTGAATCAATCCCACCTATTTCTTCGTTAATTAGAGAGGGGAATAGCCCAGAGGAAATACTAGAACGGTTACTTGGTCAAGAAGAGCTAAAAATTCATGAAAAGCTACCAATCGAATTCCGTTGTAGATGTTCGAGAGAAAGACTTGAACAAGCTATCATTGGATTGGGAAATGAAGAGATAGAAAACATGATTCAGGAGGACCATGGTGCTGAAGCGAGTTGTCACTTCTGCAATGAGAAATACGTTTTTACTGAGGAAGAGTTAAAGACATTAAAGCAGTAAAGCGAGCAAGGTACACAGGGGGAATTGAGGAATGTCCAAAAAATTATTGCTTAGCATCATCGTAATCCTACTCATCACCAATATCGCTACCTTAACTTTTTGGAATAACGGGGAGCAAACATCTGTAAGTGAAGAGGATGAAGGTGTTCCTGCCATTGATGCGAAAAAGCCAGTTGCAACTGTTGGTGATGTGGAAATCACTTACGAAAATTGGATGAGCAGTTTGCGTTCCAACCATGGAGAAAAACAATTGAAAACGTTAATTGACCACCAGGTTGTAAGTCAAATGGCGGAAGAAAAGGGAATTGAGATAGACGAGAAAGTAATAGACCGAGAAGTAGCAATGTTGACCGCTATGCAAGGTGTCATGACCAAGGAAGAACTTGATAAGGCAGAAGAAGGGTGGCGTAAGGATATCCGTTACCGTTACCAATTAGAAATGCTGTTAACGGAAGGAACCGAAATCCCTGAGGGAGATATGGAGAGCCATTATCAAACCTACGGCAACCAGTATAATGTTACACCATCTATGCAGCTTTCCCATATCGTAGTTGAGGATGAAGAAACGGCTAATAAAGTTGTAGAAGAGTTGGATAATGGAGCCTCTTTTAACATGCTTGCAAAAGAGTACTCTACTGATGAAGAAACAAGGGACGATGGCGGCTATATGGGATACATTTTTACTACTAGTCAATTCTTCCCTGCAGGCTATGAAGATGTAGTTGCGGATATGGATGAACATTCATATAGCGAACCTTTCGAAGTGGGAAGCGGTTATGCCATTGTTTACCTGCACAAAAGGTTATCAGCAATCGATTTTACCTATGAAGAAATGAAACCATATATTAGAAGTGAGCTAGCTATGCATGAACTCGACCAAACCCTAAACGCGAACCCTTTATGGGAGGAACTGGACATTGAATGGGTGTATGATGAATAAACTACTATAGGTTGACATTTACCGTGATTAACCGTACATTAGAATTAAATCATACAAAATGACTAGGAATTAGGAGGGGTTTTAATGAGAGTAGCTGATAATATTTCTGGACTGATTGGTCAGACTCCTATTGTGAAACTAAATGGGATTGCGGAAGAAAACAGTGCTGACATTTATGTAAAGCTTGAATTTATGAATCCTGGAAGTTCAGTCAAGGACCGAATTGCATTAGCAATGATAGAGGCAGCTGAAAAAGAGGGTGCTTTAAAAGCGGGCGATACGATTATCGAGCCAACAAGTGGAAACACAGGAATTGGCCTCGCGATGGTAGCAGCTGCTAAAGGGTACCGTGCGATTCTGGTCATGCCAGACACAATGAGTAAAGAGCGAAGAAATCTACTGCGTGCATATGGAGCGAAGCTTGTCCTGACGCCAGGAGCCGAAGGAATGAAAGGCGCTATTAGTAAAGCAGCAGAATTACAGAAAGAAAATGGCTATTTTATGCCACAACAATTTAACAATGAAGCGAACCCTGAGATACATGCCCGGACAACAGGGAAAGAAATTGTCGAGCAAATGGGAGAAGAACTTGATGCGTTTGTTTCTGGAATTGGAACAGGTGGGACAATTACAGGAGCTGGAAAAGTATTAAAAGAACATTTTAAAGGGATTAAAGTATACGCAGTCGAGCCAGAGGATTCTGCTGTACTATCTGGGGATAAGCCTGGACCTCATAAGATTCAGGGTATCGGAGCAGGTTTTGTTCCACAAATACTTGATACAAAAATTTATGATGAAGTGATTCGTATTTCAAATGAGGAAGCCTTTGCTACCTCTCGTGAAGTAGCTACTACAAATGGAATACTCGGCGGGATTTCAGCTGGAGCCGCGATAGCAGCAGCCAAAAAGGTTGCCAAACAGCTTGGCAAAGGGAAAAAAGTTCTAGCTGTATTCCCTGACAATGGAGAGCGTTATTTGTCTACACCGCTTTACCAATTTGAAGAGGATAATAACTAAGAACTCTTTGATGTAAGGCCAGCACCTGCGGAGGTGCTGGCCTTTTGTCTGGGAGAACAGTGGATACCGGTTAGCTTACGTTGGTTCATGTTTAGCGTATGGCGAAACAGGTCGCCTGCCATGCGGGTTTATGGTACGATAGTAGGTGACTTAAAGGTGCGAAGGAAGGGCCGATTTAGTTGAAAATTAAAACAAAACATACTATATACGATCTAAGAGAACGAACACATATTATGGGAATACTGAACGTAACACCAGACTCCTTTTCAGACGGAGGTAGCTATGATTCTGTTCATAAGGCGGTGCAGCAAGCAATCCTTATGGAAGGCGAAGGGGCGGACATCCTTGATATCGGCGGGGAATCCACTCGGCCGGACCATGATCCCGTAGCACTCGAAGAGGAATTAAATAGGGTCATTCCTGCTATCAAAGCGATCAAGGAAAAGGTATCGTTACCAATTTCAATCGATACCTATAAGGCAGAAACTGCAAGAAGAGCACTAGAGGCCGGAGCTGATATGATTAACGACGTTTGGGGAGCAAAAAAAGAACCGGCAATTGCACAAGTTGCGGCAGAATATGATGTGCCGATTATTTTGATGCACAACCGCGATAATATGGATTATGATGACATCATCGAGGATATGAAGCAGGACCTTAAAGAAAGCATTGATATTGCCCGCTCAGCAGGAGTAAAGGAAGAGAATATAATATTGGATCCGGGTGTTGGCTTTGCGAAAACAGGAGCCCATAACCTTATGGTGATGAATAACCTTGAGGCATTCCGTGAATTAGGTTTTCCGATGTTACTAGGTACCTCCAGAAAACGATTTATTGGAAATGTACTAGATAATGAGCCAAAGCAGCGTGATGTGGGGACAGGTGCAACGACCTGCCTCGGCATAACGAAAGGTATAAAGATTGTACGGGTCCACAATGTAAGAATGAACAAAGAATTGGCCACAATGATGGATGCAATGCTTAGATCAGGAAGTGAAGAAATTGGATAAAATAGTTCTGCAAAACCTCCAGTTTTATGGGTATCACGGATTACTCCCTGAGGAAAACAAGCTTGGGCAGCGGTTTAATGTGGATGTCGAGTTATACGTTAGTTTGCAGAAAGCGGGGCAATCAGATAACATGCATGACTCCATCCATTATGGACAAGCCTATGAGAAGATCAAAGCAGTTGTTGAGGGAGAAGCAAAAAACCTAATTGAATCCGTTGCAGAGGACATTGCAGAAACGTTGCTTCATTCCTTTTCCATGCTTACGGCTTGTAGGGTGAAGGTGATAAAGCCTGATCCGCCGATACCAGGGCATTATCATTCTGTTGCCGTGGAAATATATAGGGAGAGATAGGATGAACACAGTATATATTGCATTAGGGACAAATATTGAACCGAGAGAAGACCATCTCAAAGAGGCACTGCGGTTGCTAATGGCTCATTCGGAGATAACAATAGAGAAGGTTTCTTCTATTTATGAAACAGCGCCTGTTGGTTATACCGATCAGGCAGACTTTCTAAATATGGTGGTGCATGTCCATACCTCTGATTCTCCAGTAGAGTTGTTGGACAAGTGCCAGGAAATTGAGCAACAACTCGGTAGAAAGAGGGGAGTTCGCTTTGGCCCTCGCACGATAGACCTTGACATTTTGCTTTATAATCATGAAAATAGTAAAACGGAACGATTAATAATTCCTCACCCAAGAATGCATCAACGAGCTTTTGTTCTTATACCATTACATGAAATTGCACCAACGATATTGATACAGGCACTTGGGAAAAATGTGAAGGAATTAGTAAGAGAACTTCCAGAAACAGACATAAAGGATGTACGAATATGGATGCAAAGCGGATCGGTAGAAGAATAAAGGCCTTTCGCAAGTTAAAAGGGTACACACAAATAACGTTTGCGGAAAAGGCAGATGTTCCTATTGCTGTAATAGGGGCTGTAGAAAGAGGAACGAAGAAGGCAGACGATGAATTACTTAAAAGAATTACAGATTTCCTTGAAATTACAAGAGAAGAATTAGTGCTGGATAAAGAGACAGAAGATGTCCGGCCATAAAAATGAATTAGAAATAGATCTGCTAGCTTAATATTTGCAGGCTTTTATAAATTAGATTATGGATTTATATTAATGACAGGAGTGATAGTGGTGTCAGAAGAATTAAATGAACATATGCGGGTAAGACGTGACAAGTTGAATAATTACAGAGAGCAAGGACTTGATCCGTTCGGCAGTAAATTTGAGCGGACGCATCTAGCGCAGGAATTACTCGATTCATACGACCAATTTACGAAAGAAGAACTAGAAGAGAAGACAGATCAAGTGACTATAGCAGGGAGAATGATGACCAAAAGAGGAAAGGGAAAAGCAGGTTTTGCCCATATCCAAGATTTAAGTGGTCAAATTCAGTTATACATTCGAAAAGATGCTGTTGGAGAAGAGGCATATGAATTATTCCAATCCACTGATCTAGGAGACATCGTCGGTATCACTGGTGTTATGTTTAAAACAAAGGTTGGGGAGCTTTCTGTAAAAGCTGCTAAATTCCAACTGCTGACGAAATCACTTCGCCCATTACCTGAAAAATATCATGGCCTTAAAGATATTGAACAACGCTACCGTCAGCGTTATCTTGATCTTATAACGAATCTGGATAGCAGAGAGACATTTGTATTGCGAAGTAAAATCATTCAATCAATGAGACGTTATTTAGATGGACAAGGGTTTCTTGAGGTTGAGACACCTATGATGCATGGTATTCCTGGAGGGGCATCTGCTCGTCCGTTTGAGACACATCATAATGCGCTTGACATTCCTTTATATATGCGTATCGCGATTGAACTACATCTAAAACGCCTTATTGTAGGTGGATTAGAAAAAGTTTATGAAATCGGACGCGTATTCCGTAATGAAGGTGTATCAACAAGACATAATCCAGAATTTACGATGATTGAGCTGTATGAAGCTTATGCTGATTACAAGGATGTTATGGCCTTGACGGAGAACTTAATTGCTCATATTGCCAAAGAAGTTCTTGGTACAACAAAAGTGACCTATGGGGAAGAAGAAGTGAATCTTGAGCCAGCCTGGAGAAGGGTGCACATGATAGATGCTGTTAAAGAGGCAACTGGAGTAGACTTCTGGAAGGAAATGTCTGACGAAGAAGCGAGAGAGCTTGCGAAGGAAAATGGCATTGAGATAAAAGAGACCATGTCATTTGGCCATGTCGTAAACGAGTTTTTTGAGCAGAAGGTAGAAGAAACACTTATCCAGCCTACATTCGTTTATGGACATCCAGTTGCAATTTCACCACTTGCTAAGAAAAATCCTGAAGATGAGCGGTTTACAGACCGTTTCGAGCTATTTATTGTAGGACGCGAACATGCAAATGCATTTAGTGAGTTGAATGATCCAATTGATCAACGTGAACGTTTTGAAGCCCAAGTGAAAGAAAGAGCAGAGGGTAACGACGAAGCCCATCTTATGGACGACGATTTCTTGGAGGCCCTTGAATATGGTATGCCACCAACAGGTGGTCTAGGTATTGGAATCGACAGGTTAGTTATGCTCTTAACTAATGCGCCGTCTATCCGCGATGTACTATTGTTTCCCCAAATGCGTAATAGATAATATGAGTATATGTAAAGCCCGCTGGAGGTTACACTCCGGCGGGCTTTTATATACACTTCTATAGTTGGATATACTATAGAAGAAGAGGTGAAATTCCATTGTGAAAAGGACTTAATAGCAAGTTGGAAAGTTGGCTAAATAATATGAATATACTTTCCTTTAATTTCTTTTTAAAATGTACTTGCATTCAAAAGTGAATCGTGGTAAATTAATTAACGTTGCTTTAACAGACGGCAACAAGATAAACATTTTGAGAGATAAACAGTTAAATTATTTTCAAAAAAACATTGACTTAATCTTCTCAACATGGTATATTAATAAAGTCGCCAAATTGATAAGCGACTTACTAAATTGCTCTTTGAAAACTGAACAGAACAACTAGTATGTCAAGGAAAAACAGACTTTCTGTTTTTCGAAGAAATACAAGCAGAAGCCAGTTTTCTGCGAAGCTAAGACGGATCATGTCGATTGGTGTCGATATGATACAAACTTTTTTGGAGAGTTTGATCTTGGCTCAGGACGAACGCTGGCGGCGTGCCTAATACATGCAAGTCGAGCGCAGGAAGCAAGTTGATCCCCTTCGGGGGTGACGCTTGTGGAATGAGC